>NZ_JOEV01000001.1 GCF_000721105.1 Streptomyces cellulosae
CCCACGAACGGCTGCGCATCCTCGCCTCCTGGGCCGCCGACCAGCACCTGCCCGCGTCGGCACCACTCACCTGACCCGGCAGCCGCTTCCACGAACCCGCCGGAGGAGTTCGGTCGATGGCGTTCACCGAGCCCCTCAGCCGCTCTGACTCTCGCGCCATGAACAGCCTCCTCGCGCCTGAACCAGGCTTTCGCTCACTGTCACCTGCTACCGCACAAGGAGCACACCGATGCACACCCGCACACTCGGTCAGGGCCTCGAGGTCTCGGCGCTCGGCCTGGGCTGCATGGGCATGTCCCAGAGCTACGGCCCCAACCCCGGAGACCGGCAGGACATGATCGGTGTGCTCCGCGCCGCCGTCGACCGCGGCAGCACCTTCTTCGACACCGCCGAGGTCTACGGCCCCTACATCAACGAAGAACTCGTGGGCGAGGCGCTCGCCCCGGTGCGCGACCAGGTCGTCCTCGCCACCAAGTTCGGCTGGCGCATCGAGGACGGCACGCCGGTCGGGCTCGACAGCCGGCCCGAACAGATCAAGAAGGTCGCCGACGACTCGCTGCGCCGGCTGCGCACGGACACGATCGACCTCTTCTACCAGCACCGGGTCGACCCCGAGGTCCCCGTCGAGGACGTCGCGGGCGCGGTCGCAGAACTCGTACAGGCGGGCAAGGTACGCCACTTCGGCCTGTCCGAAGCCGCCGCGGCGACGATCCGCAGGGCCCACGCCATCCACCCCGTGACCGCCGTGCAGAGCGAGTACTCCCTGTGGACCCGCGACCCCGAGTCCGAGGTACTGCCCACGCTCGCCGAACTCGGCATCGGATTCGTGCCGTTCAGCCCGCTCGGCAAGGGCTTCCTCACCGGCACCGTCGACACCACGACCACGTTCACCCAAGGCGACATCCGCGCCTCGATCCCGCGGTTCGACCAGGACAACCTCGCAGCCAACCAGGCCCTGGTCAACCACGTCGCCACCCTCGCCCGCGCCAGGAACGCCACCCCCGGGCAGATCGCCCTGGCCTGGCTCCTCGCCCAGCACCCGTGGATCGCCCCGATCCCGGGCACCCGCCGCATCGAACGACTGGAAGAGAACGCCGGCTCCACCCAGGTCGCTTTGTCCGCCGACGACATGGCCGACCTCGACGCCACGGCGGCCCGCATCGGCGTGCACGGCGACCGCTACAGCGACCAGCACATGCGCCTCGTCGGCAAGTGAGACGATCGCATGCTGGGGACATGCGCTTGAAGGCGTTGACGAAGGCGAATTCGGAGGTGTACCCGACACGTCGGGCCACGACGCCCAGGGAATCGTCGCCGGCACGCAAAATTCGTGCCGCCGTGCTCAGTCGCCACCACGTCAGATAGGTCATCGGCGGCTGCCCCACAAGGCGCGTGAACCGCCTCGCGAAAGCGGTCCTCGACACGCCGACACGACGGGCGAGTTCCTTATGCCGGGGCCGGCTCCCCACTTCGCGAGGCACGCAGTGCAGAGCCTGCGGAGACCGAGGGCGGCGGGGTCAGGCTTTCGCCAGCCGCAGCAGGAGCAGTTGTTCCGGGTGGAGGTTGGGGATCTGGATCCCGACGCGTTCCAGGACGCTGCCGGGGACGGTGATTCCGTCACTCGTGCACCATGCGGGGGTGCCGCGTTCCATGCCGGGTGCCTGGTCGGCCGGGGGCAGGGGGCGCAGATGGTAGGTGGCGTCCGGGTCGAGGCCGCGCAGCCGTAGCGTGCCGGGCTGGGCGGAGATGGGGGTGGCCATGGCGGTGAGGGCGAAGACGGCTTCGGTGCGGTCGTGGGAGATGACGCCGTGTGCCCACAGGGCCGGGTCGGGGTGGTCGACGCGCACGACGCGGCCGGTGTGCAGCAGCCCGCGCAGCTGTTTGTACAGGGTGATCCAGTGCGCCAGTTCGGCGCGTTCGGTCTCGGTTGTGCGGGTGAGGTCCCATTCGATGCCGAGGTGACCGAAGAGCGCGGTGCCCGCCCGGAAGGCCAGGTCGTGGGTGCGGCTGGTGGTGTGGGAGAGGGCGGCGCCGATGTGGGAGCCGATGAGTTCGGGGGGCAGGAGCAGTTGGGTCCAGCGGTTGATCGACTGGCGTTCCAGGGCGTCGTTGCAGTCGCTGGCCCAGACGCGGTCGGTGCGCTCCAGGATCGCGAGGTCGACGCGTCCGCCGCCGCTTGCGCAGGACTCGATCTCCAGGCCGGGGTGGCGTCGGCGCAGTTCGTCCAGGAGGGCGTAGACGGCGAGGGTCTGGGCGTGCACGGCGGGCTCGCCGCCCGGTGCGTGGCCGGCGTCGACCAGTTCGCGGTTGTGGTCCCACTTGAGGTAGGCGATGTCGTACTCACTGAGCAGGGCGTCGAGCCGCTGCAGGATGTGGGTGTACGCCTCGGGGTGGGTGAGGTCCAGGACCTGCTGGAAACGGCGGTCGGCGGGGGTGCGGCCACCGGTGGCCAGGATCCATTCGGGGTGGGCCCGGGCCAGGTCGGAGTCGGGGTTGACCATTTCCGGCTCGACCCACAGGCCGAACTCCATGCCGAGGCCGCGAACGTGGTCGATGAGCGGATGAAGTCCCGTCGGCCAGACGGTCTCGTCGACGTACCAGTCGCCGAGTCCGGCCCGGTCGTCGCGACGGTGGCGGAACCAGCCGTCGTCCAGGACGAAACGCTCCACGCCGACCTCGGCACCGCGGTCGGCAAGGCGGGTGAGCCGGTCGAGATCGTGGTCGAAGTAGACGGCCTCCCAGGTGTTGAGCACCACCGGGCGAGGGCGGTTGGGGTGGCCGGGACGGGAGCGGAGGTGGTCGTGGAAGCGGGCGGAGAGGCCGTCGAGCCCCTGGCCGCTGTGGGAGGCGTACAGCCACGGGCCGGTGTACTCCTCGCCCGGGCCGAGGATGACCTCGCCCGGCAGCAGCAGTTCGCCGGCAGCGATGACCGGACGGCCGGTGGGGAGTCGCTCGGCCAGTACGCGGTGGTTGCCGCTCCAGGCCAGGTGCAGGCCCCATACCTCGCCGGTGCCGAAGCCGAAGCCCGCGGTTCCGGCCGCCAGGACAAGAGGGGCGTCGGGGCCGGTGCGCCCACTGCGGGCCTCGCGCAACCAGGTGCCGTGGGTGAAGGACCGGCGTTGCGGGACGCGTTCACGGCACCAGCGGCCGGTGAGGTCGAGCAGTTCGGTGGCGGAGTCGGGTACCGGCAGGGCGAGCAGCAGGCCGTTGAGGGTGTAGCCGCGGTCCGGGTCGTCGTTGCGTACGGCGGCTCGCATGCGCACGAGGCCGGACGTGGTGAGTCCGGCTTCCAGTACCAGGCTGAGCCTGGCTGCGGCGTCGGTGGCCCGCACCTTCACGGATTGTGCTGCGGTATCCAGTTCCAGTGAGTCGCGGGTGAACAGGGGTGACCAGTCGGCTCCCTGACGGTGTCCCGTGATTCCGGGCTGTCCGGGCCAGCCGGTGCCGTGTTCGGGCAGCAGCGCGGCACGCGGTACGGCGTCGGGGAATCCCGCGATCGGCGGCATGGTGACGGCCTCGGCCAACCGGTACAGGTCCTGTCGGCTGAGGTCACCGAGGTCGGCACCCCAGTGCAGCACGGCGGGCAGGCCGTTGCCCCGCAGGTCGAGTACCAGGCTCACACCTGCTGCGCGGAGATGAATGATGCCCTCGGCTGCGGCTTCGGTCGGAGTGGTCACGATGGCCCCTCTCGGCAGTCTCACTACGGAAATCTGTAGGTGCGGCTTCGTCACCCCACCCGGTCTCGACCACGGGGTGAAGGGTCGCTTGCGGCGGCGTGGTCGTCAGATCGGGTGGCGCGCATCAGCGCGAGCGCGGTCAGCGGTACGAGGGTCAGGGCGGCCGTCACCGTGCCGACCAGCGGTGGCCCGGCCTGTCGCAGTGGTGAGGCCAGGGCGACGCCTGCCGCCCAGGAGCCGACGGCGACGCCCACGTTGGACGACGAACTGGCCAGCGCGGAGGCGAGCGTGGGCGCGGAACCGGCGAAGCGCCTGACCAGCGCGCCGAGCACCGGGGAGGCGGCGAACGCGGTCACCCCCATGACCGTCACCAGGACGACGGTCGCCACGGGGCTCGTGGAGAAGAACACGGCGCGAGCGGAAGCCGGCGCTCAGATGAGCCTCGCCTGGCAGCAGCGCAGCCACCGATCGACACAGACAGCGGCATGAACCTCGGAATCCCGTACCCCCGGGGACCGATCGAACGCGGCCCGAGCCAGGGCATCGAAGTGATGCGCCGTCACCTCTGAGAATGGCGGTGATCTCGATGCCAACTATCCAACTGTCCCTCTTTTGTGCCAACTGAAAATCCTCGTCACAAGTTGTGACCAGGATCGATAGTTGACACTAGGGAACGCTCGTGAACTGCGCTGATGCCAACTAGGTTTAGCAGTCGGATGCCGCAATCGGAGAGATGGTTAGCACTTTGGTACATCGCAGGTCACGGGGTGTTGTTCTGGCTTCCGCACGGCTCGACTCGCCGCATCACCGCACATGTCGACGGTCTGTCCTTCCTCACCGTTCACCGCCGACGCCCCGGCATGCTGATGCGTCCCCGCCCCACAACGGACAGCTGATTGCCGGCGCATCTCCACCAGTGCCCGTCCCGCAACGCGAGCTGCGCAACCCGCCGCAGTGGAGCCGTACACCTGCTCATCGGCATTGGCTCAGCAGTCCCGGGGGTGTCGATGGCAGCGGGTTCGACGCGGTCGCGGCCGAGCCGGGTTGCCAGCGCGAGGCGAGGGTGGAGAGCTCGGCGCCAGGCACGGCCCCGAACGTAGGCAGCAGCACGGCTTGTTCACGGTCAGATGAGCTGCGAGTACCGCCTCAATGTGCTGAGCGGGGGTGGCCACGGCACCTGCGTCAGCGGCGCGGGACCCAAGCGTCGATCTTATCGTCGAGTCGTCCCAGACGGCCCGCATCGTCCGGATCAGCAGGCAGTTGGCGGCAGCCCCCGGCCAGCAGGGTCCGTGGCCGATGCGGCCCGAGCGCCGGAGAGTCCCGCTTGCTGTACCGGTCAGATCTCGGCAAGCCATTCAGCGAGTACGGCGGCCTGGCTGTGATCCACGTCCTTGGTGGCGGTGAGGAGCGTGAGCTTGTCGTGGGCGGCCAGGTCACGCAGATGCTCGGCGGCCTGCCGGTGTCCGGCGTCCTGCAGCTCGGACAGGTAGCGGCGGCGGAACTCGGCGAAGCGGCTCGGCTCGTGGCCGTACCAGCGGCGCAGGTCGGTCGAGGGGGCGACATCGCGCAGCCACTCGTCCAGGTGCGCCTCGTCCTTGCGCATACCGCGTGGCCAGACACGGTCGACAAGGACCCGCTTGCCCTCGTTGGGCGAGGTCTCTTCGTAGACTCGGCGGTAGGTGATCTGCTCGGCCATGACGGCACCTTCCAGATCGATCAGTCAGTCCGGCCCGCATCCGTGAGCGGCCGGTGCCTGCCCCACCCAGGGGTGTTTCTGACTCACCCATTTTATCCGGGGTCGCCGTTTGCCGAGGGGCGAGCCGGCCGGGCTGGTCCGCGACCGTTCGACAGGCGGTGGGAGGAGGAGCATGAGCACGCACGGCAGCCGCCCGCCGCCGCAGGCCCGCCACTTCCCCTTGGCGACAGCTCCCCGACTGGATTCGGTGCGCGAATTGGACGAGACGGTGAGCACCTGTCGGGCCTGCCCGCGGTTGGTGGCCTGGAGGGAGGAGGCCGCCCGCGTCAAGCGCAGGTCCTTCCGGGACTGGGAGTACTGGGCCAAGCCCGTGCCAGGCTTCGGTCCGCCGGACGCACCACTGGGGATCATCGGCCTCCTGGATGATCATTGTGCAGGGCGCGTCGCCCTAGCGGTGGTCCGTGTCGGCGGCGTGCCGTTCGCGGCGGGGTCGGCCATCATTGAGGGGTAGGGGCCGCCGGTATCGTCGGCGCACTCCCGGATGCCCCGTGCAGGAAGGAAGGCTCATGGAGCTCTTCCCGCCGATTCCGCTCGCCGAATGGCGGGACTGCAAGGAGACGCTGCACCGGTTCGCGCAGGTCGTCGGCAAGATCCGGCTCACCGCCAGCGTTCGGCGCAACCACTGGTGGAATGTGCCCTTCCACCTCACCGGACGTGGCATCACCACGCGTCCGATTGGGCAAGCCGACGGCAATCCGTTCACCATCGACTTCGACTTCGTCCGCCATCAGCTGGTGGCCGCTTCACTGGACGGCACAGAGGTGTCCTTTCCGCTCTACGGCCAGTCCGTGGCGTCCTTTCACCGCGCCACCCTGGACGCTCTGGCCGTGCTGGGTGCCCGCGTGGACATCCCAGCCCTCAGCCCATTCGACTTGCCGGACTCAGGACGGCCGTTCGCCGAGGACACCGAACACGGGGCCTACGATCCCGTGCAGCTCAACCGATACTGGCGGGTTCTCAGCCAAGTGGCGCTGGTACTGGAGGAGTTCGCGGCTGGTTTCTCGGGGAAGGCCAGCCCCGTGCACCACTTCTGGCACACCTTTGACATCCCCTACAGCAGGTTCTCCGAACGGCACACCGAACAGCCGGCAGAGGCCGACTCGGTTACCCGCGAGGCGTACTCCCGTGAGGTGATCAGCTTCGGCTTCTGGTTCGGAGACGACACGTTCCCCGAACCCGCGTTCTCCTCCTACACCTCACCCGAACCCCCAGGGCTGGCGGAGGAGCCGCTCGCACAAGGATCCGCCCGGTGGGTAGCGCGCAACGGCAGTCATCTGGCCGTGCTGCGCTACGACGACGCCCGCGCCGAAGCAGACCCCCACGCCGCCGTGCTCGCCGTCTACGACGGCGCCCACCGGGCCGGAGCCGGGCGCGCTGCTTGGGACATGGCGGGGCTGGCCTGCCCTGGAGGGACAACGGACCAGCACCTGGCGGCGGCTCCGCCCGCATGATCCCAACCCGGCGCATGCTCGCACCGGGCGCTAGCCCGGCCACCCGTTCAAGGTTCTCGTTCGTTCAGTGCAGGTGCCGCCGGTCCATGGGGAGCTTGTCCTTGGGGCCAGGAACCGGCTGCGATTCCGGGTGCGAGGTGGGCGGCATCAGTTTCGGCCCCTCAAGGAACGTCTCGGTCTCGACGTTCCACAGCCAGCTCTCTCCGGGTTCGAAGCTGGCCAAGATGGGATGCCCGGCGTCGCGCGCGTGCCTGGTGGCGTGCTGGGAGGGTGAGGAATCGCAGCATCCGATGTGCCCGCAGGCGGCGCAACGCCGCAAGTGGAACCACCATCCGGGGCCGTCGCCCGCCAAGCACTCCACACACCCCACCCCACTCGGCCCCGCGGTGAGATCAATTCCGGGGGTGCATTCCGACGCGCCATCAGACATGCACCTAGCGTAACTATTGCGCAGATCTATGTGGCTTTGGCATGAGAGTGGAGCGACTGTCGCATGACCGCCGGAGTGGACGAGCGCGGCGGGGACTTTCCCACTCCCCGGTCGCAGGAGATCTACGGCAGAGTCGGCCGCCTGCACTCTCGTCCTGCCCGCAAGGCAATGCGCATGGCCGCAGTTGTGTTGACGCGCCAGAGCGCGTGACGCGATCGGCCGGCAGGGTCTTCGCAAACCGGTGTGCCCATCCACGTGGGAGGGCATCTCCACTCGGATGCCGGACACCCGGGCGGGCCGCTCATACTCGGGGGGCTCGCGATTCGTTCGGGCCGGGTTCCGCGTGGCGCTGGGCGATGTCGGCGACGATTTGGCGGAACTTCTTCTCGGTCAGGGGGTAGGTCACCATGAGGGCGATCGCCGGGATGATGACCAGGGCCGGGACAACCCCGGCCGCGATTCTGATCGAGGTGATAGCGCTGTCGCTCTGGGTGGCAGCGCCGGAGTCATAGCCGCCTAGGCCGATGATGTAGGCCGCGGCGGCAGCCCCGATGGCCTGCCCGAACTTGCGGCTGAGGGAGAGGACCGAGTAGGTCGCGCCTTCGGCGCGCACGCCGGTTTTCCATTCCCCGTACTCGACGGTGTCGGCGACGAGCGCCCAGATCAGGGTGTTGATGGCACCGATCCCGATGCCGAGGATGCCGAAACCGACGAAGGCGATCGCGGGAATGGATCCTGGCGCGACGGCGGTGATGACGCCGCCCAGCACGGCGGTGGTTCCGCCCGCGACGTAGGAGGTCCGCTTTCCGACCTTGCTCACCATGGTGGGGATGAGGAGGGTGGCCAGGAGCATGCCGACGACCTGTACGGCGACGAGAACGACGTAGAGGCCGGCGTCGTCGAGTACGTAGCGGGCGTAGTAGATGGCGGTGGTCTCCAGGGCGAACATGCCGCACAGGAACAGGACGCTGGACAGGCCGAGCCGGAGCAGCGGCTTGTTCTGTTTCACGTTGTCCCACGCCTGGCGCAGGCTGACTTTCTCGACGTCGCGCTGCACCTGCTCCTTGGCGGTGGAGAAGGTGAACAGATACAGCGCCGTCCCGATCACCACGAGGCCCAGGGTGATGATCGTCAGGGATCGCTGGAGGTCGTCGGAGTTCGCGATCTGCCGTGAGACGACGATCGCTAGTAGCAGGATGACCACGTTCGTGGCGAGAACTCGGGCGCTGGAGAGTCTGGAGCGTTCGTCGGGATCCTGTGTCATGGCGGTGGACAGGGAGCCGTAGGGGATGTTGACCAGGCCGTAGGCGAAGGAGAACAGCGCGTAGGAGAGGTAGGCGTACACGATTGCGCCGCCCTCACTCAGTCCGCCCGGCACGGAGAAGAGCGCGACGAGCAGCAGCAGTAGCGGCAGCGACGCGAACAGCAGGTAGGGGCGGTATTTGCCCCATCGGGTGGAGGTGCGGTCGACGATGCGGCCGGCGATCACGTCGCCGATCCCGTCCCAGGCCCGCACGACCAGGAACAGCGTTCCCGCCGTGGTGGCGGAGATCCCGACGACGTCGGTGTAGTAGAGGAGCAGGAACATCGAGGCCATGGAGAAGGCCAGGTTGTTCGCGAAGTCTCCGGCCCCGTAGCCGATGTACTGGATGGTGCGCAGCTTGGGGGTCTGCTCGCCCGTCGGGCCGGTCATCGGCGGGCTCGCCAGCGTTCGCGGAGCTGCCATGCGCTGGTTTTGGGTCGGCGGTCGCGGGTGAACACGCCCTTTTTGTTGCCGTCGACGCGGAGCAGGCCGGGGGCGGTGGCGAAGTCGGCGAAGTTCCAGATCTGTTCGCCGACGACCGCCTCGATGCGGTCGAAGACGCGGTGGTACATCGCGAGTACGGCGGCCTGGTAGTCCTCGGTCCACGGGGTGGGCGTGATGGTGCGCAGCCCCGTGAGTGTGTCCGCGCCGTATTCGGTCATGATGATCGGCTTGTCGTGTTTGCGTGTCCAGGCGCGGAGTTCGTCTTCCAGGTTCCGCTCTGCCGCCGGGAGATCTGCCAGGTTCTTGTACCAGCCGTAGTAGCGGTTGAGCATGAGGACGTCGAACAGGCCGGAGATGACGTCGTTGTCCGGGGTGGCGCTCATGAAGTTGGCGAAGGCCAGCGGGCGGGTCGGGTCCAGCCGCCGGGCTTCGTCGACCAGCGGCTCGAAGTAGGAGCGGGAGGCTGTGGTGGTGGACTCCGGCTCGTTGGCGATGCTCCAGATCACCACACTGGGATGGTTCTTGTCCCGGGCGATCAACTCCGCGAGCGCCTGGCGGTGGACCTCCTGTGTGGCGCTGTTGATGGTGAACTCGGAGAACGTGGTGAACACCGCCTCGGCGAGCGTGGCGCCGAGTTCGGCGTTGAGTCCGACAGCGGGGGTTTCGCCGATGACCACGATGCCGTGCCGGTCCGCGTACTCGAGCACCTCCTCCGCGTAGGGGTAGTGCGAGGTGCGGAAGGAGTTTGCGCCGAGCCACTCCAGAAGCGCGAAGTCATGGACCATGAAGGCGTCGTCGTGGCCCTTGCCGCGTACGGGGCTGTCCTCGTGTTTGCCGAAGCCGGTGAAGTAGAACGGCTCTCCGTTGATGAGGAACCGGTTCCCCTCGACCGCCACAGTCCGTACTCCCACCTGCAGCGTGTACGCGTCGGTCGGTTCCTCATCGGCGTCCCGCAGTTCGGCATGGAGGTGGTAGAGGTAGCCCTCGCCCGGCCGCCAGGGGTGCACGTCCTCGACGGTGAGTCCGCCGGTGCTGCCGGTGGCTCGCGCGACCTCGGCGCCGTCGGCGTCCCGGAGGAGGACGCGGACGTCCTGCTCCTCGTGGCCGACCGCCTGGATCTGGTAGTTGACGATCCCGGTCGATCCGGCCAGCCGGGTGAAGACGGTGATGTCACTGATGTAGGTGCGGGGTGTGGTGTAGAGCCAGACGCTGCGGTGCAGGCCGGCATAGTTGAAGAAGTCGTGGAAGTAGCGCTGGCGCGGTCCGTCGGGGGTCTGCTCGACGTAGCCCGGGGGGATGGACTGCCATGACAGGGTGTTGTCGACCACGATCGTCACCCGGTGCTCGGCGCCCGTCTCGACCAGGTCGGTGAGGTCGGCCTCGAACGGCGTGTATCCGCCCTCGTGGGCCGTGACCTCGGTGTCGTCGACCCAGACCACCGCCCGGTGGGTCGCGGAGTCGAAGCGCAGGACGATCCGCTGTCCTTCCCACCGCTTCGGGATCCGTATCACCCTCTGGTACCAGACGTCGCCCACGTGGTCGTGGACCGCCGGATCCGGGAACAGGTCGTTGTAGCTGGCCGGCACGGGAGCCTCCCGCCTGCCGGGCAAGGTGTGGCGCCACCAGCCGTCAGCCCGGCCGACAGCCTCGGTGTCTACGGCGAACCGCCACAGGCCGTTGAGCGAGGTGCACTCGCGGGTGGGCGTATCGCGGGGCCTGAGCATAGGTACTCCTCATGTCGTCAAGTCACTTGCTGCGCGACATGCGCAAGGTGGCGGCACCGGCGATCAGTTCCACGCACGCGTCCACGCTGAAGGCGGTGGCGTCGATCATGAGGTGATACAGGGCCGGGTCGTCACCGTCGGTGCCGTACGCCCTGCGGACGTACTCCCTTCGCGCCCAGTCGTTGGCCTTTACGCGCTGCTCAGCAGTGGCACGATCGACGTTGTCGGCTTCCATCGCCTGTGCGATACGGGCATCGAGGGGCCCGCCCAGGTACACGTGCAGCGCTTGCGGCAGCTCGCGCAGCACTATCGCGCCGCCGCGCCCCAGCACGACACCTCCGGACCGGGCGGCGTCGGCCATGAAGCGGCGGATCCGCGCCTGCATCTCGCCTTCTTCCAGAGGCCAGCGGTCCTGGGCCGGGCCGGCTGTCAGGCTGGGCGCCCTGGCCAGCAGCGCCAGCAACCGTTGCCGGCGCCTGACCGGGCGCTCATCTGCTGCAGCGACGACCTCCTCTGGGACGCCGCTCTGCGCGGCGACCGAAGCGGGGATGGCGCGATCGAGGAAGGCAACGCCGAGCCGCTGCGCCACCTCGGGCCCGATGACGACGCCGCCCGTGCCGTACAGCGCGGCGAGCGTCACCACCGGAGGAGACCGCTTCGGTTCCGAACCTGCCGACTCAAGATCAGGCATACTTGGAATTCTTCATGAACCGCAACAAACCGCCACTTAGCCATGTTTTCTGGATTAAATGCCACCTTCGCGCTGTCCCGTGCTGCCGATTCGTCGTGCGGGGGCCAGCAATTGATCAAGACGTTGGTGCTGCTCGGTGCGACCGGTGACCTCGCCGGTTCCCGCCGGGGTGGCCGGCACCGCCGGGGAGCAGGCGGTGTTCCGGGTCGACCACGTCCTCGGGCTCCCCACCGTCCAGAACCTGCTCGCGCTGCGCCTGTCCAACCGGGTCCTGGAACCGGTATGGAACAGCCGGCACATCGAGCAGATCGACATCCTGTGGGAGGAAGACCTCGGCCTGGTGGAGGGCCGGGCGGGCTACTTCGACCGCTCCGGCACCCTGCGGGACGTGATGCAGAACCACATGCTCCAGATCCTGTCTCTCATCGCGATGGACCTGCCCACCTCTCTGGACGGGCACGCCCTGCGGGACTGCAAGGTCGACGTCCTGCGTTCCGTGCGCCGCCTGAGCCGCGACGAGGCCCTGTCCCGGACCCGTCGCGCCCGGTACACCGCCGGTACGCTCCCCGACCCGGCAGGCGGGGACGGACGCGCCGTTCCAGCATGCCGGGATGAGGGCGGCGTCGACACGGACCGCGGCACCGAGACCTTCGCCGAGGTCGGGCTGTACCTCGACAGCGAACGGTGGGCGGGCACCCGCTTCCTGCTGCGCGCCGGCAAAGCGCTGCACCGCCGGCGCAAGCAGGTCACGGTCCGCTTCCGGCCTACCGAGCACCCGTCGACCCTCAGCGCTCCGGCCAATGAACTGCGGATCGGCCTCGACGGCCCCGACGACCTCGCCTTGCACCTGACCGGCGGTGCCCTGAAGCCGCCGAGCCCGGCGGCGGTGACGCTCGCCGCGCCGCCTCCCGTCTCCGACCTGCCGGCCTACGCTCACGTGCTGCTGGACGTCCTGTCGGGCGGCAGCACGCTGTCCGTCCGCGGCGACGAAGCCGAAGCGGCCTGACGCCTAGTAACGCCCGTACTGGCCGCTTGGAACGCAGCGCTGGTCCCGCTGGAGGAATACGCGGCTGGCAGTGCGGGCCCGCCTTGACACACGGCCGGCACCATCGGCTGTCAACGTCGGCGCCGCCGTCGGCTCACCAGCGTGAGTCGCAGACGGCGGAACACCGCGGCGGGGCGGGGCAGGCGGGGCAGGTGGAAGTCTTCCGGCGGTGCGCCCGCCCGCGGCATGCCTGCGCCCCGCTGCTGGAACACGGCGGACGCTTCTGAAGGGGCGGCGCCGGCGAAGACCATGATGTCGAGGCAGAGGAACCGCACGCCAGCGGCCACTGCTTCCCGCTCCATATGCGGCACCGGGGCCTCGCCGGCCCGGCGGGCGACGGTGAAAGCGCGGTCCACCGCCCGCTGGCGGACCGGGCGGCTGCCCAGGTCTGCCGAAAGGTCGGTGATCGCTCCGGCCAGCTCCCGTACCGCCTGCGCGAGCCCGACCTGCCCCGGCAGATGCGCGCCGGCAGCGGTGCGCATGAGCATCAGACAGCTGGCTCCGAGCAACTGGACCTGGGCGGCCTCCTCGGTCGTCCGCCTGACGGCGGGGCGCCGGTAATGCCAGATCAACGAGTGGCCGGCGACCCGGGCCCCGGCCGGCCCAGCCCTGCCCACCTCGGCGAGGTGCTCCCGCACGCCGGACATGCACCTGATCAGCCCCGCGTGCAGCTCCTCGTCTGACGCACCACGCTCGATCGCCTCAGCCGCCAGCCACAGGCCCTCGGCCATCATGGCCAGCGCAGCCCTCTCCGCCCGGCGCACCAGGGCTAGCGGCTCGGGGGGAAACAGAACCTGCGTGAACATCAGCGCCACCCCAGCACCGATCAGCGCATCGATCAACCGGTTCACACCAGCCCCGCCGTCGGCCGCGGCGATGGTCAGGATCGCCCCGGCGGCCGCCTGGACACGCATCAGCCGATTGGCCCCCAGCGACTGAGCGACGACCAGCGCGACGATCGTCGCCAGCGCCAGGCTGTCCCAGCCGCCACCGAGGACAACGACCGTGAGTTCTCCGAAGACGATGCCGATACACACGCCGGAGACCAGCCGCAGGGCGTTCCTGCCCCGCTCGCCGCGCCCGAAGTTGAGAGCGACCACTGCCGCGATCGGAGCGAAGAACGGGTCATGGTGACCGCCCACCCGGACAGCGATCACCCAGGCCACCGTGGCCGCTGCCGTGGCCTGCACCAGAGGCCAGGTCTCGGCGAGCCACGTCCGCAACGCTGCGGCTGTGGGCGAACGGGCCATACGGCGGTCTCCCGGTTCAGGCACTATGGAGAAGAATGTGCGCTTTCCGACTAAAAATACCTGTCTTGTCTGGAGGCGCCGATGCGCGTGGAACAGGTGACCGATCCGATCGTGTACCACGGCGAGGGGCCGGTATGGTCGCCGCGCTGGGGCGGCCTGCGCTGGGTCGACATGCTGGCCGGGGATGTGCTGTCCCTTGCCGGCGACGGAAACGTCACCCGCCGCCATGTGGGCGATGTCGCCGCAGCAGTGCGGCCCCGCCGCCAGGGTGGCGCGGTCATCGGAGTCGAGCGGGGCTTCGCCCTGGAGGACGCCGACGGCACCCTCACGCACCTGCCCGCCCTGTGGGACGACGACTGTGGGATACGGATGAACGAGGGCGGCTGCGATCCCGACGGCCGCTTCTACTGCGGCTCAATGGCCTACGACAAACGCCCCGGCGCCGGCACCCTGTACCGGCTGACACCGGACGGCTCCGTCGCGGTAATCCTCACCGGAGTCACCATCTCCAACGGGCTGGAGTGGAGCGCCGACGGCACTCACGCCTACTACAACGACACGCCCACACAGCGGATCGCCGTGTTCGACTACGACTCCGAGTCGGGCTTGACCGGGCAGCGCACCTTCGTGACCGTGCCCGCCGATGCCGGACGTCCGGACGGGCTGACCGTCGACGCCCAAGGCGGCGTCTGGGTGGCTCTCAACAATGGTTCAGCGGTGCGACGTTACTCTCCGACGGGTGCCCTCGACGAGGTGATCGAACTGCCGGCACGGAAGGTCACCGCCTGCACCTTCGGCGGGCCGCACCTGGACGAGCTGTTCATCACCACGTCCCGGGAGGACCTCGCGCCTTCACAGGACCCGTTGGCAGGCTCGCTGTTCCTGGTACGAGTCGACGTCTCCGGGCTGCCCGTCCGCGAGTTCGCGGGATGACGCGCCGTGGGACTTCCGGCAGCGAGGCCGTCATCCCCACCGCATCCGCTCGTGGCGAAAAGCACGCCCACACCAAGGCCCAGGCCGAACGCACCACCGCGAGCTGACCTGCGGCCCCAGGCCTTATAGAGCCATGACATCCCGGGGCCGCCGGTCACCGGCGGGTGCAACCGGACGACAGGTGCGGGCCTGGTCTGCTCGTTCGAAGAAAGGAGGTCAAGACCGATATCACGCCGCACCAGTGGGGGCCTTCCCCCGTGAAGGTGGGTACGCGGTTGTTGATCACGCGGCGAGCGTGAGCTTGGCGGTGTGTGTCGGTGTGTGTCGGTGTTCGTATTCGCCGGGGCTGAGGTGGCCGTTGGCGGAGTGCCGGCGGCGAGTGTTGTAGCGGGTCAGCCAGGCGAAGACGGTCCGGCAAGTGCCGACGTCACCGTAGTCGTGGGCGCCCTGGAGAGTCTCCCGTTACAGGGTCGCGTGGAAGCTTTCGCAGGCCGCGTTGTCGGCGCTAGTTGTATTGATCACGAGCGTTGTTGTCGGGGGGGTGACGTGTGGTGATCCCTGCGGTAGGTCGGTGGTATGCGGTACGCGCAGGAGACGGTACCGCCCGCCGACGTTGGGCGGCCGGCTTCGCAGCCGCCGCAGTGCTGAGCCGGCGTTCGCGGCCCCGCAGCACCCACTCGCGCAGGGTCGCCCGGTTACCTGGAGATGCCGTACCGCATACGACGGCGCCCCAAGTCCTCCCTGCCGTGCGTCAGCAGCTCACCGACGAGGTCAGCGGCCTGCTGGCTCGGATGGCCTTCCACCAAGCGTGGCTCCGAGGCGTCGGCCGTCGCGGGCTCCTACGCGACCTTCGTGGCCAACGGCACGAGCAGAAGCAGGCGCGCCGATGAGTCTCGCCTGGCAGCAGCCACCGATCACCACCGACAGCGGTATGCGCCTCGGCGTCCCGTATCCCCGGGACCAATCGAACGCTGCCCGAGCCAGGTGCCTCGAGGTGATGCGCCGTCACCTCTAAGAACACACACCGACTTTGGTGCCAACTATCCCTCTTTTGTGCCAACTGAAAATCCTCGTCACAAACCCTCACCGTCTCACCCTCGGCATCCCCAGCCCGATCCACGAGATGATCTCCCGCTGGATCTCGTTGTTGCCGCCGCCGAAGGTGAAGATCACAGCGGAGCGGTAGCCGCGTTCCAGTTCGCCGTGGAGTACGGCGCCCGCCGAGCCCTCCTTCAGTGCGCCGGCGGCGCCGACGATCTCCATCAGCCACCCATAGGCGTCCCGGCGGGCCTCGGAGCCGTAGACCTTGACCGCGGAGGCGTCCTGGGGGGTGAGGGTGCCGTCCTGGACGGCGTTGACCATCTGCCAGTTGAGGAGCTTGAGGGCGTCCAGCCGGGCGTGGGTGCGGGCCAGCAGGCGGCGTACCCAGGCGAGGTCGACGACGCGGCGGCCGTCGGCGAGCTTGGTCTCCATGGCCCAGCCCTGCACGTCGTGCAGGGCGCGGATCGCCATGGTGCCGTGTGCGGCGAGGGTGACCCGCTCGTGGTTCAGCTGGTTGGTGATCAGCCGCCAGCCCTTGTTCTCCTCGCCGACCCGGTGGGAGACGGGGACGCGGACGTTCTCGTAGTAGCTGGCCGTGGTGTCGTGCGAGGCGAGGGTGTTGATGACGGTGCAGGAGTAGCCGGGGTCGGTGGTCGGCATCAGGAGCATGGTGATGCCCTTGTGCGGCGGGGCGTCCAGGTCGGTGCGGACCGCGAGCCAGACCCAGTCGGCCGTGTCTCCGTTGGTGGTCCAGATCTTCTGCCCGTTGACGACGTACGCGTCGCCGTCGCGTACGGCACGGGTCTTCAGGGACGCCAGGTCGGTGCCGGCATCGGGCTCGCTGTAGCCGATCGCGAAGTCGATCTCGCCGGAGAGGATCTTCGGCAGGAAGTACGCCTTCTGCTCGTCCGTGCCGTACCGCATGATCGTCGGGCCGACGGTGTTCAGGGCCATCAGGGGCAGCGGAACACCGGCCTGGGCGGCCTCGTCGAAGAAGATGAACTGCTCCATCGCCGTCAGGCCCCGGCCGCCGTACTCCTTCGGCCAGCCGACACCGAGCCAGCCGTCCTGGCCGAGCCGGCGGATCGTGTCGCGGTAGAAGCGCTTCTGGGCCGCCCTTTCGGTGAAGCGCGCATGCGCGTTGTCCGGCACCAGGTCGGCGAAGTAGGTCCGCAGTTCGGTGCGCAGCCGCTGCTGCTCGGGCGTGTGATCGAGGTGCACGGCGCCTCCAGGGTCCCAGGCCGGTCCTGACGGCGCACACCGTAGAACGTGTTTCAGAAATTGGGAATGGGCATGCTCCTTCCGTCCTGTCCCGCATCCGCCGCCGCTGTCACGTGAGGCCGGCCGTACGGTCCGCCGTCACGTGAGCGTGGCCATGAAGTCGGTGCACGCCTGGGCGCACTCGCGGCACGCCTTCGCGCTGTCCTCGGCGCCCGGGTACCGGTCGAAGACGTGCGCGCTCTCCAGACACACCGACCGGCACCACTCCAACTGCACCCGGATGCCGTCCTCGTCGAGGCGGTTCTGCTCGGACAGCACTCGGCAGGTCGCGTCACAGACCTCGGCGCACATGATGCCCTTGCGTCGGACCAGTTCCTGTTCCTCGGTACCGTCCGGATCCACGAGACTGGCACGCAGCGCACACGCCCGCGCACACTCGGTGCAGGCCTGGGCACAGGCGAACCTGTCCTCGAGGAACCGGAAGAGTTCCTGCTGCGATGTCGTCGTTGTCACACCGGGCGGGTAGCCGTCGCCGATGACACCAAACCCGGCGTTTCAAGGGTTTTGGCCGGTACGAGGCCCGCAGTCGGGTGACGGTTCGCGCCGAGGTCGGTTCGCCTTTGGTGCCTGGGGGTACCCGCGTGCCATGAATACCGCATGGATGGACGTCGCAGCAGGCACGGGCGCCGGGGCCGCCGGCCTCATCGTGGCGGGTGTGGTGATCGCGGCGGTACTGGTCGGTGCCTTCTGGCTGGGAGTGCGGGTCATGAGGCGTGAGTCGCCGCCGCCGACGCCCGCCGAGCAACCGCGGCCGCCGGAGGGCGGTCCGGTCCGCGAGGTGCAGGAGCAGCGCGAGCCGCACGAGGTCCCGCAGAGTGATCGTCGGCTCACCCCGCACGATCTGCCCGGGCATGGCAACGCCGGCACCCGCACCGGCGCCTCGAAGGAAAGGCCGCGCTGGGACGAGGGCAGCAGCGGTTCGTTCGGCAGTGGCGGAGCAGGCGGCCGCTGACGCGGGGCGCTGCCGGCCGACGACGTCGCACGAGCACCGACAGATCGACGAAGGCAGCCCACGAACAGCCACGAGCACCAACGGTTCGACCAGGGCTGTCGCACTGAGGGAAGTGAGATCCATGACCGACTCCGGTCGCACCACCCTGCCGTTGCCCGACTACGACCATCTGCCGATCGGCGGCCTGGAGAGTCGCGTACGGTCGCTGACCGCGTCCGAGGTGGAGGAACTGCTGGCGTACGAGCGGACGCACGCCGACCGTCTCCCGGTGACCGAGCTGCTGACGGCGCGGCTGGAGCAGCTGGAGGCGGGCGCCGAACCGACGTCGGGCGACCCCGGCGCGCTGCGCCCCGAGCAGGGCGGGCACTCCGGCGGCTCCCCCGTGTCACCGGCGACCTCTCCGCAGCCCTTCAGCCCGCCGCCGCACGGCACCCCGGACCAGCGGGGCAAGCCGAAGGGTGACCGGACCTGACGGTTTCCGAAAGCGGCGCACGGGCACCCCTGCGCCGTGCTGCTGAGAAGGAGAAGGGCCCGGGCCGGCGCCCGGGCCCTTGACGCGCCCCGGCCCTTGACGCGCCCGGGCCCTTGACGCGGCGGAACGCACCACCGACGCTGCACATCAGCTTCGACGTCCGCGGCTGGTTGCTGATCCGCCCATTTCCCCACTGGGCCGCGCTGGTGTTCCAGCGCCGCAGCGCCCGCCCCGGTGTCATGCCCGGACCTGGCCGCGGAAGCGCCCGACGCGGCCGGGTCCCCCCTCCTGTCCACCGCCATGACCGGGCGGGTAGCCGAGGGCTCGGGCGTCAGTCACTCAGGCGTGCGGCCGACTCCAGCAGCAGGGCGTGCACGAAGGCCTGCGGGAGGTTGCCGCGCAGCTGGCGCTGGGCCACGTCGAACTCCTCGGCGTACAGGCCCGGCCCGCCGCAGGCACCCCGGTTGCGTTCGAACCAGCGGTACGCCTCGACGGCCCGGCCCTGCCCGTGTTCGGCCAGCGCCATCACGAAACCGCACAGCAGGAAGGCTCCTTCGGTCTCCTCCAGCGGGCGGTCGTCGTGGCGGAAGCGGTACATGAAGTAGTCCTGCGCCAGTTCGCGGCGGCAGGCGTCGAGGGTGGCGCGGGTGCGTACGTCGGCGGCGGGCAGGGCGCCGCGTACGGCGGGCAGCAACAGGGCGGCGTCCACGGCCTGGTCGTCGGGGGTGCGCTGCCAGTGCCCGTCGGGGTGCACGCAGGTCCGCGCGGTTGCGGTGAGGATCGTCTCGGCGAGCCGGGCGCAGGTCCCGGCCAGGGGGTGACGGGGCGCGGCGTCGGCCACGGCTCGCAGCCCGGCCACGCAGATGAGCCGGCTGTGCGTCCACAGCCGGCCGTCCAACTCCCAGATACCGGCGTCCGGTTCGCGCCAGCGCTCGCCTATCGCCTGCACCGCGACGGCGACCGCCTTCCAGTGGTCCGCGTCGAGGCGGTCGTGACGTACCGCGGCGGCGAACAGCAGCAGGGCCTCGCCGAAGCAGTCCAGCTGGAACTGCTCACGCACCCGGTTGCCGACGCGGTCGAAGCCTCCCGGGTAGCCGGGCAGGTCGAGGTCCCGCTGGCCGGGGACGGGGTTGCCGTGCACGGTGTAGGCGGGGGCCAGCCGTGGTCCGTCGGCGAGCAGCCGGGCGGTGACGAACCGGACGGCGTCGTCGAGCAGATCGTGCGCGCCGGCGGCGGCAGCGGCCTGCCCGGCGAAGCTCTCGTCGCGGATCCACACGTACCGGTAGTCGTAGTTGCGGCCTTCCTCGGCCCGCTCGGGCAGGCTGGTGGTGGCGGCCGCGACCATGCCGCCGCCACGGGTGGTCAGACCGCGCAGTACGGCGTGGGCACGGCGGGCGTCCGCGACGGCGACGGTGTTCGTGAGCGCGGGCACGGCCCGCCGCCAGGACGCCTCGGTCGCCGCCCAGGTCTCCTCGGCCCGGGGCAGGTCGTGGGGCAGTTCGGCGGCGGCACACTCCAGGACCAGGTCGTGCCGCTCCCCCGGTTTCAGCGTGATCTCGGCCGTCAGTCCCTGCTCGCCGGGGACGGCGTGACCGGCGCCCTGCCAGCGGAGGCGGTGGTCCCCGGTGCGCAGCTCCCACACGCCGTCGTCGCCGCGCCGGGCGGAGTCGATCGGTTTGCCGCCGTAGCCACTGCGCGGGTCGAGGACGACGGAGAGCCGCGCCGGGCCGTCGACCGCGCGCAACTGCCGCAGCAGGACGAGGCGGTCCGGGTCACCGGGGTGCGCGAGCGCCTCCCGGCACTCCACGATGCCGTCGTCGGTGACCCAGCGGCTGCGCCAGATCAGCGTGCCCTCTTCGTAGTAGCCGCCGAAGACGTGCCGCTCGGCCGGGGTGACGGCGTAGACGCCCGCACCGCCGACGAGGGTGGCGCAGACCGCCTCGTCGTGCCAGGTGGGCGCGCACATCCAGCTGATCGCCCCGTCCGGTCCGATGAGCGCGCCGCGCTCCCCGTCGGCCAGCAGCGCGTAGTCGTGCAGCGCGTGGGGCGGGAAGGCTGAGCGCATCGGTGCGAACCTCCGGTAGCGGCCGATCCGGTTGTCGTGACCGTCCTGGTCGTCGTGCCACGGGTCATCCATTGGGGGGGACGGGGACGTACGAGTACCCATGGACCGCGGACGGTCACGGGACGGCTCGTCCCGCGGTGGGGCGGGAACTCGCCCTGGGAGGTGTCGTGTGGCGGAGTCCGGCACCGGCGCCGGAGGAGGAGTCGGCCGACGCCCGGTTCGTGGAGGTGGTCCGCCCCGTACCCGAGCTGCCGGGCAGCCTCGACGAGGCCGAACTCACCGCGCCGGCCGAGGTGACGGCGAACAACCGGCGCCTCGTGGTGGAGTTCACCCCTGCTTCGTACCGTGGTGACCTGCTGCTCTTCACCACCGCCCGCCTTCCCGACGCGCCCGTACCGGCACGGTTCCTGGCCGCCGTACGCCGAAGAGCGCGTCGACCATGACCGGGAAGCAGGAAGGGAGGTGCGGGCCGCGCAGTACCGCCGCCCGGTCGGTGGGCGGTGCGCCTGCCCACCGAGGGCCCCGGGGCATCACCGCGCCCGAGGGCTGAGCAGCGGCGCACCCCGTACACGCCCGTCGGCCTCCGCACACGTGACCCGCGGTCGTTCAGGATCGATACTTCCGAGTGCAGGTAGTCACACAGATCATTGACTTATCCGTTGTACTTACTCGGAGGTACCCATGAGGATGCTCATCAACGTCCCGGAGACCGTGGTCGCCGACGCGCTGCGGGGGATGGCGGCCGCGCATCCCGAGCTGACCGTCGATGTCGACAACCGGGTGATCGTACGGCGGGACGCCCCCGTGGCCGGGAAGGTCGGGCTGGTGTCCGGCGGGGGGTCGGGACACGAGCCGTTGCACGGCGGATTCGTGGGACCGGGGATGCTCTCGGCGGCCTGCCCGGGTGAGGTGTTCACCTCGCCGGTGCCGGACCAGATGGTGCGGGCCGCGGCAGCCGTGGACAGCGGGGCCGGGGTGCTGTTCATCGTGAAGAACTACACCGGCGACGTCCTCAACTTCGACATGGCGGCCGAACTCGCCGAGGACGAGGGCATCCAGATCGCCAAGGTACTGGTCAACGACGACGTGGCGGTGACCGACAGCCTCTACACCGCCGGACGTCGCGGCACCGGCGCGACACTGTTCGTGGAGAAGATCGCGGGGGCCGCCGCGGAGGAGGGGCAGCCGCTGGAACGGGTGGAGGCGATCGCCCGGCAGGTCAACGAGAACTCCCGCAGCTTCGGTGTCGCCCTCAGCGCCTGCACCACACCCGCCAAGGGCAGCCCCACCTTCGACCTGCCGGCCGGCGAACTGGAACTGGGCGTCGGCATCCACGGCGAACCGGGCCGGGAACGGCGGGCCATGATGACCTCGCGGGAGATCGCCGACTTCTCGGTGGGCGCGATCCTGGACGACATCAGCCCGCGCAACCCCGTCCTGGTCCTGGTCAACGGCATGGGCGCGACGCCGCTGCTGGAGCTGTACGGCTTCAACGCCGAGGTGCAGCGGGTGCTCGCCGAGCGCGGTGTCCCCGTCGCCCGCACCCTTGTGGGCAACTACGTCACCTCACTCGACATGGCCGGCGCCTCGGTCACCCTGTGCCAGATCGACGAGGAGCTGCTCAGGCTCTGGGACGCGCCGGTGAAGACGCCGGGACTGCGTTGGGGCCTGTGAGACCGGCGGTGCCGGCCCTCGCAACGTACCGACCACGCAAGGAGATCCATGCTCGACGCCGACTTCTTCCGCCGTTGGATGACGGCGACCGCCGCGTCCGTCAGCCGTGAGGCGGAGCGGCTCACCGCCCTCGACTCGCCCATCGGGGACGCCGACCACGGCAGCAATCTGCAGCGCGGATTCGCCGCGGTGACCGCGACCCTGGAGAAGGAGGCACCCGACACGCCCGGCGCGGTCCTCACGCTCGCCGGACGTCAGCTCATCTCCACCGTCGGCGGCGCGTCCGGGCCGCTGTACGGGACTTTGCTGCGCCGCACCGGAAAGGCCCTGGGGGACGCCGGCGAGGTCAGCGAGGATCAGTTCGCCGAGGCGCTGCGTGCCGGGGTGGACGCGGTGATGACCCTCGGGGGTGCCACGCCCGGCGACAAGACCATGATCGACGCGCTGGTGCCGGCCGTCGACGCGCTCGGCGACGGCTTCACCGCGGCCCGGGCGGCCGCCGAGGAAGGCGCCCTGGCGACGACGCCGTTGCAGGCCCGCAAGGGCAGGGCGAGCTATCTCGGGGAGCGCAGCATCGGGCACCAGGATCCGGGGGCCACCTCGTCGTCGCTCCTGATCGCCGGACTCGTGGAGGCGGCCGGTGAGTGACGAGAAGCTGGTCGGGATCGTGCTGGTGTCGCACAGCGCGGACGTCGCCGGGTCGGTGGCCGAGCTGGCGAAGGGCCTCGCGGGCGGCGGCACCCAGGTGCCCGTCGCTCCGGCGGGCGGCACCGAGGGCGGTGGCTTCGGGACGAGCGCGGAGCTGATCGCCGGCGCGGCCGCCTCGGTGGACCGGGGTGCCGGAGTCGCCGTCCTCACCGACCTCGGCAGCGCGGTGCTCACCGTGAAGGCGCTGCTCGCGGAGGGCGACGAACTCCCGCGCGGGACACGGCTGGTGGACGCGCCGTTCGTCGAGGGAGCGGTGGCCGCGGTCGTCACCGCGGCCACCGGGGCGGACCTGGCAGCGGTCGAGGCGGCGGCCGCGGAGGCGTACACGTACCGGAAGGTCTGACGCCCTCCCGTACGGCAGGCAAGCGGGCGGGCCGTCCGCCGCGGCGCCGAGAGCCGAGCGCAGGGGCGTCTTCAGTCCCCGGCTCGGCCTCGGCCGTCGCGGGGTCGGCCGTCGCGAGGTAAGCGGGGATGTCGGAGGCCCGGGGCGCGCGGTGCGAGTGCTCGACGGACGCGCGGGGCCGCGTGAGACATCGCCGCTCGGATTGCTGCCGGGATCGTCGGCGACAGGGGCCGGGGATGTGAGCCCGCGACAGGGGCCGGGGACCTGAGCCCGTGACAGGCTCGAGTCCCCGGCCACCGCGCGCCGGCACGGGAACAGCGACGACAGCGGCCCGCGCCTGTGGCAGGAACTCCCTTTCCCCCAGGGAGAGTTCGACCGCGTGCGGCTTCAGCATACGTAACCCCTCCGGACGGTCACCAACGACCGCCCGCTAGACGCACTCAAAGCCCGGTCGCATTGGTCCGGAGCTTCACCGCGTGCCGTTCCGACGGTGGACGGGCACGGCCGCACCGTACGAAGGACGCCGCACGAAGGACGCCGTACGAAGGACGCCGCACGAACGCCGAAGGCCCGCGTCACCTGAGCGGCGGCGGTCCACGTGCGGAGCGGGCCGGGAACGCATTGGCTCTCCCTGAGGCAGCACGGGCGTTCCCCGACCTTCGGCGGCGCAAGGGATGTACCGCCAACCGTGCCGCCGGAGGGCAGTCCCATGCACACAACTCAGCCACTCCTCCGTTCCTGCCTGACCGGGGCGGCCGCCGCCGTGCTGCCGCTCGCCCTGGCCGCGGGTCCGGCCGAGGCCGCTTCGGGGATCTCCGTGAGCACCAACGGGTCCACGGTGTCGGTCACGACCAGCGCCTGCACCAGCAACAACAACGGCTTCGGCAGAGCCTCCCTGCTCACCAGCGGCCAGTCGAACTTCGCCCAGGGCCGCCAGGCCGACCTGTCCGGCACCAACGCCGGCCAGTCCGCCCTGTGGTCCAACGTGAGTCCGGGGACGCACACGGTGATCGTTATCTGCAACCGGGACGGCGCGGAGGCGGGCAGGCAGTCCGTCATCGTCTCCGCGGCATCGACGCGCACGCCCGCGCCCACGGTCTCGCCCTCGCGCGGTGTCATGGGCGGACTCGGCGGCGCCACGAAGGACTACGGCACGCTCACTCTGGCGGCCGGCGGCGCACTGGTCGGGACGGGCGTCCTGGCCACGGTCTGGTTCCTGCGCCGCCGCTCGAAGCCCTACCGGCTCTGAAGCGGGCCCACCTCCTCCGACCGCGCCCGCGCTACCGGCTCTCCTCGGCAGGCAGGTCGGCGAACTCCTCCAGCGCGCGTGTGAGCCACTGGGCCCAGAAGGTCTCCAGGTCGATGCCGGCCTGGAGCACCAGGTGCCTCAGCCGGTCCTGGGGGCTGTCCTTGCCGACCGGGAAGTCGCGCTTCTCGATCTCCTCGTACTCGGCCAACTGCCGCTGGTGTAGGTCGAGGTGGCGGCGCAGGTCGGTCTCGATGCCGGCGGTCCCCACCACGGCCGCCGCCCGCAGCCGCAGCAGCAGCACGTCCCGCAGCGGCTTGGGGTCCTGGGCGGCGGCACTCCAGCGGGCCAGTTCGGCGCGGCCCGCGGGCAGGACCTCGTAACTCTTCTTCTGTCCGCGCGCCGGCTGCTCGGTGGGGAGGGCGCGGATATAGCCCTCGGCCTCCAGTTTTCCCAGCTCGCGATAGATCTGCTGATGCGTCGCCGACCAGAAGTAGCCGATCGACCGGTCGAACCGGCGGGTCAGTTCCAGGCCCGACGACGGCTTCTCGAGCAGGGCGGTGAGGATCGCGTGCGGGAGTGACATGGAATCATCCTAGGGACGGCCGCGCGTGTCGCTAGAGCGTCGCCGCCAGCTCGGTGCCCTGCTTGATGGCGCGCTTGGCGTCCAGTTCGGCGGCGACGTCGGCGCCGCCGATGAGGTGCGCGGCGCGTCCCGCGGCGACCAGTTCGTCGTACAGGTCGCGGCGCGGCTCCTGCCCCGTGCACAGCACGACGGTGTCGACTTCCAGGACGGTGCTCGCGTCACCCACGGTGACATGCAGACCGGCGTCGTCGATACGGTCGTAGCGCACCCCCGGGACCATGGTCACGCCGCGGTGCCTGAGCTCGGTGCGGTGGATCCAGCCGGTGGTCTTGCCGAGGCCCGCGCCGACCTTGGTGGTGCTGCGCTGGAGGAGGTGGACGGTGCGCGGCGGGGCGGGCCGCTCCGGGGACGCGAGCCCACCGGGCGCCTGGTAGTCCATGTCCACGCCCCACTGGCGGAAGTACGTCGCCGGGTCCTCGTTCGCCTTGTCGCCGCTGTCGGTCAGGTACTCGGCGACGTCGAAGCCGATGCCGCCCGCGCCGAGTAGGGCGACACGGTCGCCGACGGGCACCCGGCCCCGCAGGACGTCGAGGTAGCCGACGACGCTGGGGTGGTCGACGCCGGGGATGTCGGGGATGCGCGGGCGGACGCCGGTGGCGACGACGACCTCGTCAAAGTCGGCGAGGTCGTCGCCGGACACCCGGGCGTTCAGCCGTACGTCCACGCCCTGCTCGTCGAGCCGGTGGCGGAAGTAGCGCAGTGTCTCGTCGAACTCCTGCTTGCCGGGGACCTTCCGGGCCACGTTCAGCTGGCCGCCGATCTCGCTCGCGGCGTCGAAGAGCGTGACCTCGTGGCCGCGTTCGGCGGCGGAGACCGCACAGGCGAGGCCGGCCGGTCCCGCGCCCACCACCGCGACCCGTTTGCGCAGCCGGGTCGGGGACAGGACCAGTTCGGTCTCGTGGCAGGCGCGCGGGTTGACCAGGCAGGACGTGATCCGGCCGCTGAACGTGTGGTCCAGACACGCCTGATTGCAGCCGATGCAGGTGTTGATGGCCTCGGGACGTCCGGCCGCGGCCTTCGCCACGAAGTCGGGGTCGGCGAGCATCGGGCGGGCCACGGACACCATGTCCGCGCAGCCGTCGGCGAGCAACTCCTCCGCGAGTTCGGGGGTGTTGATGCGGTTGGTGGTGACGAGCGGGACGGTCACCTCGCCCATCAGCCGCTTCGTCACCCAGGTGTAGGCGCCGCGCGGCACCGAGGTGGCGATGGTGGGGATACGGGCCTCGTGCCAGCCGATGCCGGTGTTGATGATGGTCGCCCCGGCGGCCTCGACGGCCTTGGCGAGGGTGATCACCTCGTCGAGGGTGGAACCGCCCGGGACGAGGTCCAGCATGGACAGGCGGTAGATGATGATGAAGTCCTCGCCGACGGCCTCGCGTACGCGCCGCACGATCTCGACCGGGAAACGCATGCGGTTCTCGTAGGAGCCGCCCCACCGGTCGCTGCGGTGGTTGGTCTGCGCGGCGATGAACTCGTTGATGAGGTAACCCTCGGAGCCCATGATCTCGACGCCGTCGTAGCCGGCCTGCCGGGCGAGGCGGGCGGTGCGGGCGTAGTCGTCGATGGTCCGCTCGACGTCGGCGTCGGTGAGTTCGCGGGGCGGGAACGGGCTGATGGGGGCCTGGAGGGGGCTGGGGGCGACCAGGTCCCGGTGGTAGGCGTACCGCCCGAAGTGCAGGATCTGCATCGCGATCCGGCCACCCTCGCGGTGCACCGCCTCGGTGACGACGGCGTGCTGTCCGACCTCTTCCTCCGTCGTGAGCTTGGCGCCGCCCTCGCCCGGCCGTCCCTCCTCGTTGGGCGCGATGCCGCCGGTCACGATCAGTCCCACTCCGCCACGCGCCCGGGCCGCGTAGAAGGCCGCCATGCGCTCGAAACCCCGCTCGGCCTCCTCCAGACCGACGTGCATCGAGCCCATGAGGACGCGGTTGGGCAGCGTGGTGAAGCCCAGGTCGAGCGGGGTCAGCAGATGCGGGTAACGGCTCATCGGGCCCTCCGTACGCGGCGGTGTCGTGCCCTCCTGTTGTAGAGGACCTCACCGCGTTTATGCAACTAGTTGCATAATGGGAGGGAGGTGATCCGGGCCACGTCGGCGACCGCGGGGCTCTGGTCGAGCCGCCGGGGAGCCGGGGCGGTGTCGACAGCGGCCGCGGTGGAGGATCGTCACCTTGAGCCGAGCGGGGGCCTCGGACGCGGGGCGCCCGCCCCGGTCGGGTTCGCTCACCTGCTTTCGAGCCGTACGTGCAGCTCCTTCTCCTGGTCCCCGGAGGCGGTGGACAGGTCGCGTACGGAGAACAGGGAGTCCAGGGTGGTGCGGAAGCGTTCGATCGCCCAGTAGCCGCCCTGGACATCGGCGATGACGGAGGAGGAGAGCGGGGCGGGAGCAGTGCCTCCGTGCGCCTCGGTGACGTCGAACGTGCCGAGCCACACCGTCGGGCGGGTCTGCGAGAACTCCTCCGGTACGTCCTCGGCGCACCGGTCGGACGCGAAGCATCCGCACAGGGCGTCGAACACGATGCGGGCGTCGTGCTTGCTGCACCCGCTGATCTCCACCGAGACGGATTCCGGATGCGGTCGGTGACCGTCCATCGTGATCGCTCCTCTCGTGGACCACGGGACGGTCCACGGACGTTCCGCGCGACCGTCCCACCCCCAGAAAACCACCAGCTCCGGCGGAGCACTACCGGCGCGGCCGAACCCGTCCGGGGGCGGGTGCCCTCCTGGATCGGCGGCCGCAGAGCTGCGTGACGGCCCGTCTCGGCGCATGGTGGTCCTATGGACGAGGATCCGCCCGTGGTCGTGCTCGCACCCTCGCCGGACGGTGGACGGCGGGTGACGGTTCGCGGTGAGCCCGCGGGCATCGCGTACAGCCTCTTCGACGTGCTGGAGTTCCTGCACCAGGCGGGCCTGCCCGCGCAGGACACGGCCGTCGACGATCCCACGCTGATCGAGTGGCGCGGCGGCGGGCCCTACGACTGGAACGGCACCGGGAGCGAATAGCCGCCCGCCCGCCGACCCTGCCCGACCCTCCGCAAAGTCACGGAACCCGCCCCCGGTCCACACCGGTTCACGCGAACTGGCCCGCCGGGCCTCCGGAGGTACGGCGCGGGACAGCCCCCGCGTTGTCGTCAGCACACGGGCGAGCAGGTGGGCGCAGCCCCCGAGCCGCCCCTGCCCCTGATCCGCACGTCCACCAAGCCAGAGCCACCCGTCCGCGGCCGGCGCCACCCGCCCGCCCGACCAGCTCGACCAGCCCGCGGCTCAAGGCACCCGCTCCCCGCTCCCCGCCGGCTCACGCGCCGAGCCCGCCGAGGTCGCCGGAGGCACGGCGCGGGACGGCCCGCCCCGTGCTGTCCTGAGCGCACGGGCGAGCAGGTGGGCGCGGCCGGCGGCGACCGGGCCGAGGACGGCGAGGACGAGGACGTAACCGGCGATGAAGGGGGCGAGGCGCTCGTCAAGGCCCGCGCTGGTGGCCATCGCGGCGAGGATCAGCGCGAATTCCCCGCGGGCCACGAGGGTCGTGGCGATGTCCGCGGCGGTGTCGGTGCCGTAGCGGTAGAGGCGGGCGACGAGCAGGCCCGCGATCACGTTCATCACGAGGGTGAGGGCGGCCGCCGCGGCGACGGGGCCGGCGACGGAGGCGATGACGCCGGGGTCGATGGACAGTCCGAAGGCGAAGAAGAAGATCGCTGCGAAGGCGTCGCGCAGCGGGTGCACCAGGACGCGGATGCGCGGCCCGGAGGGGGTGCCGGCCAGGACCAGGCCCACCATGAACGCGCCGATCGCGTCGGCTACCCCGAGGACCTCGGAGACACCGGCGACCAGGACCGCCGCGCCGAGGAAGCTGATGACGAGCAGTTCGTCGTCGCGGACGTGAATCAGGCGCCCGACCACCCGGGTGCCGTAGCGGGCGGCGGCGGCCAGCGCCAGCAGGAACGCGAACGCCTTCCCCGCCTGGAGGGCCACCTCGCCCACGCCCTGGGCACCGCCGATGACCGGCTGCAGAGCGGCGAGGTACAGCGCCAGGAAGACGTCCTCGACCACGATCACGCCCAGGATCAGGCGGGTCTCCGGGCGGCCGATGCGGCCGAGGTCGATGAGGATCTTGGTGACGATCGCGGAGGAGGAGATGCCGAGGACACCGGCGAGCACCAGCGCCTCCCGCGTCCCCCAGGCCAGCGCGAACCCGAAGCCCAGGCCCGCACCGACGTTCAGCAGCAGATAGATGCCGCCCGCGGCGAGCAGGCGGCGGCCGCCGTTCTCGAGGTCGTCCAGGTGGAACTCCAGGCCCAGGTAGAACAGCAGCAGCACAAGCCCGAGCGCGGAGAGCATCTCGAAGTCGTGGGGGTTCTCGACCAGGACCAGGCCCGGCGTGTGCGGGCCCAGCAGGATGCCGGCGAGCATGAACAACGGGATGGTAGGCAGCCCGATCCGGCCGCCGAGGCGGGCGAGGAACGCGGCGGCGAGGAAGGCGCCGCCCATCGCGAGCAGGGTGTCGGCGTGCCCCACGGTCAGATCACCGCCTTCCGTCGCGTCGAGGGCCTGGCGGACTGCACTTCACGGGGGTGGATGCGGATACTCCTTCGTCCGGGGCTCGGCGGTCCTTCCACGCTCGCATCCGCCACACCCCCGCCACCATCGGTGCCGACACTCATGTCCGAGGCCGGCCGCCGACAGTTCCCCGTGCCCCGGCGAACCTCAGCCCCGGGTGAGGCGGTACGTCTTGCTGTCCGTCAGCACACAGAACCCCGGCGAGACGACGATCACGCGCAGGGTGCCGGTACGGCGGTCGTAGTCGATGCCCTCCGCCTCGAAGGAGCCGGAGCAGGAGCTGCGCAGCGGGAGTTGCCGTAGCGCGGTGACCTGGCCGGTGACGTCGGAGGTGCCGTTCGGTTCGGCGGAGAGGTCGATCTGCAGCAGCGGCTTGGTGATGCCGAAGAGGGTGCCCGCCGGGTCGTCGGAGGAGCACAGCAGCCGGGTGGCGCTGACGAAGTCACAGCCCTGGACGTCACGTACGTCGTGGTCGAGCCGGACCGTGCTCGCCTGCGGCAGGTTCGCCGACGGCGAGGTGCTCGGGTTGACGCCCGGGGTGGGGAAGACGAGCAGCCGGTTCATGGTGCCCCACTCCCCCGACAGCATCCACTGTCCGCCCGGCGAGACGGCGGCCCAGGAGTTGTTCGGCGCCTCGCCGGGGCCGAGCGTGTGCACGTACTCCGCCCAGCCGCCGCCCGGCGACTGCACGCGGAACATCTTGGTGGTGCCGGAGTCCCGCTGGTATGGCTCGATGTAGTGGCCGTCGTACGAGGCGTCGGGGTCCCCCACGTGGTTCCAGCCCCGGCTGCTCAGGCCGACCGGGATGGTGCCGATGCCGGTGTACCGGTTGGCGGCGCCGGCGGGAACCTCGACCGAGGTGAGGCCCTGGTTCTCGGTCAGCGGGTCGGCCCGGTCGGAGCCCACCTCGGTCCAGGTGTCGGCGGCGGCGGCCGGCGGGGCGGAGGACAGCAGGGTGGCGGCGGTGAGGGAGACGAGAGCGGCGAGGACCGTGCGGCGACGGTGCCGGGCGCGCAGGGGCATGGAGACGACTCCTCGATGAGGGCTTCATGTGGTCGGCGGACAGTCTGGTCCGCCAAGGTGGTCATGTACAGACCAATAGACGAACGGTGGTCGTCGACCCGGCCACGCCCCCGGGTGACTTCACCGGACGGCCGTCGCTGTGTTGAGGGATGGTGGAAGAAGCCGACCGCGACGTCGCGTTGGCGGTCGAACGCGGTAGAACATGGGGAGTCGGCACGGGGGAACGACGTGCCACGAGGACGGGTGAAGGCGGTGCGTGGCATGGAAGCAGCCGGAGCAACCGGGATTCCCGCTCCGGAGGGTGACGAGCCGGTGCGGGCCCCGTTGCCGCCGAGCGGGCTGCTCGACGTGCTCGGCATGGCCTCCGTGGTGCTGGACGCCGAGGGCCGGATCGTGCTGTGGAGCCCGCAGGCCGAGGAGCTGTTCGGCTACTCCGCGCGGGAGGCGCTGGGCGAGTACGCGGCCCGGATCATGGTCCACGAACACCATCTCGACCTGGTCGTGAAGCTGTTCGCCGACGTCATGCACACCGGTCAGGGCTGGGCGGGGGCCTTCCCCATCCGCCGCAAGGACGGCAGCGCCCGTCTCGTGGAGTTCCGCAACATGCGGCTGCTGGACGACCAGGGAGACGTCTACGCCCTGGGGCTGGCCGCCGACCAGTCGACCGTACGGGAACTGGAACGGGACGTGGCGCTGTCGACCCGGATGGTCGCGCAGTCCCCGATCGGACTGGCCGTCCTGGACACCGCTCTGCGGTTCGTCTCCGTCAATCCGGCGCTGGAACGGATCAACGGTGTTCCCGCCGAGAAGCACCTCGGGCGCGGGCTGCGCGAGGTGCTGCCGCAGGTCGACGTCGACGCCATCGACTCCGCGGCCCGCCAGGTGCTGGAGAGCGGCCGTCCTGTCGTCGACCAGCGCACCGTCGGCCGTACGTCGGCCGACCCGGACGAGGAACACGTCTGGACGGTCTCGCTGTACCGGCTGGAGGACGCGCTCGCCAACGTGCTGGGTGTGGCCGTCATGGTCGTCGACGTGACCGAGCAGCACCGGGCAGCCGTCGAGACGGAGGCCGCGCGGCGGCGCCTGGCCCTGGTCGCCGATGCCACCGCCCGCATCGGCACCACCCTGGACCTGGAGCGCACCGCGCAGGAGCTGGCCGACGTGGCCGTGCCGGAACTCGCCGACATCGCCGCCGTGGACCTGCTGGAAGCAGTCGTCCAGGGCAGACCCAGCACGCTGGGCCCCGCCGAACCCGCCCTCATCCGCGCCCTGGCCGTCGAGGCGGACCGTGCCCCGGACGCCCTCGCCGCCGCCGACCCGCCGGGACAGGTCGCCCGGTACGCTCCCGACCGGCTCGTCACCGAATGCGTCCGCACCGGCGAACCGATGCTGGTGCCGCAGGTCGATGCCGTCGCCTTGTCGCGCATAGCACGTTCCCCTCTGGCCGCCGAACTGCTCGCGCGCGCGGGCGTCCACTCCTATCTGGCCGTACCGCTGATCGCGCGCGGCGAGGTGCTGGGCGCCCTCGACCTCAAACGCACCCGTAACGCCCTGCCGTTCAGTGAGGACGACCTGGTGCTGGCGCGGGAGCTGGCGTCCCGCGCGGCCGTGCAGATCGACAACGCGCGCTGGTACCAGAACGCCCGGAACACCGCCCTCACCCTGCAGCGCAGTCTGCTGCCCAGTCATCCGAGGGTGACCGGCGGGCTGGAGGTCGCCTCCCGCTACCAGCCCGCGGGAGCGACGGCCGAGGTCGGCGGCGACTGGTTCGACGTGATCCCGCTGGACGGCGGCAAGACCGCGCTCGTCGTGGGCGATGTGATGGGCAGCGGCATCAACGCCGCCGCGACCATGGGCCGGCTGCGCACCGCCACGAACACCCTCGCCTCCCTCGGCCTCGATCCTGCCCGGCTCCTGGAACACCTCGACCGGATCACCGACGGCCCGGACCAGTCCATCGCCACCTGTGTGTACGCCGTGCACGATCCGCGGCTGCGGCAGTGCCGGATCGCCAACGCCGGACACCTGCCGCCGGCCCGGCTGCGCGCGGGCCACCCCCCGGAGCTGCTCGACCTGCCCACCGGTGCCCCGCTGGGCGTCGGCGGGGTCGCCTTCTCGACGACCACCATCGACCTCGCCCCCGGCGACCGGCTCGTGTTCTACACCGACGGCCTCGTCGAGACGCGGCAGCACCCGCTCGACGAGCGCCTCGACGCCCTGCTGGCCCTCCTGGACGGTCCCGACCGCCCCTTGGAGGAGGTCTGTGACCTGCTGCTGCGCACCCTGCACCAGCCGGACAACTCCGACGACGTGGCGCTGCTGATCGCGCGGGTGCAGACGCCGGAGTAGCCACCGGGGCCGGTGTGCGGGGCACACTGGAAAAGGCGAGGCGGTTTCACAGGAATGGATTATCTGGTTCTTACCGGTCGCATTCCACAATCACAGGAAGCCAGGGCATCGCGTACGGCGGTGCCGGGGCCGAAGGGAGTGAGCCGTGACGCACGATCCGGACCAGGAACACACGGTTGGTGCCGAACCGCCCTCCGGTGAGGGCGCGGACTGGGAGGTGCTCGCGGGCCCCGGCGGGGCGGAACCCGAGCGTCCGCCGGGCGGCGGGCTGCGCGGGGTGTGGCAGCGGCGCTCCACCCATGCCCGGGCCGTCACCGCGGCCGCGGCCGTCGCCGTTCTGGCGCTGGGCGGCACGGTCGCCTACGCCACCACCTCAGGAGATTCCGGAAACGGAGCGCTGCCGTCGGCCTCCGGGACCGCTTCGGCGTCCCCGTCACCGAGCGGACCCGATGACCGGCCCGGCCGTGGCCCGTGGTTCGGTCTCGGCGTGATCGGAGTGCACGGCGAGTCGACCGTGAAGGACCACGACTCCGGCAAGTGGGTGGTCCGCGTCTGGCAGCGGGGCACCGTCGAGAAGGTGACCGGCGACCGGGTGACGGTCAAGAGCGAGGACGGCGCCGCGTGGACCTGGACCGTGGGCGCGGGCGTGAAGGTCTTCCCCGACGAGGGCTCGGGCGCCGACGCCCTCAAGAAGGGCGAGAAGGCCTTCCTGGTCGGCACCCGCTCCGACGGCACCAGGACCGCCCAGCACATCCTCTCGGGCACGTGGGAGAAGAAGGTCCCGAGCTGGCTCGACCGGTTCCCCGGGCACAAGTTCCGGGACCGGGAGGCGCCCGGCCGGTCGGGCAACGGGGCCACGACCTGATTGAGGCGTCGGTCAGGCCGCGCTGCTGACCGTGTCCCGCTCGTCCCGCTCGTCCCGGTCGTCCCGGTCGTCCCGCTCGTCCCGGTCGTCCCGGTCGTCCCGGTCGTCCCGGTCGTCCTGCCGTCTCCGGTCGTGCCAGGGGAGCAGCAGCGGGGTCGCCAGCATCAGCACACCGGCGACCGCGAGGGCGGTCCGGGTGCCGGTGACGCCGGCCAGCAGCCCCCACAGGGCGGTCAGCGCGGCGATGGTGAGCTTGCTGGTGGCCGACCAGGCGGAGAGGGTGCGCACGACCCGGTCCGTCGCGGTGTGCTCGAGCCTGTAGGTGGAGAGCACCGGGTTGTACACGGCGCAGCAGGTGATCAGCCCGAACTCCACCGCCATGACCAGCACGAGCCCGCTCGTCCCGGGCCGGACGAAGGCCAGCCAGAGCACCCAGCAGGCGCGCAGCGCCCCCGAGGTCAGCAGCACCCGGTGCTGCCCGAACCGGGCCACGAGCCGGCGGGCCAGACGCGAGCCGAGCAGGCCGCCCAGACAGGGCACCGCGAAGGCGAGGCCGTACTGCCAGGGGGTGAATCCGAGTCGGCCGAGCATCAGGACGGCGAGCAGCGGCGAGGTCGCCATGATCAGGCCGTTGACCAGGACCGTGTTGAAGAACAGCGGGCGCAGGGCGCGGCTCGTCAGGATGTGCCGCCATCCTTCGAGGAGGGCGCCCACCCGGAAACCCTCGGGTGGGTCGGTGCGCACGGGTTTCGTTTCCTTGCTGCCGATCGCCCGGATCCCCACGGCGGACAGCAGGTAGCTGACGGCATCGGCGACCACGGTCATCACCGGCCCGAACAGCCCGATCGCCGCGCCGCCGACGGGGGGTCCGAGCACGGTGGCGGTCCACGCGGTGGCCTCGAACCGGCCGTTCGCGACGAGCAGGTCCTCCCCTCGCACCAGCGCCTTGAGGAAGGCGCCGGAGGCCGCGGTGAAGGTGATGTCGGCCGCCGCGACGACGACCGACACCAGCAGCAGCTGGCCAAGGGTCAGCGCGCCGAACGCGTAGGCGGCCGGGACGCTCGTCAGGGCCGCGCACCGGACCAGGTCCATGGCGACCATCACCGGCCGCTTGCGGCGGAACTCCACCCACGGGCCGAGCGGCACCGCCGCCACCGCCCCGACGGCCAGGCCGGCTGCGGCCAGCGTCGCCACCTCGGTCGGCCCGGCGTCCAGAACGATCACCGCGATCAGGGGAAACGCGTCGAACGCGAGCCGCGTACCGAACGTGCTGACGGCGTACGCCGCCCACAGCCACCCGAAGGGCCGCCCGAGCGACCGCCGCGAACCCACGTCCGCCCCACCTCTCCCCCGCCGACCCCGCGTCGACCCCGCGTCGACCCCGCGTCGACCAGCGCCATCCAAGCGGCCGGCGGGACCACCGGGCAAACAACAGCCGGGTCGGTCCGCCACAACCAGGCGTTGTGCGCCGCCGCATAGGGTGGCCGCCGTGGATCTCGATGCCGTACGCACCTTCGTCGCCGCCGCGGACGCGGGCCGGTTCCAGGACGCCGCCGTCACCCTGTCGATCACTCAGCAGGCCGTCTCCAAGCGGATCGCCGCGCTGGAGAAGGAGCTGGGCGTACGGCTGTTCACGCGCACTCCGCGCGGAGCCCGGCTCACCGTCGACGGGCACGCGTTCCTGCCGCCCGCCCGCGAACTCCTGCGGGCCGAGGAGCGGGCGGCGGCTTCCGTACGCCCGGGTCGGCGCGCGTTGCGCGTGGATGTCATCGGCCGCCGGCTCGCCCCGGCGGCGCTCCTGCGGGACTTCCACCGCGCGCACCCCGACACCGAACTCGACGTCGTCACCCTCTTCGACGCCGCGGCCGCCGTCGACGCCGTCCGGTCCGGCACGATCGACGCGTCCTTCCGGGCCGTGACCGTCCCGGCACGGCGACTGCCCGACGGGATCGAGACGGTCCCGGTCCACGACGAGCCCCTGCTCCTGGTCACCGGACCGGCACATGTGCTGGCCGGGGCCCGTGCCGTCCGGCCGGACCAGCTGGCCGGACACCGGATCTGGATGCCCGAGCTGGTCCCGGGCACCGAATGGACGGCGTTCTACGACGACCTCGCGGCCGCGTTCGGGCTCACCATCGAGACGACCGGCCCCGACTTCGGCACCGAGCCGCTCCCGGAGACGATCGCCCAGTCCCCGAACCTGGCGAGCTTCGTCGGAGAGGGGACACGCCTGTTCTGGCCCCCGGAGCATGGCCTGCGGCGCATTCCCGTAGGGAACCCCACCCCGGTGTACCCGCACTCACTGCTCTGGCGGAGCGACAACCCGCACCCCACGCTCACCGCCCTGCGCACCCACCTCGTCGCCGCCCGGCCCGCCCGCGCCGCGGGGGCCTGGACGCCGAAGTGGGCCGAGTAGATCCACGCCGGGCCCGCCCGCAGGAACGAGCCACACGCCGCTCTCCCAGGGCCTGGACTCCCTCCGGAACGGGGCCCAGTAGGGCTTGGGCTCACCCGGACCGGATTCCCCAGAGCTGGGTCGTCCGGGACCGGGTTCCCTGGAACTGGGGCCACCTACGACTTGGTGCCGATCACCACGTGGGCGTACCCCTCCTCCGAAACGGCCGGGCGGGTCCGCAGGCCGGCCCGGGTGAAGGCATCGACGGCTGCCGGGGCCTGGCGTTCGCTCGTCTCGACCAGCAGGCAACCGCCGGGCGCGAGCCAGCCGGGCGCCTCGCTCGTGACCCGGCGCAGGAGGTCCAGGCCGTCCGGGCCGCCGTCGAGCGCGACCAGCGGCTCGTGGTCGCGGGCCTCGGCGGGCAGGAGTCCGATCTCGTCGGTGGGGACGTACGGCACGTTGGCCGCGAGGATGTCCACGCGGCCGCGCAGGTCCTCGGGCAGCGCCTCGAACAGGTCGCCCGTGTGCATATGGCCGCCGACGTCGAGGATGTTGCGGCGGGCGCAGCGCACCGCCGCCGGGTCGATGTCGGCCGCGTGGAGTTCGACCGGGCCGAGCGCTGCCGCGAGGGCGGCGCCGACGGCGCCCGATCCGCAGCACAGGTCCACGACGACACCCGCGTCGGGGACGTGGGCGAGGGCCTGCTCGACGAGGAACTCGGTACGGCGGCGGGGTACGAAGACCCCGGGTTCCACCGCGATACGCAGTCCGCGGAACTCGGCCCAGCCCAGGACCAGTTCCAGGGGTTCGCCGGCGATCCGGCGGTCCACCAGGGCGGCCAGTTCGTCCGGTGTGCGAACGGCGGCGAGAAGGAGTTCCGCCTCGTCCTCGGCGAAGACACAGCCGGCGGCACGCAGCGCTGCGGCGACGGAGGCCCGGGACGACGGTGAGAAGGGCGGGGTGAGCGGAGACAGTGGGGGCATGGAAGCCGGAAGCCTTTCGGGAGCCGTGGGGCGCTCCCGCGGTCACCTACGGCCGGTGATCCGCACCGGTTCGAGGGGAGAGCACCCGACCTGACACAGCGGTAATGGGTCTCACCTCCTCGCAACGTCTTGGCTGGGACGACCCGCAGCCGGACGGTCACATTACCCCACCACCCCGTGCCGGAACGCCTCACCCGCACCAAGTTGTATTATGCAACCAGAAGACTGAGGGGTGAGGGAGGTTCCGTGGACATGACCGAGGCGGCGGTGGAGACCATCCAGCGGGAGATGACCGCGTTCGCCCGACGTGCCCGTGCCTCCGCCGGACGTATGCACCCCGAACTGTCGCTGGTGTCGTACACCCTGCTCGGGCACCTGGAGGAGAGCGGCGGTCTGCGCGCCACCGACCTGGCCGCCCACTACGCCCTGGACAAGTCCACGGTCAGCCGTCAGGTCACCACCCTGGAGCGGGCGGGCCTGGTCGAGCGGCGCCGGGACCCCGAGGACCACCGGGTGCAGTTGCTGCATCTGACGGAGGCCGGCCGGCGGATCCTCGCCCAGGTCTCCGTGCGCCGCCGCGCCGCCGTACAGGAGCGGCTGGTGGACTGGGCGCAGGAGGATCTGGAACGGTTCGCCGCCTATCTCGTCCGCTACAACGCGAGGTCCGGTGCCGGGACCGAGGACGACTGAGCGGGTGTACGTCCCTTCAACGGCCGTTCCGGTGCTCGTGCCGCGCCGAACGCCGTCGTGCGGCGCAACCGGAAGCCCAGGGCCTCGTAGAGCCGGATGGCGTGAGTGTTGCCGGCGCCGGTGTGCAGGAACGGGGTCTCGCCGCGTTCCCGGATGCCGTGGGCGACGGCGTGGATCAGCCGGGTGGCCAGGCCCTCGCCGCGGACGGCGGGGTCGGTGCAGACCGCGCTGATCTCGGTCCAGCCGGGCGGGTGCAGCCGCTCCCCCGCCATGGCGACGAGAGCGCCGCCGCGGCGGATGCCCAGGTAGGTGCCGAGTTCTATGGTGCGCGGCAGGAACGGTCCAGGCCTCGTGCGGGCGATCAGGTCGAGGATCTCGGGCACATCGGCTGGACCGAGCCGGACCGCCTCCGGGTCCGGGGCGGCGGCGAGACCCTCGTCCACGTACTGAACGCCCTCGACCCGGAAGGTGACCTCCCAGCCGTCGGGGAGCTGTCCCTGGAACCCGAGCAGCGGAACCTCGCCGCCGGGGCCCGCGAGTGCCGCGGCGTCCGCCCAGTCGTCCGCGGTGGGCTCGTCGGGCAGCGCCAGCCACGGTGTGACGTCGACGGGGTAGCGCACCACCCGGCCGCGCCACTCGGCGAAGTGCGCGTGCGGGCCGGTCAGGGCGGCGCGAGCGGGGTGGTCGAGGACGTGGGGCAGGTCGGTGGGCCGAGGCAGGCCGGCGGACGGATGTGACCTCGGCATGCTCGTCGTCACCGGGATGTCCGTGGTCATCGGGAGACCTCGATCACGACCTTGCCGCGGGCGTGGCCGTCCTCGACGGTGCGCAGGGCCTCACCGGCCCGGTCGAGCGGGAACGTTCCGGTGACGTGCGGGTCCAGGTCGCCGTTCACCACGAGTTGGGCCACCGCCTCCAGGACGGCCGCGTTGCGGGCGCGGGCCACGCGGGCGCCGCCGAGCCGCTCCACCTCCTCGGGCGGGGCACCGGCGGTGATCAGCCTGGTCCGGTCGGCGAGCAGTCCGGCGGACTCGGCCAGCACCTCGCCGCCCACCAGGTCGTACACCCCGGCGACGCCGTCCCGCGCGGCCGCCCGCACCCGTTCGGCCCAGCCCGGCCCGGACGGGACGTGCACGGCCCCGAGCGCCTCGACGAAGTCCTTCTTGCCCTCGCTCGCGACGCCGACGACGCTCAGTCCGAAGGACCGGGCGATCTGCACGGCCGCCGCGCCGACGCCGCCGCCCGCGCCGGTGACCAGCAGGGTCGCCCCGGCGGGCAGGCCGAGCTGGCGGACGCCGTCGTAGGCGGTCGCTGCCGCGACGGGCAGGGTCGCGGCGCGCGTGAAGGACAGGCCGTCGGGCTTGTGGGCGGTCACCTCGGCGGGCAGCAGGGCGTACTCGGCGTACCCGCCGGCCACCGTGTTGCCGAAGACCTCGTCCCCGGCGGCGAATCCCTCGACGCCCTCGCCGGTCGCCTCTACGACCCCGGCGACCTCGTTGCCGAACACGACCGGGAACAGGCGCTCGCCGCTCTCTCCGGGGCGGCGGTAACCGGTGCGCTGCTTCCAGTCGACGGGGTTCACGCCCGCCGCGCGCACCGCGACCAGGATCTGCCCGGGACCGGGGACGGGCCGGTCCACCTCGACGAGTTCCTCGGCCTCCGGGCCGCCGTACCGGGTGAAGACGTACGCCTTGGGCACTGCTCCCACTCTCCTTCGCTTCCGCCGGGACACCCATGGCGGTCACGGCCGTCGGATGCCTGCACGCGCCACCGGATGGGGCACCAGTCGGCAAGGAGGACCGGCCCTCAGCTATTCCCGGCGCGCGGGAGAGTTCATACGGCCTTCACGATCGTGGGGAGGGCCAGCGCCAAGGCATGCCTGACATGCACGTACGGTTGACGGCGTAAGAAATCATCCCCGTAGTCACGCTGGAACCGCATGAACGTCTCCCGAGGCTTCACCGGACGCGCCCGTGTCCACCATCCAGGGCTGCCGCCCGGTCAGTACGACGCCGGCGACGACTGGCCCGTCCTGTCCGCCGAGGTCACTCCCGAACTGGCACCCGCCGACTGGACCTTCCGCATCGACGGGCTGGTGGAGCAGCCGCGCACCTGGACCTGGGAGGAGGCCCACACATTGCCGGCGTCCGCCTACGAGGGCGCCATCCACTGCGTGACGAGCTGGTCGAAGTTCGGCGTGCGGTTCGGCGGTGTGTCCCTGGACGCGTTCCTCGATGTGGTGCGGCCACATGGGTCCGCCACCCATGCCGTCGCCTACTCGCACACCGGCTACACCACGAACCTCCCGCTCGCCGACCTGGCCGGCGGGCGGGCGTGGATCGCCTGGGAGTACGACGGGGAGCCGCTGCCCTCCGAGCACGGCGGGCCGGCGCGGCTGCTGGTCCCGCACCTGTACTTCTGGAAGAGCGCCAAGTGGATCGCGGGCCTGCGCCTCCTCGACCACGACGAGCCGGGTTTCTGGGAGCAGAACGGCTATCACGCGCGGGGCAACCCGTGGGAGGAGCAGCGGTACGCCGGTGACTGAGACCTCGACTCACCCCGCCTTCACTCCTCCGACCCGGTTCGCCGTGCCCGGGCGGATCGTCGTGAACAACCGGACCGCCGGGATGTGGCAGACCGCCACGCTCACCGAGATCCGCCGCGAGACGCCACGCGCCTCCACCTTCCGGTTCAAGGTGCCGAAGTGGGCGGGGCATCTGCCCGGGCAGCACCTGATGCTGCGGCTGACCGCCGAGGACGGCTACGCGGCCCAGCGCCACTACTCGATCGCGTCCGCGCCCGACGACTCGGGACACATCGAGCTCACCCTCGACCACGTCGAGGGAGGTGAGGTCTCCGGCTGGTTCCACTCGGTGGCCGAGCCCGGGGACGAGGTCGAGGTGCGCGGCCCGCTGAGCGGCTTCTTCGCCTGGCCCGGCGACCGGCCCGCGCTGCTGATCGGGGCCGGCTCCGGGGTCGTACCCCTGATGTCGATGGTGCGGCACCACCGGGCGCGCGGGCTGCCGGTGCCGCTGCGGATGCTGGTGTCGGCGCGCAGTCCCGAGGAGCTGATCTACGCGCGGGAACTGGGCGCGGAGACGACGCCGGTGTTCACACGGAGCGCGCCGGAGGGTGTGCCGGTGGCACGTATGGCGGCCGCACATGTGGCGCCGCTCCTGGCCGAACAGCCTCCCGGTGGGTGGGAAGCCTATGTGTGCGGCTCCAACGCCTTCGCCGAGCACGCCTCACGGCTGCTGGTCGCGGGCGGTCAGCCCGTGGACCGCATCCGGATCGAACGCTTCGGCTGATCGGATGCTTCGCCCGATCTGCTGCTTCGGCTGATCGAACGCCTTGGCTGGACGACCGGAGTCGCGGCCGGACGTCCTCCGGCCGATTCCCCGTGTCTCCCCGCGTCCCGTACCGACCGGCGTTTCGCCGTTCCCCGGCTGGGCACTCCGGACCGACGGCCCCCGGCCCCGTGCGCGGGGAGTGGGTGCACGTCGCCAGTGGAGGGGTACAAGAACCGTGTGGGCACTCGCAGGTGTGCGCGGTGCGGAGGTCGACATGCGAACCCGGGTGCGCGGCTGGCGTTGGCGGCGCAATCCGTTGCGGCGCCGGTCGGACGTCGTCGAGGCGTGGACGGTGCTGGCCGTGGCGTTGCTGCTGTTCGTGGGCGCTCCCCTGGCCGGGGCGATCGCCGGCTGGTGGGCCCATGACGAGGCCCGCGCGGTCGCGCTGGTGCAGCGCGCCGAACGTCACCGGGTGCGCGCGGAGGTCGTCGGCAGAACTCCCGAGTCGCTGCCCTCGGTGGGCGGACGGGAACGCACCTACAAGGTGAGCGTGCGCTGGTCCGAGCCCGGCAGCGGGCCGCGGACGGCGACGGCGCGCGTCCCTGCGGGCACGCAGCGGGGCGACACGGTCGCGGTGTGGTTCGACTCCCGCGGCCGGAGCGTGGCCCCGCCGCCGGACGCGACCGCCGTCTGGCAGCACGCGGTCACCATCGGCGCCTGCGCCACCGGCGGCGCCATCGCCCTGGTCCTGCTCGCCCACTCAGTCGTCCGCGGCCGGGCCACCCATCGCAGGATGGCCGAGTGGGAACGCGACTGGGCCCTCACCGAGCCGCAGTGGACCCGCCGCAGGGCGTGAACACCGACGACGCGTCCTTCCCCCGAACCCGTCTCGGCCCCTCCCCACACGGCGTCCGCGTCCGTAGGAGAGGGTGAGGTTCTGGTAGGTGAGGTTCCGGTAGATGTGGGGGTGCGTGTTGATCAGGCTGGGGGTGACCAGCCGCCCCGCCGCGGAGACCGTCGTACGGGCCTCGGGCTCGTTCCCGGCGGTTCCGACGCCGGTGACCCGACCACCCGTGACGGCCACCCAGCCGCCCGGGATCTCCCGCTCCCCGTCGACGACGAGCAGCTCCGCGTCCCTGACCAGCAGCTCCACTGCGCCGACCGGCGATCCGGCGGCGGAAGTCATGCCGTCATCGTAGGCATGTGACCGAGGCGGGGACCTGGCGAGACGTCCGAGCTGCCACGTACGGTGTGATCATCCGCACTCACCCTGTCACAAAGGCGGTCCGACATGGCCCTGTTCGACCTTCCCCTCGATGAGCTCCGGGAGTACCGCAGCGCGTCGACCGAGCCCGAGGACTTCGACGCGTTCTGGTCCAAGACGCTCGCAGAAGCCCGCGAGCACGACCTGGACGCCCGCTTCGAACTCGTCGACACCGGCCTGACGACGGTGAAGGTGTACGACGTGACGTTCGCCGGGTTCGGCGGGCACCCGGTGAAGGGCTGGTTCGTCCTCCCCGCCGAGGTCTCCGCGCCGATCCCGGTGGTGGTGGAGTTCGTCGGGTACGGCGGCGGGCGCGGGCTGCCGCACGAGCATCTGCTGTGGGCGTCGACGGGCCGGGCGCACTTCGTGATGGACACCCGGGGCCAGGGAAGTGCCTGGGGCGGCGGCGGTGGCACCGCGGACCCGGTGGGCGGGGGGCCCGCGTACCCCGGATTCATGACGCGGGGCATCGACGCCCCCGAGAACTACTACTACCGGCGCGTCTTCACGGACGGGGTGCGGGCGGTGGAGGCGGCCCGTTCGCACCCGCTGGCCGACCCCGCGCGCACGGTCGTCGTCGGCGGCAGCCAGGGCGGCGGCATCTCGATCGCGGTGGGCGGACTCGTCCCCGACCTGGCGGCGGTCGCACCGGACGTGCCGTTCCTGTGCGACTACCCGCGTGCGGCGACGCTGACGGACCGTCACCCGTACCGCGAGATCGGCCTCTATCTCAAGACGCACCGCGGCCACACCGCGGAGGCCCTGCGCACCCTCTCCTACTTCGACGGCGTGCACTTCGCGACCCGTGGCCGTGCTCCCGCGCTGTTCTCGGCCGCCCTGGAGGACCAGACCTGCCCGCCCTCCACCGTGTTCGCGGCCTTCAACGCCTGGGCGCACGAGGAGAAGGCCATCGAGGTGTACGACTTCAACGACCACGAGGGCGGCGGCCCCTACCAGGAGGCGGCCAAGGTGCGCTGGCTGCGGTCCCACGCCTGAGGAACCGGGAGGTCTTCCCTCTCGCCGGCCTGCGGCCTCGGCGTCTCCGGCAGTCACCAGGGGCCGTCCCGGTGGGGCAGCAGCGCGGCGTGAGTTGCTGGCCGGTGGTGGACAGGAACTGGCCGTGCGGGCGGAACGTGCGGTCGCCGTCGCGGGATTCGGCGGCGGCGACCGGCCGGCTCCAGCGGTCCCGGCGGTACACGGAGCAGAAGACGACCAGCCGGTCGTGGTCGCAGACGGCGTTGCCGAGGAAACAGCCGCCGGCGTCCTCGCCCCCGGGCGTGGGCGACAAGGCTGTCGGCAGCGCCTCTCGGCTCAGCTGGCCGGACCGGTGCGGGTCACGCCGCGCGTGGGCATACGTGTGCCTTTCGGCGGGTCGGACAGCCTGCGGGGCCCTTACTCGGCTGCCAGAAGTCCGAGGCGGTTCAGGAGCGTCGCGGTGTCTGCGCCGGAGGTCCACAGATGGGCGTTCCAGCCTGCCTCGAGCGCGGCTTCGACATTCACCCGGCGGTCGTCGACGAACACGATGGTTCCGGCAGGAAGCCCCAGCTCGTTCGTCACGTGGCGGTAGAGCGCGGGCTCGGGTTTGGCCAGGCGAAGCTCGCAGGAGAAGAACCAGTCGGTGACATGGTCAGCCCACGTCGTTCTCCGGGCTGCCGTGGCCATCTCCAGTGTCGCGTTGGACAGGATGCCCACGCGGACGTCCCTCTCCGAGAGTGTTCTGAGGAGGGATACGGAGTCCGGGCGGATGGTCGTCCATGCTTCGGTGTCGATGCGGGTCAGCTCGCTGACGGTGCTGGGCACCGCGGGGAGGCCGAGGTCGGCGAGCACCGCGCTCCAGAAGACCTGTGCAGTCCCGCCGCGGTCGTAGGCGTCCCGGTGGGCCCAGTAGGCGGCTTCCAGGGCGTCGGGCCTCTGGGACAGACACGCCGCGAGGGACGAATAGAGATCTGGCGGGGTGGCGAGCACTTCACCGAGATCGAAGACGACGACGCGGGGAGTGGAACGAACCCCGGGGTCGGACTGCTGCCCGGTGTCAACGCCGCCCGAGGGGGTGGGTGAGGGCGGAGGCATCACGTCACCTCCCACGAGTGGAGGTGGCGCCATGACATGTTCTGCCACCAGCGGCCGCTCCAGTCGGCGCGGAACTCGAACAGCGAGTACCACCGGGCGACGAAGGAAGCGGGTGGCTGGACGGGAAGACCGGCCAGGAATTCCCCCACCTCGTCGGTGAGCCGGTTGTCGACCAACAGGTCATGCGATGCCAGGGCGAGGTGCGCTGCGAACGCGTAGTCGGCCACCGGCGTCACCAGGTGGTCGTCGACGGGGACCGAGAGCGGCTCGACCGCCTTGGCGACCGCCGCGGCGACCCGGCAGAGCGGTTCGTTCGGCCGGGTCCCGGACGCGTCGAGATTGACGTCGTACTCATAAGTGTCCGAACCGGTGCGGGAGATGCCGCTGTTGTGGACGGGGAACGGGGCGACCTTCTCGAAGACCGGATCGAGCGCGGAGATGAGCTCGGTCTCTGTGGCGCGGGTGCACAGGTTCCCGATGAGGGTGGCGTGCGGCGGAAACGCTCCCGCCGACACAAGGCCGAACTGCTTGTTCAGGGCGAGCGTCACCTGGGTGACGGCCCAGCAGGTCGCCGGGTCGGGCCGGAGGAAGATTCCGTAACGGATGTCGGTCAAGGTCATCTCTTTCTGTTCCGCCCGGCGTTGTTCTGCCCGGGTTCTGTTCAGCGTGGGTTCTGTTCAGCGTGGGTTCTGGGTCAGCGTGGGTTCTGGGTCAGCGTGGGTTCTGGGCCAGCGTGGGTTCTGGGCCAGCGTGGGTTCTGGGCCAGCCCGGTTCTGCTCAGCCTGGGTTCTGCTCTGCTTCGGTGCCTGGCGTGAGGGCGGGATGGATCGGACCGCTACTGGCCGACCTGCTCCTGGTACGTCTTGATCGCGCTCTTCGCGTCGGCCGCGGCCTGGTCGAGTGCCGCACCGACCGACTTCGAACCGGAGAAGGCGGCCTGGAGCTGGTTGATGTTGCTGGTGCGGATGGCGGTCATCGCACCGGTCACGCAGCCGGCTGTGGCCGACACGGTCGGCGTGTTCTTGACCTGGCGGGCGAACGTCCGGAGGTTCGGGTTCGCCTTCAGGTAGGCCTGCTGCGTCGCGGACGAGTCGGTCTCGGTGTTGATCGGCACGTATCCGGTCGCGTGGCTGAACTCTTCCTGGGCGGCAGGCGAGGCGAGGAAGGTCTCGAGCTTCCAACCAGCCACCTGCTGCGCCTGCTTGGCGGTACTGCTGAGCCAGAGCGCCGAGCCGCCGATGATGCCTCCCGACCTGCTCCTCGGTCCGGAGATGGGGAACGGCAGTGCCTGGTAGCTGAAGGGCGTGCCTGTCTTGAGGGCCCCGAGGAGGCCCGAGCTCTGCAGCAGCAGACCGACCTTGCCTGCTTGGAAGGCGGAGATGGAAGCGGAGCCGTCGGGGGCCCCGTCCACTGCCACACCCGTGCGGTAGAGGTCCGCGACCTTGGTGATGGCCGATTTGGCGGCACCGGAGTTGATGGTGATGCCCGTGGCCGCCGTGCCCTTGCGGCCGTTGTCGGGAGTGCAGAAGTCCTGGCCCGCGGTTGACGTGAGCTGCTCGACGTACCAGTCGTCGTCGGGCATCGTGAAGCCCTTCTGCCCGGTCTTCTCGGCCACGGCTTTCGCCGCGGCCACCACGGAGTCCAGCGTGCTCAGGTCCGTGTCCTCGGAGATGCCGGCCTTCTTCAGCAGATCCCAGTTGACCCAGAGCACCGGCGTGGACATGTTCATGGGAACGGCCTGGAGTCTGCCGTCGACCGTGTAGTAGTTCCGGCCGGCGGGCGAGAGCTCACTCAGCTTCAGATCACCGGGGTTCGCCTTCGCCATGTCCTGAGCCGGGATGCTCTTCTTCACGTCGGTCATGAATCCGGTGGCGATGTCGCCGGCGAGCAGGACCGTCGGTGTGGAGTTGCTGCGCAGTCCCGCCGTGTACTTGGCCAGGAGGTCGGGGTACGCGCCCTGATAGGTGGCCCTGACGTGGATCTTGCCCTTGTTGGCGGCGTTGAACTCGTCGATCAGCTTGCCGAACGCGACACCGTTCGCGGCTCCGAGGCCATGCCAGATCGTGATCTGGGTGACGCCCTTGGCGTTCTTCAGCGCGGACGGGTCAGGAGCAGACGCACCGGTACTGCCGCTCGTGGTGGAGCTGCAGGCCGCCGCGCCTGCCAGGACCGCCACCACTATGGCCGTGGTCAGGACTCTGTTCTTCATGAGCGTTCCCTTGGATCGATGCGGGCGGAGCGGGGGAACGGCCTAGCGGAGGACTCCGCGGGTCAGGCCGTTGATGAGGAAGCGTTGCGCGAAGATGACGAGGAGCATGGTCGGGACGACCACCAGGACGGCACCCGCGAAGATCACGGACGGGCTTCCCGCCTCTGAGGCCGCGAGCTGCGAGATTCCCACCTGGATGGTCCGGGCGGCGGCCGTGTCGGTGATCAGCAAGGGCCAGAAGAAGCCGTTCCAGGCGGCCAGGGCGCTCCAGATGACGGCGTTGGTGACCTGGGGCCTGCAGGTCGGAATGATGATCGTGAACAGTGCCCGGATGTCGCCGGCGCCGTCCAGCCTGGCCGCCTCCCAGATTTCGACGGGAACCGCCGCGAAGGCCTGCCGGAGCAGGAAGATCGGGTAACCCGCGGCCAGGTACGGGATCACGACCCCGAGGATCGTGTTGCGCAGGCCGATGGAGCCGACGAGCTCGTAGTTGGGGATGACGATGGTCTCGCCGGGGATCGCCAGCGTGACAAGGACGAGACCGAAGGCGATCCGGCGGCCGCGCCAGCGGGGGAAGACCAGGGCATAGGCGGCCAGCGCGCCGGTCAGCAGCTGTCCGACCGTCTGCAGCGTGACGACGCCGATGCTGACGACGTATTCACGCAGCAACGGGACGGCGGTCGCCGCCGCGCGGAAGTTGGCGAGCGTCACATGGGCGGGATTCGGGACGATCCCACTGCGTGCCATTTCTCCGTTCGGAGTGAAGGCGCTCACGTAGGAGACATAGACGGGAAGAAAGACGATGGCCGCGAGGAACAGGACGACCAGGAATCTGACGATCGTCCCGATGCCCGTAATCCGCAGGGCACCGCGGGGCCGGCTGCGCAGGTCATGGCGGGGGCGCCTCTGCTTGTCCGCACCGGCAGGCGTCGGAGTCGGCTTGATGTCCATGGAGATCACGCTGTCTTCTCCCGTCCGAACAGCCGGAACTGCAGCGCCGTGATCGCGGTGACAATGAGGATGAGAATGATCGCGATGACCGATGCGCGGCCGAAGTCCGGTGTTCCGTTCCCGAAGGCCAACTGGTAGAGGCGGTACACGAGAGTGGTGGTCGCGCCGGCGGGCCCGCCCCTGGTCAACACCTGGATCTGGGCGAAGGACTGAAGACCTGTGATGGTCTGCGTCACCACCAGGAACAGGATGCTCGGGCGCATGATCGGCACGAGAATGCGAGCCGCGAGACGGAAACCGCCTGCTCCGTCCATTTGAGCTGCTTCGACGACTTCCGGAGGAACGTCCCGCACGGCCGCGGTGAGTACCAGGAAGGCGAATCCGAACTCGTACCACGCGGTCGCGATGGCAATCGACCATACGGCGGTGACCGGGTCAGCCAGCCAATGCGGGCCCCCCACTCCGAATTCGCCGAGAATGATGTTCAGCACGCCGACCGAAGGGGCGAAAAGGCCAGCGAACACAGCAGAGGCGGAAGCGGCGGAATACGCGAACGGAAGAGAAAAGATCAGGTTGAAGATCCCGCCGCCCAGGAGCCTACGGCGCAGCAGAAGCGCCGCGCACAGCGCGCCGACCGTGGCCAGGACCATGCCCAGCAGGGCTATGACGATCGAGATCGTGACCGTGTGGAGGAAATCGGAGTCCGTCAGCAGGGACACATAGTTGTCCAGGCCCACGAACCGGGTCGGATTCCCGATGAGGTCGCTGGCATAGGTGCTGAGCTGCAGGGTTCGTACAAGAGGCCTGAAGACGAAGACCACCAAGAGGGCGAGCCCGGGCACTGCCAGCCACGGGCCGACGCCGGTCCCGCGCCCTGTGACCACCGGACGCGACGACGCGGTTGTACGCATATCCACTCCTTTGCCCGCCACTCGCCATGTCCGCCACGTTACGGGAACGTTCCCGGGCTGGCAATGGCGTGAAAGTAGCAGAGGCGGAAGAGGCGGATCAAGCACCGAACAGGAGAACGGCAGGTTGCCAGGAAAATCCGGATGCGTAACCAGATGCCTTGCCGGAACGGCGCGACCAGCGTAACGTGCGAGCCCGGGAACGTTCCCGGTCGCCGGCGTGCTGGGAAGCCTGGTGAACCCATCATGAAAGGACCGCCGCGTGACAGACCCCGGCACTCTCCTCGGACTCTCTTTCAGGATCTTCGTCGCGATCGCGCTGGGCGCGGCGATAGGTCTCGAACGCCAGTGGCGTCTGCGGACCGCCGGCATCCGCACCAACGCTCTGGTCTCCGTGGGCGCCTGTCTCTTCGTCATCATGGGAGCCGTCGGACTTGGTCAGGACGCCGGCGCCGACCCCACGCGCGTGGCGGCCCAGGTCGTGTCGGGGATCGGATTCCTGGGGGCGGGGGTGATTCTGCGAGACGGGTTCAAGATCAGAGGACTGACCACGGCCGCGACTCTCTGGTGCGCCGCCGCGATCGGATCCCTCGCGGGCGCCGGGATGGAGATCATGGCGCTCATCGGCTGCCTGGCGATCATCGCGACCAACACGCTGCTGCGGCCGCTGAGCAGGTTCGTCAACGGCCTCCAGCGGCACGGCAGTCATCCTTCGGCGGAGGTGGAGGACGACGACGCCCCGACCGATTACCTGCTCGAGGTCGTCACCACGGACAAGAGTGAGCCGCGGGTCCGGGCGCTGGTTCTGCAGGCGGTCGATCGCCCGGAGTACGTCCTTCGGTCACTCCGCATCCGTCCCGGCAAGAGTGCGCGGACGACGGTGCTGGCCGGCGTGTCCACGCATGCCGCCGGTGACACGGCCGGGCTGGAGACCGCGGTCCAGCGGATCGGCCTGGATCCCAAGGTGACGTCCAGTCGGTGGTGGCCGGCCGAAGCCGACGACTGACGGCTGACGACTGACGACTGACGACTGACGACTGACGACTGACGACTGACGGCTGACGGCTGACGGCTGACGGCTGACGGCTGACGGCTGACGGTGAAGTCGATGACCGATGGCCGATGGCTGACGCGCCGGACAGGTGAAGTGACGCCCGACCCCTGGAAGTTGACCGGTGACCGTCGGCCAGCGACCACCGACCACCGACCACCGACCACCGACAACAGGAGCAGGTGGTCAGGAGGTTGACCGAACCCCCGCCGCCGTCCTGCCCTCGACGAGACTGCCTCTGAGCTCGACCAGCCGGTCCTGATCCGTCTTCCCCTCGACTCGGTCGAGCAGAAGATCAAGCGAGGTCCTGCCGATCTCCTCCACCGGCTGACGAAATGTCGTGAGGCCCAGATAGGGAGTGGAAAGGGGGCCGAACCCGTCGTAACCGGTCACGGCGAAGTCTTCGGGGGCCGACTCACCCCGCTGCCGCAGAAGCTCCAGGACGTCGACCGCCGCAGCGTCCGTGGGACACATGATGGCTGTCACTCCGGCACCGTCGAGCTCAGAGGCGATCACTCGGGACGCTTCCCTGTCCGAGCCGGCCTCCCACACAACGGGCGTTCGTCCCGCCGCTCGGATGCGGTCGATCATGGCAACGCCCCGGGCGTACTGGCTCAAGGAATACGACTGGTCCACCAGGACGACCGCGATGTGCTGGTGTCCGAGTCGCAGAAGGTGATCCGCCAGTACGCTACCGCCGTCGGCGTCATCGCAGAAGACGCTGGTGATACCCCTGCTTGTCTCGCGGCGCCCCGCCACCACGATGGGGACGCGGTCGATGAAGGGAACGATCTCCTCCGAGGGCAACCGGGCCGATGACACGACGAGACCGTCCACCTGCAGGGAAACGAGGTTCTTCAGCGACTGCAACGCGTCGGCGACCTCCAGATCGCCCGCGCTCGTGACGGTGACGAGCTGATAGCCACGTTGCTCGGCCGCGCGCTGCATCGCGACCTGCAGCCAGGCGTAGAACGGCCGCGTCACGTCCCGGAGCAGGACTCCGACGGTCTTCGTCCGTGAGCTGACAAGCCCCCTCGCCATGGCATTGGCCACGTACCCGAGTTCTCGCGCGGCCCGCTCGATCCGCTCCCGCGCTTCCGCGCTGACCTCGCCCTGACCCGACAGCGCACGTGACACGGCGGACTTGGAGACGCCTGCCTCCGCGGCGATGTCCAAAATCGTAGGAGCCTTGCCGCGGGCCCTCGCCATCCGTTCCAACCCCTGTCAATACTTGTCCACGCTTGTACCGGCACCGGTACCGGTACCGGATTGCACCGGCTCCTACCGGTTTCCACCGATACCGTCCGGGAACGTTCCCTGCCCCGACTATAACCGTTGGCCCCGACGACTGACCTGGGCTGCGACAGGCTGTTTCGCCGCTTCACCAGCCCCTCGGACCGCTACCGCGGCCGACGGGCCACCACCATCCGGACCCGTGGGCTGCCGTCCCGTCGGTGCCCGAACTCGGGCAGCGCCTGGAGCTCGACGCCGAACCCGGCGCGCTCCAGCTCCCTGCGGACATCGCCCATCCGGAAGGCCCGGTAGTACATGACGAACGGGGGCCGCCACACCGCGTTGCGCACCCGCATCGCCGCGTCGAAGGCCAGCAGCATCCAGTAGGCGCGGGACGCGGGGCGCGGCGGGGCCACGACGGGGAAGGCGAAGCAGCCGCCCGGCCGCAGCACCGAGTGGACCTGGGCGAACAGGCCCGGCAGTTCGCTGGGCAGGAAGTGCCCGAACGCCCCGAAGCTCACGACCAGGTCGAAGGCGCTCCCGAAGGGCAGGGCCCGTGCGTCCGCGCGCACCCAGGACACGCGCGGACCGTCGGGCCGTACGCGCTCCCCGGCCACCGCGAGCATGCCCGCGCTGAAGTCGACCCCGGTCACGCTGTGCCGGCACACGCGCGCCAGCACGTCCACCCCGGCGCCGGTGCCGCAGCACAGGTCGAGGCCTGCGTCGAAGGGACCGGTGCGGCGCAGCGCCGAGGCGACGGCGTCGAGCACGGACTCCGGTGTACGGAAGGGGGTGTGGTCGAACTTCGGGGCGAGCAGGTCGTAGCCGCGCTCGACGGAGGACAGCGCCTGCACGGCGAGTTCACGGAGACTGGGGCCTTCGGGGCTGAACATCAGCGTCAGCTTAGGGGAGCCCGCTTCCCGAGGTTGTCCCGCGCCCCTGGCAGGCGCTCCCGGCGTCGGCAGGCGCTCCCGGCGCTGGCAGCCGCTCCCGGCGTCGGCAGGCGCTCCCCGCAGAGCTGCTGAGGTGCGGAGCAGAAGGTGGTTACCCTGCTCCACGCCCGCTCGTTCAACCGACCCGTGACTGTGGAGGCTCCCACTGGGCGACCCGTTCGGGGCCCAGGGTGTGTGTGCGGGCGACGAGGAGGACGTCGTCGCTCGGGCGGGCCGGAAACAGGGCGCCGAGGACGGCCTCACAGGTGTGTCCTCCGACCGGAATGAACAGGGGACCTGGATCGCTGTGGCTGCCGTACGGCGTGTCGGCGGCTCGGTGAGTCCGATCTCGCAGACGTGATCGCGCACTCTTGTGCTACAGTGCAAACAGCACTTGTGTACGCCCGTTCTCCGGGCGCCGGTGCCAGTTCTCTTCAGACAGCCGAACCGCCCGCCGACGCACTGGCCGGCACATCGGCTTCCCCAACACCACCTCGTCGAAGGCTTCTTTCGCCGTACCCGAGGTGCTGTTCCCGCCGCCGAGGCGCGTTCTTCTTCCGCCTCCCCTCGCGGCTTCTCCCCTTCCTTCTTCCGCATGCCTCATGCAGTTCCGTCCGTGAAAGGACCACCCCTCATGACCATCACACTCGAACACCCCCCTGTGCAGCAGCTCCCGGCCCGGGTCGCCTCCGGCGTCCTCGACATCGACGCGAACGGGAAGGGGCACCTGCGCTCCTCGGACCTGCTGCCCTCACCGTCCGACCTGCAGGTCCCTCCCCAGCTGATCCGGCGACACGGCCTGCGCAAGGGCGACCTCGTCGACGGCGTACGCGGCACCCAGCGGGCCCTCACGGAAGTCGCTCGCGTCAACGGGCGCAGCCCGGAGGAGCAGCGCGGCCGTCGCCACTTCCGCGACCTGACGCCGCTTCACCCCCGTGAGCGCATCCGTCTCGAACACCCGGCGGCCGGGCTCACCGGCCGGGTCGCCGACCTCATCGCCCCCGTCGGCAAGGGGCAGCGCGGGCTGATCGTGGCCCCGCCCAAGACCGGCAAGACCGTTCTGCTCCAGCAGATCGCGGCCGCTGTCGCCGGCAACCACCCGGAGGCCCGGCTGATGGTCGTGCTGCTCGACGAGCGTCCCGAGGAAGTCACCGACATGCGGCGCTCCGTGCGCGGCGAGGTGTACGCCTCGACCTTCGACAAGGCGCCCAGGCAGCACATCGCTCTCGCCGAGCTCGTGATCGAGCGGGCCCAGCGGCTCGTGGAGGCGGGCGAGGACGTCGTCATCCTCCTCGACTCCCTGACCCGGCTGTGCCGGGCCCACAACAACGCGGCCGCCGCCGGTGGCCGCACCCTCAGCGGCGGGGTCGACGCGGCCGCGCTGATCGGCCCCAAGCGGTTCTTCGGCGCCGCCCGCCTGGCCGAGGAGGGCGGTTCGCTGACGATCCTGGCCACCGCCCTGGTGGAGACCGGCTCCCGGGCCGACGACTTCTACTTCGAGGAGCTCAAGAGCACCGGCAACATGGAGTTGCGCCTCAGCCGTGAGCTCGCCTCCCGCCGTGTCTTCCCGGCGGTCGACATCAACCCGTCGGGCACCCGCCGCGAGGAACTCCTGCTTCCTCAGGCCGAGTTGGCCGCAGTGCACGGGCTGCGCCGGGTGCTGCGGAACCGGGACGGGCAGACCAACCTGGAGACCCTGCTGGAGCGGATGCGTGAGACGCCGGACAACGCGACCTTCCTGCGCCGGATCCAGCCGACGCTGCCCACCGGCTGACGGCCCCTCCGTGCCTCGGGGACCCGCGTGGCGTGCGGCATCCGGGTGCTCGCCGGCACCTCTCGGCCGGGGCATCGCCGTGGTGGACGACTCCCTCCCTACGTTTGCAGTATGACAATCGGATTTACATCCCGGGCGGTCGTGTCCACCTGCGTGCTCTGCGTCGCGGGCCTGCTCGCGCTCGCGCCCGCCGCCGGGGCCGCCGGTACCGGCACGGACCCCGGTGCCGGCGGCGGCCCACGAGCGGCGGTCCCGCAGCCCGCTCTGCTGTACCGTCCCGGAACCCAGGTCCGGGCACACGCCGGGGTTCCACGGCTGCCGGACGTCTCCGCGATGTCGTGGTTGGTGGCCGACGCCCACACCGGCGAGGTGCTCGCCGCGCACGACGCGCACCGCAGGCTGCCGCCCGCCAGCACCCTCAAGACGCTGTTCGCCCTCACCGTGCTGCCGGTGCTCCCGCAGGGCATCCGGCACACGGTCCACGAGGACGAGCTGGCCGGGATCGGGGCCGGAAGCAGTCTGGTCGGGGTCGCCGAGGGACTCACCTACCGCGTCTCCGACCTGTGGCGCGGGGTCTTCCTCAACTCCGGCAACGACGCCGTGCACGTGCTGGCCGAGCTCAGCGGCGGCTGGCGTTCCGCGGCCACCCGGATGCAGGCCAAGGCCCGTGCCCTCGGCGCCCGTGACACCCATGTGCTGTCGCCCGACGGGTACGACACACCGGGCCAGGTGTCCTCGGCGTACGACCTCGCCGTCTTCGGCCGGGCGGGGCTGCGCAACGCGGAGTTCGCGCAGTACTGCGGCACGGTCGAGGCCAGCTTTCCCGGCCGCGGCGGATCGTCGTACCCGATCCGGAACACCAACCGGCTGCTGAGCGGGGCGGACGGCGTGCAGCCGTATCCGGGGCTGATCGGCGTCAAGAACGGCTACACCAGCAACGCCGGCAACACCCTCGTCGCCGCCGCCCGCCGGGACGGACGCACCCTCGTCGTAACGGTGATGCACCCTCAGACGGGCGGTGGCTTCACCGTGTACGAAGAAGCCCGCGAGCTGCTCGACTGGGGCTTCGCCGCCGCCGGCCGGGCCGAGCCGGTGGGGTCGCTGGACGCGTTGCGGGTGAGGTCGCAGCCTGCTCCGACCGCTCCGGTCGCGCTGCCCGCGGCCGCCGTGCCCGCCGAGGACGCCGGAGCCAGGTGGCCCGAGACGGGCGCGATCGCGGCGGCCGCCGCGCTGGGTGCCGGTGCCGTCGCCCTCGCGCTGCGCGGCAGAGTCGTTCCGCGGGAACGGAGTTGACCGTCGGCAGCCACAGCAGCAACCCGAGCGTGATCCAGGTGTAGGCGTTGCTGCCGATGAACCCGTCGATGCCGGACGCGTCGTCGAACCACAGCCACACCACGCTGGTGCACAGCACCGCGTACAGGGCGCCCGCCACCCGGGGGCGCCCGGCGCGGACCAGGACCGCGAAGGACGGCAGCAGCCAGACCGGGTGGTGCACCCAGGTGATCGGGCTGACCAGGCACGTGGTCAGCCCGGTGAGGGCGAACGCGGTCGCCCACTCCCCCACGGCGACCGCCCGCCGCACCCGGCTCGCCCACACGCACAGCACCAGCAGGACCGCCACCGCCCATACCCGCCGCGACGAAGGTGGTCGCCACCAGGCCGAGGACCTGGCAGCGGCGGAGACCGACGGGAAAAGCCGTGGTCAACACTCGGAAGGCGCGTCAACGACGGGTGGCCGTCAGGCGACGCTCCCCTCTCCGGGCGGGGGCCTGCGCGTGACCGGCACGTGAGGCCCCGATGAGTTCTGCGGGCCGCGCCGGTCTCCACTGCTGTCCGACCACCAGACGGACCCCGACAGGACGACAGAACGGATGTGGTTCCCGTGCCGAGCAGCACCGGTTACGCGAAGGTCAACGGCCTGGAGATGTACTACGAACAGCACGGCGGTGCCGACGGATCGAAGCGTCCCCTGGTGCTGCTGCACGGCGGTGTCCTCACCGTGGACCTCACGTTCGGGGCCGTTCTTCCCGCCCTGTCGGAGTCCCTGGCGGGACGGCGCCTGGTCGCTCCCGAACTGCAGGGCCACGGCCACACCGCGGACACCGACCGCGCGATGACCGTGCCGAACCTGGCCTCGGACGTGGTGGCGCTGCTCGACGAACTCGGCATCCCGCAGGCCGACCTCTTCGGGTTCAGCCTCGGCGGCCTGACCGCCCTCGAGGTCGCGGTACGGCATCCCGAACGCGTCGGACGTCTCGTGCTGGCCTCCACCCACTACCACCAGGACGGATACCACGACGAGGTCCGCACCCCCGACTACAGCTCCCCGCTCCTGCCGAGCCAGGACGACTTCCGGGAGATGACCGACGCCTACAAGGCGGTCGCGCCCGACCCGGAACACTTCCAGGACTTCCTCGCCAAGTGCTCGACGGCCGCTCAGGCCCCGTTGCCCTGGACCTCCGACGACCTGCACGCGCTGTCCTCGCCCACGCTGCTGGTCATCGGCGACACCGACTTCGTACGGGTGGAGCACGCGGCCGAGATGCAGAGACTGATTCCGAGTGCGCGGCTGGCCGTGCTGCCCGGCACCACGCACATGTCGCTCATGCGGCGGACAGCCCTGCTGCTGCCGATGCTGGAGGAGTTCCTGGGCTGAACCGCCCGCTCAGAACACCGACAGCCCCGTGAGCGTCGTGAAACGGTCGAGGGCCGCCACCCCGGCCACCGAGTTCCCCCGCTCGTCCAGCCCCGGGCTCCACACGCACAGCGTGCAGCGGCCGGGGACGACCGCGATGATCCCGCCGCCCACGCCGCTCTTGCCGGGCAGGCCGACACGGTAGGCGAAGTCGCCCGCGGCGTCGTAGGTGCCGCAGGTCAGCATCACCGCGTTGACCTGCTTGGCCTGGCTCTGGGTGAGCAGCCGGGTCCCGTCGGCGCGGATGCCGTGCCGGGCCAGGAAGGTGGTCGCGAGGGCGAGGTCGGCGCAGGACGCGGTGACCGAGCACTGGCGGAAGTACTGGTCGAGCAGGACCGGGATCGGGTTGTCGATGTTGCCGTACGAGGCCATGAAGTGGGCCAGGGCGGCATTGCGGTCCCCGTGCGAGGCCTCGGAGGCGGCGACCTGCTGGTCGAAGTCGAGGGCGGGGTTGCCGGACTCGGAGCGCAGGAAGGCCAGCAGTTCGCCCGCGGCGTCTCCGGTACGGGTCTGCAGGCGGTCGGTGACGACGAGGGCGCCCGCGTTGATGAACGGGTTGCGCGGGATGCCGTTCTCGTACTCCAGCTGGATCAGGGAGTTGAAGGGGTTGCCGGAGGGCTCGCGGCCCACGTGCTCCCAGAGTTCGTCGCCCTCGCGGGCCAGGACGAGGGCGAGGGTGAAGACCTTGGTGAGGGACTGCGTGGAGAACGGCTCCCGCCAGTCCCCCACCCCGTACACCGTGCCGTCCAGCTCCGCGACGGCCATGCCGAAGCGGCGCGGGTCGCAGGCCGCGAGTGCCGGGATGTAGTCGGCGGGCCGGCCGCGGCCGGGGGTCCGTTCGATCTCGGCGGCGATGCGCTCCAGGACCGGCTGGAAGGTCATGGACGAAGTCATGATCACTATTGTGCCTCCGGGACGGTCCTGGTGCGCGGCCCGGGCTCAGGCCGGCAGGGAGCCGCTGCCCGCCAGGACCTCGGGGCGCAGCAGGCCGGTGAGGGTCTCGGCGGGCAACAGGCCCTTCTCCAGGACGAGTTCAGCCACACCGCGGCCGGTGCGCAGCGCCTCCTTGGCGATGTCGGTGGCGGCCGTGTACCCGATGTGCGGATTGAGGGCGGTCACCAGGCCGATGGAGTTCTCCACGCTCGCGCGCAGCACCTCGGTGTTGGCGGTGATGCCGTCCACACAGCGCTCTGCGAGGGTCAGGCAGGCGGTCCTGAGGTGGGTGACGGACTCCGACAGCGAGTGCAGGATGATCGGCTCGAAGGCGTTGAGCTGGAGCTGCCCGGCCTCCGCGGCCATGGTGATCGTGACGTCGTTGCCGATCACCTCGAAGGCGACCTGGTTGACGACCTCGGGGATCACCGGGTTGACCTTGCCGGGCATGATGCTCGAACCGGCCTGCACGGGCGGCAGGTTGATCTCGCCGAGGCCCGCGCGCGGCCCCGAGGACAGCAGGCGCAGGTCGTTGCAGCTCTTGGAGAGCTTGACGGCGATGCGCTTGAGCACGCCGGACATCTGTACGAACGCGCCGCAGTCCTGGGTGGCTTCGACCAGGTTGGCGGCGGTGACCAGCTGCAGGCCGGTGATCTCGGAGAGGTGGCGGCGGGCCGACTCGGCGTATCCGGCGGGGGCGTTGAGGCCGGTACCGATCGCCGTGGCACCCAGGTTGATCTCATGGATCAACTCGACGGCCTCGGCAAGACGGCTGCGGTCCTCGTCCATCATGACGGCGTACGCGGAGAACTCCTGACCGAGCGTCATCGGGACCGCGTCCTGCAGTTGCGTACGGCCCATCTTCAGCACGTCGCGGAACTCGTCGGCCTTGCGCGTGAAGGAGTCCTGCAGTACGGACATCGCCTTGAGCAGTCCACGTACCGCGAAGACCGTCGCGATCTTGACGGCGGTCGGATAGACATCATTGGTCGACTGCCCGAGGTTGACGTCCTCGTTGGGGTGCAGGAACCCGTACTCACCCTTGGCGTGGCCCAGCAGCTCCAACGCCCGGTTCGCGACGACCTCGTTGGCGTTCATGTTGGTCGAGGTGCCGGCGCCGCCCTGGATGACGTCGACCACGAACTGGTCGTGCAGTTTGCCCTCGCGTATCTCACGGCAGGCCTCGACGATGGCGGCGGCCTTTTTCGGCTCCAGCAGGCCGAGCTCCTCGTTGGCGAGGGCGGCGGCCTCCTTGACGGCGGCGAGGGCGTCGATCAGGTGCGGGTAGGCCGAGATCCGAGTCCCGGTGATGGGGAAGTTCTCCGTGGCGCGCAGGGTGTGGACACCCCAGTACGCCTCGGCGGGGACATCCCGGTCGCCGAGCAGGTCGTGCTCGGTGCGGGTTGCCGGGGTGGCTGCGGTCATGAGGGACGGCCTCTTTCCGGGGAAGGGGGTGCGGGGGGGAACGGAGGGGATGGAGGGCGGCCGGCCCGACGGTACGTGGTGACGACCATCGAGCCGGCCGGGCGTCGCCCGGTGGGTGACCGGGCGGCGGTAGGGGGGCGCCGACGGCACGGGCCGGCCGGGTGCCGAGCCGTGTGACGGCCACTGCCCGTCACGCGGACCGACCGGCGCCCGGGCAGGCGGATCGGCACCCGGCGTGTAGTAGCGGCCGTGCACACGCACCGGTCGGGCGGTCGGCTCGTGTGCCGACCGCCGAGGCGGTCACGCACAGGGGCCCAGCCCCGCGAGGGGTGCGAGGAGACGCGGTCCCCCGCCGGGGTGCGGGGCGGAGTCCCTGCGGCCGGGCTCGAAGGGCGCAGGCCCTGGGGATGATGGGGTGCACCCTGCGCCGGCGAGACCCAGGTTGGGGAGGGCAGAGGCGACGGGGGCGAGGGACCCGAGATCCGCATCAAAGGGCCCCCTGCCCGAGGCTTCCCCTGGCGCCGAAGCGTCCCTGCTCCACAGCCCCGTCCCACAGGCGGACCGTCAGGCGCAGGCCGACAAGGTGACCGGATCCAGCGCGCGCACCGGACGTACGCACCCCACCGGTTCACCGCCGCCCAGCAGGGGCTCGCCCGCGAACTCGGCGAGTGCCGCCGGGTCGACACCGGCCCGCGCGAGCGCGGCCGCCGCGACCGGGACGCGGGCCCGGTCGGCGCCGTCGGCGATCTTCACAGCGACGGCGCGGCCGTCCGGGAGGGCCGCGGCCTGGACGCCCTCGAAGCCGTCCTTGGTGAGCAGACCGGGTACGGCCCGCATCAGGGCGGCGACGTCCCGGCCGGAGCCGGAGGCCATCTCGGCGTGCTCGCGCATCGCGTCGGCGACCCGTGCCTCCGGTGTGCCGGGGGCGGCGGTGGTGATGCGGGCACTGGCGCGGGCGAGGCCGTGCAGGGAGACGGAGAACAGGGGCGCTCCGCAGCCGTCGACGGTCACCTGGGCGATCCGCTGCCCGGTGAGGTCCTCGACGATCTCGGCGATGGCCTGCTGCAGCGGGTGGGCGGGGTCGAGGTAGTCGTCCGGGGACCAGCCGTTGAGTCGGCAGACGTAGAGCATGGCCGCGTGCTTGCCGGAGCAGTTCTGGGCGAGCCGGGAGGGCAGCCGGCCCTGCCGGATCCAGTCGTCCCGGACGACGGGGTCGAAGGGCAGGTCGCGGACGTTGCGCAGGTCGTCCTCGGTGAGCCCGGCGAGCTCCAGGATGCGGCGGGTGCCGGCGAGGTGGCGTTCCTCGCCGGAGTGGCTGGCCGCGGCGAGGGCGAGCAGTTCGCCGTCGAGCGGGAGTCCGGCCCGGACCATCGCGACGGCCTGGACGGGCTTGAGGGCCGAGCGGGGGTAGAAGGCGGCCTCGATGTCGCCGAGCTGGAACTGGACCTGGCCGCCGGTGTCGAGGATGACGACGGAGCCGTAGTGGACGCCCTCGACGAGCCCGCCGCGTACGAGGTGGGCGACGGGAGCGTGGAGGGGCTCGCGGATCAGGGGTGCGTCCGCGACGGAGCTGCTGTACATCACTGCCTGCTTCTCGGGGAGCGGTGCGCGGGTCACGCGTCGGCTCCGGTAGGGGACTTGCGTGCGACACGGCCCCGGATGCCGAACCATCCGGCGACCAGCACCCCGACGATCAGCGGGAGACACAGCACGGTGGTGCGTCCGGCGCCGCCGTCGGCGTACATGAGGACCAGGACGGAGGCGAGGAACGCCAGCGTCACCAGTTCGGTCCAGGGGGAACCCGGCAACCGGTAGCCGGGGCGGGCGAGTTCGCCCTTCTGGGTCTTCTGCCAGAAGAGCAGGTGACAGATCATGATCATGCCCCAGGTGGAGAGGATCCCGATCGCGGCGAAGTTCAGCACGATCTCGAACGCGTCGGCGGGGACCACGAAGTTGAGTCCGACGCCGAGGACGCAGATGCCGCTGGTGAGCAGGATGCCGCCGTACGGGACCTGGCTGCGGCTCATGACGGACGTGAACCTGGGGGCCGAGCCGGACATCGCCATGGAGCGCAGGATGCGGCCGGTGGAGTACAGGCCGGAGTTGAGCGAGGACATGGCCGCCGTGAGGACGACCAGGTTCATCACGCCGCCCGCGGCCGGGATGCCGATGTTGGAGAGCACGGTCACGAAGGGGCTCTCACCGGAGGTGTACTTGTTCCACGGCAGCAGCATCGACAGCAGGACGACCGAGCCGACGTAGAAGACGCCGACGCGCCACATGATCGAGTTGATCGCCTTCGGCATGATCTTCTCGGGGTTCTCGGTCTCGCCCGCGGTGACGCCCACCAACTCCACGGAGGCGTAGGCGAAGACGACGCCCTGGATGATCAGCAGCATGGGCAGCAGACCGTTGGGGAACACGCCGCCGTGGTCGGTGATCAGCGACGGGCCGGGGGCGGTGCCGTCCACCGGGTGCTGGGTGACCAGCAGGAAGATGCCGATGCACATGAAGATCACCAGCGCGCTGACCTTGACGATAGCGAACCAGAACTCCAGTTCGCCGAAGATCTTCACCGAGATCAGGTTCACGGTGAGGACCACGGCGAGGGCGATCAGTGCGATCACCCACTGGGGGATGTCGGAGAACATCCCCCAGTAGTGGGTGTAGGTGGCCACGGCGGTGATGTCGGCGATGCCGGTGGTGGCCCAGTTCAGGAAGTACATCCAGCCCGCGGTGTACGCGCCCTTCTCGCCGAGGAACTCCCGGGCGTACGACACGAAGGCGCCGGAGGACGGGCGGTACAGGACGAGTTCACCGAGGGCGCGGACGACGAGGAAGGCGAAGATCCCGCAGACCGCGTACGCGATGAACAGCGACGGGCCGGCGTCGGCTAGGCGGCCGCCGGCACCGAGGAACAGGCCGGTCCCGATGGCGCCGCCGATGGCGATCATGTTGACGTGCCGGGACTTCAGGGACTTGCTGTAGCCGGCGTCTCCGGCGTCGACGTGCGCGGTGGGTGTGCGGGTCTCCTCGTGGAGTTGCTGCTCGCTCACGCCTCGGGTCCGCCTTCCGTGGGGGTGTCCGTACGCGTGGGGCGCACGATGTCGGTGAGGGTGGTCTCGACGCGGTCGAGGTGGTGGGCCATGGCCTCCACCGCGTCGTTCTCGCAGCCGTCGATCAGCGCCTCGACGATGGCCCGGTGCTCGCGGTTGGACTGCTCGCGCCGGCCACCCAGTTCGTTGAGGAAGGCGGACTGGCGGGCCAGCGCGTCACGGATCTCCTCGATCACCCGGCGGAAGACCGGGTTCTGGGCGGCCTCGGCCACGCCGAGATGGAACAGCGTGTCCATCGCGACCCAGGCGGTGGTGTCGGTCTCCCGTTCCATCCGCTCCAGCAGGTGGGCCAGGTGGTCGAGGTTCTCCGGGGTGCGGCGCCGGGCCGCGTACCCGGCGACCGGGATCTCGACGTGGCGGCGCACCTCCAGCAGGTCGCTGGCCGCGTAGTCGCCGAAGGTGGGGTCCTCGACGGCGCTGGCGACGACGAAGGTGCCCTTGCCGGTCTTGGAGACGGTCAGTCCCATCGTCTGCAGGGCACGCAGGGCCTCCCGCAGCACGGGCCGGGAGACCTCGAGGGTGCGGCACAGCTCGGCCTCGGAGGGGAGCTTGTCGCCGATCCCGTAGTCGCCGCGCTCGATGGCGGCGCGCAGATGCCCGAGCACCGCTTCCATGGCGCTGACGCGCCGCGGGCCCTGACTGGCTGTCTGGCTGTCTGACAGGTTCACGGGAGTGATACTCCGGGTGGCGTGATGCCCCTGTCAAGGCCCCTGGAAGGGGGAATTCATGGGGTGCGGGGGGCCGGAAACCACCTCACACCCCACGCGGTCAGCTGCTGAGGCCGCCCGTGGCCAGCAGGCCGAACAGCAGCACACCGACGATGATCCGGTAGACCACGAAGGCGTTGAAGGAGTGCTTGGCCACGAACTTCAGCAGCCAGGCGATCGACGCGTAGGCGACGACGAAGGAGACGGCCGTCCCGACCGCGAGCGGAGCCGCGCCCACCCCCGTGCCCAGGGCGTCCTTGAGTTCGTACAGACCCGCGCCGGTCAGGGCGGGGATGCCGAGGAAGAAGGAGAGCCGGGTGGCGGCCACCCGGTCCAGGTCCAGGATCAGCGCCGTGGACATGGTGGCGCCGGAGCGGGAGAAGCCGGGGAAGAGCAGGGCGAGGATCTGGGAGCTGCCGACCAGCATCGCGTCCTTGAAGGTGGTGTCGTCCTCGCCGCGCTTGTGCCGTCCCATCTGGTCCGCCGCCCACATCACGCCGCTGCCGACGATCAGCGAGCCGGCCACCACCCACAGCGAGGCGAGCGGCCCCTCGATCAGCGGCTTCGCGGCCAGGCCGACGACGACGATCGGGATCGTGGCGTAGATGACCCACCAGGCGAACTTGTAGTCGTGGTGGTACCGCTGCTCCTTGTCGGCCAGCCCGCGGCCCCACGCCGAGACGATCCGCACGATGTCCTTGAAGAAGTACACCAGCACAGCGGCGATCGCCCCGACCTGGATGACCGCCGAGAACCCGACGACGGCGTCGTCGTCGACGGGGATTTCCATGAGCCCCTCGACGATCTTCAGATGGCCGGTGGAGGACACGGGCAGGAACTCGGTCACCCCCTCGACGGCTCCGAGGACGACGGCCTGACCGACGCTGATGACACTCATGGGATCCAGTTCTTCTCGGGGAGGGCCAGTGCGGCGGGGACAGTCTTACTACACCCGCACGAGAGCCGAGCGCCGCGTCCGCCCCGCCGACCGCCTACGCCCACACCGCCTGCGCCAGGCTCACTCCCACGAAGGCCGCCCCCAGGCCGGCCACCACACTCGCGACCACGTTGGCCACGGCGTAGAAGCCGGCGCCCGTCTCGCCCAGCCGGAGGGTCTCGTACGAGAAGGTCGAGTACGTCGTCAGCGCCCCGCACAGGCCCGTGCCCAGGAGCAGCTGGAGGTGGGCGTCGGCGGCTCCGGCGGCCGCCGCGCCGGTCAGCAGGCCGAGGACGAGACACCCGGTGACGTTGACCGCGAGGGTTCCCCAGGGGAAGACGGAGTCGTGGCGGGACTGCACGGTCCGGTCGGTCAGGTAGCGGAGCGGGGCGCCGACCATCGCACCCACGACCACGAGGAACCAGCTCACAACGACTTCTTACCCTTCGTGCCCGGATTGCCCTCTTCGTCCTTCCGGTCGACGTACCGGATGACCTCGCAGTCGTCGAGGATCACCAGTCCCTCCGTGACGAGTTCGTCGAGCCTGGGCAGGAACGCGCGGACGCGCTCCTCGTCGTCGACGATCACGACGGCCACCGGCAGGTCCTCGCTCAGGGAGAGCAGCCGCGAGGTGTGGATCAGGGAGGAGGCACCGAAACCCTCGATGCCCCTGAAGGCGCTGGCGCCCGCGAGCCCCGCGGCGTGGGCGCGGTGCACGATCTCGCTGTAGAGGGGCTTGTGGTGCCAGGTGTCGTGCTCGCCGACGAAGACGGTCGCGCGCAGGGCGCGGCCGGTCAGCCTCGTCATGGCCGCCTCCCCTTCAGAACGCCGCGGGTGGCCGCGACCGCGAGCCACACCGCCGTGAGCGCCGCGAGCAGGGTCGCGGCCAGGTAGGCGAGCCCGGTGCGGGGGTGGCCGGAGTCGACCAGTTTCTGGATGTCGACGGTGTAGGTCGAGAAGGTGGTGAAGCCGCCGAGGACTCCGGTGCCGAAGAAGGGGCGGACCAGGCGGTGGGCGGCCCACACATCGGTGATGACCACCATGAACACGCCGATCACGGCGCAGCCGACGACGTTGGTCCAGAACGTCGCCCAGGGAAACTGGCCGGAGTGGGCGGGCCATCCGAGGGAGAGGGCGTACCGGGCGGTGGCGCCGAGGGCTCCGCCGAGCGCGACCACCGCGACGACGGGCGCCTGACCGCGCACGTCGCGTCGTCGGGCGGTGCGCGAGGGGGCGGGCAGGCTCTCGGTGTCCGGGGCTGTCATGGTCGTACCTCTCCTACTCGCCGGGGCCCGGCCGACCGGGCACGCGCCATCGCAAGTAGGGACCGTTGGCGGCACCCGCCGCGGTTCGGGTACGGCGGGCCCCACCGCCGCGCCGCGAACGTGATCGCGGCCGGTCAACAGAGTAACCCCGGGGTTCGGTCGGGGTCACTTCGCGGCGGGCGCCTCGCAGACCGCGACGCCGCGCTCCCACAGGCTGCCGAGGACGAGGTGGTCGCCGCTCTCGCAGACGCTGGTGACCATGCGGAAGCCGGAGCGGCGGCGGGCGAGGTGGTGGCGGACGCCGCCGTCGTCGTCGACCGCCATGACGCCGATCGAGCCCGTGGGACGGAAGGGAGCGCGCACGGCCAGGCGTGCGGCGGCGCGGCGGGCGGCCGGGGTGCCGCGGTGCAGGAGGTCCAACGGTGGCACGCGGGGGCCGGCGAGCGACACCCAGACCGGTCCCTTGGGCCCGGCGCGCCAGACGTTGTCGGGCAGACCCGGGAGATCCTCGACGAAGGGTTCACTGTGTCCCGTCCGGGGTCCGGTGAGCCAGTAGCGGGTCAGCCGGTACGCGCCCGTCTCGGCGACGACCAGGAAGGACTCGTCGCCGCTCGGGGCCAGTCCGTTGGCGAACTGGAGCCCTTCCAGGAGGACTTCGGGTGAGTCGCTGCCAGGAGCCAGGCGCAGGAGGCGGCCGGTGCCGGTGTGCTCGACGATGTCGCCGATCCACTGGTCGAGGGGATAGCGACGGCTGGAGACGGTGAAGTAGACGCTGCCGTCGGACAGGGCGACGACATTGCTGCAGAACCGCAGCCTCTCCCCCGCCACCGAGTCGGCGAGGACGCGCACGGCCGCGCCCGCGAGGTCGACGCTCAGCAGGCCGCGTTCGGCGTCGCAGACCAGGAGGCTGCCGTCCGGATGGAGCTCCAGGCCGAGCGGCCTGCCGCCGGTCTCGGCGAGCACTTCGACACGGGGTACGGCGGGGCCCGTCAGTCGGTCCAGTCGCAGGATGCGGCCGTCCTCCACCCCGGTCAGGACGCGTCCGCGGGTGTCGGCCACGACGTCTTCGGGGCCGCGTCCGCCGACGGCGACGTATCGGCGGGGGACGAGAGCCGTGGGACGGTCCATGGGCGGTTCCCCTTCGCTGACGGCGGGACGGCGGGACAGTGACGGCGGCCTGGTGGCGAGGACGGCCCGGTGGCGCGCCGCGAGGACGGGTCGAGCGGGTGTGTATACGTACCCGCGCCGGCCGGCGCCTACCACCCCTTCTCGAACATGCGCGCCACTTCGGCGATCCGCATCTCGTCACGCCGGTAGTGGGTCCGCCGCCCGATTCTCCGGGTGCGCAGCAGACCGATGTCCGCGAGGAGGCCGAGGTGGGTCTCGGCGACCGAGCGGCGCACGCCGAGTTTCCGGGCGACGGCGCCCGCGGTGACGCCGTCCTCGACGAGGTCGCCATGGCGCTGCGGCGGGAAGTGCGCGGCGGGGTCCTTCAGCCATTCGAGGATGTCGAGGCGCCTCTCGCCGGCGGGAGTCCTCAGCATGTTCTTCCCCTCCGTCCGAGCCCCCTCGTACCGCGTCTTCCCACTGTCCCGCAGCCGAAGCCGCCCTGTCCGGCGAGTGGGCAACCTTGTCCGGTACCGAACTCCCCGGTGACGCGAGCCCGTTCGCCTTGGGCCGCAGGCCGCGTCCTCGGCGCTGCCCGGTGTCCGCCCCTGGAGCGTGGACGCACGCGCCGTACCCGGCCGCGGAAAGCCCCCTCCGCCCGCGGCTCGTGTGCTCTCACGGGCGGAGGGGAGTCGGTTCAGCCGTCGAGCCGTACGACCCTCACGGCACCCGCGGGCAGAGCCAGCCGGCCCGCCGCCCGTTCTCCGGTGAGCAGTTCCGTGCCGTCCGCCTCCAGCGGCACCTTCACGTCGGACGCGGTGTGGTTGATCGCGAACACGTAGGTGCCCGACTCGCCGGTGCGGCGCACCACCTCGACGTCCCGGGGCAGGTCGGCGCGGGTGGCGACGCCGGCGTCCTCGACGGCCCAGCCCAGTATCGCGTCGAGGCCCTGGGCGTCGAGACGGGTGGAGACGTACCAGGCGCTGCCCTCGCCGAGGCAGTGCCGGGTGACGGCCGGGTGGCCGGCAGCCGGTCCGTCGGCGTACGTCCACACGGTCTCGGCGCCCTGCGGCACCACGAACTCGGTCCACACGTCACCGTTCAGCTCGGAGCCGTCGGGGCCGGTGATCCGCACCGACTGGCCCTCGAGCAGCGGCGAGAACTCCTCGACGGTCAGCCCGAGCACGTCCCGCAGCGCGCCCGGGTATCCGCCCTCGTGGACGGCGTCGTGCTCGTCGACGATCCCGGAGAAGTACGAGACGACGAGGGTGCCGCCGTTCTCGACGTACCGCCGGACGTTGTTCCCGGCGGCCTTTGTCATCAGGTAGAGCGCGGGGACGACGACAAGGGGATAGGCCGACAAGTCGGCTTCCGGGTGGGCGAAGTCGACCGTGAAGTGACGGTCATAGAGGGCCTCGTAGAAGGTGTCGGCACGCTCGCGCGGGTCGTGGTCCTCACTGGGGCGCCACTGGAGGTTCTGCGCCCACCAGGAGTGCCAGTCCCACAGGACGGCCACGTCGGCCGCGGTGCGCGTACCGCGGATCGTGCTCAGGGAGTCCAGGGACGCGCCGAGTTCGGCCACCTCGCGCCAGACGCGGGTGCCGGTGCCGCCGTGCGGGACCATCGCCGAGTGGAACTTCTCGGCGCCGCGCCGCGACTGCCGCCACTGGAAGAACATCGCGCCCTCGGAGCCGCGCGCCACGTGTGCGAGGGAGTTGCGGGCCATCTGGCCCGGTGCCTTGGCCGGGTTGCGCGGCTGCCAGTTGACGCCCGAGGTGGAGTGTTCGAGGAGCAGCCAGGGGGCGCCGCCCGCGACGGAGCGGGTGAGGTCGGCGGCCATCGCGAGGTTGACGTGGGTGCGGCGGCCGTCGGTCATCAGGTAATGGTCGTTGGTGACCAGGTCGACCTCGCGGCCCCAGGCCCAGTAGTCGACGGAGTCGCACTGGCTGAGGGCGGTCATGAAGTTGGTGGTGACCGGGATGCCGGGCGCGAGGCGGTGCAGGATGTCCCGCTCCGTACGGAAGTTCTCGCGCATGGTGGCGTCGGCGAACCGCTTGTAGTCCAGTGCCTGGCCGGGGTTGCCGACCGTGGGTGCGGTGCGCGGTGGGTTGATCTGATCGAGGCCGGCGTAGCGCTGGCCCCAGAAGGCGGTGCCCCAGGCCTCGTTGACCGCGTCGACGCTGCCGTACCTCGTCTCGAGCCAGCGGCGGAAGTGTGCGGCGCAGGAGTCGCAGTAGCAGGCCGAGACGGGGACGCCGTACTCGTTGTGCACGTGCCACAGCGCCAGGGCCGGGTGGTCCGCGTAGCGCTCGGCGAGTCTGGTGGTGATGTTCGCAGCGGCAGCGCGGTAGTCGGCGTTGCTGTGGCAGATGGCGCCGCGCGAGCCGAACTCGTACCGCACGCCGTCGGCCGTCACCGGCAGCGCGTCGGGGTGGGCGCGGTAGAACCAGGCGGGGGGTACGACCGTGGGGGTGCCGAGGTCGACGCGGATGCCGTTGTCATGCAGCAGGTCGAGGAGGCGGTCCAGCCAGCCGAAGTCGTAGGTGCCGGGCGAGGGCTCCAGCAGGGCCCAGGAGAAGATCCCGACGCTCACCATGGTGACGCCGGCCTCCCGCATCAGCCGTACGTCGTCCTGCCAGACGCTCTCCGGCCACTGCTCCGGGTTGTAGTCCCCGCCGAAGGCGAGCCTGGTGAGGCCCCTGGGGGCGGTCTCCGGCATGGGTCTCTCCCGATTCAATAGGTGGGAACGTGCACACACGGCGGTGGCAGCGTGCGGCCCAAGATAACCGTACGAGGGCGACGCTTGCCAAGTGCTTGGAGGTGGAGTGCGCTGTGCACGATCACAGCACGTTTGCGCCTGACCGGTGTCATCCGGCGGTTCCGGCGGCCCTCCCGCCGCGTACCGGGGCCTTAAAGTCGTGACCATGAACAATGCGGGGGCCCGGCGCAGACCGCCGACGATCCACGACGTGGCGCGGGAGGCCGGAGTCTCCCGCGGCACCGTCTCACGCGTGCTCAACGGCGGGCACTATGTCAGTCCGGCCGCCCAGGAGGCGGTCAACGCCGCCATCCGCAGAACGGGGTACGTGGTCAACCGGCACGCCCGTTCGCTGATCACGGGGCGTTCCGACTCGGTCGGCTTCCTGCTCACGGAACCGCAGGAGCGCTTCTTCGAGGACCCCAACTTCAACGTCCTGCTGCGCGGCTGCACGCAGGCGCTGGCCGCGCACGACGTCCCCCTGCTGCTGATGCTGGCCGGCACCGAGGACGAACGCCGGCGCCTCACGCGCTACATCACGGCCGGGCACGTCGACGGGGTGCTGCTGGTCTCCAGCCACTCCGGGGACCCGATCGCGGAGGAGCTGCGTGAGGCGGGCGTCCCGCTGGTCGCGTGCGGCAAGCCGATAGGGCTCGGCTCCCGGGTCAGCTATGTGGCGGCGGACGACCGGGACGGTGCCCGGGACATGGTGCGCCACCTGCTCTCCCTGGGCCGCAGCCGCGTCGGCGTGGTCACCGGCCCACTGGACACCCCGGGCGGGGTCGAGCGCCTCGCCGGTTACAAGGAGGTGCTCGGCGAGGCCGGGATGGAGATCGACGAGCGGCTGATCGTATCCGGCGACTACAGCCGCGCCAGCGGTGAGGCGGGCGCCGAGCGGCTGCTGGCCCAGGCTCCGGACGTGGACGCGGTGTTCGTCGCCTCCGACCTGATGGCCCAGGGCGTGCTGACGACGCTGGAGCGGGCGGGGCGGCGGGTGCCGCAGGACGTGGCGGTGGGCGGCTTCGACGACTCACCGGCCGCCGTGGCCGCCCGCCCCGAGCTCACCACCATCCGCCAGCCCTGGGACCGCATCAGCACGGAGATGGTCCGGGTACTGCTGGCCCAGATCGGGGGCGAGGATCCGGCGGCGGTGATTCTGCCCACGGAGTTGGTCAAGCGGGAGTCGGCGTGAGGGATCTTGACCCGCACGTCCGCCCACACACCCTGGAACCGTGATCGACTCCGCCGATCCGCCGATGTCGATGCATGCGCATTAAGATCGGGTGTATGGCAGGTAACGCGGCCGACAGCCGGCTCGAGGAACAGTGGCGGGACATCCTGTCCGTGCACGCGCGCACGATGTGCGAGATCGACCGTGTGCTGCACCCGCACGGACTGGGCGCGAGCGACTTCGAGGTGCTCGACATGCTGGCCGCCGCGTCGCCCGAGGAGGGCGACCAGTGCCGGGTACTGGACCTCGTCGGCCGGGTGCATCTCAGCCAGAGCGCGCTGTCCCGGCTGATCGGCCGGCTGGAGAAGGAGGGCCTGGTGGAGCGCTCCGTCTGCGCGGAGGACCGCCGGGGCGTGTCGGTCCGCCTGACCCGCAAGGGGCGTGACCTGGTCACGGCGGTACGGCCACTGCAGCGGGACGTGCTGGCCAGGATGCTGGGTTAGGCCGACCGCCTGCCCGGGCCGGCCTCAGCGCAGCAGTTCGCGTACCGCGGTGAACGCGGCCTCGACCGTCGCGGGGTCCGCGCCGGGGCGGGCGAGCGCGCTCATCGCTATGGGGGTGACCGCGGGCAGGCCCGTGTACGGGGCCAGGCCGTCCGGGGCCGGGCCCACGGCGGCGAGCAGGGCCACGCCCTGACCCGTGCGGGCGATGTCGAGGACGCCCGCGAGATATCCCGCGTCACCGACGACCGTGACGGGCACGCCGTGCGCGGCCAGGGTCGCGATGGCCCGGCGGCGGATCGCGCAGGGGTCCTCGATGGCGACCAGCGGGACCGGGGCGGGTGCCCGCGGCGGTTCCCAGCCGGGGACCGTGTGCCAGGTGAGCGGGAGACCGCCGACGGGTGTGCCCTCGGTGGCGGCGGCCTCCGTGACGTACACCGCGACATCGACGCTGCCGCGTTCCACGGCCTCGACGAGCCGGGCGGAGCGGTCGATGCGGAAGCGGACCCGGCAGCCGGGCCGCACGGCCTGGACGGCGGCGGTGAGCCGGGGCAGGAACTGGTCGGCGGCGTGCTCGGTGGAACCGACGGTGACCGTGTCGCCGTCCGCGTCGAACAGGCTGCGTACGGCCTCGTCGTGCACGGCGAGGATCCGGCGGGCCTGCTCCAGCAGCAGCCGTCCCTCCGGGGTGAACCGGGTGCTCCGGCCGTCGCGCTCGACGACGGGCCGTCCGAGCGCCTTCTCCAGTTTGCGCACGTGCTGGCTGACCGCGGACTGGCTCAGGGACAGCGTCTGCGCGGCACGGTGGAAGCCGCCGCAGTCCGCGATCGCGGTCAGGCTGCGCAGAGCCACGATGTCGAGGACGGGTCGGGACATGCCGCGACAGTAACCGTTCGGATCGACCGATCGCGATTCCTGATCGGTTTCGATGCGGAATCGTCGTTGGACGCGAACCGTGACGGCCGGTCATGATGGGCGCATGTTGCACGCGACCGCTTCCGCTGCCCTTCTGACGCAGCGCCGAGTCATCGACTTCGGCGTGGCGTGCAGCGCGCTCTGTCGCTGACCCTCCGCCGCACTCCGGCCTCTTTCCGCGCTCCGACTCCCCGCTCCGGGTCGATCGCGTCTCCTTCTCACTGACACGTGGCAGTCGCTCTCCGCTGCCCTTGCGACAGTCCGCCCGTCCTCCCATACGCCCGTATATCCGCATTCCTCACGTATCCGCATTTCTCATGGATGCCCCTGCCCCGAAACGGGAGTTGCCCCCTCATGTCCTCATCCTTCTCGTGGGACGAACCCGAAGGCCTCGCCGCCCGCGGCACGCTGATCGTGCTGGCCGGGCGGGGCGAACACGGCGGTGTGTACGAGCGGTTCGGCCGCCGGCTCGCCTTCGACGCCTACCGCGTGCGTGCCCTCGGTGACGCGACCACCGATCCGACCGTGCCGGACCGGGCGGCCAAACTGCTCGCCGACGAGTCGCTGCCCGGCCCGAAGGTGCTGGTCGGCTCGGACACCGGCGCCCTGTACGCCGCCCGCCTCGCCGCCGAGCAGCCCGCGGCCGTCGCCGCCCTGGTCCTGGCCGGTCTTCCCACCGCCCCCTGGGCTTCGGGGAGTTGGGAGGCCGAGGTTGAGGCCCGCACCGCCTGCCCCACCCACCAGGGCCGGCTGACGAACGACCCGGACTTCCGGCGCGGCACCCTCGGCGACACCTCCGGCCTGCCCGGCCTCCGCCTCGACCGGGTGGGCGTTCCCATCCTGGCCCTGCACGGCAAGGACGACGCGATCAGCCCGGTCGATCAGGCGCTGAGCGCGTACGCGGGCCACCCCGACGTACGGACGGTGCTCTTCAACGGCGGCCGGCACGACGTCCTCAACGACGCCCTGCACCGCACGGTCGCCGCGACCGTCGTGCTGTTCCTGGAGCGGCTGCGCCTGTCCTCCGAGCTGCCCGCGATCGCGGAGGGCCTCGCATGACCGTGACGACGTCCGTCTGGGAGTTGCGCGAACTCCTCGACTCCGACGAACCGCCGGTCGTGCTCGACGTGCGGTGGGCGCTCGGCGACCCGCACGGCCGCGACCACTACGCCGCGGGCCACATCCCGGGCGCGGTCTACGTCGACCTGGACACGGAACTGGCCGCACCCGCGAGTCCGGAGGGCGGCCGGCATCCGCTGCCCGACCTTGCGGAGTTGCAGGCGGCGGCGCACCGGTGGGGTATCCGGCGGGGACAACAGGTGGTCGTCCACGACGACTCGGGCAACACCGCCGCCGCCCGCGCCTGGTGGCTGCTGCGGCACGCGGGCCTGACCCGGGTGACGCTCCTCGACGGGGCGCTGGGTGCCTGGCGGTCGGCCGGGCTGCCGCTGGAGTCCGGGATCCCGGCCGCTCCCCCGCCCGGCGACGTCGTACTGGGCTGGGGCGGGCTGCCGGTGACCGACGCCGACGGCGCCGCCGAACTCGCCGGGACCGGGCTGCTGTTGGACGCGCGGGCCGCCGAGCGATACCGGGGTGAGGTGGAACCGGTCGATCCACGGGCGGGACACATTCCGGGCGCGGTCAGCGCTCCCACCGGGGAGAACCTCGCGCCGGACGGGACGTTCCTGCCGGCCGACGAGCTGCGCAAGCGGTTCGAGGAGAAGGGGGCCGCGCGGGCCGCGCGCATCGGCGTGTACTGCGGCTCCGGCGTCACCGCCGCCCACCAGATCGCCGCGCTGGAGATCGCCGGATTCGAGGCCTCCCTCTTCCCCGGCTCCTGGTCCGCCTGGTCCGCCGATCCCACCCGCCCGGCCGTGAAGGGAAACCACCCATGACGACGAAACCCCTGGACCCGGCGGTGCTGCCGCAGCAGACGGCACCCCGGTCCTCCACTGCCGAGGCCCCGCCACCCGCCCGCGTCACCATCCGCGGCACCGCGAGGACGGCGCGCCGCCTCACCGTTCCCCGTTCCGTACGCCGAACCGCGGGACCCGTGGGCCTGGTCCTGCTGTGGTTCCTCACTTCGGCCACGGGTGTCCTCCCGGAATCCGTGCTGGCCTCCCCCGTGGACGTCGTCCGCCAGGCCGTGGAGCTCACCAAGAGCGGCGAACTGCCCGACGCCATCGCCGCGTCGGGCCGACGGGCCGCCGTCGGCTTCCTGATCGGAGCCTCCGTCGCGCTGAGCCTGTCCCTGCTGGCGGGGCTGTTCCGGCTCGGTGAGGACGTCATCGACTCGTCCATGGGCATGTTCCGGGCGATCCCCTGGGTGGGTCTGATCCCCCTGTTCATCGTCTGGTTCGGCATCGAGGAGACTCCGAAGATCGCGCTGGTCGCCCTCGGTGTCACCTATCCGCTGTACTTCAACATCTACGGCGGCATCCGCTCCACCGACTCCCAACTCATCGAGGCCGCCCGGATGATGGGCCTCGGCAGGCTCGGCCTGATCAAGTACGTGATCCTGCCGAGCGCACTGCCCGGGGCCCTGGTGGGTCTGCGCTACGCGCTGTCCACCGCCTGGCTGGCGCTGGTCTTCGCCGAGCAGATCAACGCGGACGCGGGCCTCGGCTATCTGATGAGCAACGCCCAGCAGTACTTCCGTACGGACGTCATCGTGCTGTGCCTCGTCGTGTACGCGCTGCTCGGGCTGGCCTGCGACTTCGCCGTACGGATCCTTTCGCGCCGGCTGCTGACCTGGCGCGCCAACTTCGAGGGCGGGGCGTGAGCACCATGACCAACAGCGTGGAGACACGGGGCCTTTCGCGGGCCTTCGACGGCAACACCGTGCTGCACGACCTCGATCTCGACATCCGCGAGGGCGAGTTCGTGGCGCTGCTGGGCCACAGCGGTTGCGGCAAGTCGACCCTGCTGCGGATCCTCGCCGGTCTCGACGACGAGATCGGCGGCGAGGTCACCGTCCCCGCCCGCCGCAGTGCCGCGTTCCAGTCGCCGCGGCTGCTGCCCTGGCTGAAGGTGTGGCGCAACGTCGTCCTCGGACTGCCCGGCCGGCCCGACCGGGACCTGGCCCGCAAGGCCCTCGCCGAGGTGGGCATCGCGGAACGTGCGGGCGTGTGGCCCAAGACGCTCTCCGGCGGCCAGGCCCAGCGGGTCTCCCTGGCCCGTGCCCTGGTGCGCGAGCCCGAACTGCTGCTCCTGGACGAGCCGTTCGGGGCCCTGGACGCGCTCACCCGGGGCAAGGTGCAGCAGCTGGTCGCCGAGCTGTGGGAGCGGCACGGCTGCGCCATCCTCCTGGTCACCCATGACGTGGAGGAGGCGCTGCTGCTCGCCGACCGGGTGCTGGTGATGGACGAGGGCCGCATCGCCCACGAACTCACCGTCGGCCTGCCCCGCCCCCGCGACCTGACCGCTCCCGAGTTCGTCACCCTGCGCGCCCGCCTCCTGAACTGGCTCGGCGTGACCCGTACGCTGGAAGGAACCCCGTCGTGATCCGCAGAATCACAGCCGCCGCACTGAGCTTCTCCGCCCTGCTGTCGCTGACCGCCTGCGGCGCGGACTCCTCGGCGGACGCCTCGTCGAAGGACGGCGCCCTCGTCATCGGCGACCAGGCCAAGACCCTCCAGACCATCGTCGCCGCCTCCGATGCCCTCAAGGGCGCCAAGTACAAGGTGAAGTGGGCCGAGTTCGAGGGCGCCGCCCCGCTCTACCAGGCCGTGCAGGCGGGCGCCGCCGACACGACGTACTCCGCGGATCTTCCCGCCCTCCAGGCGCTCAGCGGTGGGGTGAAGTTCAAGAACGTGGCCGCGCTGAAGAACGACGGCCGGCATGTCGGCATCGTCGTGGGCAAGGACTCCGGCATCGACAGCGTCAAGGACCTCAAGGGCCAGAAGGTCGTGGTGTCCTCCGCGAAGGGCAGCATCGCCGAGTATCTGCTGGCCAATGTGCTCCGGCAGAACGGGCTCAGCTACTCGGACGTCAAGGTGCAGTACCTGCTGCCGACCGACGCGCAGGCCGCCTTCGCCTCCGGGAAGATCAAGGCCTGGGCGACCTTCGGCGTCTACCAGGCCGTCGGCCTGGAGCAGGGCGGCAAGCTGCTCGTGGACGGTGCCGACGGCCGGGTCAGTGGTTACGGCTTCGTCGGCGCCTCCGACCGGGCCCTCGCCGACCGGTCGAAGAAGGCCGCGCTCGCCGACTTCCTCAAGCGCCTCGGTACGGCCCTGGAATGGACCAGCACCCACAAGGACGCCTACGCCCAGGCCATCGAGGAGCGCAACGGCGCCGACCCCTCCGTGGCGAAAACGCTTGCCTCCGCCGCGTACAGCAGGGTCCTGCCCGTCACCTCGGACGTGAACAAGACCGTGCAGGGCGTGGCCGACCTCATGAACGGCATCGGGGTGCTGGAGCCGAACGTCGACGTGGCCGGGTCGGCCGACACGTCCCTTCTCAAGTAGCCGTCACCTGCAGGGAGTTGCTCATGCCTGTCGAGTTCATCAGTGCCGTCCACACCGACGCCGGGGCCTCGGGTCCGGCCGCGGCGAGCCGTACCGGGCTCGACGTCGGCCATCTGCGCAAGTTCGCCCGAGCGCTGGACGACGGCGGTTTCGACCACACCCTGGTCGCCTACCACTCGGCGTCCCCGGACGCCTTCCAGATAGCCCAGTTCGTCGCCACCCACACCGAGCGGATCCGCCCGATCCTGGCGCACCGGCCGGGCGTGATCTTCCCGACGCACGCGGCCCGGGCGCTCGCCACGCTGGACCAGATCAGCGGCGGCCGCCTGACGGTGCACATCATCTCCGGCGGCAGCGACGAGGAGCAGCGCCGGGAGGGCGACTACCTCGACAAGACGGAGCGGTACGAGCGTTCGGACGAATACATCCAGATCCTGCGGAAGGTGTGGCAGGCCGGCGGGCCCGTCTCGCACGAAGGCAAGCACTTCCGCTTCGAGGGCTACTACTCGGACGTGAAGCCGGTGAACGGCCTGGTCCCGATCTCCGTGGGCGGGTCCTCGCAGGACGCCTACCGGGTCGGCGGGCAGCAGGGCGACATCTTCGGGCTGTGGGGGGAGCCGCTGAAGGAGACGGCGGAGCAGATCGCCGCGGTGAACGCGGTCGCGGACGCCGCCGGGCGCCCACGCCCCCGTATCTGGGTGTCGTTCCGCCCGATCATCGCGCCCACCGACGAGCTGGCCTGGGAGAAGGCGCACCGCACGCTGGGGGTGCTCAAGGACCAGGCCGGCAACACGGAGTTGTTGCGCCACTACCGCACCACCGGTCGTCCGGCCAACGTGGGTTCGCAGCGGCTGCTCGACATCGCCGACCGCGGTGAGGTGCACGACCGGTGCCTGTGGACCGCTCCGGCGGTCGCCACCAACGCCGCCGGTGCCTCCACCGCGCTGGTCGGCTCCCCCGAGACGGTGGCCAAGGCGCTGCTCGACTACGTCGACATCGGGTGCGACCTGCTGTCGATCCGCGGCTACGACCCGCTCAACGACGCCATCGACTACGCCCGCCATGTCCTGCCGCTGGTGCGGCAGGAACTCGCCCACCGCGCCACCACCCAAGCCGCCTGATGGAGAGCCCGTGTTGTTCCGACGCACCCTGCGCACGTCCGCCGCCGCCCTCGCCCTGCTGCTGCCCTTCGCGGCGGCCTGCGGGAACGAGGCGCAGGCCGAGTCCCCGTCCTCCGTCACCCTCAAGGTCGGTGCCACCGGCTGGAAGACCGAGGAGGCCGTGCTGAAGTACGCCGGTCTCGACGACACCCCCTACCGGGTGAAGTGGAGCCAGTTCCAGGGCGGTGACCAGCAGCTCCAGGCCGTCCGGGCCGGGGCGCTGGATCTCGCCTCGTCCAGTGAGATACCGCCGGTCTTCGCCGCCGCCGACGGCGAGCCCAACTTCAAGGTGGTCGCCGTGCAGCGCGGGGCGACCCTCAACCAGGAGGTCGTCGTCCCCAAGGGTTCGAAGGTGACCGGCATCGCCGGCCTGAAGGGCAGGAAGGTCGGCTACGTCCAGAACACCACCGCCCACTACTTCCTGTACGAGCTGCTGAAGCAGGCGGGCCTGAAGTGGTCCGACATCGACGCCAAGCCGCTGCTGCCCAACGACGGCCTGGCCGCGCTCAACGGCGGCAGCATCGACGCCCTCGCCTCCTACGGCACCTCGATCATCACCGCCCACCAGCAGGGCGCCACCACGGTCGGCTCGGGCCGGGACATCCTGTCCGGCAACTTCCTGTGGTCGGCGCGGGACAGCGTCCTTCAGAGCCCGGCGCAGAAGGCGGCCGCGGCCGATCTCATCGCACGGATCACCAAGGCGTACGCCTACGTCCGCGACGGGCACGAGGACGGCTTCGCCAAGATCACCGCGAACGCCACCCACCAGCCCCTCGCCCAGGCGAAGAAGGACCTCGTCGACGCCCAGACTCAGCGCCCGACGCAGGCCCGGACGGTCGGCGACGACGCCATCGCCTCGCAGCAGAAGGTCGCCGACGCCTTCACCGGACTCGGGGCGCTCAAAAACCACGTGGACGTGAAGTCGTTCTGGACCACCGCACTGAACGCCGACCTGAGGAAAGCCCTGTGACCGAGCGACGCCAACCTGAGGAAAGCCCCGTGACCGAGCGCATCGCCGAACTGGCCGCCGGGTACGACCGGTCGGCCGCCTTCCCCGCCGAGTCCCTCCGGATCGCCCACGAGGCGGGCCTGCTCACCGCGACGATCGGCGAGCGGTACGGCGGCCGGGGCGAGGGCGTCGAGGAGACCGCCCGCATCCTCCACTCGCTGGGCCGGCTCGACCCGTCCGTCGCCCTGATCGCGGCGATGACGCTGACCACGCACGCCCGGCAGGCCGACCGGCCGCACTGGCCCGAGGACCTGTACGGGCGGGTGGTCAAGGAGTCGTTCACGCGTCCCGTGCTGATCAACCACGCGCGGGTGGAGCCCGAGCTGGGCTCTCCGGCGCGGGGCGGGCTGCCCGCCACGCGCGCCCGCCGGACGGCGGACGGCTGGGCCGTCAGCGGCACCAAGCGGTTCGTGACGGGCGCCGAGGGACTGGACTGGTTCCTGGTGTGGGCGAGCACCGACGAACCGGAGCCGCGCGTGGGCACGTTCCTGGTGCCCGGGGACTCCCCCGGCATCGAGATCACGGGCCGCTGGGACCAGTTGGGGCTGCGCGCCAGCGGCAGTCACGACGTGACCTTCCGCGAGGTGGAGGTCCCGTACGAGCACGTGATCGGGATCGGTCCGCACGGACCTGCCGCAGAACAGGACAACCGGGCGGGTGCCGCCCTCCACCTGCCGCTCGCCGCCCTCTACCTGGGTGTCGCCCGCGCCGCCCAGGAGTTCTTCCACCACTTCGCCCACACCCGCGTGCCCGCCAACCTGGGTCACCCGGTGGCCCGTACCGAGCGCTTCAGGCGCACGGCCGGCGAGATCGAGGTACTGCTCGCCGCCGCCGAGCAGCTGGTGTTCGGCGGTGCCGCGAGACTCGACGCCGGCGACATCGCGTACTCCCCCGAACAGGCCCTGGGCGCACGCGTGCTGGCCGACCGGCACGGGGTGCGGGCCGTGGAGTCGGCCGTACGGCTGCTCGGCAACCCGGCACTGGCCCGCGGCAACCCGTTGGAGAGGCACTTCCGGGACATCCAGTGCGCGCCCGTGCACGCACCCCAGGAGGACGTCTGTCTGCTCGCCATCGGAACAAAGGCGCTGAACCCGTGACCGCGGCACCCGAAACGACCACCTCCGCCAGGCTCCTCGGCCTGCTCGCCCGGGATCTGCCGCCCGACCGTCTGACCACCGAACCCGCGGTGCTCACCGCGCACGCCACCGACCGGTCCGGCACCAGGCCGGCCGGTGAACCGCTGGCTCTGGTGCGCGCCCGGCGGACCGAGGACGTCACCGTCACCCTGCGGCACGCCCACGCGCTGCGGGTGCCGGTGGTGCCACGCGGGGCGGGGACCGGGCTGTCGGGCGGGGCCACCGCGCACGACGGCTGCCTGGTCCTGGACCTGTCCGGGATGGACCGCATCCTGGAACTGTCCGCCGACGACCAGCTCGCCGTCGTCGAACCCGGCGTGATCACCGCCGACCTGGACCGGGCGGCGGGCGCGCACGGGCTGCGGTACGCGCCGGACCCCGCGAGCGCGGCTCTGTCCACCATCGGCGGGAACATCGCGACCAACGCGGGCGGCCTCAGGTGCGCGAAGTACGGGGTGACCCGGGACAGCGTGCTGGGGCTGGAGGCGGTGCTCGCCGACGGAACGGTGGTGCGCACGGGTCGCCGTACGGTCAAGGGCGTCACCGGCTACGACCTGACCGCGCTGCTCACCGGCTCGGAGGGCACCCTCGCGGTGATCACCTCGGCGACGCTGCGGCTGCGGCCGATTCCGGTGGCCACGGCCACCCTCGCCGCGTACTTCCCGTCGTTCGAGGCGGCCGCCGAGGCCTCCTACGCGATCACCCGGGCCGGAGTCGAGCCCGCGCTGGCCGAGCTCGTGGACGGGCCGGTGCTGCACGCCATCGATCCGGCACTGCGGGAGCGGGGCGCGGCGCTGCTGGTGGTGCAGTGCGACGGCGCAGGCGCGGCGGCCGAGGCGACGGCGGTCGCCCGGCTGCTCGCGCCCCTGGCCACCACGGTGGAGACGACCGAGGACCCCGTCGAGGCCGAGGCACTGCTGGCCGCCCGCCGTCTGGCGCTGCCCGCGCTGGAGCAGCTGGGCCGCCCGCTCATCGAGGACATCGCCGTCCCGCGCTCCCGGCTGGCTCAGGCGGTGCGCGAGATACGGGCCATCTCCGCCCGCCACGAGGTGCCCGTGTACACCCTCGCGCACGCGGCGGACGGCAACCTGCACCCGATCATCGTGGTGGACCCGCCCCTGGACCGGCTGCCGGACGCCGCTTGGGAGGCGGCCGGCGAGATCTTCGCGCTGGCGCTGCGGCTCGGGGGCACCCTGACCGGGGAGCACGGGGTGGGGGTGCTCAAGCGGCAGTGGGTCGCGGAGGAACTAGGCCCTGCCGCCCACGCGCTGCAGCGCAGGCTGAAGGAGGTGTTCGACCCGAGAGGGATCCTCAACCCCGGCAAGAGCCTGTGAGAAGGGTGGGGCGCAGGTCAGCCCTGGGCGCACCGCCAACCGGTGCGGAAGCGGCAGCCCCGCACCTTTCCCCGGGCCCGGCCGCTCCCTCTGCCGCTGCGCGGTGGCCGGGCCCGATCCGCTCGGTCCTACGGCCTGGCCAGCAGGGTGCGCACGCCCTCGGAGGTGAGGGTCAGCGGGTGGTCGGAGCTGGCGTCGATGGTGAGGGACAGGTCGTCGGCCGGCCACTGTGCGGCGAGCGCGCCCAGCGGGACCAGTCGATAGCGGGAGACGTACGGGAGCAGTTCGGCCATCTCCGGTTCGGAGGTGAACACCGGCACCACTGGAGCTCCGTCCTTCTGTTCGAGGACGGGCAGTGCCACCATGCCGGGGTCACTGGCCTCCTCCTGGCCGGCGTCGTCGGGCACGGGCACGAGCACCTCACTGCTCGCGAGAGTGTCCAGCGCCGCCGTGTCCTCGGTGTTCTCGGCCAGCGCGTCCAGCGCCCGCCGGGCCGGGGTGACGTTGTTGTCGTACGCGGGTGTATCCATGACTGTTTCCCCTGGTAGCGGCGGTAGTGCGAGCCGCCCGGGACAAGATCGCCCCGGAAGCGGTCCTGGTCGCGTACCCGACCCTGCCCAGAGCATTCATGGTGGCCTCAGGAGTTAACAGACGGTTCACCCCCTGTGCGGGCCCCCTCGACCGGGAGGTTTAGCATATGAGCGCCACCTAGCTCGAAAGAGATACCCGTGACTGTCAAGGACGACTCGTTCACCAACTGGAAGACCCGCGAGGAGATCGCGGAGTCGATGATCCCCCTCATCGGAAAGCTGCACCGCGAGCGGGACGTGACCGTCCTGCTGCACAGCCGCTCGCTGGTGAACAAGTCGGTGGTGAGCATCCTCAAGACCCACCGCTTCGCCCGCCAGATAGCCGGCGAGGAACTGTCGGTCACCGAGACCCTGCCGTTCCTGCGGACCCTCACCACCCTGGACCTCGGTCCGTCCCAGATCGACATCGGCATGCTCGCCGCGACCTATCGGAGCGACGACCGCGGCCTGTCGGTGGAGGAGTTCACCGCCGAGGCGGTCGCCGGTGCGACGGGCGCGGACCGGATCGAGCGCCGTGAGCCGCGTGACGTGGTCCTCTACGGCTTCGGCCGCATCGGGCGTCTCGTCGCCCGCCTGTTGATCGAGAAGACCGGCTCCGGCAACGGCCTGCGGCTGCGGGCCATCGTGGTGCGCGGCGGCGGGCGCGTCGACGGGGACCTCGTCAAGCGCGCCTCGCTGCTGCGCCGGGACTCCATCCACGGTCAGTTCCAGGGCACGATCACCGTCGACGAGGCGAACGGCACGATCGTCGCCAACGGCAACGAGATCAAGGTGATCCACGCGAACGACCCGTCGGAGGTCGACTACACGGCGTACGGCATCAAGGACGCCATCCTCATCGACAACACCGGCAGGTGGCGCGACCGTGAGGGTCTGTCCCAGCACCTGCGCCCGGGCATCGACAAGGTCGTACTGACCGCGCCCGGCAAGGGCGACGTCCCGAACATCGTGCACGGCGTAAACCACGGCACGGTCAAGCCGGACGAGCAGATCCTGTCCTGCGCCTCCTGCACCACCAACGCGATCGTGCCGCCGCTGAAGGCGATGGCGGACGAGTACGGTGTGCTGCGCGGCCATGTGGAGACCGTCCACTCGTTCACCAACGACCAGAACCTGCTGGACAACTACCACAGCGCCGACCGCCGGGGCCGTTCCGCGCCGCTCAACATGGTCATCACCGAGACCGGTGCCGCCTCCGCCGTCGCCAAGGCGCTGCCCGACCTGACGGCGCCGATCACCGGCAGCTCGATCCGGGTGCCGGTGCCGGACGTCTCGATCGCGATCCTCAGCCTGCGGCTCGGCCGCGAGACCACCCGTGAGGAGGTCCTCGACCACCTCCGCGAGGTCTCGCTCACCTCACCGCTCAAGCGCCAGATCGACTTCACCACGGCCCCGGACGCGGTCTCCAGCGACTTCATCGGCTCCCGGCACGCCTCGATCGTCGACGCGGGCGCGACCAAGGTCGACGGCGACAACGCGATCCTCTACCTGTGGTACGACAACGAGTTCGGCTACTCCTGCCAGGTCATCCGCGTCGTCCAGCACGTCTCCGGCGTGGAGTACCCCACGTACCCGGCTCCGGCGGCCTGACCTCACCGCAGGACCTGGCCCGGCGCCCCTCAGGGTTCGGGCGTCAGGCCAGGCCTGCCGCCCATTCCTCCAGCACCGCGAAGTCGTCGGTCGCCAAGCCGATCCGGGGGTCGATCCAGTGCAGCAGGGCGGGGCCGTCGTGGTGGGCGTCCACCCAGGTGCGGTCCGCGTCGGTGATCTCGTCGTCGACCCAGGCGAACGGCCGGCCCTTCGCCCAGGCGACGACCTCCGGTGTCTTCCAGAACAGCCCGCCCCCGGGCGCCTCGGGCCGCGGCGCCCGCCACGCGATGAACGGCAGGGTGGGCAGCCCCAGGACCGGCGCGATGTACGTGTTCGCCTCTTCCTCCCAGGTGGTGGCCCACACCAGGTCGAAGGGCAGCGCGGCCAGCGCGGGCCCGTGGTCGGGGTTGAGCCACACCCGTAGCGGTCGCGCCCGTTCGTCGGGCAGTCCCCACAGGGCCAGTCGATAGCGCTCGGCGGCCTCCCAGCGAGGGGTCAGCAGCCGGTGTGTGCCGTACCCCGCGGGCCGACGGTGCGGCTTTGCGGCGTACGGGTTCAGCGGCCCGTCCACGTCCACCAGCAGCACCGGACGCACCGCCCCACCTCCCCCTCGTTCCTGCTTCGCACGGTACCGACCCAGGGGCGGTCCGCCCAGTGATATTCAGGCGGGAACCGGGGCGAACCTATTTCGCTACAGGTTCCGAAATTATTCGTGACGGGTGTGCCACGCCGCCGCAACACGGGGTTCCTAACGTCGCTGTCAGCCACAAAGGCGCCATCGCCCCCATGGGGTTCATCGGACCGAAAAAGCTGCTTTCCCCGGAAATCGGCCCCTGTCCATGGCGCCTTCATGAGACAGGAGCTCCGAGTGCCCAATCTCTCCCGACGCGGCGCCCTCAGACTGACCGCCGGCATGGCCGCCCTCGGCACCCTCGGCCTGACGGGCTGCGGGCGCGACGGTGACACCGCCGCCGCGAAAGCCTCCGCCACGCCGATCGACGCCTCCCCGGCCACCGGCACCGTCACCGTGTGGGCTGCCCAGGGCGACGCCGACGTGCTGGAGAAGGTCATCAAGCCCTTCAAGGCGGCGAACCCGGACGTGACCGTGAAGTTCACGCTGCTCCCGAACGCCGACTACTACACGAAACTCCAGGCGGCGATCGCGGCGGGCAAGGGCCCCGATGTCGCCCAGTTCTTCCCCGAGTCGCAGGCGCAGTTCCTCGGCCAGTCGGTGCTGCAGCCCGTACCGGACGGTCTCGTGGACCCGGGCAGTTTCTTCAAGAGCCTGTGGGACGCCGGTGTGGTCGACGACGTGGCCTACACGGTGCCCTGGTACGCGTACACGTACGCCCTGGTCTACCGCGCCGACCTCGCCAAGAAGGCCGGTGTCGGGGCGCCGAGGACGTGGGCCGACATGGTGCCGTTCCTGAAGGCGCTCCAGCGGGCCGGCGCCGGGCACGGACTCGGCGCCGACATCGGCTGGGACATCTTCAACGGCCAGGACGTCGCCATGTACGCCTGGCAGGCGGGCGGCTCCCTGCTGTCCTCCGACGGCAAGTGGACCCTGGACAGTCCCGCGATGGCCGACGCGCTGCGCTACAACGCGTCGTTCTTCACCTCGGGCACCGCCGACACCGCCGGGCCCACGTTCCTCGACGCGCAGCCGTACTTCGTGTCCGGCAAGACCGCCATGATGATCACCGGCCCGTGGGTCGTCGGCCAGCTCGACACCGCCGCGAAGAAGGACGGCTGGACGGCGTCCCATGTCGCCACCGCCCCACTGCCGGCCGGGTCGTCGGGCAGTGTCTCCTTCTCCGCAGGCGGCACCTGGGGCGTGCTCGCGGACAGCGGGAACTCGGAGGCGTCCTGGAAATTCGTGCGGTACCTCACCAAGCCGAGCACCCAGGTCGCGCAGTACAAGGCGTACAGCTCGCTGCCGGCCGTCATCTCGGCCTGGGGCGATCCCGCCATCGCCGGGCAGCCGCTGCTGGACGCCTTCCTCGCGCAGCTGAAGAAGACCCGGGCGTTTCCGCAGGTGAGCACCTGGCAGCAGGTCGCGACCCGGCTCGGCAAGGAGATGGAGGCGGTGGCCAAGGGCAGACAGACCGCCGAGAAGGCCGCCTCGAACGTCCAGGCGTACGCCGCGAGCCTCGGCACGGGCGCGAAGTGAGCCGCGGATGACCACCACCCTCAGTCCGGGGCCGGCGCGCCGGCCCCGGAGCACCCGTCGAACGGCGGTCGCCTGGCTGTTCCTGACCCCGTTCCTGCTGGTCTTCCTGCTGTACACGGCGATCCCCACCGTCGCCGCGCTCGGGTTCAGCCTCACCGACCTGCGCGGCACCGACCTCCGGCATCCGTTCGCCGTCGACTTCACCGGCCTCGACAACTACGTCCGGCTGTTCCAGGACGACAGCTTCGTACGGGACATCCTCAACACCGGCCTGTTCGTGGTCGTCGGTGTGCCGCTGACCATGGGGGTCGGCTTCGCGCTGGCCCTCGCGCTGAACTCGGGCATCCGGCGGCTGCGGGGCGTGTTCCGTACGGCGTTCTTCGCGCCGGTCGTCACGAACGTCGTGGCGGTCGCCCTGATCTGGCAGTACGCCTTCAATCCGAACGGCACCGTCAACAAGGTGCTCGGTGCCGTCGGCTTCGCCGGACCGAACTGGCTGGACGACCCGAACCTGGCGATGCCCGTGGTCATCCTGCTCGGCGTCTGGCGCAACTTCGGCACCGCGATGGTGCTGTTCCTCGCCGGTCTCCAGGCCGTGCCCCGTGACGTGTACGAGGCCGCGGCCCTCGACGGGGCGGGCCGGTGGCGGCAACTGCGGCACATCACCCTGCCGTTGCTGCTGCCCACCACGCTCATGGTGTCGGTGCTGCTGACCGTCTTCTACCTCCAGGTGTTCGACGAGCCGTACCTGCTCACCAACGGCGGCCCGCTGGGCTCCACGGAGTCGGTGGCGCTGTACACCTACCACCAGTTCGGGGCCGGCGAGTTCGGTACGTCCTCGGCCGCCTCCTTCGTGACGCTCCTGCTCGTGGCCCTGGTGAGTGCCGTCCAGTTCCGATTGCTGAGGTCCCGCACATGACCGCCGTCGCCGCGCTGGAGAACGCGGACCTGACCGCCGCCGACCGGGTCGCCGTACGCCGCCGGTCCGTCGCCCGCCCGTTGCTGTACGGCGCGCTGGTGCTGTGCGCGCTGCTCACGCTGCTGCCGTTCTTCTGGGTGGTCACCGGCTCGCTGCGCAGCCTCGACGAGATCCGCTCCGATCCCGGTGCCTGGCTGCCCACCCACGCCACCCTCGACAACTTCGTGCGCCTGTTCCGCACCCAGGGCTTCGGCCGGTTCCTCGTGAACAGTGTCGTGGTCGCGTTCGGCGTGGTGGCCGGCAACATCGTGGCGGCGTCGGCGGCGGGCTACGCGCTCGCGAAGTTCGACTTCGGGGGCAAGCGGATCGCCTTCGGCGCGGTCATGGCGGCGATGATGGTGCCCTTCACGGCGGTGTTCGTCCCGCAGTTCGTGATCACCGTGGACCTGCGTCTGGCGGATACCCTCACCGGGATCGCCCTGCCCGGTGCGGCGCTGCCGATGTGCGTGTTCATCATGCGGCAGTACGCGCTGTCGATCCCCGACGAACTGCTGGAAGCGGCCCGCATCGACGGGGCGGGCGAGTTCCGGATCTTCTTCCGGATCTTCCTCCCGCTGGCCGGTCCCGCGGTCGCGACGGTCACGATCCTGTCCTTCCTGTTCTCCTGGAACAACTTCATCTGGCCTCTGATCGTCGCCCAGAGCACGTCCAGTTACACCCTGCCGGTGGGCCTGGCCGCCACCAGCCAGGCAGCGGCCCATGTCACCGACTACGGTCTGATGCTCGCGGGCGCCATCGTCGTCATGCTGCCGGTGCTGCTGCTCTTCCTGTTCCTGCAGCGGTACTTCGTGCAGGGCGTCGCCGGAACGGGAATGCGGTGACCGTGATGAACCCACTCCTCGCGCCCGGCGAACCGGTCACCGTCCACTCCCCCGCCGGCACGGTCGTCGGCCGCTCCACCGGCCCGGTCCGGCGCTTCCTCGGCATCCCGTACGCCGAAGCCCCCGTCGGCGCCCGGCGGTTCGCGGCACCGGTCCGACGCGGCCGGTTCCCGGAGCCGTACGACGCCTCCCGGCACGGCGCCACCTCCCAGCGTGTGCCCCTGTTCGCGACGACCACGGTGCCGGAGCCATCGGTGCCGGGCGACGACGTGCTGAACCTCGGCATCGTCGCCCCGGCACCGGCCGGCGACCGCAGGCCCTTCCCCGTCCTGGTGTGGATCCACGGCGGCGCCTTCCTCGCCGGGAGCCCCGCCAGTCCCTGGTACGACGGCCGTGCCTTCGCCCGGGACGGCGTCGTGTGCGTCACCGTCGGCTACCGGCTGGGCGTCGACGGGTTCGCCGTCCTGGACGACGTGCCCACCAACCTCGGCCTGCGGGACCTGCTGCTGGCTCTGGACTGGGTGCGGGAGAACATCGCCGCCTTCGGGGGCGATCCGGACCGGGTCACCATCGCCGGCCAGTCGGCCGGGGGTGCGGCGGTACTCGCCCTGCTGTCCTCACCGGCGGGCGACGGCCGCTTCCACCGTGCGGTCGGTCTGTCCGGCGGCTTCTTCGAGGGGAGCGGGGGCGTCGGCTTCCTGGAGCAGCTCGGGCGCAGGCTCGGCGTGCCGCCGACACGGGCCGGGTTCGGCGGCTGCCCCGTGGAGCGTATCCAGCGCGCCGTCCTCGACCTGCGGGACGAGCGGGGCGTCGGTCAGCTGATGCTCGGCCCGGTCGTCGGTGACGACCTGCTGCCGGTGCCGGTCGCCGACGGGCTCGCCGCCCGGGGGCGGGACGTACCGCTGCTGATGGGCGCGACGGGCGACGAGTTCGACAGCGGGGCACCCGACGCCACGGAAGACGGCGAGTCCAAGGAGGACGCCGCCGGCCGCGCGGTCGGCACCCGCGTCACCGACACGCTGTTCCGCGCCGCCTGCCCGCGTGCGGCGGCCGCACGCCGCGACGCCGCCGCCGGTACCTGGCTGTACTCCTTCGAATGGCCCTCCCCCGTGCTCGGCGGCGCCGCGCACTGCGTCGACCTCCCGTTCTTCTTCGACGTCCTCGACGCGCCAGGCGTCACCGAGGCCCTCGGCCCGAACCCGCCCACGGACCTGGCCACCGCCATGCACGCCGACCTGGCCGGTTTCGTCAGCGGCCAGGAGCCGTCCTGGGCACGGGCGGCCGGGGTGCTCGGCGATCCGGCGCGCGAGTACGGGCGGCCCGGGGCGGCGCGCGTCGCGGACACCACCGGCGTGTTCGATCCCGTCGTACGGACACGGCCCGAGGCGGCTGGGACGTGCTGATGGCCGGAATGAACCAGAGCGCGGTCCGACGGGTCAACACCTCCGTCATCCTGCGCGCCCTCGCGGTGTCGGCCGGGCCGGTCACGTTGACCGCGCTCGCCGAGCAGGCCGGTCTGTCCCGGCGCACCATCGAACTCATCCTGGACTCGCTCGTCGAGGCCGGCTGGGTGAGCGAACTGGAGCGGGTGCCGACGAGCGGGTGCGCCGGCCGTCCCGCCCGGCGGTACGAACTGCGGGCCGAGCACGCCCTGTTGGCGGCCGTCCGCATCACCACCCAGGACGCCTCCGCGGTCGTCGCCGACGTACGCGGCCGCATCCTCGGCCGGGCGCACCGGCCCCTGCGCTCCTACCAGGACCCTCAGTCCACGCTCGACGATGTGGCGTCGCTGGTGCGGGAGGCGCTCGATGACGCGGGCGGCTCGACGGACCGGCTGCGGGCCGGGGCCGTCGCGAGCGGCGGCGCGATCGACGACGAGGGAGTCGTACGGCGCCTGGTGCACACGACGCACTGGGAGGGCGTGCACCTGCCGGAAGAACTCGCACGGCGCCTCGGGGTGCCCTGGTTCGCGGACAACGACTCCAACCTCGGTGCTCTGGGCGAGCGTTGGCGGGGCGTGGCGGGCGACCACGACAACGTCGTCTGGGCTCTCCTCGGCAACCGGACCGGTCTCGGCATTCTCATACGGGGTGCCGTCCACCGGGGTCTCGACGGCGCCGCGGGCGAGATCGTGGAGGCGCGGTCGATCCCGGCCAGCTCGGTGGAGAACCTCCCGGTGGCCGGACTGACCTCACCGGAACCGGACCGCAGGAGCCTCGCCCTCGACCGGTTCGCCGCCGCCCGGGCCGGCGACCGGGCCGCGCTCGCCGAGGTCGACGAGTTCGTGGAGAACATCGCGTCCATTCTCTCGATGCTGTCGTGGACGGTCGCCCCGTCCCTCATCGTGCTCGGCGGCGGACTCGAGGACGCGGCCGACGTACTGCTGCCCCGGGTACGCGCGGCGCTGCACCGGGCCCGCACCCCCGCCGTGGAGTTGCGGGCCACCGGACTCGGCCGGGACGCGCCGCTGGTCGGCGCCGTCAAGCTGGTCCTCGACCGCATGGACACCGAGTTGTTCGGCCCGCTCGTGCCCACTCCGTGAGCGCGCGTCGAGCGGAACCCACCCCCACATCAGCACCCGTGGCACGGGACCGCCCCCGCGCACCCTGCCACCAGACAGGAGTCTTTCCGTGACGGACGTGACCGGCGTAACCGGCGTGACTGGCGTGACTGGCATTCCCCACACCGACGTCCTCGTGGTCGGCAGCGGCATCATGGGGTCCGTCGTGGCCCGGCTGCTGCGCGAGAGCGATCCGGCGCTCAGGATCACCATGGTCGACGGGGGCAGCGCGATCGGCGCCGCTCCCGGGGTGCACCTCCATGACGTCGACGACCCGGTGCTGTGGTCGCGGTACAACGAACAGGTCGGCACCGGTGTCCAGGGCATGTACACAGGAGCCGAGGTGGTGCGCGAGGTCCCGGACAGCCTCACCGGTCTGACGCCGGGCATGTTCCACGCGCTCGCCTTCGGCGAGGACGCCGAGGCGATGCCGGCGACGGCGCTCGCGTGGAACGCGGGCGGCATGGGCGTGCACTGGACGGCCGCGACCCCGTGGCCCGCCGGGGACGAGGTGTTCGACTTCGGCGACCCGGACCGCTGGGCCGCGGACCTGGACACCGCACGCGCCCTGCTCGCGGTCACCCCGGCCGCGATCGGTCCGACCGAGGTCGGCCGACTGGTCCTCGACGTCCTGCGGCGCCACTACGACGGCATCGGGCCCGGCGACCGCGAGCCCCAGCCGATGCCGATGGCCGTCACCCCGACACCGTCTGGCCCTCTTCCCCGCACGGCACCGGGTACGGTCTTCCCCGCGATCGCAGCGGGCGGCGACGCGGCCTTCACCCTGCTGACGGGCACGCTGGCGACGTCCCTCGTCGTCTCCGGCGAGCGCGTCACCGGCGTCCGGCTGCGCCGCGTCGCCGACGGCACCGAGCCCTCCGAGCCCTCCGAGCCCTCCGAGTACGAACTCCGCGCCGACTCGGTGGTGGTGTGCGCCGACGCGCTGCGTACCCCGCAACTGCTGTTCGCCTCCGGCATCCGGCCGCCGGCACTGGGCCGCCACCTCAACGAACACGCCTTCGTCACCGCCCGGGTGCTGCTCGACCTCGACCGGTTCGGCCTCGGCCTCGACGCCCTCCCCCTGCCGCGCGAGGGCGAGTTCAGCACGGACTCGCTGTGGCTGCCTCACAACGGGGCGGCACAGCCCTTCCACGGCCAGATCATGAACCGCACCTATCTGGACGAGGACGGCCGCCCCCTCGCCCACTCGGTGGGCCTCTCGCTGTACGTCCCCGTCGAGTCCCGCCCCGAGAACCGGCTGGTGTTCTCGGAGACGGAGACCGACCTCGCCGGGATGCCGCGGATCGGCGTGGAGTTCGGGTACTCCGACGCCGACCGCGCGCTGATCGGGCGGGCACTGGACGAAGTCCGGTCCCTCGCCGAGGAGTTCGGCCCGTTCGACCCCGCGACCGAACGCGCGCTGCTGCCACCCGGCTCGTCACTGCACCTGACCGGCACCGTCCGGGCCGGTGCCGCCGACGACGGCACCAGCGTGTGCGACTCGCAGGGCCGGGTGTGGGGCTACGACAACCTGTACCTCGCCGGCAACGGCGTCATCCCTACCGCGATGGCCGCCAACGTCACCCTGACCGGAGCGGTGACCGCCGTCCGGGCCGCGCGTGCCGTGGCCGCCCGCAGCAGCGCGCTCGCCGCGCACTGAGAGAAAGCTGGAGAACGTGATCGACCTCGCGAAGGAATACCGCGTGGCGTTGCCCGCGTGGATCGACGACGAGCTGGCCGACGTGCCCGCCGTCCTGCCCGGCCGCGACGAGCGGATGCGGCTCGTGCACCGGCTCGCCGACCGCAACTGGCGTGAGGGCAACGGCGGTCCGTTCGCGGCCCTCGTCGCCGAGCGGGACACCGGCCGGATCGTCTCGGTCGGGGTGAACGTCGTGCTCACCTCCGGCGTCTCCAGCGCGCACGCCGAGGTCGTCGCACTGGGCCTGGCCCAGACGGCGACCGGCGGCTGGGACCTCGGCGGCGAGGGGATGCCCGCGCACGAACTGGTCGTGAACTGGCGTCCGTGCGTCCAGTGTTACGGCGCGACCATGTGGTCCGGGGTGCGGGGCCTCGTGGTCGCCGGCGAGGGCCCGGAGCTGGAGGAGATCACCACGTTCGACGAGGGTCCGCTCGGCGCGGACTGGGCCGAGCAGTTCGAAGCACGCGGCATCGAGGTCGTGGGGGATGTGCTCCGGGACGAGGCACTCGCCGTGTTCCGCGGCTACCGCAAGGCCGTGGACTGTGCGGACGGCGTCGTCGTCTACAACGCCCGCGGAGGTGCCGAGTGACGCCGCGCTTCGCCACGGACGTCGTCACGTTCTACCACCCGGGGTTCTGGGACCTCGACTCCGCCGACGCCGTCCGCGACTGGGCCGTGCGGCATCCCCGGCGGTTCTGGGAGCGGGTGATGGACGCGCTGGCCGAGACCGCCGTCACCGGTATCGAGCTGACCTTCGCGCCCGGCGACCTCGACTCGGTCCGCAGCGCCTTCGGCAGCGCCGCCTCCTTCCGGCGGGAGCTGGACGCACGCGGTCTGTCCGTCGTGAGCGCCTTCATCGCCGGCAGTGACGCCCCGGACTGGCGCCGCAGTGACAACCTGCCCGCCGTCGTCGCCGACGCGGAGCGCCGTGCGGCCTTTCTCGCCGAGGTGGGCGCGGAGCTCCTCGTGACCGGCCTGCCCATGCGGACGACGTTCGGGACGCTCCCGCCGTTCTTCGTCGACGCGGCGTACATGGCCCGCATGGCCGACATCGCCCACGTGGTGGGCGAGGCGGTCACCCGGCACGGGGTGAAGCTCGCCGTCCACACGGAGTCCCACAGCACGCTCTGGTACGAGCGGGACATCGACCTGTTCATGGCCCTGACCGACCCGCGCTACGTGTGGCTGTGCCCCGACTCCTGCCATATCGCCCTCGGGGGCGGCGACCCGGTCGCCGTCGCGCGTCGCCACGCTCCTCGGATCGCGCTGGCGCACTGGAAGGACGCGCTCGGACCGATCGACGTCCACCTCACCGTCGACGACACGATCTACGCCCAGCAGCAGGCCTACATGACCGAGCTGGGCAGCGGCATCGTGGACTGGCAGGGATGGGCCGACGCGATGACACCGACCCCCGGCGCGGACATCGTCCTCATCGAGCTGGACGAGGCTGCGGACCCCGTCGCCGCGTTGCGATCGGGAACGGCGGTGGCGCGGAAGGCCCGCTCGTGATCGGATCGGCCGCGCTCGGCACGGTCGATGGGGCGGTTCGGGCCGTCATGCGATCACGGCGGTGGCACGGGGCAGGCCGTCATGCGATCACGGCGGTGGCACGGGGCAGGCCGTCATGCGCATCACGGCGGTCGCGCGAGTCCCGGTCGCGACGCGCATCACGGCCGCAGTGCCGGTTCAGGTCAGTGCCCGGAGTGCCAGATGCGGGGCTCGCCGTACGAGGGCCGTGGTCGTCAGGCCGATCGCCGCGCCGACCGCGACGTCGGACGGGTAGTGCGCGCCGTGGTACACCCGTTCGGCGGCCACCATCAGCGTCGGCACGGCGCACACCGCGCCCGCCGACGGCCACACCGTGCAGACCGCGGCGGTGAAGCCTACGGCGGCCGCGGTGTGGCCGGACGGGAAGGACGAGGAGTCGGGGCGCTCGCCGGCCTTCTCCCGCGGGAGCCATTCCTCCGGCGGCCGGCGGCGTTCCCACAGGTGCTTGACGACCGCGTTGGACAGCGTCATCGCGAGTGTCATGCTCGCCACGCCCGAGGCCGCGGCCCGGCGCCCCCGCCACCCGCCGGCCACCGCCATGAGGGCCGCGGCACCCCACCACAACTTGGTGTGCTCGGCCGCCTCCGCCACGACGGGCAGTACCCGCCGAGCGCCCGCAGACCGCCAGGACGCCACCCGCCGCGCGAGTCGGTGGTCGCCGCCGTGCAGGGCCCGCAGAGTCTTCCTCACCGTCATAACCTGCGGGTTTCCCCGATGGATCAGCCCCTAACGCCTGGAGCGGTCCAAGCATCGGCGGCCCGCACACCGACATCGGCTGTCTCATTCCAGACGGCGGCGGTCATCCTCGCTCCAGGCCTGGGTGTCGCGGGGCGGGACATAGAGCTCCTCGTCGTCGGCCATGCCGCCGGCGACGGCACGCTGCCGCGCCAGCTCCGCGTCGAACTCCAGGCCCAGCAGGATCGCGATATTGCTGATCCACAGCCACACCAGGAAGATGATCACGCCCGCCAGGGTGCCGTAGGTCTTGTTGTAGGAACCGAAGTTCGCCACGTAGAAAGCGAAGCCGGCCGACGCGATCAGCCAGATCACCAGCGCGAGGACACTGCCCGGGGTGATCCACCTGAAGCCGCGCCCGCTCACGTTCGGCGCCGCCCAGTACAGGAGCGCGATCATGATCGTGACCAGGACCACCAGCACCGGCCACTTCGCGATCGCCCAGACCGTCAGCGCCATGTCCCCGATCCCGAGTGCCCCGCCTGCCTGACGGGCGAGACCGCCGGTGAACACCACGATCAGCGCGCTGATCACCGCGAGTACCAGCAGGGCGACCGTCACGCCCACGCGGACCGGCAGCAGCTTCCACACCGGCCGTCCCTCGGGTATGTCGTACACGGCGTTCGCGCTGCGGATGAAGGCCGCGATGTAGCCGGAGGCCGACCACACCGCCAGTATCAGGCCCACGACCGCCATGATCGAGCCGACGCCACCCCGCCCCTGCAACTGCACCACCGCGTCGCGGAGGATGCTCCGAGCCGAGCCCGGAGCCAGTTTCTGGAGGTTGTCGAGGACCTGCTGACTGGCGGAGCGGCCGGTCACGCCCAGCAGCGACACCAGCACCAGCAGGCCCGGGAACAGCGACAGCACACCGTAGTACGTCAGCGCCGCGGCCCGGTCGGTGAGTTCGTCGGCCTTGAACTCCTTCACCGTCCCCTTGAGCACCGCCACCCAGGACTGCTTGGGCAACTCGGTCGGTTGGTCCGGTGCCCGCCGTTCCACCTGCTCATCCGGACCGGGCGATCGGTGCCGGGCGGGTGCCGGCTCCGTCCCGGTGTCGTGATCAGATTTCGATGTCCGCACCATAAGGTCCGGAGTACCCCGTTTGCCCCGGTCATGCGCCGCCCGCCCGCGTTTCGGCAAGCCTCCGTGTCAGGTGAGCCCCAGGCCGGCAGCCCTCGCACAGGACCGCGCAGAACCCGAGGGGAGGCACCTGCCACGCGGGCGGACCGTCAGAGTCACCCCTTCGCCGCGTCGTACTCCTCGCGTGCCTTCTGGATCGCCGCCATCCGCCGTTCCGTCCACTGCGCGAGGGCACGGACCTGTTCGGCGGCCTCCCGGCCGAGGTCGGTGAGGGAGTAGTCCACGCGGGGCGGGATCACGGGCTTCGCGTCGCGGTGGACCAGGCCGTCACGCTCCAGGGTCTGCAGGGTCTGGGTCAACATCTTCTCGCTGACCTGGCCGATCTCCCGGCGCAGTTCACTGAAGCGGTACGAGCGGTCCAGCAGCGCGATCAGGACCAGCGTGCCCCAGCGGCTGGTGACGTGCTCCATGGCGACGCGGTGCGGGCACATCCCGACGTCGCCGGCGCTGCGTACACGGTCGACGGTCGTGCTCTCACTTACTCCCATACCCGTACCGTACGTCAACGGTGGCACTTTCGCAGAGTAAGTGCACACGCGGCCGGCCACAGGACCCGTGTTGTACGGCGCCGACTCGCCGACGGCACCCGCGCCGCCGACGGCCATAAATGTCCATGCCCGTCCTGCACCCTTGGCTACCCGAGGCCGCCGTTGCTGTGGAGAAGCTGGCCGTTGATCCATCCGCCCTCTGCCGAGCAGAGAAACGAGACGAGGTTCGCGCAGTCCTGCGGCACACCGAGGCGTCCCAGGGGGGTCAAGCGGATCATGTCCCGCTTCTGCTCCTCAGTCATCCATCCGGTGTCCGTCGGTCCCGGATTGATCGCGTTGCAGGTCACTCCCAGGTCGGCGAGTTCCCGGGCGGCGGCCAACGTGATCCGGTCCATCGCTCCCTTGCTTGCCCCGTACGGGAGGTTGCCGGCCGTGTGGTCGCTGGTCAGGCTGACGATGCGCCCGCTGCCGTGCTGTCCGCGAAACCGCAGTCCGTACTCCCGGATCAGCAGCCAGGTCGCCCGCGCATTGACCGCGAAGTGCAGGTCGAAGCTCTCCACCGTGGTGTCCAGCAAGCCGGAGTCGACCGACTCGCAATGGCAGAGCACCAGCGCGGTGACGTTCCCCCACTCGTGCTCGACGCTGTCGAAGAGCTGAGCCGGCACGGCCGGGTCGCTCAGGTCGGCCTCGACCGCAAGCGTTCTTGCCCCATGGGAAGCCGCCTTCTCCCGCAACTCTTCGGGCGCACCCGGCTCCACGCCCCACTGCATGCGCGCGTCATACGGAGTCCAGTAGGTGAAGGCCACGTCCCACCCGGCCCGGGCCAGATTCAGTACCACGGACGCCGCGATCCCCGCCGAACGTCCCGCCCCCGTGACCAAGGCGAGCGGGCGTCCCGCCTCTTCCACGTCCTTCCGGCTCCCCACGCGCGTCACACCAGTCATGATCCTCATCCTATGTTCGCCCCTCAAAAGCACACATGTCCCGGCCCATGTGTGCCATGTGCCACGGACGCCGGCACCCAGTGCACGCATCAGACGCGCGGTCAGACCGCCTCACCCCCTGTTTCTGGGAGCACGGCCCCGCCGGCCCTCGGCATTCCCTCCCTGCCGGCGTTCACCGCGCGATCCGCTGATGTGGGCGAAGCGCCCCCCGGTGTTATTCAATGAGGTGTGCGGTCAGGGATATCGGGTCCCCGTCGCACGAGTCCGAGTACAGCCCCGGTACTGTGCCGGGAATCGCTGAGAGAGCCCCATGGACTCCACGCCCTCGCCCTCGTCCTCATCGCCGTTCGACCTGGTCAGCAGCGCACTGGGGCGCTACGTCCCCCGCGGCGCAGCGGCAGCGGCCGCCGGTCCTGGCAACGGGCAGGGCGACCGCACCACCCGCCCACGTGTGTCCGACAACCCGGCAGCCGACCGTCAGGATCAGATTCTCGGCGTGGTCATCCTGGACAGGGGTCTGAGAATCACCCGCTGCAATCTGGAAGCCCCCATATTCGCGGGTCTGGACGTCAGGGCCGGGAGCCCTTTCGCCGCTCTCCTGCCCCCCAGGGACGTACCGACGGTCACACGGCGGTTGCGGCAGGTCCTGGAGACCGGTGAGGCGCACGTCGCCCGGATCCAGCGCCTGCGGCGCGGCGACGGGTCGGAGCTGGTGGTCTCGCTGAGCATCCTGCCGGCCGCGGTTCCTCAGGAGGGCTTGACCGTCTCCGTGATCGCCATGGCCAGGAGGCTGCACCTGTACGCCGCCGAGACCGCGATCGGCACCTCGTTGGACATCGGCGAGACCGCGCAGTCGCTGGCGGAGTCCCTGCTGGCCTGGGGAGACGTGGCCGCCGTCGATCTCGACTTCGCCGTGTGGACGGGCGAGGGAGTCACCGAGCAGGCACAGCGGCGCGTCCGGCTACGGCGGGCAGCCCTGGTGCCGGACCGGGTGTGGCCCGAGGGTTACGTGACTCCGGGCGACGATCTTCCGACCGACGCGAGTCGCCTGCTGGCGCAGACGGTGGGAGGGGACGATGCCCCCCAGGCCGTCGTCATGCCCGACCGGGAGGCGGTCGAGCGGCTGCTGGGCAGTCCGCGAGTGATCCGCGCCCTGGTGCCCGGTGACCGGTCGGCGAGCATGGCGTGCATACCGCTGGTCCTGCACGGCCCGCCGCCCGTCGTACTGGGCGTGGCGGAGGTCTGGCGGCGGGCGGACTGTCCCTTCCGCGACAGCGAGTTGTTCGACCTCCAGGAGCTGGTGGCCAGGACCGCCCACCACGTCGACCTGGCCCGTCAGCACCAGCGCGAGCACACGCAGGTGCTGGCGCTGCAGCGCCGGCTGCTGCCCCGGAGCGGCGGCCACACCATTGAGATCGCCAGCGTCTACCAGCCCGCCACCCCCGACAGCGCGGGCGTCGGGGGCGACTGGGTGAACAGTTTTCCGCTGCCGGACGGGCGTACCGCGCTGGTGGTCGGTGACGTCGTCGGGCACGGCCTGGGAGCCGCGGCAACCATGGGCCAGCTGAGCATGGAGGCCCGCGCGCTGCTGTCCGCGGGGCTGGCACCCGACGAGGTGCTGGAGCACCTGGACGAGACCGTGTCGCTGCTGGACGACGCGGGGTCCGGGCTGGTGGCCGGCTACAGCGCCCTCGGCTCCACCTGCTGCATCGCCCTCTACGACCCGGTCAGCCACCACGTGTCGCTCTCCAGCGCCGGCCACCTCCCCCCGATCCTGGTGCTTCCGAACGGGCACGCGGGCCCGCTCACGGTCCGCCCTCACCCGGGCCTGGGAGCCGAGTTCGCGCTGCGGGAGCCGTTCGACGTGCACACGTTCGCCGCGCCCCCGGGCTCCCTGCTCGCCCTCTACACCGACGGCCTGGTGGAGGATCCGGCGCTGTCGATCGACGAGGGCATCGGCACGCTGGCGGACGCCGTGTCCACGGTGCACCCCTGGGAGGCCCTGCAGCAGGCCGCACGGCACGTCGTGTCCGCGGTGGCGCCCGTGCGCCAGCGCGACGACGTGACCCTGCTGCTCGCGCGCATGATCGGCTACCGCAAGGGAGACACCGCGACCTGGCGGCTGCCGGCCCGCTATGACGCGCCCGCCCGTGCCCGCGCGTACGTCGGCGCCCTGCTGCGGGGATGGGACACCAAGGGCGACACCCGGGACGACGTGCCGCTGCTGGTCAGCGAGCTGGTCACGAACGCGGTGCTCTTTGCCGCCGGTCCCATCACCGTACGACTGATCAGGACCGGTCACGGCCTGCTGTGCGAGGTGGGCGACACCGGCAACGGCAGGCCGCGTCTGAACCGGGGCGGTCTCCTCGACGACGGCGGGCGTGGTCTGCACATCGTGCACAGGCTCACCACCCGGTGGGGGGTGCGGTGGACGGACACCGGCAAGGTGGTCTGGGCGGAAGTCGCACGGTGACGCGGCCGCGGGGCGGGGCCGGCGTACACGGTGCGGCGGCGGGAGGGCGGGTGCGTCAGCCGGTGCCACCGACTTTTCGGACGGCGCCCGCAGCGGTACCGATGGCATGACCGGTGACGCGGCCGGCCTGCCTGCCGCTACGGAGGGCGGGGGCCGGCACTACAGCCACTCCCCTTCCAGGGCGGTGGCGGTGAGGCCCGGTGCCGCCGCGTAGAGGACGGCGCGGCTGCCCGGCTTCTGCCCGGCGTCGTGCGCCCGCCTCAGGATGTCGAACACGGCGGCGCCTCCGCGGTTGCCGCTGGTGTAGCTGTCCCGGCTGTAGTCCAGCAGCCCCGACGGCCACGCGTCGGGCATCGTCTGCTCCATGTACTCCAGCACCCGGGTCCCGCCGGGGTGTGCGAGCAGCACGTCGGGGTGCCAGGAGTCGGGCTCGTCCTGGTAACGGACGCGCAGCCACTCCCACATCGCGGTGACCGTCTCCTGTACGGCGCGCGGCCCGCGCCGGTCCATCACGAAGTGGTTGCCGTCCGCCCGCGTCTCCAGGCGGTGCAGGTCCTGGGTGCCGGGCAGGGTGTGGTGCCAGGCGGAATCCAGCCGCAGCACCGACTCGCGTCTCGGGCGTCCCGTGACCACCGCGGCGACCGCGGTGTCCGCGAACAGCAACCGGACGATCAGGGACTCGATGGTGTCGTCCGCGGGCTGGTAGGTCGTGCTCAGTGCCTCCGCGATCACGACCAGGACCACCCGATCGGGATCCGCGGCCACGAGATCCGCCGCCAGGGCCAGGGAGCGGGTCCCCGCGATACAGGCCCACTGCGTGGCCGGCAGCAGCATCACGTCATCGCGGAGAGCAAGCTTGTTGGTCAGGGCGATGTCCAGACCCGGCAGCGCCGGGGTGGTGGAGTGACTGGTGATCAGGCAGTCGACGTCCGCGACGTCCAGCCCGGCTGTCTGCAGGGCACTGCGCGCCGCGCGCTCCCCGTAGGCCTGCACGGCCTCCCAGGCCGGCGCGGTGCGCTCCTGTATGGTCTGCGGCGCGGGTATCGCCTCGAGGGCGGCGATCACGCGGTCCGCGTCCTGCTGGGTGAACCCGTCGCGTGCCAGCGTCTCTTGGGCGGGCCCGACGCCGACCGCGCGCAGGGCGTTGCCGCTGCCGGGCGCGACGGCGGTCTCCAGCGGCAGCATCCAACCACGGGTCTCGATGCCCGTACTGGCCGCGATGCCGTCGATCCGCGGCGCCCACGCCGCGTGCGGGTGCCGGTCGCGCACCTCCGCCACGATCTGGCTGGTCTCGACGGTGTGCTCGCCGTGTATCACGGCAGGAGGGCAGAGGTAAGCGGCCATGATGGGCACCTTTCCGAGGGAACAAGGAGAAACGTCACGAGGACTCAGTCATGGGCTGCTGTGCGACTTCGCGCCCATACCGATGGGCTCCACTGCGGGAGTCGCCATCCCGGTCGAGCATGGAGGCCAAATGGACATTTCCGCTGTGATGCACACAACTTGGGCACCCATTGAGGGCGTGATACGGCACACACCGCTGAACCAGGGGCCCTCGCAGCGGTTCCAAAGGTCTTACTTGACGCACTGTCAGCCAACGGGCGGGTCACTTCGCCCGGGCGCCCACCGCCGAAGCCGGACCAGTTGTCGGGCCCGCTCTGACGGACTCAGCGGAGGCGGCCCCGCCGCAGGCATCCCGGCTGATGACGCGACACGGCATCGACCGGTGCCGGCCACGCTCACCGGGCGGCCGGGGCGGCGCCATGACGCAGCAACTCGGCTCCGCCCAACTCGGTACGGTCGGAGTCCCGGCGAACCCCGAACGGCTCACAGCGGCGCCGCATCCATTCCCTGATGCGCTACCTGTCGGCGTGCGCGGTTGTCACGGGTAGTTCCACAGTGATGCGGATGCCGCCGACGGAGCGCGGGGTGAGGGTGAGTGTTCCGTCGTGCGCGTGCGTGATGGTCTTGACTATGGCCAGGCCGAGGCCGACGCCTGAGTGGTCGGCGTGTATGCGCTCGGTGCCGCGCTGGAATGGTTCGGTGAGTGTCGACATCAGCTCTGGACTGAGCTTCTCGCCGGTGTTCTCGACAGTGAGCACCACTGTCTCGGGGCGGACGCCGGTATCGACCCACATGGTGCCCTGTTCGGGCAGGTTGTGGACGATCGCGTTGTGCACGAGGTTCGTGGTCAGCTGCAGCAGGAGCGCCCGCGATCCGATCGTGGGGGTGATGTCACCGGAGGTCTTCATGGTGACGCCGTGCTTTTCCGCGAGCGGGAGGAGTGTTTCGGTGGCCTCTTCCACGAGGAGAGACAGGTCGACAGGTTCTCGGGTGAAGGACCTCTGGTCGGCGCGGCTGAGCAGGAGCAGTGCTTCGGTGAGGTTGATCGCTCGGGCGTTGACGGCGTGGAGGCGGTCGATGAGTGCGCCGGCGTCGTGGTTCGGATCGGTGCGGGCCACGTCGAGAAGCGCCTTCGAGATCGCCAGCGGGGTGCGCAACTCGTGGGAGGCGTTGGCTGCGAATCTCTGCTGTTCGGCGACGTGTGCTTCGAGCCGTGCGAGCATCGCGTCGAAGGCGTCGGCCAGTTCGCGGAACTCGTCCTTGCGGCCTGGTAGCCGGATCCGGTGCGAGAGAGATCCGTTCGTGGCCATGCGTGTGGCACCCGTGATGCCGGTCAGCGGGGCGAGCATCCGGCCGGCGAGTATCCACCCTCCCAGGAGGCCGAACACCAGCAGGAACGCCAGGACTGCGGCCGCCCTCGGAGCGAACACGTCCAGGAGGGCGGACCGGACGGGAAAAACACCGCCCGTGGGCTTGTCATCGGGGTTGATGAGCATCGCACGGTCGGGGACATGGCGCAGGAGGAACACCCACACCGCCGCGAGCAGCAGGGCGCCGGCAAGCATGAGGAATCCGGCGTAGCTGAGGGTGAGTTTGACGCGAACGCTCAACCCGGGTGCTCTATCCACGCTCGCCTCCCTCGTGTCCGGCCTCCGGTTGGGTGTCGATGCGGTAGCCGGCACCTGGCACGGTGGCGATGATCCAGGGTTCGCCGAGGCGCTTGCGCAGTGCCGAGACGGTGATGCGCACGGCGTTGGTGAACGGGTCGGCGTTCTCGTCCCACGCGCGTTCCAGGAGTTCTTCGGCGCTGACGACACCGCCTCCGGCAGCGACGAGGACTTCGAGCACGGCGAACTGCTTCCTGGTCAGCGCCACGTAGCGGCCGTCCCGGTAGACCTCTCTGCGGAACGGGTCCAGTCGAAGACCTGCGATCTCCCACACGGGCGGCCTGTTGTGACCACGCCTGCGGTCGAGCGCTCTGAGCCTGAGCGCGAGTTCTCGGAGTTCGAAGGGTTTCGTGAGGTAGTCGTCGGCGCCGAGTTCGAACCCGGAGGCCTTGTCGTCGAGACGGTCGGCTGCGGTGAGCATGAGGATCGGCATGCCGCTGCCGGAGGCGACGATGCCCTTGGCGATCTCGTCACCGGACGGCCCGGGAACGTCTCGGTCGAGGACGGCGATGTCGTAGGTGTTGATGCTCAGCAGCTCCAGCGCCGTGTCGCCGTCACCCGCGATGTCGGCCGCGATCGCCTCCAGGCGCAGGCCATCGCGGATGGCTTCCGCCAGATAGGGCTCGTCCTCGACGATCAACACGCGCATGCTGTCGATGCTAGGAGCCGACGCATATCGTCGGCGTATCGAAAACCGCATACGCGCCGGCAACACCGCGCCGCCTTGACTGGCAGCATGGCTCGAACCCCACCATCAGCGCGAACAACGACCCGCCGGAGCAACTGGCCCCTTGCCATGGGCCTGATGGACGTCATCGCAGCGATCACCGCGGCCTGTGGCCAGCAGTCGCAGAATTCCTCGGACTCCGCTCATACCCGTGGGCACCGTGGTGCGACCGGCGGGGCTGTCGGTGCCGTTCCCGACGGCGTGACCGCCTTCGACGACGAGATTCCGGCCGCGGCCGATCTCGATCCCGATCTGTTCAGGGCTTTCCGCCAGGCTGCAAGGGATGCCGCGGAGGACGCAGCCGAGTTCCACGTCAACAGCGGCCGGCGGTCCCCGGAGCACCAGAATCAGCACTTCCGCAGGAGCGAACCCTGGCTCCACGGACTGCGCACCGATGCGATCGATCGCGGTTGCCCGCGCGGGTACGCCGACCCCACCCAGGAACCGAGGACGCAGCAGTGACCGGCAGCGAGCGAGGACGGACGACGACGCAGGTGGACCCGGCGGAGACCGGGCAGGGCGGCGCCATCCCCCGGGACACCGGCCCAGGTGCCCTGCGCGCGGGCATCCGCCGGACGATCCGCATCGGCTCCAGGCCGGAGCTCTGGAAGCGCGGCCGGGTGCCCGCGGCGTTGGCGCTACTGCTGGGCCTGTTCATGCTGCTGCACGCGAAGGTCCCCAACCGGATCGGGAACCTCGGCAGCCTGGCGGAGACCTTCCTCCCATGGTTCGGCCTGTTCATCCCGGCGCTGCTGGCCTTGGCGCTGTGGCGCCGCTCCGCCTCCGCGGTGGCCGCGCTGCTGCTGCCGGTCGTGGTGTGGCTGAACCTCTTCGGCGGGCTGCTCAGTGACAAGTCCCACCCCGGCAGCGACCTCACCGTGGTCAGCCACAACGTCGGCGCCGCCAACCCCGATCCGGCCGGCACCGCCCGCGACCTGGCCGCCTCCAACGCGGACGTCCTGGCCCTGGAGGAAATCACCCCGCAGGCAAAGCCGTTGTACGAGAAGGAACTGGCGAAGACGTACCCGTACCACACGGTGCAGGGCACGGTCGGGCTGTGGAGCACGCTACCGATGTCGGACACCCGGCCGGTCGACATCGAGACGGACTACGGACCGCTGGCGGACACCAAACCGGCCGACGTCAAGATGGCCTACAACCGGGCGCTGCGCACCACGGTGGCCACGGACCAGGGTCCGCTGGCGGTGTACGTGGCCCACCTGGGTTCCGCACGGGTGAATCCCAGGGCGGGCTTTTGGACAGTCTCGCGGGACAGAGGCGCGCAGGCGCTCGGCAAGGCCGTCGCCGCCGAGCCGAATGAGCGGGTCGTGCTGCTCGGCGACCTGAACGGCACCACGGACGACCGCGCGTTCGCCGGCCTCACCTCGCAGCTGCGCTCGGCCCAGGACACGGCCGGGAACGGGTTCGGCTTCAGCTGGCCGGCAAGGTTCCCGGTGGTGCGGATCGACCAGATCCTGGTCCGTGGCGTGAAGCCGGACAGCTCGTGGTCACTTCCGGCCACGGGCAGCGACCATCTGCCGGTGGCGGCCGGAATCAGCTGGTGAACGCCCCCGGGCTTACGGCGAAGGCAGCCTCGACATCGCCGACGTGCCCCTGGCCCACCAGGGTGCGGCCCAGCTCAGGTGGGCGTAGCGCTCCACCGGGTTCCCGGTCGATGATCTGACGCAACTGCGCCTCGGCACGCCGAAGTTGTGCGGAGTGGATCCAGGTGCCGCCTGTCTGGGAAGGGCCCCTGGCTCTGAGGCCCGGGCCCAGGACAATCTCAGGACGCCTTCGCTGCCAGGTAGCACCGCGATCGGCCCATCAGGCGGGTTCCTCGTCCAGTCAGGCGGGCTCCTCGTCCGGTCAGACGGGCTCCTCGTCCGGTCAGACGGGCTCCTCGTCCAGCTTCGCCACCACCCGGTCGGAGATGTCGGTCAGCGTCCGCAGCTCCGCCGGGGTGACATGGTCCAGGAACAGCTCTCGTACCGCTGCCACATGCAGCGGAGCCGCCGCCTCGATCGCCACCCGCCCGGCGTCCGTGATCACCACGAACGCCCCCCGCGCGTCCTCGGGGCACTCCTCACGGATCACCAGCCCTCGGCCGGCCATCCGCGCGACGTGGTGGGACATCCGGCTCTTCTCCCACTCCAGCGCCCGGGCCAGATCCTGGTACCGCTGCCGGCCGTCCGGCACATCCGTCAGGCTGACCAGCACGGCGAAATCCGCGGCCGACAGCTTCGACTCACTCTGCAACATGCGCGACAGACGACCCCCGAGCCGCTCATGCAACCGGACAAAACTCCGCCAGGCGTGCTGCTCCTCCGCCGTCAACCAGCGCACTTCCTCATCCATACAAGCGAGTGTAAAGGGGTTGACGGGTCACCCAGCTGGAGCGGGCGGACGGGGCCGTCGCCGCCGCGCGGGCCACTCTGACGGCCCGATTTTTTCGGCCGGCCCAGATGACACATCAACGGTCTTCAGCCAGCTGGGCCTCCAGCCACCGCATGATCTCGGGGGTCACGGGGTCGGCGATGCCGGCGAACTCGTCATGCCTCTTCAGGAACGTGGCCACGTACGGGCAGACAGGCACGATCCGCTTCCCGGAGGCACGCGTGTCGGTGAGCGCCTGCCGCACCAGCTGTGCGGCCAGGCCTTGTCCGGCGTAGGCGTCACCGACCTCCGTATGGAAGAACACGCGCTGCTCGCCGTGGTCGCGGTACTCGGTCAGGCCGGCGCGCTTGCCGTCGACCACGATCTCGTACCGATGGTGTGCGTCCACCCGCTCGACGACCGGGGCGGCAGATGGCTGGCTCATGGGGCGCCTTTCCGAGAGAGATCAGCGACGCGGCGGGTTGCGGCGCGGCCTGATGGTGGCGTTGGGGAGGGCGGGCGCGGGGAGACGGCCCCCGGGGAATCCCTCGATCGTGCCGAAGCGGTCCGACGAGGCTTCCCAGTCCTCTCGGGCCTCGACGATGTCCTCGTGAGTGCGGCCGATGAAGTTCCACCACATGACGATCTCCTCCTCGAACGGGGTGCCGCCGAGCAGAATCGTCCGCGCCGGACCGTCCGACTCGTTCGTCAGGGTCAACGCGTCGGCACCCGGCGGGACATAGCCCAGCTCCGCCCGGTGCAGCAGGGCGTCGGCCACACGGACGTCCCCGCTGTCCACGAGAACGCCGTGCTCGAAGTCGGGATCGACAGGGACGGTGATCGCCGTACGCGGTTCGAGGATGATCTCGGCGCCGAGCAGTGGTGTGAACGTCCGCACCGGAGAGACCTCACCGGCGAGCGAGCCGAGAAAGACCCTGATCTCGGCCCCCTTCATGCGCACGGGCCCAGGAACGTGGTGCTGGAAGTCCCGTCGTGCGTTGCGGTGCTCCTCCGGCAGTGCCACCCACAGCTGGACGCCGTGGACGACGGTCGTGCGCGGGGTGGAGACCTCCGAGTGGGCGATGCCGTACCCGCCCGTCATGAGGTTGATCTCTCCGGGGCGCACCAAGGCATGGGTGCCGAGCGTGTCGCGGTGCTCGACCTCCCCGCTGAACAGCCAGGTCACCGTCTGCAGCCCGCTGTGCGGGTGCGGGGGCAGCGCCATGCCGCCCCCGTCGGTGACCTTGTCGGGACCGTAGTGGTCGGCGAAACACCAGGCTCCGATCAGCGTCCGGTCCCGCTGCGGCAGCGTCCGCCGCACCGTCATCCGAACGCGGTCCGCCCAGGGGTACGTCCCGCGCGGGGAGCACGTCGACCCGTGACACGCCGGCCGGCCGCACCTCGTCGACCGGCGCCCCGCTTCTCATCACTGTCGGCTCAGCTTCGACATTGCTCACCGGGACCACCCCTCATGGAGTCTAGTTGTTACATCAACTATCATGCCATGATCATAGAGAGAGGGCCCCGTCGTGGGCCCGGGTCAGCCCAGGCCGTCGGCTCCCACGGTCACAGCGGATTCGTCGAGGAGGGCGTCGGTGACGGGCTGTGGACGGCCGTGGAGGTCAAGGACCGGGGTTGCCTCCTTGTACCAGGACTCGATGACGGCGTTGCCCCAGAAGTCGCGGCGACGGTCGTCGTGCACGTTCCAGCGATAGGTCTCGTGATCGGGGTCGCCGGTGTAGTAGTCGGAGGTGTAGATCTCCACTCGGTGACCGTCGGGGTCGCGCAGGTAGAGGTAGAAGGCGTTGGAGACGCCGTGCCGGCCCGGGCCGCGCTCGATGTGGTGCTCCTTGCGGATCGATCCGAACAGGTCGGCGCAGCGCAGAACCTGGTGGGACTCGTGGGTGGCCACCCCGAGGTGGTGCAGGCGGGGGCCGGCCCCGCCGGTGAAGGCGACGTCGTGGACGGTCTGCTTGCGGTACATCCAGGCGGCGTACAGCTCGTGTTCGTCACCCTCGATGGTCTCCGAGCAGCCGAAGCCGAGGGACTGGTAGTGGGCGTAGGCGGCGGGGATGTCGGGGGTGCAGATGTTGAAGTGGTCCAGGCGGGCGACCTCGGCGCCGCGTCGGAGGTCGTAGCGCTGGATGAGGCGTTCGGCGCGCTCGATGTCGTAGAAGAACTCGACGGGGAAGCCCAGGGGGTCCACCACTCGTACCGCGTCGCCGATGCCCGGGGTGCCCTCGCCGTTGCCCACGCGCCGGACCGGGCGGCCGAGCTCGGTGAAGAACTTCTCCGCCTTGTCGACGTCCTCGGGGGTGCGTACGCGGTAGGCGATGTGGTCCAGAGCGGCGAGGTCGCCACGGCGCAGGACCAGGGAGTGGTGGGTGAGTTCGTCGGTGCCGCGCAGGCAGAGGGTGCCGGTGTCCTCGTACTGGACGTGGAAGCCGAGCATGTCGACCCAGAACCAGCGGGCCGCGCCGAGATCGGTGACGGCGAGCTGGGCATAGGCGGAGCGGACGACATCCGGTGCGTTCATGAGGCGGCTCCGAAGCGGGGGGTGTGCACCTCGCCGAGGGCGACGTGGACGATCTTCGATTCGGTGTAGAAGTCGATGGAGTGCGCGCCGCCCTCGCGGCCCACGCCGGAGGCCTTGACCCCGCCGAAGGGGGTGCGCAGGTCCCGGACGTTGTGGGAGTTGATCCAGACCATGCCGGATTCGACGGCGTGCGCGATGCGGTGGCCGCGCTTGAGGTCCGAGGTCCAGAGGTAGGCGGCCAGGCCGAACTGCGTGGCGTTGGCGAGTTCCACGGCCTCGGTCTCGTCGTCGAAGGGAGCGACGGCCACGACCGGGCCGAAGATCTCCTCCTGGAAGACACGGGCGTCGCGTTCGACGTCGGCGAAGACGGTGGGCTGAAGATAGTTGCCGTCGGCGAGGTGGTCGGGGCGGCTGCCACCCGCGACCAGCCGGGCCTCCTTCCTGCCGATCTCGACGTAGTTCAGCACGCGCGCGTAGTGCTCGGGGTGGACGAGCGCTCCCACCTCGGTGGCCGGGTCGGACGGCGGACCCACCCGCACGCGGGCGGCCCGCTCGCCGAGGCGGCGGGTGAACTCCTCGTACAGCGGCCGCTCCACCAGCACCCGGGAACCGGCCGTGCAGCGCTCCCCGTTGAGCGAGAACACCCCGAAGACGACCGAGTCCAGGGCGGCTTCCAGATCGGCGTCGGCGAAGACGATGGCGGGAGACTTTCCGCCCAGCTCCATCGACACCGTCTTGAGGTGCTGGGCGGACGAGCGGATGATGTGGCGGCCGGTGTCGGTGGAGCCGGTGAAGGAGATCAGCGGCACGTCCGGGTGGTCCACCAGAGCCTGGCCGGCCTCCTCGCCGATGCCGTGCACGATGTTCACCACCCCGGCGGGCACGCCTGCCTCTTCGAAGATCTCCGGCCACAGCGATGCGGACAGCGGAGTCCACTCGGCCGGCTTGAGGATCAGCGTGCAGCCGGACGCCAGCGCGGGCGCCAGCTTCCAGCTCTCCAGCATGAACGGGGTGTTCCACGGCGTGATCAGCCCAGCCACCCCGACCGGGCTACGGACGACGTAACTGAACTGCTCGTCCCCCTGCCGGAACGCCTCCTCGCCGAGGGCGACGACGACGTCCGCGAAATAGCGGAAGTTCTCCGCCGCCCGGCGGGCCTGGCCGCGGGCCTGGGTGATGGGCAGGCCGGTGTCGTACGTCTCGAAGGCCGCGAGCTGTTCGTGGCGGGCCTCGACCGCGTCCGCGATCCGGTGCAGGACGTTCGCCCGTGCCCGGTTGCCGAGCGTCGACCAGGACGGGAAGGCGGCTCGAGCGGCGACCACGGCCCGGTCCACGTCCGCCGCCGAGCCGCGCGCGGCCTGCGCATACGGCGTGTTGGACACCGGATCGGCCACCGGGAACGTCCGGCCGTCGACGCTGTCGAGGAGTTCTCCGCCGATCCAGTGCCGGATGACGGACGGCACGTTGTCCACGGTCATGTTCTCCACGCTCATGTTCTCCACGGTCGCGGTCTGTAGGGTCGTGGTCTGTGCGGGCATGTTCTGTGCGTTCGTCATCTCTACGGGCATGTTCTGTGCGTTCGTCATCTCTACGGGCATGTTCTGTACGGTCACGGTCGGGCTCCGATCTGCTGGGTGAGGTCGCCGCCCTCGGCGAGCAGCGCACGGATCCTCGTCTGGCCCGCGTCGGTCGGACCGGTCAGCGGCGGGCGGACGTACGGCGAGGAGATGCGGCCCTGCTGGGCCAGCACCCACTTCGCGGGGGCCGGGTTGGTCTCGACGAACAGCAGGTCGACCAGCGGGTGGAGGCGGTAGTGCAGGTCGCGGGCGGCCTCGAACTCGCCCGCCTCCCACAGCTCGTACATCCGCGCCACCGCGGTCGGCGCCAGATTGGCGACGGCGGAGACGAATCCCGCTCCGCCGAGGGCCAGCAGCGGCAGGCACAGCAGCTCGATCCCGGACCACACCAGCAGCGACCGTCCGCAGGCGTGCAGGACACGGGAGAAGTGCTCGAAGTCCTTCGTCGTCTCCTTCACGCCGACGAAGTTGTCGACGTCGCAGAACAGCCGCTTGACCGTCTCCGGCGCGATGTCGACGGCCGTGCGCGAGGGCACGTTGTAGGCGACGATCGGCAGGTCGGGGAACTCCCGGGCCACCGTGGCGTACCAGGTGTACAGCGCCTCCTGGGTGGGCCGTGCGTAGTACGGCGTGATGACCAGCGCCGCGTCCGCGCCCAACTCCCTTGCGGCAGCTGTCATTTCGAGGGTCTCGTCGAGCTTGTGCGAGCCGGTGCCGGGCAGGAACGGCACCCGGTCGCCGATCTCCTCGACCGCCGTACGCATCCCCACGATCCGCTCGGCCACGCTCTGCGCGCTGGGCTCCCCGGTGGAGCCGCCCAGCGAGATGCCGTGCGAGCCCGACTCCAGCTGGAAGCGGATCAGCGCCCGCAGGCTGTCGTGGTCGACGGCGCCGTCCGCGGTGAACGGCGTGACGACGGGGGCGATGGACCCGCGGATGGTGGACGGGTCGCTGCGGAACTTCACGCATGCTCTCCTTCGTTCGTGTTCTTGGCACACCAGGTGCGGTACTGCTCGCGCCACGCCGGCCCGAGCGGGTACAGGCCGTCGACACCGGCCCCGGCCCGCACCTGTTCGGTGATGAACCGCTCCTGCCGCTCCTGCTCCCGGCAGTCGGCGATCAGCTCCCCGGCCAGGTGAGGTGGTACGACGACCACGCCGTCGTCGTCGCCCACGATCAGGTCGCCGGGCTGGACGAGCGCCCCGCCGCAGGCGATGGGCACCCCCGTGTCCCAGGGGACGTGGCGGCGGCCGAGCACCGACGGGTGCGCTCCGCCGTGGAACACCGGCAGTCCCAGGTCGGCGACGGCCGCGCTGTCCCGCAGCCCTCCGTCGGTGACGACCCCGGCCGCACCGCGCTGCTGGGCGCGCAGGGCGAGGATGTCGCCGAGGGTGCCGGCACTGGCGTCGCGCCGGGCGTCCATCACCAGCACCTGTCCCGGCCACAGCTCCTCGACCGCGCGTTTCTGCGCGTTCATGCCAGTGCCGTACTTTTCGAACAGGTCCTCACGCAGGGGCAGATAGCGCAGGGTGTGGGCGACGCCCACCATGCGGGTGCCGCCGGTCGCCGGGTGGACGCCGTCGATGGACATGTGCGGCAGGCCGCGCCTGCGCAACTGTGCGCTGATCGTCGCCACGGCCGACGAGCGGAGACCGTCGGCGAGGCTGTCGTCCAGCAGCGGGCCGGGCACGTACGCGGATCCGTACGCCGACTCCGCCTCGGCGCGGTCCGTCCTGGGCTGCGCGCCCCACGGCTCCAGGTCGTGCTCGGCATCGACGATCGGGCTGCGCAGTATCCCAGTGCTCAACCGGCCGTCGCCGACCTCGACTTCGACCACGTCCCCCGGCGCGACCACCGAGGCGCCGGCCGGGGTGCCGGTGAGGATCACGTCTCCCGGTTCCAGGGTGACCAGCCGCGACAGATCCGCGATCAGGTCACCGAAGGGGAAGAGCAGGGTGTCGGTCGTGTCGTCCTGGACCAGCTCGCCGTTGACCCAGGTCCGCAACCGCAGTGCGCCGGGGTCGAGTTGCGCGGCGTCCAGCAGCCGGGGGCCGATCGGGGTGAAGCCGTCGGCTCCCTTGGAACGGAGGTTGGAGCCCCGGTCGGCGTGGCGCAGGTCGTACACGCCCGCGTCGTTGGCGGCCGTCACCCACCGCACGTGCCGCCAGCCGTCCTCCGGGCGGACCCGGCCGGCCCGCGATCCGATGACGAGGGCGATCTCGCCCTCGAAGCCGAGGAGATCGCAGCCGCGCGGCCGGACGATCGCCTCCTGGGTGCCGGCCAGCGAGGACGGTGGTTTGAGGAAGTACGACGGGTGGGCGGGGGTCCGTCCGCGCTCCTCGGCCCGGCTGCGGAAGTTGAGGTGGACGGCGATGATTTTCGATGGGGTGGACCCCAAAGGGTGTGGCACCGGGGCTCCTTCACCTGGTGGGCGTGTCGCCGCCGTGGCGGACGTTCTCGCGGAGGGCGAGCAATGCGTGCACCGCGTCGAGCGAGGGGGACGGGACGCCGGTGCGGCGCGCCAGTTCACGGACCGCGCCGACGATGGCGTCGAGTTCCAGGGGCCTGCCCCGGTCCGCGTCCCGCAGCATGGAGGTGCGGAACGCGCCGAGTCGGCGGGCGATGGCGAGCCGCTCGTCGGCGGTCATGGACGTCTCGATGCCCAGCGCGGCGCCGACGGCCGCCGTCTCGTCGAACATGGCGACGCAGAGCCGCCGTACGGCCGGGTCGTCGAGGATCTCCAGGACGCCGGCGCCGGTCAGCGCGCTGACGGGGTTGAGGTTGACGTTGCCCAGGAGTTTCTCCCAGATCGCCCGGCGGATGTCGGCGTCGGGTTCCGGGCTGAGGTGGCCCGCGGACAGGGCTGTGACACACCGTGTGACACGGTCGGAGATGCCACCGGTCGGCTCTCCGACGACCAGTCCGGCGCCGCTGACGTGTGTCACCCGGCCCGGCCCGTCCACGGAACTGCTGAAGTGCGCCACACCGGACATCACTCGCTCCGCGGGCAGCAGGCGCAGCAACTCCCCTTCCGCGTCGACGGATCGCAGGACCGGCTCGCCCCCGGCGCTCCTGACGGTCGACGGCAGCCACCATGGCACTCCGTTGGCGACGACGAGCACCTCCACGCCGCGGTCGGTCCACGGGCGGATGCTCCGGGCCGCCGAAGGGAGGTGCCCGCTCTTGACGCAGACGACGGCCAGGTCGGGGACGGGAAGCCCGGTGGTGTCGTGCGCCGTCGGGAACCGGTGGCGGACCTCCGCGCCCGTCTGCGAGCTGTGCAGAGCGAGGCCCTGGGCGGCGATCGCGTCGAGGTGAGGGCCTTTCCTGCCGAGCAGGGAGACCTCGGCACCCGACGCGGCGAATGCTCCGGCGAGGGTGGCGCCGACGGCGCCCGGTCCCACGATGGTGATGCGCTGTCCCATGGCCGTCGCGCCTCCTCCTGAAGAGCCGGGGATGTATGCAGCGGGTGTGTCCGCAGGCCAGAGGCCGACGCGGCGGGAGCCTGCGATCCTCGGTCCCTGCCGCCGTCGGTCCCCGTGACCGACTGTCCTCGTGACCGTCGGCTGTGAGCATGCGCTGTGGCCGCAGCCCACGACAATGTCGGCACCTACACTCAGAGGCACCGGGCACTGTAGGCATCGACATACCTCGTTGCCTCGCAAGGAAAGGCGCCACATGACCGCGATGCTCCTCGCGCACCTGACAGAAGCCCTGCAGGACGGTGTGATCAGCCTGCTGGCCGAAGGGGACGGCGAAGAACCGCGCGTCAGCGGGGTCGAGCTGTTGGACGGTCCGGAGGCCGTCCGGGCCGCCCCGCCCGGGCAGCTCCTGCTCGGTGTCGGCCTGGACGTCGCGGACCGCGGCGCGGTGGACGCCGCCCTGCGTACGGCGGCTCGCGGCTCGGCCGCCCTCGCGGTCAAATGCGCCACTCCCCCGCCACCGGATCTGGTGGCGCAGGCCCGCGAGAGCGGGGTTCCCGTCCTGGCCGTCAACCCCGAGGTGCCGTGGACCCGCGTCCAGCGGCTGGTGACGACCATGCTCGCGGCCCGCGCCGCGGACAGTGAACCCGGCGGCGGGCTGGCGGGCGGTGACCTGTTCTCGCTGGCCAACGCGGTGGCGGGGATCGTCGGAGGCGCTGTCGCGATCATGGATACGCAGCAGGTCGTGGTCGCCTACTCCAACCTGCCCGACCAGCCCATCGACGAGACCCGGCGGCGCGGGATCCTGGGCCGGCGCGTCCCCGAGGACGCGCTCGCCGACCACCTGGACCGGGAGGTGTGGGTCAGCGACACGGTCGTACCCCGGCACCGGCCCGGGGATCTGCCGCGCATGGCCGTGGTCGTCAGGGCGGGCGCGGACGTGCTCGGTTCCCTGTGGGTCGCCTTCCCCGACGAGGCGGCGGTCACCGACTGCGGCGCCACGCTGCAGGAGGCGGCCCGGGTGGCCGCGTTGCACATGCTGGCGTTGCGCCGCCAGCTCGACGCGGAGCAGGAACGTCACGACCGTGCCCTGCGCGCGGCGTTGGAAGGGCAGGTGTGGGAGGGCCCGGCAGGTGAGGGTCGGCAGCGGGACGACGGCGTTCGCCTGCCTGCCGTGCTCGTCGGCCTGGCCGAGGTCGTACAGGAGCGGGAGGGCGGCCGGCCCGCCGATCCGGGCGGCGAAGCACGGCGCCGCGCCGCTCTGACCCGGATGCTGGACCTGGCCGTCCTGGACGGCCGCTCGCTCGGGCACGAGCCGGCGGCGGCCCTGCTCGGTGAGCGCCTCTACGTGCTGCTGCCCGCGGCCGGTCCCGGCTCCGTCTCCGCCGACGTCCTACTGGAGCACCTCCTGGACCGGGCCGGACACAGTCTGCACCGGTCGTTCACCGCGGTCCGCTCGCCGGTCGTCACCACCGCGTCCGCACTGCTCGTGGCCCGCCGTGACGTCGACACCGCACTCGACCATCTCCAGGAGCGTCGCGTGGCCCCCGGCGCCCACCGCACGGACGACCTGCGGCCGGAGCTGGTGCTGCGGCGGCTCCTCGACGCCGTACGCGGTGACGCGAACCTGCGCACCGGCCTCGCGGAACGCCTGCGGGCGCACGACACCGAGCACGCCACCGACTACTGCGCCACGCTGCTGACGTATCTGCGTCACTTCGGCGATGTCGCGGCGGCCAGTGCCGACCTGCACATCCACCAGAACACGCTGCGGCTGCGCCTGCGCCGGGCCGAGCAGCTCTTCGGGGTGTCACTCGCCGACCCCACGCGCCGTCTGGTGCTGACGCTGGAACTGGCGGCTCTCGACGAGCCGTTCGCGGAGCGGCACCAGTGATCGGCTCGCTGCCGACCGGTTGTGGGCCTCGTCGAGCAGCCGTGCTGGCGAATCACACATCGGGCCCGCCCATTCCATGTCGACCTCGACATTGGCCCGGAGTCCTCCTGCGCCCATGCTCCTGAAACACCGGCGGGCGCCCATCCCGTACGGCGATGCCCGATGGAGCACTCAAGGAGCAAGGCAGTGACAGTTCTTGACACCCGGACGAGTACGGCGAAGCCGGTGCACATGAGCGACGCGGAATGGCGGGCTCGGCTCGAACTGGCCGCGTGCTACCGGATCTTCGACCACCTCGGATGGGTCGAGATGATCTTCAATCACATCACCGTGCGGGTGCCCGGCGAGGACGGGCACCTGCTGATCAACCCGTTCGGCCTGACGTACGACGAGGTCACCGCCTCGAACCTGGTGAAGATCGACCTCGACGGGAACATCCTGTCGGACTCGGACTGGCCGGTGAACGAGGCCGGCCTGCTGATCCACTCGGTGATCCACGCCAACCGGCCCGACGCGCACGCGATCATGCACACCCATACCACCGCGGGCACCGGAGTCGCCTGCCTGCGCGGCGGACTGGACCCGGACAACTTCTACTCCGCCCAGCTCCACGACATGGTGGCCTACCACGACTTCGAGGGCATCACCGTCGAGCCCGAGGAGAAGCCGCGGCTGGTGGCCGACCTCGGCGACCGCACTCTCATGATCCTGCGCAACCACGGCCTGCTGGCACTGGGGCCGACCCTGCCCGCCGCGTTCGCCGCCCTGTGGACACTGCAACGGGCCTGCGAGATCCAGCTGGCCGCCCTGTCGTCCGGGCAGCCGCTCATGTCCGTGACCCAGGAGGCTGCCGTGCGCTCGACGAGGGAGTCCTTCCAGCTGGGCGACCGCACCGAGGCGGGCCGGACGCTGTTCGACGCGCTGCGCCGCAGGATCGACCGCATCGCACCCGACTACGCGGTCTGACACCAGTCTTCGTTCTCCCCCGGGTCAACGACGACCCGACGACGATCGGACTCACCATGTCCCATCCCGACCCCTCCCCGACATCCGGCAGCAGCCACCGCACAGTCGCGCTCGCCGCCATGGCAGGCACCACCATCGAGTGGTACGACTTCTTCATCTACGCCCTGTGCACCGGCCTGGTCTTCAACAGCCAGTTCTTCGACGGGCTGGGCGAGGACTCCCTGGTGATCTCCTTCGCGACCATCGGGATCAGCTTCTTCTTCCGCCCGGTCGGAGCCGCACTCGCCGGGCATCTCGGCGACCGGCTCGGGCGTCGCGCGATGCTCATCGCCACCCTGCTGCTCATGGGCGTCTCCACGACGCTGATCGGCCTCGTGCCGTCGTCCAGCGCCATCGGGGCGGGTGCCCCGGTGCTCCTGGTCCTCCTGCGGATCCTGCAGGGGCTGTCCGCCGGTGGCGAGTGGGGCGGCGCCGCGCTGATCTCCGTGGAACACGCGCCGACCGGACGGCGCGGCCGGTTCGGGGCCTACCCCCAACTCGGTGCGCCGCTGGGCCTGCTCCTGGCCAACGGAGCCCTCGCCGCCGTCACCGGCCTCACCACGGACGAGCAGTTCCTCTCCTGGGGCTGGCGCATCCCCTTCCTGCTCAGCGTCGTCCTCGTCGCCGCCGGGTTCGTCATCCGCCGCAAGGTGGAGGAGAGCCCCGTCTACGAGGAGCTGAAACAGTCCGGCAACCGCTCGCGCACCCCGATCGCCGTACTGCTGCGGCACCACTGGCCGCTCGTCGTCGCCGGAGCCCTGCTCTTCGCCGCCAACAACGCCGTCGGCTACATGACCACCGGCGGTTACGTCCAGAGCTACGCCGTCAACCACCTGGCCATGGACCCCACCCAGATCCTGATCGGCGTGATGGCCGCCGCCGTGGGCTGGCTGGCCAGCACCATGGCCGGGGGCATCCTGTCGGACCGGATCGGCCGCCTGCGCGTCTACCGCATCGGTTTCCTCATCCAACTCGCCTGGATCTTCCCGTTCTTCGCCCTGCTCAACACGGCCAACATCGCACTGGTCGTCGTGGCGCTCCTGCTCTACAGCGTCGGTCTCGGACTGACCTACGGACCACAGGCCGCCCTCTTCACCGAGCTGTTTCCCGCCGCCGTCCGCTACAGCGGTGCGGCCCTGTCGTACGCCACAGGGGCCGTTCTGGGCGGCGCCTTCGCTCCTATGATCGCCGAAGCGCTCGAGTCCAGCACCCACACCGTGTACTCCGTCGCCGTCTATCTGACGGCGGTCACGGTGGTCGGACTGGCGGTCACCTTCGTCCTGCGCGACCGCAGGGACGTCCCGCTCGGCGAGGCCGAGGGCAGTGAGCAGGACAGGAACACCGCGCTGACGGCCTGAGCACGAGACTCTCCGGTCCCCCCACGAATTTTCCCCCACCCGAAGGAGTCGTACGTATGACACTCTCCCGTCGCCGCTTCTGGCAGCTCGGCGCCGCCACGGCCGTCACCGCCGGCGCGGCCTCCGTGCTCACGCAACAGGGCGCGGAAGCATCCGCCGCCGCGGACAGGACCGCGGGGTACTACTTCGGCCGAGCCGCCGAACTGGCCGGTGACGACCCGGTCCTGAAGAGCATCGTCAACGCGCTCACCGCCGGCTACACCCCGCCTCGCCCTCCCGCTCCCGCGCCCGTGCGGATATTCGACAACGTGGCGGTGGTGAGCGTCGGCTTCGTCTCGGCGACGGCGATCCTCACGTCGCGCGGCATCATCCTCATCGACGCCCTCAACTCACCGGACGAAGTCGAGCAGTACATCGTCCCGGGCCTGACCTCCCTCGGCGCCGACCCGTCGACGATCAGGTACGTGGTGGTCACCCACGCCCACGGTGACCACTTCGGCGGCGCGCAGCACCTCGCCGACCAGTACGGCACCCGCGTCATGATGGCCCCGGCCGACTGGGACCTGCTCGCCTCCACCGCCCCGGCCAACGCTCCCACCCGCGACCTGGACATCGCCGACGGCCAGAGGCTGACCCTGGGCGACACCACGGTGACCCTGCACCACACGCCGGGCCACACGCCCGGATCGGTCTCGCCGATCTACCCCGCTCGGTGGCGGGGCCGCGAACACGCCGCGATGCTGTGGGGCGGCACCAACCCGCCCGCGGCCACGGCCGACAAGGAGACCTACCTCTCCTCCCTCCTCACCTTCGCCTCCCGGATGCGGCGGGCCGGGGTGGAAGCCGAAGTGAGCAACCACGCCTTCGCCGACTACGGCCTGGAGCGCATGGACCAGCTGCGCGGCGCGCCCGACGGCCCCGAGAACCCGTTCCTCCTGGGCACTTCGGGGGCCCAGCGCTTCATGAAGGTCATGGAGAACATGCTGCGCGGCCGTATCGCGGCCGACCAGGAGGCGGCCACCGGTACGACGACGGCGGCCCCGGCCACGCCGACCGCCCTGACGTCACAGGCCTGCTGCAGCCACTGACACCGACCGCCAGGGAGCCTTCGCTCTGCCACTGTGCGCCTCTCACCGAGCAGGTCGTGTCCGCTGCGGGTGGCTGCGGCGGTCCTGGCTGTGCGGGCGGTCACTCGGACGTGTTCGGACGAAGGTGTGCGTGGCTCGGCCGCGGGTCCACAAGAGCTGCGGGAGTCGTCTCGGGGCGGTGGAGGTACGCCCGCTCCCGAAACCGCGGGGCCTTCCGCGACTGCCTCGCGGAGGCCCGCAGTGTCACCGCTGCCGTCCGTCGGTTCAGCCGAACCGGTCCTTGGCCTTGTAGAAGGAGCCGCCGAACGGCAGGAACCAGGAGGTGCCGTTGTAGAACGGGACGGGGACGGAGCCCATGCGTGATCTGTCCAGCCTGGACGTGGTAGCCGGACGATGTGTCAACCGCACCGGTCTCACCCGCCCGCCCGTCCCCCTCCCTACGGCCGTCTCGGCGCTCTTGCGCAGGTCAGCGGCGCTTGTCAGAGTGACAGGGCGCTCCCCCGGCGCATCACACAGCGTCAGGCCTCGACGGTGACGGCGTCGACGGAGCCGCACCCGGCCGGGGCATCGACAGTGCCCGCCGTCCGCTCACCGTCGCCGACGCCCTGGCCCTTCCCGTCCTGGCCGCCGGACAGCCCCAGGTCGCCACCGGCGCGGCCCGGCTCGACCGCCCCGTCCGCTGGGTCCACATCACCGAACTGACGGACCCCGCCTCCTTCCGCAAGGGCGGCGAACTCGTCCTGACCACCGGGATACCCCTGCCCGATGAACCGGCCCGGGTACGCCGCTACGTCGACGAACTCGCCGACGTCGGTGCGGCGGCCCTGGTCATCGAACTCGTACGGCGCTACCACGGCCCACCCGACGCGCTCGTCCACGCCTGCGGCGCCCGGGGCCTCCCCCTCATCACGCTCGCCCGGGACGTCAACTTCCTGGAGGTCACGCAGGTCGTCCACGCCCTCATCCTCGGCAATCAGGCCGAGGTGATGCCCGGACCCAGCCATCACGCACTCCGGAAATCACCCTGTAAGCCGACCGGTTTCCGATGCGCAAGTCCAAGCAGGGAACTGATCCCGGGCCGCGCCACCGGCTGCCCCGAGCGACGCGTCCCGGACGGCAGCGCTCCGAGGCAGCGCTCCGATCGGCAGCGTTCCGACCGGCCTCGAGCCCCTGAGCCGCCTTTCCGCGAGTCGGCATGGTGGCCGCACGCATAGCCGAGCCTCGAAGTATGTTGCCCCGCCACATGTGCGCCTGACCTGCGGATTCCTACGGTATGGCGACACGAACACGTCCCCGCCGACCGCTTGGAAGTGGTACCGATGTCCTCCCCCGCGACCGCTCCACCAGCCCCCGCCAGCCTCAAGCGCATCGTCGCCGCCAGTCTCATCGGCACCACCATCGAGTGGTACGACTTCTTCCTCTACGGCTCCGCGGCCGCCCTCGTCTTCAACAAGCTGTTCTTCCCGGACTCGGACCCGCTCGTCGGCACGCTGCTGTCGTTCCTGACCTATGCCGTCGGGTTCGCCGCCCGGCCGCTGGGGGCCCTGGTGTTCGGACACTACGGTGACCGGCTCGGGCGCAAGAAACTGCTGGTGCTGAGTCTGCTGTTGATGGGCGGGGCGACCTTCGCGATCGGGCTGCTGCCCACCCACGCCACCATCGGCACCGCCGCTCCCGTGCTGTTGACCGTGCTGCGCCTGGTGCAGGGCTTCGCGCTCGGCGGTGAGTGGGGCGGGGCCGTGCTCCTGGTGTCCGAGCACGGGGACGCGCGGCGGCGCGGCTTCTGGGCCTCGTGGCCGCAGACCGGCGCGCCCGCGGGGCAACTGCTCGCCACCGGTGTGCTGTCGCTGCTGACCGCCGTGCTGTCCGACAGCGCGTTCGGCGACTGGGGCTGGCGGATCCCGTTCCTGCTCTCCGGCGTACTCGTGATGGTCGGTTTGTGGATTCGTCTGTCTGTCGATGAATCGCCGGTCTTCAAGCAGGCACTGGCACAGGCCGAGGCACGCAAGGCGGCCCGGGCGGCCGGGGCGGCCGGGGCCGAAGCCGAGAAGCTGCCGCTCGTCTCCGTGCTGAAGCACCACTGGCGGGACGTGCTGGTGGCGATGGGCGCCCGCATGGCGGAGAACATCAGCTACTACGTCATCACCGCGTTCATCCTCGTGTACGCCACCACCTCGGCCGGCGTCTCCCGGCAGACCGCGCTCAACGCGGTACTGATCGCCTCCGCCGTGCACTTCGCGGTGATCCCGGCCTGGGGCGCCCTGTCGGACCGTGTCGGCCGCCGCCCCGTCTACCTGCTGGGCGCCGTCGGCGTCGGCCTGTGGATGTTCCCGTTCTTCTCGCTCATCGACACCGGCGGCTTCGGCAACCTCATCCTCGCCGTGACGGTCGGCCTGGTCATGCACGGCGCGATGTACGCGCCCCAGGCCGCCTTCTTCTCCGAGATGTTCGCGACCCGGATGCGCTACTCCGGCGCCTCCATCGGCGCCCAGTTCGCCTCCGTCGCGGCCGGCGCACCCGCGCCCCTGATCGCCACCGCGCTGCTGGCCGACTACGACAGCTCCACCCCCATCGCGCTGTACGTCATCGCCGCGGCCGTCCTCACCGTCGTCGCCGTCGGCGTGGCCAAGGAGACCCGCCACCGGGACCTGACCGACGTGGACCCCGCCGACCCGCAGCCCGCCCCCGCCGCGGCGGCGGACGCGCGCACGGCCTGAATTCCCGGGCTCCGTCGAGTCCGGTCCGACCCCCGTACGTCCGTGCGTACGGGGGTCAGCGCTGCCCGGCGCCCGACAACCGGTGGAGCCGTAGGGCGAGTTGGATCTCCAGGACTCTGGCGGGGCACTGCCAGTCGTCGCCGAGAAGGCGGCCGACCCGCTCCAGCCGCTGGGCGACCGTGTTCACATGAACGTGCAGGGCGTCCTTGGTGTGCACGGGGCTCATCCCGCTCGCGAAGTACGCGTCGAGGGTGCGCACCAAGTCGGTGCCGCGCCGTTCGTCGTACGCGACGACCTGGCCGATGGTGCGCTCGACGAAGCCTGCGATGTCGCGGTCGCCGGCGAGCAGGAGGCCCAGGAAGCCGAAGTCCTCGGCGGCGGCTCCGTCGCCGGAGCGGCCGAGCAGCCGTAGCGCGTCCAGGCAGCGGCGGCCTTCCTCGTAGGCGGCGGCCACGGCCTCCGGGCGGGCGGCGAGGTCCTCGACGGGAGCGGACGCTCCGACGGTGACCGAATCGTGCACGGCGGTGCCGAGGTGGCGGGCCGTGCGGCGGGCCGTCTCCGTAGCGGTGTCGCCGGGCTCGAGCGGCAGCAGCAGGACGGTGCCGCCGTCGCGGGACGCTGCCAGGCCGTGCCGGGTGGCGGCAAGGTGGGAGGCGGCCGACCACAGGCGACGACGGGCGACCGCCTCCTGGTCGGCATCGGCCGCCGTACCCTCCAGACGCGCGGCCAGCACCACATGGGTGGCATCCAGATCGGCCCGCAACCGGGACGCGCGCTCGCGCAGCAGCCGTGGGTCGCGGTCGCGGGCGTCCAGCAGGTCGTCCAACAGCTCGCCCCGCACGCGCTGTTCGGCCTCGGCGGCGGAGCGCCGGGCGAGCAGCAGCAGGGAGGTGACCATCGCGGCGCGCTCCAGTGTGCGCTGGTCGACGGGATCGAGTCCCGGGTGGCCGCGCAGGACGAGAGCGCCGAGGAGTTCGCCGCCGGCGGCCACGGCGGCGATCCAGTCGTCCGCGTGACGCACCGCGTGCCCGTCCGCGCGGGACGCCTCCAGGGCCTCGGCCGGTGCGGCGGTCGCCTCTGCGAACTCCACCGTGCCGTCCAGGACTTCGGAGACGGCGGCGGCCACGTCGTGCACCCCGCCGCCCCGCAGCACGAGTTCGGCGAGGCGGTCGTGGACGTCCGAGGCGCGCTCGATGACGCCGCTGCGGTCCCGGATGATCTCGTTGGCCCGCTCCAGGTCCGACAGAGCCGAGCGGGTCTCGGTGAGGAGGTTCGCGGTGTCGATGGCGGCCGCGGCCAGCGCGGCGAACGAGCCGAGCAGCGCGATCTGCTCGCGCTCGAAGACCCGGGCCCGCCGGTCCGCCGCGAACAGCACCCCGATCACGTGCGGCCCGAGCATCAGCGGCACACCGAGGATGGCGACCAGGCCCTCGTCCCGTACGCCCGAGTCGATGGTGAGGGTGTGCTGGAAGCGGTCGTCCTTGAAGTAGTCGTCGGTGACGTACGGCCGGGCCGTCTGGGCGACGAGACCGCCGAGTCCCTCGCCCATCCCGAGGCGCAGCTGCTGGAAACGGGCCGCGACCGAGCCCTCGGTGACACGCATGTAGGTGTCACCGCGCGCCGGGTCGTTCAGGCTGAGGTAGGCGACGTCCGTGCCGAGCAGTGAGCGGGCGCGCTGCACGATGGCCTGCAGCACCGCGTCCAGGTCGCGCAACCCGGCCAGGTCGTGTGCGGTCTCGAACAGGGCGGACAGCTCGGCCTCCCGTCGGCGCCGTCCCTCCAGCTCCGAGCGCACCCGCAGCGCGAGCGGCTTGACCGCCTCCAGCGCGGCGATCTCCTGGGCCGGCCTGCCCTCGGCACGGGCGATCAGCACCGGCTGCTCGTAGGCGTCGGCGGAAGCGCCCCGGGCCAGCAGTTCCAGGAACGGCGCCTCGGCGCTGCCGGGTGCCGGGTCGGTGCCCGCCCCGTCATGGGCCGGCACCTGGGCGGCGTCGCTCGGCGCGGCGTCGCTCGGCGCGCCATCGCCCGACCGGTCGTCGGCCGACGCGTCGGCGAGGCCGGCGGCGACGGATCGCTCGGCGGACTGCGCGTGATCGCGGGACATGCCCACAGGATTCCTCATCGCACGGCCGCCGCGTCAGCCCTGTGGAAAACTCCGCGGACCACCGGCACCACCCCGCTCAGTGCGCGGTCCAGCCGCCGTCGAGGACGAGCGAGGTACCGGTCACGAAGGAGGCCTGCGGGCCGCACAGATACGCCACCGCCTCGGCGACCTCCTCCGGTTCGATCAGCCGCTTGACGGCGCTGTCCTGCAACAGCACCTCGGCCAGTACGCGTTCCTCGGGGATGTCGTGGGCCCGGGCCTGGTCCGCGAGCTGTTTCTCGACCAGTGGTGTGCGCACATAGGCCGGGTTCACACAGTTCGAGGTGACCCCATGGGGAGCGCCTTCGAGGGCGGCCGTCTTGGACAGCCCCTCCAGACCGTGTTTCGCGGCCACATAGGCCGACTTGTAGGCCGAGGCCCGCAGTCCGTGGACGGAGGACACGTTCACGATGCGGCCCCACCCCTGCCCGTACATGTGGGGCAGGGCGCCACGGATGAGCCTAAAGGGCGCCTCCAGCATCACCGTGAGCACGGTGTGGAAGACGTCGGGCGGGAACTCCTCGATGGGCCGCACCAGTTGCAGCCCGGCGTTGTTGACGAGGACGTCGGTGCCCGCGGCGGCGAGTTCGGCGGCGTCCAGGTCGGTGAGGTCCAGGACGTGCGCCTCGACGGTGCCGGCGAGGCCGCGGCCCTGCTCGGCGAGTGCCTCGAGACCGGCGGTGTCCCGGTCGACCGCTCTCACCTTGGCCCCGGCGGCGGCGAGCCGCAGGGCACAGGCGCGGCCGATGCCGCCGGCCGCGCCGGTGACGAGCGCGGTGCGGCCGCCGAGGTCGAGCGTGGGGGCGGGGGGTCCCGGGAGGGGGCTGCGAGCGGTCATGCTCCGACCTTAGGCAGCGCTCGCCTCCCGCCCCATGTGGTCACCACCCATACTTCAGTCGGAACTGGTGGGGTCGAACCATGTGGGGGCGTCCGCCATGGCTTGCTTGATCCTCAGCAGGCCGAACTCGTTCAGCTCGGGCAGGGCGTCCACGGCGAACCAGCCCACCTCCAGCGACTCGTCGTCGTTGACCCGCGCCTCCCCGCCGACGGCCCGGCAGCGGAAGGCGATGTCCATGTACTGGCACACATCGCCGTTGTCGTAGGTGATGGCCTTGAGCGCCTGGACGACGATCACCCGCTCCACCTCGCAGTGCACTCCCGTCTCCTCCTCGACCTCCCGCACGGCGCAGGCCGCGGGCTGCTCGCCGGGCTCCGGGATCCCGCCGATCAACGACCATTTGCGGGTGTCGCTGCGGCGGTGGAGCAGCACTCTGCCCTCGTCGTCGAAGACGACGGCGCTGACGCCGGGCAGCCACAGCAACTCGTGGCCGATGGAGGTCCGCAGTGAACGGATGAAGTCAGGAGTAGCCATGCTCCGACCCTAACGGGCCGGTTTCCCGGCTCGGGTGATCTTCACCGGGCGGGCGACGGGAGTACGGCTACACGTCACCGGCGCGTCGACGGCGCAGACCGGCGCCGATCGCCCAGCCGAGTCCGCCCGCGGCGACCAGAACCAGAGCGATCTCCGGCAGGACGCCCAGGCGCGTGGCGGGCGTCTGGGAGGAGCGCAGCGGGACCTTCTGGACCAGGGAGTCGGCCACGAACATGCCGGTCCGCTGGGTGATCCTGCCGTCCGGCATGATGATGGCGCTGACGCCGCTGGTCACGGGGACGGTGACGGTCCGGCTGTGCTCGACGGCCCGTACCCGGGACATGGCGAGCTGCTGGTAGGTCATCTCGCTGCGGTCGAAGGTGGCGTTGTTGCTCGGTACGGAGATCATCTGGGCGCCGTCGGTGACCTCGGAACGCACGGCCCAGTCGAAGGCGGCCTCGTAGCACGTGACCAGGCCCACCTTGGCGCCGTCCATGTCGAACACGCCCGGCTTGCTGCCCCGGCTGAAGTCCTGGCTGACCATGGAGGTCCAGTTCTTGTTGATCGCCCCGATGAGCGAACGCAGCGGGAGGTACTCACCGAATGGCTGGATCTGCCGTTTGTCGTAGGTGTCGGTGGGTCCCTTGACCGGGTCCCACAGGATCTGCTCGTTGTACAGCTTGCCGTCGCGTCCCACGACACCGCCGACCGAGATCGGCACGCCGATCGCCTTGGCCGCCCGGTCGATGACGGCGGCCGCGTCGGCGTTGGCGAACGGGTCGATGTCGGAGGAGTTCTCGGGCCACAGCACGAAGTCCGGCTTGGCGACCTTGCCCGCCCTGACCTCGGCGGCGAGCCGCTCGGTCTCGCGGGCGTGGTAGTCGAGCACGGCCCGCCGCTGGGCGTTGAACTCCAGTCCCGCGCGCGGGACGTTGCCCTGGATGACCGCGACGGTGACGCTGCCGTCCTCGGCCTTGTCGCTCACCAGCGGCCGCGCGGCCACCGCGCCCGCCACGGGCACGGCCAGGCTGAGCAGGGCCACGGCGGCAGCCGGCCGTCGAACGGCACCCGTGCGCCGGGCCGCGACGGCCAGCCGCACGACCTCGCAGAGGCCGAAGCCGCACAGGACGACCCCGAAGCCGAGCACCGGGGTCCCGCCCACCGCGGCGAGCGGCAGGAAGACACCGTCCGCCTGCCCGAACGCGATCTTGCCCCAGGGGAAACCGTGGAAGGGCGCACGCGCGCGTGCCGCCTCTCCGGCGATCCACACCGCGGCCGCCCACACGGGCCAGCCCGGGAGCTTCGACACCGCGGCGACGCCCGCGCCGACCAGCGCGACGAAGAGCGCCTCGATGGCGACCAGCGCCAGCCAGGGCCCGGGGCCGACCTCCACGCCGGTCCACACCAACAGCGGCAGCAGGAATCCGAGGCCGAAGAGGTAGCCGAGACCGAGGGCCGCCTTCCAGCCGCGCCCGCGCAGCACCCAGCCGAAGACGGCGAAGGCCGGCAGGGCCAGCCACCACAGGGTGCGCGGCGGGAAACTGACGTAGAGCAGCACTCCGGAGAGCGCTGCGGCGGCGGCCGGAAGGAGTCGCAGGAGCCGCGTCCCGCGCGATGCGGGCGCGGTCGGCTGCCTCACCTGGTCCGACTCGTCCACGGAAGTTGCGGTGACGGTCACTGTGGGAGTGTACGGCGGCCGGGCTCGGCGCCGACAGCGCGGTCCGCTCAGCCCCACGGACATCGGCGGTCGCCTCGGCAGCATCGTTTCTGCGCATCTCGGTCCAACTCGTCCACAAACCGCCCACCAGCCGTTACGGTGTGCCCCGGGGGCTTTGTCGTACGGGCCGGTGACGCCCGCACGACCGGGGACGGCACGGGTCGGGGGCGACCGGGTTCGGGGGGCGGGGTGGGTTCCACGGGGATGGCGTCTGCGGCCGGTGCGGCGCCGGCAGCGGACGACGACAGACGCGACACTTCGGACGCGGCCGGCATGGTGATCCTCGGGGCGTGCGCCGCCTGGTCCCTGATCACGGCGGCCGCGCATGACGGCCGCCCGGAGGGAGTACTGCTCGCGGTGCTGGCCGTGGCCGCCGGTTATGCCGCGGGACGGGTGTCCGGAGCGCTGCTCCCGGTCGCCGCGCCGAGCGCCGGGGCGCTGGCGGGGCTCGGCCTCACGGTGGGGTTGCCGCACCTCTCCCCGGGGCCCGAGATCGTCACGCCGCTCGGGCACGCCGGTGCCGCCGCCGCCCTGCTGACGCTGTCAGCCGGTGCCGCGTGCTGCGCCGCCTGGGCAACCGAGTCCCCGGCGCTGCGGCTGGCGCTGCGCGTGCTGGCCGCCGGGATCGCGGTGACCGCTGCCGCGCTCGGGGCGGTCGCCGGGTTCGCCGCGTGCGTCGCCGTGCTGGTGGGCTCGCTCGCCGCGGGCAGGATGCGTCACCGGGGTCCGGGCATCGCCGGGCTGGCCTTGTCCGCGGCCCTGGTGTCCGGTCTGACCTGGGCGGTCGCGGGGAACAAGGTGCCTGCCGGGCTCGCCGACTCCCTCGAGGGCCGGCTGACCCGGCAGCGGGTCGGGCTGTGGCAGGACGCGCTGCACATGGCCCGCGGGGACGCCGTGCTGGGTGTGGGCCCGGGCCGTTTCGGCGAACTCAGCGGGACGGCGACCCGGACCCTGCTCTCCGACGGCAAGCCTCATTCGGCGCCGCTTCAGCAGGCGGCCGAACAGGGGATCGTCGGCGTCGCCCTGCTGGCGGCGGTCTTCTGCTGGGTGCTGTACGCCCTCTGGCGCACCCGGCGCCCCACCCCGGTCGCGCTCACCGCGGGCGCTGCCCTGACGTCGGTGGCGGCGATCGCCTGCCTGGGCAACGCGCTGAGCTTCACCACGGTGTCGGTCGGCGCCGGGCTGCTGGCCGGGCTGGCCACGGCCCGCCCGCTGTCCTACGAGTCAGCGCGGCACGGGACGGACGTACGCGCACACGGTGACCGGCAAGCTCTGTGACCGCCCGGAGCGCGGTGGGCTCAACGCCCCGCGCCGGACGGCAGCCGGTCCTTGATGACCCGTACGGCTGCCTCGGCGTCGTCCACGGTGATGGTGAACGTGTGGCCGTCCCACAGGCGCAGCACCACGCCCTCGCCCCGGCGTACGACGACGGCGGTGCCCTTCTCGGGGCGCCAGCGGTAGCCCCAGCCGCCCCAGTGGCGTGGGGTGACGTGCGGGTCGAACTCGGCGCCGGCGACCTGCGCCAGCGGGATGCGGCGGCGCGGCACGCCGATGTGGCCGCAGCGCACTTCGAGGGACTCCTTGTCGACCTTCAGGGCGACGTGCACGAAGGCGAGGGTGCCGAAGAGGACCAGCAGTCCGGCCGCGATGCAGCCGACCACGGACATCACGAGCGGGGCGATGCCGGACGTCCACTGGGAGTCGACGGCCAGCTCGATGCCGAGCGCCAGACAGGCGGCGCCGCCGAGCGCCAGCAGCCACTGGAACCGGTTGGAGGCCCGCCCGGTCCAGACGTCGGGGTGAGTGCTCTTGCCGTGGGGGTGGTCCCTCATGCTTATGAGATTACTCAGGTTTCGCTGCGCCGGTAGGACGTTGCACACAGTGACTGCTCAGGGCAGGGGTCACCGGGCGGGGCTGAGCGCCTTGAGGAGCCGGCCTTCCTCATAGGCCAGTGCGGGCTCGGGGAGCGCGCCCTCGCGACCGCTGAGCAGGACCGTCAGGGTGCCGTTCTCCGACGCCCGAGGGGCGGGCTGCGCCCCGAGCCGGCGCAGTGCCTGGGCGGCGACCGCTCCGGCGGAGCCGTGCAGGACGAGCGGGGGGAAACCGGGGCGCTGCACGGCGGCGCGAATGCGCTCGGAGACCAGTTCGTAGTGGGTGCAGCCCAGGACGACGGTCGTCACATCGTCCGGGGTCAGGGCCGCGGCCGCGGCGACGGCCGCCTCGATGGCCGCCTCGTCCGCGTGCTCGACCGCCTCCGCGAGGCCGTAGCAGGGCACCTCGGTGACCGCCACCCCGGCGGCGAAGTCCTCGATGAGCCCGCGCTGGTAGGGGCTGCCCGTGGTGGCGGGCGTCGCCCAGATCGCGAAGGGACCGCCGCCGGCCGCGGCGGGTTTGATCGCGGGGACCGTGCCGATGACCGGGATGCCGGGTTCGAGGCGGGCGCGCAGGGCCGGCAGGGCGTGCACGGTGGCGGTGTTGCAGCCGATGACGAGGGCGTCGGGCCGCCGTGCGGCGGCGGCCTCGGCGACGGCCAGTGCGCGCCGCGTGAGGTCCTGAGGGGTGCGGGGGCCCCAGGGCATTCCGTCGGGGTCGAGGGAGAGCACGAGATCGGCGTCGGGCCGCAGACGCCGTATCGCGGCGGTGGCCGCCAGCAGACCGATTCCGGAGTCCATGAGCGCGATCTTCACCCCGTCACGATAGACGATGGGCCCTTACCGGCAGGGCCGGTGGGGCAGACTGCGCACGTGAGCGCCATCATGTGGACCGCCGCCGGATCACTCGCCGCCTGGCTGTGGCTGCTGCTCGGCCAGGGCTTCTTCTGGCGTACGGACGTCAGGCTGCCGCCCCTGAGGGATCCGGAGGTCTGGCCGTCCGTCTGTGTCGTCGTGCCGGCCCGTGACGAGGCGGCGGTGCTGCCCGCGAGCCTGCCGTCACTGCTCACCCAGGACTATCCGGGGCCGGCGGAGGTCTTCCTCGTCGACGACGGCAGCACCGACGGCACCGGCGAACTGGCGCACGAGCTGGCCCGCCGCCACGGCGGGCTGCCGCTGACCGTGGCCTCCCCCGGTGAACCGCCCACCGGCTGGACCGGCAAGCTGTGGGCCGTGCGCCAGGGCATCGGCCTGGCACGCGCGCGTGAGCCCGAGTACCTCCTCCTCACGGACGCCGACATCGCCCACGCGCCGGACAGTCTGCGCCTGCTGGTCTCGGCGGCCCGCGCGGGCGGCTTCGACGTCGTGTCCCAGATGGCCCGGCTGCGGGTGGAGAGCCTGTGGGAACGGCTGGTCGTGCCGGCCTTCGTCTACTTCTTCGCACAGCTGTATCCGTTCCGGTGGATCGGCCGGCGCAAGGGGCGGACCGCGGCCGCTGCGGGCGGCTGCGTGCTGCTGCGCACCGAGGCCGCCGAACGGGCCCGGATCCCGGACGCCATCCGGCACGCCGTCATCGACGACGTGGCGCTCGCGCGGGCCGTCAAGGGCAGCGGCGGCCACATCTGGCTGGGGCTGGCGGACCGGGTGGACAGCGTCCGCCCGTATCCACGGCTGCACGACCTGTGGCGCATGGTCTCGCGCAGCGCGTACGCGCAACTGCGGCACAACCCGCTGCTGCTCCTCGGTACGGTCGCCGGACTGGCGCTGGTCTACCTGGTGCCGCCCGTGGCCCTGGTCGTGGGACCAGCCACGGGGAACGCGACGGCCGGGGTCGTCGGCGCCCTCGCGTGGCTGGTGATGACCGGAACGTATGTGCCGATGCTCCGTTACTACCGACAGCCGCTGTGGCTCGCTCCCCTGCTGCCGTTCACCTCGTTCCTCTATCTCCTCATGACGGTCGATTCCGCGGTGCAGCACTACCGGGGGCGCGGCGCGGCCTGGAAGGGCCGTACCTACACGCGTCCGGACACGCGTCCGGACGCCGTCGTCGGTGACGAGCCGTGAGCGGTCACTTCCGGCCCGGGGTCCAGTTCATGCCCCATCCGTAGGCCTGGTCGACGGTCCGCTGAGGGCTCACCCCGCGCTCGGGCACCAGGTACCGGGCCTCGCGCTGGACGACCAGGTCGCTGCCGGTGTTGGTGATGAGGGCGAGCGCGCACACCGTCGAGGGGACCGTGCACTCGTCCAGCGAGAAGTCGATCGCGGCGCCGTGCTGCGGCTGGAGCGTGACCCTGGCGTGCAGGTCGGCGAACGAGCGCGCTCCTTCGTAGATGGTCACGAAGATGAGGATGCGCCGGAAGGCCTGCTTGTGGTCGAGGCTGACGGTGAGGTTCTCACCGCTCGAGAGGGCGCCCGTGCGGTCGTCGCCGTCCAGGTGGATGTACGGCGGCCGGTGCAGGGCTCCGAAGGCGTTGCCGAGTGCCTGGACGACGCCCTTGCTGCCGTCGGTGAGTTCGTACAGGGCGCACAGGTCGAGGTCGAGGTCGGCGTGCATGGCGACGGCGCGGCCGAGCTTGCTGCCCCAGCCCGAGAACTGCTTGTGCACCTCCCAGTTGAGGTTGACGCGCAGGGCTCCCGAGGTGCCGCCCTGCTTGGTGAGCGAGACGGAGGGGGCCGCCTTGGTCAGCGTCACCTTGGTCAGGCGGACCGGTGCGGTGGGAGGTGCCGGTGGCGGAGGCGGGGCCGCGGCGAGGGGGCGCGCGGGTGCGGGCGGCGCGGTGGCCGGGGGTGCGGTGGCCGGTGGTGCGGTGGCCGCGGTGACCGGGGGGATGACCGGTGCGGTGGGGGCGGGTGCGGCGTGCTGGGGTTCGTCGACGGTGATGCCGTAGTCGGTGGCGAGGCCCTCCAGTCCGCTGCCGTAGCCCTGGCCCACCGCCCGGAATTTCCACGCGCCCTGCCGACGGTAGAACTCGCCCAGGACGAAAGCGGTTTCGACGGTGGCGCCGGTGCTGTCGAACCGGGCGGTCACCGCGTCCCGTCCGGCGTCCCTGACCTCGATGTACAGATCGGGGACGGCGCCGAACGTGCCGCCGTCGCAGGAAGCGGCGAGAACCACGGTCTCGATCGTGGGCTCCACGCGCGCGAGGTCGACGAGAAGGGTGTCGGTCACCCGGTCGCCGGACTGCCGTTTGCCCTCGTGCCGGACCGCGCCGGAGGAGTGCGCCGGCTGGTTGTAGAAGACGAAGTCGCTGTCGGAGCGGACCCTTCCGTTCACCAGCAGCAGCGCCGAGGCGTCCGCGTCGGGCACACCCGGCCCGGAGCGCCAGCCCAGTTCGACGCGCAGTGCCGTCGTCGGCACCGGAGCGTTGGAACCCTTCGGCATTGACATGTCGGCCCCCATCACGTGTCGGCACGCCGGCCCGAGCCCCGGCAGTCCTGTCGGTCCGTCCTCCGCCCAACCTATTCTCCGGGACGACGAACTCCCATGAGCGGCGCAGGATCGCAGGCCGCCAACCCCCGGTAACCCGCCGGGAACTCGGCTTTTACACGAGAACCGCCTTACGTGATGCACCTTTTCGCCGCGTTCGCCCACATTAGGGGTCTCCCGCCACTGCCGACACGGAAAACAACCCTCTTATCGGTCTCCCCAACCAGCACATCGTGGGCTTAACTTATGTGCCATGACCTCCCCCCGCTCCACTTATGGCGGCGGCTACTACTCCGCCTCCTTCCCGGACACTCCGATCTACGACCGGCTCGTGGAAGAACGGGGCACCCCGCAGATCGCCCCGATCCGGGTCCCCGCCGCGTACGACATGCAGGGCAGTCACCTGCCCGCGCTGCCCTCGGCGCTGCCCGCCCTTCCCTCCGGCCCCTCCCAGCCCTCCTACGGCTATCCGCAGTATCAGTATCAGCAGCCCGCCCCGCTCCAGCAGGCACCCGCCGCGTACATCCCGCAGCAGGCCGCCGCGCCCCGCGGCTATCCGTCCCAGCAGCAGCCGCAGCAGCAGCCGCGCCCGGCCGCTCCCGGCATGGGCATGACGACCGGGTACGAGGCGATGCGCCCCGCCGCTCCCCGGCCGGCGCAGGCCAACTACCAGGAGCAGTACAACAATCAGCAGCAGTACCGCGGCGGCTACTGACGCGTCACCCTGGCTGTCGGCGCCACCTGGCACCATGGGTCCATGGGGAACGCGCGACTGCAGTCGATTCATGTTCATCCGGTCAAGGCGTTCCGGGGCCTCGCGCCCCGGGAGGCCGTCGTGGAGCCCTGGGGGCTGGCCGGCGACCGACGCTGGGCGGTGATCGACGACGGGGGAAAGGTCGTCACCCAACGCCAGCACCCGCGCCTCGCGCTGGCCGCCGCCGAGCTGCTGCCCGGCGGCGGCGTCCGGCTGTCCGCGCCCGGGAGGGACCCCCTGGCCGTGCCCGTTCCACGGTCGACCGGCACTGTGTCGGTGGACATCTTCGGCGACAAGGTCGAGGCCGTTCCCGCCGAGGGGGACACCGCGCACGCCTGGTGCGGCGCGTACCTCGGCGCCGACGTGCGTCTGGTCCACCTGGACGACCCCGCCACACGCCGGCCCGTCGACCCGGAGTACGGACTGCCCGGTGAGACCGTCTCGTTCGCCGACGGCTACCCGCTGCTGCTCACCTCCGCGGCCTCCCTCGACGCCCTCAACTCCCTGATCGCACAAGGTGATCACGCCCATGAGGGCCCCTTGCCGATGAACCGTTTCCGACCGAGCGTGGTCGTGGCGGGCACCGCCGCCTGGGCCGAGGACGACTGGTCGCGCGTGGCCATCGGCGACGTCGCCTTCCGTGTCGCCAAGATGTGCGGGCGGTGCGTGGTGACGACGACCGACCAGGTCACCGCCGACCGCGGCCGGGAGCCACTGCGCACCCTCGGGCTGCACCGCCGCTTCGGCGGCAAGCTCGTCTTCGGGCAGAACCTGGTACCCGAATCCCGCGGTGCGATCCGGGTCGGCGATCCGGTCACCGTCCTCGCATAGGCCGGATCCCGCCCCGGCGAGGGTCCCGGGAACCTGGCCCGGGGGCCCGGGCGTTGGGTTGTCCGTGAGCAGTTCACGAGAGGTCCCGGTGGTGATTTCCCTCTCTCTTCGACCGGGTCCGCGCGTGAACGCCGGCGGCGGGGGTTATCACGGAGCGGGAAGGGGGTGCGGGACGGTGCGAGCAATCAGTGGTCTCTGGCGCTGGCGGCACAACCCGCTGCGCCGCAGGACCGACCTGGTCGAGGGCTGGTTGTGTCTGGCGGCACTGCTGGTGATCCTGGTCGTCGGACCGGTGATCGGCTCACTCGTCGGCGACTTCGCCCAGGACGCCCTGCAGCGGGCGGTCCGCGAACAACGCGAGTCCCGTCACGAGGTGTCGGCCACCGTGGTCCGCGCCCTGGACCGCTCCCCGCTGGAGGTCGATCCCGACGCCTCCTCCGGCCGGGACCTGCGCAGCCGGGTGACAGCCGACTGGACCGCTCCGGACGGCAGCGCGCACCACGGCACGGTCCTGGCCGCCGTCCAGAACCCGCACCGCGGTGACCACTTCACGCTGTGGACGGACGAGCACGGCCGCATGGTGGCACGGCCGCTGGACTCCGCCACCGCGACGACCCATGCCGTCCTCGCCGGGATCGGTGCGGTCCTGCTGACGGCGGGCGTCGTCGAGGGCGGCAGACGACTGGCCCTGTGGCGCATGGTCCGTCGCCGGTACGCCCGTTGGGACCAGGCATGGGAGCGGGCGGGCCCGGACTGGGGACGGACCGGCACCGGCAGCTGACCGCCTTCCGGCTCTGGTCAACCCGCCACCCGCACGCACGCTACGGTGGACCGGCCGAACGCATTCGGTATCGACCCGCGTAACACGAGGTGGGGGCACAGCAACGCCATGGCACAGGGCACGGTCCAGGTGACGCACACCGGTACATCGAGGTGGCGCCGCCGCACGGGTGAGTACGCGTCGCTCGCCGCCGCCCTGGAGGCCGCGGCCGACGGCGACGTCCTCACCGTCGCCCCCGGCACCTACCGGGAGAACCTCGTCGTCCAGCGGGCGGTGACCCTGCGCGGCCCGGAGGGCTCCCCCGGCTCCGTACGGATCGCGCCCCTGGACGGGGTGCCGCTGACCGTGCGTGCCTCGGCCGTGGTCCAGGACCTGCATGTGGAGGGCCAGGACGTGGCGGCGCCCGCCCTGCTCGTCGAGGAGGGCACCCCGGAACTCGCGGACCTGCGGATCGTCACCCGCTCCGCGGCCGGTATCGAGGTGCGTGGCGGTGCCCGGCCGACCGTGCGGCGCTGCACCGTCGACAACCCGGCAGGCATCGGCATCGCGGTACTCGACGGCGGGGGCGGGGTGTTCGAGGAGTGCGAGGTCGTCGCGGCGGGCCAGGCGGGCGTCGCCGTCCGCGGTGGCGCGCACCCCCGCCTCGAGCGCTGCCGGGTGCACCACACCTCGGGTGTGGGTCTGTCGGCCACCGGTGAGAACTCCGGGCTGGAGGCGGTGGGTTGCGAGGTCTACGAGGTCCGCGGCAGCGGCGTCCAGGTCACCGGCCGGGCCACCGCCCACCTCACCGACTGCGATGTGCACCGCACCACCGCCGACGGGGTCACCCTCGACACGGACGCCGTGCTGACCTTGGCCGACTGCCGGATCCACGACATCCCGGAGAACGCGGTCGATCTGCGCTCCCGCTCGGTGCTGACGCTGACCCGCACGACGGTCCGTCAGTTCGGCCGCAACGGCCTGTCTGTGTGGGACCCGGGCACCCGCGTCGACGCCAACCAGTGCGAGATCTTCGACAGCACCGGCGACTACCCGGCGGTCTGGGTCAGCGACGGCGCGACCGCCGTGCTGGACTCGTGCCGCGTGCACGACGTGCCGGACGCCCTGTTCGTCCTCGACCGCGGCTCCCGCGCCGACGTCGTGGACAGCGACCTGTCCCAGGTCCGCAACACGGCCGTGTCGGTGAGCGACGGCGCCACCGCCCAGCTCGACGACTGCCGGATCAGGGACGCGGCGACCGGTGCCTGGTTCCGCGACCACGGCAGCGGCGGCACCCTCAACAACTGCACGGTGGACGGCACGCAGACCGGCGTGATCGTCACCAAGGGCGCCGACCCGACGATGGAGCGCTGCACGGTCGACTCCCCCGCGGAAGCGGGCTTCTACGTGTCGGCGGGCGGCCGCGGCAGCTTCCTGAACTGCCGGGTGACCGGCAGCGGCGGCTACGGCTTCCATGTGATAGACGGCTGCCGGACGACGCTGAAGAAGTGCCGCACGGAACGGTGCGCGCGCGGCGGGTACGAGTTCGCGGACGCCGGCCCCGACGCCGCGTCCGGCGCGGGCCCCGTCGTGGAGGACTGCACCAGCGACGAGAGCGGGAGTCTCAGGCCGCCGACCACCCGGGAGGCCGCGGTCCAGACGACGGCCCACTCCCCTGGCCTGCTGGGCTCGATCCCGGGCCAGCGCGCCACCGAACAGGAACCCGTGGTCGCCGCCCCCGCACCGGAGCAGTCGGCGCGGACCTCGAAGGCCGTGCTCGGTGAACTGGACGCACTGGTGGGCCTGGACAGCGTCAAGCGCGAGGTGCGGGCCCTCACCGACATGATCGAGGTGGGCCGGCGCCGCCGGCAGGCGGGTCTGAAGGCCGCGTCGGTCAAGCGCCATCTGGTTTTCACGGGCTCCCCCGGCACCGGCAAGACCACGGTCGCCCGTCTCTACGGCGAGATCCTCGCCTCGCTCGGCGTGCTGGAGAAGGGTCACCTGGTCGAGGTGTCCCGGGTCGACCTGGTCGGCGAGCACATCGGCTCCACCGCGATCCGCACCCAGGAGGCCTTCGACAAGGCGCGCGGCGGAGTGCTGTTCATCGACGAGGCGTACGCGCTCTCGCCGGAGGACTCCGGCCGTGACTTCGGGAAGGAGGCCATCGACACGCTGGTGAAGCTGATGGAGGACCACCGCGAGTCGGTCGTGGTGATCGTCGCCGGTTACACGGCCGAGATGGAGCGGTTCCTGTCGGTCAACCCGGGTGTCGCCTCCCGCTTCTCACGGACCATCACCTTCAGCGACTACAAGCCCGAGGAACTGCTGCGGATCGTGGAACAGCAGGCCGAGGAGCACGAGTACCGGCTGACGCCGGGCGCCTCGGAGGCGCTGCTGAAGTACTTCACGACCCTCCCCAAGGGCCCTGCCTTCGGCAACGGCCGGACCGCCCGCCAGACCTTCGAGGCGATGGTCGAGCGGCACGCGAGCCGGGTCGCCCAGTTCACCGACCCGAGCACGGACGACCTCACGCTCCTCTACGCCGAGGACCTGCCCGAGTCCTCCTGAGGCCGCTGCTGCACCGGCACCCCCGGCCGCAGCCGGCCCAGCAGACGTTCCCGTTCCTCTGCGAACGCGGGGTCGGCCTGGTAGTCGGAGTGGCCCAGGATCGGCGCGGGCAGCGGGTGCCGGGCGGTGCGGCCGTAGGCGAGCGGGTCCTTGAGGGCCTCGCGGTCGACTTCGGGGCCGCAGTCGCCGGGCAGGCGGACCGGGCCACCGATGGGGTCGGTGGGCCGGTACAGGTTGCGCCAGCAGTCCACGTCGTGATGCAGGGCACTGAGCGCCGCCGGGCCGAAGTGGGCCGGGAACCATCGGCCGTACAGACGCTCCAGAGGGGAGCCGTAGGTCAGCAGGGCGACGCGTTTCCGGGCGGCCGGGGTCAGCTGCCAGGCGGCCGCGGCGGCCAGCACGCTGCCCTGTGAGTGGCCGGAGATGACGAGCCGGCCGCCGGTGGCCCGGGTCCAGGTCGCCATCCGCCAGGTCAGGTCCGGGACCGCGCGCTCGGCGTAGCAGGGCGGGGCGAAGGGGTGGGCGGCGCGCGGCCAGAACGTGCCGACGTCCCACAGGATGCCGATGGTGCGGCGGGCGGAGGGGTCCTTGTAGGCACGCCGGCCCCAGGTGACGAACAGTATGAAGCCGAGACCGATCAGCCAGGAGCCGAGCGCCTGAGCGGTCTCGGCGGCGCTCTCGACGACGGCGTACGTGTGCCGGGCGGCCTCTCCGGGAGTCCTGCCGGTGGTCATCGCGCCGACCAGGGCCGCCGCGCCCAGCAGGAGCGTCGCGGCGGAGGTGACCGCGACGAGCAGCGGAGCGCGGTCGGTGAGGGTCGCCATCGCCCGGATGCGGGCGATACGACGGGTGCGGGTCGCGTCCTGCGGCTCGTCCGGGTAGTCGCGCTCCACGGCGGCCAGTTCGAGCCGGCGCAGCAGCCAGGCTCGCCGGGCCAGCCATCCGCACAGCACCAGCAGGAGGATGATCAGCGGCGGGATCACGGACGCCTGCCAGGTCAGCAGGACCGGCGGGCCGATGATGCTGCTGCCGGTGCCGTCCAGCCAGTCGGCGACCCGCTGCGAGACACCGCCGGACATCACCCCGCCGAGCGCGCAGGCCAGCATCGCCACGGCCGGCCCGCCGAGCCCGCGCATCGCGGCCCGCCTGTCGGGATGCGCCCGGTGCAGTACGCGGGCGACGACGCCGAGAGCGATGACGAGAGCGCCCTGGGCCAGGGCGATGCCCGCGAAGGTGGTGCCGCCGCCGACCAGCCGCCCGGACGACTGCCACCCGGGGCGCTCCCACCCGGCGTACACCGCGGCGAGCACCAGCAGGGCGAGGGCGGTGAGCGGCAGCCGTCGTACGAGATGCCGGTCGAGCTCCCGGTCCAGGCGGTGCTCGCTGCGGCCCCGGCGACAGACCACCCACACCACACCCACCGCGGCCGCCGCCAGTGCCGCCTCCAGGAGGCGGCCCAGGACGTCGAGCAGGACGGGGCCGCCTGGCCGGTGGTCGAAGCGGGCGGCCGAGGTGCCCACCGCCGCGGCGACCGTCAGCAGCCCGGCGGCGGTGTGTGCGGCGCGCAGCCGGGCCACCAGGCGGCGCCCGTACCAGAAGCCGGGCCGGCCCAGCGCGGTGCGGCCGGTCTCCTCCTCGGGCTCCGCGGTGCGGGACATCGGCTCCTGGGACTCGTACGCGCTCCAGGTGCGGTGGGACAGGTACCACAGCAGCGTGGTGAGGGCGGCCGGGACCAGGGCCGCGACGACGAGGCGGCGGCCGGGGCGGCTCCACCAGCCGCCCTCCGAGACGTCGGGCGACAGGAAGCCCAGCCAGGAGTGTCGCTCGGCGCACGCGCGGGTGCCCGCGCACTGCCAGGCCGCCAGCTCCAGCGCCACCTCACAGGCGGCGGCGACCAGCAGCACGGTCAGGGTGAGTCCGGCGAGCCGCACCAGCAGTCCGTACAGCCGCACCGTCCGTCGGCGGCCCCGGGCCGTGGGCCGCATCCAGTGCGCGAGGTTGACGACCATGAACGGCAGCAGCAACAGCCACAGAGCCCGGGTGCCGTTGCCGGAGGTCAGATTGCACCAGACGTACGCCTCCGGCACGGGGCGCCCGCGGTGTTCGGCCGGCCGTAACTCGGCGTCGGCGTCGGCGGCGCGCCGGAAGACGGCCGCGATGTCGTCGCCGGTGATCCGCACCGTGCGCGGATCGTCCAGCATCTGCTCCGGTGTGGTGCCGCCCACTCCGTGGACCAGGAGTTCCAGGGCGGCTCCGGCTTCCTCGGACCCGGGGCCGCGGCCGCGGGCTCCCCCGGTCGAGACATGTTCCTGCGCACGTTCCACTGTTCGCACTTCCCCCGTGACGCGCCGTCGGCATCTGTCCGTGCGGGCACAAGGATCGCCGCTGAGCGCGCCGATTACACCTCTCGTCACCGAATCTTCCCCGATCCGTGTGACAGCCGGGAGCCCGGACGTCGCGTGGACGACATGGGCGCACCCCGGCGGTCAGTGGCGCGTCGCGGCACGGTGCATGCGAGGATGAGACGTCCGCACACCAGGGACGGGCAAAACGGCCTGGTCGATGAGGGCCCCGACGCGAGCGAGTCGAGAGTCGGGGACGGTGCGCGAGACGTGTCGGACGGCTTGAGGTGAAAGGACCGGAGCGTACGTGAGCGAGAATCAGAACCTCCTCGCGGAGCAGCGGCGCGCCCTGATCCTGGACGAGGTCCGGCGGCGCGGCGGGGTCCGTGTCAACGAGCTGACCCGCAAGCTCGGCGTGTCGGACATGACGGTGCGGCGCGATCTGGACGCGCTGGCCCGGCAGGGCGTCCTGGAGAAGGTGCACGGCGGCGCGGTTCCGGTGGTCGAGGCGAGCACGCACGAGCCGGGGTTCGAGGCGAAGTCGGGGCTGGAGCTGTCCGCCAAGGAGGACATCGCGCGGTCCGCGGCCGAGCTGGTCGCGCCGGGCACCGCGATCGCGCTGTCGGGCGGTACGACGACCTTCGCGCTCGCACACCGGCTGGTGGACGTGCCGGATCTGACCGTGGTCACCAACTCGGTGCGGGTGGCCGACGTCTTCCACGCGGCGCAGCGCACCTCGGGCCCCCGGCAGGGCGCGGCCACAGTGGTGCTGACCGGCGGGGTGCGCACCCCCTCCGACTCGCTGGTGGGGCCGGTGGCCGACCAGGCGATCGCGGCGCTCCACTTCGACGTGCTGTTCCTCGGGGTGCACGGGATATCGGTCGAGGCCGGGCTGTCCACGCCGAACCTCGCGGAGGCGGAGACCAACCGGCGTCTGGTGCAGTCGGCGCGTCGGGTCGTGGTGGTCGCCGACCACACCAAGTGGGGCACCGTGGGCCTGAGTTCGTTCGCGGCGCTGGAGCAGATCGACACGCTCGTGACGGACTCCGGGCTGTCGGGCGAGGCGCGCGCGCAGGTGTCGGAGCATCTGCGACGGCTGGTGGTGGCGGGCGAGCCCGCCGAGGACACCGCCCTCTGACGAACTGTCAGTCATGGGGTCCGCGCCCATGCCCGTCAGTCTCGACCTGAGACTGGCGCGCGGGCCTGGAGCGCCGCGCCGTGCGGGACGCCGCCGTCTCCCCGGACGGCGGTCGGCGACCGGCCAGGACCTGTTGCGCCAGCCCGTCGTCCGCCCTGGGGCGGGTCCTGCGGCGTCCGTGCGTGCTCTCGCAGGCCGGGGCACGCCCTCGTCCAGCAAGTACTCCGGCTTCGCGCATCGTACGGCGGTGGGGCACCGCCCCCGCGGATGAGCCGGGCGTGGGGAAGCGTGCCGGACGGCGTCGGGCAGGCGGGGCCTCCGCGCCAGGCCCACGGAGGCTGTCGAAGTCCAGCGGCGCACGATCCGCGACCGGCCCTCCTTGCCTGCCCGGGCGCACACCCGCAGCCCGTCGGCCGTCAGCTCGGCGGGGGCCTGGGTGCCACACGCCGTCCGGGCACCCCCCGTGGGAATCGCGGTGTGCGGACGGGTGCCGTGGGTCATGACGGGGCACAGTCCGGCAGGCAGACGCAGCGGGCTGCTCGGAGTGCGCAACGGCGACGGCTCAGGCACGGCGAAGGCGCGGGGTGCGGATCCGGCACAGGCGGAGTGGCAACTCCGGTCAAGCGTGTCCGCTGCCCGCTCCCGGCGGAGCGGGCAGCGCCCGCGGGTGCACGGGAAACAGATGCCGTACGCCTCCCGCGCACAGTTCGAGAGCGAGTTCGCAGAACATGGCGTTGGCCCAGCCGAACCAGTCCCGGGTGAACCGGCCGGGGTCGTCGACATGGAAGCTCTCGTGCATCAGGCCGGTGCCGGCGGTCGTGGCCGCCAGTGTTTCCAGGGCCCGCACTGCGGCGTTCTCGTCGCCGGTCAGCCCGGCGGCGGCGATCGCCAGCGGCCAGACGTGGCCGTCCGGGGTGTGCGTACTGCCGACACCGGACGCGTGACCACCGCTGAAGTGGGAAGGGTTCGCCTCGGACAGCACGAGGCGCCGGGTGGCCAGATAGAGCGGGTCCTGAGGTGCGCACCAACCGCTCAGGGGAAGGCTGAGCAGGCTGGGGAGGTTGGCGTCGTCGCCGAGGAGTACCGCTCCGAGGCCGTCCACCTCGTAGGCCAGGACGGATGCGCCGTCGGCCTCGACCACCGCGTGCGTGAGGATCCCCGCGTCGATCTCGTCGGCCAAGTTCCTGGACTCCCGGGCGAGTTCGTCGTCGTCGAGGACCGACGTGGCCAGTTCGGCCAGCCCGTGCAGGCTGGCCGACGCCAGCGCGTTGGCCGGTACCAGGTACCCGTGTTCGCACCGATCGTCGCTCGGCCGGAAACCCGACCACGTCATGCCGGTCCGTCCGACCTCGGCTCCGCGGCCGTCCTGGGGAAGGCTGTCACCGGCGAAGGGGCCGGACGGCCGGATGAACCGGTAGGGCGATCGCTCATGGGACTGCTCCGCCCGCCAGATCCGCACGATCGTCCAGGCAGCGCGGCGAAAGGCGTCGTCGAGGTGGTCCTCGCGACCGGTCGCCCGCCGGATGGCGTACGCCAACTGCAGCGGTGCGCACAGGGAGTCGAGTTCGTACTTGCGCTCCCACACCCAGTCCCCCGGCGTGGGCAGGTCACCGGGCTCGCCGTGCGCGCCCGTGGGGCCGTCGTTGAAGGCGTTGGCGTAGGGATCCAGCAGGACGCAGCGGATCTGACGGCGCGATACGCCGGCCAGAGCGTCGCCGACCTCCGGATCCGTGGCCACGGCGAGGTAGGGGCGGACCTGGGCCGTGCTGTCACGCAGCCACATCGCCGGGATGTCTCCGGTCTCGACGAAGACTTCCGGGAGTTCCGACGGGCCGTCGCTCCAACCCATCGACGTGGTCCAGGTGTTGGTCAGACAGCTCTCGACGATGTCCGCTGCCGGACTGTCCCGCAGTTCGCCGGCCAGTCGTCGTCCGAGCGTCGTCAGTGACTCCGGAGCCGCCCACCGTGTTCCTGATGATCCGGGAAACGTTACCATCGCGCCTCTTGACTCCCTCTGGGGCCTGCGCCACGGTGTGCTCACCGCGAATGGAAACGTTACCTTGAGGGAGCTGGAGACCACCAGAGGGCCGGGGCCGCCCCCGGTTCCGGGTCCTGGCCAACTCCTCGTAGGGGAAGAGGAGAAGGTGAACGCGTGTGACAGCAACTCCGGACCAGCAGACGCACCGCCCCCCGCACCCACAGCCGCATCCGCCACCACGCCGACCGTGGCGCGGGCGAGGGAAGCTCACCTCCGACACCCGGGCCGCGTACCTGTTCATGGCCCCGGCTCTCGTCGGCTTCACGGCCTTCGTCGTCTACCCGCTGATCCGGTCGGCCTACTTCGCGCTGACCCGCTACAACGGGCTCACCGCACCGACCTTCGTCGGCCTCGACAACTTCCGCCGGATGTTCACCACCGACCCGTCGTTCTGGCCGTCGGTGCGTGCCACCTTGCTGCTGGTCGTCCTGTACGTGCCGCTGTCGCTGGTCATCGGCCTGGCGTTGGCGGTGTTCTGCAACCGGCACATGCGGGGTGTGCGCATGGTGCGCACCCTCATCTACCTCCCGGTGGTGCTGCCCGTGGTCGCCACCATCACGCTGTGGAAGTTCGTCTTCAACCCGCAGGTCGGCCTGGCCAACCAGGTGCTGTCGTGGCTGCACCTCCCGACCAGCGAGTGGCTGTCCGGATCGGGCTCGGCGATACCGTCGATCGTGATCGTCATGCTGTGGAGCGTCGGCTCCACGATGATCATCTTTCTCGCCGCGCTCCAGGCGGTGCCCACCGAGCTCTACGACGCGGCCCGCATCGACGGCGCCGGCCCCCGGACGGTGTTCTTCCGGATCACCCTCCCCCTGATCAGCCCGATCATGGTGCTGCAGGTCGTGCTGCAACTGGTGACCGCCCTCCAGACCTTCAACCAGCCGAAGATCCTTTCGCCGGACAACCAGGGCGGACCGGGATTCAGCACCAGGGTCCTGATGCTGTCGATCTACAACCACGGCTTCCCCACGCTCGGCCGGGTCGCCGAGTTCGGCTACGCCTCCGCCCAGGTCTGGGTGCTCTTCCTCGTCATCGTCGTCGTGATCGCCGCCACCGCTCGCTTCTCGTCGATTTGGACCTACAGTGACCACGCATCCTGACGTCACGACGGCTGCGGAACCGGCGCCGTCCCCGCAGCCGACACCCGCCGCCACCGTCCCCAGGCCGCCCCGCAGGACCGTGCGGACCGCGTCCTGGTACGCCGTCGCACTGCTGATCTCCTCGGTGATGGTCCTGCCCATCCTGTGGATGATCGGCATCGCCCTGAAGGGTCACTCGGCGGTCTTCCAGATCCCGCCCCGACTGCTGCCGGACGAGTTCCACTTCGAGAACTTCATCGACGGGCCGAAGGCGATCCACTTCCCCCGCCTGCTGCTGAACTCCCTCGTCATCACCGGTCTGTCGGTGATGGGCGGCGTCATGACCTCGATGATGGCCGGCTACGCCCTGTCCCGGCTCCGCTTCCCCGGCCGGAAGGTGTGGTTCTACGCCTTCGTCGGCAGCATGATGCTGCCCCCGGTGGTCGGCATCATCCCGCTGTTCCAGCTCTTCAAGGACATCGGCTGGTACGACACGTGGCTGCCGTTGATCGTGCCGGCCTGGCTGGGCGGCAACCCGCTGTTCATCTACCTCGCCCGCCAGTACTTCCTGTCGGTGCCCTACTCCATCGACGAGGCCGCCAAGATGGACGGCGCCGGACACGTCCGGATCTTCTTCAGCGTCATGCTCCCGATCACAAGGCCGGCCTGGATCACCATGGCCATCCTGGCCTTCCAGTTCTCGTGGAACGACTACCTCAATCCGCTCATCTACCTGTACTCGTCCGAGAAGTGGCCGCTGAGCGTCGGCATGGCCTCCTTCGTCACCGGGTTCGCCGGCCAGACACCCGACTGGAACCTCTACATGGCCGCGAACCTGCTCTACATGCTCCCCCCACTGGCCGTGTTCTTCGTGGCCCAGCGCTACTTCATCCAGGGCCTGAGCGCATTGGGCACCGTCAACCAGCGCTGACCGCTCCGCGGCCGGCCGACCCGATCACGTACCAGGAGTCCACGTTGAAAAGAACACTGCACGCCGCCGGAGCGTTGCTGACGGCAGGCGGACTGCTTGCCACGGCCGCCTGCGGCGGCTCCTCAGGGAAGGCGTCCGACGGGAAGACCACGGTCACCGTGATGACCTGGGAGTCGAGCGCGACCAACCAGCTCATCGACAAGGCCCTGGCCGGCTTCCACGACCCCGACATCACGGTCAAGCGCATCGACACCCCCAACGGCAACTACGGGGACAAGCTCGCCTCCCTCACCCAGGCCAAGAAGCTGCCCGACCTGTTCTGGTGCGGCAACGACACCGAACTGCAGTACACCGGTCAGGGCCTGCTCACCGACTGGTCCGGCAAGCTGTCCGGTTCCGGTGGTTTCACCGCCGGCAGCTTCTCCCCCACTGCCATCAAGAACTGGAAGACCCCCGACGGAAAGATCGGCGGAGTCCCTTCCCTGCTGAACACCTACGGCATCTGGTACGACATCGACGCCTTCCAGGCCGCCGGAGTACCGCTGCCGAAGGCCGGCTGGACCTGGGACGAGATGTACGCGGCCGCCGGCAAGCTGCAGAAGAAGGGCGCCAAGTACGGCCTGGTCGCCGACGCCCTGACCGGTCAGGACGCGCCCTTCGCCCTCAGCCTCTACTCCCAGTCCGCCGGCGGCGCACCGTTCACCGACAGCGTCAACCAGCCGACCAAGGTGACCGCCGACGCGACCTACACGGAGGGCGTCGGCAAACTCGTGGCGGGCATCAAGAGCGGTGCCGTGGCACCTCCCGGTTACGACGCCTCCACCGCGCAGTCGTTGTTCGCCGCGGGGCAGGTCCCGATGCTGTGGAGCGGTCAGTGGCTGGCCGCCGGGTTCCTCACCGACAAGCCGAAGATCAAGTACGGCTTCGCGCCCCTGCCACAGGTCGACAAGGCGGCCACTCTCTACGACGCGGTGGGCATCTGCACCCCGTCGTACACCAAGAACGCGGACGCCACCTACAAGGTCCTCTCGTACCTCGACTCCACCGTGTGGACCAAGGTGCTGCCGGACTCGCCCGTGGCCGTGCCGGCCTACACCGGCGCCCAGGACGCGTACTACAACGCTCTGAGCAAGGCCGGGCTGACGACCGTGGCGTCCACCGTCAAGGCGGACCTGGACGCCCCGCTGACCTCGGGCGTGCGCTTCACCACCCAGTGGGCCAGTCAGTCCAACGACCAGATCACGGCGTACTGGCCGGACATCCTCAAGGGCAAGAAGCCGCTGTCGGACCTGCAGACCATGACCGGCAAGATCAACGACGTGATCAAGAGCAACGGCTAGCGCCGACCCGCGCGGAGACACAGCCCCGGTCACTGTGCTGACCGGGGCGTGCGCACGGTGCTGGAAACGTATCCTGAGGGCGGTCCCCCGGCCGCCCCGGCGATGAAAGTTGGTTTCTCTCCCACGTGAGCAGTCGTTCCCCGCACCGTCAGAACACCAGGCCGACGATGCGCGATGTGGCAGAGCGGGCCGGAGTCGCCGTCGTGACCGTGTCACGCGTCGTCAACGGCCTCGGACCGGTCCGCGAGGAGACCGTCGACCGGGTCAACGCCGCCATCAGCGCCATCGGTTACCAGCGCAACGAAATCGCGCGATCGCTCCGCCCCGGGCAGAACTCGATGACCGTGGGGCTGCTGCTCGGCGACCTCACCAACCCGTTCTACGCGTCCCTGGCCAAGGCGGCCGTCGACGTGGCGAAGCAGGACGGGTACGCGGTGCTCCTGAGCACCGCCGACGAGGACCCGGAAGTCGAGCGCCGTGCGGTGGGCGAGCTCATCGGGCGCCGGGTCGCCGGGCTCATCGTGGTGCCCGACCAGGGCGATCACGCCTTTCTCGACGAAGTGAACGCCCACGACCGCGTGCCCATCGTCTTCGTCGACCGGCCCGCCACCGGTGCCGAGGCCGACGTCGTCCTGGTCGACAACGAGGGCGGCGGAGCGGCGGCAACACAGCACCTCATCGACCACGGCCACCGCCGGATCGCGATCATCGTCGCGCCCTCGTACTACACGACAGGCCGCAGGTTGCGCGGTTACCGCAAGGCCCTGCGGCGCAGCGGCGTCCCCGCCGACGAGGACCTGGTCGTCACCCTGCGGCGCGGCACCACGGAGGACGCCTGCGCCGCCACCCACGTCCTGCTGACCTCGGCGCGGCCACCGACGGCGATCTTCTCGACCACGGGCTTCCTCACCGAGGGCGTCCTGCGGGCGCGCCAGCAACTGGCGGCGCCCGTCGCGGTGGTGGGATTCGACGACTTCAAGCTGGCGGACATGCTCCCGACCCCGGTCACGGTGGTGGCGTCCGACACCGAGGAACTCGGCCGCCACGCCGCCCGTCTGCTCATCGACCGCATCAGCGGCGAGGGCGGCCCCACCAGCAGGACCGTCCTGCCGGTGCGGCTCATCGCCCGGGGCACGGGGGAACTGCGCCCCCCGGATCAGTAGAGCGTCGGCCAGAGGGCGCGGGGCCAGGCGAGCACGGCGTAGAGCTGCGCGAGGGCCGCCTGCTGGATGGCCTGGGTGCCGCCGGACGAGTCGAAGTGCACCAGCCCGGTCTCGGGGTCGCGCATGGTGGACCACACCTGGTCCGCGTAGTCGGTCATCGCGCGATGGTAGGTGCCGTCCCCGGTGACCGACTCCAGGAGCAGCAGGTTCTTGAAGAAGATCGAGTTGAAGAACACCGGCTGGCTGAACAGCCGGCCCTGCGTGACGTAGTAGGCGTACGCGGCCTTGGCGATCTGCTTGGCCCGGCTCAGATAGACGCCGTCCCGGGTCGCCCGGTGGAGCAGGACGTTGACGCCGACCGGCACGCCCTGGTTGTACGACCAGATGGTCTTCTCGATGGTGCCCTGGAGGTCGAGATGGTCCCAGTACAGTCCGCCGGGGCTCTGCAGATGGGTGTTCGTCCAGTCGTAGAACCGTTTCGACCAGTCCAGGTAGCCGCTCTCCCCGGTGATCAGGTACAGGCGCAGGCCGAGTTGGGCGCCCGGCATGTTGGAGACCGTGTTGCGGTCGTTGCTCCAGGTCGCCTGGGTCCAGAAGACGCCGCCGGGCGCGGCGTGCGAAGTGTCGGTGTCCCAGCCGGACTTGACGAGGGCGAAGATCTCCTTGGCGCGGGCCAGCGCGGCTTTGTCCCCGGTCTGCAGGTGGCGCTGGACCTTCGCCAGGCCGACCCACTCGTTGTCGTCGTAGAACATGTCGCCGCCCGAGCCGTACGGAGCGACGGGGTAGGAAGCGTATCCGGGCAGCCCGGTCGTGCCCCCGCCGGCGTTCCAGTAGTGCTCCTGGGCCTTCGCGCGGGCGGCGAGCTCCGGCTCGAACGCCTTGTCCACCGCCGCGAGGTCCAGAGCGGCGATGTGCGCCTGGGAGAAGGGCCATTCGTAGGAGTACGCGTTGTCGCCCGAGGCCGCCGGATACTGCTCGCGGACCAGACCGGACCCGTCCGTCGCGCCGAGGTACTTGTCCAGGGCCGCGTAGGCGGCTCTGGCGCGGGACAGTGCGCGGGAACGATGTGCCGCGTCTTCGGTGTCGCCGCCGTCCGCGGCGGCCGCGGACGCGGTGGATGTCGCCACCGTCGAGGCCATCGCCATGGCCGTGAGACCGGAGCCGATCAGCGCCCGGCGGGAGGGATACGCGCGCATGGAAACGTCTCCATTCGATTGCGGTACCAGAGGTGATGGAAACGTTGTCATGGTCCTCTGGGGGCGTCAACGGTCCCGACGGCACCAGTAGTCCGCGGCGGTGATCGGAGGTGATCGGCTCGCCACACCGGCGCCACCGGGCCGTCGAGGTTCGAGAAGTCTGGCCGGGCTCGACTCAGTTCACCCGCGCCAGACGCCCGTCTCCAGCAGCGAGGTGATGGCCGCCGTGTACGGCTCGATGTCCAGGCCCTGTTCCGCGAGCCACCCGTCGGAGTAGTACTTGTCGAGGTAGCGGTCCCCGGGGTCGCACAGCAGGGTGACCACGCTCCCCCGCCGGCGCTCGGCGACCATCTCGGCGACGATCTTCAGCGCGCTCCACAGCCCGGTGCCCGTCGAACCGCCCGCCCGGCGGCCGATGGTCTGCTCCAGGGCCCGTACGGCGGCGACGCTCGCGGCGTCCGGGACCTTCATCATGCGGTCGATCGCACCGGGTACGAAGCTCGGTTCCATGCGCGGCCGGCCGATGCCCTCGATACGGGAGCCGCAGTCGCAGGTGACGTCCGGATCACCGGTGGTCCAGCCCTCGAAGAAGCACGAGTTCTCCGGATCGGCGACACAGACGCGGGTGTCGTACTGCATGTAGTGGACGTAGCGCGCGAGGGTCGCCGAAGTGCCGCCGGTGCCCGCCGTCGCGACGATCCACGCGGGCTCGGGAAAGCGTTCCAACTTCAGCTGACGGAAGATGGATTCGGCGATGTTGTTGTTGCCGCGCCAGTCAGTGGCCCGTTCCGCGTAGGTGAACTGGTCCATGTAGTGGCCGCCGGTGTCCACCGCGAGGCGGGCGGATTCCTCGTACATCCTGCGTGGGTCGTCCACGAAGTGGCACTGCCCTCCGTGGAACTCGATCAGGCGGATCTTCTCGGCGCTGGTCGTGCGGGGCATGACGGCGATGAAGGGCACGCCGATCAGTTTGGCGAAGTACGCCTCGGACACGGCCGTCGAGCCGCTGGACGCCTCGATCACCGGGCGGCCCGGCCGGATCCAGCCATTGCACAGGCCGTAGAGGAAGAGGGAGCGGGCGAGCCGGTGCTTGAGGCTGCCGGTGGGGTGGGTCGACTCGTCCTTGAGGTACAGGTCGATGCCCCACCGCTCGGGCAGCGGGAAGCGCAGCAGATGGGTGTCGGCCGAGCGGTTGGCGTCGGCCTGGACCTTGCGGACGGCTTCTTTCAGCCAGCCGCGGTAGGCGGCGTCGCTGCGGTCGACGTCGAGGGTTTCGCCGGTCCGGGTCTGTTGGGGGGTGCTCACGGCGGGGCTCCTTAAGCTGCGCGCCGACGGCGCGTCACGCGGCCGACACACCGATCATAGACACCTTCAGCACGCTTCTCACCTGCATAAACATCCCTTTGGGGGCCCCAAAGGGAGCCCTGGGGCACTGCGGGTCGCGGCCATGGGGGCGCATTCGCGCGAGTGCTCCGGGCGCCCTCGGCGAGGCGTCCACGCGCACTGGTGCTCGGCGCCACGGGCGGGCAGACTGCCCGTCGGGACGAAGGTCCGGGCGGGGGCGCACACTGGATCACGACAGGAACAGGACATCGGCCCATGCGGGAGCGCGGGTCGGAACACCCAATGCGCAAGGGGGCGGGGCGGGATGACGGAGCCGGAGTTCAGGGCGACAGGCGTCCGGATCGGGAAGCGGCTGCGCTCGCTCACCCGGGCCGGACAGGTCCGGATCAGTGACGGCAGGCTCGAGTTGCTCACCAGTTACGGCAGTGAGATCGACAGTGCGCCGGTGCAGGCGGTGCGCGCGTCCAAGCCCTGGTTCGCCCCCGACGACCGGGCCCTGGCCGACCTCAACGGCAAGCGGTACCTGCTCACCCTGGGCGACCACGACCCGGCCCCCGGCGAGCCCGGCCCGCCCGCGGCACGCCGGTTCATCGAAGCCGTACGAAGGGCTGCGGGGCGTAGCGGCTGAGTCACCGCGAGTTGCGGGACGGCACCCGCTGCGCCACTCTGGTCTCACGTCACTCTGGGTTTACCGGCGATTACGCTGCGAACCAGCCCGCCGGACACTACAGCAGGCGGCTGCCTCACGCAGGCACTTGCTGGATCGATCCGAACTCCGTGTTCTTCCGGACCTCTATGTCGGGGAGTCGCAGCCGTGATCAGTCACCCAAGCAGGCACTGCGCGGTGGAGCTCCAAGCCCTGCCGTCGCGGATCGGCCAGGTCCGCAGAATCGTATCGGCGCAGTTGCGCTACTGGCATCTCGATCCGCTCATAGACCGGGCGGCCCTCGGTGTGACCGAGTTGTTGACCAACGTCCACCGGCACGCCCTGCCCGACAAGACATGCACCGTGGAGATCGAGCTGGTGCTCGACCGGCTCAAGGTCTCGGTGCGCGACCACGACCCGCGACTGCCGGTCGCGGCATCCCTCGACGACGCCGGCCTCGATCCGCTGGCGACCTGCGGGCGCGGGCTCGCGATGGTCGCCGCGGTCAGCGAGAGCTGGGGCGTACAGCCGGACGGCGAGTCCGGCAAGGTCGTGTGGTTCACGCTCCCCACACCGTCGGCCACACGGGCGAAGTCCGCGCGGCCACCCCGGCGTCAGCTCGTGGAGACACCCGCACACCGGTTCCCGGAGGTCGAGCACGCCGTCGACCTGGGCCGCCCGGAACGCGCTCCCGCCCGGTCGGCCGTTGCCGGCTGAGCGGGCGGGTCGTCCGGTTCGTTCGCCCTCGGGACACTCTCGGCCGGTGTCGAGACAGCGACCGGGCCCGATCTCCTTCGGGCCTGCGCGCTCCCCACGCCCGGCTTCGCTCACGCCGGGCCCCATCCCGTCTCGACACCGGCCGCGCCCGAGGGGCCCATGATCGCGGTGAAGCGGCCGGCCGGGAAGTCGACGCTCACCCCGTCCAGGGCCCTGACCTGGGTGTCGCCCCGCCCGTACACCTTCACGGCGTCGACGAGCCGGGCGGTCGGCAGGGCGCCGACGGCGGTGGTCGTGGCAGTCATACGGCACCGCCCTTGCCCGTGCGGCCGAACTGCTCGTCCAGGACGGACAGCCGGCGCCAGTACTCCTCCTCGTCGATCTCGCCGGAGGCGAAGCGGTGGCCGAGCACGGTGATGGGCGAGTTGTCCTCGACGGTCGGGCGCCGCCAGGGTCCGCCGCGTCCGCGCCATACGGTGCGGCGCAGCAGGGTGATGCCGCCGATGACGACGGCTGCCCAGATCAGGGGGAAGAGCAGGATCCACGGGCCGGGGCCGCCGTCGCCGAAGTGCGCCAAGGTCTGCATGTCGAGTCATCTCCTAGGTGGGTTTTCCGTGATGCCTCGACATTGGCTCCGGACAGTGGCCCGGGTCGTCGTACGGCCAGCGGCAGTGCACGTACCTCCCGGGGAGTACGCGGGTGCCGCCGTGCCGCTCTCCCCGACCTCGACTTCTGTAACTACTAGTATGTACAGTGAGGGCGTGAGCACCTCGGAGCGACTGATCGAATCCACCCGTGAGCTGCTGTGGGAGCGCGGTTATGTGGGCACGAGCCCCAAGGCCATCCTGGAGCGGGCGGAAGCCGGGCAGGGCAGCATGTACCACCACTTCAAGGGGAAGCCGGACCTCGCCCTGGCCGCGATCCGGCGGACGGCCGAGGAGTTGTGTGCTACCGCCGAGGCAGTACTCGGCGGTCCCGGCACGCCGTACCAGCGGATCGAGGCATATCTGCGACGCGAGCGCGACGTGCTGCGCGGCTGCCCGATCGGGCGGCTGACGATGGACCCGGACATCATCGCCAGCGACGAGCTGCGCGCGCCGGTCGACGAGACGCTCGACCGGATCCGTGAACGGATCGCCGGGATTGTCGAAGAGGGCAAGGAACAGGGCCAGTTCGCGCCCTCTGTGGACGGCGAGGCGATCGCGGCAACCGTCCTCGCGACCGTCCAGGGCGGCTATGTCCTCGCCCGCGCGTCCGGTTCGCCCGCCGCGTTCGACGCGGGTGTCCGGGGGCTGTTGTCGCTGCTCGCTCCCGACCGTCCGGCCTGAGGAGACACCGATGCACGCCATGCAGTACGAGCTCACGTTAGCCGCCTGCACACCCTTGCATAAGACTAACGCATGCCCTGACCTGCGGACATGAAGAAGCCCCGCCCACCGCCACGGGGGAGGCAGTGAACGGGGCCTGTGCCGCCCCGGGGAGTCCGTGTCGGCCCGGACTCCTCCGACGGGCGGCGCCCCGTCACCGGGAACGAGGACCCGGTGACGGGAAGTGCAGGACGCTAGCGGGGGTGCGGGGAGATGGCCGACCTCACCGACCTCAACCCGGACCACCCCCGCTGCGCCCACCGCGAGCCGGCGCCACAGGGCGCCAGTCCGCGGGCTCAGGGGGTGCGCGTCGACGGCGTCAGACGCCAGCGCGTTTGACTGACTATGCGGAACCGGTCGTGATCGGGGTGAAGCTGCCGATGCCTGTCCGCCCACTCCGCGACGCTGCTCTCGTCCCTGCTCGGCTCCAGGCAGCGCACACATTCCACCCATTGCTGCATGGGGAAGTCGTCAGGCTTGAGGACAGCGCGCACAGCGGGGGCGTTGGTTATCGTCATCGGGATCCCCCGTCACGCCAGTACGCGCCCCGCGGTGCGAGGAGCGGGTTCGCTCGGTCTCTGTCCGTCGCCAGGCGTGCGCACTGAGGGGAGATCTCCCACTCTCTTCCGCCCCCGATCGGGCGCAGGCAGTACTTTCCGCCCACCATGCCGCGGAACTCGCCAATGACACCCCGGTCGGTGTCCACCATGGCCGTTCCGACGGCCGGCAACTCTCTTGAATCAGGGCGCGTCAACTGTGACTCCTCTGATGGCGCCTCAGAATGACGATCAGATCCGACGCCGCCGAAGGGTCGTAGTCCGGACTATTCCGGTTCATGGCCTCTTCCCACTCCTGTGCGAGCCTGGCGCACTCGATGCACCCGGGCGTCGGATCCGGAGTGGCGGGCGTCGGATTCAGGGGATGCCCACCCTGCGCTCTCCTCGTTAATGCCACCTCTGCACCTCCAGCGCACGGCTTCACTGCCTCGAAGCTAGGCGGTGCACTGCGCGGAGTTCCACGGAATTCTATGAGGTTCTATGCAACTTCAGTCGAGCGAGTCAATCGCGGCTGAGATGACTGACCGAGCGGGAGCGCCGTAGACCGCGAGGGACGCCATTTCCTCGAAGGCATGGGCGTATTGGGAGATCTCCCCCGGTGTCGTCACGGTGACTGCTGCCGTCAGCAATTCAACGTGAACCCGCTCCTCGTCGAAGATCGTGAACGTCTCCAGCGTCCACATCTCGCGCGGCTTCCCCGCGGGGATGATGCCGACGGATACGGAGGGCAGCGCCATGACGGAGAGCAGGTATCCCAACTGGCCGGCCATGGTTGCCGGGTCGCCGACCACGTGGCGGAGGACGCTCTCCTCCAACAGGATCCCGAACCGGTGGCCGCCCTCGCGGATGATGTGCGATCTCTCGACGCGCGCGGCTGCCGCATCTGCGACGTCGTCCGGCGTCCCGTGGACGCGTGCAATGTTCCCCAACAGGGCAGCCGCGTACTCGTACGTCTGGAGGAACCCCGGGATGACAGTGGAGCTGTAGACGCGGAACTGTTGAGTTCGCTCGTACAGCGGGATGCGGGACTCTTGCAGCCGTCGGAGCCCAGTGCGCTGGACACGGCGCCACTCCAGGTACATCGAGTCGGCTGTGCGGTTGGCTGCCAGGAGATCCGGGATCCTGTCCTCAGCGCCACACGCGCGGCACCAAGCCTTGACGTCTTCGTCCGACGGGGGCGTCGTCGCGCTCTGGAGTCGGGAGACCTTCGACGGCTGCCAGCCCGCGCGGGCTGCAACCTCCCTACCCGACAGGCCGGCGTCTCGACGGATCTCGCGGAGTTGGTCCGCGATGGCACGGCGGGCGGCGTCAAGTGCCGTCGACGGGTAGGGAGATTGCATCTGTGGGCGTCGCTCAGATCCGGTAGTTCTCGTGTGGGATGGCACGCTCCCAGACGGCCTCAAACGCCTCCGCATGGCGCTTCACGACGTCGGGGGCGTCCTCCAGGACGTCAGCGACGAACCGCCCGTCACCCGCGAACAGACTGAAGCGGATGAGCCGGTCATCGAAGATCCACAGATCGTTGCCAGAGATCAGGAGATCCGACGCCAAGCGTCGCGGCAGCCAACGGACAGCTTCGCCGGCCGCGAGGTTCTGAGGCGTGTACGAGTGCTCGTAGCGGATGTAGTCGCTGGCTGGTTCCGACACGATGCGGGCACGGCGAACAGTGACGCCCCGCGTCACGGCGTCAGCGATGGACTGGTGAAAGCCGTTCCACCACGACGACCGGTCGTCGAGGTCGTACCGATGCCCCGCACGCCAGGCTGCAAAGTCGGCGTCTTCCTCTTCGACGCCGTAGACGTCCCGCGTCTCCAGGTGAACGGCAGACCGGTGACAGCCGGCGAGTAGTTCAGCGAACGGGGGCACCTTCCGCAGCATCACACGCCTCCCTGAGTAGCTCCACCATCCGGGCAGGCAGCCGAACGACTGCCTCATAGTCGGGGATGGGACCCGTCTTGAGGCACTCCGCCTCTAGCGCCTCGTCTGCCTTCCACCCTTGGATCACGAACTCTTGCTTCTCGTCGTCGTACCAAACTGTGGGGCAGTGATCGGAGTTCGTTTCCGGATCCTTACCGAAGAACACTAGTGGCATGGTGACCTCCGTCGTCACGTGGATTGCAGAATGTTCTACGACCATCACGCCCACGGGTGCGATCGTCAAGAGCGCCTAGAGCCAACCGGCGTGGCGCATGCTACGTCGCCAACTCCGGCCGTGCTCGGGAGTGCAGAACCGCTTGACGCGTCCCGCCCCCGGCTGCTGCTCGACGTCGGTCCCGCACTGGGGGCAGGTGGCCGGCTGGCTCTTGGCAGGTTGACCCATCACGTTGTGCTCCTCCAGAAAGTCGAAAGCCCCGCGGCCCATGGCGGTCCGCGGGGCGTAGAGAGGGCCGCTCCTCATGGCGACGAGCGGCCCGAGTGTGCGTGGTGTTGCGTCAGACCCAGCGGCCGTTGTTGAGGCCGTCAGCGGATTCCTTGTCGTACCTGTTGATCTCCGTCACCACGACCCCCTTCAGCTCCTGGCCGTCGAGAGTGGTCGTGCTGTAGACGTCGACTTGAATGTTCGGCGCTGCGCCCTTTGCGGCGCCCAGCACGGCCCACTGCTGCGACGTCATGACGGGCTCCGGCTTCCCCGTACCGTTGGCGACGAGGTTCAAACCCGGCGGGATCATGCCGCCGTCGTCGTACCAGGTTGGGGTGACACGCCCGCCGATGGCGTAGCCCGCGGGCGGCATGTTGGCGTTGGCCTGCTGGACGTTGGAAATGTTTCCGTAGCGGCTCACGATGTAGCGGATGGACGCCGCCACGTTCGCGACCGGGTCCAGGATGCCGCGCGACTTCAGCGCCGACGGGACGTAGGCATTGAAGGTGCCAGGGATCGTCTGTGTCAGGCCCTGCGATGGGTGGCCGGCACGAGCGTTGGAGTCCCACAAGTTGATGGCGTTGGGGTTCCAGCCGCTCTCACGAGTGATCAACGTGTTCATGCCTGATAGCCACTGCGCCACGGTGCCCGGAGGGGGCACATGTGCGGCAGCCATGGCCTGACTGATGATCGTCTTACGACGGCCCGTCGGGATCGTCCCGCCGATGTTCCCTCCGCCTCCGCTGCTGCCGGAGGAGGTGAGAGCGTCGACGATCTTGTCCTTCAGCCCACTGACCATCTTCGCCGGGAACTTCGCGAGCATCCCGCCCAGTCCGCCGACGTCGAGGTGCCCTCGAACGCTGTCGAGAATGGGCTTCATCAGCTTCGCCAAGATTTTCGACGGGTTGGCGATGAGGTCGCCGGCCGTCTTCGCCCAGTCGACACCCTTGGAGACTGCGCCCCCGACCGTGTCCTTCGTCCAGTCCCACGCGTCGCCGAGTGCGCCGACGATGCCTCCGCCAGCGAACTTCCGGACGCCGGGAAGTTCTCCGGTGCGGTTGATGTGCTCCAGCGCACCGAAGCCAATTTTCCGCGCACTATCGCGACGAATCACGAACTCGTCAGCCATCAGGAGAGCCGGGATTGAGTCGACCCCTGGAGTTCCACCGCTCGTTCGGCCACCGACGGCAAACTTCTTCGGCGCTTCGAGGAGCTTAGGGGCGTCCGGAAGTGGATCGAGTCCGACGAAGTCCGCGACCTTATCCCAAACGGCCTTGATCCCCTTGGTGTACACGAAATCTACGACCCAGTTGATCGGCTTACTCGCGACGCTGGCCACGGCATTCCAGGCCGACTTCATCATGTTCTTCGCGGATTCGAAGGCATCAGCGACGAGCCGGACGGCAGATTTGATGTTGTCGAACGCGGGCTTCAGCGCCTTGTCATAGAGCCACGACGCCACTTCGGCAATGGCGTGCAAGGGAGGCTTCACTCCGTGATCGTACAGCCAGGCGAACTTATCGCCCACCCACTTCAGCCCGTTCCAGATGAATCGGAAGACGGGGCTGAGCGCCTTATCCCAGAGCCACTTTGCCTTATCGGCAATCCAGCGGGCGGTGGGGGCAACGGCGTTGTTGTAGAGCCAGACGAATTTGTCGCCGACCCACTTTATGCCGCCCCATATCCAGCCGAATACCGGATGGAGAACCTTAGCCCAAAGCCACTGAGCGAGTGCCGCAATGTTCTCGAACGACGGTTTGAAGCTGTCCGTCCACAGCCACATAGCGATGGCTCCAACGGCCTTGATGGCGAGGACGATGGGCGTCAGAACCGCCGTGACCAGGATCGCGAAGAGGACGCGTGCCGCCGTCGAGATGAACGAGAACGCCGGCGAGATAGCGTGATCCCAGAGCCACACGGCGACGTCACCGACGGCCTTCAGTGCCGCAGAGATGAAACCGAATACGGGTTTCAGGACGTTCGTCCACGCCCACAGTGCAGCCGCCTGGATTCCACGCCAAGCCGCTTGGACGACGTCATGGAACCAGCCCCAGTGGCGGTATGCATATATCACCGTCGCGACGAGGGCCACGAGGGCGACGCCAATCAACACGATGGGGTTAGCGTCCATCACCAGGTTCAGCGCGGCTTGCGCTACCGTCCACAATTTGGTGATGACGAACGCTGCGTAGAGCCCCTGAACCAGCCACGGCAAGGTATCAGCGACGGATGCGATACCGTCGGCCACGGCTCCGATCACCCGAAGCAGCGGGCCGGATATCGGCGATAGAGCCGAGCCGATCGCCAGGAACGCCCCGGCGATGGAGCCGAGCGTTTTCGCTATGAGCGGGCCGTGTTCGTCGGCATACTTGAGGAAGTTCTCGAACTCCGGCGAGCCCTTGAGCTTCGCCCCCCAGTTGGCGAACCGACCGGACGACTTGACCATACGATCCACAATGCCGTCGATGTGCGGAAGGAAGGCGTCGATAGTGCCAGCCGCGCCTTTCAGCACGTTGCCTATCGTCCTACCTAGCCCGACAATCGCGGGCTTCGCGCTCGTCTGGATATCCTTTTTGAAATCCTGCCAGAACGGCTTCTTCAGGTCCGCCGACGCGCGATCCATCAGGTCGCCGACGGCATCCGCGGCAGTCTTTACGAGCGGCGAGAGACCAGGGAGGGAGTTCTTCATACCGTCGACGCCTCGCGTGAAGAGCGGGAGGACGTCAGGCTGAAGCGACAGAGACCAATCCTTGAACGCCTTCGTCAGGCCCTGCGGCCCGGCGATCGAGTCGTAGAGGTCGCGCTGAGATGGCGTCAGCTTCGCGAGTGCCTTACGGTACTCGTCCGCCTTCGTCGCAGCCTTCGCCGTCGTGTTGATGCTCGACAGGCGGGCCGACTCGACGCCTCGCTCTGCGGACGTGATGGACTCCGCGGCCTGAACCTGCGTGTTGGCGGCGTTCGACACGGCGTCAGAGAGGGATCGCTGTGCGTCGGCAACGGACTGTGCGGACTCAACCTGCGCCCGGGCGGCGTCACGCTGAGCGTCGGCAACTGCCTGAGCTTGGTCCAGGACGTTGCGCTGAGCGTCGGCAACTGCCTGAGTCTGATCCTGGACGCCCCGCTGAGCGTCGGCAACTGCCTGAGTCTGATCCTTAACGTTGCGCTGAGCGTCGGCAACTCTGTCAGCTGCCTGCTTGACGGCATCGTTACCGTCGACACCTGCCTTCCGCGCGGCCTCCGCGTCCTTCTGGAGCTGCGCATTGTCCTTCTTTTGCTGCTGAGCAGCCTGAACCGACTGATCATAGGCGAGCTGTGCGCGCTCCATCTGGAGGTCCGTCGCCCTGCCGGCGTCGTACTCCAGCTGAGTACGGTTTAGCTCCTCCTGCGCCTCCTTGACGCGGAGGGTCGCGTCACGCTCGTCGAGCTTGCCGCGCTCCAACTGGTCGTTCAGGTCGGCAAGTTGCTGAGCTGCGTCCGCGCGCGCCTGCGTGAGGTCTTCCTGTGCCTGCGTCGACTGACGCTGAGCGTCGGCGAGCGACTGCTCTGCACGCTGCACTCCCCGGTGCGCGTCGGCGAGGGACTGCTCTGCCCGCTGGACGCCTCGGTGAGCGTCGGCAAGTGACTGCTCTGCGCGCTCCACGTTCTCCGCGGACTGGAGCCGCTGGTCGGCTGCGCGCTGTACAGCCTGCGCGACGGCTCGTTCCGCGTCCTCCACCTGGCGGTTAGCCTGCGCGATGGAGCGTGCGGCGTTGCGATGCGCGGCGGTTAGAGCTTGCTGCGCACTGGCCATCTGGAGGGCACTCTGAGCGGCCCGGACGTTGGCGGCTGCCGAGTTGTCCGTCGCCTTCGCGGATTCCTTGTCCGCCTGCGTCTTCAGCTGCATGACGCTGGTGACGCCCTTGATAGCCGGAACGGCGGCGAGAGCGAGCACTCCGACTCCCGCGCCGGCCGCCACGGCTGCGGACGCGATAGCGCCGATGCCTGCGGCAGCGACCGGAATCACGGGAATTGCCGCAACGCCTCCGAGCGCAATTCCAAGCGCCCGGAGAGCGGCCATTGCACCGGCCGTGTCAACGTGGACATCGACGTGGATATCATCGCCGTCGATTCCGTTTATCTGTGCCTGAACCGCCGCAAGAGCAGCACGGGCGGCAGCCGTATCGGTGCGCACCTGAACGTCAGGACTCTCAGCGGCCAAACGCCGCAAACGCGCGTCGATGTCGGTGATTTCGGCGAGCGCTGCGCCGGCGTCGATGTCGAGACCGATCGTCTTTCCGGACAACGCCGCCAAACGCGCCCGCAACCGGTCGAGATCAGCGTTTAGGCCGGTGTCGCCGAGCCGGACGTCAGCACGCGGGAGGGAGCGGAATGCTTCCTCCAACTTGCGTTTCACGGAGCGTCCGAAGGCTCCGCCGACTTGTCCACCCTCCCGAGTGGCAGACGCCTGTGCACGCCTCCCACCTGCGGTTACAGCGTCGGGGATGCTGACGACGATGTGGCGGGAAATGGCTTCACCCATGCGACGGCCGGCCTCTTCACCCACGCGGTCCGCAGCGGGGAGTACCTGCGCCTTCAGCCGCTCATGGAGCTGATGAGCAATGGGGACGACGTCAACGGCGACTGTCCCGACGATGTCAAGGTTATCGTCCATCAAACACCGCCGCTGGCTCGCTCAACGCCACCGTTGCGCCGTTGTACTCAGTAGGGTGCTCGCGGAGATCCAGCAAACGCGCCAAAACGAAGAGCTGTTCCGATTGACGCTCGACTGTTGGGGAATACGGGGAGCGGGCAACGGTCAATGCCGCCTCTGCCCACTGCTTACACTCGGGGCCACAGTATGCGAATACCTCCAGCTCTCCGGATTCGGTCATCGTCGGCAAAGGCGCGAAGCTACATGCGGGACGAAGGCACTTAGTTGGGTCACGTGGGGCCATTTGGGTTTGCTCCAGGGCATGAAAAAGGGGCCGCTAGCGCAATGCGCTAGGGCCCTTCATGGGTTTATGCGGCGTCACACTTTCGTCGCTGTGACCTGCGGCTGTAACGCTTAGCGTTCGATCTCGCCTGTCGTCGTTGATCGTTTGCCGCGCACGATCCTTCTCGACCTCGGCGCCGGAGAGGCTCCAGCGGGGCGCCAGAGGTCACCCCGGGGGCGCCCTGAGGGCTCCTGGATTGACCTCTAACCGGTTGTCAGACCGCGCCGCCCAGCACCTTAACGATCCTCGTAGAATTGATCATGGGATCACCCCCCTGCCTTTCCGCAGGTCAGGAGGGGTGCGCGCTCTCGCCTAGCGTCGGTCGTCCTCCAGGGCCGCAGGCGGCGAACTCACTCGCGCCGGCCCGCGCAGCGTGCGCGCGCCGGGCATCGAGCCAGCGTCGCCAGGCACGAGCGACGAGAGGCGAGTTCATTCCGTCGCGCTCCACGTCGACGGCCTCCGCGGCGCTGAGCCAGTCCCACACGACGCACGGTGCGCGTAGTTCCTGCGGGCATGCGGCGTCGCCTGTAGCGGGCGCCTGCGCGGCTGCCCTACGGGCAAGCATGGCGTCCGTGCGTGCGCTCACGCCGCACCACCAGGCAACGCGCGCAGCTCACCTGTTGCCACGTTGACGGGCTCCATCTGCCACCCCAGCGTGCGCATACCTGCGGGGCTGAGGCCGAGGTGGTCAGCCAAGTGCCGTGCCTCTTGCGCCAGTCCAGCCGTCGCCTTGCCACTGAGTGACTGACAGACGATCTGCACGTACATCGCAACGAGCGGGACGTACGCATCGAACCACTGCGTCGCCTGCGGGCTCGCCCACAGCTCCTCCCACATCGTCCCCTCTGCCTCGCTCCAGACACGGCCTGACGGCATGTCGGGCACAGGCAAGTCGCAGCCTGAGAGAGGAAGGACCGTGGGGCCAACACGCGCCCCCTTCGGCTGGCCCCGGTACTCACGGCTGTACGGGCTACTCAGGTCTCTACGTGGCCCCGGGGCAACCATGGTTCCTCCTAGCCCTGGCCGATGGAGCTGACGTGGTCCAGCCGCACCGTGTGCGCCTTCGTCGACACCGTGACCGTCAGGACGTCAGGGAAGTCCGTGCCGTAGTACTTCGGCGTCGTGGTGTACGTCAGGGTCCCGGTGAGGCTCTGTCCGCCGATCAGGTTCAGAACGACAGTCTGACCGCTCATGGCAACTGCCTGAGTCTTGATCGCCTGCGTGAAGTCGCTCATCAGTTGTAAGTCCGCTCTTGGAAGGGGTTGCGGCGCTCCTGCGCCTCCGTCTGCGCGGGCAGCGGCTCACGCTTGGGGTGCTTCTCGTCGTACAGCGCAGCGCCGGCCGCGACGCCGGTTGGGGTACTGACGTCAGGACCCTGGTTGCCGCCTGAACGGGCGTTGGGCGCGCCGGAGTTGGCCGCTCCCAGCTCCGCGGCGAAGGCGGTAGCGTCGGCCGTCAGCTCCTCCGGGGTCGCGCCCTGGAGTCGGGCGGACTGCTCGAAGGTGAGCCCCGCTGCGAGGCCAGCCCGGACGCGTGCGAGTTCGAGCACTGCGGGATGCTCTGTGGTCTGTTCGGTCATGGCGTCTCCAGATCAGTAGCGGTAGACAAGCGGCTTCGGGTCGCCCACGGTGGCGTTTGCCTTCGGCTGCGCCGGGGCGGGCTGCGAGTGGTCCAGATGCGGGGCAGAGGAGTGCGGGAACACCTTCGCCGGCTGCGGAGTCGGCTGCGGGGTCACGCGAGGGCTGTGGTCAAGCCAGTCAGCACCTTCGAAGGCGTCGGGGAGGGTGCCGGCCGTGGCGTCGTCCTGGAGATCCTCGAACGACGTCGGTACGTGGGCCGTCCCGACGCCCGCGAGCCAGAGCAGCACGGCTTCGGAGTACCGCCCGGAGTCCGTTGCCGCACGGACGAACGCGGGAACGTCGTCGAGGGAGCCCTTCACTTCGCCGAACCCGTCGCGCTTCCAGCCGCGCAGCTTCCGACGCTCCTCGTCGAACATGCCGACAGAGTCACCCGGACGGAGCCGCGGGAGGAGCAACTCCCACTGCGCGCTACGGATGTTGGTCAGGTCGTCAGTGAGCCCCTGAAGGTGCCCCCACGCCTCCACAACGGCGCCCCCGGCCTTGATGGCAGCGTCCGCTGTCCGGGCGTCCCCGAGCGTCTCAGCGGCCTCCCTGGCGTCGCTCAGGACTTCGTCCAGCCGGGTGCCGAGGTAGGCCAGAGCGTCAGCGGAGTACGCCTGCCGGGTGTCGTAGGCAAGCAGCTCTGTCGACGTCTTCGCGCGGTCCCTGGCGATCCGCTCCGCCTCCCACTCCAGAGCCGTTGTGTACGCCTTCGCGGCCCGCTTGCCGAGATCAGCCGGCCAGGAGCCGTCAGCCTGGAAGGTGCGCACGGTGGCGTCGATGACCTCGTTTCGCGCAGCGTCGGGCGCCGTCCCTCGCGGGTGCTCACGGAGCCGCTTCTTCGCTTCGTCGAGGAGCCGCTCCGTGCGTTCGATCTCGGGGACCGTGGCGAGCGCTCGCGCAAGTTCTTGGTTACTCATGATCGTCCTTCGTGTCAGGGAATGAAGAAGGCCCATGTCCACGTGGGACATGGGCCTTGAAGTGGGCCGCGCGTGCGGCGTAGCGCTTACGGACCCGTTGGCAGATGATCTCTGCGGAGGCTGCGTAACGCTGCCGCTCTGCTCTGCATACGCAGTCACGGCAGCGGACCTTTAGACCGTCGCGGTTCCCCGCGTCGCGATGGAAGAAGGCCACGCTCCGCGGGTAGGTGTGCCCGCAGTCCGGGCAAGCGCGCGACGGGGACGGTACGTCGGAGTAGCTCGACATGGTGTCTCCTGTCGTTCTGTCTGTTGAGGGCAAAATGGAAGGGCCCTCACCCAGCGCGGAACGTCACGGCCCACGAAGGGAAGACCGGAGTTCAACGCACTCCCATGCGGGACGCGGGTAAGGGCCCTTCAAGCGTGACGCCGGAGGAGAGGCAGCGTCACGCGGTGCGTGGACCGTCAACGGCGCGATTGCGGTTGGCCGGAGGTCGCACGACGTAAGGGGAGGAGAGGAGGGGCAGCTTCCCTCCCCCCTTCCTCGTGTATTTCGAACATCAAGCGGCGTCAGGGTCCCGCCGCTCACGCATACGCTCGCGGGCCTTCGCACGGTCCAGCGCCTTCGCGCACTCGTCACCGCACGTCACACGCCACTTGCGCCGCTGACTTGCCGGCCGACGAAGCTCGTAAGGCTCTGCGCAGTGCTGGCAGGTGCCACGGAAGAGCTTGAAGTCACCTACGACGGTCACTGTCCCGCCCTCGACCACCCACTCCGCCCGGCATTGCGCCTCCGCCTGCTTGGCTGCGAACGCCGCCGCTATCTCCGGGTCGACGCGCACTGTCACCTCGCCAACAACGGGCGGGACGATGTCCACCTCCCGACCCGACGGCCGGCGACGCTGCGGGCGCTCGTCCTCGTCGAGGGCTGCGTCGTGCCAGTCCTCAAATTGCCGCTCCCCGAACTCCTCGTCGGGGACGTCGTCCAGCGGGTCACGGCCGGACAGTCCCCGCCAGGGTGCGCGTCCACGGGAGACGTAGGCGTCGTGATCCGTCTCCAGCTCCAACGCCAGGTGGCGGAGTTCCTCCGCCTCGTCCGTCAGGCGGGTGCGTCGGCGGATGGGTGCGCCGTTGTCGTCGTACATGTCTGCCCCTTGATGTCGCGAGCCGCGTACGCGGCCGTACACCTGCGTTATGGGGCGCCAGAGGACAGATGTTTGGTGCGCCGCACGCCGGATCACGATCACTCTGTGTAGTGATCACTAGAGCCAGCACCAATGGAGGCAGTGACCTGCGCAAACAGCCAGGAGGGCCACAGGGTGGCCACTGGAGGGCCTGCGGGCCCATCGGCGCCCCTTTTATCGCACCCGGGAATGTTCGCCCCGCAGATGGGCGCGCAGACAGCTTTCTGAGCCTCCCCCGCCTCGACTCCCAGTCGACACCCGCCGGAGGGCCTCTCGTCGTCCCGCCGGACAGAGTTGAGGCCAAAGTGTCAAACTAACCTCTATTTTCACTTCCCTCTAACACGCGTTAAGGAGAGTTAGGAAATAGGGTCCAGTTTGGCCAGTTGGGATAGATGCGCAGGTCAGAGACCATGCAGTTTGACGCCGGTTCGACGGGAGAATTCGAGGCGACGTAAGCCGCATACGTGACTATCTGCACTAAAGGGACGGAATGAGCGTCTCCGCTTTCCTCCGGCATCCCTCTGACGCGCGACGAGGGCCGCCCCCAGAGACTCGGGACGGCCCATCATCGTCACAGATAGTTACGCGACAGCGGGGAAGGCGCCCTCCGACGCGCGGCGCATCTCAGCGAGGCAGCCAGCGTGCAGCGGGTAGAACGTGTCATCGGCCTCGACGATCGTCGCGTCCTCGACGTCGAACTCCTCGCCGCACAAGGCGCACGCGTCGTCACCAAGACACTCAGCGCAGTGCACAGAGCCCCGCTCGTCGACGTATGGGCGCGTGTGACGGCTGACGAGCCCGCACGGGCACTCGGTCACCTCGTCGGCCGTCAGCGGGTCGTGTACGGGCATTCCGGCCGCGAGCGCCTCACCAATGAGCACGAGCGTCGGAGCGTCGCGGAGTTCGGTCACGGTGCCCGTCAGGTAGAGGGCGGCGTAGTCGGTCACGGTGTAGTCGTCGTGTGTCGCATACGTCGTCGTGACGCCCAACTCGTAGGCGATTTCACGGGCGACGTCCCGGAGGCGGGCGACGTCGGAGGGGGTGTCGATCGGGCCGACGACGAGGACAGGACCGGGGACGGTGAGGGTCACGTACATTGGAGCCTCCAGTAATGGAACAAGGGGCCCGCTGCTTCCGCCAAGATTCCGCGGGCCCTTTGTGTTGCTTGCGTCGGGGTGTGGCTACACCTTAGGCACGGGTGTGGCCACACCGCAACCCTCTGGTGTGGCCACACCTCTGCTAGGGTTCCCCCATGCCCAACCAACCGAAGACACCCGTCAGCCGCTTCCGAATCGACGCAGAGCTATGGCAAGCGTTCGGGGAAGCCGTACCCGACGAGACAGACCGTTCCGACGTCCTCCGGCGCTTCGTCGCGTACTACTGTCGCCGGCCAGACGCGAAGCTACCGGAGCGGCCTCCCGCGGGGCCGTGGAGCAAAGCGCCGTAGACGCACGAGAGCCCCGCCGGTATATGCGGGGCTCTGTCATGTCCGGCTAGCCCTCCGCAGGCGTCGCCCACGTGATCACGCAGCGCTCGTCACCAATGAACGGCTTTCCACGCAGGCCGCGCGTCACGGTGACCTTGTCGATACCGAGCCTAATCAGGTCACGCCGCATGGCGTCGTCCGCAGCCTCCCAGCGTGCGTTCAACATGTCCATGTCGTCGAAGAGAGTCAGGTCGACAGCTCCGCCGAACTCCGCAGCCCGGTTCTCTGCGGCTACGAGATCTACCTCCGCCTCCGCGACAAGGCGCGGGTAGAAGCGTCCCATGGCGCCGTCGTAGATGCCTGCCTTACGGTCCTCCGCGAGCCGCTCTAGAGCCTTCTCAGCGGCTTTCACGGCCGCGAGCGCCTGGCGGTGCTCCTCCGTTTCCTCAGGCTTCGTGAGGGCCGTCCACCGCTCCGCCACGGCAATCATGAGCGGGTCGGCGTCGTCTAGGTCAGAGCGCAGGATCGCACTCATCCACTCCGCGAAGACGTACGCCTCGATGAGCGACCGCATCGCCGACGCCGGCTCCGAACAAGGCTTGCCGACGGTGTAGTTGTAGCAGCGGTAAGAGCGTCCGTGGATCGCCGTACCTCCTCCGCAACTTGCGCACCGCAGGAGCCCTGACAGGAGGTGCTTAACCTTCCCTCGCTGATACTCGGGTGCTACCGGGATGTGTCCCGCGACGGCTAGGCGGGCGCGCTTGACGAGATCCGCGGGTACAGGCTTGACGCCGTCAGCTAGGACGGAGACTCTCTCTCCCTTCTTGTTGCGGTACGGAACCGACCGTCCCCCCTTCTTCAGGGCTACTGCCTGCCACCCCTCGTAGACCGGCCCTTGAATCATGCGGTGGATCGTTGAGCCGCCCCAGTGGATTCCGTCAGGCGACGGAATCTCCTCGTCGTTGAATTCCTGCGCGATGGTCCGGGCCGACTTTCCCGCGGCTGTCGCCTCAAAGATGCGGATGAGAATTGGCCACGTTTTCCCGTGCCGCAACTTGCGAGTCTCCGTGTCGGCAATTTCGAATCCATACGGTGCAGCCCCGAGCCACGCGCCCTCTTCGCGTTGCTGCGTCTTCGTGTCGCGGACACGGTGAGAAAGTAGCGACGAATACTCCCGCGCTTCTTCGGCGCGATTGATGATGTCCCGACGGTCGCGGGGGTCTGCCGAGTCGAGGCGCTCGTAGTCAAAGACGATTCGCTTTCCCTCGTCGAGAAGCGGGATCACAGCCCCCGCTCCTTTTCGGGAGAACCGGTCTGCCGCGTAGCACCACAGCGCTGGCACCTCGTCAGCAAGTAGTGCGCCAATGGCCTTGTCGAACTTGGGGCGTACCGTATCTGTGTACGCGCTCAGGTTGTCAGCCCAAACCTTACGGACGGTGTAGCCATTCTGGTCAGCCCACCGACGCCCCCGCTCTTCTTGCGCGCGGAACGTCAGCGCACGTTCCCGCTGTCTCGTGATCGCGGACTTCCGCAAGTACAGGTCGATCTCTTGTGTCACGGCCCCTCCCCTATGCGTCGGAATCCTACATGCAAGGGTGTCCCGGCTGCCTTGCCCGCCGACTACGACATGGGCATCATCCGCGACCGGGTCGCCCGCAAGGGGAACCTGCTCGACGGCTGGGAGGGCCTGGGTCTCAAGGCGTATCTCATGCGCGAGCGGAGCACCGACGGGTCGCCGGTCAACCAGTACGCGCCCTTCTACCTGTGGGAGACCCTGGAGGGCATGAACACCTTCCTGTGGGGCGGCGCCTTCCAGGGGATCCCCGACGACTTCGGGCGGCCCTCGGTCCGGCAGTGGACGGGGTTGGCGTACGAGGAGGGCGGCGCGGTCGGTTCCCCGGTCCGGAAGGCGGTGCGGCGGCGGCAACGGGTGCTGGACGGAGTGCGGTTGGGGGAGGTCGCCGAGGACGCGGTGCACGAGGCGGGGCGGCTCGCCGCGCAGGACGGTGCGGTGCTGGCGGCGGCCGCCGTGGACACCAGCAACTGGGAGCTGGTGCACTTCTCGCTCTGGGAGCGCGACGCACCGAAAGCCGAAGGCGATGTGTTCGACGTGCTGCATCTGTCGTCGCCGGGGCGGAACCGGCTGCCGCGGGGGCGGCGATGGTGAGGGCGGTCCGTACGGTGGTCGGGGACGTGAGCCCCGCGGCCCTGGGCGTCTGTGACGCGCACGACCATCTGTTCTTCCGCAGTCCGCGGCTGCCGGGGCAGGAGCTCCAGCACGTGTCCGCCGCCCGCGCCGAGTTGGCGGCGTTCCTCGCCCAGGGCGGCGACAGCGTGGTCCAGTGGACACCGTACGGGCTCGGACGACGGGCCGCCGATCTGCCGCCGCTGTCCCGGGAGACGGGAGTGCTCGTCGTGGCCGCGACCGGGCTGCACCAGGCCGTCCACTACGACGACGAGACGCTCCGCCGGTTACGCGGTCGGCTCGCCGAGGTCTTCGTCGCCGAACTCACCGAGGGCATCGGCACGTCGGGAGTCCGGGCGGGGCTGATCAAGGTCGCGGGTGGCTTCCACGGCCTCGACGCACACGCTCGCTGGACCATGCGAGCGGCGGCCGAGGCGCACCGCGCGACGGGAGCGCCCATCGCCGTCCACCTGGAACTCGGCACCGGCGCCCTGGACGTACTCGACCTGCTGTGCGGGGAGTTGGAGGTGCCGCCGCACCGGGTGATCCTGGGGCACCTCAATCGTTTCCCGGACGGCGTAGTGCACCTCCAGGCCGCGGAGTCGGGCTGCTATCTGGCCTTCGACGGGCCCTCACGCGCCAACCACGCCACGGACTGGCGGATGCCGGGCGCCGTCCGTGCGCTCGCCGACGCCGGGCACGGCGACCGGCTGCTGCTCGGCGGCGACACCACGACCGCGCAGGCGCGCTCGGTCGACGGCGGGCCGGGAATGCCGTATCTGCTGCGACGGGTGCGGCCTCGGCTCGAAGTCGAGCTGGGCGAGGGGATGGTGGAGCGGATCCTCGTGCGGAACCCGGGGCGGGCCTTCGCGGTGGAGTGGCGCTGATTCACCTGGCGGGCGTAGGCATGGCGATCACCTCGGCGCGATCAGGTCTTTGTCGTACGCAGGAACTGAGAGGAGAACCCCGGAATGCCGTTCGTTCGGATAGACGCCCTGGATGCCGGTCCCGATCGGCTCGACGCGCTCGGCCGTGCCGTGCACGACGCCCTCGTGGAGACCATCGGGATCCCGGCCGACGACCGGTTCCAGGTCCTGGTCGGCCACGACGGTGCCCGCGGCACCCTGCGGTACGACGACTACCTGGGCGTGCACCGGGACGAGGGCATCGTGTACGTCGCGATCACGCTCCGCTCCGGGCGCACCCCCACGCAGAAGCGGGCGCTGTACCGGCGGATCGCCGAACTCGCCCATGCCTACGCGGGCACCGAGCCGCGGAACGTCTTCGTCACCCTCACCGAGAACGAGTCGATCGACTGGTCGCTCGGCGACGGGGTGGCACAGTACGCCGCGGCCACGGAAGAGCTCTGACAGACGACGGCGACGTCCTCGGACGGCTGGAGCCTCGCCCCCGCGGCCAGGTCCTCGTGGACGGGGTGGCCGTCGAAGGTCGTCAACGGGGCCGGGTCCACCGGGCCTTCGGCCGCCGGGTAGGCGATCTGCTCGTAGGCGGCCTGGAAGCGCGGGCCCCAGCGGCGGGCACCGAGGCGTCGTTCGGCCAGGATGACGCTGCGCAGCCCGGTGCCGTCGGCGACCTCGTCGTAGATCTCGGCGACGATCTCGCGGGCGGGTGCGTACGCCGCCGTGCAGGCCCGGTCGAACACATCCCGGGCGACCGCGTCGAGACCGTCGCGCACCACCGCGGGCTGGTTCGCGAGGCCGCCGACCGATGGTTCCGGACGCGGGCCAGGACACCCGAGGTGGCCGCGAACCCGACGGCCAGGAAGCGCCGTTGACGCTCCTCGCCTTGGGCTGCGGCACGGGCGTGGTCCCCCGCCTCGTATGGGAGCACAGCGCGGTGCGCGACCGGCTCGCCGTGCTCCCGGGCGCTGCCGGAACCGTTCGCGATCGGGGTGTGCGTACGGCGGGCCTGCGCCAACCGCTGGTGGCCGCGCTCTGGAGCCTGTGCCGTTGAGCTACGAGGTGGTCCTGCCGACGTCGAGTCGGTCGACGCGGGCCACGTTCTCGCGGTCCTCGATGTCCTCGCTGGGCGCGGCGGCGAACCAGGCGTCGAGGATCTCCTTGAGCAGCGGCTCGGACGTCAGTCGCAGGCTGAGGGCCAGCGCGTTGGCGTCGTTCCAGCGGCGGGCGCCGTCCGCCGTGTAGGCGTCCGTGCACAGGGCGGCCCGTACACCCGGAACCTTGTTCGCGGCGATCGACGCGCCCGTGCCGGTCCAGCAGCACACCACCGCCTGGTCGGCGGTTCCGGCGGCGACCTCGCGCGCGGCGGCCTGCGAGCAGACGGCCCACTGGGGGTCGTCGCCGGGGTTCAGCGCGCCGTACGGCACCACCTCGTGACCGCGGTCGCGCAGCTCGGTGACGAGACTGCGCGCCACGGGTTCGTCCATGTCCGAGGAAACGGAGATCCGCATGTCACGAGCCTACCCGCGGCGTGCCCGAGGACGCCTCGTCCTGGCTGTGGACGTCACTGGGCCAGCGCGCCCAGCGGATCGTCCAGGACCGGCTGCCAGGCCAACTCGGCCGCACCGACGAGGCTGTTGTGGTCGAGGGTGCAGGCCAGGATGGGGACCCCGCCGCTCTGCCCCCACAGGCTGCGGTCGGCGACGACCGCGCGCAGCCGGTCCGGGTCGGCGTCCAGCAGGGTGCGGTGCAGACCGCCGAGGATGATCCGGTCGGGGTTGAGGATGTTCACCAGGCCGGCGAGGCCGAGGCCGAGGCGGTCGATCAGGGTCTCGGTGGCGGTGCGGACGGCCGGGTCGTCGTAGTGGTTGCGGATCAGGTCGTTGGCCTGCTGGAGGAGGGACACCTCCGGGCCCGGGTCGCGGCCCGCGGCGGTGAGGAAGGCGAGCGGGTCGGCCTCCACGTCGAGGCAGCCGCGGCTGCCGCAGTGGCACGGGCGGCCCTCCGGGTTGACGGTGAGATGGCCGACTTCGAGCGCCAGCCCCGAACTCCCGGTGTGCAGACGCCCGTCGAGCACCAGCGCGCCGCCCACACCCCGGTGCCCGGTGGCCACGCACAGCAGGTCCCGCGCGCCCCTTCCCGCGCCGTGGCGGTGCTCGGCGAGCGCGGCGAGGTTGACGTCGTTGCCCGCGAAGGCCGGCCCGGTGATCCCGGCCGCGTCCACGCACTCCGCGAAGATACGGCGCACCGGGGCGCCCACCGGCCACGCCAGGTGCAGCGGGTTCAGCGCGAGTCCGTCCGGCTCGGCGACCGCGGACGGCACGGCGAGACCGGCGCCCACGCACCGCCGTCCGGTCGTGCGCAGCAGTTCGGAGCCGGCCTCCACGACGGACCCGAGGACCTTAGCCGGATCGGCGTCGACGGTCTCGCAGCCGGGTGCGGTGGCGACGATGCGGCCGCCCAGACCGACCAGTGCCGCACGGAAACCGTCGGCGTGCACCTGTGCGGCGAGAACGACGGGACCGCTCTCGGCGACCGCGAGCCGGTGCGAGGGCCTCCCCTGTGAACCGGCCACCGCGCCGGGCCGTGCGTCGACCCGGATCAGGCCGAGCGCCTCCAGCTCGGCGGCGACGGCGCCGGCGGTGGCCCGCGTGACGCCGAGCTCGGCGGTCAGTACGGCTCGGGTGGGCGCGCGTCCGGTGTGCACGAGCTCCAACGCGGGACCGAGCGCACCGCGCCCCCGGTCCAACCGCGCCCTCGAGGTGGTCCCTTCCCCCGTCCGGGGGTCCGCCTTGCCGCTCATGAGGGCGAGTCTCCCATGATCCGCAGGGCCCGGCGGCCTACAGCCCGCTCACCCGAAGCGTGATGTTCAGCCGCCCGAGCAGACCCAACTCCGGCGGTGCCGTGCCCGCCCGGACCCGGGGTACCCCGTGGTACGCGAGCCGGGACGGCCCGCCGAAGACGAACAGGTCGCCGCTGCGCAGCTCGACGTCCGTGTACGGCCGGGTCCGGTTCTCCGGGTTGCCGAAGCGGAAGACGCACGTGTCGCCGAGGCTCAGCGACACCACCGGCGCGTCCGACTTCTCGTCGCTGTCACGGTGCATGCCCATGCGGGCGTCGCCGTCATAGAAGTTGATCAAGGCCACGTCGTACGGACCCCGTTCGGTGCCCAGGGCATCCCGCGCCGCGTCCCGGCCCAGCTCGCCCAGCCAGGCCGGGAACGGCTTCACCGGTGCGCCGTCACCGTCGACGACCGTGCGGGCGTACGCGTACGGATACCAATGGTGGCCCAGACACACCTGGCGGGCGGTCATCGTGCCGCCGCCGGGTGTGCGGACCGTCCTGAGGCCGGCCGGCGGACGGGCCCACTCCCGGCAGGCCCGGAGCAGGTCGTGCTGCGCGTCCGTGTCCAGCCAGTCCGGCACGTGCACCGCGCCCGGCGCGACCTCCGTACGGGCCCTGGGGAACAGCTCGGCGTCCATGGTTCCATCCTGCCCGACAGGTCTGAGCTGCGGCTCGGCTAGCCTGGGCAGACGATGAACGACCGTATGACGACTCCCTGGGGCGAGCTCGCGCTGTCCCGTTTCCCCGAGGACCCGCGTGACCGGCTGCGCGCCTGGGACGCCTCCGACGAGTACCTCCTCAGGTATCTGGCGGACCAGGACGTGCCGTTCTCCGGCACGGTCGTGGTGGTCGGGGACCGCTGGGGCGCGCTGGTCACGGCGCTCGCGGCGCACCGGCCGGTGCAGATCACCGACTCGTACCTGACCCAGGAGGCGACCCGGGCGAACCTGGCGAAAGCCGGCGTCGAGGCCGGTGCCGTGCGGTTGCTCACCACGCAGGATCCGCCGCCCGGGCGCGTCGACGTGCTGCTGGTACGGGTGCCGAAGAGCCTGGCGCTGCTGGAGGACCAGCTGCTGCGGCTGGCCCCCGCGGTGCACGAGGGCACGGTCGTCGTCGGCACCGGCATGGTGAAGGAGATCCACACCTCGACGCTGCGGTTGTTCGAGCGGATCCTCGGTCCGACCCGCACCTCGCTCGCCGAGAGGAAGGCCCGGCTGATCTTCTGCACGCCGCAGCCGTCGCCGCGACCGGCCGCCCATCCGTGGCCGTACAGCTATGAGCTTCCCGACGGCGTCGGCCTCGTCTCGGGCCGTACGGTCGTCAACCACGCGGGGGTCTTCTGCGCCGATCGTCTCGACATCGGCACCCGGTTCTTCCTGCAGCATCTGCCGACCAGCAGCGGTGGCCCGCGCGTGGTGGACCTCGGGTGCGGTAACGGGGTCGTCGGTACGGCGATGGCGCTGGCCGATCCCGCGGCCGAGGTGCTGTTCGTGGACGAGTCGTTCCAGGCGGTGGCCTCGGCGGAGGCGACGTTCACGGCGAACGGTGTGCCGGGGCATGCCGAGTTCCGGGTCGGGGACGGACTGGCGGGGGTGCCGGCCGGCAGCGTGGACCTGGTGCTGAACAACCCGCCGTTCCACTCGCACCAGGCGACGACGGACTCCACCGCGTGGCGCATGTTCACCGGGGCGTGGCAAGCCCTGCGGCCGGGCGGCGAGCTGTGGGTGATCGGCAACCGTCATCTCGGGTACCACCTGAAGCTGCGGCGGTTGTTCGGCAACAGTCAACTGGTCGCCAGCGACCCGAAGTTCGTGGTGCTGAAGGCGGTCAGGAAGTAGCCGTGCCGGCGGGGCGGGTCCGCGCACCGCACCGGCCCGTACCACTCAGGGCCGATACACCGGCGGTGGGTCGACCCCGGCGTGGGGCGGGTCGATCCGGGCAGCCAGGGCGACCGGATCGGGGGCGGGGGCGGTTTCCGTACGGGCCCGGACCGCCACGTACACCGCCCGGACCAGACGAGCGCATGCTGAGGCGCACCAGGGGGTGGATCGTGAGGCGTCCGTCCATGTCCCCTCCCTCATCCTCGGCACCGGTGCTCTCGACTCGGACGAAGCGGTGCCCGGTCAGCCCTTGCAGGGCCGTTCGCAGGTCGAGGGCGGAGGGACGGCAGGAGGCGAAGAGCTCGCTGGCCGCGATCAGGTCCGCGTCGAGGAGCCGCAAATGCGGGATCGGAATCGGGCCGAAGGCCGCGAGCAGCAGCATGAGCGGTTCGGCCGCGTGGTTCTGCTGCTTCTTGAGCATGTCGAGCGAGAGTTCCAGGCTGGCCGTGATCGTCGCGAGGTCACGTCCGATCTCGTCGGGACGGCGTTCCCGGGCGCCCACTCGCCGGCTCAGCCGCTCGTCGAAGCTGCGGCGGTAGTCCGCGAACGTCCGTGGCCCTTCCACTGAAGGCCAGTCCTTCGACCGGACCGCGCGTGCCAGGAAGTTGCCGGCCAGGTCGAGGGCGAGCGGGAGGCCGCCGAGATGCCCGGCGAGCAGACGCGCCTCTGCTCTGCCGCCGGCCTTGGGGGCCAGGTCGAGCAGCACCTGGGCGCCGTCCTCGTCGTCCAGGACATCGACCGGCAGTTCCCCGGCCCAGTCCGCCAACTCCGGCCAGCCGGACCGCCGACTGGTGATCAGCACCGCGCCGGGCAGGCGTTTGGGGGAACGCAGCCAGCCGACGCCGTCGTGCAGTGGCCGCTCCTCCGCAGCCAGCAGGTCCGGATCGTTCACGTTGTCCAGCACCAGCATCCACGGCTCACCCAGCTTCTCCAGTTGCCGCCACAGCACGTCCGCCTCGTATCCGAGACTGAACGCCCCGCGGTCGGCGCCGGCGTCGAAGGCTACGGCGTACAGGTCACCGGAGTTGGCGCCGCCGCTGGACACCCACCACACGCGCGTGATCGGTCCCTCTTCCGACAGACGATGGGCCACTTCCAGGGCTGCGGTCGTCTTGCCGGATCCGCCCAGCCCGGACAGCCTCACGGGAGCGGAGGCGTTCTGGAGCATGACCCGGACGGCCTTCGGCCCCAGTCCGCGGCGGCTCAAGCGCTATGTCAACGTCCTCAATCTCGCGACGACCATCCTGGAGCGCGTCTCCGGGGAGCCGCTGCACCGTGACCGGCGGCTGCAGTTGGCGGAGCTGCTGATCCTGCGCAGTGAGCACCGGGCCTTCTACGGTCATCTGGTCACCCGGCCAGGCGCGTGGGCCCAGCTGAAGGACATCGCCTGGGGGCGAAGCAGCCGGGCCGACACGTCACTGACTCCTTTCGCTGCAGACGAGTCCTTGATGCGATTGCTCGCGGTGGGCCGGGATCACCGGGGCGGCGGCTTCCCGATGGCTCCTGGGGCCGAGGACGCGGAACGCATGATGACGACGGTCAGGGCGGCTTCGGGCGCGCCCTGAGTCGCCGAGGCACGGGTGCTGTCCGGCTCTGCCCCCTCAGGGCGTCACGGGATCCGGGCCGAGCACCCGGATGATCCCCGCCACCGCCCGCTCCATCGCCTCCCGTCCCACGCTCAGGTAGGTACGGGAGTCGACCGCCTCCGGGTGGGCGGCCAGGAACTGTCGGATCGCGCCGGTCATGGCGAGGTTGAGGGCGGTGCCGATGTTCACCTTGGTGATGCCGCCCGTGACGGCGGCGGCCAGTTCGTCGTCCGGCACTCCGGAGGAGCCGTGCAGGACGAGGGGCACCTCCAGGGCCCCGGCCAGCCGTTTGAGGAGGGTGTGGTCGAGTGCGGCGGTGCGGGCGGTCATGGCGTGCGAGCTGCCGACGGCGACGGCGAGCGCGTCCACCCCGGAGTCCGCGACGAAGGCACCGGCCTCGGCCGGGTCGGTACGCGCTCCGGGCGCATGGGCGTTCAACGGCGCCTCGCCTCCCTTCCCGCCGACCCGTCCCAGTTCGGCCTCGACCCACAGACCGTGGGCGTGCCCCCAGTCGGCGGCGGCTCTGGTCGCGGCGAGGTTCTCGGCGTACGGCAGGTGGGAGCCGTCGTACATGACGGAGCTGAACCCGGCGTCGGGCGCCTGGCGCAGCAGGTCGTCGCTCTGGACGTGGTCGAGGTGCAACGCGACGGGCACGGAGGCGCCTTCGGCCGCGGCGGCGGCCGCGCGGGCGAGCGGGAGCAGGCGCCCGTACCGGAACTTGACGGCGTTCTCGCTGACTTGGAGGACGACCGGTGAACTCACCGACTCCGCACCGGCGATGACGGCCTCGACGTGTTCGAGGGTGATGACGTTGAAGGCGGCGACCGCCCAGTGGGCCGCGGCGGCGCGGCCGACGAGTTCGCCGGTGGTCACGAGGGGCACGGCTGGTCCTTCCGTGAGCTTCAGGGGGCGAGGATCACCGAGCGGGCGAGGTGGCGGGGCTGGTCGGGATCGAGGCCGCGGGCCGCGGCGACCGCGACGGCGAGCCGCTGCACCCGGACCAGTTCGGCGAGCGGGTCCAGACCGCCGGGCACCCACAACGCGCCTGTCGTACGGACCTGTTCGGCCAGTCCGTCCGGCGCCTCGCCGAGCATCCAGGTGGCGGTGCCGTGGGTGGTGACGCTGATGGGGCCGTGCCGGTACTCCATCGCCGGGTAGGCCTCGGTCCAGGCGAGGGAGGCCTCCCGCATCTTCAGCCCGGCCTCGTTCGCCAGTCCCACGGTCCAGCCGCGGCCCAGGAAGGTGAACTGGGTGCAGTCGACGAGCCCCGGGGGCAGGTCCGTGCGCAGCGCGGTGCGGGCGTCGGCCACGACGGCATCGGTGTGCAGGCCCAGGTGGGCGCGCAGCAGGGTCAGGGCGGTGGTGGCGAACCGGGTCTGGACGACGGAGCGTTCGTCCGCGAAGTCGAGGACGACGACCTCCTCGGCGGCCTCCATGACCGGCGTGTGCGGATCCGCGGTGATCGCGGTCGTGCGGGTGCGTCCCTTCACCTGCCGGAGCAGGTCCAGGACTTCGGTGGTCGTGCCGGAGCGGGTGAGCGCGACGACTCGGTCGTACGAGCGGCCGTACGGGAACTCGGACGCGGCGAAGGCGTCCGTCTCGCCCTGGCCGGCGCCCTCGCGCAGCGCGGCGGCGGCCTGTGCCATGAAGTACGAGGTGCCGCATCCCACGATCGCGACCCGTTCGCCCGCCGCAGGCAGCGCCTCGCGGTGCTTGGGGACCTCCACCGCGGCCCGCGTCCAGCACTCGGGCTGGCTGGTCAGCTCGTCCTCGACATGGGTCATGCCGTTCCTTCCCCTGAATGATGTGACGGTGATGATTTTTCTTGCAAGATATAGCGAGGTTTCGAGCACAATCAAGCATTCGAGGGAAAACAGGGTGCGCTAGGGTCGCCGGGAGAGCGAGAGCGGTCGGGGAACGGAGGCTTCGGATGTCGCGCGACGCCCGCTGGAAGGCGCTGCTGGAGCTGCTCGTCGAGCGCGGTCGGCTCGACGTCGAGGAGGCGGCCGTCGAGCTTGCGGTCTCGTCGGCGACGATCCGCCGGGACTTCGACCAGCTCGCCGAACAGCAGATGCTCGTACGCACGCGGGGCGGCGCGGTCGTGCACGGAGTGTCGTACGAACTGCCGCTGCGCTACAAGACGGCCCGGCACGCCTCCGAGAAGCAGCGGATCGCGAAGGCGGTGGCGGATCTGCTGGCGCCTGGTGAGGCGGTGGGGCTGACCGGCGGGACGACCACCACCGAGGTGGCCCGGGCGCTGGCCGTGCGCAGCGATCTGGCGTCCGGTTCGCCGGCGATGACGATCGTCACGAACGCGCTGAACATCGCGAACGAGCTGGCCGTGCGCCCCCAGTTCAAGATCGTGCTGACCGGCGGGGTGGCCCGCCCGCAGTCGTACGAGCTCGTCGGGCCGCTCGCGGACGGGGTGCTCGGGCAGATCACGCTCGATGTGGCGGTGCTCGGTGTCGTCGGCTTCGACGTGTTCCACGGGGCCGCCGCCCACGACGAGGCGGAGGCGGCGATCAACCGGCTGCTGTGCGAGCGCGCAGAGCGTGTGATCGTCGCCACCGACTCCAGCAAGCTGGGCCGGCGGGCCTTCGCCCGGATCTGCGCGGCCGAAGCGGTGGACACGCTGGTCACGGACACGGGGGCCGACGCGCAGACGGTACGCCGGTTCGAGGAGGCGGGAGTGCGGGTCGTCGCGGTCTAGCGGAGTCACCGGCCCGTCGCCGCCCTTCCCCGCCTAAGCTGGCGCTGAGGCCGAGGGGCGTGCCGGCATGGAGGCTGCGATGGACGCACAACCGACCGCACAGCAGGAGTCCGGGGGCGCACGGTATCTGCCGATCGCCGAGCACGGGCTGATCGGCGACCTGCGCAGCGTGGCCCTGGTGGGCACCGACGGCACGATCGACTGGTACTGCTGCCCCACCTTCGACGCCCCGAGCGTCTTCGCCGCCATCCTGGACGCGGACAAGGGCGGCTGCTTCGAGCTGGCGGCGACCGTACCGGCCACCACCAAGCAGTTCTACTTCCCCGACACCAACGTGCTGATCACCCGCTTCTACACCGAGGAGGGGGTCGGCGAGGTACAGGACTTCATGCCGGTCGACGGCGTCTCGGCGGAGAGCGAACGCCACCGGCTGATCCGGCGGGTGCTGTGCGTGCGGGGTTCCATCCCGTTCCGGACGCGGGTGGCGCCGCGCTTCGACTACGGCGCCGAACCGCACACCGTGCGCATGGCCGGGGACGTCGCGGTGTTCGAGTCCGCCAAGCTGGCACTGGGGCTGACCGCCACCGTGCCGCTGGCGGTGGACGGCCTGGACGCGCGCGCCGACTTCAAGCTCTCCCAGGGCGAGTCGGCGGTGTTCGCGCTGGACCGGGTCGGCGGCGAGGTGGCTCCGCGCCGGTGTGCGCGCACGGAGGCCGAGGAGCAGTTCACCAGCACGGTGGCCTACTGGCGCACGTGGCTGTCCGCGTCCAAGTACCGGGGCCGCTGGCGGGAGATGGTGCACCGCTCGGCCCTCACCCTGAAGCTGCTGACCTACGCCCCGACCGGCGCGATCGTGGCGGCGCCGACCACGAGCCTGCCGGAGCAGCTGGGCGGGGAGCGCAACTGGGACTACCGGTACGTGTGGGTGCGGGACGCCGCGTTCTGCGTGTACGCGCTGCTGCGGCTCGGCTTCACCGGCGAAGCCGAGGCGTTCATGAGCTTCCTGACCGAGCACATCAGTCCGGGCGACGGCAAACCCTCGGGCCCGCTGCAGATCATGTACGGCATCGACGGCCGCACCGATCTGACGGAGCGTCAACTCGATCATCTGGAGGGGCACCGGTCCTCCGCGCCCGTCCGGATCGGCAACGGGGCCGCCGAGCAGCTCCAACTGGACATCTACGGCGCGCTGATCGACTCGATCTACCTCTACGACAAGTGGGCCAAGCCGATCTCCAGCGACCAGTGGGACGATGTGTCCGCGCTGGTGGACTGGGTGTGCGAGAACTGGGACCAGCCCGACGAGGGCGTCTGGGAGACCCGCGGCGGCCGCAAGAACTTCCTGTACTCGCGGCTGATGTGCTGGGTGGCGATCGAGCGCGGCATACGGATGGCCAACCGGCGCGGCCTGCCCGCCGACCTGGCCCGCTGGCAGACGTGCCGCGACACGATCTACCGACGCATCCACAGCAAGGGCTGGTCCGAGGCCCGGCAGGCGTTCGTGCAGCACGAGGACGGCGACGTGCTCGACGCGGCGGTGCTGATGATGCCGCTGACGAAGTTCATCGCGCCCACCGACCCGAAGTGGCTGTCCACGCTGGACGCCCTCACCGAGGAACTGGTGTCGGACTCGCTGGTCTACCGCTACGACCCGCTGGCGAGCCCCGACGGCCTGCGCGGCGACGAGGGCACGTTCTCCATCTGCTCGTTCTGGTACGTCGAGGCCATGGTCCATTCCGGGCGGATCGAGGACGCGCGCCTCGCCTTCGAGAAGATGCTCACCTACGCCAACCATCTGGGCCTGTACGCCGAGGAGATCAGCCACACCGGTGAGCAACAGGGCAACTTTCCTCAGGCGTTCACGCATCTCGCCCTGATCAGCGCCGCTTTCAACCTGGACCGGGCGCTCGGCTGACCGGCCGCCGAGGCCGTGCCGCGGAACGGCGGCCGGCCGGCCGCCCCGGGGCTCAGTGCCCGTGACCGCCCGAGGTCGTGTGCTCGTCGGAGGACCGGGAGGAGCCCGAGGCAGCCGGAGACTGGTCGCGCCCCGGCGTCTCCTCGCCCGTCGCGCTGGCTCTGATGCGCGGGGGGAGTATGCGGACGTCGGATGCCCGCACCCGGCGCCCGGCGCCCGGCGCCCGCCGAGGGCTGAACCGTCCGGCCGAAGGGCACGCCCCCCGACTGCGGTGGGCGAAGTCGGGGGGCGCGGTGCATCCGGGCGCGCGGGCGCGTGGGCCGGACGGAGACCGGCCCGAACCGGCGTGGTGTCAGGACCTCCGTACGTCGATCGCGGCCAGCGCCATCGCCAGTGGCCCCGGAGCCAGGAAGGCGAGCGGCACCATCATCCACGCGCACAGCGCTGCCGTCGTCACCGCCAGCAGCACCAGTCCGCAACCGCCGACGTCCCGTACGGCGTCCCGCGCGGCCTCACGCACGGCGGCCGGCCAGTCGGTGAGCGACTCCGGGCGGGCGCAGGCCCTCAGGCCCACCACCAGGGCGCCCACGCCGATCGCGGCGGCCGCCACGGCGAACAGCGGTGCCCCCGGCAGCCCGGCCCCGGCCAGCGCCAGGTCCGCGACGAACAGCAGCGCCCCCGCCAGGGCGACCAGACCGGCCGCCAGGTCACCGGCCCGCAGCCGGCCCCGCAGGACGGCGAAGTACCGTCCCGCGGTGGCGGGCCGCCCCTCCCCCGCGCCCCGCAGCACGGCGCACGCACTGGAGAGCGCGGCCGGGACCGTCACCAGGGGCAGGCACATCACCGCCGTGGCCAGGCCGACGCTCAGCACGTCGGCGAACAGGGTCATCCGGGGCCCGAAGACCTCGCCCGGCTCACGCGTGGGCATCTCACTCATTCCGCTCACCCCTTGAGTCCGGAGCTGGCCATGCCCTCCACCAGGAAGCGCTGGAAGGCGAGGAAGAACAGCACGATCGGCAGCAGCGCGATCACCGACATCGCGAACATCGGGCCGAACGACGACTGGCTGGAGGCGTCCACGAAGGAGCGCAGGGCGAGCGTGAGCGTGAACTTGTCCGGGTCGAAGAGGTAGATGAGCTGGGTGAAGAAGTCGTTCCAGGTCCAGATGAAGGTGAAGATCGCCGTGGTGATGAGGGCGGGCCGGGTGAGCGGCAGGATCACCAGGAAGAAACTGCGGAAGGGGCCGCAGCCGTCGATGCGGGCCGCCTCCTCCAGTTCGCGCGGCAGTCCGCGCATGAACTGCACGATGAGGAAGACGAAGAACGCCTCCGTGGCGAGGAACTTCGGGAGGATCAGCGGCCAGTAGGTGTTCACCAGACCCAACTGGTTGAAGATGATGTACTGCGGGATCAGCACCGCGTGGTGCGGCAGCATGATCGTCGCGATCATGAAGGCGAACAGCGGGCCGCGGAAGCGGAACCTGAGGCGGGCGAAGGCGTAGGCGGCGAGCGAGCAGCTGATCACGTTGCCGAGGACCGCGCCTCCCGCGATCAGCAGCGAGTTGGACAGCAGCCGCCAGATGGAGACGTCGTTCACGCCGTCGAAGGCGGTCGTGTAGTTCGACCACTCCAGGTGGCCGGGCAGCAGGTTGAGGCTGGCGATGACCTCGTCGGCGGGCTTGAGCGAGGTGGCGAGCAGCCAGGCCAGCGGGTAGAGCATGACCAGCAGGGCGGCCAGGCAGCCGAGGTGGAGGGCGAGCCTGCTCCAGCGAACGGGCTTGCGTACGGCGGTGGTTGAGGCGACGGTCATCGGGCTCCCCCATCGGTGTCAGACGCGTAGAAGACCCAGGAGCGCGAGGTGCGGAACAGCACCGCGGTGACGGCGCCGATGACGAGCAGCAGCACCCAGGCCATGGCGGAGGCGTAGCCCATGTGGGAGGCGACGAAGCCGCGGTCGTAGAGGTAGAGGGTGTAGAAGAGCGTCGAGTCGGCGGGGCCGCCCTTGCCGGCGCTGACCGCGAAGGCGGGGGTGAACACCTGGAAGGCCTGGATGGTCTGCAGGACCAGGTTGAAGAACAGCACCGGGGACAACATCGGCACGGTGACGGACACGAACTGCCGCCGTTTTCCGGCCCCGTCGACGGCGGCCGCCTCGTACAGCTCGGCGGGTATCTGCTGCAGGCCCGCGAGGAAGATGACCATCGGCGCGCCGAACTGCCACACCGTCAGCAGCGCCACCGCCAGCAGCGCCCAGCCCGGCTTGTTGACCCAGCCGCCGGTGCCGAGCAGGTTGTCCACCGTGCCGCCGTCGTTGAAGATCGCCCGCCATACCAGGGCGACCGACATGGAGGCGCCGAGCAGTGAGGGGGCGTAGAACGCGGACCGGTAGAAGGCCTTGCCGCGCCTCATGGACTTCAGGGCGAGCGCCACGACGAGGGCGAGCGCGAGCTGGAGGGGGACCGCGATGACGACGTACGTCAGGGTCGTCAGGACCGAGCGCCAGTAGCGCGGGTCCTCGGTGAACATCTGGGTGTAGTTGCGCAGGCCGACCCAGCGCGGTGGGTCGAAGAGGTTGTAGTCGGTGAAGGACAGGTACAGGGACACGGCCATCGGCAACAGCGTGAGGACGCTCGCGCCGAGGACCCACGGGGACAGGAACACCCAGGCGGCGCCCTCGTGTTCGCGCTTGGGGCGGCGCTTCGGGGCGGTGGCGGGCCGCTTCGGCCGTGCGGTGGGTGCGGGGATGTCGGTGGTGGTCATGACCTCAGCTCCGCCTTCGCCTCGGTGACGTAGTTCTCGGCCGCCTCGCGGGGCGACATGCGCTCGTACGACACCTGGTCGTAGTCGCGCTGGAAGGTGGTCTGCAGGGCGTTGTCGCCGGAGGGCGGGGCCTGCGGCGGGTCCTTCAGCGTGCCTTCGAGGGACGACTGGAAGTCGGCGACGGTCTTGTCGAAGTCCTTGAGCTGGGACGCGGTCCGCTCGCGGATGGTCTCGTTGACCGGGATGCCGCGCGTGGCGCCGAGGATCTTCGCCGCGTCCTGGTCGTTGAGGAGGAAGTCGACCAGCTCGGCCGACTCCTTCGGATGGCCGGTGTGCGCGGAGACACCGAGGAACATGGACGGCTTGAAGTACTGGCCGGGTGTGCCGTCCTCGCCGGACGGCGTCGGCGCGAGGGCGACCCCGTCCGGTATGAGGGCGAGATAACCACTGGCGGGGGCGTCCCAGTTGAAGTCGCTGACGGCCTTGCCGCGGCCGAGCGGGGTGTTCTCGACGGAGCCGTCGAGCTGGGTGGTCTGCTCGGCCGGGGAGACCGCGCCCTCGCGGCGGAGTTTGTCGGCGAAGGTCCACCACTCGGTCAAGTCGTCGGCGGTGAAGCCGAGTCCACCGTCCTTCGTGTAGAGGGCCTTGCCGCGGCCGCGCAGCCAGACCTCGAAGGCGTCCTCGCTCTGGCCCGGGTCGGTGGCCCCGGGTTTGCCGGTCTTCTTCGCCAACTCGCGCACGGCGCCGGCCCAGTCGCTCCACGTCCAGCCCTGGCGCGGCAGCGGGACGCCCGACGCCTTCCAGGTCTTGACGTCGTAGACGACGGTCTCGGTGCCGCGGCCCTGCGGGATCGCGTACTGCGTGCCGTCCACCCGGCCGGTGGCGAGCAGACCCGGGTCGATCTCGGCGGTGTGCAGGACGCCCTTCTGCTTCGCCAGGTCGAGCAGGACACCGCCGGAGGCGTACTGGTCGATCTGGCGGTAGTCGAGCTGCATCACGTCGGGTGCGTCGCCGCCGGTGGCCTGGACGGCGAGCTTCTGCTTGTAGGCGTCGTACCCCGAGAACGACGTCTGCACCTGCACGTTCGGATGGCGTTTCTCGAACAGGGCGACGGCCTGCTGGGTGCGTTCCGCGCGGTCGGGGTTGCCCCACCACGTGTAGCGCAGCACGGTCTTGCCGCCGCCGACCGACTCCCCGGATCCCCCGCACCCGGCCAGCACCGCGCAGAGCGCGAGTGCGGCGGCCGATGCGCAGAACCCCTTTGTCCTGTGTCCGGGCATGCCGAGGTCACCTCTTTCCTTCCTCGGACCTTCTTCTACGGCCCCCCTGAGCCCACTTCCCGCCCCCTGTCATTCGCCGCGGTACGGCAGTGTCCTATTCGCCCTGATACGGCAGCGTCGTCCCCGGCAGGTTGTACTCGTCCCGGCGGCCGCACATCCCGAAGCCGCCGAGCCGGGTGGGCGCGGCCTCGTAGGCGGTGGCCTCGTCGAGATAGGCCGGCGCACCGTCCGCCAGCGCGTCGAGCTGGGCGCCGGTGCGTTCGGCGGTGGCCAGCGCGCCGGCCCGCCACAGCTCGCGCCAGGCGGGCACCTTGGCGCGCACCAACCGGGCGGCGGCGCGCTGGAATGCGACGTACGGGCCGTTGTCACCGGCGACCAGTGCCTCGCGCAGGACGAGGTAGCCCTCGACGGCGAGGTCGCGGCGGCGCCGGGCGGCCGCCGCCGTCTCCTGCCCCGTGCCGGGCGGGAGGGTCGCGGCCGCCGCGTACTTCTCTGGGTCGGCGAGCACTTCGGGGGGGAACGTGAACACGGCGTCCCCGGCCTCCGGCAGCCCGCTGTTCTGCATCAGCACGGTGATCCGCAGATCGCCGCCCTGCACCATGCGATGCACGGTGCCCGGCGTGAACCAGGCGACCGAGCCCGCTTCCAGGGGGATGTCCCGGTAACCGTCGGGGCTGAGCGTCTGGACCGCCCCCCGGCCGCCGGTGACGACGTACGCCTCCGTGCACACCAGATGCAGGTGCGGGCTGCCGCCGCAGACTCCGTCGGCGGCCTCCCAGTCGTAGGCGCTGAGATGGGACAGTCCGACGGCGCCGGGCAGGGGGTGCGGAAGGGCCGGCTTCACGGGCGTGGGGTCGTTCACCACGGCAGCCCCTCCAGGTACGTGCCGACGCGGTCGCCGTCCCAGGCGCCGTCCGCGACGACGACCCGGTAGCGGTAGGCGAAGGACTCGCCGGGCGGCAGCTCGAACTCCTCGAAGAACGCCCACGAGAACGCGACCGTCGGGAACGGCTCGGAACGCACGAACCAGTGCGACTCGTGGATGGCCGAGTTCGGGTCGAGGTTCTCGGGGGCGTGCGCGAAGACGAGGGTGGAGTGCCCGTCGAACTCGTCGTGCTCGGTGGTGAAGGCGATCCAGGGGCCCTGCGAGCCCATCACCTTGTCCGCGTCCGCGTCGGTGTCCGGGGCGAGGACCGTGCCGCCGGTGAAGTCGCGCGGGCCGCGCCACTGCAGACCGGTGTAGCCGGCCATCTCACGCCCCGCGGTGGTCGGCGAGCCGAAGACGAGCGGCTCGTCACGGAGGTTGGTCAGCCGGATCGACCAGTCCAGCGCCCAGGCGCCGGTCTCCTCGTCGACCGAGTGGACCGCCAGACCCCGCTCCTCGCGCGCCCATTCCGCGCCGCCGTTCTCCACCCAGGTGAGCTCCTCGGTGAAGGCGAGCCGGTCGTCCTCGACCGTGAACGCGGGGAAGCCGTCGTGCCGCATCGAGCCGACCCGCTCGGGCAGCGGCAGGTAGCCCTGGCCGTGGACGTAGCAGTTGCCGCCCCAGAAGTTCTGTCCGGACAGATGGCTCGCGGTCATCTGCAGGCCCTTGTGCCAGCGGTGGTCGTTCGGGCGGTAGCCGGTGACCGTGCGTCCGGCGAGGGTGCGCACCGGGTGGGCGTAGGGCTTGCGGGCCTCGAAGGCGTCGGGGTCGGGGCGGTAGACGTAGCGGAGGATCTCGGTGCCGTCCGCGGCCTCGACCGCGATGTGCTCGCCGTGGACGTGGCTGACGCGGATGCTCATGCGCGCTCCTTGGGGGCCCAGTGGGGGTGGTCTCCGTGCATGGCCGGGTAGAAGGGGTCGCCGGGCCCGATCTCACCCGCGTGCACCGGGTCGCCGGTGAACGCCGCCTTGTAGAGGGCGGCGGCGAACTCGAGGGTGGCACGGGCCTCGGTGCCGCTGGTCGGTGGCCTGACACCGTTGTCGTACGCGTCGAGGAGCGCGCCGAGCTGGGCCGTGTGGGAGCTGGGCACGTCCGTGGCGGGGGTGCGCCAGGCCTCGGCGCGCTCGGAGGGGACGTGCGGGGCCGGGGTGTAGACCCAGTCCTCGTTGCGGTGGCCGTAGAGGTGGGTGAGCTCGACGGTCGCGTCGGCGCAGTCGATGCGGATGCGGCTGACCTCGTCCGGGGAGAGCACGCTGTTGACGACGGTGGCCAGGGCGCCGTTCTCGAACCGGACCAGGGCCGTCGAGACGTCCTCGCTCTCGGTGTCGTGGACCAGGCGCGCGGCCATCGCCCGGATCTCCGTCCAGGGGCCGAGCAGGTGCAGCAGCAGGTCGTACTGGTGGATGCCGTGACCCATGGTCGGGCCGCCGCCCTCGGTGGACCACTTTCCGCGCCACGGTACGGCGTAGTAGGCGGCGTCGCGGTGCCAGGTGGTCTGGCAGTGCGCGACGCGGGGGGCGCCCAGCGCGCCGCTCGCGATCAGTTCACGGGCGTGGACGGCGCCGGATCCGTAGCGGTGCTGGAAGACGACCGAGGCGTACGCCCCCGAGGCCTCCTCGGCCGCCGCGATCTCGTCGTACTCGGCGAGCGAGAGGGCCAGCGGCTTCTCGCACAGCACCCAGGCACCCGCCTTCAGGGCCGCGACCGTCTGCGCGCGGTGCAGGGAGGGCGGTGTGCCGATGAGGACCAGGTCGGGGCGCACGGCGTCCAGCATGGCGGCCATCGAGGTGTATCCGGCGACGTCGCCGCCCGCGAGTTCCCGGAACCGGTCGAGGCGGTCCTGGTCCACGTCGACGGCGGCGACCAGTTCCGTCCGGTCCGAGTGGGCTCTGAGCGCGGGCAGATGACTGCCGCTGACGATCGCGCCGGTGCCGACCACGGCGACGCGGCGGCGGGCTGGGAGCGGGGGCATGCGGTACTCCTCGACGGCTTGCGGGGCTCACGCAGAAAGCGCTTGCTCCGAGGGAGCCTAGGGGCCGAGGAATGTCCGGACAACCCCCCTGCGGTGATGTCGGAAAGGCTTGGCCCCGCGGGGATGCTCCGGGGGTGACGATCACCGCGTGACAGGAGGGCGGTTCACGGGCCCGAGCCTGATCAGGTCGCGTCCCCGTGGGTGACACGGATCTTGGACTGGCCGTGGGGCAGTTTCTCCCAGTCGTCCATGAGGCGGGCCTTGAGGCCGTAGCGCTCGGCCAGGGCGACCAGCGTCTCGGTGCGGTAGTAGAAGTCCTCCCGCAGCACGTGGTGTTCCTCGCCCTCGGTGCGGTCGAAGGTGAAGTCGAACCAGCCGCCCGGCGCGAGTACGCGGCCGACGTGGGCGAGGCACTCCTCGATGACCGGGAGCGGCGAGTGCGAGAAGACGCTGTGCGCGTGGACGACGTCGAAGTGGGCGTCCGGCAGGAACCGCAGGGTCAGGTCGCGGACCGGGGTCAGGGTGGGCAGCCGCTGCTGGAGACCCATCTCCACGATGGTGTCCTGCGCGGCGACGAGGATGTCGGGCGAGATGTCGATGCCGTGGTAGTGCCCGGTCTCCAGGTGCCGGATGAACCGCCAGCCGCCACGCAGGTTGCCGCAGCCGATCTCCAGCATGCGGTGTTCGGGGCGCAGACCGTGGCCGACCAGGTAGTCGAACTGCATCGCGCCGAGTGCGAGCCACCGCTCCCGGTTGCGGCTGCCGACCGCCGCGTCCGGGTCGGTGCGGGTGTCCGAGCGCATCACGGCCCGGTAGTAGGAGACGTGGTCCCGGTGGCGGTGGCGCAGCCACAGGTCCCGGGTGGCGCGGACCAGATGGCGGGGCACCCGGTCGGGGTGGCGCAGGGCGTAGCCGATGCGGTGGCCGAGGCCGGCGCGGTTGACGGTGAGGTTCTTGCCGGTCATGCGGTGGTCCCCTGAGTTCGCGGAAGTGGTGTGGGCTGTGCCAACAGCCTCGGTGCGGGGAGGGGGTGCCGGGCTCGGTCAACGGGCTCGGGTCCGCGAGCGGTTCGGTGGTCCCCCATGTCAGCCGATCGGCTGATGCGATCCGGCGTCCGCCGCGTTAGACACGGAGGATGCACCACACCGATCCCGACGAGCGCTGGCTGGCCACGACCGTGGACGTCGCGTTCTTCCTGCTGCTCGGCTCATCGTTCGCCCGCTTCCTGACCCGTGACCAGGGCGGAGCGCGCACCGGGTGGGTGGTGGCGCTGTTCGCGGCCTTCTGTCTGCTCTACGTCCTCGGACGCTTCCTGGCGCCGGCGCCGCGCCCCGGCTCACCTCCGACCACCCGCCATCTGGCCTGGCTGGGTTCGGTGTCCGCCGTCTGGGTCGTTGTGCTGGTGCTCGCGCCGAGCGCCACCTGGTGCGCGATGCCGCTGCTGTTCGCCGGGCTGCACGCGCTGCCGCCCCGGCTCGCGGTGCCGCTCGCGGCACTGCTCACCATCCTGGTCGTCGTCTCCGAGGTGCGGGCGGCGGACGGCTCACTCAACCCGAACATGGTCGTGGCCCCGCCGGCCGTCACCGCGGTCGCCACCGCCGTACTGGTCCACCTGCAGCGCCAAGGGGCCCGGCAGCGCGTCCTGATCGAGGACCTGGTCCGCACCCGCCACGACCTCGCGGCCACCGAACGGCGGGCCGGTGTCCTCGCGGAACGCCAGCGGCTGGCCACGGAGATCCACGACACCGTCGCCCAGGGCCTGTCCAGCCAGAGGATGCTGCTCCAGGCCGCCGAGCGGGTCTGGCGTACCGACCCGGACACGGCCCACGCCCACCTGCGGGACGCGGCCGAGATCACCTCCCGCAACCTCGCGGAGGCCCGCCGGTTCGTGCACGACCTGGCCCCGGCCGATCTCGCCGAGCACGCTCTCCCGGGCGCGCTGGCCGCCCTCGCCGAACGGGAGAGCGGTCCCGGACTCACCGTGGAGTTCCGGCGCGAGGGCGACCCGGGCCGGCTGCCGGAACGGGTCGAGGCGGCCCTCCTGCGCATCGCCCAGGGGGCGCTGGCCAATGTCCGCGAACACGCGGCGGCGACCCGGGCCGCGGTGACCCTGACCTGCCTGGACGACCAGGTCTCTGTGGACATCGCCGACAACGGCCGCGGCTTCGATGTCAACGCCCCGAGCACCGCGGCCGCAGCGGGTGCCGCGGGTGCCGACCGGGAGCGGGGACACGGGCTGCCGGCCATGCGGATCCGGGCCCGGCAGGCGGGTGGCACGCTCACGGTGGAGTCCGCCCCCGGCGACGGCACCGTCGTCTCGGCCGCCGTCCCCCTGGCATCCTTGGCCGGCCCGCACCCCACCACCCCCTCGAAGGAGCCCGTTTCGTGAGTACGCCGGTGTCCGCGCCCTCCGTCCGGCTGCTGCTGTGCGACGACCACGCCGTCATACGCGCCGGACTGCGCGCCCTGCTGTCCAGCGCCGAGGGCATCGACGTGGTCGGTGAGGCCGCGACCGGCGAGGAGGCGCTCGCGATGGCCGCCCGGCTGCGGCCCGACGTCGTCCTGATGGACCTTCAGCTCGACGGCGGAATGGACGGCGTGACGGCCACCCGGCATCTGACCGAGGACAGCGCGGCCGGTCCACGGGTCCTGGTGCTCACCATGTTCGACACCGACGCCGACGTCACCCGTGCCATCGAGGCCGGCGCCACCGGCTACCTCCTCAAGGCCGAACAGCCCGAGGAGCTGTTCACGGCGATCCGCAACGCCGCCGCGGGCCGCACCGCGCTGTCCGCCCCCGTCGCGGACCGGCTCCTGAGCCGGCTGCGCAGCCCGCACCCCGCCCTGTCCCCGCGCGAGCAGGAGATCCTCGAACAGCTCGCCCGAGGCCTGGGCAACCGGGAGATCGCCCGGGCTCTGTTCATCAGCGAGGCGACGGTCAAGACCCACCTCGGCCGGATCTACGGCAAGTTGGGGGTGGAAACCCGGGCCGGAGCGGTGGCGGTCGCCAAGGAGAAGCGGTTGCTGCTCTGACAACTCCCGTCACCGTACGGTCCGTCGGGTGTCGGCCGTCGGGGTGCGGGACGTTGACACGTCGAGGGATCCGCGTCACGGTGAGGGACCCCGTCGTGCCCGATCTCGTCGGCCTCCGGTGCCTCCTCGCTGCGCCGGGAGGTGCCCGTGCGGCGGGCGGTGCGTGATCTGCACGCCCTGAGTGTGCACTCCTTAGTGAACCCGGCCACCAACCTGGAGCTGTACGGCAGGGTCCTGTCGGGGCTGGACGCGGGGACGCCTTTCCTCTGGGCCCCCGGTCAGTTCTGGCGCGGGACGGTCACCGGACGGTCCTGCTTGAGTTCGTCGAACAGTTTCCGGGCGCGGGCCGCGTCCCACTGCACGGCGCTGCCCTTGGACGTGGTGAGGTTCGGGTTGGAGACGGGCACGTTGAGCTGCCTGCCACCGCCGGTCACGCCTCGCATCGCCTGGAACAGGGACACGAGCTGCGGCAGGCCGGTGTCCTTGTCCACGACGAGCGTGTCGAGGCCCGCGGAGACCGCCGGGGCGGACTTGGCCGGGTCGAGAAGGGTGCCCGGGGTCGTCGCCTTGGCGGCGAGGGCGGTCAGGAACTTCTGCTGGTTGCGGGTGCGACCCAGGTCGCCCTGGGCCTCCTGCTTGCGCTGCCGGACGAACGCGAGCGCGTCCGCGCCGTCGAGGGTCTGGCAGCCCTGGGGCAGGTTCGCCCCTGAGGCCTTGTCCTTGATGGGTCGGTCGAGGCACAGGTCCACGCCGCCGACCGCGTCCACCACCCCGACGAACCCCGCGAAGCCGATCTCGGCGTAATGGTCGATGTGCACTCCGGTGTTGCGCTCCACGGTGCGGACGAGGAGCTCCGGGCCGCCCAGCGAGAACGCGGCGTTCAGCTTGTTCGGTGCGGCACGGTAGTTCCTGCCGGTGCCGGGATCGACGTACGGCGGGAGGGTCACCCACGAGTCGCGCGGCAGGCTCAGCATCGTGGTGCCGCCGGCACCGGTGTGCAGCAGGATCATGGAGTCCGTACGACGGCCCTGCGCCGAGCCGGTGTTCAGGTTCTTCCTGTCCTGCGAGGACAGTCCCTCCCGGCTGTCGGAACCCACGACGAGGTAGTTGGTGCCCTTGCCCGGGGCAGCGCGGTCGGTGAGCGCGCCGAGGTCGACCTGCTGGTCGAGCCGGTTGCCGGCCCACACGTACGTTCCGGCGCAGGTGACGAGCAGCCCGCCCAGCAGGAGGACCGCCGCCCGCACGGCCCGGCGGCGCCGGGAGGGACGCGCGCGGGGAACTCTGCTGCCGCGCTCGGGGCGGCTTTCCTCGCCGGTGCGGCCGGGCGGGGCGGGTGAGGGCATGCCGGGCAGCGGTGCCGTCCGCGTCGAGGGCGGCGGCGCGTAGGGCACCGCCCGGCCCGCGCCGGCATGTGCCGGACGGGTCCCCCCGGCCGGTGCCGGGCCGCTCGCGCCGACGTCCGGCTGACCGGTCATGGCGACGTGCCCGGAGCCGGTCATGGCGTCATGCGGTGGACCGGACATGGCTACGTGCGCGGGGCCGGGCGTGCCGGCATGCCACGGACCGGGCGCACCGGCCTGCGCCGGACCGGACACGCCGCCACGCCACGGACCGGACATACCGACGCGTTCCGGACCGGGCGTACCGGCATGCGCCGGCCCCGGTACGTCGGCTCCCTCCGAGTCAGTCAGGTCGGCCTGCGCCGAGCGGGGCGTACCGGCATGTGCCGGACCGGGCGTACCGGCGTGCCCAGGGCCGGTGGTCGTGCTGTCGTGCGGGGCGGTGCCCTGCGGGTGGTCGGTCCAGTCGTCCATCGGCCTGTTCAGCCCCTCGGAGCGTCGGGATCATCTCGTCGGCACGCTCTTGTACGGGGCGGGACCGCCGATCTGTTCAGCCGCGGTGCCGGAGCGCTTCATGCGCTGCCACCTCAGCCGGCTGCCCAGCAGCAGGGCGACCACGGACTGGATGACGACCAGGTACATCAGCTGCCGGTAGACGAAGATCTGCAGCGGCATCGACCACAGGGTCCGCCGTCGCTCCCCGTCCAGCCGCAACGCGTACCCGGCGCTGACCAGTTGGACGGCGAGGAAGGCGAACCAGACGCCGGCCGACTGCAGCGGGTCGAGGAACAGCACGCCGTACAGGGCGTAGACGTCGATGACCGGCGCCAGCAGCGGGAGGACGACCTGGAAGAGCGCGAGGTAGGTCAGTCCGCGGCGGCCGAAGCGCCCGGCCGTGCCGACGCCCAGGACGGCGCCGCGGTGTTTGCCCATGGCCTGGATGGTGCCGTAGCACCAGCGGTAGCGCTGTCGCCACAACTGCCGCAGCGAGGTGGGCACTTCGGTCCAGGCGATGGCGGACTCCTCGTAGAGCACCCGCCAGCCGGCCCGCCACAGGGCCATCGTGAGGTCGGTGTCCTCGGCGAGGGTGTCGTCGCTGACCCCGCCGACGCCGAGCAGCGCGTCCCGGCGGAAGGCGCCGATGGCACCGGGGACGGTCGTCATGCACTCCAGGACCTCGAACATCCGCCGGTCGAGGTTGAAGCCGAAGCAGTACTCCAGGTGCTGCCACTTGGCGAGCAGACCGCGCCGGTTGCCGACCTTGGTGTTGCCGCTGACCGCGCCGACGGCCGGATGCGCCAGCGGCTGGATCAGCCGGTGCACGGCGTCCGGTTCGAAGACGGTGTCGGCGTCGACCATGACGATGATGGCGTGCCGGGCCTGTGCCAGACCGGTGTTGAGGGCGGCGGCCTTGCCCGCGTTGGACTGGCGGATCACCTCCACGCGCGGGTCGTCGATCGTGGCGGCGATCTCGGCCGTACGGTCCGTGGAGCCGTCGTCGATCACGATGATCTGCAGGTCGCGGTGGGTGGACTCCAGGAGCGAGTACACCGTGGAGGCGATGCCGGCCTCCTCGTTGTACGCCGGGACGAGCACCGTCACCGGTTCCGTCACCTCCCGCATCCAGGGCGCGCCGGGCCGGAAGCGTTCCAGCCGTCGGACATGGGCGCGGGCGAAGAAGGCGAGCCCGGCCAGGCGCAGGACGCCGAGGGCACCGGCGATCCCGAGGACCCAGGTCATGGCGTGCGAGAAACCGCGACCGAGGGCGGTGCCCCAGATCAGGGCGGTGCCCTGCCAGCGGGCGACGGCCCGCACCGGTGTGTACGGGGTGAGGCCGAGCCCGTCGGACACGGTGGTGAAGCGGTCGACGCCGCGGTCGCCGAGGAGCTTGCGGGTCTCCTGGTAGGCGGTCTCGGTCTGGCTGAACTGCCGGACCAGTCCCTGCGCCGGTTTGCGGGCGGCCTTGTCGGCGGTGACCAGGACATAGCCGCGGGCGGTGGCCTTTCGCGCCGCCTGCCACTGCCGGCCGCACAGCGTGTCCGGCGAGGTGGTGCGCGGCATCCGCAGCAGGGTGGTGTGCAGGTTCACGGTGCCCGCCAACGCGGCCTGGGTCAGGTCGAGTTCGGCGGTGAAGCGGGCGGGCGAGGCCTCGCCGAGGACGGCACCGGTGTACGTGTTCGAGCCGATCTCGTGACCCTCGGCGCGGATCCGCCGGACCAGGTCGGGGTGGCGGGCGGCCTGGGCGCCGTAGAGGAAGAAGGTGGCGTGCGCGCGGCGGCTGCGCAGCAGGTCGAGCAGGCGCGGGGTCCACACCGGGTCCGGGCCGCCGTCGAAGGTGAGCGCGACGGTGCGGGCGGGCATGGCGGCGGTCTGGATCCCGTTGCGGTTGATGCCGATCACCGGGCCGTTTCCGTCGGCCACCGCGTCCGGGGCGGGTGAGGTGCAGGGGGAGCGCGTCTTCGCGGCGTCGACCTCGTGGTTGCTCCAGCCTTCGAACAGCAGGGCCGCGAACATCGCCGGGAGAACGAGGATCAGCAACAGCCAGTGCGCGCGCGGGTCGCGGGAGTGCTTGTGGCGGCCCCTCACGGAACATCACCCGCCGGCCCGGGAGATGCCCCGGGAACAGCCCCGCCGGCATACGGCAGAGGCACGTTTCTTCTCCCGCCGCCGGCGCCGGAGCGCGTGAGGAGGGAGGACGGCTTCTTCCACTGCCGGATGGGGCTTGTGTGACGCATGGGGCGCGAGTCTAGACGCGGTCCTGCCCTCTCGTGGCGTGATCGGTGAGGCTCACAGCAGACGAGGATCACCCGTTGCCGCAGACACCTTGACAGCGTGCGTGCTGTTTCGCGACGTTTGATCCTTGCCGAACATTTCGGCGTTCCGGGGGGAGCGGTCGCGCATGCGCACCACGAGCAGACTGGACATGACGGTTCACAGAACCGGCGAACTGGACGCCTCGCTGCGCGAGGCCTGGCATCGGGCGATGGACGAATCACCCGTGTACGCCAACCCCTTCCTGGCACCGGAGTTCGCCATGGGGGTCGGCAGACACCGCGGCGGGGCGCGGGTGGCGATCCTGCGCGAGGGCGGGGAGCCCGTGGGGTTCTTCCCGTTCGAACGCAACGCCCTGGGCGTCGGCCGGGCCATCGGTCTCGGCCTGTCCGACTGCCAGGCCCTCGTCCACAGACCCGGGGTCACCTGGGACTCCGACGAACTGCTGCGGGCCTGTGGGCTGTCCATCTTCGAGTTCGACCATCTCGTCGAGGAGCAGAAGCCGTTCGGCAGACATGTCACCGGAACCTTCGCCTCTCCGGTGATCGACCTGGAGCCCGGCGGCGACGACTACGCGAAGTGGCTGCGCGGCACGTATCCGGGGCTGGCGAAGACGACCCTGAAGAAGGAGCGCCGCCTGGGGCGTGACCTGGGTGAGATGCGGTTCGTCTACGACGAGCGGGACCCGGCGGTGCTGCGCACGCTGATGCGGTGGAAGTCCGCCCAGTACCGCAGGACCGGACGGATGGACCGGTTCGCGCGGCCCTGGATCGTCGACCTGGTGAACCATCTCTTCCATGTCCGCGAGGAGCACTTCTTCGGCGTGCTGTCGGTGCTGTACGCCGGGGACCGGCCGGTGGCCGCCCACTTCGGGCCGACGTCACGCACGGTGTTCGCGGCCTGGTTCACCGCGTACGACCCCGAGCTCAGCTATTACTCCCCCGGGTTGATCATGCACCTGCGGATGGCCGAGGCGGCGGCCCGGGAGGGCGTACGGCTGATGGACCTGGGACGCGGCGACAAGGAGTGGAAGGACTGGCTCAAGACCCGCGAGCTGCGGGTCGGCGAGGGGTTCGCGGTCCGGCCCCACCCGGTGGCGGCGGCGCACAAGCTGTGGCGCAGGCCGGTGCGCGGGCTGCGGAACACGGTCCTGGCCCATCCGACCCTGCGCGACCCGGCCGACCGGCTGCTGAAGACGGTCGGGACGCTGCGCTCCTCGGCCCGGTCCGGCCCGGACCGGACTCGGTCCCCGGCCCGCTGAGCGATCACGCGACCCTCCTATGAGGTGCGCCACAACGTGCCCCGCGGAGGTTTACGGCATCCCCAGTCGGTCAAGCGCTCCGGATGCCTCACCGCGACACCACCACCGTCACTGCCGGTGACACCAGCACCGTCGCTCCGCCTCCCGAAAGGCCGCCGTCGGAGTCGAGAGCGACGCCTTCGCCGACCCGGGCCGCCGCCGGGCCGGCGAAGCAGCGCGACGCGTTCTTCGACAACGCCAAGTACCTCACCATCGTGCTGGTCGCGGCGGGACACGCGTGGGAGCCTTTGCGGGACGGCAGCAGGGCGGCCAGCGCGCTCTACATGTTCGTCTACGCCTTCCACATGCCGGCGTTCATCATCATCTCCGGCTACTTCTCACGGAGTTGGGACGGCAGCCCGGACCGGATCAAGCGGCTGGTGACCCAACTGGTCGTGCCGTACGTGGTGTTCGAGACGGCGTACACCCTCTACACCCGGTGGACCGACAGCGCCCCCGACCGTCCGATCAGCCTGCTGGACCCGCTGTATCTGACCTGGTTCCTGGCGGCGTTGTTCATCTGGCGGCTCACCACCCCGCTGTGGCGGACCCTGCGGTGGCCGCTCCCCGTCGCTCTCGCCATCGCCGCGCTGGCCACCGTGGCACCGATCGGCGACGATCTCGCCCTGCAGCGCACCCTGCAGTTCCTGCCGTACTTCGTGCTGGGTCTGTGCCTGAAGCCGGAGCACTTCCGGCTGGTGCGCCGTCGGCGGGTACGCCTGCTGGCGGTGCCGGTGTTCGCCGGCGCGCTCGGGGTGGCGTACTGGGCGGTGCCGCGGATGGCCGGTGCCTGGTTCTTCCACGACGACAGTGCCGTGGAACTGGGCGCACCCGCCTGGGCCGGTCCCGTGATGACACTGGCGCTCTTCGGGTGCTCCCTGCTGCTGGTCGCCTGCTTCCTCTCCTGGGTGCCCGGCCGGCGCACCTGGTTCACCGCGCTGGGCGCGGGCACGCTCTACGGCTATCTGCTGCACGGGTTCGTCGCCCAGGGCGCCAAGTTCTGGGGCGGGTACGGGCCCGCCTGGGTCCATGGGCCGCTCGGCGAGATCACCGTCACCGTCGTGGCCGCCACGGTCGTGACCGTGCTGTGCACCCCGCCCGTACGGCGGGTCTTCCGGTTCGTGGTGGAGCCGAGGACGGACTGGGCGTTCCGCCGGACCGACGCCGCGGAACCCGCCCGCGGCTGAGGCACACCGCGGCACTCCGGGCACAGGGTGAAGCGCGGTTCGGCACGAGCCCGTTGTGGCGCAACCGGTACTCCCTGCCGCAGTACCCGCCGGCCGGCGCACTCGTCGACCGGTGGGACCGCGGGCGGGTGATGTGGTCAGGATGACTCCGCGGCCCGGACGCGGGCCAGTACGTCCCGGATCATCCCGGCGCTGATCATGAAGTGCTCCCGGGCGATCTCCTCCGCGCGCTCCGGCTCGCCCGCCGCGATGGCCTCGTACAGGGCCGTGTGCCCCTCGCCGGCCCGGTGGAAGTGGGTCCGCTCGCCCCGGCCCCAGGGCTCGACCGGGAAGCCGAGGCTGATCCGGGTCAGCAGGTCCCGGCTGAGCAAAGCGATCTGCGGGTTGTGGGTGGCCGCGCAGATGCTCCGGTGGAACGCGCTGTCGGCGGCCTGTTCCTCACGGGGGCTGCTCGCGGAGAGGTGGGCGGCCAGCGCCTCGCGCATCGGCTCCAGATCTTCGGGCTTCCGGCGCCGGGCGGCCGTCGCGGCCACCATGCCCTCCACCAGGCCCCGAAGGTCGAAGAGCTGCTCGAACTCCTCCCACCGGGGAAGCAGCGTACGGCGGACCGCGGCGCCGGAGGACGCGGTCCAGCTGTCCCGGACGAAGGCGCCGCCGTTGCGGCCCCGCCGGGTCTCGATGACACCCAGAGCCTGCAGGCGGGCGACAGCCTCGCGCACGGTGGGGCGGCTCACCTGAAGCAGCCCGGTGAGCTCGCGTTCGGGCGGCAGCCGTTCGCCCGGCAGGAAGTCCCCGACGGCGATCGCGGTGAGCAGCCGGTCGGAGACCTCGTCGACCGCCGAGGCCACGCGGACCGGGCGCAGCGAGGACGTCGGTGTGCCGCCGAGCAGGACGCGGTCGAGCACGCGGGAGAACTCGTCCCCGGGTTCCGGAGACGCTGGCTCCGGAGACGCGGGTTCCGGAGACGCGGGCTCCGGCGACACGGGCTCCGGCGCTTCACGTTCCCGTGACTCGGGTTCCGGTGACTCGGGTTCCAGTGACTCAGATACGGATGTCAGGAGTCCTCCCCAGCAAGCGACGCCTCTGTAAACGCGCGGGGGCCACGTGAACTCGCCGTTACGTCTTGCCCCGCCCCGATCAAAAGGTCTTGTGCGCTGACCTTTTACCCCTTCACCATCTCATCCATCCGTCACACCCATCTCATTGCAGACAGAGGTCGGCTGATTTCCGGCCGGTCTGGGAGGCTTCCTCGTGGCGATCCCCGAACCGAACCACACCGGAACCGTCGACTTCAACGGCTGGTCCACCTGGTACCGGATCACGGGCGAACCGGGCAGGACACCCTTGGTCGTCCTGCACGGCGGGCCCGGCGCCGGTCACGACTACACGCTGAGCATCGCGGGCATCGCCCGGCAGGGCCGCCCCGTGGTGCACTACGACCAGCTCGGCACCGGGCTGTCCACCCACCTGCCCGACAAGGGCGCCGACTTCTGGACCGTCCAGCTCTTCCTCGACGAACTGGACTGCCTGCTCAAGACGCTGGGCATCGCCGACGGCTACCACCTCCTCGGCCAGTCCTGGGGCGGCATGCTGGCCGCCGAGCACGCCGTACGTCGGCCGCCCGGCCTGCGCGGCCTGGTCATCGCCGACTCCCCCGCCTCCATGGAGCTGTGGCTGGCGGCGGCGCACGAGCTGCGGGAGGCGCTGCCGCCGCAGGTGCAGCACACCCTGCTGGCCCATGAGACGGCCGGAACCACGGACCACCCGGACTACCGGGCCGCCGAGCAGGTCTTCAACGAGCGCCATGTGTGCCGTCTGGTCCCCAACCCCCCGGAGGTGCAGGCCACCTGGGACAACATCGAGGCCGATCCGACCGTGTACCACACGATGAACGGGCCCAACGAGTTCCATGTCGTCGGGACGCTGAAGGACTGGTCGGTCATCGACCGGCTGCATCTGATCGAGGCGCCGACCCTGCTGGTGTCCGGACGGTACGACGAGGCGACTCCCGAGACCGTCAAGCCCTTCGCCGACCACGTCCGCGACGTGCGCTGGCACTTCTTCGAGCACTCCAGCCACATGCCGCACGTCGAGGAGGAGGAGCTCTTCCTCCGGGTCGTGGGCTCCTTTCTCGACTCCACCGACTGATCCTCCGACGGGAGTTCCCTGGATGTCCCGCACCACAAGACGGAGCGCGGTCGCCGCCGCCACTGTCGTCCTCGCCCTGACCGCCGCCGCCTGTTCGTCCTCCGACGGCGGCTCCTCCTCCGGCCCGACCGCGTCCACGTCGGGTTCCGGTTCCGCCGCGTTCCAGCCGCAGCACAAGGGCGGCACGCTGAAGCTCATCGCCCACGCGGCCGCGGGCAGCTTCGACCCGCAGGTCAACTACACCCTCCAGTACTGGCAGTTGTACCAGTCCATGTACGACGGGCTGCTCTCGTTCAAGAAGGTCGGCGGCCAGCAGTCGTTCACCGTCGTCCCGGACCTCGCGGCGGCGATGCCGAAGGTGACCAACGGCGGCAAGACGTACACCTTCACGCTCCGCAAGGGCATCACCTTCTCCAACGGCAAGGCCCTGACGACCGACGACGTGGTGGCGTCCTTCCAGCGCATCTTCAAGGTCTCCAGTCCCACCGCGGGCACGTTCTACAACGGCATCGTCGGCGCCGACGCCTGTCTGAAGACGCCTGCCTCCTGCACGCTCAAGGGAGGCGTGATCGGCGACGCGAGCGCCGGCACGGTCACCGTCAACCTCACCGCCCCGGATTCGGAGTTCCCGTACAAGCTGGCCGTCCCGCACGCCAGCGTCGTACCGAAGGACTCGCCGGCGAAGGACGCCGGCACCACGCCGCTGCCGACGACCGGTCCTTACATGGCCGCCTCGTACGACCCGAACCGGGCGCTGAAGCTGGTGCGCAACCCGCACTTCAAGGAGTGGTCGCGCCCGGCCCAGCCCGAGGGCTATCCCGACGTCATCGACTACGCCTTCGGGCAGACCGTGGAGTCCGAGGTCACCGCTGTCCAGAACGGCCAGGCGGACTGGATGTTCGACCCGCCGCCCGCCGACCGGCTCAACGAGATCGGCACCAAGTACGCCTCCCAGGTGCACGTGAACCCGCTCACCGCGTTCTACTACGCGACGCTGAACGTCAACATGGCCCCCTTCGACAACAAGCTGGCCCGCCAGGCGATCAACTGGGCCGTCGACCGGTCCGCCGTGGTGCGCCTGTACGGCGGCAAGAACCTCGCCTCTCCCGCGTGCACGATCCTGCCGGCGGGCTTCCCCGGGCACGTAGACACGTGCGCCTACACCAAGGGCGGCGGCACGACCTGGTCGGCCGCGGACCTGGCCAAGGCCAAGCAGCTGGTGAAGCAGTCCGGTACGGCGGGGCAGGAGGTCGGCATCGTCGTCGAGGACGACGACGTCAAGAAGTCGATCGGACAGTACCTGCAGAGCCTGCTCACCCAGCTCGGCTACAAGGCGAAGCTCAAGCCGCTGTCGGCGAACATCCAGTTCACCTACATCCAGAACACCAAGAACAAGGTGCAGCTGGCGCTGACGTCCTGGTACCAGGACTATCCGGCGGCCTCCGACTTCCTCAACGTGCTGCTGTCCTGCGCCTCGTACCATCCCGGCAGCGACTCCAGCATCAACATCGCCGGGTTCTGCGACAAGGGCATCGACGCGAAGATGCAGACCGCGCTGAAGACCGCGCAGACCGACCAGAAGAGCGCCGACCAGCAGTGGGGCACCATCGACCAGGAGCTGATGGCCCAGTCCCCGGTCGTTCCGCTGATCAACCCGAAGCTGATCGACTTCACGTCGAAGCGGGTCGGCAACTACCAGTTCAGCAAGCAGTTCTACATGCTCGTCGGGCAGATGTGGGTGAAATGAGCCGCACGCTTCCCGCTCCGTCGACCGAGGCCCGGCGCTCGCCGGGCCCCTGGCGGACAGCCGCCGCCGACCTGGTGCGCAACAGGTCGGCGCTGGCCGCGGCCGTCGTCCTGCTGATCGTCGTGGTGGCGGTCCTGTGCGCGCCGCTGTACGCCGGCCACATCGCCCACACCGACCCGTTCCAGTCCCATGTCTCCGGCACCACGGTCGTCGACGGCAGGACCGTGCCGGTGCTGACCCCGAGCAGCACCGGCCTCGGCCTCGGCGTCACGCCGATCGGCCCCACCTGGGACCCCGCCCACTACTTCCTCGGCGCCGACAACCAGGGCCGCGACGTGATGGCCCGCCTGCTGCACGGCGGCCGTACCAGCCTGTTCATCGGGTTCACGGCGGCCCTGCTCACCTGCGTCCTCGGTACGGCCGTCGGAGTGGTCGCCGGGTACGCGGGAGGTGTCGTGGACGCGGTCATCTCCCGGATCCTGGACGTCATCTGGGCGTTCCCGGTGTACCTGCTGGCCATCTGTCTGTCGGTCGTCCTGCTCACCAACGGGCTGCGTCTGGGGCCGCTCACCGTGGACGCCGGGAGCCTGTGGCTGCCGGTCACGATCATCGCAGCGATCTATGTGCCGTACATCGCCCGGCCGTTGCGCGGCCAGGTGCTGGTGCTGCGCAACAAGGAGTACATCCACGCGGCCGTCGGCTCGGGCGCCCCGACCTTGCGCATCCTGCGCCGGGAGGTGCTGCCGAACGTGCTGCCCACGGCGATCGTCTTCGTCCCGTTGATGACCGCGCTGGCCATGCTCACCGAGTCGGCGCTGTCCTTCCTGTCCGTCGGCGTCCAGCCGCCCGACGCCAGCTGGGGCACGATCATCGAGGACGGCCTGGGGCTGCTCTACACCCGCCCCGCTGTCACCATCGCCCCCGGTCTGCTGATCGCCCTGACCACGGCGGCGCTCAACGTCCTCGGCGACGGAGTGCGCGACGCGCTCGACCCGGGCGCCCGACTGCGCGGAGGGGTGTGACCTCCATGCTCCAGTTCGCCCTCAAACGCTTCGGCTCGGCCCTGCTGGTGATGTTCGCGATCAGCGTGCTGGTGTTCCTGATCTTCTTCGCCACCCCGGGCGTCGACCCCGCGGCCCGCATCGCGGGACGCAACGCCGACCCGGCCACGCTCGCCCAGGTACGGCACTCCTTCGGACTCGACCGGCCGATGCCGGTCCGCTATCTGCTGATGATGCGTCACCTGCTGGTCGACCGGGACCTGGAGTCGTTCGTCAACCGGGGCTCCAAGGTCATTCCGCAGATCCTGCAGGCCACCCCGGTCACCCTGTCGCTGGTCATCGGCGCGGCGCTGATCTGGATGACGGCCGGCATCATCATGGGCACGGCCGCGGCGGCCCTGCGCGGCAAGGCCGCCGATCCGTTGATCATGCTGGTCGGCGTGGTCGGCGTCTCGCTGCCGGCGTACTGGCTCGGTGAGGTCGTCAACCTCATCACCCAGAAGCAGCTGCACGACTCGGTGTTCTCCTGGGTGCCGCCACCGGGATACGTCGGGCTGAGCCAGGACGCGGGTCAGTGGGCGCTGCACATGCTCTTCCCGTGGCTGACCCTGGCGCTGCTGTACGCCGGGATCTACGCCCGGCTGCTGCGCGGCGAGGTCGTCACCGCGCTGGGCGAGGACTACACCCGTACGGCCCGCGCCAAGGGTCTGTCGGAGCGGCGCATCCTGGTCCGCCATGCCCTGCGCTGCTCCCTCATCCCCATCGTGTCGCTGTTCGGTCTGGACTTCGGGGCGCTGGTGGGCGGCGCCGCGCTGCTCACCGAGGTCGTCTTCGGCCTGCCCGGCATCGGCAAGCTCACCTTTGACGCCCTGCAGAACCTGGACCTGCCCGTGATCATGGGGACCGTGCTGTACGCGGCGTTCTTCGTGGTCCTCGCCAACGCCCTGGTGGACATCCTGTACGCGCGACTCGACCCGAGGGCCCGCCATGCCTGAACCCCTGCTGGACGTACGTGACCTGCGGGTGTCGTTCCGCACCCGCCAGGGCTCCGTCACCGCCGTCGACGGCCTCTCCTTCTCGGTGGCGCCCGGGGAGATCCTGGGGGTGGTGGGCGAGTCGGGGTCCGGCAAGAGCGTGTCGATGCTGGCCGTGCTGCGGCTGCTGACCAACCCGAACGTGACGGTGTCGGGCGAGGTCCGCTTCCAGGGCCGCGACCTGCTCGCGCTCCCCGACAAGGAGATGCGTGCGGTACGGGGACGGGAGATCGCCATGGTCTTCCAGGATCCGATGACCGCGCTCACCCCCGTGTACACGGTCGGCTGGCAGATCGCCGAGCAGATCCGGGCCCACGACCGGGTGTCCCGGCGGGAGGCCCGGGCGCGGGCGGTACGGCTCCTGTCGGACGTCGGCATCCCGGACGCGGCCTCGCGGGTGAACGCGTACCCGCACGAGTTCTCCGGCGGCATGCGCCAGCGCGCGGTCATCGCGATGGCCCTGTCCTGCGACCCCGCCCTGCTGATCGCCGACGAACCGACCACGGCCCTCGACGTGACCGTGCAGGCGCAGATCCTCGATCTGATGCGGGAGCTCAACGGGCGCGGATCGGCGGTCGTGCTCATCACCCACGACATGGGGGTGATCTCACAGATCGCCGACCGGGTCCTGGTCATGTACGGCGGCCGGGCGGCCGAGGAGGGCCCGCGCCGGGCGGTGTTCCACGGACCGCGGCACCCGTACACCTGGGGTCTGCTCGACTCGGTGCCGCGGGTCGGCGGTGCCCGGCTGCGACGGCTGCCCACCATCGCGGGCGTACCGGTCTCTCCGGGCGCGCTCCCGCCGGGGTGCGCGTTCGCGCCGCGTTGCCGGCTGCGGCACGACCGCTGCGCCGAGCTGCCCGCGCTGGCCGCGGGCAACGGCGACGCCGGCCATCGCGACGCCTGCTGGCTGCCTCCGGACGACCGCGGCTCGCTGCGCCTGACGGCACGGGCGGCGGCGACCGAGGGGCCCGGCACGGGACCTGACATGGAGAAGGAGGCGACAGCGTGACGGCGCAGAACATCGCGGCGGCGGACGGCACCGGGGACGCCCGGCTCGACGGGGCGGACGACGCCGGGGACGCCCGGCTCGACGGTGACGTACTGCTGCGGGCCACGGACGTCACCAAGCACTACCTGTTGCGGGCGGACGGGCTCGCCCGCCGGCGCAGGGTGCTGCGCGCCGTGGACGGTGTGTCCCTGGAGGTCCGTGCCGGGGAAACCCTCGGCATCGTCGGCGAGTCGGGCTGCGGCAAGTCCACCCTCGGCCGCTGCCTGGTCCGTCTCACCGAACTCACCGGCGGGCGGGTCGACTTCGACGGTCAGGACATCAGCACGCTGTCCATGCGCCGACTGCGGCCGGTACGCCCCGGGATGCAGCTGGTCTTCCAGGACCCGCAGGCCTCCCTCAACCCCCGCCGCCGGGCCGGGGACATCGTGGCGGAGCCCCTGCTGGTGCACCGCTACGGGGACGGGGCCGCGGTCCGCCGCCGGGTCGCCGAGCTCTTCGACGTCGTAGGGCTGGCGGCCGGGCATCTGGACCGGTACCCGCACGAGTTCTCCGGCGGTCAGCGCCAACGCATCGGCATCGCCCGGGCGCTGGCCACGAACCCGAAGCTGATCGTCGCCGACGAACCGGTGTCCGCCCTCGACGTGTCGATCCAGGCCCAGGTGCTGAACCTCTTCGCCGACCTCCAGGAGGAGTTCGCGCTCACCTACGTCTTCATCGCCCACGATCTCGGCGTGGTCCGTCACGTCTCCGACCGGATCGCCGTCATGTACCTGGGCGAGATCGTCGAACTCGCCGGGACCGAGGCACTGTACGAGGCCCCCCACCACCCCTACACCCAGGCCCTGCTGTCCGCGGTCCCGGACATCGACGACGGCGGTGCGGTGGCCGACGGCCCGCCTCGGGAACGGATCGTCCTCACCGGCGAGGTGCCCAACCCCGTGGACAAACCGACGGGTTGCCCCTTCCGCACCCGCTGCCCGTACGCCCGGGAGCTCTGCGCGCTGGAACGTCCCCGGCTCACCCCGACGGGCCACGGCCGCCGGACCGCCTGCCACTATCCGCTGACGAGCGCGTGACCCGACAGCCGGTCGTCCAGATGTGGGGTCGCCCCGGTCGTCGGCGGCGTAGCCGATCTCCTGGCCGGGGCCGGGCAGATGGAGACGTACCGCTGCTGCGGCTGTGACGCGGCTGACGCCCCGGCAGAACCACCCCGTAAATGACGGAAATCGTGAACCTGCGCCGGTGCTGAGTTAGCCTCTTCTTCCCTTGGGGACGAACGGGCGTACGTCGAACAGCACTTCGGGGGATGCGTGTCAGAACAGCGGCCAGTGCCATCGGGATCCGTCACAGGCGAGTCGGCCGCGCTGCGGCAGACCGGTGCCGCACCCCTGCACCGCGGCGAGCCGGGCCGGATCGGCCCCTATCTGCCGCTGGCGCTGCTCGGCAGCGGCGGCATGGGGCGGGTCTATCTCGCCTGTCCCGTCGACGGCGGTCCCGATCTGTTCGCGGTGAAGGTCATCAGGCCGGAGTACGCGGACGACGCCAACTTCCGGCGCCGGTTCGAGCGGGAGGCCTCGGTGCACGCCCGGGTCCGCACACCGCACACGCCGGCGTTGTGCGGTACGGGCTTCCAGAACGAGCTGCTGTGGATGGCCACCGAGTACCTGCCCGGGATCGATCTGGCGGAGGCCGTGCGGGAGCACGGGGCCCTGGAGAGCGCCGCGGTGTGGCGGCTGGTGGCGGAGCTGGGGCGGGCGCTGGCCGACCTCGCGGCCGCGGGCATCGTGCACCGGGACCTCAAGCCGTCCAACGTGCTGCTGTGCGTCCGGGGCGCGTACGTGATCGACTTCGGTCTCTCCAAGGCCGTGGACGCGAGCGCCCTCACCGGCACGGGCAACCGGGTGGGAACGCCGGCGTACATGTCGCCGGAGCACCTGAGGACAGGCACCTCGGACACGCGGTCCGACGTGTTCTCGCTGGCCGGGACGCTCGTCTACGCGGCGACGGGGCGTGCTCCGTTCGGCGACGGCTCGGGGGTCGACGTCATGCACCGGGTGGCGTTCGAGGAACCGAACCGGGAGCTCCTCGGGGAGATCTCGGCGGCGGACCCGGCGCTCGGTGCGCTGCTCTCCGCCTGTCTGGCCAAGGAGCCCGAGCGGCGGCCCACTCCGCGGGAGCTGATCGACGCGGCCGGGGCGCACGCCGGGGCGGCCGGCTGGCCCGAGCCGCTGGCCGGCCGGGCGCTGGCCAGGCAGCGGGCGTTCGAGGTGCTGCGCCACCTCCCCGTCGAGCGGAAGGCTCGCTTACGGACCCCGATCGATCCGCAGACACCGGTGCCGCCGCACCCGGCAGGCCCTCCTGAGGCAGAGTCACCGACCCCGGGCGGTCCTGCCGGAGCGGAGCCACCGGCCCCGGGCGGTCCTTCCGCGGCAGGGTCGACGCACCCGGCCCTTCGGGAGGAGCCGGGCCGGCGTGCGACGGACCCGTCCGTCGCCACCCCGCCGGAGCCGTTACCCACGGAGGACGGGGCCCGTGTCCGGGTCCGCACGCGGAGGAAGCCGCTGCTGGCCGTCGCCGCGGGCGTCGTCCTCTGCGCGGTGGCCGCCGGAATCTTCGTGCTCGTCCCCGAGGACAGCCCCGCGACCGCCGCACCCCCCGAGGCCGGCGCGTCGAGCAGTGACGGCGGTGTGCCCGGCAAAGCCGACTCCGCGCCCGCCCCCGGCGTCTCGCGACGGACGGCCGCGGTCGGCAAGAGCGCCGAGGGCGCCGCGCACACCGGTGGCGGCACCCCACGTCCCGAGTCCTCCGGCTCCGCCGGGACGGACCGCCCCGACACGTCCGACGCCCCCGCTGTCGGGCCCAGTTCGGCCCCCGACCCGACCACCGCCACGAGCAGTCCCCCCGCCGAGCCGGCGACCCCGCCCTGGATCTCCGACTGCACGTACTACGCCGGCAACGGACGCACCCGCCAGGGAGACAGCGGCAAACGAGTGCGGCAGGTGCAGTGCATGCTGACGAAACGCGGCTACGGCGTGGGGAGCACGGGCACGGATGGCGATTTCGGCCCTGGTACGGAGTCCGCGGTGCGCAGCTTCCAGAGCGCCGAGGGGCTGGCCGCCGACGGCATCGTGGGCCACGACACCTGGACCGCGCTCCGCGACACCGGGTGACATCGCCCAGGCCCCCCAGAACGCCGGTCCCCAGTCCCTCAGAAGCCCTCTGGTCCTCCCGGCCGCCCGAGGGACCGGTAGCGGCGTTCGGGCCGCCCGGTGACCCCGTAGCGCAGGGACACGTCCGCGGTGCCGACGGTGTGGAAGTACTCCAGGTAGCGGCGGGCGCTGACGCGGGAGATGCCGACCGAGGTCGCGCACTCGGCGGCGGACAGGGAGCCCTCCGCGTCCCGGAGCGCGCGCTCGACCAGTGCGGCGGTCTCCACGCTCATCCCCTTGGGCAGCGTGCCGGGCGGCGGCGCCGGTACCGCGGCTCCGGCCAGCACCCGGTCCACGTCGGCCTGGCCGCGCACCACGGCGGTGAGCAGCCGGCCGCGCTGCTGGGCGTAGCGCTCCAGACGGGCCCGCAGATCCTCGTACGCGAAGGGCTTGAGGAGATAGTCGACGACACCGTGGCGTACGGCGCCGCGCACCGTGTCGGCCTCCCGGGCGGCGCTGACGACCATGACGTCGCAGTCGTGCCCGGCGGTGCGCAGCCGGGGGATGACGTCCAGGCCGAAGACGTCCGGCAGGTACAGGTCGAGCAGGACGAGGTCGGGGCGCAGTTCGTCGACGGCGTGGGCGGCCTGCTCACCAGTGTGGGCGACCCCCACGACCCGGAACCGCCCGACGCGTTCGACGAAGGCGCGGTGGACTCTGGCCACCATGAAGTCGTCGTCGACCACGAGCACATCGATCGTGTCGGTCGTGACAGCCGTACGGCTCATCGGGGCGCTCCTTCCGCCACCGCGTCGGTGAGGTGGCTGACGGTCATACGGGCGATGAACCTGGCCCCGTCGGGGGTGTCGGTCACCGAGATCTCACCCCCGTGACGCTCGCAGACCAGGCGGGTGAGCGCCAGACCGATGCCCCGCTCTGCCCTCCTGGGCGGCCTTGGTGGTGAAGCCGTACGCGAACACCTCCCGGGCGAGTTCCGGTGCGACGCCGGGGCCCGTGTCGCGGACCACGATCTCCACGCTGGAGGCGTCCTGCCGCAGTTGGCCCACGACCCCGGCGGATGCCGCTGACCGCAATGACCACAACCTCCGTTGCTTCCGGAAGCGAGACAGGCCCGCGGCACGGCGGCACCATGTGGCCCACGTCACGCTCCCAAGAGGCATCCCCCCAACTCATCGACGTACCGACAGGTGGTGGCACTCGTGCGCCTGCGCACCCCCTTCGCCGTGCTCGGAGCCGCCGTGCTCGTGCTCGTGGGACCGCCGCTGCTCACGGCCGGCAGCGATGCCGCGACGGGCACGCAGATCCCGGGCCTGCGCTTCATGGTCCCCAACACGCCCGGCGGCGGCTACGACATCACGGCCCGGACGGCCGCGAAGAACGCCGAGGACGCCGGACTCACGCACAACATCGAGGTGTTCAACCTGCCCGGCGCCGGCGGCACCGTCGGCCTCAGCCGGCTGGTGAGCGAGCACGGCAACGGCAAGCTCGCCATGTCGATGGGGCTCGGTGTGGTGGGTGCCGTCCGTTCCAACCACGCGCCCAGGACGCTCGCCGACACCACGCCGATCGCCCGGCTCACCGAGGAACAGGATGTCGTCGTGGTCGGCAAGGACTCCCCGTACAAGACGATCGACCAGCTCGTCGACGCCTGGAAGGCCCGCCCCGGCAAGCTCCCGGTGGGCGGCGGGTCCTCGCCCGGCGGGCCGGACCATCTCGCGCCGATGCTGATGGCGCGGGCCGCCGGTATCGCTCCGAAGGACGTCAACTACATCCCCTTCGACGGCGGTGGCGAACTGCTCGCCTCGATCCTCGGCGACAAGGTCGCCTTCGGGGTGTCCGGCGTCGGTGAGTACCTGGACCAGATCAAGGCGGGCGAGCTGCGGGTGCTCGCGGTCACCGGTCCCGAACGGGTCGACGACCTCGAGGACGCGCCCACGCTCAAGGAGTCCGGCTACGACGTCGACTTCACCAACTGGCGCGGCATCGTCGCCCCGCCGGGCCTGTCCGACGCCGAGCGCGACAAGCTCGCACGCCTCGTCGAGGAGCTGCACGACTCCCCCGAGTGGCGCAGGTCCCTGCAACAGAACGGCTGGGACGACGCGTTCCTGACCGGCGAGAGGTTCGGCGACTTCCTGGGCGCCCAGGACAAGCGCGTGGTGTCGGTACTGAAGGAGCTGGGGCTGTGACGACGCGGACCACTGACATTCCCGACACGCCGTCGGACGAGCGGCGCTCGTGGCTGCGCGAGCACTCCGAACTCGGCGTGTGCGTCCTGCTGCTGGCGCTCGGCGTGCTGGTCCTGACCGACGCGCTCACCATGGACGTCGACCTCACCCAGCGCGGGCCCGTCGGACCGAAGACCGTGCCGGTCGTCGTCGGCGTCGGACTGCTGGTCATCGCCGCGCTGCTCGCCGTGGACGTGCTGCGCGGCGGTCGGGGCCAGGCCGAGACCGGCGAGGACGTCGACCTCTCCGAACCCGCCGACTGGCGCACGGTGGTACTGCTGACCGGGGTGTTCCTCGGCGCGGCCGCCCTCATCGAACCGCTCGGCTTCCCCGTCGCGGGCGCGCTGCTGTTCTGGGGGGCGGCCTTCGCGCTCGGCAGCCGCCGGACCGACCGGGATCCGCTCATCGCGGCCGTGCTGTCCCTCGTCACCTACGTCGTCTTCAACAACCTGCTCGGGGTGCCGCTGCCCGGCGGCCCGCTGATGGGAGTGCTGTGACATGGACGCCCTCACCTCCCTGATGGACGGCTTCGGTACGGCCCTGACGCCGGTCAACCTGCTGTGGGCGGCCGTCGGTGTGCTGCTCGGGACCGCGATCGGCGTGCTGCCCGGCATCGGGCCGGCGATGGCGGTCGCGCTGCTGCTGCCGGTGACGTACGGACTCGATCCGACCGGCGCGTTCATCATGTTCGCCGGCATCTACTACGGCGCGATGTTCGGCGGCTCGACCACCTCGATCCTGCTGAACACGCCCGGCGAGAGTGCCGCCGTGGTCGCCGCCATGGAGGGCAATCCGATGGCGAAGTCCGGGCGTGGCGCGCAGGCGCTCGCGGCCGCCGCCATCGGTCACTTCGCGGGCGGGCTGATCGGCACGACCCTGCTGGTCGCGCTCGCGCCGACGGTCGCGGACCTGGCGGTGGACATCGGCGCGCCGGACTACTTCGCCATCATGGTGCTGGCGTTCATCGCCGTGACGTCCGTGCTGGGCTCGTCCCGCATCCGCGGTCTCGCGTCCCTGCTCATCGGGCTGACGCTCGGTCTGGTGGGACTCGACCAGATGACCGGCCAGCAGCGGCTGACGTTCGGTTCGCTCCAACTCGCCGACGGCATCGACGTGGTGATCGTGGCGGTCGGTCTCTTCGCGATCGGCGAGGCCCTGTGGGTCGCCGCGCACCTGCGGCGCCTGCCGGCCGAGCCGATCCCGGTGGGCCGACCGTGGCTCGGCCGCGACGACGTGCGGCGGACCTGGAAGTCGTGGCTGCGCGGCCCGTTCATCGGCTTCCCGTTCGGCGCGATTCCGGCGGGCGGCGCCGAGATCCCCACGTTCCTCTCCTACGTGACGGAGAAGCGCCTGTCGAAGCACCAGGAGGAGTGGGGCCGCAAGGGCGCCATCGAGGGCGTGGCGGGTCCGGAGTCGGCGGCGTCGGCCTCGGCGGCGGGCACCCTGGTGTCGATGCTGACCCTGGGGCTGCCGACCACGGCGGTGGCGGCCGTCATGCTGGCCGCCTTCCAGCAGTACGGCATCCAGCCGGGCCCGCTCCTGTTCGAACGCGAACCGGACCTGGTGTGGGGCCTGATCGCCTCCCTGTTCGTCGGCATGGTGCTGCTGCTCGCGCTCAACCTGCCGCTGGCGCCGGTGTGGGCCAAGCTGCTGCGCATCCCACGGCCGTATCTGTACGCGGGGATCATGTTCTTCGCGGCGGTCGGCGCGTACGCGGTCGGCGGTGAGGTCGTCGACCTGGTGATCCTCCTGATCATCGGCCTGATCGGGTTCGGCATGCGCCGCTACGGGCTGCCGATCCTGCCGGCGGTGATCGGTGTCATCCTCGGCCCGAACGCCGAGCAACAGCTGCGCCGGGCCCTGCAGATCAGCGACGGCAGCGTCACGGGACTGGTCGACACGCCCTTCGCGGTGAGCGTGTACGCGGTGATCGTGCTGCTGCTGGCCTGGCCGCTGCTGAAGAAGCTCGGCGCTCTCACTCGTCGTTCACCCAGCGCATGAGCCGTTGCAGCGGGTAGAAGCCGTCGTGGGACAGTCCCGGCGGCATACCGCCCGCCCTGCCGAGGGAGACCACGCGCTGCACCCCGGCGCAGGCGAGGGCGTCACGCAGTTCCGCCTTGCGGGCGTCGGGATACACGCCGACCGTCTGGGTGGCGACACCGGCATGGACGACGGCTTCTGAGAGGGCAGCGACCGGGACGACGTCGACGATCTTCCCGTCGGGGTGGAAGTCCACGGGTTCCGGTGAGCGGATGACCAGGCCCTGCCCGTCGTAGCCGCCCCACACTCGGTACTCGGGTTCCATGGAACGCAGGACGTCGATCTCCTCGCGGAGTTCCGACGCGACCCGTGGACCGCCGGCCGAGCTGAACTCCCGAGCCACTGCGAGACGTTCGCACAGCAGGGCGGCGTAGCGGTCGGCGTCGTCCCAGGATCCCTCGACGAACTGGAAGCGGCTGGCCACGCACGCCTGCTGGTTGAAGAACGTGGCGTCGGCGGCGCCCGCGTCGGCTGCCCGGGCCAGGCTCTCCTCGGACGCGAAGGCCTCGCGGCCGATCATCGAGATGGAGGTCTTGGGGTCGAAGGAGACCAGCTCGAACCCCGGACCCAGGTACTTCAGCGCGCTGCGGATGGTGGACTCGCCGCCCCAGGCGACCAGTTTGTCGAAGAACTGCGGGCGGAACAGCACGCTCTCCACCGCCTCGTCGCCGCCGCGCCAGTACACCGCCGAGAACGACCGCACCACCGGGTGCCCGGGGGCGACCGCGGCCATGGTGCGCAGGATCGCGGTCGCGGTGAACAGGTCGTTCGAGGGCAGCTTCAGCAGGTTGACGCCCTTGGTGAGGGCGCCGCGCACGACGGACATCGCCGCGACGCCGGGTGCGTTGCCGGCGATGATGTGCACCAGGCGGGGCGGGAACGCGCGGGTGGCGGCGATCCTGTTCTCGGGCAGCCGCACCTCGCGCCATCCGTCGAGGACGTCCGCCCCGCCGAGTTCGTGGTCGATCTGGGCGTACAGGCCGGCCCGCTGGAAACTGCGCCACAGCACGGCGTAGGCGCGTTCCAGCACCTCCGCTGGCAGCGGGCTGACCGGGGCCATCCGCTCCAGGGCTTCGGCGAGCAGACCCGCGCGGTCCGCCTTGAGTGCCTCACCGGTCTCCACGAGGAGGTCGACGATCTCCGCGACCGGTACGTGGAAGGCGGGTCCGGGTTCGGTGCGGGGCCACACGAGGCGGTTCAGGTCGAGGCCCGGTGCGGTGAACCGGCCGAGGTCGACCGGGGCGCTGTCGTCGACCTCGCCCCGGACCACGTGGACGACGGCCACGGATCCGGCCGCGGTGCCGTCGAGTGTCGTACCGCTCATCAGTGGATCATCCCCCGCACATAGGAGTCGAGTGTCGCGGCGCAGGTGATCTTGTCGTCGCCGCCGAGGTCGCCGTAGCGCCGGATGTCCGGCAGGACCGCCGGTCCCGGGCGGCCGCAGGGGCACGGCGAGAAGTCCACGAAGACCCGGTCGCCGCTGATCAGCCCGCCCCAGCGGCCCTCCAGGGACACGTCGAGGAAGGCGAACCGCCCCTCCACGACACCGCGTCCGGGGTTGAGCAGCTTCTCACCGGGCTCGTCCAGCACCAGGGGGATCACCCAGGGCGGCACGTGGTAGTTGCCCTGCTCGCAGGCGAGGCAGGAGCCCTGGAGCTCGGTCATGCCGTAGCTGCGTACGCGGCGTACGCCGTCGTAGAAGGCAGCCAACTGCTGCTGGTAGTCGTCGGGCAGGGCGCGGCCCTTGTTGCCGCCGCCGCTGAGCACCAGTGTGTCCGGGTGCAGGCTGCCGTCGGGTACGCCGCGGGCGCGCAGGGCCTGGATGAGGGTGAACTGCTGGTTGTTCATGCCCGCGATCAGCAGCGGCTCGTCGCGGTGCGCGGCGATGTCGTCGACGATCTGGGCCATGGCCGCGCCCAGTTCCTGCTCGCGGGACCCGGAGGCGGTCTCGAAGGAGCTGATCTCCTGCGGGGTCGCGGTGCCCTCCGCGATCCGGCGGCGCAGCAGCGCGCTGCTCATCAGCTCGGACACCCGCATCGGGTCCTCGGTGAGCAGCCGGGTCTCGCCGGGTTGCGCGAAGACGTCGGCGTGCCAGCGGAAGCCGTCGATGGAGCGCATCGGGCCGCTCGCGGGCGCGAGCAGATAGCCGCGGCGGGTGGGTTTGGCCGGCAGCGGGTCGGGCCAGCAGGTGAGGTGCTCCAGGATGTCGTGCAGGAAACTCAGGTCGCCGGCGTCGCAGTTGAGGAAGGAGACCTTTCCCGAGGTGCCGCTGGTGATGTACGGGCGGTGGCCGGCGGCGGTGATGCGCTCGGTCCACTCGTCGATGTCGCGGACGCCGTCCATGTCGACGTCGCCGGGTTCGACCGCGGACACGGTGGTGTACCAGCGCAGCAGGCGGTCCCAGCGGCCGGCGGTGATGAGGGAGACGGGGTACGACTTGTAGCTGGTGTGCGAGAAGAGCAGCGGTACGAGGTCGTCGAGGCCGGTGACCTCGTCCACGCCGGTCTCCGCCGCCCGGGTGCGCAGCAGCGGAACCCGCTCGCGGTGCGCGGCGAAGGTCTCCCGGGCGGCCTCCAGCTGCAGTTCCCTCAGCTCGTCGGCGGGTTGGTCGAAGGTGTCGCCGGAGAGGACGAGGGATCGGATCTGCTCGCGTGCGCTTGCCACGGCTTTCACCTCAGTCGGTTGCGTAGGTTGTCTTTTCCGCCGCGTGGGTCGCGTTCGCCGCGAGGTACGACGACTCGATCGCGTCCAGGTTGCCGCGCAGTTCCTTCGGGGTGCCGGTCATGGTGACGCGGCCGCGGTGCAGGACGTACACGCGGTCGGCGATGTCCAGCACCTTGCGCACATGCTGTTCGACCAGCAGCGCGCCGAGGCCGTGGTCGGCCGCCTCGCGCACCGCGCGCAGGAGGCGGTCGACCACCAACGGGGCGAGACCGAGGGAGAGTTCGTCCGCGAGGAGCAGCTTGGGCTCGCGGCACAGGGCGCGGGCCAGCGACAGCATCTGCTGCTCGCCGCCGGAGAGCATGCCCGCGCCCGTCCTCAGGCGTTTTTCGAGCTCGGGGAAGAGCTCCAGGGCCTGCCGGGTCGTCACCCGGCCGACCCGCAGGTTTTCCGCGGTGTCGAGCCGGGTGAACACCGCCCGCTCACCGACGTACGCCAGGCCCTGGCGGGCGCGGCGGTGCAGCGGTGCGCGGCCGGGTTCGCCCAGCCAGCGCACCTCGCCGCCCATCGGTGCCAGGCTGCCGGAGAGCGCCCGGAGGATGGTGGTCTTGCCCGCGCCGTTGGGGCCGAGCAGGGCGACGACCTCGCCGGGCCGGACCTCCAGGTCGAGGTCGCGTACGACGGGCTGGCTGCCGTATCCGGCGGACAGGGAGCGGGCTTCGATCAGGGGTGCGTCGGTGTCGGGCACGGACCTGCTCCTCAGCCGGACAGGGCCGTGAGGACCTTGCGGACGTCGACGAAGGTGGATCCGGGTTTGGCCCACTCGATCTTCCCGTCGCGGATCGTCAGTTCGGTGGCGGTGGTGTTGTGGATGCGGTCGAGGCCCTTGATCGGCAGGGCCGTGGACGCCTTCCAGCTCAGCGAGGGGGTCAGGCCGCCGGTGCTGATGCCCGGGGTGGTGTCGAGCTCCTGCACGAGGGTCTTCGCCGTGATCGTCGGGAGCTTCTTGGCGGCCTCGGTGAAGACCTTGAAGGCCACCCAGGTCGTCTCGTTGGCACCGTTGCTGGTGTCGATGTCCTTGTCGCCCTTGGTGGCTGCGAGGAAGTCCTTCCAGGCGGTGTCGGAGGTCGGCGGGAAGTAGCCGGTGATCGCCGCGCCCTCCAGGGGGCTGCCGGCTCCGCCGGTGCTCTCGGCCAGTTGCGGGGTGAGGTTGCCGACGACGCTGCCGAGCTTGGTCTTGTCACCGGACTGGATGTACGACTTCACGAACAGGCCGGAGGCGGTGCCCATGATCACGCTCACACAGTCGCTGCCCTTGGTCGCGGCGACCTGCGGGGCGAGGTCGGTGGCGGTGAGGGGCACCTTGAGGTCCTTGACCGGTGACCCTCCGGCGGAGACGGCGCCGACCGTGAGGAACTGCGAGACCACGGCGGCGGCGGCGACGTCGTACCGCACCCCGGTGATCTTCTTGCAGCCGCTCTGCACCAGCTGCCGGCCGTGCGCGGCGAACACCACCGGCGTGCCGCCGTTGACCGGGAAGGACAGCGGGTTGGAGAACTCCGCCGCCGAGACACCGGTCCCGCCGATGTAGGGAATGCCGGCCTTCTGCAGGATCGGCATGTAGCGGTCGCCCGCGAGGCTGTACGACCCCACCACCGCGACCACCTTCTCGGCGACCGCCTGCTGGGCGCACTTCTCGGCCTCGTCGGGGTTGTTCTTCTCGTTGCAGGTGAGCACCTTCAGCGGGGCGCCCTTGATGCCGCCGTTGGCGTTGATCCACTTCTCGTAGGCCTGGGCGGTGAGCCGGACCCCGGGCTGGGCGCTGCCCTGGGTGTCCTCCGGCGTCCAGACCATCACCTTGACCGGGGTGCCCTTCAGCGAGGAGGTCTCGGCCGAACTGCCGGCCGCCTTGCCCCCGCACCCTGCGGCGAGCAGGACTCCGGTCACCGCGAGACAGCTCGCAGCGGTGGTTCTGCGTCGTCGTGAGTCGTTCATGGTTCCTCCGCGGGGCTCGTCGTCGAGATGGCGAACAGCATGGGGTGCGTTTTCCAGTTAGTGAAGTACTCTCGGCACAATTATTTAAATGAATGTGCTGTCTCGCCCCGCTCTGGGAGGTTCCCCGATGGCCGACATCCTGCGGTTCGCGCTGCTGGGCCTGGGTTTGGGCGCGCTCTACGCGCTCACCGCGCACGGCATCGTGCTGGTCTACCGGGGCTCCGGTGTCCTGAACTTCGCGCACGGCGCGATCGGGATGGCCGGCGCCTACGTACAGTGGGAGCTCTCCGCGCAGCACGGCGTGTCCTACTGGCCCGCCACCGCGTGCGGGGTGCTCACCTCCGCGGTGCTGGGCGTCCTCACGCACCTGCTGGTGCTCCGTCCGCTGCGCCGGGCGTCGTCGCTGGCCCGGCTGGTCGGCACCCTGGCGGTGTTCATCGTGCTCACCGCGATCGCCGTGAAGCGCTACGGCGACAGCCTGCAGCTGGTGCCGGGCAAGCTGCCCACCAAGCTGCTGACGATCGCCGGGGCGACGGTCTCCGAGGACCGCGTCTGGCTGCTGGGCATCGCGCTCGCGGTGACCGCGGTCCTCCACCTGCTCTACAAGCGGACCCTGTTCGGCCTCGGCACCACCGCGGTCGCCGAGAACGAGGGCGCCGCCGCCTCCCTCGGCTGGTCCCCCGACCTGATCGCCACCGGCAACTGGGCGCTGGGCTCGGCCCTCGCGGGCCTGACGGCCATCCTGATCGTGCCGGTCATCGGCCTGTCGGTGACCGGGCTGACCACTCTCCTGCTCAGTGCGCTGGCGGCCGCCCTGGTCGGCAGGTTCTCGTCGTTCCCCGTCACCCTGGCGGGCGGTCTGGTCATCGGCCTCGTGCAGTCCGAGCTGACCCGCTTCGGCAGCGACGTCACCGGACTGGCCTCGTCGGTGCCCTTCCTCTTCATCGCCCTGGTGCTGGTCGCCCGCGGCCGGGCCCTCCCGCTGCGCGGCACGTTCCTGGACCGGCTGCCCGCCCTGGGCACCGGAAGGGTGCGCAAGGCACCGCTGGCCCTCGCCGTCGCGGTCGCCCTGGTGCTGGTCAGCGTCTCGACGCCGCTGTGGGCCGACGCGATCACCACCACCCTGGTCCTCTCACTGATCATCCTGTCGATCATCGTGGTCACCGGCTACGCCGGGCAGGTCTCCCTCGCGGCCTACGCCCTCGCCGGGACCGGTGCCTTCATCGCCGGGCACACCGCGGCCGACTGGGGCTGGCCGTTCGAACTCGCCCTGCTGGCAGGCGTGTTGGGAACGGTGCCGATCGGCCTGCTGTTCGCGCTCCCGGCGGTCCGTACCCGGGGCGTCAACCTCGCGATCATCACGCTCGGCCTCGGCACCACGCTGGAGGCGATGGTCTTCCAGAACACCGACCTGTCGACCACCCCCGGCAGTGACGGCATCGCCGTCGGCAAGCAGACACTCTTCGGCGTCAGCATCTCCGGCGTCGACCATCCGCAGCGGTACGCCTCCGTGGTGCTCGTGCTGTTCGTCGCCGCCGCCCTCCTCGTCGCCAACGTGCGACGCAGCCGGACCGGCCGCCGCCTCGTCGCCGTACGGGCGAACGAGCGGGCCGCCGCCGCCCTCGGCATCGACGTCCGCGCGGCCAAGCTCTACGCCTTCGGCCTGTCCGCCGCCATCGCCGCGCTCGCCGGAGTGCTCACCGGCTTCCGCTCGACCTCGGTGGTCTTCTCCGACTTCGCCAGCTTCAACTCGATCACCGCGCTCGGGCTCGCCGTCATCGGCGGTGTCGGCTTCCTCGTCGGCCCGCTGTTCGGCGCGACCTTCGCCGCGGGCACGGTCGGCGCCCGGTTCGGGGACCTGGTGCTGCCGGGCCTGAGCGAGTGGATGCCGCTGATCGGCGGGATCATCCTGGTGCTGACGCTGGTGGGCAACCAGGACGGTATCGGCAAGGCAGTCGGCCGGCAGGCGGCGGGCGTCCGGCGCAGGCTGTCCGCGAAGCGGGTACCGGTCGTCCCGGAGGGCGGGGCCGAGGAGGAACCGACTGCCGTCCCGGACGTCACCCGTGCCGCGCCCCTGCCCCTGCACGTGCGGGACCTCACCGTCCGCTACGGCGGTGTCGTCGCCGTCGACGGGCTCTCGCTGGACGTGGAGCCGGGCCGGGTCGTGGGCCTCATCGGCCCCAACGGCGCCGGCAAGACCTCCGCCATCGACGCCGTCACCGGCTTCACGCGGGCCGCGTCCGGCAGTGTGCGCCTCGGGGGCCTGGACGCGACCCGGCTGTCGGTGCACAAGCGGGCGTCCGCCGGGCTCAGCCGGTCCTTCCAGTCGCTGGAGCTGTTCGAGGACATGACCGTCCTGGACAACCTGTACGCGGCCTGCGACCGGCCCGGCCGGTGGGCGTACCTCACGGACCTGATCCGTCCCGGCAGCCGCCCGCTCCCCGCCCACGTACTCGTCGCGGTACGGGAGTTCGGCCTCCAGGACAGTCTGGACCGGCCGGTGGGCGACCTGTCGTACGGGGAGCGGCGGCTGCTGGCCATCGCCCGCTCGGTCGCGTCCTCGCCGTCCGTGCTGCTGCTCGACGAACCGGCGGCGGGTCTGTCGGACGACGAGACTCGGGAGTTGGCCCACCTGGTGCGGCGGCTCGCCGAGGACTGGGGCATGGGAGTGCTGCTCGTCGAGCACGACGTCGACATGGTGATGAGCGTCTGCGACCAGGTCGTCGTCCTCGACTTCGGCCGCCGCATCTGCGCCGGCACGCCGCAGGAGGTCCGCAGCGACCCGGCGGTGCGGGCGGCCTACCTGGGAGACCTGGAGCCGGAGGCCGTGTCCTGAAGGAACCGCCGCCCGCCCGGGCGGCAGGAAGCCGGAGGCGCGGTCCTGAAGCGCCTCCGGCTACGGCGGGAACGCCCGCGTCACGCGTCCCGCAGGTCCGCGACATACGGCTGATGGGACAGCAGCCCGCCGTCCACGCGCAGGGTGTGCCCGGTGACGAAGGCCGACTCGTCGGAGGCGAGGAACACCACCGCCGACGCGACGTCCTCCGGGCGCCCAAGGCGCGGGGTGAGGTGATGGCGCAGCATCGCCTCCCGGATCGCCCCGTGCGCCGAACCGGAGCTCGCCGGGGTGACGATGAAGCCGGGTGCGATGGCGTTGCAGCGCACGCCCTGCTTGCCGTACTGGGTGGCGACGTACTGCGTGAGGTTGATGAGGGCCGCCTTGGACGCCCCGTACGCGGGATTGCGCAGGTCGCCGGAGAGGCCGGCGCCGGACGAGGTGTTGATGATCGAGCCGCCGCCGCGCGCGACCATGTGCGGGACCGCGGCCTGGATGGCGACCATGGTCCCGCGCAGGTTGATCCGCATGGTGTCGTCCCAGACCGCAGGGTCGGCGTCGACGACGGCGAGGTCCTGGCGGGCGGCCAGGTGGGTGGCCGCCGCGTTGTTGTGCAGGACGTCGAGACCGCCGTACGTCTCGACGGCGGCGGCCACCATGGCCCGTACGCTCTCCACGTCCCCGAGGTCGACCGCGACCGCCGTCGCGGAGCCCCCGGCGGCGCGGATCTCCTCCGTCACCGCCTTGGCGCCGTCGAGGTTCAGGTCGGCGACCACCGTGTGGGCGCCCTCGGCCGCCAGGCGACGGGCGGTGGCCGCGCCGATGCCGGACGCGGCCCCGGTGACGACGGCGATCTTGTCCTGGAGTCGCGTCATGGCGAACCGCCTTTTCTATTCGGTGAGTTGACTGCCGACGACCGACACGAACGAGACGCACTCGCCGGGTCCGCCGCCGAGGTTGTGGGTGAGGGCGAGCGAGCGTCCTTCGGCCACGGACGTGACGGTCCGCTCGGCCGGTGCCTCGCCCCGCAGTTGCAGCCACGCCTCGAACATCATGCGCAGGCCGGAGGCGCCGATGGGGTGGCCGAAGGCCTTCAGGCCGCCGTCCGGGTTGACGGGGAGCGAGCCGTCCAGGTCGAACGCCCCGCTGGTGACGTCCTTCCAGGCCTGGCCGCGCTCGGAGAAGCCCAGGTCCTCCATCAGCACCAGCTCGGTGGGCGTGAAGCAGTCGTGGACCTCGGCGAGCGCGAGCTCGGTGCGCGGGTCGGTGATGCCCGCCTGCCGGTAGGCCTCCTGCGCGGAGGCGACGACCTCGGGGAAGGTGGTGAAGTCGTACTCCGGGTCGATGAGCCCGTCCGCCGGGCCGGCGACGAAGGACAGCGCCTTCACGAAGATCGGCCTGTCGGTGTACCGGTAGGCGTCCTCGGCGCGGACCACGATCGCCGCCGCCGAGCCGTCGGACACGCCCGAGCAGTCGAACACGCCGAGCATGCCCGCGACGATCGGGGCCGCCTTGATGCGCTCCGGCGGGACCTCCTTGCGGAACTGGGCGCGGGGGTTGCGGGCCCCGTTGAAGTGGTTCTTCCAGGCGATGCGGGTGATGACGTCCTTCATCTCCTCGTCCGCCAGGCCGTACCTGGCGGCGTAGGCGGGCGCGAGGAGGGAGAAGTTGGCCGGGGCGGTGATCTCCCCGCGGCTGTCGTCACCCGCGCCCGGGATGGCGGTCCCGGACAGCCCCGACATGCCGGAGTCCTTGAGCTTCTCCACGCCGACCGCCATCGCCACGTCGTACGCCCCGGAGGCGACGGCGTAGCAGGCGTTGCGCAGGGCCTCGGAGCCGGTCGCGCACATGTTCTCGACGCGGGTGACCGGCTTGTTGGGCAGGTGGAGCGCGCGGCTGAGGGTCAGCCCGGACACTCCGGAGGCCTGGGTGCCGAACCAGTACGCGTCGATGTCGTCGAGGGTGATGCCGGCGGAGGTGACCGCATCGCCCACGGCGTCGATCAGCAGGTCGTCCGCCGAGCGGGTCCAGTGCTCGCCGAAGGGCGTGCAGCCCATGCCGACGATCGCGACCCGGTCCCGTATTCCGTGCGAGCCCATCAGTGTGTCCCCTCGGTCTCGCCCGCGCGCACCGGCCGGGCCTTCCAGAAGTAGTTGTGCACGCCGGACGCGGTGACCGTGCGCCGGAACGTCATCTCCACCCGGGCGCCGATGACGGCGTCGGCCTCGGTGGCGTCGGTGAGCTGGCAGCGGAACCGCCCGCCGCCGTCGTAGTCGACGACCACGACGAGCATCGGCGGGCTCGGCGTGTGGGCCAGCCGGTCGACGGTGAACGTGGCGACCGTGCCGCGCACGTGCTCCATCGGCTCGCCGGTCATGGCGTCGACGCTGTGGCAGGAGGTGCACACCCGGTCCGGCGGCAGATGCCGGGTCCCGCACTTCTCGCAGCGGGAGGCGACGAAGCCGTACTTCCACGCGGTGCGGCGGTGTGCGGGCGGGGCGTACGGCGGCTCGGGGTCCGGCCGGCGGGGTGGTTCGCGGTCGAGGAGGCCGCGCCAGGACAGGTAGGTGGCGTACGGCATAGGGGCGCCGGCCTGGGCGATCTGCGCGGCGACCGGGCGGGCCGCCCGGTGGGCCGGGAGCGCGTCGGTGGTGCGCAGCAGGAGGACTCCGGCGCCGTCGCCGAGCACGACGAGGGCGATGGTCTCGCCGGGCCGGGCCCGGTCGAGGACGTCGGCGAGGAGCAGTCCGGGCTGGGCGGTTCCGGCGTTGCCGATCGCTCCGGCCAGGTCCGGGGTCACCGCCTCGGGACGGACCCCGGCGGTACGCCGTACCGCCGCGCACGCGCGCGCGTGCAGGCCCGCGACCACGAAGTGGTCGATCGACGCGATGTCGACCGCCGCGTGGTCGAGGGCCGCGGTGAGCGCCTTGTCCGCGAGGGACACGTAGATCTCCTCGGCGAAGCGCTCCTCCCAGACGCGGGAGGAGGTGGCGCCGGGCAGGCGCCAGCGTTCGAGGATCTCGTCGCTGACCGTGTCGTGGGCGAGCAGCTCCGCGATGACGGGTGCGCCGTTGCGGTGTCCGCCGAAGACGAAGGCCGCCGCGCCGTCGCCGCCCGCGATCTCGTCGCTGCCGCCGGGCAGGCCGGTGCGCAGGTCCGACAGGACCGTCAGGGTGGGGATCGGGGAGCGGGCGGCGGTCAGCAGCGCGCCCAGGCCCGAGCGGACGGAGCCGGCCATGTCGGCGGCGAGCACGTGCTCGTCGAGGCCGAGCGCGGCGTGCACGGCGGTCGCGTTCGTCTTGTCGAGGTAGGCGGGGGCGGCGGTGGCGAGGAAGAGCTGGCCGATGCGGCCGCGCAGCCCGTCACGGGCCAGGGCGCCGCGGGCCGCCTCGACGGCCATGGAGGTGGTGTCCTCGTCGTAGCCCGCGACCGCGCGGGTTCCCTTGCCGCCCCGCGACCCCAGTACGGCGCCGACGTCGGCCCGGGCGAGGCGGTGGTACGGCACGTAGGCGCCGTATGCGATGAGTCCGGCCATATCAGCGTCCTCCATGAGCGTGGGTGGTGTCGGTGGGCCGTTCGAAGACCGCGGCCAGGCCCTGGCCGCCGCCGAGGCACATGGTCTCCAGGCCGTAGCGGGCCTGGCGGCGGTCGAGTTCGCGCAGCAGGGTGGCGAGGATGCGGCCGCCGGTGGCGCCGACGGGGTGTCCCAGCGAGATGCCGGAGCCGTTGACGTTGAACCGTTCGAAGTCGGTCTCCGTCAGGTCCCACGCGCGGGTGCAGGCGAGCACCTGGGCGGCGAAGGCCTCGTTGAGTTCGATCAGGTCGATGTCGGCGAGCTTCAGGCCCGCCCGGTCCAGGGCCCGGGCGGTGGCCGGCACCGGGCCGATCCCCATCGTCTCCGGTGGTACGCCGACGACGGCCCAGGAGACCAGGCGGCCCAGGGGACGCAGGCCGAGTTCGGCGGCCCTCTCGGGGTGGGTGACGACGCAGAGGGCGGCGCCGTCGTTCTGGCCGCTGGCGTTGCCCGCGGTGACGGTGGCCTCCGGATCCTGGCGGCCGAGCACGGGACGCAGCGTCGCGAGCTTCTCCAACGAGGAGTCGGGGCGCGGGTGTTCGTCGGTGTCGACGACCGTGTCACCCTTCCGGGACCGTACGGTGACGGGCACGATCTCGTCGGCGAACCGGCCCTCCCGCTGGGCCGCGACGGCCTTCTCGTGGGAGCGCAGGGCGAGTTCGTCCTGTTCCTCGCGGGGGATGGCGTACTCGCGCCGGAGGTTCTCGGCGGTCTCCAACATGCCCCCGGGGACGGGGTGGTTGACCCCTCCGGACGTGACGCGCCCGCGCGCCAGCCGGTCGTGCAGGGTGGTGCCGGCCCCGCGCACGCCCCAGCGCACACCGGTCGTGTAGAACTCGGCCTGACTCATGGACTCGACGCCCCCGGCCAGCACGAGGTCGCTGGCACCGGTCTGCACCTGCATCGCCGCGGTGATGATCGCCTGCAGTCCGGAGCCGCAGCGACGGTCGATCTGCAGTCCGGGGACCTCCACGGGCAGACCGGCGTCCAGGGCGGCCACGCGGCCGATGGCCGGGGCCTCTCCGTTGGGGTAGCACTGGCCCAGCAGGACGTCGTCCACGGCTTCGGCGGGTATGCCGGTGCGTGCCAGCACGGCGCGTACGACCGTGGCGGCGAGCTCGGCCGCCGTCACGTCGCGGAAGACGCCGCCGTAGCCGCCGACGGGGGTACGCAGGGGTTCGCAGATCACCGCGTCACGCAGGAGGGCGGGCATCGGGTGGGCCTTTCTTCGGTCGTGTCGGGGGTCGTGCGGGACGTACGGGGACGCGGTCGGCGCTCACATGTACCGGCCGCCGGTCACCTCGACCACGGCTCCGGTGACGTAGCTCGCCAGGTCGGAGGCGAGGAACAGGACGACCTGCGCGACCTCGGCGGGTTCGCCAGCGCGGCCCATCGGGATCTCCGCGAGCTTCGCGTCCCAGGCGGCCTTGGGCATCGCCTCGGTCATGGCGGTGCGAATCAGACCGGGCTGCACGGCGTTGACGCGGATGCCCGCCCTGGCGAGCTCCTTGGCGGAGGCCTTGGTGAGGCCGACGAGTCCCGCCTTGGCGGCGCTGTAGTTCGTCTGACCGAAGTTGCCGACCTTGCCGGCGATGGAGGAGATGTTGACGATGCTGCCGCCCCGACCGTGCGCGCGCATCGCCTCGGCGGCGTACCGGGTGCCGTTCCAGGCGCCGGTCAGGTGGACGTCGACGACGGCACGGAAGTCCGCGAGAGCCATCTTGCGCAGGGTCGCGTCCCGGGTGATCCCCGCGTTGTTGACCATCACGCCGACCGGTCCGAATATGTCGGTGCAGTGGGCGACGAGAGCGGCGACCTCGTCCTCGTCGGTGACGTCGCAGCGCAGCGAGGTCGCGGCAACGCCGTTCTTGGCCAGGCGTTCGGCAGCCTCCGCCGCGGCGTCCTCGTTGATGTCGCCGAGGACGACGGACGCGCCCTCGGCGCCGAGGACACCGGCGATCTCGAAGCCGATGCCCTGCGCACCACCGGTGATCACCGCGTTGTGGCCGTCCAGCAGTCCCATGTCAGCCGCCCCTGACTCGACGCTACGCCTTGCTATTCCTCATAAATAGATAACCTATTATGCTGAAACAATCAATACAGCGATCGGCTGGGTGAGCGGGCCGGACGAGGAGAGACGCCAGGTGGACATCAGCTACCCCCCGGAGACCGAGACGTTCCGCACCGAGGTCAGGGCGTTCCTCGCCGAGACACTGCCGCCGGACTGGAAGGGCATCGGCGCCCTCGACGAGGAGGCGGCCTGGGCCTTCGCCCGGGACTGGCGCCGTCTGCTGGCCGAGCGCCGCTACCTCTCGCTGACCTGGCCCGAGCAGTACGGCGGCCGGGGCCTGACCAAGCTCCACCAGGTGGTGCTCATGGAGGAACTGGCGCTGGCCGGTGTGCCGTTCGGGCTGCCGCAGGACACCTTCGGCGTGAAGATGCTGGCCAACACGCTGCTGCGCTGGGGCACGGACGCGCAGAAGGCGCACTTCCTCCCCCGCATCCTCAGCGGCGAGGACACCTGGTGCCAGGGGTACTCGGAGCCGGACGCGGGCTCCGACCTGGCCTCCTTGAGGACGCGCGCGGTGCGTGACGCTGAGGAGTGGGTGATCGACGGCCAGAAGGTGTGGACCTCCGGCGCCCATCACAGCGACTGGATCTTCGTCCTGGCCCGCACGAACGCGGACGCCGCCAAGCACCGCGGCATCTCCTTCCTGCTCGTCCCGCTCGACCAGCCCGGCGTCGAGGTGCGGCCGTTCCGCATGATGAGCGGGCAGCTGCACTTCAACGAGGTGTTCTTCAACGGCGCCCGCACCCGCGCCGACCTCGTCGTGGGCGGCGTCGACAACGGCTGGACCGTCGCGCAGAGCCTGCTCGGCGTGGAGCGCGGGGAGGAGGCGGCGACCAACCCGATCCTCTTCAAGGCGGAGGTGGAACGCCTCGTCGAGCTGGCGCGGCTGTACGGCAAGGACCAGGACCCGGTGATCCGGCAGCGCATCGCCTGGTGCTGGTCCAAGGTCGAGATCATGCGCTATCTCGGCTACCGGATCCTCACCGGCTGGCTCAAGGGCACCGAGCCCGGCCCCGAGTCGTCGATCGCCAAGCTGTACTGGAGCGAGTACCACACCAAGGTCACCGATCTGGCGATGGACATCATGGGCCTGCACGGCCAGGTGCCGGTCGGCCGCCCGCCCCTGCGCACCTACCGCACCGACGACCCCGGCGCCGCGAACTCCTCGGCGTCCTGGTCGACGACGTACCTGATCGCCCGCTCCGGCACGATCTACGCGGGCACGTCACAGGTGCAGCGGAACATCCTCGCGGAGAAGGTGCTGGGGCTGCCGCGCGAGCCGAGGGCGGCGGCGGGTTAGAACCCGGTCCGGGGGCTGTGCCGCCTGCGGCGGTGGACCGCTGCGAGGCGGCGCGAGCGGAGCGTGGTGGGCCGCTTCGTCACGCCCGTTGGGCCCCCGGCCCCAGTGGGTCTATCGTCGGGATCCTGGGGCCAGACGATGGAGGGCGGCCGTGATGCCGCAGGACGAGGCCGTGATCGGCTGCATGGGGAAGCTGCTCATCGGAACCCGCGGCTCCGCGGGCCCGGGCGAGATCCTCGTGCGGGTCAGAGGCGGCTCGGAGACCTTCCTCGCCTGGTCCGAGGATCCCCTGCCCACCGGAGCGACCGTACTCGTGATCGAGTCGCGCGGATGCCGCGCGGTCGGCGTCATCGAGTGGGCGGATCCATTGGACGCGCTCGTGGCGATGCCGCCGGCGCCGACTGAGGAGTAGACAATGTTCGGATACCGCGTTCCCGCCCCCGACGAGGCGATGCTGATCTCGGGGGGACGACGGGGACTGGGGGGCGCGCCGTTCCGAGTGGTGACGGGGCACGGCAAGTTCGTTCTCCCGATCTTCCGCAAGACCCGGTTCCTCACCCTGTCGATGTGCGAGTCCGAGGTCACCGAGACCTGCGTGACCAGGCAGGGCATCTCACTGCACGTCCGCGCGGTCATCGCCTTCAAGGTCGGCAACGACCACGAGAGCATCATCAACGCGGGCCAGCGGTTCCTCTCCGACCAGGACCAGATGTCGGTGCTGACCGGCCGGATATTCGCCGGTCACCTGCGGGCCATCATCGGCTCGATGACGGTCGAGGAGATCGTCACCGAGCGGCAGAAGCTCGCCGCGGAGGTCCTGGACACCTCGAAGACCGAGATGGCGAAGATCGGCCTGATCGTGGACTCGCTGCAGATCCAGTCGATCGACGACGGCGACACCGGCTACATCGACGCGATGTCCGCGCCGCACAAGGCGGCCATCCAGCGGCAGGCCCAGATCGCCCAGGCCCAGGCCACCCAGGCCTCGGTCGAGGCGGAGCAGGTGGCGGCCCGCAACCAGGCCGAGTACGCCCGGCAGACCGCCGTGGTCCGGGCGGAGTACTCGGCCGAGGTGGACCGTGCCCAGGCGAGGGCCGCGCAGGCCGGGCCGCTGGCGCAGGCCCACGCCCAGCAGGAGGTCCTCGACGCCCAGACGGACCTGGCCCTGCGCCAGGCGAAACTGCGCCAGCAGCAGCTGGTGTCCGAGATCGTGAAGCCCGCCGAGGCCGAGGCCGAACGGATCAGGGTGCTCGCCGCCGCCGAGGCCCAGCGCATGCGGATCCAGGCCGAGGCAGCCGCCTCCTACGACCGGGTCGCGCTCGACCGGATGCTGATCGACCAGCTCCCGCAGATCGTGAAGGAGGCCGCCGGCGGCCTCGCCGGCGCCAACGTCAACGTCCTCAACGGCGCCGACGGACTCGGCGAGATCGCGGCCGGCCTGGTGTCGCAGGGCCTGACGATCCTCGACTCGGTCCGGCAGAACCTGAACGGCCAGGACCCAGCCGCCCGCCGCCCCGACGAGGGCAACGGCCTCCTCCAGCTGCACGCGAACAACGACAACAACGACAAAAAGGAGAACAAGGAGAACAGGGCGGACGACGGAACGGTGAACGTCGACTAGGGATGTGGGACCTTAAGCCGGTGCCGTGTGCGGTCAGAGGGGCCTCAGCCAGCGTAAGGACGAACGCGGACCGGGCCCGGAGGCCGTAGGGAGAGTGGCCGGGGGGCGGCGTCGCCCGGAGCTCCAGGCACCCGTGCCCCCGCCATGCGGGAGTCCGGGTGGCCGGTCCCATGAAACGCCGCGGGAGGCCGCTGGTGGTCCGTCCCGGTTCGTTCTCCGCACGGGTGGCCCGTCGGGGCAGACGCGGCCGGACGCGGGAGCCCGGAACCGTGCCCGGCCGGCGCTCACCGAGCCGGACGGACCGGCAGTGCGCTCATCGAGCCGGGCGCATCGCGAAGCTTCGCCGGCTGCATTCGATCGGCGGGCGCGGGCAGCATGCCCGACAGGCACTGGCGGGAACGGTCAGCGCAGCGCCCCCTTGGTGGCGTCGGCGATGAAGCCGCGGGCGAAGAAGGTGAACACCAGGACCAGCGGGATGACCGACAGGAGTACCCCGGACATCACCATGCTGTAGTCGGTGGAGTGGCCGGCGTACAGCTGGGCGAGCGCCACCTGGAGGGTGAGGCGGTCCGGGTTGACCAGCATCACCAAGGGGAGGATGTAGTCGTTCCAGGCGGCGATGAAGGTGTAGATGCCCAGGAACGCCAGGGCCGGCCGAACGCAGGGCAGGACCACGTGCCAGTACAGGCGGAAGAAGCCCGCGCCCTCGATGCGGGCGGCGTCCAGGAGTTCGTCGGGGACGCTGCTGGTGGTGTACTGACGCATCCAGAAGATGCCGAAGGCGTTGGCGGCGGCGGGCACGATGAGCGCCTTGAGGGTGCCCAGCCAGCCCAGCTGCACCATGATCTCGTACTGCGGGATGATCGCCAGCTGGGTCGGCAGGAGATACATCGACAGCAGGACGCCGAACAGGAACTTCTTGCCCGGGAAGTCGTACTTGGCGAAGGCGAAGGCCGCGAGCGAGTCGAAGAACAGCACCAGCAGCGTCGTACAGACCGCCACGATCACCGTGTTGAACAGCGAACCGAAGAAGTCCATCTTGTCGAAGAGATGCTGGATGTTGGTCAGCAGGTTGCCGCCGAACCAGAGCTTCGGCGGGTAACTGTAGATGTCCTGCGAGGTGTTCGTCGCCATGACGACGATCCAGTAGAACGGGAACACCGAGATGACCACGCCGACCATCAGGACCACATGGACGCTCAAGCCCCGGAAGCGGTTGCGGTTCAAGCCGTTCATGGCCGTCGCTCCTTACGCTGCACCAGGCGCCAGTTGATGAGGACGATGAGCAGGATCACCAGGAAGAAGGCCCAGACGATGGCCGCCCCGTAGCCGAAGTCGTTGTTGTCGAAGGCCTGGTGGTAGAAGTACAGCAAGGTGGTCAGGGCCGCCTGGCCCGGTCCGCCGGAATTGGGGTTGGTGGAAGCCTCGCTGCCGAACAGCACCTGCGGTTCGGTGAAGCTCTGCAGGCCGGTGACGGTGGAGACCACCACCGTGAACAGGATGATGGGCCGCAGCAGCGGGATCGTGATCGAGAAGAAGAGCCGCACCGGGCCGGCCCCGTCCATCTTGGCGGCTTCGTAGAGTTCCGAGGGGATCGCCTGGAGACCGGCCAGGTAGATGATCGCGTTGTAGCCGGTCCACTGCCAGGTCATCAGGGCCGCGATCACCAGCTTGATCGTCCACTCGTTGCTCAGCCATGGCACGGCGGACAGGTGCATCGATCGGAGGATGGCGTTGATCAGGCCGAAGTTGTTGCTGAAGATCGCACCGAAGAAGATCGCGATGGCCACCAGCGAGGTGATGCTGGGGATGAACAGGGCGACCCGGTAGAAGGCCGTGAACCGCTTGGTGGAGTTCACCAGCACCGCGAGCACCAGGGCGAGGAAGAGCATCGGCACGGTGGACAGCACCCAGATGACGAGGGTGTTGCGCACGGACAGCCAGAAGATCGGGTCGTCCCACAGGAAGCGGAACTGCTGGAACCCGACGAAGTGCATGTCCCCGATGCCGTCCCACTTCTGGAACGCCAGATACACGGTGAAGATCACCGGGAAGAGCATGAAGACCGTGAAGATCAGGTAGTACGGCGAGATGGCCAGGTACTGCGGCCAGTGCCTGGCGACCCGGCGCGGCCCGGGCCGGGCCCCGGCCGACACCGGGCGGACCCGGCGGCCGTGCCGGCCCGGGCCGCCGCGCGGGCGGTCCGGGGCCGGCCGGCCGGCGGGTGCAGTGCCGGATCCGGAGGACGGTCCGGTTGCGGCCGGGCCGGCTACCGGGCTTGACGACATGTCACTTCACTCCCTGCCGCTGGGCGATCTGCTTGGCCTGGCTGACCGCGTCCTTCCAGGCCTGCTCCGGGTCCTTGCCCTTGGCCTCGATGCTGGTCAGCTCGTTGAAGAAGGGCACGGAGACCGCCGCGTCGGCCGGGGCCTCGTAGGCGGAGGGGATCTTCTCGGCCGCCGGGCCGAAGATCTCGATGGTCTTCTGGCCACCGAAGAAGGCGTCACCGCCGGTCAGGGCGGGCAGCTTGTACGCGGCCGGTGCGGTCGGGAACAGTGCCGCGTCGGTGAAGCCGCGGGCCTGGTTCTCCGGGCTGAGGATCCAGCTGATGATCTTGAAGGCCTCCTCGGGGTTGCCGCTGGTCGCCGGGATGGACAGGAAGGACCCGCCGAGGTTGGACGGCCCGCCCGGCAGGTTCGCCACCCGCCACTTGCCCTTGGTGCCCGGGGCGGCGCTGCTGATGTCCAGCGCGTGCCAGGCGGCGCCGATCTCGGTGCCCAGGGCACCGCCGCTGATGGCTGCGTTCCAGGTGTTGTCGTTGATCTTGGCGTCGATGCCCAGCGTGTAGGGCTTCACGGCGGTGGTCCAGGCGGTGCGGATGTGGTCCTGGTCGCCGATGAACGTGTTGTTCTCGTCGATGAACCGCTTGGTGCCCTGGCCGATGATCATCGAGAACACCGAGCCGATGTTGTTGACCAGGTAGGTCTTGGGCACGGCCTTGTGCAGTTCGACGCCGGCCTTGAAGTAGTCGTCCCAGGTGGACAGTTCGGCGGAGACCTTGGCCGGGTCGGTGGGCAGCCCCGCCTGGGCGAAGAGGTCCTCGCGGTAGTACGTGGCACACGGGCCGATGTCGATCGGGAAGCCGATGAGCTTGCCGTCCTGGGTGGTGGCCTGCTTCAGCTTCCACGACAGGTACTGCGGCATCAGTTTGTCCGCGCCGACGGACTTCAGGTCGACGAAGCGGTTGGCGTTGGGCAGGAACGAGGCGATGTCCTCACCCTTGATGCCGGTGATGTCCGGGGCGGACTGGGCGGCCCGCAGACCGGTGAGCAGCTTGGTCTTGAAGTCACCGCCCACCAGGGAAGTCTTGAGGGTGATGTCGGAGAAGTGCTTCTTGGCGTCCGCGACGACCTTGTCGCTCAGGCCTCCGCCCCAGTACCAGAGGCTCAGGTTCTTGCTGTCCTTGCTGCCGCTCGATCCTGAGCCGCCGCCGCACGCTGCGGTGGCGCCGGCCGCGGCTGCCGTCAGGACGGCGGCCTGAAGGAATCGTCTGCGGGAAAGGTCCACGATCTTCTCCTAGGTTTCGGCGAGTTCGGCACGCCGGGAATTTCTGGTATGTCCGACAGGACCTGTGGGTCGTCCGTCGCGGAGGGGCGCGGCGGGGGGAGCCGGGTGGCTGAAGAGCATCGGCGTGGTGGGAACCCTTCAGCCACCCGGGGCGTGTGAGCTGGTCCTCTCAGACGGTGCCGACGCGTCCATGACGGCGGAATGCGCCGTTCATCCGCTTCGGCCGACCGGAGTGGGGTCCGGACCTGGCTTGAATTACGCAAGAGAGTGCACCCGGTGCGCGACTTTGACAAGGGTCAAGCGAGTATCGAGACATTCATGCGTGACTTTGCTTGAGTTTGAAGAGTTCGCGAGTATGGTCAGCGGCATGCTCGCTGACCGGAGACATCAGCTGATCCTTCGCGCCCTGCGCGCGGACGGGCCCATCTCGGTGGTCGCCCTGGCCGAGAAGGTCGGGGCGAGTCAGGCCACGATCCGTCGGGACCTCGTACAACTGGAGGACGAGGGACTGCTCAAGCGGGTCTACGGCGGTGCCGCGCCCGTGGTGGGCGAGGACGACCCGTTCGCCGACGTGGCCGGCGTCCGTGCCGAGGCGAAGGACGCGCTCGCCGCCTGGTGCGCGAACCTCGTCAGGGACGGCGAGACCGTGCTGCTCGACATCGGCACCACGGCCCACCGGGTGGCCCGCCACCTGCACGGCCGGTCGCTGACCGTGATCACCAGCAACCTCGCCGTCTACGAGGAACTCCAGGACGACAAGGACGTCCAGCTGATCCTGCTGGGCGGCGTGGTCCGCCGCGACTACCGCTCGCTGGTCGGCTTCCTCACCGAGGACAACCTGCGGCAGGTCCACGCCGACCGGTTGTTCCTCGGCACCAGCGGGGTCCGCCCCGACGGCCAGGTGCTGGACACCACCGCCGTCGAGGTGCCCGTCAAGCGGGCGATGATCGCCGCCAGCGCCCAGGTGGTCCTGCTGGCGGACGCGGGAAAGTTCCCCGGCACCGGAATGGCCCGGGTGTGCGGTCCTGAGGAACTCGACGTCGTGGTGACCAACGCCCCGGTGGACGAGAAGACCGGTGGGCGTCTGCGCGAGGCGGGAGTCGAGGTGGTCGAGGTATGAGACTGACGATCCTGGGTGGCGGCGGCTTCCGCGTCCCGCTGGTCTATCGGGCACTGCTCGGCGACCGGGGCGAAGGACGCGTCACCGACGTGACCCTGTACGACCTGGACGCCTCCCGGCTGACGACCATAGGCAAGGTCCTCGCCGACCAGGCGGTCGGACACCCGGATCCGCCCGGAGTCACTGTCACCACCGACCTGGACGAGGCGGTGACGGGGGCCGACTTCGTGTTCTCGGCGATCCGGGTCGGCGGGCTGGCCGGCCGTGCGGCGGACGAGCGGATCGCCCTGGAGGAAGGCGTGCTGGGCCAGGAGACCGTCGGCGCGGGCGGCATCTCCTACGGGCTGCGCACCATCCCGGTGGCCCTGGAGATCGCCCGTCGGATCGCCGCCCTGGCGCCCGATGCCTGGGTCATCAACTTCACCAACCCCGCGGGCATGGTCACCGAGGCCATGACCGCCCTCCTCGGCGACCGCGTGATCGGGATCTGCGACTCCCCCGTGGGTCTCGGCCGCCGCGTGGCGGGGGCGCTCGGCGTCGACCCGGCGCGCACCAGCCTCGACTACGTGGGCCTGAACCACCTGGGCTGGCTGTGCGGCCTGTACGCCGACGGCCGGAACCTGCTGCCGTCCCTGTTCGAGAACGAGGCGGCCCTGACCTCCTTCGAGGAGGGCAAGCTCTTCGGCGCCGACCTGCTGCGCACGCTCGGCGCGCTGCCCAACGAGTACCTGCACTACTACTACTTCCACCGCGAGTCGGTCGGCACCGCGCGGGCCGCCGAGCACACCCGCGGCGCCTTCCTCCACACGCAGCAGCAGCGCTTCTACGACTTGCTGGACACCGCGGGCGACGGCCCGGCCGCGCCCCGTGCCGCCTGGAACGCCTGGGACGCCACCCGGCTGGAGCGCGAGACCACCTACATGGCGGAGAACCGCGACGCCGTCGGCATGGGCGAACGGGACTCGTGCGATCTGGAATCCGGCGGGTACGAGCAGGTGGCCCTCGCTCTCATGCGGGCCATAGCCCGGGACGAGCGCACCACGCTCATCCTCAACGTCCGGGGCCGCGGCCGGATCCCCGCCCTGGACGACAGCGCCGTCATCGAGGTCCCCTGCCATGTGGATGCCAACGGCGCACGCCCCATCGCCGGCGCCCCGTTGCCCGACCACGGCCAGGGCCTGGTGTGCGCCGTCAAGGCGGTCGAGCGGGCGGTGATCCACGCCGCGACCACCGCGGAGCGGGCCCACGCGGTCAAGGCGCTGACCATCCACCCGCTGATCGACTCGTACACCGTCGCCAAGCGCCTGCTGGACGCGTACCAGCGGCACTTCCCCGAGCTCGCCTACCTGGGGCGCCAGTCAGCCGACCCGGGCGGCGATGAGGTGCGCGCACTCCAGTGACTCGGTGTGGGTGGTGTCGACCTCCAGGTCGTAGGTCACCCCTCGGTGCACCGCCTCCGCCTGCGACGCGGCCATTCCCCGGGCCCGGTCTCCTCGCGCGATCTCACGGCCCGCGGCGACCGCGCTGTCGCACCGGACGCCGACCCACAGCACGTCGAGCCCGACCAGCGCCTTCCGCCACCGCCGCTGGGACGCCGCTCGGCCGAGGAAGACGTCGTCGACGATGACCCTGGCGCCGGCCCGGGCCATGGCCCCGATGCCCTCGCTCCAGGCCGTGTCCAGCGCCCGGAAGTCCGCCCCGACGCTCACTTCGCCGTCCGCAGCGAACCGGACTCCCCCGTCCGAGGCCTGCATCCTCGCCGGCATCGCGTCGACGAGCGTATCGACCCCGAACGCCAGCCACTGGTCCGGCAGTACGGCCTGCAGACACCGGACGATCCCGGACTTCCCCGAGCTGGAACCACCGTTGAGAATGATCATCTGAGTCGTCACCGCGCCACGGTAGGCGAGACGGCCGCGGACCTTCCAGCGCATTCAGGCGCCGGACGTGCCCGGTTCACGTTCCTCGAAGGTGCTGAGCGGCGGCACCGGACGCGGGCCGGTCCCCGGGACCCAGCCCGTGTCCAGCTTGCGCAGGCCCACGCCGTCCGGTGCCCAGATGTGGCAGCTGTTCAGCACACCGGCCGTGGAGCGCGGGTCGTGGGACTGCTCGCCGGCGTAACGCAGGCCCGCGTTCGCCGAGATGGCCGCCTGCACCACCGCGGGGCCCAGGGCGCGGGCCAGCTCGTGGAGGTGCGAGCAGCCGGACACCCCACGGAACCGCTCCTGGATGGCCCGGTTGTATCCGGCGGCGACGCTGAGCCCGACCAGCCCGTCGAACACCGGGGTGATCAACGGGCACTCGGCGTGCGGGAAGGTCCGCATGTCCGCGTCGGCGTGCACGACGACCATGTCGGCGAGACGTACCCGGACCGCGAGCACCATCCGGTGGACGACGTCTGCCGACGGCTCCGCCCAGGGGCGCACGTCGCTCAGTTCCGCCTCGACCGAGATCTCGTCGCCGCCCTCCGCGAACGCGGTGAAGGTGATCGTGCGGCGGTGCAGCGGGAGTTCGGAGCGTGTCATGACGAGGCCTCCTGCCCAAGCGCCGGGGCCACGGCCTCGGTCTCCCCCAGCCCCGCGAACTGCGGCGGCCGGCGCTCGATGAAGCTGAGCACGCCCTCGCGGTAGTCCGGGGCGCGCTTCGCCGTGGCCAGCAGGGCGGCCGCGTGGTCCTGGCTGTCGGTGAAGGTCCTCGCCTGGTCGTCGGCGAGCTGCCGCTTGATGAGGGACATCGCGTACGGGCTGGCCGAGCGGGCCAGTTCGGTCGCGTACGCGAGCGCCGCCGCCAGCAGCTCCGCCGGCTCGACCAGGCGGTTGACCAGCCCCATCGCCAGGGCCTCCGTCCCGGTGATCCGGCGCGAGGACAGCAGCAGGTCGGCGGCGTTGCCGTAGCCGACCAGCCGGGGCAGGAGCCAGGACACGCCGTCCTCGGCCACCAGCCCGCGGGCGCTGAAGGCGGCGGCGAACTTGGCGTGCCGTACGGCGAACCGGACGTCGCACATCAGCGCCTGGTTGAAGCCGATGCCCGCGCAGGCGCCGTTCACGGCCGCCACCACCGGCTTGGGGAAGGACATGGGGCGGGTACGCGGGGGAAGCTGGTCCGTCGGCCATGGACGGGCGCCGGACGACGCCGCGTCCAGCACGCTCATGTCCATCCCCGGGCAGAAGCTGCGGCCGGCACCGGTGAGCACCACGGCCCGGACCCGCGGATCGGCCTCCGCACGGTCGAACAGCTCGTTGTAGAGCAGCTCCATCTCCAGCGTCCACGCGTTGTGCCGCTCGGGCCGGTTCAGGGTGAGGAGCATGACCCCGTCGTCGGTGAGCTCGGTGAGGATCACCGGGGTCGGGTTCTCGGTCATCGAGGTCACTCCCACGGGCCCGTTGGCTGGACAGCCATATTTATAGCTAGATGAATCATCTATATACCAAGGACGGCCCGGACACCAGATCAGGTGCGTCCGAAGGGAAGATCACCCGCCTCTTGACCTGGTACCCTCGATGCACTAAGACGATTCATTTGGCTATATGAGGAGACCCCACCGTGGCCGAGGCAGCCCGCGCAGCAGAAACGGCGATCGTGCCCGCCCCCTCCCGCAATCGCGTCGGTCGCCAGGTGCGGGTACCGAAGACCGCCGAGCTGGTCGCCGCGCACCTGCGCCGCCAGATCGTACGGGGTGAACTGAAGCCGGGCGACGCGCTGCCGCCGGAGTCCGGTCTGATGGAGCAGTTCGGCATCTCACGCCCGACCCTGCGCGAGGCCTTCCGTGTCCTGGAGTCGGAGTCCCTGATCACGGTGCGCCGCGGCGCCCACGGCGGCGCCCGGGTGAGCGCGCCCGACGCCGACGTCGCCGCCCGTTTCGCCGGACTGATCCTCGAGTACCGCGGCGCCACCCTGGGCGACATCTACCGCGCGGCGGCCCTCATCGAGCCGCCCTGCGCCCGCCAGCTCGCCGTCAAGCACACGGCGGACGACATCAAGCGGCTGCGTGACGCGGTGGCGGCCGAGAAGGCCGTCCTGGACGACCCGCTCTCCCTGGTCGACGCGCAGGACGCCTTCCACGCCCTCCTGGTCGAGCTCACCGGCAACCAGACGCTGATCCTGCTGTGCGGCATGCTGCGCAACATCATCGACCGCGCCAACGCCTCGTACACCGCGGGCGCCACCGACGCCGAGGCCCAGAAGGCACAGGCCCTCAAGGGACACCGGGCGCACGTGCGGATGGTCGGCCTGATCGAGTCCGGCAAGGCGGAGGAGGCCGAGAAGCTGTGGCAGCGGCACATCTCCAGCGCCGACGACGTCGTGAACGCGGCCGGCCCCAAGACGGTGCTCGAACTCCTCGACTGACCGGACTCCGCGACTGACCGGACTCCCCCGCGGCGGGCCACCTCCTCGCCGCGGTCGGCCACCCCTTCACGGCGGTCACGCGGTCACCGCGGCGAGCCGGCCTCCACTCACCCCTTGCGCTCGATAAACAGTTAGATAATTATAGAAGGCGTACTGAATAGCTAGCTCCTGGGGTCCGGAGGCGACGGGCATGGCCGAACAGCGCAAGCGCATCTTCGACTGCGACCAGCACATGTACGAGGAGCGGGACTCCTTCACCCGCTACCTCCCGAAGGAGTTCCTCGGTGCGGCCGTCGCACCGGTGACCCTGCCGGACGGGCGGGAGGTGATCCTCGCCGGCGACCGGATCGTCGTATGTCTGGAGCCGGAGTTCGGGCAGGTCTACCGTCCCGGTTCACTGAAGGAGATGCTCAAGGCGATGGCCTCGGGCAATCCCGAGGAGACGTACCAGTTCGAGCCGATGCACGAGTCGTACCAGAACCGCGACGCCCGGCTGCGGGTCATGGACGAGCAGGGACTGGACCAGACGATCATGTACCCGGGCGGCTGGGCCCTGGTCGCCGAGGAGTACGTGAAGGGCGTCGAGCCGCTCTACGCCAACTACCACTCCTTCAACCGGTACATGAACGAGGTCTGGGGCTTCAACCACCAGGGCCGCATCTACGCCCCCGCGCTGCTGTCACTGCGTGATCTGCCCAGCGCGGTCAAGGAGTTGGAGTACGTCCTGGAGCAGGGCGCCCGCTTCATCCTGCTGCCCACCGGCCCGGTCTACGGCCGCTCGCCGGGCGACCCGTACTTCGACCCGTTCTGGAAGCTGGTCAACGACGCCAAGGCCAGCGTCTGCTACCACATCAGCGAGTTCTACTACAACTCGCAGGTGGCGCCCGCCTGGGGCTACGACCCCCACCCCATCCACTTCCGGATGTCGGCCTGGCAGTGGCAGAACACCTACGGCCAGCGCCCCGTCGAGGAGACGCTGTCCGCGCTGATCTTCGACAACCTCTTCGGCCGGTTCCCCGACATCAACGTCCTGGTGTCCGAGTTCGGCTCCGAGTGGGTGCCGCACTTCGTGCGCCACATGGACAAGAGCCGGGGCATGGGCCGCAACGGCCCCTGGGTGGGGGGCCAGTTGGACGAACGTCCCAGCCAGGTCTTCCGCAAGCACGTCCGCGTGGTGCCCTACCCGGAGGACGACATCGTGAACGTCGTCAAGCGGCTCGGCTACCACGAGTCCATCGTGATGGGTTCCGACTTCCCGCACGCGGAAGGCCTGGCCAATCCGGCCGACTTCCGCAAGCTCATCGCGGAACTCGACGAGTCCGCGCAGGACGACATCATGTACAACAACGCCCAGCAGCTGATCAGCCGCTGAGGTCGCCAGAAGGCAGATCCGAGCCCGGTACCGGATTCCGGTACCGGGCTCGGATCTGCCTTCTAGTCCGTGAGGTCCGCGGCGAGGTTCGCGATGTTCGTGAGCAGGGCGGTGCCGCGCCGGGAGTGGTCATAGCCGGCAAGGGGGTAGCCGTTGCTCAGGCAGACGAAGGACAGGCCGGACTCCGGGTCCAGGAAACCGAGTTGGTAGGCGGCTCCGGCGCTGCCGAAGAGGGCGGGTGAGCCGGTGGACGGCAGGTTGCTGCCCGCGTCCGGTCCGGCCACGGTGACGAACAGGCCCATGCTGGTTCGGCGGTTTCCGCCGCCCCCGTAGATCTGCTCCCCGTACGAGAGCTCCGTCAGCCGGATCCGGGTGCCCTCGGCCACCGCCTGCGGTTTCCACAGGCCCGAGTGCTCCAGCGCCTGGAAGTACAGGGCGACGTCGGCGGCCGTGGCGACCAGCGCGTGGCTGGGTTCCCCGGCGGCGAGCACCCGCGGGTCGGACAGGTACCAGGGGCCCCAGGGGTCGGGCTCCTGCTCGTCGCTCGTGCGGTCGGTGGCGGTCATCGGGGCGACGGTGCCTGCCTGGCGGTCAACCGGGACGCCGAGTTCGAGGGAGGACAGGCCGAGCGGCCCGGCGATCCGGTCGCGCAGGTAGTCGGCGAACGCCAGGCCGGTACGCCGCTCCACGATCTCGGCGATCAGCCAGGCCGCCGAGGTGAGGTGGAACTGGAAGCGGCTGCCCGGCGGATGGTCGAGCCGCCAGCGGCCGAAGGCGGCGAGGCGCAGCTCACGGTCGAGCATCTTGGGGTACCCGAGCGGTGCGAAGGGGAAGCCGGCGGTGTGCGTGAGCACCTGCTCGACCGTCACCTCCTCCTTCCCGTTCGGCGCGAACTCCGGGATGATCGCGGCGACGTGCTCGGACACGTCCAGCAGGCCGTCGCCGATCAGCTTCCACACCGCGCCCGCGACGATCGACCGCCCGACGGACTGCAGGACGTACCGGGTGTCCGGTTCGGCGTCCCCCCAGGTCTCGAAGGCCACCAGCCGCCCGCTCCGTGCCACGGCGACCTGGGCGGACGGCAGTGGCCCGTGCTCGACCTCCAGGCGGATCCGGCGCAGGAGCACGTCCAGCCGGTGCGGATCGACCCCGACGGTTTCCGGGGCGACGATCGAGTGGTCAAGCGTCACGTGTCTCTCCTTCGAACGCGGTGGGCTCCTGGAGACTTCGGCGCACGACCTTGCCGTTGGCGTTGCGGGGCAGGTCGTCCACGAACCACCAGCGGACGGGGACCTTGAACCCGGACAGCCGGGCGCGGGTGTGGCTCCTGAGCGCCGCCGGCAGTGGCGGGGCGTCGGGATCGGCGGGGACGACGAAGGCGACGACGGTCTGTCCGAGCCGCTCGTCCGCCACGCCGGTGACCGCCACGTCCGCCACGGCGGGGTGCGCGGACAGGACCGTCTCCACTTCCAGCGGGTGGACGTTCTCCCCACCGCGGATGATCATGTCGGTGCTCCGGCCGAGCAGGTAGAGATACCCGTCTTCGGCCACGCGGCCCAGGTCGCCGCTGTGCAGCCAGCCTTCGGCGTCGATCCGGAAGAGGTGGTCGGCGCGGGCGTGGATCTCGCCGACGCCGTCCGGCCCGGGGGCGTGGACCCTGAGCTCGACGCCGGGGGCGGGCCGTCCCACCGACCGCAGCAACTCGGTGCGTCCGGCGACCGCTTCCCGGTGGTCCTCGGGGGTGAGCACGCTGATCGGCGAGCCCTCGGTCTGGCCGAACATGTTGAGCATGCGCACGCCCGGCATGGCCTCGTAGGTCCGCCGCAGGGTGCCGGGGCGGACGGGTGCGCCGCCGTACTGGAGGGTCCGCAGTGTCTCGTGGCGGGCCTGCCCTGCCGCCAGCAGCGTCTCCAGCATCGCCGGGACCATGCTGGTGTGTGTGGTGCCGAGGTCCCGCAGCAGCGTCCAGCCCTCGACGGTGAAGCGGGGCAGGCCGGTGATCAGCGCGCCGGCGGCGAGGGCGACGGCGATGTTGCCGAGGCCCGCGATGTGGTGGAAGGGGGCGCTGCCGCCGTAGAAACTGTCGGGGTCGAGTGCGCACAGGTGCCCGTTGACGCGGGCCCGAGCGGCCAGGCGTCGCTGGGTCATGGGGACGGGCTTGGGCCGGCCTGTGGTGCCGGAGGTGTGCAGGACGGCGGCGAGGTCGCCGGGTTCCGCGGTCAACTCCCTCGAGCCGGCGCACAGGTCCGGCACGACGGCGAACCGTCGGCCGGAGAGACAGGCGACCTGTCTGCCGAGATCGGCGAACTCGGGCTGGGCCAGCAGGACGGGGGAGTCCGTTGCCGTCACCACGTCCGCGAGCTCGTAGGCGGTCATGCGGACGCCGAGCGGGGCGAGCGGGTGGCCGGAGCCGGCGCCGCCGATCACCAGGGCCAGCGCGTCGGCGGAGGTGGCGGCCAGGGCGGGTACCGGCGTACCGGGCTCCACGCCGAGGGTGTCCAGCCAGTCGGCCGCGCCGGCCGCCCGGTCGAGGAGTTCACGCCCGGACCAGGTCAGGTCGCCGAACCGGGCGGCGGGGCGGGCGTGGTCGTAGGCGCGGCTCACCAGGGCGGTCCAGGTGGCCGCCTGCGTCCCGTTCTGCGCGGCGGCCATCGGTTCAGGGCTCCAGGCGGGCCGCCGCGGTGCCGGTGACCACCTCGACGCCGTCCTGGTTGACGGTGCGCAGGGCGAAGTGGGCGACCGGGCCGGCGGGCGTGTCCTCGATCGACTCGACGGTGGCCGTGGCCGTCAGGGTGTCGCCGGGCCAGACCTGGGCCTTGAAGCGCACGCCGTAGCGCAGCAGCGCCTCGGTGCCGACCCAGTCGGTGAGGACGCGGCCGGTCATGCCCATCGTCAGCATGCCGTGGGCGAAGACGCCGGGATATCCGGCGGCCTCGACGGCGAACCGCTCGTCGGTGTGCAGGGGGTTGAAGTCGCCGGAGGCACCGGCGTACTGCACGATCCGGGTGCGCTTGAGGTCGTCGACGAGGATGCTCTCGCGCGTCTCGCCGACCTTGATGTCGTCCGGGCTCAGGCTCATCGGGCGTCCTTCGGGGTCGCCGGGCCCTCGGGGACGACGGCCACGGTCACGGCGCTGACGACCGGCTCGCCGTCGGCGTCCCGGTACTCGGTGATGCGCTCGCTGAAGAGCAGCCGGCCGGTGCGGCCCTGCTTCTCCCAGCTGCGTCCGGTGCTGTTGTGCGCGTAGAGCGTCTCGCCGGCGCGCACCGGGCGGTGGTACTCGAAGTGCTGCTCGGCGTGCAGCCCGCCGGCGCCCTCGGCCATGACGCCGGCGTCGCGTCCCGACCCGAACCAGTCCTCGTCCGGCTTGGGACGCAGGTGGTATGCCGGGTCGTAGTGCGCGCTCGCCATCGTGAAGGTGGGCGGTGCGAGCGCCAACTCGCCCGCGTACGCCGGGTTCTCGTCGCCGATGGCACGGGCGAACATCATGATGTGCCCGGCCTCGACGGGGAACGGCTGCCCTGTCATCGTCGTGCTCCTCGGTCGCAACAGCGGATCTGTACGGCAGGTCGGGGGGGCTGGTCGGTGCAGCAGGCCTTTACTGCTGGTCAGTACGGCTGGTCAGTACGGCAGGAACGCGTCCCGGGTGGCCTCGTCCGGGTCGAAGTCCGGCGGCAGTCCCTCGAACTTCGGCTCCCGCTTCTCCACGAAGCTCGCCACGCCCTCGCGGAAGTCCGGTGAGCCCGCGAAGAACTCCATGGCGGAGTAGGAGCGGGCCAGGGCGTCGGTGAAGGGGCGGTCCAGGTCGCCGTACACCTGGTGGCGCACGACGGCCATGGCGCGCGGGGAGCAGTTGCGGGCGATGTCCCGGGCGTAGGCGCGGGCGGCGTCGAGCAGGTCCTCTGGTTCGACGACGCGGCTGACGAGGCCGAGCTCCTTGGCCTCGTCGGCGTCGAAGACCCGGCCGGACAGCAGCAGGTCGAGCGCGTTCTCCAGGCCGATGACACGCGGCAGCACGTACGGGAGGTTGTACTCGCCGGCCAGGCCGCGGCGGGTGAAGGCGGTGGTGAAGCGGGCCCCGCGGGCGGCGAAGCGGACGTCGCAGATGAGGGCCTGGACCAGGCCGATGCCCGCGCAGGCGCCGTTGACGGCGGCGATCATCGGCTTCGGCACGGTCCGCCTGCTGTACATGGGCACGCGGGCCTGGAGGTTGAGGGACTCGCCGGGCTGCGAGTTCTGTTCCAGCCGCTGCATGTCCATCCCGGGACAGAAGGCCCGGCCCGCCCCCGTGACGATCACCACCCGGACGGCGGGGTCCTGCGCGGCCTCGTCGAGGAGGGCGAAGAAGCGGCGCTCCATCGGGATGCTCCAGGCGTTCTTGCGCTCGGGCCGGTTCAGGGTGACGGTGGCCACGCCGTCCTCGTCGACCTCGTACAGCACCAGGTCCAGGTCCTCAGCGGACACCACGGGCTCCTCGGGCATCACGTCACTCCTCGTCCAGCGGTTCGATCGGGTCGCCGACACCGGGCCGCTCCCCGGAGATGGTCACGACCACCTGTCCGCGGGCGCAGATGCGTCCGTCGGCCATCACGTCGACGTCGGCGAAGTGCACCCGGCCGCCCCGCCGCACACAGCGCGCGTACGCGACCGCCTCACGGCCGCGGGCGGGCGCGAGGTACTGCACCGACATCGACACGGTGCTCAGCCGGCTCCCCTTGGCGAAGTCATGCCCGGCGATCACGGCTCCGGCGCCGGCGGTGTCGATGAGGGAGGAGATCACGCCGCCGTGGAAGACGTCCTCGTGCGCGGAGAGGGACTCGGCGTAGGGGAGCACGATCTCGACCCCGTCCGGGTCCCAGCGCGTCACGCGGATACCGCAGCGGCGGTTGAAGGCGACGCCGCGCTCCCACCGGGTCCGGAACCAGGCCCGGCGTTCGCGCTGTTCGTGTTCGGTGAGGGTCCTCGCCGCGACGGTCATCAGCACGCCCTCCGGTCCCGGCCTGTCGGCCGATCCATATAGTTACATGAATTGGATAGTTGAAGCAATCACGCGGCACGCAGTCAGTAAGCTAGATGTATTATTTATATAACTGATTCGCTGTCCGTGAACAGAGGGAGACCCAGATGCCGTCGACCGCACTGGCCGGGATCCGCGTGCTCGATCTGTCCCGCATCCTCGCCGCGCCCCTGGCCACCCAGATGCTGGCCGACCTGGGCGCCGAAGTGATCAAGGTCGAGCGTCCCGGATCGGGAGACGACTCCCGGACGTACGGCCCGCCCTTCGCGCCCGGGCCCGAGGGCGACCGGACCGACACCGCCGCGTTCTACCTCGCCTGCAACCGCAACAAGCGGTCGGTCACCGTCAACCACGCGACAGCCGAGGGGCAGGAGCTGGTCCGCGCCCTCGCCGCGCGGTCGGACGTGCTGGTCGAGAACTTCCGGACGGGCACGCTGGCGAAGTACGGCCTCGACCACGAGAGCCTGCGGCGGCTCAACCCGCGCCTCGTCTACCTCTCGGTCACCGGCTTCGGCCAGACGGGCCCGTACGCCGACCGCCCCGGCTACGACGGCATCTTCCAGGCCATGTCCGGGATGATGAGCGTCTCCGGGCACCCGGAGGAGCCGATGAAGGTCGGCGTCAGCATGATCGACATCCTGACCGGGCTGTATGCCTCCACGGCCGTCCTCGCGGCCCTGCGCCACCGGGACGCCACCGGCGAGGGGCAGTTCATCGACCTGTCCCTGCTGGACTGCGGTCTGGCCTCGCTGTCTCACTTCGCGATGAACTACCTGGTCTCCGGCGAGGTTCCGCAGCGGCGCGGCAACGGCGGGTACGGCGGGATCCCCTCACAGGCCTTCGAGTGCGAGGACAAGCCGATCTTCCTCGTCGCGGGCAACGACAAGCAGTTCGCCGCGTTCTGCGCGGCGGCCGACCGCACCGACCTCCTCCAGGATCCCCGGTTCGCCACCACCTCTGCCCGGATCTCCCACCGCGAGGAGATCCTGTCCGTGCTGGCGGCGATCCTGCGCACCCGCACCCGGGACGAGTGGCTGTCCGTACTGGACGCACACGACGTCCCCGCGGGCCCGTTCAACGAGATGCCCGAGGTCTTCGCCGACCCGCAGATACAGCACCGGGGAATGCTGGTCGAGGTCGAGGACCCGGTGTCGGGACCCCTGCCCCTGCTCGCCAACCCGATCCGTTTCACGGCGACCCCGGTCGAGGGGTACGCCCCGCCGCCCGCGCTGGGTGAGCACACCGCCCAAGTGCTCACCGCCCTCGCGGGAGTGACGGAGGACCAGTTGACGGGACTGCGTGCCCGGGGTGTCGTGTAGCGGCGTCACCCGATCAGGGTCCGGCCGCCCTCCAGCATCAGCGTCGCACCCGTCAGATAGGCCATGTCGTCGCTGACGAGGGCGGCCACCGCCCGGCCGATGTCCGCCTCCGGGTCCCCGAGCCGGCCCAACGGGATCTGCCGGGCGAGTTCCTCCACTTTCTGCGGGTGAGCGGCGAGATAGTCCTCCGCGGCCGGGCTGAGCGCGGCCGGACAGATGACGTTCACCCGGATCCCGTACGCGCCCCACTCCCGCGCGGCCACCCGGCTCAGACCGCGGATCGCCTCCTTGGCCATCGCGTACGCCGCGAAGGTCGCCTCGCCCTGCACCGCGGCCGAGGAACCCAGGTTGACGACCGAGCCGCGGCTCTCCTTGAGGTGGGGCAGGGCGGCCTGCATCGCATGGAACGCGGCCAACGGGCCGCTGCGGTAGGCGAGTTCGACATCGTCGTACGACGTCTGAGCCAGTCGGCGCTGCACCGAGGACTGCGCGTTGTTGACGAGCACGTCGAGGCCGCCGAACTCCCGTACCGTCTCGGCCACCATGCGGTCGACGTCGTCCCGCTCCCCCACGTCCCCGACCACGGTGTACGCCCGGCCGCCGCGTTCGGTGATCTCCCCGGCCGTGTCCTTCAGCTTGCCTTCGGTGCGGCCGGTGATCACCACGGCCGCCCCCTCGGCGGCCAACGCGAGCGCGATGCCCCGCCCCACTCCCTGTCCTCCGCCGGTGACCAGCGCCGTCTTCCCGGACAACCGTGCCATCATGTCTCCTTCCAGAAGGCCGCCCAGGAGGGGAAGGCCTCGGGCAGCGCCGGCTCTCCGGCTCCCTGCCAGCCGACGAAGCCCACCGTCTGCGGGCGCTCGGTGACGTCGGCCGCGTACCAGTGCTGTTCACGGCGCCGGGAGAAGTACCAGTCGCCGGCCACGCGCGCGTAGTCGTCCCAGTAGCAGATCGCCATCACGATCCACCGGTCCCCCACCTCGTGCTCGGCCCGGCAGTACACCGCGCCGGTCGCCGTGTCGCGGCCGGTGAACTCGATCCGGTGACCGCAGATCTGGTGGATCGACCGGCGGAAGCCGCGCACCTGGGGCTCGATGTGCTGCCGCAGGACAGCTCGCCCACGGCCGTGGCGCCCCATGTCCACGTCGGGCCGGAAGCAGCCGACCCAGGCGTCGAGGTCGCGGCCGTCCACGGCGAGCGCGTAACGGATGGGCAGCTGCTCGATGGCGAGCTGCGACTCGACGCGGTCGACGCGGTCCTCGAGCGACGTCACGGGCGCGGCTCCTTCGGCAGACCGAGGACCTGTTCCCCGATGATGTTGCGCTGGATCTCGCTCGACCCGCCGTAGATCGTCTCCGCGAGGGCGAGCAGGAAGGAACGCTGCCGGCGGTCCAGGGCGTAGTCCTCGCCGACGATCTGTCCGGCGGGGCCCGCCAGCTCGGTGGCCAGCTGGCCGAGTTGCTGGTGCCGGGTCGACGCGTACAGCTTCGCGGTGGTGGCCTGGGCTCCCGGCGTGCGGCCCGCGGTCAGTTCGGCGATGGTCCGCAGGTTGGTGGTGCGCATGATGCGTACGGAGATCCAGGCGTCGACGATGCGGCGGCGCAGCATCGGATCGTCGAGCGCGCCCCGCTCCCGGGCCAGCTCGATCAGTGCCTCGGCCTCCCGCTCGAAGGCGAGCTGCTGGGGCAGGAGCGTGGTGCCGCGCTCGATGCCGAGCGTGGCCATCGCCGTACGCCAGCCCTGGCCCACGTCGCCGACGACCATGTCGGCACCGGTGCGCGCATCGGAGAGGAAGATCTCGGCGAACTCGTCCTGACCGGCGAGGTTGCGGATGGGGCGGATCTCCACGCCGGGCTGGTCCGTGGGCACCAGCAGCATGCTCAGGCCCTTGTGCCGCACGGACCGCGGGTCGGTGCGGGTGAGGACGTAGACCCAGTCGGCGTGGATGCCGAACGACGTCCACACCTTCTGTCCGCTGACCACCCACTCGTCGCCGTCCCGCTCCGCCCGGGTGCGTACGGACGCCAGGTCGGAGCCGGCGCCGGGCTCGCTGAAGCCCTGGCCCCACAGTTCCTCGACGGAAAGGATCGGCGGCAGGAAGCGCTTCTTCTGAGCGTCGCTGCCCACCTTGAGGAGCATCGGGCCGAGCAGGTCGAGGGCGTTGACAGTGGCCCGGTACGGGGCGTTCACACGGGCGTACTCGTACTCGAAGACGATCTCCTCGAGCAGCCCGAGCCCGCGGCCGCCGTACTCCTGGGGCCAGCCGATGCCCAGCCAGCCGCCGGCGGACAGTTCGCGGTCCCAGGCGAGGCGGACCTCCCAGGCCGCGCCGTCGGTGGGGCCGCCCACGCCCCGGTTCTCGGCGAACTCCCCCACGAGGTGGTCCGCCAGCCAGTCCCGCACCTCGTCGCGGAAGTCGCGTACCGCGGGCCCGAAGTCCAGCTCCATGTCAGCTTCTCCCTGAGGTCTCAGATGCCGAGCCGGGCGGCGAGCAGTTCCCGGTGGTACGACGGTGTGCCGAGCAGTACCTCGGAACTCTTGGCCCGCTTGAAGTACAGGTGCGCGGGGTGTTCCCAGGTGAAGCCGATGCCGCCGTGAACCTGGATGTTGTCGGCGGCGACCTTGGTGAACGCCTCCGAGCAGAAGGCCTGCGCGAGGGCGGCGGCCATCGCGATCTCCGTCCCGTCGCCCGCGTCCAGCGCCCACAGCCCGCCGTACGCCGCCGAGCGGGCGGACTCGATCTCCATGAGCATGTCGGCGCACTTGTGCTTGATCCCCTGGAACGAGCCGATGGGCCGGCCGTACTGCTCGCGGATCTTGGCGTACGCCACGGCGGCGTCCAGGGCGGCCGTGGCTCCCCCGACCTGTTCGGCGGCCAGGAGCACGGCAGCGGTGGCGAGGGTGCGTTCGAGGGCGGGCCAGACCGCGCCCTCGGGGCCCAGGAGGCGGGCGGGGGTGTCCGTGAACTCGATCCGGGCCTGTTTGCGGGTCTGGTCGAGGGTGGGCAGGGGCGTGCGGGTGAGGCCGGGTGCGTCGGCGGTCTCGACGGCAAGGAGGCTGATGCCCGAGGGGGTGCGGGCGGCGACCAGGAGCAGGTCGGCGCGGTGTCCGTCGGGGACGTACGTCTTCACGCCGGTCAGCCGCCAGCCGCGCGTCTCGTCATGGGCGGCGGTGAGCCCGATGCCCTGCTCGTCCCAGCGGCCGCTGTCCTCCGTGAGCGCCAGCGTGGCCACCGTCTCGCCGGACGCGATGCCCGGCAGGAGGTCGCCTCGCGCCTGCTCGTCGCCGCAGCGCAGCAACGCCTCCGCGGCCAGGGCGACCGTCGCGAAGTACGGCCCGCCGAGCAGCGCGCGGCCCGTCTCCTCGAAGACGATGCCGAGGTCGACGTAGCCGAAACCCGAGCCGCCGTACTCCTCCGGTACGGCGAGCCCCTGCAGGCCGAGTTCGCCGGCCATCCGCCGCCAGACGACGGGATCGTGGCCCGTCGGGTCGGCGGCCAGGCGGCGCACGGTCGCCTCGTCGGAGTGTTTGGCGAGGAACGAGCGGACGACCTTGCGCAGTTCGTCCTGTTCCTCGCTGAAGGTGAGATCCATGCCGAGCTTCCTGTCCTCGGTGCAACGTCACGTGCGGCCTGCTTGCCGCCCACCTCTCGATACAGTTAGATAATTATAGTATCCACACTGAATACACCAGGAGCGCGACGTGACCGATCCCTACGCCCCGTTCACGAGCCTGATCTTCGAGCGGCCCGCGCCCGGCGTGCTGCGGATCGTGCTCGACGCCCCGAACCTCAACGCCGTGGATCCGCGCATGCACGGCGAGCTCGCCGACATCTGGTCCGTCGTGGACCGGGACGAGGAGACCCGCGCGGTGGTCGTCCAGGGGGCGGGCCGGGCGTTCTCGGCAGGCGGGACCTTCGACTCCATCGAGGCCATGACCGAGGACTACGCGGTGCGCGCCCGGGTGATGCGGGAGGCGCGGGACATGGTCTACGGAGTGCTCAACTGCTCCAAGCCGGTGGTCTCCGCGATCCACGGCCCGGCGGTCGGCGCGGGGCTCGTCATCGGCATGCTCGCGGACATCTCGATCGCGGCCCGCACGGCGAAGATCGTCGACGGGCACACACGGCTCGGCGTCGCGGCCGGCGACCACGCGGCCATCTGCTGGCCGCTGCTGTGCGGCATGGCCAAGGCCAAGTACTACCTGCTGACCTGCGAGACGCTCACCGGCGAGGAGGCCGAGCGGATCGGGCTGGTGTCCAAGTGCGTGGACGACGCGGAGGTGCACGCCGAGGCCCTGCGCGTGGCGACCGCGCTGGCCGCCGGGCCGGCCAGCGCGATCAGCTGGACCAAGCGGTCCCTCAACCACTGGTACCGCACCGCCCAGCCGATCTTCGAGGCCTCGCTGGGACTGGAGTTCTTCGGGTTCGGCGGGCACGAGGTCGTCGAGGGACTCGCCGCGCACCGCGAGAAGCGGCCCGCGGACTTCGAGGGCGTCAGCGGCAAGCACCCGCTCGACCTGTGACCACCGACCGTACGAGAGGAACCGATCATGGCGCCGCAGCAGACCATCACCGAAGCCCCCCTGCTGGTGAAGGGGTTGACCTATGAGGAAATGCCGGTCGGGCAGGTCTTCAGGACCGCCCGCCGCACCATCACGGAGACCGATCTGGTCAACTTCGTCACCTGGGGAGGCTTCACCGAGCCCCTCTTCTGGGACGCCTCGCACGCCGCGGACGGCGGCTACACGGGGCGGCTGGTCCCGGGGGGACTGACCTACTGCATCGCCGAAGGGCTCGTCCTGCAGACGAACGTGCTGCACGGCACGGGCCTCGCCTTCCTGCACATGGAACTCGACGTGCTGGGTCCGGTGTACGCCGGCGACACCGTGTACGCCGTCGTGGAGACCACGGGGTCCCGGCCCTCCAGCAAGCCGGGACGGGGCGTGGTGACCAGCCGGATCACCGTACGCAACCAGCGGGACGAGGACGTCCTCGTCTACACGCCGGTGCGACTGATCCGCGGCAGGGACTACGAGCCTCCGGCCTCCTGAGCCCGGGGCGGGACCTCCGCGAGGCTCCGGCGCCCCGCGTCCGGCCGGGGGACTACGAGGCTCCCGCGCCCCGGGGCGCGGGGACTACGAGGCTCCCGCGCCCCGGGTCCGGCGCGGGGACGGCACCAGGCTCAGGCCCCTCGCGCGGCCCTCCTCGGGTACGGCGGCGCCGGCGAAGGCACCGCGGCGCAGCCAGTCGGAGGGGATCGGTGGGCGCGGCGGGGCCTCGTGGTCCGGGACCGCCATCGTGTAGAGGCGGGTGTAGCGGAACTTGGCCTCCAGGTTGTCGAGGACCGACCAGTACTCGTAGCCGCACACGTCCACACCGGCCGCGGTGAGTCCGGCCAGCCAGGACAGCCTGGCGCGCAGCAGGGCCCGGCGCCGGTCGTCGTCGCTGTGTCCGCTGTCGTCGACCAGGTCCAGGTCACCCATGCCGTTGTCGACGACGGACAGCGGCGGCAGCACCTCGCCGTACAGCTCGTACAGTTCGGCGACGGCGTCGGCGAGTCCTTCGGGGATGATCGGCCAGCCGTAGGCGGTGGTCTCCACGTCGTCGAAGGGGACGATCGCGAAGCCGAGGCCCACGAGCAGGCGGTTCACCTCGTTGAGGGCGCTCTGACAGGTCCTCGTCGGCAGCACGCGGGGCAGGTTCTCCGGAGCGGTGACCCGGAACGGGGTGTGCCAGGACAGGCCCAGCAGGTCCTGCTCGGTGGCGATGGTCTCCAGGTCGCCGGGGTGCACGCAGCCGGTGGCCTCGACGGGTGAGACGTCCTCCTCGGTCACCATGTGCTCGCCGAGCAGCAGGGGGTCCAGGAAGAGCCGGTTGGTCCAGCTCTCCAGGCGCTCCAGAGCGAGCCGGTCGTACGGGTCGTCGGTGGCCGGGTAACCGCCGACGAGGGTGACCGTGGTCCCGATCCGGCCGCGGGCGCCGGTGGCCCTGAGGGCCTGGGTGGCGAGCCCGTTGGCGAGCAGGATGTGGTGGACCGCGGGCAGCCCGGCCCGGCCCGCGCCCCGGCTCGGGGGATACATTCCGGCCACATGGTCCGCGAGTGTGGGACCGGCGAGGTCGGTGGAGGTGATCCAGCGTTCCACCCGGTCGCCGAAACGGCGGCCCAGCTCGGCGGCGAAGGCGGCGAAGTGCTCGGCGGTGTCGCGGGCGAGCCAGCCGCCGGCCGCGTCCAGCCATGGCGGCAGCGAACGGTCGAGCAGGGTGACACAGGGCCGGGTGCCCTGCCCGAGCAGGGCGTCGAGCGCCCGGTCACAGCGGTCCAGGGCGTGCCGGTCCCAGTCGCCGGGGCCGTCGGGCTGCAGCTGCGGCCATCCGGCCACCATGCGGTGTGTGTCCGCTACGACGCCGGTCAGCCGCCGGAGGTCGTCGGTCCACTGCCGGAAGTGTCCGCCACGCTCCGGCAGAGGCGGCAGCGGGGCCGCGAGGGTGTCGGCGGTGGCGACCCCCCAGTCGACACGGCGAAGGGATTCGTGCAGGAAACCATCGCTCACGGTTTACCGTCCAGGCGGTCAATGGTTTAGCGCATTCAGCTGAATGTCCGCCGACCGGACGCTAACAGGTCAAACACACCACGACAATGTTTCGGCCAGATCTCCCGATACTGGATCAGACCGTCCCCAGGATGAAGTCGGCCGCCCTCCATGCCATGGCCATGATCGGCCCGTTCAGATTGCCGGACACCATGGTCGGCATGACCGAGCAGTCGACGACCCGCAGGCCCTCGATCCCGCGCACGCGCAGCCGGCCGTCGACGACGTCGTCCTCGGCCGGGCCCATCGCGCAGGTGCCGATCGCGTGGTAGCCGCAGCGGCCGTGTTCGAGGCCCGCGGCGATGATCTCCTGGTCCTCGCGGACCCCGGGGCCCGGCAGGGTTTCGCCGGTGATCCGGCCGGCGATCGGACCGGTCTCGAAGAGTTCCCGCATACGCCGGAAGAGGGCTGCCCCCACCGTGCGGTCGTGGTCGGAGCCGTAGTAGTTCGGCGTGATCGTGAGGGGGGCGCCGGGGTCGGCCGAGGTGATGTGCAGGCCGCCCTCGGCGGTGGGGCGCAGGATGTAGCCGAGGCCCATCACCCCGGGCTCGCGTTCCACGCCGGTCTCCTTGCCGGGGACGTCCGGCAGCAGGGACACCGGCGCGATGAGCAACTGCGCGTCGGGCCGGGCGAGTTCGGGACGGGTCTTGAAGAAGGCGATGACGTCGAAGGCGGGGGCGGCCAGGGGGCCGCGGCGGGTGGTGAGGTATCTCGCCCCCGACAGGGCCTGCCGCAGCGGAGTGCTCAGGGCCTTGTTGTACCCGAGGTCGTCCTTCAGCCGGTACTGGACGACGAAACAGCGGTGCTCGCGCATCCGGCCGCCCACATGAGGGCTGTCGACCAGGACGTCGACGCCGGCCGATTTCAGCGTCTCGGCCGGGCCGATGCCGGACAGCTGGAGGATCTTGGGCGTGGCGATGCTGCCGGCGGAGAGGATCACCTCGCGCCGGGCCCGGAAGTCGCCCTCCCGGCCCTTGCTGCGGGCGCGCACACCGACGGCTCTGCCGTGCTCGGCGAGGACGCGCGTCACGAGGGTGTCCACCGAGACGGTCAGGTTCGGCCGGTCCGCGACAGGGTGCAGGAAGGCGCGGGCGGCACTGAACCGCTGTCCCTTCTTGATGGTGGCCATGGCGTAGCCGATACGTTCGTCGTCGCTCGCGTTGAGGTCGTCGGTGCGGCGCCAGCCGAGGCCGGTGCCGGCGTCGATGGCCTCTTCGCAGAGCGGCTCCGGCCCCGGTGCGGTGGAGACGTGCAGCGGGCCGCCGGTGCCGCGCACCTCGGACGCGCCGAGCGCGTTGTCCTCGATCCGCTTGAAGACCGGCAGCATGGTGTCCCAGCCCCAGCCGGGGTTGCCGAGCCGCTCCAGCTCGTCGTAGTCGGCGCGGTCACCGCGGTTGTAGACCATTCCGTTGACCGAGCTGGACCCGCCGAGCGTCCGGCCCCTCACCCAGTGCTCGACCCGCCCGCTCGGGCCCACCGGCTCGACGGGGTAGTGCCAGGCGAACCGGGGATCTCCCAGCAGCTTGCCGAACCCCTTCGGCATCCTGATCAGCGGTGTGGTGTCCTTGCCGCCCGCCTCGATCAGCAGCACGGACGTCCCGGGATCCTCGGAGAGACGGCTCGCGAGCACGCAGCCCGCGGAACCGGCGCCCACCACGATGTAGTCGAAGGCCGTCATCCCTGACCCTCCGGTGCCGGTGCCTGCTCGTCGAAGTCCAGCGGGCGGAACTCGTCCTCCTGCCACCAGGGGTAGAGGGGAGGCATGTCCTTGCTGACCCGGCCCGGGAAGTCGGGCGGCCGTTTGGCGAGGAAGGACTGGACGCCCTCCACGGGGTCCGGGCCGCCGCCGATCTGGCTCATGATCCGGGAGTCGAGCCGGTGGGCCGCCATCGGGTGGGGCTCGCCCAGCATCCGCCACATCATCTGGCGGGAGAGGGCGACCGAGACCGCGGAGGTGTTCTCGGCGATCTCCCGGGCGAGTGCGTACGCCGCCGGCAACAGCTCCTCGGGCGGGTGCACGGAGCGGACCAGCCCGGCCGCCAGAGCCTCGTCGGGGCCGAAGACCCGGCCGGTCGCCACCCATTCCATGGCCCTCTGCATCCCCACGGCCCGCGGCAGGAACCAGCTCGCCGCCGATTCCGGCACGATGCCCCGGCGCGCGAAGACGAACCCGAACTTCGCCGAGGCCGACGCCAGCCGGATGTCCATGGGCAGGGTCATGCTGGCCCCGACGCCCGCCGCCGGGCCGTTGATCGCCGCGATGACCGGCTTGGTGCTGGAGAAGATCCGCAGGGCGACCCGGCCGCCGGTGTCCCGGTGCCACGCGCCCGCCTTGCGGTGGTCGAAGGAGGAGCCGCCGGAGCTGACGTCGGCGCCCGCGCAGAAGCCGCGTCCGGCGCCGGTCACCACGATCACGCGGACCTCGTCGTCGGCGTCGGCCGCGTCGAGGACGTCGAGCAGGTCGGTCATCATCCGGGGGTTGAAGGCGTTGAGTTTCTCGGGCCGGTTCAGCGTGACGGTGAGGATCCGGTCCGCCACCTCGGCCCGCACGGTCTCGTACTCCTGCTCCGGCATACGCGTCCTCCGTCACTCCAGCGAGCCGTTTCCAGAAAGCTTAATTAGTTATAGCATTCAACTCTACTGACTCGTTCCTGACCGATGGATGACTGATGGCGGTGGAGATGACGGACCTGGTGGTGACGGCCGTCGGGCCGGTCCGGCTGATCGAGCTGAACCGGCCGGACCAGCTCAACGCGATGAGCGAGGAGTTGCACGCCGGTCTCGCGTCGCTGTGGGACTCGCTCGCCGACGACCCCCAGGCCCGGGTGGTCGTGCTCACCGGGCGCGGCCGGGCGTTCAGCGCCGGGGGCAACTTCGACCTCATGACCCGGGTCCAGCGCGACCGCGCCTTCCGGGAGAAGAACGTCGACGAGGCCCGGCGGATCATCACCGGCATGGTGCGCTGCCCGCTGCCGGTGATCGCGGCGGTCAACGGGCCCGCGGTGGGCCTGGGATGCAGCCTGGCGCTGCTCAGCGACCTGGTACTGATCGCCGACGACGCCTATGTCGCGGACCCCCACGTGCAGGTCGGACTCGTCGCCGGCGACGGTGGCGCACTCGTCCTGCCTCTGCTCGTCGGCCTGACCCGCGCGAAGGAACTGCTGTTCCTCGGCGACCGGGTGAGCGCCGAGGACGCGGTCCGGCTGGGTATCGCCAACCGCGCCGTGCCGAAGGACAAGCTTCTGGACGAGGCCATGGACCTGGCCGGACGGCTGGCCGCGCTGCCCGCACAGGCGCTGCGCGGGACCAAACGGGCGGTGAACCTGCATCTGGAGCAGGCGCTCGCCACCGTGCTGGAGCCCGCCCTGCTGGCCGAACAGGAGACCATGCACGCGCCGGACCACATCGCCGCCGTCGAGAAGATCATCGCGTCGCGCGGGCGCCGCCGGGCCGACAAGCCCCGTGGTGGCCGCCAAGCCGGCGGGGAGGGCTGAGGCATGGACTTCGCGTTCAGCGACGAGCAGGAGGAACTGGGGCGCATGGTACGGGCGTTCCTCGCACGTACCTCGCCCGAGACCGAGGTGCGGCGCCTGATGGAGACGCCGGAGGGCTTCGACCGGGCGCTGTGGCGCCGGATGGGTGCGGAACTCGGGCTGCAGGGGCTGGCCGTACCGGAGGAGTACGGCGGTGCCGGGTGCGGGCCGGTCGAAGTGGGCGTGGTCATGGAGGAGATGGGCCGTGCCCTGCTGTGCGCGCCGTTCCTGGCCTCGGCCGTGCTGGCGACGACCACGCTGCTGCGCTGCGCCGACGAGGACGCCCGCAAGCGGCTGCTGCCGGGCCTGGCCTCCGGCGAACTCGTCGGGACCCTGGCCCTGACCGAGGACTCGGCCCGCTGGGACGCGGCCGGTGTCCGGCTCACCGCCCGTGAGAGCAACGGGAGTTGGCTGCTGACCGGACACAAGACGTTCGTCCTCGACGGCGCCACCGCCGATGTCGTCCTCACCGTCGCCCGCACCGAAGACGGCACCGGCAACGGCATCGGGGTCTTCTGGGTGGACGGCGACGCGGCCGGCCTGACCCGTGAGGCGCTGCCCACGATGGACCCGACCCGCCGCCAGGCCCGCCTCGGCTACCAGGACGTACCGGCGACCCGGCTGCGTACGCACGGCGACGGCTGGGACCTGGTCGCTCAGGTGCTCGACCGGGCCGCGGTGGCGCTGGCCGCCGAGCAGGTCGGGGTGGCCTCCCGCGCGCTCGACATGGCGGTGGAGTACGCCAAGGTACGGCACCAGTTCGGGCGGCCCATCGGCTCCTTCCAGGCCGTCAAGCACCTGCTGGCCGACGTCCTGCTGGAGGTGGAGTCGGCGCGCGCCGCCGCTCACTACGCCCTGCTCGCCGCCGAGCGCGCCGAGAACACCGTGAACACCGTGAACACGGAGCACGACGAGAACACCGCCCCGGAACTGCCCGCCGTGGCGAGTCTGGCGAAGGCGTTCTGCTCCGACGCCTGTCTGCAGGCGACGGAGCAGAACATCCAGGTGCACGGCGGCATCGGCTTCACCTGGGAACACCCGGCCCACCTGTATCTGAAGCGGGCCAAGACGGCACAGCTGCTGTTCGGCGATCCGGCGTACCACCGGGAACTGCTCGCACGGAGAATCGGCATGGAAACGGACAAGGGAGCGGCATGAAGGTCGACGGCAAGCTCAACGTGTGGAGCACCACGGAGGTCGTGGAGGAGGCCCGGCACCACGAGAAGGCCGGCTACGACGGCCTGTGGGTGTCGGAGTCCAAGCACGACCCCTTCCTGCCGCTGGTGCTGGCGGCCGAGCACACCGACCGGCTGGAGGTCGGCACGGCCATCGCGGTGGCCTTCGCCCGCTCCCCCATGCAGCTCGCGTACACCGCGCACGACCTGCAGACCTACGCGGGCGGGCGGTTCTCGCTCGGCCTCGGCAGCCAGATCAAGCCGCACATCGAGCGGCGCTTCGGCATGCCGTGGAGCCGGCCCGCGGCCCGCATGCGGGAGTACGTGAGCGCGCTGCGCGCCATCTGGGCCGCCTGGAACGAGGGCGAGAAGCTCGACTTCCGCGGCGACTTCTACTCGCACACCCTGATGTCCCCCTTCTTCTCTCCCCCACCCGCCACCGGCGGCGCGCCCGACGTGTTCGTGGCCGCGGTCGGCGCGGCGATGACCCGGGTGGCGGGCGAGGTCGCCGACGGGCTCCTCGCGCACGGCTTCACCACCGAGCGGTATCTGCGGGAGGTCACCCTGCCGACCGTGGAAACGGGGCTCGCCACGTCCGGCCGTACGCGGGCCGACTTCTCCGTCTCCCATCTGCTGCTGACCGCGACCGGCCGGACCGAGGAGGAGATGACCCGCGCGATCGACGGGACCCGCGCCCAGATCGCCTTCTACGGCAGCACGCCCGCCTATCGCGGGGTGCTGGAGCTGCACGGCTGGGGCGAACTCGGCGACGAGTTGCACGCGTTGTCGACGTCCCGGCGTGAGGACAAGTGGGAGGCGATGAGCGGGCTCGTCGACGACGAGGTGCTGCACACCTTCGCGGTCGTGGCGGAACCGGAGCGGGTGGCAGGCGAGATCCGGCGCCGGTACGGGGCGCTGGTCGACCGGGTGTCCTTCTACACCGCGTACGAGATCGACGCCGAGGTGTGGGAGCCCATCGTGCAGGAGCTGCGCACACCCGAGTGACGGCCGGCCGGGCAGGTCCGGGACGTCAGCCGAGCAGGTCCAGGACGGTGGTCATGGACCTGTTCTGCAGCAGGTAGTCCTCGGCCTCCTGGAGGTGGAGGCGCCACAGCTCCTCGGCGGCCTCGGTCCGGCGCGCGGCGACCAGTTCGACGAGCGCGCCGTGGGCGCGGAAGCCCCGGCGGTTGGCCCGTACGTTCTCGGGGGTGCCGGCGTCCAGGTCGACGTGGGACCAGTTCGCCTGGTCGATGATGTCCCGGACCATCCCGTTGAGGACGCTCAGCGTCTCGTTGCCCGCCAGTTCGACGACCAGGGCGTGGAACTCCATGTGGGCGCGGATGAAGGCAGAGGGGTCGTCCATGAGCCCCTCGGCCTCGGCGACGGCGGCCCGCAGCCGCTCCAGGTCGCCGTCCGTGCGCCGCTCGGCCAGCAGCCCGGCGCACGGCGCCTCGATCACCGTACGGGCGTCGTAGACGTCCTTGAGGGTCGTGCCCCGGTATTCGAGGACCACGCCGGCGTACCGGGCCGCGACCGTTCCTTCCGGGGTCTGCACGCGCGCCCCGCCCCGAGCGCCCCGGCGCACGCTGATCAGCGACTCCGACTCCAGCACCCGGAACGCCTCGCGCAGGGTCGGCCGGGACACGGCGAACTCCGCCATCAGGGCCGTCTCGGCCGGCAGCGCCTCTCCCTCCGTCAGTTCCCCGCGCACGATCTTGCGGCGCAGCTGTGCCGCCACCAGTTCGGCCATCTTGGGGACCCGGACATGGACGCCGTTCACCCGGCCACCGCCACCGCCCTGCCGCCCCGTCGTACTCGTCACCGGGCCCACCTCCGTCCGACCCACAGGTGCGGGACACAGCCCGAGCACCGGGTAGACGGCCAACTCTACTAGATAACTGATTGAACTAGGTTATCGAGTTCGCGGCAATGAGATGTTCGGCCAGCGCGAGCAACAGGTCCCGGCCCACCGCCCGCTGCCGCATGTCCCCCATCACCAAGGGAACTTCCGGGCCGAGGTCGAGCGCTTCGCGGATCTCCCGCTCGCCGCGTTCCTGGTGGCCGTGGAAGCAGTTGACGCCGATCACGAAGGGGATGCCGCGGCTCTCGAAGAAGTCGATGGACGCGAAGCTGGACTCCAGCCGCCGGGTGTCGGCGATGACCACCGCACCGAGCGCGCCGTGCACGAGGTCGTTCCACATGAACCAGAAGCGCTCCTGGCCGGGTGTCCCGAAGAGGTAGACCACCAGCTGGGGGTTGATCATGATGCGGCCGAAGTCCATGGCCACCGTGGTGGTGGACTTCCGCTCGACACCCTCGACGTCGTCGACGCCCACGCTCGCGACGGTCAGGTACTCCTCGGTGCGCAGCGGCGCCACCTCGCTCACCGCCCCGACCAGGGTCGTCTTGCCCACACCGAAGCCACCGGCCACAAGGATCTTGACCGCCGCGGGTGCCGAGCCGTCGTAGGCCCGGCCCGCGGGGTCAGAGTCTGCGAAGGCCATCCCTCACCGCCCGAAGAAGTGTCATGTCCATTGTGTTTCCTACTGCTACAGCGATCGGTGGACGGGTTGTCGCCCTGCCCAGCGCTACCAGGTCGTCGATCAGGATTTTCGTGACCGCCACGGGCAGGTTCAGTTCCGCGGCGATCTCGGCAACCGCGGCGGGTGTACGGCACTGCTGGAGGATCGAGCGGTGCTCGGGTTGCAGGCCTCGCAGACCCGCCCGGCCGGGTGCCGGTTCGACGGTCGTCACGAGGGTGATCAGAGTGAGGTCGTCGCGCGCGGGTGCCGTCCGGCCCTGGGTGATCGTGTAAGGCCTGACCGACAGCTCCTCAGCGTCGCCCGCTTCCAGTCCGTCCATCCAGTGGCTCACTCACGTACACCGCGCTCGTCGGTGGACGCCCCGAAGCGCGTCTCGGTGCTCATGCGCTGGCCCACCTGCTGCATGAGCGTGTGCATGGCGACGGTCATCAACTCGGCGTCCACTTCCTGGGACGCCACGACGGCCAAGTGCGTGCCTCGGCCCGCGGCGGAGATGAACAGCCACAGGTCGGTCAGCTCGACGATCACCTGGTGTACCGAACCCCCACCGAACAGCTGCCCGACCCCGCGGGCCAGGCTCTGCTGGCCGGTGGCGATGGCGGCGAGGCGCTCGGCGTCGCCGCGGGCGATGGTGCGGGACTGGCTGACCACCAGCCCGTCGTCGGACAGCACGATGGCATGCTGCGTACCGGGAACCTGTTCGACCAGGCCGTCCAGCAACCAGTCGAGGTCCGGATGGGTGGCGGTGGTTCGCATTGTCATGGTCAGTCTTCCGTCGGGATCCGTCTACGCTGCGGCAGCACGTCGATGGGCTCGTGGTCGGTCGGGGGGACATCGCGCCGGACCATCCGGGACTGGCGTTGGAAGGCACCGATCGTCGCGCCGGAGCGGGCGGGCGCGGACCGCCGGGCCGGTGTCTCCTCGTCGGCCGACGGCGCCCGCAGGCCGGCGTCCGGGTCCCGCAGTTCGTCGGCCAGACTTGCCAGGCGCACCCGCTTGGGCAGGGGTTGCACGTCCGGCGCGACATCCACACGCAGGGTGCCGTCCGCCCGCGGTGGGCCGGCCATCTGCGGCACTCCGTGAGGACGCGGCGGCCGGGTCCACACATCACCAGGGGGGACCGCGGCTACGGGCGGACCACCGCGGCCGGTCACCAGGGTGTCCAGGTCCGGCGCCGTCCCGTGCTCCACGCCGGGCGCGTCCGCCACGGCCGCGTCGGGGGGCGGCGGCCAGGCGGCGGCCGCTTCCGGAGTGGGCCCGGTCCGCTCGGGGGCTTCGACGACGAGTTCGTCGGGGATGAGGACGACCACCCGGGTACCGCCGAACGAGGAGGGCCGCAGTTCCACCTGGATGCCGAGGGCACGCGCCAGCCGGGCCACCACATAGAGGCCGAGCCTGACGTCGTCCGCCCGGGACATGACGTCCATGCGGGGCGGCTCGGTCATCAGCCGGTTGGCTTCGTCGTACTGCTCGGGGTCCATGCCCACGCCGCGGTCCTCGATCTCCACCGCGAGACCGCGTCCCACCCGGGCGGCGTACACCTCCACGGGCGTCGGCGGCCTGGAGAAGCCCACCGCGTTCTCCATGAGTTCGGCCAGTACGTGGATCACCAGGCCGACCGCGCGCTCGGCCAGCCACACCCGGTCCTCGACGTCGATCTGGATCCGCCGGTAGTCCTGCACCTCGCTCTGCGCGGAGCGCAGCACATCCAGCAGCAGGACGGGCTTGCGCCAGCGTCGCTGTGGCTGTCCGCCCCCGAGGATCACCAGGTTCTCCTCGTAACGCCGCAGCCTGGCGGTCAGGTGATCGAGGTCGAACAGGCCCTCCAGGACCTCGGGATCCTCGTGCCGGCGCTCCAGCTCACTGAGCTTCTTCATCTGCAGGCCGATGAGCAGCTGGGTACGCCGGGCGATGCGCTGGAGCAGCTTCTCGAACCCGCGGAACTGCGACACCTGCGCCATCGTCGTGTCCAGCGCGCTGTGGCGCGCGAGGTTCAGGGCCTGGCCCAGCTGGCCCAGTTCGTCGTCGCCGTGCTGGATGACGGGCAGTTCGGCGTCCAGGTCGACCACGTCTCCGCTGCGCAGGCGTTCCACCACGTCCGGCATGCGGGTCTGCAGGTCCAGGGCGGCGACGCGCAGCGCGGAGATCCGGCGGCGCAGAGTCCGGGTGAGCAGCGCGCTGACCAGCACGACCACGAGCACCGCCACCGCACCCATCACACTGGTGACGATCAACCGCACCACCATCGAGTGCAGTTCCTTCTCGGTGGACGCCGTCAGGGTCACGGAGTAGGCGGTGTTGAGCTCCTGGAGCTGGGTGGCGACCGGCCCGACGCTGTCGCTCCACGTCTTGCCGATTGCCTTGGAGAACTTGTCCGGGCCGGTCCCGGAGGCGGAGCCGGACAGGACGTTCTGCTCGGCCGTCGTCTTCTGCTTCCACGCGGTGCCCGCCATCAGCTTCCGGTACAGCGCGGCCTGGTCGTCCGGGACCAAGGGGACGACCTTGTTGTCGTAGAGGAAGTGCTGGGAGCCGATCCATCCGGCGAGCTGGCCGCGTTCGGTGCCGGTGAGCCGTCCGGTCAGGGAGCCGCGGGTGAAGAGCGCGTTCTCCCGCGAGATCATCTCCATGCCCCAGACCGAGTCGATGGCCGGCCTGGCGAGATAGTCGATGTTGGGCAGACCCACGTGGCTCAGTACGGTGAACACGTTCAACTGGCCGGAGATGAGAGCCGTATAGCGGTCGAACGTCTGCTGCTGCGAGGCGGTCCGCTGGTCCACCCCGGCCCGGTAGTCGGCCAGTTTCCGCAGGTTCCGGCCCACCTGGACCACGTTGCGGCGGATGTCGTCCGGGGCGCTCCAGTCGCTGTCGGGCAGTTCCTGGACGGTCGTGACGTCCGCGTCGGTGCGGCTGCGCTGCGCGCGCAACGCCTTCTGGTAGCCCGCGGGATCGGCCAACTCGGCGCCGCTGAGCCGCCGTTCCTCCTGGAGGTCGAAGAAGGCCGCCATGATCGGACGTGCCGCCGCGTTGGAGGCCGCGTTGCGGTCCTTCTGCTTCTGCCATTCCGTGTAGAGCTGCGCGGAACTCGCCAGCCACAGGGCCACGAGGGTCACGCTGGGCACCAGAGCCAGGATGAGCAGGACCGTTCGGAGTGACGGCTGTCGCCGGGCTCCGCTGCCCCTTGGGCCTTGTCTTTTCGACGCACGCGCGTGCACTGCCACTGAGGTCCCCAGCGATGCTCAAGTGACAGGCCGCTCCGATGGGCCCGCACGATGACGCGCCGATGCTATCCGTGGATACCGCTATCTAAATACACTTAGGCCACTAAATTTTCACAACAAGTGGGTCAAGCGGTGCGATCAGCGCTCCGGCACGAAATACGGCAGCGTGATCTCGTCCGTGAGGAGCCGGAAGTCGACGCGCACCCGCAGGCCGATGACGACGGCGTCCGGATCGCCGGCGTCGACGTGGGAGAGCAGAGTGCCGCCGTCGTCGAGGTCGATCACGGCGAGCGCGAAAGGCGTGTCGAAGCCGGGGCCGGGTGCGCGGTGCACCACGGTCACCGAGTAGACGGTCCCCCGGCCCGCGCTGGGCACATACCACCATTCCGGACCCATGCACCCGGGACAGGCGGGCTCGGGAACGAAGAAGCGCAGGTCGCAGGCCGGACAGTACGGGACGACCAGGTCGCCGCGTCGGGCCGCCTCCCAGAACGGTTCGGACAGCTCGGTGGGAACGGGTACGGGCCGGTTCATCGCATCCTCCCCAGCACGCTCATCTCGTAGTGCTGCGCCCCGGAGCCGGCGTTGCCGACGACCGCCAGCTCGGCGTCCTCGACCTGGTGCACGGCGGTGCCGCGCAACTGCCGTACGGCCTCGACGACTTTGAGGGTCATCTGCTGGGTTCCGTTCCACGCGTACGACAGACAGCCACCGTCCGGATTGACGGGGTGTTTGCCGCCCAAAGCGATGGCGCCGCTGGCGGCCAGCGGTCCGCCCTCGCCTTCCCCGCACAGTCCGAGGATCTCCAACTGCCGGATGACCTCGAAGGAGTTGGGGTCGTAGAGGGAGAAGACGTCCACGTCGTGCGGGCTGACGCCGGCCATGGCGTAGGCGCGGGTGGCGGCGTCCCGGCCGAGCCCGCCGACCTCCCGGTGCAGGGCCGGGTTGGCGTACGCGGCCTGGTGGTACTCCATGCCGCCGCCGAGCACGGCGACGGGTGGGTGCGGCAGGTCGCGGGCCCGTTCGGCGGTCGTCACGACGAGCGCGGCGCCGCCCTCGCCGACGATGCAGCAGTCCAGCAGGTGGAAGGGCGTGGCCACCATGCGGGAGGCGAGCACGTCGTCGGGGGTGTACGGGCCGCGGCCGTACATCATCGCCTCCGGGTTGGTGGTGCCGTTGTTGCGGATGGTGGCGGCGACCTCCGCAAGCTGCCGGGAGGTCGTCCCGTACTCGTGCATGTGCCGTGCCGCCACCAGCGCGAACTGGGCGACGACATAGCTGCCCCACACGTCGGCGAACTCCAGCGGCACACCCGCCCCGACAGGACCGGCCCCGCGCGAGACCAGCTTGCAGCCGCCGACGACGACGGTGTCCGCGAAACCGGCCCGCACGGCGGCCGCCGCCTTGAGCAGGCCCCGCGAGCCGGCGTTGTCGAGCATCGAGTCGCTGGTCCAGCGCAGGTCCCGGCCGAGCATGCGCGCCCAGGAGCTGCCCTCGCCGGGGACGCCTCCCGGGCCGGGCCAGTCGACCTGGGCGCCGTCGACGTCGGCCGGGGTGAGCCCGGCGTCCGCGATCGCGCCGCGCACCGCTTCGAGGGCGAGGTCCATGGCGTCGCGGTCGGGGAGGGTCAGCGCCTGTTCGGTGGCGTGGACGCCGACGACGACGGGTTGGCGGTCGTTCACAGGGTCACCGTCCCGCGCCGAGCTGCTCGCCGCCGGGATAACCGCCCCCGCCGAAGCGCTCGTCGAGCGCCTCGTAGTCCTTCGCGAAGTCCTTGGTGCGCGGCAGCGCCTCGACGAACTCCACCGTCTTCGGCTTCTTGTACGAGGCGATCCGCGCCCGGCAGTGCTCGATGAGGTCCGCTGCCGTGACCGGCTCGGCGGCCTGGTGGAGTACGACGACGGCCTTGACGTCCTGGGCCCAGCGCTGGTTGGGCACGCCGATCACGGCGGCCTCCTTCACCGCCGGATGCGACTCGATGCAGTTCTCCACCTCGGCGGGGAAGATGTTCTCGGCGGCCGACTTGAGCATGCGGGTCGTCGTCCCGAGGAAGCTGATCGTGCCGTCGCTCTCGCGCCGGCCGAGGTCGGTGGTGTGCCACCAGCCGAAGCGGAAGCGTTCCTCGTTGATCTCGGGTCGGTTCCAGTAGCCGAGGTGCACGAGGTCGCCGCGGACGCAGATCTCGCCGGCCTCGCCGGCCGCGCACTCCCTGCCGGTGCCGTCCAGGACGCGTACGGCGGCGAAGGGGCCGGGGCGGCCCGCGTTGCCGGTGCCCGTGCCGCCGTAGGCGCCGGTCACGGCGAAGCCGGTCACCTCGGTCTGACCGTAACCGCGGCCCTCGCCGCCGCCGTTGCGGGTGAAGCGGCTGGTGTCGGTGGGGACGGTGCCCTGCCACAGCGGTGCGGCGACGCTCGCGCGCAGGTGCGAGAGGTCGTGGCCGGCCTCGCGGTTCAGCTCGACCAGTTGCGCGATGGTCGGGGGCATCAGGTAGGCGTGGGTGCACTGCTCCGCCGCGAGCAGCGGCAGCAGTTCCTCGGCGACCACGCGGCGGACGATCACGTTCTTGCCGCCGTGGACGAAGGCCGGGACGCCCCAGAACTGGTAGTTGCCGATGTGGAACATGGGTCCGGCACCGAGGAAGGCGGTCTCCGTGCCGATGTCCCCCATCCAGGCGGCGCTCGCGCCCATGGCGATCAGGTTGCGGTGCGAGAGCATGGAGCCGGACTGCCGGCCGGAGATCGCGGCGGTGTAGATGACCAGGAGCGCGGAGTCGGGGTCGATGTCCGCGGCGGGGTCCTCGGACGAGCCGGCCGCCAGGAAGGACTCGTACGAGCCGGGTCCCTCAGCGTCGTGCCGCAGCCACAACGCCCAGTTGTCGCTGCCGAGTTCGGCCCGTGCCTTGGCGACCGTGTCGCCGATCTCCTCGTCCTGCCAGACGACGACCTTGGGGTCGAAGTCCTCGACCGCGAAGGCCATCTCGGGGGCGGCCCAGCGCCAGTAGCCGGGACAGACCATGGCGCCGACCTTCGCGGCGGCGCCGAGGAGTTCCCAGATCCGGTAGGAGTTCTGGCCGAGCCACAGGATCCGGTCCCCGGGGCCGACGCCCGCGTCCGCGAGGGCGTGGGCGAGCCGGTTGGTGCGCTCGTCCACCTGGGGCCAGGTCAGCCGGACGTCGCCGTCGACGAGGGCGACGCCGTCGGGGAAGGACCTTCGATGCTCACGGATGATGTCGCCGAACGTCAGGCGGCGGGCGGAATGCATGCTGTTGGCTCCAAAAGCTTCGAAGGCTTCGAAAGGGGGAGGGGTCGTCAGACGCGGCCGATGCCGACACCCTTGACGTTGATGAACTCGTCCAGACCGGCCTTGCCGCCTTCCCGGCCGAACCCGCTGATGCCCACGCCGCCGAAGGGTGTCGCAGGCGAAGTGATCGGGTTCGGGCCGGGGTTGACGTAGACCGTTCCGGCTTTCAGGCGCGGCACCAGGCGGTTGACGCGCGTGATGTCACGGGACTGGATGTAGGCGGACAGGCCGTACTCGGTGTCGTTGGCCAGGGCGACGGCCTCGTCCTCGGTGTCGAACGGGGTGATGGCCAGGACCGGGCCGAAGACCTCCTGCTGGGCGAGGTCGCTGCGGTTGTCGACGTCCGCGAAGACGGTCGGGGAGACGAAGTAGCCGTCGGAGTCGATGCGTTCGCCGCCGAACACGAGCCGGCCGGCACCGTCCTCGACCGCCTTGTCGATCACGCCCCGGACGCGGTCGCGGGCGGCTTCGTTGATCAGGGGTCCGATGTACGTCGTCGGGTCGAGCGGGTCGCCGACCGGCAGGTGGGCGATCACCCCGGTGACCCGCGCGATGACCTCGTCGTAGATCGAGCGCTCCACCAGCAGCCGGGTGGGCAGTGCGCAGCCCTGGCCGGTGTTGCTCATGGCGAAGGCGGCGCAGTACGGGACGACGGTGTCCAGGTCGGTGTCGGCGAAGAGCAGGTTGGCGGACTTGCCGCCGAGCTCGAACACGACCGGCTTGAGGCTCAGCGCCGCGTCGGCCATGATGCGGCGCGCGGTGGCGGGGCCGCCGGTGAAGGAGATCTTGTCGACTCCGGGGTGGGTGACCAGGGCCGATCCCGCGTCACCGAGCCCGGTGACGACGTTGATGACGCCCTCGGGGATACCCGCCTCGCGGGCCAGGTCGGCGAAGAGCAGCGCGGAGAACGGCGTGGACTCGGCCGGTTTGATGACCACGGTGTTGCCGGCGGCGAGCGACGGCGGGACCTTCATCGCCAGGGACAGCGCGGGCGAGTTCCAGGTGATGATGTGGCCGATGACTCCGTACGGCTCGGCGATGGTGTACTCGACGTTCTCGTGCGGGCTGTAGGCCGCGCCGACCATGCCCTCGATCTTGTCCGCCCAGCCGGCGTAGTACTCGGTCCACTCGGCGACGTGCGGTCCGACGTTCTCCGCCCAGCCGCCGACGCACACGCCGTTCTCCAGCGGACAGATCGCCGCGAAGTCGGGGATGTGGTCGCGCAGCAGCCCGGCGAAGCGGGTGAGCAGCCGGCGGCGCTCGGCGGGGCGCATGGTGCCCCACACCTCGAAGGCCTGGCGTGCGGCCGCGACGGCCTGGTCCACCTCGGTGGGCCCGGCGAGCGGGATGTGTGCCTGGACAAGACCGGTCGCGGGGTTGCGGTGCTCGTAGAGGCCGCCGCTGGTGTCGGTGACGTCCTTGCCGCCGATGACCAGCCGCGGCTGCGGCAGATCGTGCTCGGCTCTGTCCTGGTGCAGCTTCACATCGACCGTGACCACGGGGTGCCTCCTCGAGACCGCGCAACACTGCGCACATCAGGTTAAATAGCTAACCTATTTATCCAAGGTAGTCAATAAGTTCCGGACACCCCGGACTGTGAACTCACAGGCCCAGCGACCGCCCGATGATCTCCAGCATGATCTCCGAGGTTCCGCCGAAGACCCGCTGCACCCGGCTGTCGCGCCAGATCCGCGCGATCTCGTACTCGTTGACGTAGCCGTAGCCGCCGAAGAGCTGCATGCAGCGGTCGATGACCTCCCAGCCGGTCTCCGAGGTCCAGTACTTGGCGGCCGCAGCCTCGTCGGCCGTCAGCTCACCCTGGACCAGGGCCATGATGCAGCCGTCCACGTAGACCCGGGCGACGTTCAGCTTGGCCCTGATGTCGGCGAGCGCGAACCTGTTGGCCTGGAACTCCCCGATGGGCTGCCCGAAGGCGGTACGGGTCTTGGCGTACTCCAGCGCCAGCGCGTAGGCCCGCTCGGCCGCCGCGAGCGACGAGACCGCGATGGCGAGCCGCTCCGTCGGGAGGTTGCCCATCATGTGGTAGAAGCCACGCCCCTCCTGCCCGATGAGGTTCTCGGCCGGCACCCGGACCTCGTGGAAGAAGAGCTCGGCGGTGTCCTGGGCCTTCATCCCGACCTTGTCGAGCTTGCGCCCGCGCTCGAAGCCCTCGGTGCCGCGCTCGACGACGATCAGGCTGATGCCCTTGTGCCCGGCCTCCGGGTCGGTCTTGCAGGCGACGACGACCAGGTCCGCCAGGATGCCGTTGGTGATGAAGGTCTTGGAGCCGTCGATCACCCACTCGTCGCCGTCGCGGCGGGCGGTGGTGCGGATGCCCTTGAGGTCGGACCCGGCGGACGGCTCCGAGAGCGCGAGCGCGCAGATCGTCTCACCGCCGATCACCCCGGGCAGCCAGCGGGCCTTCTGCTCGGGTGTGGTGAGGTTCATCAGGTAGGGCGGGATGACGTCGTTCTGCAGCCCGAGGCCGATGCCGACGGAGCTGGTGGCCGCCATCTCCTCCGCCATGATGGCGTTGTAGCGGAAGTCCCGGATGCCCTGGCCGCCGTACTCCTCCGGAAATTCCCAGCCGATGAGTCCGGCCTTGCCCGCTGCCGCCCAGGCGGCCCGGCTCACCTGGCCGTCGCGCTCCCACTGCTCGGCGTACGGGGCGCATTCGCGCAGGTAGAACGTGCGGGCGGTCTCGCGGAACAGCTCGTGTTCCTCGGTGAAGATCGTACGGCGCATGCTCGACTCCACTCACGCATCTCGCTTATTTAGCTGAAGTAGTTATACGATAGCGCTGTATCGGGACCTGGGCGAGGGAGGGCGCGTGAGCGTACGGGACAAGGTGGCACTCGTCACCGGAGCGGGACGCGGCATCGGCGAGGCGATCGCCGACCGGCTCGCCGCCCACGGGGCCGCGGTCGCCGTCTGCGACCTGGACCCCGAAGCCGCCACCAAGGTCGCGGGCCGGCTCGTGGAACGGTACGGGGTGCGGGCGACGGGGGTCGGCGCGGACATCTCCGACAGCGCCGCGGTCCACGCGGCCGTGGAGCGGGTGGCACTCGAGCTCGGTCCGGTGGACGTGCTGGTCAACAACGCGGCCGTCGATGTCATCGGCCGCTTCGTCGACAGCACCGAGGACACCTGGGACCGGATCATCGCGGTCAATCTGCGCGGCACGATCACGATGACCCGGGTCGTGCTCGACTCGATGACCGAACGCGGCGGCGGCCGGATCATCCACATCGCCTCCGACGCCGGCCGGGTCGGCTCGTCCGGCGAGGTGGTGTACTCCGCGACCAAGGGCGGCGTCATCGCCTTCGGCAAGGCACTGGCCCGCGAGGTCGCCCGGTACGGCATCACCGTGAACAGCGTCTGCCCGGGGCCGACCGACACGGCTCTCCTCGGGCAGGTCGCCGAGTACAGCCAGAAGATGTACGACGCGACCGTGCGGGCGATCCCGCTGCGCCGCGTCGCCCAGCCCGCCGACATCGCCGGTGTGGTGGCCTTCCTCGCGTCCGACGACGCCGCCTACATGACCGGGCAGACGCTCTCGGTCAGCGGCGGCCTCACGATGGTCTGAGGTGAGCTGCGTGCTGCGTGTCGAACTCCGGGACCGGATCGCCGTGCTGACCCTCGACCGGCCGGGGCAGCTCAACGCGATCGGTTCCGAGACCGTGGACCGGATGACCCAGGCCCTCGCCGAGGTCCGCGACAACGACGACGTACGGGCCCTGGTCGTGACGGGCGCGGGACGGGCCTTCTCGGCCGGTGCCGACCTCGGTGAGATCGAGTCGTTCACGGCGCCCGGGCAGTTCCGTGCCTTCGTGGGGCGCCTGACCGACGCGTTCGCGGTCCTGGAGGACTTTCCCAAGCCCTCGGTCGCCGCCGTCCACGGGTTCGCCTTCGGCGGCGGTCTGGAGCTGGCCCTCGCCTGCGACCTGCGGGTGGCGGAGCGGGGCGCACGGCTCGGCCTGCCCGAGATGAAGCTCGGCGTGCTGCCGGGCGCGGGCGGCACACAGCGGCTGCCGCGCCTGGTGCCGCCGGCCGTCGCGAAGCAGATGATCCTCACCGGCGAGCCGATCGGCGCGGAGCGCGCCCACGCGCTCGGGCTGGTCAACGAACTGGCCGAACCCGGCGGCGCGCTCAAGGCCGCGGAGGAGTTGGCGGCGCGGCTGGCCGCCGGGGCTCCGCTGGCCCTCGCGGCGGGCAAGCGACTGATCGACTACGGGCTCGGCATGGACCTGGAGGCGGCCATCGCGTACGAGCGCGAGACCGTCTCCGTGCTGTTCTCCACCGAGGACCGGGCCGAGGGGCTCAAGGCCTTCCGGGAACGCCGACCGGGCGACTTCCGCGGCGTGTAGCAGGCGTACGGCAAGCGTGTAGCAGGCGGGCAGCAGACGTCCCGACAGATCTGGAGGTGGGCCGTGCGGCCACTGGAGGGCATTGCCGTGGTCGAGCTGGGCATGTGGGTGGCGGCACCGGCCGCGGCCACCATGCTCGCCGACTGGGGCGCGGACGTGGTGAAGGTGGAGGCGCCGACCGGCGACCCCAACCGGTACACGCTCAAGCACGTCGGCCAGGACATCGACAGCGCTCCGCCGTTCGAGACCGACAACCGCGGCAAGCGCGGGATCGTTCTCGACCTGCGCTCGCAGGACGGCAAGGACGTGCTGGAGCGGCTGCTGGAGAGGGCCGACGTGTTCGTCACCAACCTGCGCCCGGGCGCCCTGGAACGGCTGGGGCTGTCCCCGGACGCGCTGCGCACCCGCCATCCCCGCCTGGTCGTCGGCACGTTGACGGGCTACGGCTGGACGGGCGCCGAGCGCGACCGCGCCGGGTACGACGTCTCCGCGTTCTGGGCCCGGCCCGGCATCGCCGGCATGCTCAACCCGGCCGGGGAGCCGCCGCCCGGCATCCGGCCCGGCCTCGGGGACCGTACGGCCGCGGCCAACCTGGTCGCCGGGGTACTGGCCGCGCTGCTGCGCCGCGAACGCACCGGCGAGGGCGGGGTGGTGGACGTATCGCTGCTGCGGTCCGGCACCTACGCCAACGGAAACGACCTCGCCCTGCAGAACTTCTTCGGCAAGCGCGGCCGCACCCGCCACCGCACCGAGCACGAGTCGCCGCTCTACAACTCCTACCGGGCCGCCGACGACCGCTGGTTCTGGCTGGTCGGCCTGGAGGGCAACCGGCACTGGCCCGGCGTCGTCAAGGCGCTCGGCCGTGAGGACCTGGAGACGGACGAGCGGTTCGCGACCGGCAAGGCCCGGCGCGGGCACATACGCGAGCTGATCGCCGAATTCGACGAGGAGTTCGCCAAGCGTCCGCTGGCGGAGTGGGCCGAGCGCTTCGACGCCGAGGGCGTGTGGTGGGCGCCCGTGCAGAGCCTCGCGGAGGTGGCGGCCGATCCGCAGGCGGAGGCGGTCGGGGCGTTCGTCGAACAGCCCGGTATGGGTGACGCGCCGCCGTTGCGGACGGTGGCGACTCCGGTCGCCTTCTGGGGCGTCGACGAGAAGCCGCGAGGCGGGGCGCCGACGCTCGGCCAGCACACCGACGAAGTGCTCCGCGAACTCAACTGAACTCTTACATCTGGAGGTACGGCGTGGGCATCCTCGACGACAAGGTCGCCATCGTCACCGGCGGGGGCAGAGGGCTGGGCCGGGCGCACTGTCTGGCGCTCGCCGAGGCCGGCGCGACCGTGGTGGTGAACGACCTCGGCTCGGGCATACACGGCGAGCAGACCGGTGACTCCCCCGCCGACGAGGTCGTCGCCGAGATCACCAAGCTCGGCGGCCGGGCGATCGCCAACCACTCCTCGGTGACGGACTGGGCGGCGACCGAGACCATGGTCGCGGACACCGTCGCCGAGTTCGGCCGCCTCGACATCGTGGTGAACAACGCGGGCATCGTGCGCGACCGCATGCTGTTCTCCATGACGGAGGCCGAGTTCGACACCGTCATCGCGGTGCACCTGAAGGGCACCTTCGCCCTCACCCGGCACGCGTGCGCGTACTGGCGCGAGGCGTCGAAGCGGGGCGAGCCGGTCACCGGCCGCGTGATCAACACGACGTCCGGGACGGGCCTGTTCGGCAACCAGGGGCAGTCCAACTACGGGGCAGCGAAGGCCGGGATCGCCGGGCTCACCGTCCTCACCGCCCTGGAGATGCGCCGGTACGGTGTCACCGCGAACGCCATCTCGCCGATCGCGGCCACCCGGATGACGGACGGGCTGGCCGTCGGCGAGTCCCTCCAGGCCGTCGAGGGCTTCGACCCGCGCGATCCCGCCAACGCCTCCGGGGTTGTCGTCTACCTGGCCTCCGACAGTGCGGCCTGGCTGACCGGCCAGGTCCTGCGCATCGAGGGCAACCGGCTGAACCGGCTGCAGGGCTGGACTGTCGCGGCCGTCCACCCGAGCCAGTCCGGGCAGGCCCTCACCTACGACGAACTCGTCGACGCGGTACCGCAGTTGTACGGCGCTGTGCCCGCCGGCCGGGCGACGGGAGCCGGCCAGTGAAGGGCCACGACACCGCCGCCCTCGTGCTGCGCGCGACCCTCGGCCCGATGCTCTTCGCGCACGGCTGGAACAAGGTCGCCGGACCGGGCGGGCTCAAGGGCACCACGGGCTGGTTCGAGGCGCTCGGTCTCCGGCCGGCCGAGGTGCACGCCCGTATGGCCGCCGGCACCGAGATGGCCGCCGGAGTGGGCATCGCACTCGGCGCGGCCAACCCGCTCCCCGCGGCGGCGGCCGTCGGCCTGATGACCGTGGCCGCGCGGACGGACCACCGCGGCAAGGGCTTCTTCGTCTTCAAGGGCGGCTGGGAGTACGCCGGTGTCGTGGGCGGCGCGGCCGTCGCGCTGGCGGCCCTGGGCAACGGCCGGTACTCGCTCGACGGCCTGCTGCGGCGCCGAAGCGCGGGCCCCCGGCACGCGTTGCTGGCGGCCGGAGTCGGCACGGCGAGCGCGGCCGCGCTGCTGGCAATGTGCTACCGGCCGCGGCAGAAGCCGGACGAGACCGAAACACATCACTGAGTGCGATCAGGACTATCAGGGAGTCGACATGGACGCGGCTGACTTCAGCGCGGTGCTGTCCGAGGTCCGGCGTTTCGTCCGGGACCGCGTCGTGCCGCTCGAGGCGGAGATCGACGAGAAGGACGAGATGCCCGCGGACATCCGCGAGGCGGCGAAGAAGATGGGGCTGTTCGGCTTCGCGCTGCCCGAGGAGTACGGCGGGCTGGGTCTGTCGATGCTCGAGGAGACCCAGTTGATGTTCGAGCTGGGCTACACGACACCGTCGCTGCGTTCGATGTTCGGCACGAACAACGGCATCGCGGGCCATGTCCTCATGGTCGGCGGTACGGAGGAGCAGAAGGCTCAGTGGCTGCCGAGGATCGCCTCGGGTGACGTTCTGGCGTCGTTCGCGCTGACCGAACCCGAAGCCGGCTCGGACCCGTCGACGCTGACCACACGCGCCCACCGTGACGGCGACACATGGGTGATCAACGGCGCCAAGCGCTACATCACCAACGCCCCGCTGGCCGACGTCTTCATGGTCTTCGCCCGCACCGACCCGGACGCCCCGCGCACCCGCGGCATCTCCACCTTCCTGGTCCCGGCCGGCACCCCGGGCCTCACCGTGGCTCCCCGGGACCACAAGATGGGCCAGTTCGGCGCGTGGACGGCGGACGTGTACTTCGACGACGTCCGGGTGCCGGCCGAGGCCCTCGTCGGCGGCGCGGACGGCCTCAACCGTGGCTTCTCCACGGCGATGGGCTGCATCGCGCACGGGCGGGTGCACATCTCGGCTCTGATGGTCGGCATGGCCGAGCGACTGGTCGACGAGTCCGTGGCGTACGCGAGCACCCGCAAGCAGTCGGGAAAGCTCATCGGCTCCTTCCAGCTCGTCCAGGGGCTGATCGCCGACTCGATGACCGACTACTACGCCGGACGCGCCACGGTCCTGGAGGCCGCCCGGCGCTTCGACTCGGGCGAGGACACGAAGATCGGTCCGTCCTGCACGAAGTACTTCGCGAGCGAGATGGTGTGGCGGGTCGCGGACCGGGCGGTACAGGTCCACGGAGGTGCGGGCTATATGCGCGGCGTCGCCGTCGAGCGTTTCTACCGTGACGCCCGGCTGTTCCGTATCTACGAGGGCACCAGCCAGGTCCAGCAGGTCATCATCGCGAAAGCGCTGCTGGGAGAGGCTGCGCGGGCCTGACGAACGGGACGTCCTGCGTTCGGACCGTGCCGGACGCAGGACGTGCCAAGGGGTGTCCCGTCGTGCAGGTCGTGGTCACAGGACCGCGGTGAGCAGCGACACCGCGGACTCCTGACGGCCGATGGCTGCGCTGTCGAAGGGCCCTGCCCAGCTCAGCCCGTACTGGTCGGCGCTGTTGCGATCGTGTGCGTAGGCCGAGCGGGCCTGCGTGTCGAGGTAGGCCCGGTAGGGGCGTCCGGGAAGCAGGGCGTCCAGCTCGGCGAGGTTGCGTGCGAAGACACCCTTGAACGAGGACTGGTCGGCGTTGCAGCCACCGGCCGGCTCGCAGGTCTCCGTCAGGATCCCGTTCGGGGACAGCGCCGGACTGGCGATCACCGCGTCAGTGATCTTCCGGCCCTCGGTGAGCAGTTGACGATCATGGGTGCCTCGGTACAGCTCGGCGAGTCCGCCCAGGACCACGCCCTGGTTGTAGGTCCAGGTGGTGCCACCGTTGTTGGCGCAGCCACCGCTCTGCGTGTTCAGACCATCGTTGACGAGGTGGTCGTCGTTGATCATTCCACTGTTGCCGAACCACTTCCACGACTGGCGGGCGCGGTCCAGATACACGGTGTCCCGCGGAACCCGGTTGTGCAGGGATGCGACGAGTTTGAAGTACAGCTCGTTGCTGATCGCGTTCTTGTACGTCTTTCCGGGCAGGTCCCACCAGATGCCGCCGCCACAGGTGTCGTCCCCGTTCTGGCGCATGTAGGCCTCGTCGGTCCGCGCGATGTCCAGGTACTGCTTGTCGTGGGTGAGGTCGTACATGCGCACCATGGCGAGTGCCCACCAGCCGGTGTCGTCGGTGGAGTCCGCCCGGAATTCGCCACCGCCCTGGGGCCACCAGTCCAGAGGCCGGCGCTGGAGCGCGATGGTGTTCCTGACCTCCGGCATGTACGTACGGGAGCCGGTCTTCGCCATGTAGTCGAGCAGCGCCTGGAGGGCGTTTCCCGACTGCCACCACGGAGCTTCCGGGTCCCAGCGCCCGGTGTTCCGGTCGTAGAAGCCCATCATCGCGTCCACGGCCGCCGTTGCCTTGGCGCGGCTGCTTGCCGCGTCACCGGGGGTGGGGCCGGTCACGGCCCGGGCGGGCGCCGCGGCGCCCATCAGGCAGAGGATCGCAGCGCAGGCGGTGCTGCCTGCGGTCATGCGGAGTCTTCGGATCCGTTCGGGCATTTCGCATACTCCTTGCCAGAGGGTGATGCCGGGGTGCCGATGCGTGGATCAGGTGGTGAGACCCGGGGGAAGGGGTCCGGGCGGGCCCGGTGACGGCGTGTCAGCCCAGTCAGGCGACTAAGACCTGTCCGCCCGCCTGACGGCTGAGTTGGAGCGCCCGGGGGTCGGCGCCACCGGTGGTGATCAGGACATCGATGTCGGACAGCGAGCACAGACGCAGGGACCCGGTGCCCGGGGACTTGGCCTCGGAGGCGACCAGGACCACCCGGTGGGTGACGGGGCGGACCCGCGGCCGCCGTGCGATCAAGGCAGTGGTCGTGCCGATGTCCCGTACGACGACGCTTTCGTCGGCGACGAGTGCGGCGGCCTGCTCCGCCATCGCCTCCTTCATCGCCCGGTCGTGCGAGGCCGCTCCGTCGAACGGTTCCTCGTCGGCCGCGCCCCGTGCCGTCCCGCGCGGCGGCAGGGCGGCGCCGCCGTAGGCGCGCAGGAGGCCGCCGTCGCGGTCCAGCACCGTCAGATCCCTGCGGATCGTCGACTTGCTCGATATCACGCAGCGAAAGTAGCACTCGATGAGCAACTTCAGTCATGATCGATCGAAAACAATCATTTTACTGACCGAACCTTGTCAGTTGACTGCAAAAATGCTCACAGTTGAGCACTTGAACTCCTCCGGCCGACCCGCCAGCACCAGGAGAACAGCCCATGAGCGACAGAACGCGCCTCGCGCGGCCCCGCCACCTCGCCACCGCCGTGCTCGCCGTCGCCTGTCTCGCCGCAGCGGCCGCCTGCGCACCCGGCCCCAGCGGCGGCTCGCCCAAAAGCGCCGCGAAGAGCAATGCGAGCCCGGTCTCCACCGACCCCGCCACGGCGGGCAAGGTCACCCTCACCGAGTGGGACCAGAACACCGACACGGGCACCAACGCCTCCACCGCCGCGCTCAACAAGGCGTTCATGGAGAAGTACCCGAACGTCACCATCAAGCGCGTCTCCCGCTCCTTCTCCGACCTCAAGACGACGCTGAAACTCGCGCTGTCCTCGGACAGCCCCCCGGACGTCGTCCAGGCCAACCAGGGCTATCCCGACATGGGCGCCTTCGTGAAGGCCCAGCTCCTCCAGCCCGTCGACCGCTACGCCAAGGCCTACGGCTGGAACACCGCCTTCCCGTCCCAGCTGCTCGACCTCAACAAGTTCTCCCCCGACGGAAAGACCTGGAAGACCGGCAGCCTCTACGGCGTCTCCCAGACCGGCGAGATCGTCGGTGTCTTCTACAACAGGGCCAAGCTGAAGTCCCTCGGCCTCACCGCGCCCACCACCCTCGCCCAGTTCGAGACCGCGCTCGCCAAAGCCAAGGCCTCCGGCCTGCTGCCCATCTCCTACGGCGACTCCGACAAAAGCCCCGGCATCCACATCTTCGGCGTCGTACAGGCCGCCACCGCGGGCAAGGAGGAGGTCCGGGGGCTCGTCTTCAACGACGGCGACGCGAAGTGGACCGACGCGGGGACCGTCAAGGCCGGCCAGACCCTGCGCGACTGGGCCACCAAGGGCTACCTGAGCCCCGGCTTCAACGGTCAGAGCGGTGACCAGGCGGCAGCGGCCTTCGCCCAGGGCAAGTCCCTGTTCCTGGTGGACGGCACCTGGCAGGCCGCCACGCTCGCCCCCAAGATGGGCAAGAACGCCGGCTTCACCGCGCTCAGTCCGAGCGCCGGAGCGTCCCCGCTCACCCAGGGCGGCGAGGGCCTCGCCTGGGCCGTCACCTCCAAGTCCGAACACCCCGACGTGGCCGCCGCCTACATCAACTTCCTCGTCGACCAGAACGGCATGCGGGTCTCCGCCGACAACGGCAACCTCCCCGCCCTCCCGCCCGCCGACTACAAGCCCGCCGCCGGCACCGTCCAAGCCGACGTCCTCGACCAGTGGAAGGCCGTCAGTCAGAAGGACGGGCTGCTGCCGTACCTCGACTACACCACCCCCACCTTCTACGACACGCTCACCGCCGCCCTACAGGAGTTGACGGCGGGACAGCTGACGCCCCAGAAGTTCGGCGAGACGCTGCAGAGCGACTACTCCTCCTTCCAGCAGAGCAAATAGGGCCACGCGACCGATGGCTGCCACCGCACCCCGCCCGACCACGCGCAAGCGTCCGGCCGACGTCTCCCACAGGCGCGCGGCCGGGCGCCGTGACCGCGTCCAGTGGAAGGGCTACCTCTACGCCCTCCCCGCTCTGACCGTCCTCACGGTCTTCCTGCTCGTCCCGCTCGGTCAGCTCGTGCGGATCTCCCTCTACCACTGGGACGGCCTGTCCGCCTCCACCTGGGCGGGACTGGCCAACTACACCGAGATCGCCCGCGATCCGCAGCTGCGGGCCTCCTTCGGTCACTCCTTCGTGCTCATCTTCTTCTTCGCTCTCGTCCCGATCGCTCTCGCCCTGGTCCTCGCCGCCGTCACCACCCGCGCCGCCAGGCTGCGCGGGGTGTCCGTCTTCCGAGCGGTGATCTTCCTGCCCCAGGTCGTCGCCATGGTCGTCACCGCCACCGCCTGGACGGCCGTCTACGCACCCGAAGGCGTGCTCAACCAGGCACTGAACGCCATCGGTCTGGAGAGCGTCGGCCGCTCCTGGCTCGGCGACTTCGGTACCGCGCTGCCCGCCGTCGGACTCATCGGCACCTGGCTGGAGATCGGCCTGTGCCTGGTGCTGTTCATCGCCGGCATCGGCCAGATCCCCCGTGAGCTGTACGAGGCGGCCAAGGTCGACGGTGCCGGGGCGGTCCGGGAGTTCTTCGCGGTCACCCTGCCGGGGCTGCGCGGCCAGATCACGGTGGCGCTCACCCTCACCGTCATCGCGGCGCTGCGCACCTTCGACCTGGTGTACGTCGCCACCCACGGCGGACCGGGCAACGCCACCAGCCTGCCGGCCTTCGAGGTCTACAACCGGGCCTTCAACACCGGCCAGGTCGGTTCGGCCTGCGCGATCGCCGTCGTTCTGACCGGGGTGATCCTGCTCCTCACCTTCCTGATCACCAAGCTCCAGCCCGAGGATGACGAGTCATGATCTCCCGGCGCGAACGCGCACTGAACTACGCCGTCCTCACGGTCTTCGCCGCGCTGGCCCTCGTGCCGCTGGTCGGGGTGGTGGCCTCCTCGCTGACGCCGCGCGCGCAGTCCTCCCCGACGTTCACCTGGCCGGACCACCTGGACTGGAGCAACTTCTCCACGGCGTGGGCGCAGGGCCACTTCGCGACGTACCTGCGCTCCAGCCTGTTCGTCGCGGTGAGCGTCGTCCTGATCACGGGCGTCCTGGCGATCCTCGCCGGGTACTCCTTCGCGCGCTTCGACTACCCCGGCCGCTCGCTGCTGTTCTACGTCACCCTGGTCGGGCTCATGGTCCCGCCCGAGGCGTTCGTCATCCCTCTCTACTTCAACCTGCGCGACGTCGGTCTCACCGACTCGTACTGGTCGCTGATCCTCCCGCAGACCGCCCAGTCGCTGGCCTTCGGCGTGTTCTGGATGCGCAACTTCTTCCGCTCCGTACCGTCCGCCGTCATCGAGGCGGCGCGGCTCGACGGGGCGTCGGACCGGCGGGTGCTGTGGCAGATCCTCGTGCCCATCAGCCGGCCCGCGCTGCTCACCATGGCGATGCTCGTGTTCATGTGGACCTGGAACGAGTTCCTGCTTCCGCTCGTCATGATCACCGATGAGGCGAAGCGCACCGCACCCCTGGGCCTGGCGTTCTTCCAGAGCGCGCACACAACGCAGTACTCCCTGCTGGCCGCGGCCTCCGTCATCGTCGCCCTGCCGGTCGTCGTCCTGTACGTCTTCCTGCAGCGGCACTTCATCACCGGAATGCTCTCCGGCGCGGTGAAGGGGTGAGCACAGCCGCAGAGCGATGACCACCGCGGGCCGAACCGCTCGGGAGACGTCAGATGCCGAGCCGGTCCAACAGCCGCTCGTGGTACACCGCCGGGCCGCCGAACAGGAGCTGCGAGGACTTCGCCCGCCGGAAGTACAGGTGGGCGGGGTGCTCCCAGGTGAAGCCGATACCGCCGTGGACCTGGATGTTCTCCATGGCGGCGACCATGTACGCCTTGGAGCAGCAGGCGTGTGCCACCGCGGCGGCGACCGGGAACTCGTCCGAGCCCTCGTCGGCGAGCAGCGCGGCCTCCCGGCTCGCCGCCTCCGCCAACTCCACCTGCACGAGCATGTCGGCGCACTTGTGCTTGACCGCCTGGAAGGAGCCGATCGGCCGGCCGAACTGATGACGGACCCGGGCGTATTCCGCGCTCGCCTCCAGACACCGGCGCGCCCCGCCCGCCTGCTCGGCGGCCAGTCCCACCGAGGCGATGTCGAGGACCTTGGCCATGATGCGCCCGCCCGCTCCCTGCGCCCCGACGAGGGTCGCGGGCACGGCGTCGAAGGTCACCCGGGCCATGGCCCGGGTGGCGTCCAGGGTCTCCATCGGCTCCGCCGCGAGTCCCGTGGTGCCCCGCTCCACGGCGAAGAGGGTGGGTCCGGCGACGGTACGGGCGACGACGAGGATCAGGTCGGCCGTCGTACCGTCGACGACGAAGCACTTGCTGCCGCGTAGCGTCCAGCCGCCGTCGCCGTCCGGCACGGCGCGCGCCGAGACCATGGCGGGGTCCCAGGAGCCGTGGTCCTCGGCGACGGCGAGGGTGGCCGTCGTCCGTCCGGCCGCGATGCCGGGAAGATGGCGCGCACAGGCCTCCTGGTCCCCCGAGGCGAGCAGGGCCTGGGCCGCCAGGAGGACGGTGGCGAAGAAGGGGGCGCAGAACAGCGCACGGCCCATCTCCTCCAGGACGACGCCGAGTTCGACGAGGCCGAAGCCGTCGCCGCCGTACTCCTCCGGGATCGCCAGGCCCGGCAGGCGCAGTTGGTCGGCCGCCTGGGACCACACCGCCGGGTCGAAGCGCGGCTCGCTCTCCATCAGCTTGCGCACCGCTTCCTCGGGCGACTTGGCCTCCAAGAACTCCCTGACGGAGGCCCGCAGTTCCCGCAGTTCGCTCTCGTCGGCGGTCACGACCGCACCTCCTTGGCAGCGGTGGTCACCGGTTCCCTGGGCAGGCCGAGGACACGTTCCGCGAGGATGTTCTTCATGATCTCCTCGGTGCCGCCGAGGATGCGCAACGCCGGGGTGGCCAGGAGCAGTTCGGTCCAGGCGTAGGTGCCCCACCGGCCGGTGTCGGCGATGATCCGGGGGCCGAGCACGTCGGACACGAAGTGTGCCGCCCGGGTGAGGTTCTGGCCGTACATCAGCTTCGAGACGGACATCTCGGGGCCCGGCGCGACCCCGGAGCGCAGCTTGCGCAGGGCGCGGGCGTTGAGGTGCCCGGTGGCCAGGACGTCCACCAGGAGTTCCGCGAGGCGGGCGCGCAGGGCGCGGTCGTCCCAGGTCCAGGTGGCCCGCATGAGCGCCGATAGGTGGTCCGGGGACAGGGCGGCGGCCACCGGGCCGACCCCCTCGCTGCCTACGGTCGCGCGCTCGTTCATCAGGGTGGTCAGGGCGACGGTCCAGCCGCCGTCGACCTCGCCGAGCCGGTGGTCGTCGGGGATGCGGACGTCGGTGAGGAACACCTCGTTGAAGTCGGCGCCGCCGGTCATCTGCCGCAGTGGCCGTACCTCGACGCCTGGGGCGTCCATGGGGACCAGGAAGGCGGTGATGCCACGGTGCTTGCGCGCGTCCGGGTCGGTACGGGTGAGCGCGAGACCGATCTGGCTGTGCTGGGCGACCGAGGTCCACACCTTCTGCCCGTTCAGCACCCAGTCCTCGCCCTCACGGACTGCCCGCGTGGCCACGCTCGCCAGGTCGGACCCCGCGCCGGGTTCGCTGAACAGCTGGCAGGCGATGGCGTCCCCGCGGTACATCGCCGGCAGCCAGCGGTCCTTGATGTGGGGCTGGGCGTGGGCCAGGATCGTCGGTCCGATCATGCCCAGGCCGATCACACCGAGCACACCGGTGTCGGCGACGTCGTACTCCGACTCGACGGCGTCGTAGAGCAGGTCGTGGACCGGGGTCAGGCCCCGGCCGCCGTACTCCACCGGTCCCGTGATCCAGCCGAAGCCGTTCTCGTAGCGGATCCGCTGCCACTCCCGGGCGCGTCGCACGAACTCCCGTTCCTCGTCGGGCGGGAGGCTGCTGAAGTACGCCATCGAGTCGTCGCCCTCGCCCCAGACGACGGCGGTGCGGTCGGGGGCCTTCGCCGCATGGGCGTCGAGGAAGCGGCGCGCCTCGGCGGCGAAGTCCTGCATGTCCTGTTCCATCGCGGGTCCCTGCTGCTCTCGGGTCGATCTCAGGTCGATCTCGATGTCAGGTCGAGAGGATCGTCACCGCCGACGCTCCGGGCGCGCCGTACAGGTGGGTGTAGCCGACGCGCGGTGTGCCGGGGATCTGGCGCGTGCCCGCCGCACCGCGCAGTTGGAGCACGATCTCGTGGATCTGGCGCAGCCCGGACGCGCCGATCGGCTCCCCGTTGCCGAGCAGTCCCCCGTCGGTGTTGACCGGGAGCCGCCCGCCGATCTCCGTGGCGCCCTCGGCGATGAGGCGTTCCTGCTCGCCGTCCTTGCAGAGGCCGTTCTCCGCCATGTGGATGATCTCCGACCCGGCGTCGGTGTCCTGGAGCTGGGCGACGTCGACGTCCTCGGGGCCGATGCCCGCGCGTTCGTAGGCGTCCCGGGAGGCGTCCACGCTCGGGCTGTCCACGGGCTCCCCGACCGGGAACGACGGGCTCTGCACCTCGAACGCGCCGAGCCTGCGGCTGCGCAGGGAGGTGGCGCGGACCCGTACGGGGGTGGAGGTGTACTTGTGGGCCTGGTCGGCCCGGCACATCACGACGGCCGCGGCGCCCTCGTTCGGGCCGCAGTACATGAACTGGCGCAGGGGGTAGTTGAGGACCGGGGAGGCGAGGACCTCCTCGGGCGTGAGGGGCGTGCGGCGCCAGGCCTTCTCGTTGCCGGCCGCGTTGCGGAAGTTCTTCGAGGCCACGCGGGCGAGCGTCTCGTGGGAGATGCCGTGCTCGTGCATATAGCGGTTGATCTTCATGCCGAAGAAGTGGGTGGTGAGGAAGAGCCCGGTCTGCCCGTACCAGGAGGGGATGCCCGCCACGGACGGGTCGGCGGCGAACGCGCCGCGCGGGTGCTTGTCCAGGCCGATCGCGATGGTCAGGTCGTGCTCACCGGTCTCGATCGCGCGGGCGGCCAGCGCCACCGCCGTACCGGCCGTCGCGCAGCCGTTGAAGACACCGCGCAGGGGTACGCCGGTCAGGCCGAGCCGGCCGACGATCGCGTCCGGGTTGGCGACCTCGTAGCTGCCGATGTAACCGCCCTGGATCTGCGGCCAGTTCACGCCCGCGTCGGCGAGCGCCAGCCGTACCGCGTCCGCGCCCATGTCCAGCGCGGGCTTGCCGGGGAACCGGCCGAAGGGGTGCAGTCCCACCCCGATGATGACGGCCTCGGTCACGGTGTCTCCTCCTCGGCCGGGGCGAACGCGAACGTCATGACCTCGGTGCCGTCGTCCTCCACGGTGTACGGCACCAGCGTGAGTCGCATGTCCTGCCCGATCTTCAGCTTCTCGGGGTCGGGTTCGGTGAGCCGGGCCTCGACCAGCAGCTCGCCGGGAAGTTCGATGTACCCGACGGCGTAGGGCTCGAAGGCCTCCGGGCCGTCGTACGGCGGGGACGGCGGGCGGAAGTCCTGGGTCGTGTACGTCCACAGCGTGCCACGGTCCGCCAGGAGCCGTTCCTTCGACTCGTCGCTCGCACACCGGACACAGGTCGCGGCGGCCGGGAAGCTCACCAGGTGGCACACCGCGCACTGCGAGCCGATCAGTCGGAGCGGGCCCGCGGCGGGGGGCCAGGTGAACAGACCCTCGGCGACCGGCCGTTGTGTCGTCGTCATCGCTCAGGCTCCGTTCCGGTTGCCCAGGGCGTCGGCGTTCGGGGCCGCCTTGGCCACCAGGTTGGGGACGACGGAGGACAGCTCGTCCGGGGTCCAGCGGGTGTCGGCGCTCGCGCCGGGGCCGTTGACCCAGCCCTCCAGTACGGTGATCCGGTTGCCGACGACTCCGAAGACCCGGCCGGTGACCTCCCGCGAGGCGGCCGAGCCCAGCCACACCACGAGCGGCGAGATGGCCTCGGGGGTCAGGTCCTGGCTCTCGGCGGCCTGCTTCATCATCTCGATGTCCTCGGTGAGCCGGGTCAGCGCGGTGGGCGCGATGGCGTTCACCGTCACGCCGTAGCGGGCGAGTTCGGCCGCGGCGATGATCGTGAGGCTGCCGATGCCGGCCTTGGCGGAGCCGTAGTTGGACTGACCGGGGTTGCCGAAGATGCCGGACGGAGACGTCGTGTTGATCACCCGGGCGTCGTTGCCGTGACCGGCCTTGGCACGCTCCCGCCAGTACGCGGCGGCGTGGTGCAGGGTGGCGAAGCTGCCCTTGAGGTGGACGGCGATCACACTGTCCCAGTCCCGCTCGGTCATCGACACGATCATCCGGTCACGCAGGATGCCGGCGTTGTTGACCAGCACGTCCAGGCCGCCGTAGGTGTCCACGGCCTGCTGGACCAGGCGTGCGGAGCCCTCCCAGGTCGAGATGTCGTCCGTGTTGGCCACCGCCTCGCCGCCGGCCGCGACGATCTCGTCGACCACGGTCTGCGCCGGCCCGGCCGAGGCGCCCGCCCCGTCGCGCCCGCCGCCCAGGTCGTTGACCACGACCTTCGCCCCGTGCGCGGCGAACGCCAGGGCGTGTGCCCTGCCGATCCCGTTGCCGGCGCCGGTGACGACCACGACCCGGCCGTCGACCACTCCTTCGGTCATGCTCAACTCCTCTATCGGGTCCATCGGATCCATCGGGTCTGTCCGGGTTCATCGGGGTTTATCGGGGTCCATCAGGGTCCGTCAGGGCCCATCGGGGTTCATCGGGCCTGTCAGGAGGGCCGGTCGGCCTCGGCGAGCAGCACCCGCGGGTCCCCGCTGCCGCAGGCGCACCGGCCCGTGACGACGCGACCCGCGATGGGGAGCGGTGTCTCGTCGAGCGACGACGCGCGTCCCTCCCCCGCCGCCACGGTCAGCTGTCCGTCCCGCTCGCCGACCCGCCACTCGGCGGCGTTGACGTGCGCGCCGGTCCGCTCGGGGCACTCCAGGGCGAGGGCCGGTCCCACGGCCGAGATCACGGAGGCCGTCACCCCCACCCCGCGCAGCAGCGGTACGGCGGCCGGCCGGGCCAGCACCACCGACGTGGCGCGGAACATCTCACCGACGTCCGCCGTGCCGGCCAGCCCCTCCAGCGTGTCCGCCGACAGGCCGATCACCGCGTGCGGGTTCAGCTCGCGGTGGAAGACCGCGGTGCGGCGGTGGTCCCAGCCCATCGCCTCGGCGATGCCGTACGGCACCTTCAGCGTGCGCAGGGCGCCGATCACCGCGTGACCCCAGAAGCCCTCGAAGCCGGAGGCGGTCAGCAGGGCCCGTTGCCCGGCGGCGAGACCGTGCTCCCGCAGCCGTGCGGTGACCCACTCGGTGTCCCGGGCGAGTTCCGCCCAGGTCAGTTCCAGGTCCCGCATGCCGTCGGCGGTGGGGAAGCGCAGGAGGTAGGCGAGTTCGGGGCGGTCGAGTGTCCTGGCCCGGGCCAGGGTGTCGGCGCGGGCCATCAGCGCTTCACCACCCTGGGGAACTTGGCGACGCTCGTCATGGTCTTCAACAGGTCCTCCTCGGGGCGCATGTCGAGCACCGGCTTGACTCCGGTCCGCTCGCGCACGGCCTCGCTCAAACGCCCGGCCAGGGCGTCGACGTCGCCGGTGAGATGGGGGTCGTAGCCGACGCGCAGCCGCAGTTCGTCGACCTCGCGCCGGTCCCGGACGATCTGGAAGACCCCCGCGACGGTCTCCGGCTGGTCCTCCACCGCCTGCCAGACGTCCCGCAGGACCACGGAGCGGCCCTGGACCACCGTCTCGTCGCCGCGCCGTCCGGCCACCCACATGCGGGCGTGGGTGCGGCCGCAGCCGCAGGTGTCCCGGGAGAGGCGGACCAGGTCCTCACTGCGGTAACGGATCAACGGCGCGGCCCGGTTGTCCAGGTCGGTGGCGACCAGTTCGCCCAGGTCGCTCTCGGGAACGTCGTGCCAGCCGTGCTCGTCGACCTCGACGCACTCGGCGAAGACGGTGTCCTCCCAGAGGTGGAAGCCGTCGTGCTCGCGGCACTCCCAGGCGGTGCCGGTGTCGGCGGCGCTGGTGTACTCGTACACGTCGATGCCCCAGTCGTCGCGGATCCGCTCGCGCATCTTCCGGCTCAGGGGCTGGCCGGCGCAGGAGGCGCCCTTGAGGGAGGAGAAGGCTTCCCTCAGATCGGTCTTCTCGGCCAGGTGCTCCAGCTCCACCATCTGCGGATACATCATCTGCAGGTAGGCGGGGCGGTAGGTGCGCAGGGCCTCGACGACCCCGGGCATGTTCCCCATCCAGGTGTCCACCTCGATGACCACCGCGCCCAGCGCCTGGAAGCCGGCGTCCATGAAGTTGCGGAAGGTGCCGGGCGGGCTCAGCACCCGGTCCCCGGGCCGAAGGCCCAGTTCCCACAGGTCACGCACCTGCGCGGTCACCAGGGGCGGGGCGTCCTGCCAGATCTCGGCGAAGAACTCCGGGTCGCCGGTGGTACCGGAGCTGGACGAGACCGAGGTCAGCTCCTCGACCGGGACGCAGAGCAGGCCGGCGAAGGGATCGCCGGTGCGGGCCCGGTAGGCGCGGATCATGTCCTTGGTGATGAACGGAATCCGGGCCCGGAAGTCCTCCAGGGAGCGGATGTCACGCGGGTGGGCCCCGTGCTCGTCCCACAGCTCGCGGTAGAAGGCCGAGTTGGCGTAGACGTACTCGACGAGCTCCAGGACCTTTTTCTCCTGCCGCGCGCGCAACTGTTCGCGGGGCATGGTCTCCACCTGGGGCTCGAAGTACCTGTCAGCGGTGTCCCTGTCACCGACCATGGCGCCTCCTCGCGGCTCAGTGCCCAGATCTTCCAGCTATCAGCGCAATCAGTCAACCAATTCGACGGATTAGACGCGAGACCTCGCGTTGCGTCGATCCATATAGTTAACTATTAACACTCATTGAACCACAGGAGGGCGCCGTGAAGATCGTTGTCTGTGTGAAGCACGTCCCCGACGCCACGGCGGACCGCACCTTCACCGAGGACGGCACCACCGACCGGGCGTCGGTCGACTCACTGCTGTCCGAACTCGACGAGTACGCCGTCGAGCAGGCCCTGCGCCTCGCCGAGTCGGACGCCGACGCCGAGGTCAGCTACCTCACCGTCGGCCCCGACGACGCCCGCGACGCCCTGCGCAAGGCGCTGGCCATGGGCGGTGACTCCGCGATCCATGTCAGCGACGACGACATCGAGGGCAGTGACGCCTTCGGTACGTCGCTCGTGCTGGCCCGGGCGATCGAGCGGCACGGGTTCGACCTCGTGCTGTGCGGGATGGCCTCGACGGACGGCACCATGGGCGTCGTGCCGGCGATGCTGGCCGAACGGCTGGGCGTCCCCGCCGTCACCCACCTGGAGGACCTGGCGGTCGAGGACGGAACGGTGACGGGCCGGCGCGAGGGCGACGGCGCGACCGTACGGATCCAGGGCGCCCTGCCGGCCGTCGTCTCGGTGACGGACCGCTCCGGGGACGCCCGCTACCCCTCCTTCAAGGGGATCATGGCCGCCAAGAAGAAGCCGCTGGAGACCCTGGACCTCGCCGACCTCGGGATCGAGGCCGCGCAGGTCGGTCCGGCCGGCGCCCGGTCGGCCGTGGACACCGCGACCCGGCGTCCGCCACGCACCAAGGGCGAGATCGTCGCCGACGAGGGGACGGGCGGCACCTCACTGGCCGCGTTCCTCACCACCAAGAAGTTCATCTGACCGCGTCCCGCCCCGAAGACCTGAAGGAGTTGCATCACCGTGGCCGAGATCCTCGTCCTCGTCGACCACGTCGACGGTGCCGTACGCAAGCCGACTCTCGAACTGCTCACCCTGGCCCGCCGGCTGGGCGAGCCCTCCGCCGTCTTCCTGGGGCCGGGCGCGGACTCCGCGACCGAGGTCCTCGGCCGGTACGGCGCGCGGAAGGTCTACGTCGTGGACGCCCCGGAGATCGACGAGTACCTCGTCACCCCGGCCGTCGACGCCCTCACCCAGATCGCCGACCGCACCGGCCCGGCGGCGATCCTGCTGCCCTCCGGACCGGACGGCAAGGAGACCGCCGCCCGGGTCGCGCTCCGGCTCGGCTCCGGGCTGATCACCGACGCCGTCGACGTCACCGCCGGTCCGGACGGCCCGGTCACCGAGCAGTCGGCGTTCGCCGCGACCTACCAGGTCACCGCGCACGTCACCCAGGGCGTGCCGGTGATCACCGTCAAGCCGAACGCCGTCGCCCCCGAGACCGCCCCCGCCGACCCCGTCGTCGAGAAGCAGGACGTCACCTTCGGTCCGGCCTCCACGGCCGTCCGGATCCTGTCCCGTACGCCTCGCGAGCGCGGCGACCGGCCCGAGCTGACCGAGGCCGACATCGTCGTCTCCGGCGGCCGTGGCGTGAACGGTGCCGAGAACTTCGCCCTCATCGAGCGGGTCGCCGACGTACTGGGCGCGGCGGTCGGGGCGTCCCGGGCCGCCGTGGACGCGGGCTGGTACCCGCACAGCCACCAGGTCGGCCAGACCGGCACCCAGGTCTCCCCGCAGCTCTACCTGGCCGCGGGCATCTCCGGGGCGATCCAGCACCGCGCGGGCATGCAGACCTCCAAGACCATCGTCGCCGTCAACAAGGACGCGGACGCACCGATCTTCGAGCTGGCCGACCACGGCGTGGTCGGCGACCTCTTCCAGGTGCTGCCGCAGCTGGTGGACGAGATCGAGCGGCACCGGAGCTGATCTCCCCTCGTCCCGGCCTTCCATTCGGCCTTCCATACAACTAAAATCGCTAACTGATTGCATCCATTCATCCGAAGGGGCGTCATGACGAAGATCTGGGTCAACTCCGGGGACTCCCATGTGATGGAACCCGCCGACGTGTGGACCGAGAGGCTGCCCGCACGACTCGGCGCCCGCGCCCCGCGCAGCGAGCGCGGCGAGAAGTACGAGATGCTCTACATCGACGGGGAGCGCATCGACCGCCAGCTCGGCGACTTCATGGACGCCATGCGTCCGCCGGGCGCCTGGGACCTGAAGGTCCGCCTCAAGGACCTCGACCAGGAGGGCGTGTGGTCCCAACTGGCCTTCCCCTCCATGGGGTTCTGGCTGGTGTCGATCACCGACCGCGAGCTCGCCCGGGAGACCGTCCGGGCCTGGAACGACTGGGCCCACGAGGAGATCCTCAGCAAGAACAAGCGCGTCATCACCACCGCCTGCGTCTCGACGGCCGACATCGACGACGCGGTCGCCGAGGTGGAGCGGGTGGCGGAACTGGGCTTCAAGGCGGTCTTCCTGCCGTGCTCCACCCGGCAGGGCGAGGAGTACGCGCTCGACCGCTGGGAGCCGCTGTGGACGGCGGTCGAGCGGGCCGGTCTGGTGCTCGGCTTCCACATCGGCACGGGCGGCGAGAACGTCGTCTTCCGCGGACCCGGCGGCGCGGTCGTCAACTACATGGAGACGACCTACCCGGGCATGCGGGTGGTGTCCCACATGGTCGCCGGCGGCGCCCTGGACCGTCACCCGGACCTGAGGATCCTCATCGCCGAGGGTGGCGCCGGCTGGATGCCGGCCATCGGCGACCGGATGGACGAGGCCTACCGCCAGCACGGCATGTTCGTCCGGCCGAAGCTGAGCCGGCTGCCCAGCGAGATCATCCGGCAGCAGGTGTACGCCTCCTTCCAGCACGACAAGAGCTCGGTGGAGATCGTCGAGTCGACGGGCTACCGCAACGTGATGTGGGGCGACGACTACCCCCACCTGGAAGGCACCTACGGCCACACCCAGTCCACGCTGCACGACCTGTTCGACGGCGTGTCCGACGACATCCGCGACCGCGTCACACGCGGCACCTTCAACGAGTTGTTCGGCCTGCCGGAGCAGACTCCCCAGGAGGCGGCCGTCTGAGCGGCGTCGACGGCGGAACCGCTGCGGTGACCACTCCTCCGTATCCCGAGGACCTGGAACGGCCCGGACTCGTCAGGACCGGGCGGTCGACCTTCGTCCGGCCCGTCCGGCCCGAGGACGCCGACCGTCTGGTCGCGTTCGTCGGCGGGCTGTCCCGGGCCACCCTGGCCTACCGCTCGCTCGGTCCGGTGGTCCGCGCCCGCGACGACGTCATCCGGCGCGGCGTCCACGTGGACTACCTCAACGAGCTGGCGCTCGTCGCCCTGGCCGGGGACGAGATCGCCGGTCTGGTGCGCTACGTCCGTGACCCCGAGGAGCCGGAGCACGCCGAGGTCACATTCACCATCCGGGACGACCACCAGAGCGAGGGATTCGGCCGGCTGCTCCTTGAGCACATCGCCGCCGCGGCCCGCGCCCGGGGCATCCGGGTGCTGGAGGCCGACGTCCTCGCCGACAACACCCGGATGATCAATGTGTTCCTCGGCTCCGGCTACCGGATCGAGAGCGGACCGCCCGGCCAGATCATCCACTTCGAGATCGCCATCGACCCGCAGGCCCAGGCCGTGGCCCGGGCCGAACGCCGCGAGCACACGGCCGTACGGCGCTCGCTGAGGCCCTTGCTCGAACCGCGTTCGGTCGCCGTGATCGGCGCCAACCGCGATCCGCTGACGATCGGCCACGAGATCGTGGCCAACCTGCTGCGGGGCGGCTTCGGCGGCGGCGTGTTCCCGGTCAACCCGCGGGCCGAACGGATCGCCGGGGTGCCGGCGTACGCGAACCTGCGGGACCTGCCCGAGCCGCCGGACCTGGCCCTGGTGGCCGTCCGGGCCGCGGCGGTCCCCGAGGTCGTACGGGAATGCGCGGAGGCCGGCGTCAAGGCGGTGGTCGTCGTGTCGACCGGCTTCGGGGAGACCGGGGTCGAGGGCCGGGCCACCGAGCTGGAGCTGGCCCGGTTCGCCCGTGCCTCCGGGATGCGGCTGGTCGGCCCGAACTGCATGGGCGTGGTCAACACGACCCCCGCAGCACGGCTGGCCGCGACCTTCTCGCCCGCCCTGCCGACGCCGGGCCGGGTGGCGATGTCCAGCCAGTCCGGGCCGCTCGGGCTCGCGGTGCTCGACTTCGCCCGGCGGCTGAGGCTCGGCTTCTCCGGATTCGTGTCGGTGGGACACGCCGTGGACGTCTCCACCAACGACCTGCTCCAGTGGTGGGAGGAGGACCCGGGGACCTCGGTGATCCTGCTGCACGTCGAGACCTTCGGCAATCCGCGCCGGTTCGCCCGGGTGGCCCGCCGGATCGCCCCGCGCAAACCGATCGTCGCGGTGCATCCGGGCCACGCCGACTCGGCGGTGAGCTCGCTGTTCGCCCAGTCCGGCGTGATCCGCACCCGCAGCCTCCAGGAACTCTTCGACGTCGCCCTGCTGCTCGCCCACCAGCCTCCCCCGCCCGGCAACCGGGTCGCCGTCATCACCAACGCGGGCGGTCCGGCGGCACTGACGGTCGGGGCGTGCGCGGCGAGCGGACTGTGCGTACCCACCCTCGGCGAGCGCACCCGGCAGACGCTGCGTGCGGCTCTCGCGCCACGGGCGGACGTCGCCAACCCGGTCGACCTGACCCCGATGGCCACCGCCGCGCACTACCGGAAGGCCCTGGACGCCGTCCTCGCCGACGACGACATCGACGCGGCCGTCGTCCTGTTCATGCCCCCGCTCGCGGACAAGCCCGACGAGGTCGCGTCGGCGATCCTCGACGCGGCGGCGGCCCGGCCCGACAAACCGGTGCTGGCCAGCTTCCTGGGCGGCGCGGGCGTCGCCGACCTCCTGCACCGGGGCGACCTGGTGGTGCCGACGTACACGTTCCCCGAGGCGGCGGCCGTCTCGCTCGGCCATGCGGCGGCCTACCAGGCCTGGCGCAGCACCGCCGCGGGCGTCATCCCGGACCTCGCGGGAGTCGACGCCGAGCACGCCCGAGCGGTGATCGCCGGCCAGGCACCCGGCCCGGTCCCCGCGGCGGTCGCCGCCGAGTTGCTCGCCTCGTACGGAATCTCCGTGCACGACACCGGACCGGGCCCCGGCCCGGACGCGTTCCTCTCCGTCCGCGCCGACCCGGTCTTCGGGCCCGTGGTCGCCTTCGGGCTCACCGGGGACTACGCCGACCTCATGGCGGACGTCGCCCACCGCGTCACCCCGCTCAGCGACCGCGACGCCCGGGAGATGGTCCGCTCGCTGCGGGCGGCCCCGTTGCTGGACGGCCGGGTGGGCGGCCCGGGTGTGGATCTGGCGGCGCTGGAGGAGACCGTCCTGCGGATCTCGGCGATGGTCGAGGACCTGCCCGACATCGAGGCGCTGGAACTGCGCCCGGTACGGCTGTTGCCGCCCGGGGACGGGGTGGCCGTCGCCCACGCGACGATCCGGCTGGCCGACAACACCACGAAAGGCCCTCGCCCATGAGAGTCGGTATCTACTTCGACCTGCGCAATCCCCCGCCCTGGCAGCAGAGTTGGTCCCGGGTCTACGGGTTCGCCCTGGAGATGTGCGAGGAGGCGGACCGCCTCGGCCTCGACTCGGTCTGGTTCTCCGAACACCACGGTTTCGAGGACGGCTATCTCCCCCAGCCGCTCACGATGGCCGCCGCTGCCGCCGCCCGCACCCGCCGGGTCCGCCTCGGCACGGCGGTCATCCCCGCACCGCTGCACGCGGCCCCCGAGATCGCCGAACAGGCCGCGCTCGTCGACATCATCAGCGACGGCCGGCTGGACCTCGGTCTCGGCACCGGCTACCGGGTGCCCGAGTACCGGCTCTACGGAGCCGACCTCGCCAAGCGCTACACCACGACCGACCAGCGGGTACGGGAGATCCGCGGCCTGTGGGCCGAGTCCCTGGTCACCCCCGGCCCGGTCCAGGACCCGCTGCCGATCTGGCTCGGCTACCAGGGCCCGCAGGGCGCCCGCCGGGCCGGCCGGCTGGGCACCGGGCTGCTGTCGCTCAACCCGGCACTGCTGACGCCGTACCGGGAAGGGCTCGCGGAGAGCGGGTACGACGTGTCGGCGGGCCGGATGCAGGGTTCGTTCACCACGTTCGTCACCGAGGACCCGGAGGCCGACTGGCCGCTGGTCCGCAAGCACCTGTCGTACCAGTGGGACAGTTACCGCCGTTACATGGTCGAGGGCACCGACCAGCCCGCTCCCCGCCCCATCAACCCCGAGAAGTGGCGGGAGACCGGGCTGAGCGCCACCGGCGTCGGGCAGTTCCTCTACGGCACCCCGCAGGACGTCGCCGACGCCATCCGCGCGTACGTGGCAGGGTTGCCGGTGGAAGGGGTGTTCCTGTGGGCCTCGCTGGCCGGGATGCCCGAGGAGACGGTGGCCCGCCAGGTCCAGCTCATCGCCGGGAAGCTGCGCCCGCTGCTTGCCGATGTCTGACACTCCGGTGCCTGACACTCCGACGCCCGACAAGAGGAGCCACATCATGTCCACGACGCCACCGACAGGGCCCTGGGCGGGCGCGGACTTCCAGGAGCCGCCCCGCACGCCCGGCGGGGTGGCCCTGTGCGGGGCGTGCCGCGCCGCCGGTTCCTGCCGGCTGGGAGTGGAGCACGAACGGCTCGACGAGGACGGGTCGGCGCGGTTCGAGCTGTCCTGCCCGCGTGACCAGGAGGGCGGGCCCGATGTCGCACACGGCGGCTGGACCGCGGCCGTCCTCGACGACTGCCTCGGCCATCTTCCGCTTCTGCACCGCGTGTTGAGCGTGACGGCGGAGCTGACCGTGAGCTTCGTGAAACCGGTCCCGGTGCAGCGGCCGCTGGAGGTCCGGGCCTGGGTGGAGAAGCGGGAGGGCCGGCGCTGGTACATCGCCGGCGAGATGGTGCTGCTGCCGACCCGGGCCGTGCTGGCCCGGGTCTCCGGGATCTGGGTGACCCGGGACCAGGGCCACTTCGCCCGGCACAAGGAGTGGCTGGCCGAACAGGACACGGGCGGCGGGGCTCGGTAGGACCTCGCCCAGGCGGGGCTCAGGCGGCCCTCCGCCCGGCAGGGCACAGCCGGCCCTCCGCGCCCGGCAGGGCACAGCCGGCCCTCCGCCCGGCAGGGCACAGCAGGACCCGAGTCCGGGCAGGGCACAGCAGGACCCGCCCGCGGATGCCCAGGGCGTCCGGCGAGTCCGGGCAGGGCACAGCACGGCCTCAGCGCGGGCAGGGCACAGCAGCCCAGGGCCCGGCAGGACTCCGCCGGACCCGAGCCCGCGGAACTCCGCCGGACCCGAGCCCGGCAGGGCTCAGTAGGACCTCAGCCCCATGCTGCGGGCGATGCCGTTGCGCTGGATCTGGCTGGTGCCCCCGGAGATCGTGGCCACGATCGACTCCCGGTAACGGAAGCTCATCACGCTCTCGGTGGAGAACCCGTGCCCGGCACAGACCTGCATCCCGAGCCGCGCGGCCGCCACGTACGTCTCCGACCCCTTCAGCTTCGCCATCGAACCCTCGCGCGTGCACGGCTTGCCCTGGGCGAGCAGCCAGGCGGCGCGGTAGGCGAGCAGCCGGGCCGAGTCGATCTCGGTCTGCAGGTCGGCCATGGCGTGGGCGAGCGCCTGGAAGTTTCCGATCGGACGGCCGAAGGCGTGCCGGGTACGGGCGTACTCCAGCATCTCGTCCAGCGTGGCCTGCGCCGCGCCCAGATAACCGCCGGTGATGATCACCTTCTCCAGCTCTATGTTGGAGAGCATCACCTTCCAGCCCTCGTCGCGCGGGCCGACGAGGTTCTCCCTCGGTACCAGGGCGTCGTTGAAGAAGACCTCATTGGTGCCCAGGATGTGCCGGGCCAGCGTCGGTGTCCGGCGCACCTCGACGCCCTCCGTCGACGGATCGACCAGCAGCAGGCTGATGCCGCCGTGCTTGGGTTCGCGGGGCCCGGTACGCACGTACGTGGCGATGGTCGTGTCGGGCAGGCCGCCGCCCGTGCACCAGGCCTTCTGTCCGCGGACCAGGAAGTGGTCCCCGTGCTCCTCGGCGGTGGTGCGCAGCGCCGCGGCGTCGGAGCCGCTGTCCGGCTCGCTGAGGCCGACGGCGAGCCGGTGGCGTCCCGTCATGACCTGCTCGCGGATGAAGTCGCGCTGTGCCTCGCTGCCCCACCGGAACACCGTGATCCCGGGGATGAGCACCCCGATGTAGCACATCGCGACGTCGAAACTGGCCCGCCCGAGCTCCTCGGCGATCAGGATGAGCTCCAGCGGTCCGCCGCCGTCGCCGCCCTCCTCCTCGCCGAACGGGAGGGAGAACCACCCCAGCTCGGCCATTCCGCGGAACAGCTCGGGCGGTACGACGCCCTGCTCGTCCCACTCCTTGGCCTTCTCGGCCGGGCACACGTCGGCGACGAACTGCCGTGCCGTCGCGCGCAACAGGTCCTGCTCGTCGGTCAACCCGAAGTCCACGGCCACTCCTCGCCCGTACCGGTCTATTCATCTATCTAATTATTCTATGTTAGCGGATAGGGAGAGGCATAGACCGGGCGCGGCCCGGACAGCGGCGGCCCGGGGATCCACCGGGCTTCGAAAAACGTTTCAGGCGCGCCCGGGGTAGACTTGCGCCGCTCAGTGAGGACCGCGTCGTGCCTGGTCGCACGGCTGTCACAGCGAGGGGGGTGGACGCCCATGCCGGTTCGCCCCGCCCGTATCCAGGACGTCGCGGCAGCCGCGGGAGTCTCGGTGTCCACGGTGTCGAACGTCCTGAACCGGCCCGAGCGCGTCAACGCCCGCACCGCCGAGCGGGTACGGGACGCGGTGGCCGCGCTCGACTACGTACCCCACCCGGGAGCCGCCGGCCTGCGCACCGGGCACTCGTCCTCGATCGGCCTGGTGCTGCCCGACGTGGCCAACTCCTTCTACTCGCGCATCGCGCGGGGGGCCGCCGACGCGGCGTACGAGCACGGCTACGCCCTGGTGCTCTGCGACAGCGGGGACGCGCCGGAACGGGAGCAGGGCTACCTCACCATGCTCGTCGAGCAGCGTGCGGTCGGGGTCGTGGTGGTTCCGCTGAGCGCCGACCCCACCCGGCTGACGCGGCTGCGCGAGCGCGGCATTCCCCTGGTCCTCGCTGACCGTGCGATATCGGCGCAGGACGGCTGCTCCGTCTCCGTCGACGACATCGCGGGCGGCCGGATCGCCGTGCAGCACCTCCTGGAGCGCGGGGCACGCGACATCCTCGTCGTGAACGGGGAACGCGCGATCCGGCAGTGCGCCGACCGGCACCAGGGCGCCCGCCAGGCCGTACGCAGCCGGCGTGAGGCGCGGCTGGACCAGGTCGTCGCCAAGGAGATGACGGTGGCCTACGGCGTGGAGATCGCCCGCCGGCTCGACGACCTGCCCGACGGGGTCTTCTGCACCAACGACTTCCTCGCCGCGGGACTGTGCCGCGGACTGGGCGAGCGGGGTGTGCGGATCGCCGAGGAGGTGCAGGTGGTCGGTTACGGCGACCTCGACATCGCCAGCTTCGTGGGGACGCCCCTGACGACGGTCAGGCAGCCCGTGGAGGAACTCGGCAGGGCGGCCGTCGAGATGCTGCTCGACGAGGTGGAGGCCCGCGCCGAACACGCCCACGAGACCAGGGTATTCGCGCCCGACCTCGTCCTGCGTGACTCCACGCGCTCACCCTCCGCCACCTGAGTCCCGCAACCGCAGCGTCACCGGCCCCAGCAGACCCGAGACGCACTGGTCCGGGAAGGCCCAGGCGGTGGGCGTGGCTTCGGCCAGATAGGGGGCCAGCGTGTTGCGGACGGTCACGGCGAGCCGCACGGTACGCCCGGCCGCACCGGGAAGTTCGAAACGGTACGGAGCACAGAACGCCTCCCCGACCCGTTCCCCGTCGAGGAACACCTCGACGCTGCCGCGGACCCGGCCCAGATCCAGCACCGGGTCCGGCCCGGCGGGCACCTCCAGGTCCCGCACATAGGTCACGCCCCCGCTCCAGCCGCCCAGCCCGACGTCCCGCCAGTCCCCCAGGGGCAGCGGCGCCGGTACGGTACGGACGCGCGCCGGTCCCCGCCAGGCGGAGCCGCCCCGCAGCACGGCCGTGGGGGCGGTGACGATCTCGAACTCCGCGGCCTCCAGAAGGGGTTGATCCAGCATCAACTGACCGTCATTGAGGGGGCGTTCAGCCTCTGTCCCGACCCGCACCCGCGCGGGAAGCTCCAGTGGCAGGTCCACCGACACGGTGCCCGGCGGCACGGTGAAGCGGAAGCGTTGCACGCTCTCGCGGACGTCGTCCGTGCAGCGCAGCGGCAGTACGGCGGTACCGAGCACCGGCGCGCCGGTCAGCCACTCGGTGTCCGGCAGCGGGTGCGGCCGCCGCGCGGCGTGGCAGTGCTGCAACTCGCCCCACCGGCCTTCGTGTTCGACCGTACGTCCGTGCCACCCGCCGGTCTCGGCCTCCCAGCCGGGGCCACTGACCAACGCGGCCTGCCCGGCGCCCGCCACGAGGTCCACGAACACCGCGTCCCGCGCGTGGACGCTGTCGGCCACGACCTCCAGGACGTGCTCGCCCGCCCCGAGCGTCAGCTGGTGGCGGAAGAACATCGGCACCCCGCCCCAGTCCGACTCGTAGTACTCCACCTTCTCCTGCCGCGCCACGACCGCACCGTCGAGCAGCACCCCGACGCCGGCCGCGGCACCCACGACCAGCACCGCCTGCGTTCCGTCACGCGGGAGACGCAGCCGGCCGCGGTAGGTCACCGTGCCGTCCGGGCGTACCCCGTCGGGCAGGCACATGAACTGCGGCCGCCGCGCGAACCCGTCCGGGCGGGAAAGGCAGAAGTAGCTGCCCAAGGGGGTGCCGGCGGCGCCCGAGATGAGCAACGGCCGGTCCTGGGCGCCGGTCAGTTCGTACTCGAGCACATTGCGGGACCGTGCCACGTCCACACGGGCGGACGCCAGACAACCGTCGCTCGTCCGCAGCCGCTCGCCGTTCCACCACACACGCTTGGCCGCCGACGCGCCGATGTGCAGGTCGGCGGGGCCCCGGTGATCGCTCTCCACGATGGCCCGGACCCGTGCGACGGTGCCGGCCCCCGGCACCGGGACGCGCACGAACTCCTCGGGCACCAGCCCCTTGTTGCCGAGCAGACCGTCCGGGTCGGGGATCCCGCGGCTCGACGAGTACAGCCCCACCTCCCAGTCCGGGGGCGCCAGGGGCAGCTCCCCGGCCAGGATCCGTTCGACGTGGGCGCCGTCCAACGGATCGGGGGCCTGGTCGGAGGGCACCGGCGGCAGGACACGGACCCGGTTGCCGTAGGTCACGCGCGTCCGCTCCCAAGGGGCGTCGCCCTCGCTCCACCCCATGGTCCAGATCTGCGGTTCCGCCACGGACGCTCCCGCGGGCAGGGCCAGGTCGCCCCAGGTGTTGTCCATGGTGGGCACCAGGTGGCCCACCCAACCGGTCGACACGTCCAGCGCCTTCACGCAGACCTGCGGGGGCGGTGTGGTCGTCCCGGGTGGCGGGGGGCCTTCGCGCCATACGACGAGGACGGCGGGGGCGCCGTCCAGCGGCACGTCGATGGTCGAGAGGCCGTCGGAGACGGTGACGCGTGCGGAACGGCGGGACCCCGTCGCCGGGTTCCAGATCTCGGCCTCGGTGACCACGGCGCGCACGGTGACGGAGGACGTCCGGGCGTAGCGGGCGGGGTCGATCGCGTGGTTGTCCTGAGGTGGATGCCGGCGGGCATCGGGGAAGGCGCCCGTGACCAGGGCCACCGCCTCGTCGCCGTGCCTCCTGACGAGCAGCGGCACCTCGCCCGTCGCGTGTCCGGCGGCGTCGGCCACCGCGGCCGCCGCGGCCTCGGCGTCGCCCGCCCGCTCCAGTCGCGGATGGTCGAGCAACGCGGCGACGACGCGGTCGTCACCGGCCAGCCCGGCCGCCGTCGCGGGTGGACGGCCCACGACCACCACCCGGCCGCCGGCGTCGAGGAGGTCCGTCAGCCGGCGTGCCGTCTCCTCCTCCAGGACGCTCGCCGACGGCAGCAGCACCACGGCGTAGGCCAGGTCCTTGACGCGCAGGGCGCCGTCGGCGGCCTTGGCCCGCTGCACGGAGGAGTCGTCGATGACGTCGTAGGAGACACGGTGGCGGTCGAGGGCGCCGACGGTGGGCTGGAGCCAGTTGTTGGTGCCGCACAGGTCCAGGTAGTGCCGCTGGGTCTCGTCGACGTCGGCGTGGCCGTCGCCGAGGCGACCGTCGCCGAAGTGCTGCACGGGTGCGTCCAACGGGAGGAGGGACTGCATGGTGGCGGTGGGGTGCAGGACCGCGACATCGGCGCTGTAGGTGCCCCAGGACATGATCGAGCAGATCCTGGCGACGGCCCGGGAGAACGCCGGGTACTGCCGCCAGTAGGGCTGGCGCCAGTCGGTGGACGGCGGCGCCCACTCGAACCAGCCGCCCGCGGTACCGAAGTAGCTGGCGTGCGGGTTGTACAGGTTGGCGCCGCTGCGCAGGAACGGCAGGAGCCAGTCGTAGGTGTCCTCCAGGGTGCCGCCCCAGCCGGAGGAGTGGAACGCCTCGATCCAGACGCGCTCGTGGCCGTAGAGGTGGGCCATGGAGGAGTGGACCTTGGAGTCGCCGTGATGGTCGCTGCCGGCGGCGCCGTACCAGCGGTGGGTGCGGAAGTAGTCGGTGTAGATCTGCGTCGACTGGGCGGGGAAGCCCGCGCGGGCCGGGTGGCTCTGGTCGGCCCCGATGAGCATGCCGCGCTCCTCGTGCCAGGCGGCGAGCGGCCTGAACAGGGCCTCTTCGGTGAGTTCGGTGCGGACCGCGTAGTAGTCGGCGCGGATCTTCGCCGCTCGGGCGGTCGCCGGGCCGAACAGGGCGGGCAGGTGGTCGAGCAGGTCGTAGCCGCGCCGGGACCGGAACTCGTCGGGGAAGCGGTGGCTCCAGGAGTTGGTGCCGGGCAGCTCGTCCTGGAAGCTCCCGGCGATGACGTTGCCCAGGTACTGCGGGACGCGTCGGTCGTATTCATGATGGACGGTGTCCATCAGCAGGCCGACGGCGTGCGGGTCCAGGTAGTCGAACGCCGTGGGAACGGCGACGACGAGGTGCACGTCCGTGCCGTCGGGGGCCTCGATGCGGGCGGCGCCGGGACCGGGCCTGGCGGGACCGGGCCTGGCGGGACCGGCCCCGGGCCGCGCGGTGCCGGGGGCGGCATCCGGGGCCGCGGACAGACGCCGGCCGGTCACCTCGTACGCGGCCACCAGGGCATCGGAGCCCAGGAGCGGGACGGTGCCCCCGCAGACGGTCGCGGTGCGGCAACGCAGCGCCTGACCTCGGGCCTCAGGATGACGGCGGGTCACGCCGCCCTGGAGGTTGGCGCCGGAGAACCCGATCTGGTCGTAGAACCACAGGCGCGTGCCGAGGTCCCCGGCGATGTGGCAGGCGTCGGTGAAGCGGTCCCACCACTCCTCGCCGAACCACGCCGGATCGTCGGTCCGGGCACCGAACGTCGGGCCGGCCGGCGCCAGATTGATCACCACGAGGTTGTGGACGCCGCCCTCGGCGAACCTGCGCATCTGCCAGGCGAGACGCTCACGGGTGACCTTCCCGCCGGACCACCACCACAGCGGCGTGGGCCCGAAATCGCGGGGCGGATCGTCGAACAGCTGCTGCAGTCCAGGGGAGATCACGGATGCGGTCCTTCCCGGTACGGCTCGGACACCTCAGGGCTCTGAAAACGTTTTATACGACTCTCGAAGGCGGGCCACCTGGAATGTTCGCACCGAATCCGGGGCCCGAGAAGACTTTGGAAGTTCTTCCGGCGCGTCTGTGCAAGAGGGCTTGTTGGAACGTTTTTCGAACTCTATATTCACTGCGACCCGGCCCCAGAGCCGCGACATCCCCCTCCGCTCGGCCCATCCCCAGACGACGGAGTCGCATCATGGCCCGCACCTCGACCTCCCCGGTTCCCCCGGACCAGCCGCCCGTCCCCAAACACTTGTGGAAAGTCGCCGCCCTGTCGGGCATGGCCTCCTACCTCGACGCCGCCCTCATCGTCAGCATCTCCGTCAACCTGGCCATCTACCGCGACAGTTACGACATGGGCGTGTGGATGGCGGGCGCGATCAGCGCGATCGTCACCGGCTGCATCGCCGTCGGCTCGCTCGTCGGCGGACGGCTGGCCGACATGTTCGGGCGCCGCCGTGTCTACAACCTGGACATCCTCTGCTTCGCGCTGGGCGCGATCGTCATCACCCTGGCGCCGAACGACATCGTGCTCCTGATCGGCGTGCTCGTGGCGGGGCTGGCGGCCGGTGCCGACCTGCCGACGTCCCTGGCCGTGGTCTCGGACGCGGCGCCCGCCCATGGCCGGGCGCGTCTCGTGTCCTTCACACAGGTCATGTGGGTGCTGGGCATCGTCGTCGTCATCTTCCTCGGCTACGTCCTGTCGGACACCGGCATGACGGGGGCGCGCGTCATCACCGGCCATCTGGCCGTCGCCGCGCTGGCCACCTGGCAGCTCCGAGCCCGTCTGAAGCTGGTCGACGAGCCGTCGGACCAGGCGGTGGAGGAGGAGGCGGCAGCAGTCGCGGCCGCCGCGCCACGCGGCACCGCGCTCAAGAACGTGTGGAACCGTGCCGCGTTGCTGCCGATGGTCGCGACCTTCGCCTACTACGTCACCTGGGGCATCGGAGCCAACACCTTCGGCCAGTTCGGCACCTATCTGCTGGTCACGGTCAGCGGTGCCTCGCAGACCCTGGCCACCGGGATCAACCTGGCCTTCCTCCCGATCGCGCTGGTGCTGACCTTCGTCTTCGTCCGGATCGCCGACACCCCTTGGCGCGACCGGCTGTTCTACGTGTTCACGGTCGTGCAGGTCGTCGCCTTCTGCGTCGCGTCCCTCACGGCCGGCGCCCTCGTCGGCATGCTCGTCTTCTTCGTGCTCTACCAGATCTCCAACCCCTTCGCGGGCGAGGCCAGTTACAAGGTGTGGTCGCAGCTCTCACTGCCCCCGGACACCCGCGGCACCACCCAGGGCCTCACCTACGCCCTGTCGCGGGGCGTCTTCGCGGGCGTCGCGTTCGTCACGCCCGCCCTGATGGAGTACAGCGCGTCCCTCCTGCTCTGGTCGATCACCCTCTGCATGGCGGCGTCGGGGGTCGCGGGCGTGTACATCGTCCGTGTCCTCATCGCGCGTTCCCCTGATGCCGCCGACGCCCCGGCGAACGTGGGAGTGGCCCGGGCGTGAATCCGAACCGGATCTCGGAAGGATCATCGACCATGGCAACGACCGAACCCACCACCGTGACCGCGGACCGCGCCGCCACGCTGCGCGAGCTGCTCCCCCCGGCGCCCCGCCGTCGTACCCGGATCGGACTGGTAGCGGGCGGCCTCGGCACGTACTGGCCGCAATTCCCGGGGCTGCTCCCCCAGTTGCGGGAGTCGGCCGGGTACGTCACCGAGCGCTTGCGGCAGATGGACGCGGAGGTGACCGACGTCGGTTTCATCTCCGACGCTCAGGAGGGGGCGGTCGCCGCCGAGGAGTTGCGCCGGGCGGACTGCGATCTGATCGTGCTGTTCCTGACGACGTATCTGACCTCGTCGATGGTGCTTCCGATCGCCCAGCGCTCGCACACCCCCGTCCTGGTGATCGACCTCCAGCCGTCCGAACGGATGGACCACGCCTCCTTCGACACGGGTGCCTGGCTGGCGTACTGCGGGCAGTGCCCCGTGCCCGAGGTCGGCAACGTCTTCCGCCGCGCGGGCATCCCCTTCCGGTCGGTGTCGGGCTGGCTGCGCCAGGAGTCGGCGTGGCGGCGCATCGAGCAGTGGGTCCGGGCCGCGCACATCCGCGCCGCGCTACGGCACGCCCGGCACGGACTGATGGGCCATCTGTACCCGGGCATGCTCGACGTGTCGACCGATCTGACGCTGCTTCCGACGACGTTCGGCTCGCATGTCGAGGTGCTGGAGTTCGACGACCTGCGGCACCGGGTGGAGCAGGTGACCGAGGCGCAGACCCGGGACCGCATGGCCCTGGCCCGCCAGGTCTTCACCCTCGACGACAGCGTGGCCGACGAGGACTTCGCGTGGGGAGCGACCGTGTCGGTCGCACTCGACCGGCTCGTGGAGGACTTCGGCCTCGACACCCTGGCCTACTACCACCGCGGCCTGGACGGGGAACTGCACGAGCGCCTCGGCGCCGGCATGATCCTGGGCGCCTCCCTGCTCACCGCCCGGGGTGTGCCCGCGGCCGGTGAGTACGAACTGCGCACCAGTGTCGCCCAGTTGGCCTCGCAGAGCATCGGCGCCGGAGGTTCCTTCACGGAGATCCAGGCCCTCGACTTCGAGGACGGGGTGGTGGAGATGGGCCACGACGGTCCCGCCCACCTCGCCGTCAGTTCCCGCGACCCGTTGTTGCGCGGCCTGGGTGTCTACCACGGCAAGCGCGGCTTCGGCGTCAGTGTGGAGTTCGACGTCCAGCACGGCCCCGTCACCCTCCTCGGCCTCGGCCAGGACGCCGACGGCACCCTGTCCTTCCTCACCTCGGAGGGCACCGTCGTCCCCGGCCCGCTGCTGGAGATCGGCAACACCACCAGCCGTGTCGACTTCGGCCGCGACCCCGGCGAGTGGGTCGACGCGTGGAGCGCCACGGGCGTCGGCCACCACTGGTCCCTCGCGGTCGGCCACCACACCGCCGACTTCCGGGCCGCCGCGAGTCTGCTGGGCATCGACCACCGGGCGGTGTGATCACGGCAGCCTGCCGGCCGCGGCCCGGGAGCGGTCGCGCTCCGGGGCGACGGCGGCAGGCCCGGGCTCAGCTCTGGGACGAGGCCGTCCGGCGCCTGGCCAGCCACCAGGCCCCGCCGCCGAGCAGGAGCAGCACGACGACGATCACGCCGATGACGACGCCGGAGGAGATGCCGTCGTCCTCGTCGGCGGCCGAGTCCTCCGCCGCCGGTGAGGCATCCGCGTCGGACGCTTCGGCGGAGGGGCTCGGCGCCGCGGCGCTCTGCGTCGGGCTCGGACTCGGGCTCGCGTCGACCGGCGTGGCGCCCGGGGCCGCGGCCTTCAGCTTCAGCACCGGGGCGGGCTGCTCCGGCTCCTTGTCGGCGGTGGGCAGTTCGATCCAGCGGGAGACCTCGCCGTCGCTGTAGGTCTCGACGGTCTTGAAGGCGAGTTCCTTCTCGTCGGGCAGCTGCCGGACCTTGATGCTGTGCTCGGCGTCGACGCCGGCCTTCAACGCCGGCCCGGCCACCGTGTAACCGTCGCCGGTGGCCTTCAGCTTCCAGCCCTTGGGGGCTTCGTCCAGGGTGACGTCCTCGGGGGCGATGCCCTTGGGCAGGACGACACGCAGCTCCCGGAAGCCCGCGTCGGCGGACTCGGCCTCGGAGACGAAGGTGAGCGTGACGTTCTGGGCGAGGGCCTGCGGATGATCGGCCTCGACCTCCGCATGGGCGGCGGCCGGCGAGGCCAGGGTGAGCGTGGCGGTCAGCGCGGCAGCCGCGACGAGGGCGACACGGCGACCGCCATGGACCAGCAGGTGGGTGGAGAGGGACACGGGGGAACTCCTTGCGGGAACGGGAGAATCCGGCCCGGCGGGAACCGGGGCCGGTGACGGGAGGGAAGGCGCTCCCCCCGCGGTGGCCCCCTGCGCGCCATCACGTGCTCCAGTAGGTCCTCCCGCCCCCGCGCCGCCACCGCGAACGCGCCCGTCCCCCGCCCGTCCGGCAGCGTGGGCAAAGCCCCGGCCGGGTCGGCCACCAGCAGTGGCGGCCGTACCCGGGCCAGGCCGGCCACCGCGGCCCTGGCCAGGGTGCGCAGCGTCGCCCGCGCCGCCGTCATCCTGACGTCGGCCCGGTGCAGCAGCCAGGCCGTCACCAAGGCGGCCACGGTGTGCACGGTGGTCATCGCCGCCCCGGCGTGATGCCAGGCATGCCCGTCCCCGAAGGCGACGGGCAGGTGCCCGGCGTGCGTCGCACGCGGTCGCGGCGCCATCGAGGTGTCACCGTCCGCCCAGGACAGGACGACGTGCAGCACGCCCTGCACCGCCGGAGTGAACCCGACCGTCGCACGGGACACGTAGCGGCGCCGGGCCAGCGGCCACACCGCCGCGAACTGCGCCCCGGCCAGCACGGCCATCAGGCGCCAGGGCACCGTGCCTTCGGCGACCGCGTGATGCCCGAAGGTCGCCAGCACGGTCCCGAGCACGGCGAACAGACCGGCCCGCGCACACGTTCCCGCGCGACTGCCCCGGCCCACTCCGGCGCACACGTCACGCACGAAGCGTCCGGTCACATGATCAGGTGGCACGGCCGCCATCATTCCCTACCGGCCTGAACCCGTGAGCGGAACTCCGTACGACTCCCAGCGGGTTCGGACAGCCGGCCCACGGAAACACCGGGGTCGGAGGGGAACGTCACGCCGTGAACGGGCGGTCCGAGTCGGCCCCCGCGTGCGCGGAACCCGCCCGGACCGGCAGAGGTTTCACCGTGACCTCGGGGCCCGCTTCGCCGGACGTGCGACCGCGCCGGACACCGCGCCATCGAGAAGGCGGCGGAAGGTGGGGCATTCCAGGTGGCTCGGCGCGGAGCAGGCCGCGGCGTGCCGCAGGGAGTCGCGCAGCGCGCCCAGTTCCCGGATGCTCCTGTCCAGTTCCTCCGCCTTGGCCGCGAGGACCTGCCGGTCGATACGGGGTGGCCCGTCCGGCACGAACATCTGCGCGATCTCGTCGAGCGAGAACCCGGCGGTGCGTCCCAGCGCGATCAGCGCCAGGCGCTCCAGTACGCCGGCATCGTACTGACGGCGCAGGCCCCGCCTGCCGTTCGAGGCGATCAGTCCTTTTTCCTCGTAGAACCGCAGCGTCGAGGCGGGGACCCCGGCGCGTTGCGCGACCTCGGCGATGTCCAGCTCTGTCATCCTCTTGACCTCAAGTCGACTTGAAGTCGCACGCTTTCACCTCGGGCCCGACGAAGGCAAGACGGAGCGCAGCAGAGGAGAAGACGATGGATGTCCCGCGCAGGACCGACGACGAACAGGCCGCCCGCTGGAACGGGCCCGCCGGCCACGCCTGGGTGGAGGCGCAGGCACTGTTGGACGGGATACTCAGACCCTTCGAAGACGTCCTTCTCGAAGAGGTGTCCGTCGAACACGGAGGTCGGGTGCTCGACGTCGGCTGCGGTACCGGCAGCACCACGCTGGCCCTCGCACGACGGCTCGGGCCGGCGGGCCGCTGCGTCGGCGTCGACATCTCCGAACCGATGATCACCGCCGCCCGGGCACGCGCCGAACGCGAGAGCACACCGGCGTCGTTCATCCGCGCCGACGCACAGGAGCACCTGTTCGAACCGGCCGCCTTCGACGCGGTCGTCTCGCGCTTCGGCGTCATGTTCTTCAACGACTCCGTGCGGGCCTTCGCCAATCTGCGGCGTGCCGCGAAGGTCCGGGCCGGGCTCCGGTTCGTCACCTGGCGCGCGCCGGCCGAGAATCCGTTCATGACGACGGCCGAACGCGCCGCGGCGCCCTTCCTGCCGGACCTCCCGGCCCGCCGACCGGACGAGCCGGGCCAGTTCGCCTTCGCGGACCCGGACAGGATCCACCGCGTCCTGACGGAAAGCGGGTGGGCGGGAATCGACGTCCGGCCGATCGACGTGGCCTGCGCCCTGCCCGAAAGCGCGCTGGTCCCCTACGTCACCCGGTTCGGTCCGGTCGGCCTCCTCCTGGGCGAGGCGGACGAACGGACCCGCGCACGGATCGTCGACACAGTCCGCGCCGCTTTCGACCCCTATGTGCGGGGCACCGAAGTCCGCTTCACCGGGGCCTGTTGGATGGTCGGTGCCCGGGCCTCGTCCGGGCCGAAGGACCCGGCCGGTGTCTGACCGGCTCGCTCAGTGCTGTGCGAACTGGACCTGGGTCGGCTGCACGACGTTCGGCCGTACGGCGATCCCGTCGACCGTGAGACGTTCTCCGAAAATGTCGGTGACCCTGATCGCGCCGCCGCACCCGCCGCCGTCCTCGGATATGAAGTAGTTGTAGTCGGTACGCGCCAGCTGACGCCAGCCGCCGCCGGTACGGACCTCGAGCCGGGCCACCGGGTTGCGGTGACCTATGACCTGGATGCCGCACCAGTACCGGCTGGACCCGGTCTTGTAGCGGATCGAGAGCGTGCCGACGGAACTGGGGCTCGCCAGTTTCCAGGTGATCGGGATCTGCCCGCGGGAGGGGGCGGCCAGCTTGGCGAAGGCCTCCGCGCTGAGGTCGATCTGCCCGGGTGCGCACTCCCCCGGGCATTCGTTGGTGATGCGGACCGTGATGGAGGCCCCGTCGGCTCCGCGGACGAGCACATACGCGCCGCACGCCTTGGACGACTCGTAGTCCGTGCTGTTCATCGCCCCCGTCATGACGTCGCCGCTCGGGTCGTACAGGCAGGCACCGCCGCCGTCCGCGTCGTAGAAGGTGGCGGTCCCCCGATAGGTGACTCCGGGCCGAATGCGTCCCGCCAACGGAGCGGCGCCGGACACCTTTTGCGATGTGGCCGGGGCCGAGGGCTTCTTCGACGAGGTCGCCGCACTGGGGGACGTCTTCGGCGAGGTGCGTGTGGTGGACGGCTTCGCCGAGGCGCGGGTCGGGCGCGGGGACGGGGACGGCGATCGAGTGGCTCCGGTGGATCCCGTGGCGGAGGGGGACTTCGCCCGGGTACCGGCGACCGGAGTCGCCTCGGCGTGTCTGCCGTCGTCCTTGTGATCGGGCAGGAGCACCAGGGTCAGGGAGACGACGACGAGCACCGCGGCCGCCGCCAGGAACAGCCACCGTCTGTGCACCGGACCTCCTCGACGACCACCACCCGTTGCCGTGAGCCACAGGAAGCAGCGATCGTGCCAGACTCCGGGGGACGACGACAAGCCCGAGCTTATGCGACGGGCAGGTGCCGGTGCCGGTTCCGGCTCTCCGCAGCAGTCCAGCGGTCGGACCCCTATCGGTGTCACCACCGTCGTCGGCGGCTTCGCCGACCCGAATACCGTTCCCGTGCTCGTAGTCGCCTTCGTGCTCGACCTGCTGTCCCTCAGCGGCTTCGCGCCCTTCGCCGGCCTTCCTGCCCCGCCGTCATCGGCGGGCTGGCCATCGGCCTCCTCGGCCTCACCATCAACCCGGCCACGGCGACCCGCGTCCAGCGCACCGTCAACGCCGGCCCCCGGCGAACACCGTCCACTCCTCGTTCAGCACCCTCGGCGTCATCTCCGGGCTCCTGGCTCGGCGCTGTCGGGATCGACCCTGGGGCCTGTGCGCTCCGCTGCGGCTCGGCACCGTCATGACCCTGAGGGGCCCGGCGACCGTGCTGCCCGACCCCGGCCGCCGCTGCGCGGTCACGGCGACTGCCAAGTCGCCCGCCACAGCACTGGTCGGCAGCGCGTCCGCCCAACAGACCCAGCGGATCTGAGCCGGCACAGCGAAGCGGCGACAGGTTGGGCCGTGACGGGTCAGGCTGCCGGGATCCGGCGGTCATCAGCAAGGCGGCGTCACGCAGCCGGACCGGCATCACGTCCACCCTGGCGGTCCAAGACGGCCTGCCGTCGACGGCGTGAGAACGGGTCCCGCCGCTCCACCTCGGAGCCCCCGCCCCACACACCCACGCCCTTGCCCCCACCACTCACCCCACCTAGCCTGAGTTTGTGCCGCTAATAAACAAAGCCCGAACGCACAACGTCGTGCCGGGCAACACCCTCACCCGGCTCCGCGTCGTCCTCACCGTCTTCTTCGCCCTCGACGGCTTCGTCTTCGCCGGCTGGGTCGTCCGCATCCCCGCCATCAAGCAGCAGACCGGCGCCTCCGCCAGCACCCTCGGCCTCGCCCTCCTCGGCGTATCCGCCGGCGCGGTCGTGACGATGATCCTCACCGGCCGGCTCTGCCGCCGCTACGGCAACCACCGCGTCACCGTCGTCTGCGCCGCTCTCCTCTCCCTCAGCGTGGCCCTGCCGCCCCTGACCCACTCGCCGCTCGCGCTGGGGGCCGTGCTCCTGGTCTTCGGCAGCGCGTACGGCGGACTGAACGTGGCGTTCAACAGCGCGGCCGTCGACCTGGTGAGGGCACTGCAACGGCCCATCATGCCGAGCTTTCACGCCGCGTTCAGCCTGGGCGGCATGATCGGCGCCGGGCTCGGCGGGCTGGTCGCCGGTCAGCTGTCCCCGGCCCGCCATCTGCTCGGCCTCACTCTCGTCGGGCTGCTCGTCACCGCTCTGGCAGGCCGTCCCCTGCTGCGCATCCAGCCCCCGGCCCCACCCGAGAGCACACCGCGGGAGGACGCCGCGCCCCGCCGCCTGGACACCCGCACGCGCGGGCTCGTCATCACCTTCGGACTGATCGCCCTGTGCACGGCCTACGGCGAGGGAGCCCTGGCCGACTGGAGCGCCCTGCACATCGAGCAGGACCTGGACGCCTCGGCGGGCGCCGCGGCAGTCGGCTACTCCTGCTTCGCGCTCGCCATGACCATCGGCCGGCTCACGGGCACAAGGCTGCTCGAACGGCTGGGTCAGACCCGCACCTTGGTGTCCGGCGGCACGATCGCCGCGATCGGCATGCTCCTCGGCGCCCTCGCCCCCTCACTGTGGGCAGCGTTCCTCGGATTCGTGATCACCGGCCTCGGGCTCGCCAACCTCTTCCCCGTCGCCGTGGAACGCGCCGGCGCGCTGGCCGGCCCCGACGGAGTCGCCATCGCTTCCACCCTCGGCTACGGCGGCATGCTCCTGGGACCGCCCGCCATCGGGTTCATGGCGGACTGGTTCTCCCTTCCGGTCGCCCTGACCAGTGTCGCGGCGCTGGCCGCCACGGCAGCCGTCATCGGATTCGTCACGCGCACACGGCCGGCATCCTGATCCGGAGCAGCCTCTGCCGGCAGGTCCGATCGCCCGGTTCCTGACCGTGTCGGACGGGGCCCGGGCGACGCCGACCGTGCGGGAGCCGCTGACCGGCCGGGCGACCCGCCGCGAGCGAGGTCGCGCCGGTGCCTTTCTCGCAACCTGGTGCCGTTGCCTGGGCCGAGCACCCCCGCGGCGGTGCGCAGGCCACCGAAAAACCCTCCCTCAGAACGCATCCCATCCGGCACACTCACTCCCATGGAGACTGCCGAGTTCGCAGCGATTCTCGACCGGGAGGGCCGACTGCTGGCCGCGGCCGCCGAGGAGGCGGGCACCGGCACCAAGGTGCCGACCTGCCCTCAGTGGCAGGTTGCGGACCTGGTGCGGCACACGGGGATGGTGCATCGCTGGGCGGCGGCGTTCGTCGCCGAGGGGCACACCTCGTACCGCCCGGACGCGGGGCTGCCCGATCTCGACGGCGCCGAACTGCTGGCCTGGTTCCGGGAAGGACATCGGCAATTGGTCGAGACCCTGCGTTCCGCGCCGTCCGACGTCCAGTGCTGGCACTTCCTGCCCGCGCCCTCTCCGCTCGCGTTCTGGGCGCGGCGTCAGGCGCACGAGACGACGGTGCACCGGTTCGACGCGGAGTCGGCCAGGAGCGGCGCCCCGAGCGGGATCGCCGGCGCCTTCGCGGTGGACGGCATCGACGAGTTGCTGCTCGGCTTCCACGCCCGCGAGAAGAGCCGTGTACGCACGGAGAAGCCCCTGGTACTGCGGGTGCGGGCGACGGACACGGACGGCGCGGTGTGGACCGTACGACTGTCCGAGAAGCCGCCGGCGGCCGAGCGGGGCGATGCGGGGGACGCCGACTGCGAAGTGGCCGGGCCCGCCGCGCAGTTGTATCTGTCGCTGTGGAACCGGCTGCCGTTCCCGGCGGTGACGGGGGACGTCTCGGTCGCCGGACTGTGGCGGGAGAAGTCCGCCGTGATCTGAGACCGGGTCCGGCTCAGTCCGAGGTCAGCGTTCGCGTCAGGACCGCGCGCTGCACCGGCAGTACGTCGCCGTGCAGCGTGCGCCCCTTCGCCGTGAGCGCCACCCGGACGCCCCGCCGGTCCTCGGCACACATGCCGCGCTCGACGAGTCCGTCCTTCTCCAACCGGGCGATCAGCCGCGACAGCGCGCTCTGGCTGAGGTGGACGCGTTCGGAGATCTCCTGGACGCGGTACGAGCAGGTGCCGTCCGCGGAGCGTCCCTCCGACAGGACGTCCAGCACCTCGAAGTCACTGGCGCACAGGCCGTGTCGGTGCAGTGCTCGATCGAGTTCGCACTGGGTGCGCGCATGGAGCGCGAGGATCTCCCGCCACCGTTCCGCGAGCGCCTGCTCGGCCTTCTTCGCCGCCATGAGCGCACCGTAGCAGAGACGAAGATTTGTTGCATCGGAATTAAATGCGTTTGCATTCGATGCATGCGCATGTAGTGTCTTCGCCATGACCTCTCCGCTCACCGTCTCCGCGGCCCCGTCCCCAGCGGTTCGCTGGACGCCCCGCCTGTGGGGCACCCTGCTGGTGCTGTGCGCCGCGATGTTCCTGGACGCGCTGGACGTGTCGATGGTCGGCGTCGCCCTGCCGTCCATCGGCGCCGACCTCGGCCTGTCGACCTCGAGCCTGCAATGGATCGTCAGCGGCTACATCCTCGGCTACGGCGGCCTGTTGCTGCTCGGTGGCCGGGCCGCCGACCTGCTGGGCCGCCGTCAGGTCTTCCTGATCGCCCTGGGAGTCTTCGCGGTCGCCTCACTGCTCGGCGGGCTCGTCGACTCGGGTCCGCTGCTGATCGCCAGCCGCTTCATCAAGGGCCTGAGCGCGGCCTTCACCGCCCCCGCCGGCCTGTCGATCATCACCACGACCTTCCCTCAGGGCCCGCTGCGCAACCGCGCCCTGTCCATCTACACCACCTGCGCCGCCACCGGCTTCTCCATGGGCCTGGTGCTGTCCGGCCTGCTCACCGAGGCCAGTTGGCGGCTGACCATGCTGCTGCCCGCGCCCATCGCCCTGCTCGCGCTCGTCGCCGGACTCAAGCTGCTGCCGCACAGCACCCGCGAGAAGGACCACAACGGCTACGACGTCCCGGGCGCCGTTCTCGGCACCGCTTCGATGCTGCTGCTGGTCTTCACCGTCGTACAGGCCCCTGAGGTCGGCTGGGCCTCGGCGCGCACCCTGCTGTCCTTCCTCGCCGTCGCCGTCATGCTCACGGTGTTCGTGCTGGTCGAACGACGTTCTCCCGGCCCGCTGATCCGGCTCGGCGTCCTGCGGTCCGGCACACAGATCCGCGCCCAGCTCGGCGCGATGGCCTTCTTCGGGTCGTACGTCGGCTTCCAGTTCCTGGTCACCCTCTACATGCAGTCCCTGCTCGGCTGGTCGGCACTGCACACGGCCCTCGCCTTCCTGCCCGCGGGCGCGCTGGTGGCGCTGTCCTCGACGAAGGTCGGCTCGATCGTCGACCGCTACGGCACCCAGCGGCTGATCGCGGCCGGCTTCGCGCTGATGGTCGGCGGGTACGCGCTGTTCCTCCGGGTCGACCTCGACCCGGTCTACGCGGCCGTCATCCTGCCGTCGATGCTGCTCATCGGCGCCGCCTGCGCCCTGGTCTTCCCGTCGCTCAACATCCAGGCCACCAACGGCGTCGAGGACCACGAGCAGGGCATGGTCTCGGGGCTGCTGAACACCTCGGTCCAGGTCGGTGGCGCGATCTTCCTGGCCATCGTGACGGCGGTGGTGACCGCGGGCGCCCCCGAGAACGCCACCCCGCAGGCCGTCCTCGACAGCTACCGGCCCGGGCTGGTCGTGGTGACCGTGGTCGCCGCTGCCGGCCTCCTGATCACGCTCACCGGACTGCGGCCGACGCGTCGCGCGCAGTCGTCCGTCGTGGTCGCCAAGTCCACTGTGCAGGAGGCGGAGCGCGTGTCCGTACGCGACTAGCGCGACTAGCGCGACTAGCGCGACTAAGGGGGACGCCTCCGACATCGTGCGCCCGGCGGGGTCTGCTTGCCCCGCCGGGCGCATGGCTGTGAAGCGTCCGGGCTTGTCCCGCCGGGTGCACAGCTGTGAGGATTCCGGGATGGAGACGTACGGGGGACGGCGCGGCCAGGCGGAGCGGGACGCCATGACCGTGGAGATCGGGTACGCGCTGTGCAGTGCGGTGTTCGCGGCGGCGGTCGTCCTCGGAGCCGTCGCCGGCCCGGCCCTGCTGTTCGAACTTCCGGACACTGCCGAGTGGTTGCTGCGGCTCACCGGGCTGGTCCTCGCACCGGTCGTCTTCCTCGCCCGTGTCGTGAGCGTCCTGGTCCGCTTCCGGCGGCGGCCTCAGCCCAGCCAGCCGGGCCGCACCAGCCCCGACTCGTAGGCCAGCACCACGAGTTGGGCCCGGTCCCGCACGCCCAGTTTGACCATGGTGCGGCTGACGTGGGTTTTCGCGGTGAGCGGGCTGACGACCAGGCGGCGGGCGATCTCGTCGTTCGACAGGCCGATGCCGACCAGGGCCATCACCTCCCGTTCCCGTTCGGTGAGTTCGGCGAGCGTACCGGTGGCGGCCGGTTCCTTGGAGCGGGCCGCGAACTCGGCGATCAGGCGTCGGGTCACGCCCGGCGAGAGCAGCGCGTCGCCGCCGACCACCGCCCGTACGGCGCGCAGGAGTTCCTCGGGCTCGGTGTCCTTGACGAGGAAGCCGGAGGCGCCCGAACGAATCGCCTCGAAGACGTACTCGTCGATTTCGAAGGTGGTGAGCATGACCACCTTGACCTCGGTCAGGGCGGGGTCGTCCGTGATCCGCCGGGTCGCGGCGAGGCCGTCCAGCAGCGGCATGCGGATGTCCATCAGGACGACGTCGGGGCGCAGTTCGCGTACCGCGCGCAGCGCCTCCTCGCCGTCGGAGGCCTCCCCGGCCACCTCGAGGTCCGGCTGGGCGTCGAGCAGCGCCCGGAAGCCGGCCCGTACCAGTGACTGGTCGTCGGCGAGCAGTACCCGGATCACCGGTCGGCCTCCTTCGGCTTCGGCTTCACCTTCAGCGGCAGCACGGCCAGCACCCGGAACCCTCCGTCGGCGCGCGGTCCCGCCTCGATCGTGCCACCCAGCGCGGCCGCCCGCTCCCGCATTCCGGCCAGCCCGTTGCCGCTGCCGCCCGCGTCGTCGCCGGTCGCGGGTCCGTCGTCGTCGATACGGAGCCGTAGCGCGCCGGCGTCGTGATCGAGCCGTACGCGCGCGTTGCGTGATCCGGAGTGCCGTACGACGTTGGTGAGGGCTTCCTGGACGATGCGGAAGACCGCGAGGTCCGTGCCGGGGGCGAGCCGGGGCGGGGTCCCTTCCACCTCGACGGTGAGGCCCGCGCCCGCCGCCTGCTCCACCAGTTCGGGCAGCCGGTCGAGGCCGGGCGCGGGAGCGCGGGGCGCGGCGCCGGGGGTGCGGAGGGTGTCGAGGACCTGGCGGACCTCGCCGAGGGCTTCCTTGCTGGCGGCCTTGATGGTGGTGAGCGCGGTGCGCGCCTGTTCGGGGTCCGTGTCGAGGAGGGCGAGGCCGACACCGGCCTGCACGTTGATCACGGAGATGCTGTGGGCGAGGACGTCGTGCAGTTCGCGGGCGATGCGCAGCCGTTCCTCGTCGGCGCGCCGCCGCGCGGCCTGCGCGCGCTCGGCCCGCTCACGGGCCCACTGCTCCCGTCGGGTGCGGGCGAGTTCGGAGACCGCGACGATCGCCACCGTCCAGGTGGCGATCACGATCTCCTGTCCCCAGGAGGCGTTCTGGTCCCCGGACGGCGGCAGCCATCGGTACAGCCAGTGCGCCACCAGCACATGCCCCGCCCAGAGCATCCCCAGTGCCGCCCACGCGGCCCGGCGGTGCCCCGCGACGACGGCGCTGAAGCAGGCCAGGGCGACGGTCAGGAAGACCGGTCCGTACGGGTATCCGGCGCCGAGATAGACCATGGCGGCAGCCGCCGTACCGAACGCGACGGCCACCGGATACCGCAGCCGCCACAGCAGCAGGCCCGACCCCGCCACCAGGAGTACGCGCGCGAAGGTGTCGAGAGGCTCGCGATGGCCATCCTGCGCATGTGCCGCGAAGGTGGAGCCGCCGAGTACGAACACGGTGAGCAGCACGGTGGACAGCCAGGGCCAGTGGGCCCGTCGCTCCTCGTCCCAGCGGTTCCACCAGGACGGCCCGTGCCGCCACCACTGGGGCGGGCCGCCCCCGCGTCCGCGCTGCACGTCCTCGTCCATGACGGCCACGCTAGACGCCGACCGCACCCCGCGGCGTCCGCCGGACGCGGTGAGCGGGCGTACTCCCCGTGAAGTACGCCCGGCACGGCGCCGACGGTAGGTGCCGACGGTTTTGGGCGGGTCACGCCTGCGCGGGGACCTCCAGCCCCACGCCGTGCGCGAGCCGGGTCACCGCGTACCGGAAGAACGGCTCGCGGTCCTCCACGACTCGGTTGAACGAGCCGAACAGTTCGAACCCGATCAGCCCGTACAGCTCGGCCCAGGCCGCCACGAGGGCCGCGACCGTCTCGGGCGGGAGATCGGGGGCATGGTCGGCGGCCATGCGCGCGGCCTCGGCCCGCAGCTCCGCCGGCAGCGGGGGGCCGGCGGCCAGGTGGTGGCCCTCGCGTGCGGCGCGGAGGATGCCGATGAAGACGAGGGCGACGCGGGAGGCGGCCGGGATCGTGGCGTCCGGTGCGACGTAGCCGGGCACCGGCGATCCGTAGATCAGCGCGTACTCGTGCGGATGGGCCAGTGCCCAGCCGCGCACGGCCTCGCAGACGGCGGTCCAGCGCTGCGCGGGACCGGCGTCCGCGAGTGCGTCGTGGGCCGCTTCCGCGCTCTCCCCCATGGAGTCGTAGGCATCGATGATGAGAGCGGTCAGCAGCTCGTCCCGGCTCGGGAAGTAGCGGTACAGCGCGGAGGAGACCATGCCGAGTTCGCGGGCCACCGCGCGCAGCGAGAGTTTGGCGGCACCTTCGGCCGCGAGCTGTCTGCGGGCCTCGTCCTTGATGGCCGCGGTGACTTCCATCCTGGCTCGCGCGCGGGCGCCGGGTGCGGTGCTGCTCATGGGTTCAGTGTTCCATGAAAAACAGAGCACTGCACACAAAAGAGAGCGCTGCTCTTGTTTTGTGGCACCGACGCGGGCACACTGAACACATCGAACGAGAGCAGTGCTCACAAAAGCGAGCGGCGCTCTCTCTCATCCTGGGGGTTCCATGTCCACGCACGTCCAGAAGCCCGGCTGGTTCACCGTCAACGTCCTCAACCGTGCCGTCGCATGGATGACCCGCCGGGGCATGAGTGTCTGGGGCTCCCGGGTGCTGGCGGTCCGCGGCCGCAAGAGCGGTGAGTGGCGGACCACGCCGGTGAACCTGCTGACCGTGGACGGACAGCAGTACCTGGTCGCTCCGCGCGGGCACGTCCAGTGGACGCACAACATGCGCGCGGCCGGCGGCGGGCAGCTTCGCCTCGGCAAGAACGCGGAATCGTTCACCGCGACCGAGGTGACCGACGACGACAAGGTCCCGCTGCTGCGCGCCTACCTCAAGCGCTGGAAGGCCGAGGTCGGGGTCTTCTTCAACGGCGTCGGCCCGGACTCCTCCGACGCCGACCTGCGTCGTATCGCCCCCGACCACCCGGTCTTCCGGATCACCGTCACCCGGTGACCTCGCCTGCCGCGGGCTCCACGGGCCGGCGGTCCAGCGCGGTCAGCGCCCGCTGGGCGAAGGGATGCGAGCGGACGAGCTCGCCCAGCGAGGTCGCGCCGCGAGTGATGTCCGCGAACGCCTTCCAGGCCGGCCGGAAGCCGGTGAGCGCCGCGTGGAACAGGCCCGGCCGCCGCTCGAACACCGTCAGCATGCTCTTGCCGACGGCCATCTCGACGCCGAGCCCCGCCTTGATGGCGAACGCGTAGTTCAGGGCCTGACGCCGGGCGTCCACCGCGTCGTGTGCCTCCGCGATCCTGACCGCCCACTCCCCCGCGAGCCGGCCCGAGCGCAGCGCGAACGAGATGCCCTCACGGGTCCACGGCTCCAGCAGCCCGGCCGCGTCCCCGCACACCACCACCCGCCCGCGGGACAGCGGCGAGTCGTCGGCCCGGCACCGGGTCAGGTGGCCGGAGGAGATGCTCGGTTCGAAGCCGGCGAGGCCCAGCCGCCCGATGAACTCCTCCAGGTACCGCTTGGTGGCCGCCCCCTCACCGCGGGCCGAGATCACCCCGACGGTGAGCGTGTCGCCCTTGGGGAACACCCAGCCGTAACTGCCGGGCATCGGCCCCCAGTCGATGAGCACCCGCCCCTTCCAGTCCTCGGCGACCGTCTCCGGCACCGGGATCTCCGCCTCCAGGCCGAGGTCCACCTGGTCGAGCTTCACACCGACGTGCGCCCCTATGCGGCTGGCACTGCCGTCCGCGCCGACCACGGCCCGCGCCAGTACCGTCTCGCCGCCCTGCAGGACCACCGCGACCGTGCGCCGGTCCGGCACGGAGGATCCGTGCTGCTCGACCCGCTGGACGGTGACGCCCGTGCGCAGCTCGGCACCCGCCTTCTGGGCGTGCTCGACCAGTTGCTGGTCGAACTCGGGCCGGTTGATCAGCCCGAACAGCATGTGCTTGGCGCGACGGGTGCGGCTGAAGCGGCCGTTGTGCGAGAACGTCACCGCGTGCACCCGGTCCCTCAACGGCAGTTCGAAGCCGGGTGGCAGACAGTCGCGGGAGGGCCCGATGATGCCGCCGCCGCAGGTCTTGTACCGGGGAAGTTCGGCCTTCTCCAGCAGCAGCACGCGCCGCCCCGCCACCGCCGCCGCGTACGCCGCCGAGGCGCCCGCGGGTCCCGCGCCCACCACCACGACGTCCCACACCCGCTGCACGTCGTCCGCCGAAGTATCGTCCGCCGAAGAGTTCTCGCTGCTCACGATGGTCTACTGCTCCCGATCAAGCCGCTGCCGCACCTGTCCCCCGCATCCTACGGCGGACATCGCCGCAGGCCACTGTGGGAGGATCTACGGCACTCACCGGTACAACGTCGCACCCACAAGGAGCGTGCCCATGTCCTCGCATCCGGTCGCCGAGACCGTCGCCTCGCTGATGCCCAGGGCGAAGGCGGAGCTCACCGAGCTGGTGGCCTTCAGGTCGGTGGCGGACTTCGACCAGTTCCCGAGGAGCGAGAGCGAGGGCGCCGCCCGGTGGGTCGCGGACGCGCTCGCCGCCGAGGGCTTCCAGGACGTGGCCCTGCTCGACACCCCCGACGGCACCCAGTCGGTGTACGGCCACCTGCCCGGACCCGAGGGAGCGAAAACGGTCCTGCTGTACGCCCACTACGACGTGCAGCCGCCGCTGGACGAGGCCGCCTGGACCACCCCGCCGTTCGAGCTGACCGAGCGCGACGGCCGCTGGTACGGACGCGGGGCGGCCGACTGCAAGGGCGGCGTGATCATGCACCTGCTGGCGCTGCGGGCGCTGAAGGCCAACGGCGGCATCCCGGTCCACGTCAAGGTCATCGCCGAGGGCTCGGAGGAACAGGGGACCGGCGGTCTGGAGCGGTACGCCGAGGAGCATCCCGACCTGCTGGCGGCCGACACGATCGTGATCGGCGACGCGGGCAACTTCCGGGCCGGCCTGCCGACGGTCACCTCCACGCTGCGCGGCATGACCCTGGTCCGCATACAGATCGACACGCTCGAAGGGAACCTGCACTCCGGCCAGTTCGGCGGCGCCGCCCCCGACGCGCTGGCCGCGCTGATCCGCGTACTGGACTCGCTGCGCGCGAAGGACGGCTCGACGACGGTCGACGGGCTCGCCCCCGAGTCGCGGTGGGAGGGGTTGCAGTACGCCGAGGAGCAGTTCCGCCGGGACGCCAAGGTCCTCGACGGGGTCGAGCTGATCGGCTCCGGCACGGTCGCCGACCGGATCTGGGCCCGCCCCTCCGTCACGGTGCTCGGCATCGACTGCCCGCCGGTCGTCGGCGCCACCCCGTCCGTGCAGGCGAGCGCCCGCGCGCTGGTCAGCCTGCGGGTGCCGCCGGGCGTGGACGCGGTGGAGGCGACCCGGCTGCTCCGGGCCCATCTGGAGGCACACACGCCCTGGGGTGCGCGGGTACGCATCGAGCAGGTCGGGCAGGGCCAGGCGTTCAGCGCGGACACGACCAGCCCGGCGTACGCGGCGATGGCCGAGGCGATGGCGGTCGCCTACCCGGGCCAGGAGATGCAGTACGCCGGCCAGGGCGGCTCCATCCCGCTGTGCAACACCCTCGCCGCCCTCTACCCGCGCGCGGAGATCCTCCTCATCGGCCTGAGCGAGCCGGAGGCGCAGATCCACGCGGTGAACGAGAGTGTGTCCCCCGAGGAGCTGGAGCGCCTGTCGGTGGCGGAGGCGCTGTTCCTGCGCACCTACGCGGCGAGCTGACGGCTTCTGCCACAAGCCAAGGGCCCTCGTCTCCGGGCGGGGGCCCTCCTACGGTCGTCCCATGGACGTCATCGAGCTCCTGCCGCGCCTGCACCTGCTGCGTTTCCCCGTCGGCCAGGCATATCTGTGGCGCGACGAGCACGAGTTGACCCTGATCGACGCGGGACCGGCGGGCTCCGCATCGCCGATCGCCGTCCTCGCCGCGCCCCTGGGGCGGTTACGGCGGATCGTGCTCACCCACTTCCACGAGGACCACGTGGGCGGGGCGGGCGATTTGGCCGCGGCGACCGGCGCCGAAGTACTGGCCCACCGCCTGGACGCACCCGTCGTACGGGGTGAGATCCCGGGCCCGCCACCGGTGTTCGAGGACTGGGAGCGCCCCCTCCACGCGGAGGCCCTGCAGCACCTGCCGCGGGGCGACTTCGCGCGCCCGCCGCAGATCACCGAGGTGTCCGGCGGGGAGGTACTCGACTTCGGCGGCGGGGCTCACGTCCTCCACGTTCCCGGGCACACGCACGGCAGTATCGCCGTCCACCTTCCGGAGCACGGCGTGCTGTTCACGGGGGACGCCGTCGCCACGTCCCCGGTCGACGGGGCCGTGATCCTCGGGGTGTTCAACCTCGATCGGGCCCAAGCGGTCGCCTCCTTCCACCGGTTGGCGGGCCTGGAGGCGGACCTGGCCTGTTTCGGCCACGGCGACCCGGTGACCGGCCGGGCCTCGGCGGCGCTTCGCAGAGCGGCGGACACCTACGACCGTGATCACTGATGATGGGCTCATGCCCCGCCGCCCGCGCATCGCCCGCCACACCGACATCGCCACCGCTCTCTCCCTCCTCAGCGACCGGGAACTGGCCCACCTGGTGGCGTCGGGCACGCCGAACGGTCAGGGGGTCGGCGGACGTTCGACGCTGATCGAGGTCGGCGGTGTCCGGGTCTTCGTGAAGCGGGTACCGCTCACCGACACCGAGCGGCTGCCCGAGCACGTCCGCTCCACGGCCAACGTCTTCGGCCTGCCGCCCTTCTTCCACTACGGCATCGGGCTCGTCGCCAGTCCCGGTCTCGGCGCCTGGCGGGAACTCGCCGCGCACACGATGACCACGAACTGGGTCCTGTCCGACCGGTTCTCCGGCTTCCCGCTGCTGCACCACTGGCGGGTCCTGCCGGACAGCCCGCACCCTCTGCCGGACGAACTGGCCGACGTGGAACGGGCCGTCGCCTACTGGGGCGGCACCCCGCAGGTGCGCGAGCGCATCGAGGGCCGGCGGACGGCGTCAGCGAACCTGACGCTGTTCCTGGAGTACCTCCCGCACACCGTCCATGACTGGCTCGAAACCCGCCTGAAGGCCGGTGCCGCGGACACCGCCGTCCCCTTCGTCGAGCAGGGACTGGAAGCGGTCGTCTCCTTCCTGCACACCCGCGAACTCCTGCACCTCGACGCGCACTTCAAAAACATCCTCACCGACGGCCGCCGGCTCTACCTCACCGACTACGGCCTCTCGCTCTCGGCGCGCTACCGTCTGACGCCCGAGGAACGCGACTTCGTCGGCCGGCACCGCCACTACGACCGCGCCTACACCCGCTCGTACCTGGTCGTCTGGCTCGTGACCGCCCTGTACGGGTACCGCGGGCAGGAGCGGGACGCCTTCATCCGCGGGTGCGCCGACGGTGAGCGTCCGGACGGAATCCCGGAGGCCGCCGCCGATGTCATCGCGCGGCACGCCCGAGAGGCGGTCGTGATGGGCGAGTTCAATCGGCGGTTCCAGGAAGAGAGCAGGCTCACGCCGTACCCGCCGCCGTCTCCTCACGCCCCGTGACCGCCGGGTCGAGCACGATGTCCTCCTCGCGCGCCTCGATCGTCGGCTCCTCGGGGAAGTGACAGGCCGTCAGGTGACCGGCGGGGCTGCCGCCGAGGCGGACCAGCGGCGGCTCCTCGGTCACGCACCGCTCCCGCGCCTTCCAGCATCGGGTGCGGAAGCGACAGCCGGAGGGCGGGTCGACCGGGGAGGGGACGTCCCCGGCGAGGCGGATGCGTTCGCGTCGCCGGATGCCGTCCGGGTCCGCCTCGGGGACCGCGGACAGCAAGGCGTGGGTGTACGGGTGCCGGGGGCGGGTGTAGAGGGTCTGCCGGTCGGCGATCTCGACGATCTTCCCGAGGTACATCACGGCCACCCGCTCGCAGAAGTGGCGTACGACGGCGAGGTCGTGGGCGATGAACACGAACGCGATGCCGAACTCCCGCTGGAGGTCCTGGAGCAGGTTGACGATCTGCGCCTGGATGGACACGTCCAGCGCCGACACCGGTTCGTCGGCGACGATCAGCTTGGGCCTCAGGGCGAGGGCGCGGGCGATGCCGATGCGCTGGCGCTGGCCTCCTGAGAACTCGTTCGGATAGCGGTTGTAGTGCTCGGGGTTGAGGCCCACCGTCTCCAGCAGCTCCTGGGCCCGCCGCTTGTGGCCCTGGGGCGGGTTGATCCCGCCCAGACGCATCGGGGTCTCGACGATGGTGCCGACGGTGTGCCGGGGATTCAGTGAGGAGTACGGGTCCTGGAAGATCATCTGGAGGTTGCGGCGGGCCTCCTTCATCCGGGTCACGGGCGTGTGGGTGATGTCCTCGCCGTCGAAGACGACCGTGCCGGCGGTGGGTTCCAGCAGCCGGGTGACCAGGCGGCCCGTCGTCGACTTGCCGCAGCCCGACTCGCCGACCAGGCCCAGGGTCCGGCCGGCCCCGACCGTGAAGTCGACGCCGTCGACAGCGTGCACGGCCCCGATCTGCCGCTGGAAGACGATGCCGTGCCGGATGGGGAAGTGCTTGCGCAGACCGCTGACCTCGAGGAGGTTCTCACCGGCCGGGGGCTGCCCGGCGGGGGCGGACTGCTGCCCGGGAAGGGGCTGGGTGGTGCTCACGGCGTGCTCCTGTTCGTCCGCGGCCTTCACTGGGCGGCCCTGCGGCCACGGATCTCGTTCTTGGTCTCCGGGGTGAGATGGCAGGCGGCGAGGTGCTTGCCGGGGCCGGCGACGGCCAGCAGTTCGGGCCGGTCCACCGCGCAACGCCCCTCGGGCACCCAGCCCTTGAAGGTGCAGCGGGGGTGGAAGGCGCAGCCGCCCGGAGGGTTGATCAGACTCGGCGGGGAGCCGGCGATCGGGTTCAGCCGGCGGTCCACGTCGCCGGTGATGTGCGGCATCGACTCCAGCAAGCCCCAGGTGTAGGGGTGTTCGGGCCGCTTGAGGACGTCGCGCACACTGCCGTACTCGATGCGGCGGCCGCCGTACATCACCAGGATGTCGTCGGCGATGTCGGCCACCACCCCGAGGTCGTGCGTGATGAGGATGACGGCTGAGCCGAACTCCTCCTGCAGGTCGCGGATCAGGTCCAGGATCTGCGCCTGGACGGTGACGTCGAGGGCGGTGGTGGGCTCGTCGGCGATGAGCAGTTCGGGGTCGCAGACCAGGGCCATGGCGATCATGGCGCGCTGCCGCATACCGCCGGAGAACTGGTGCGGGTAGTCCTTCGCCCGCCGCTCGGGCTGGGGGATGCCGACTCGCTTGAGCATCTCCACGGCGCGGTCCCGGGCCTCCTTCTTGGAGACCTTGTGGTGCACCCGGTAGGCCTCGGCGATCTGGGCGCCGACGGTGAAGTACGGGTGCAGGGCGGACAGCGGGTCCTGGAAGATCATGGAGACGGTACGGCCGCGCAGCCCGCGCATCTCGTGCTCCGGCAGGGCGACCAGTTCCCGCCCCTCCAGCCAGATCTCACCGGAGACCTGGGCACGCGTGCCCTTGTGCAGTCCTAGCAGGGCCAGCGAGGTCACCGACTTCCCCGAGCCGGACTCGCCGACGATGCCGAGGGTGCTGCCCTTCTCCAGCGTGAAGGAGACACCGTCGACGGACTTGACGACGCCGTCCTCGGTGGGGAAGTGCACCCGCAGGTCCCGCACGTCGAGGAAGGGCGAGGGGGCGGGCGTGAGGTCCGCGGGTCGGGGAGAGGTCTGCAGGGACACGGGGGCGTTCCTTACGCGGCGGTCGGGGCTCAGGCGAGGCGGACACGGGGGTCGACGAGGCCGTACACGACATCGACGACCACGTTGGCGAGCACGACGAAGGTGGCGGCGAAGAGCGTGGTGCCGAGGATGACCGGCAGGTCGGAGTTCTGCACCGAGTCCACCGCCAGCTTGCCGATGCCGTTGATGCCGAACACCGACTCGGTGATCACCGCGGAGCCGCCGATGAGGGAGCCGACGTCCATGCCGAAGATGGTGATGATCGGGGTGATCGCGGCCCGCAGCCCGTGCTTGAGGACGACCTTGCCGGCCGGCAGTCCCTTGGCGCGGGCGGTTCGCATGTAGTCCTCGGCGAAGACCTCCAGCATGGAGGAGCGGGTGAGTCGGGTGTACATCGCGAGGTAGACGATGACCAGGGTGGCCCAGGGCAGAAGCAGGCCCTGGAACCAGGCGGACGGGTCCTGGGTGAAGGGGGTGTAGCCGGACGCGGGCAGGATCTGCCACTTGTCGACGAACAGGAACAGCAGCAGCAGGCCGATGAAGTAGATCTGTACGGAGACGCCGACCAGCGCCAGTCCGACCGCCGCCTTGTCGGCGGCCCGGCCCCTGCGGACCGCGGCCAGCATGCCGAGGCCGACGCCCAGGACCAGGAAGACCACCGCGGCGCCGAGACCGAGTGACAGGTCCGCCGGGAAGTCGCCCAGCAAGGTGGTGAGGACCGGTGTGTCGGTCTGGAAGGAGAGCCCCAGGCACGGCGCGCCGCAGTGCACGCGCACACTCTGGTCGCCGTAGTCACGGCCTGCGAACAGGCCCTTGAAGAACTCCCAGAACTGGGTGAGGAACGATTGGTCGAGGCCCAGCGAGTGCCTGATCTCCGTCAGCCGGGACGGGGAACAGGTCTTCCCGCAGGCCAGGAGTGCGGGGTTGGACGGCAGCGCGTAGAAGATGACGAAGGTGATCGCGGTGATCACCAGCAGGATCATGGCCGCTGCCAGCAGGCGTCGGACGAGGTAGCGAAGCATGTCGTGCTGGACCCTGACGTGAGTGGGGTGCCCGCCGGCCGGGGAGCGCCGGCGGGCCGGAGAGGGATGTGTCAGCTCTTGACGTACACGTGCACCAGGCTGGGCTCGGCCATGATCGTGTCGTCGATGACACCACCGATCTTGGATCCGCCCAGGTCACTGAAGTTCATGTACATCAGCGGGACCACGGCGGCGTCCTTCATGACCTGCTCGTCCAGGGCTCCGTAGGCGGCGTTGGCCTGGTTGATGTCCGTCGTCTTGGCCGCCTTGTCGATCTGCGCGTTGACCTTCGGGTCGTTGAGGTACGCCAGGTTGTTGTTGGACTGCGGCAGGGTCTTCATCTGCCGTCCGTCGAACAGGATGGGCAGAATGGTGGAGGCGTTCGGCCAGTCCGCGATCCAGTCGCCCCAGGTCAGGTCGTACTGGTTCTTCACGTTGTCCACGATGCTGAAGTAGTTGTTCTTGTCGAGCGGGCTGATGTTCACCGTGATGCCGATCTTCGCGAGCGCGGTCTTCACCGCGTCGGCGAAGTGCTCGTGCGTGGGGATGTTCTCCACCGACAGCGACATGGTGAGCTTCGGGTTTCCGGCCTGCTTCATCAGGGCCTTGGCCTTGGCGAGGTCACCGGCGGGGTTGGTGCTGTACAGGTTGAAGTTCTTGTGACCGTCGATGCCGGGGGCCAGCACCGATGTCGCGTAGTCGCCGTAGGCCGAGCCGCCGAAGGCACCGCGGACGGTGGTCTTGTCGACGGCGTCCTCGATCGCCTCGCGGACCCTGATGTCCTTGACCCGCCCGGTGTTGATCGCCATGTAGTTGATGCCCGGCGCCGGGATCTTGTAGAAGCGCGACTTGAGCGAGGGGTCGTTGGCGATCGTCGTCAGGTCGGAGCCGGCGATCGGAGTCTGCGTGATCGCGGTCTGGCCGGTGCCGGCGTCGGACTTGATCTGCTGGTCGATCGCGGACTGGTCCTGGCCGAACTTCGCGTCGAACTCGTTGACGTTCTGTTCGCGGATCGGGTCGGTCGACCGGCTCCAGTACTTGTTCCTGACGAGGACCAGTTCCTTGCCATGGCTGTACGACTTGATCATGTACGGCCCGTCGGACCACACGTGCAGGTCGTAGGTGGCACCCGTGTCGTGGGCCTTGGGCACCGCCGACCACCCGGTCATCGTCGTGGTCTCGTTGAAGTCGGCGACCGGCTGGTTGAGATGGAAGACGAGGGTGTACTTGTCGGGTGTCTGAATCGAGTCCAGTTGCTTCCCCTTGAAGGGGCCCTTGTACGAGGAGCCACCGACCAGCCACTGACTCGCGTACGGCGGGCCGCCGTTGATGTCCGGGGAGAAGAACCGCTCGACGCCGTACTTGACGTCCTGCGCGGTGACGTCCGTGCCGTCCTGCCACTTGACTCCGTGACGCAGGTGGAAGGTCCACACCGTGGCGCCCTTGCTGGGCGTTCCGGTGTCGGTGGCCAGGTCGCCGACGAGCTTGGGATGCGCTCCCGTCTCGTCCCAGCCGGTGAGGGTGCGGACGATTTCGTAGTCCATGCTCGAACCCTCGGTGGTGTACGTCCGCTGAGGGTCGATGTGGTTGTAGTCCGCGTCGTTGAGGATCGTCAGCGTGCCGCCCTTGGTCGGGGAACCGCTGCCGGTGGTGCTGGAGGAGCCCCCGCAGGCGGTGGCCCCCAGCGCTATCGCCACGGTGGTGGCCGTGAGGGAGAACATGCGCGTTCTGCGCGTCATCAGGAAACACTCCGATCTTGTACGTGCTCCGCTTCGGGGGTCCGGCGTGGACCGTCCGAGCGGTGTTCGGGGGGAACGCGTCAGGTGCGTGCCGCGCGGGGATCGAGGGCGTCGCGGACTCCGTCTCCGAGGAGGTTGAGCGCCAGGACGAGGACCAGGAGCAGGACGCCGGGGATGAACAGGTACATCGGGTCCTGCAGGAAGTACTGGGAGGCGTCCGACAGCAGGGAGCCCCAGTCGGGGTTGGGCGGCACGACGCCGACGCCCAGGTACGACAGGGCCGCCTCGGTGGTGATGTTCTGCGGGACGGCGAGCGCGAAGGAGATCAGGATCGGCGCCCACAGGTTGGGCAGCAGCTGGCGGAAGAGGATGTGGCCGCGGCCGGCGCTCATGATCCGCGCGGCGTCGACGAACTCCCGTTCGCGCAGGGACAGTACCTGGCCGCGGACCAGGCGGGCGGTGTAGGCCCAGGCGAACACCGCGATGTTGAGGACGAGGACCAGCAGCCGCAGGTTCTCGTCGGTGCCGCCGTGGCTGTTGGTCTGCAGCGCGTTCTGGATCACCGGGGTGAGCGCGATGATGAACAGCAGCTGCGGGAAGGCCAGCATCACGTCCATCACCCGGGACAGCACCGAGTCGACCCAGCCGCCGGAGTAACCCGCCGCGAGTCCCGCCACCACGCCGACGACGGTGGACAGCACGGCCGACGCGAAGCCGACCAGCAGCGAGGTGCGCAGGCCGTGGACGACGCGGGCGAACAGGTCGTATCCGGTGCCCGGCTCGACGCCGAGCAGATGGTGCGCGCTGATGCCGCCCAGCGACCCGCGCGGGAAGTTGCCGGTGTCCGGGTTGATCGCCCGGCCGTCGGGGGTGATGGGGCCCCAGCCGGTCAGCGCGGTGAGCACCGGAGCCAGCAGCGCGATCACGATGAACAGGACGGTCACCACGAACGCGACCAGGGTGACCTTGTCCCGCCTGATCCGGTTCCAGGCGATGCGAGCCGGTGAGCGTCCGGCGACGACGGGTTCGGCGGCCAGGGGGTCCCCGGCCGGGTCGGCGCCCGGAGGCATGGTGCCGGTGGCGTTCTGGACCGGCGGATGCTGCGTGGTCATCGTACGGACGTCCCGGAGGTGAGCTGGGGCTGGCGCGGGGTGGCCGCGGTCGCCGTGGTGAAGGGACGCGACAGGGGAGGGGCCCCTGGGCGAGAGCCTGGGCGGCGTCCGGTGTCGGCGCCGTGAAGACTCTGCGGACTTTCGCAACGCTCCGTGACGCCGGTCAAGACGCTCCAGGGGCGGAAAAGTGATTGTTTGCGCAGGTTGCCAAGAGTTGACGAGAGCGAGAAGGTTCGTTAGCTCTGACATAGAGGTAAGGCGACGGTCTCTTGGCCGGTTCGCGGTGCACGCCGGCGCCGTGCGGCCCGTACGCGGCAGACTCCGTGCGTACGGGCGTGACGGCGAAGTCCCCGTCGCATCCAGGACCGGCACGGTGGCGAGATCTCGGCGCAGGTCGGCATGGGGTGCGGCGGGGACTTCGATGCCGTTCAGCGGCCGATCGAATCCCGGCTGCCGGTTCGCCGTCGGTTCAGCCGACCGGGATCCCGGCCTCCAGATAGAGCGCCGCGCCGCGTTCCCGCGCCCGCAGGGCCCAGCGCAGCCGTTCGTAGCGCACCGGAGGGAGCAGGTCGGCGGCCTCCTCCTCGGTGGCGAAGCACCAGTCGCGCAGCTCGGGTCCCGGGAGCAGGAGCCGCCCGGCCTCGGCGGAGTCCAGCCGGCCTCCGTCGAAGAGGAGCCGCAGACCTCCGTAGCCGGGAGGAGCGGGAGGTTCCCAGTCGACGACGAGAAGGCCGGGTACGTCGTCGAGGTGGATGCCGGTCTCCTCGGCGACCTCGCGGATACCGGCCCGGGCGGGAGCCTCACCGGGCTCGACGACCCCGCCCGGGAACTCCCAGCCGGCCTTGTACGTCGGGTCGACGAGCAGCACCCGGTCCTGCTCGTCGAAGAGCAGGACACCCGCCGCGAGCGTCTCGGCGGTCGGCTCGGGCGTCTGCACGATGTCACAGACCGGCACGCTGCCCCCGCTGACAGCCTCGGCGATCCGGGAGGCGGTCTCGTACGGCGTGAGGGCCCCGTTGTCGATCGGGTAGGCGTCCGCGGTCAGCCAGGAGGCGAGGGCGGACCGGTACGGCTCTATGTGGTCGTATGCCCACTGCCGTATCCGCAGCTCACCGTCGGGGAGGTCCGGCGGGACCTCGCGCCCGGCTATTCGCTCCCGCAGGATCGTTTCCGCCGGGGCGAGGAGGACATGCTGGACAGCGATCCGGCGCGCGGCCAGGCCACCGAAGATCTCGTCCCGGTAGTCCTGGCGCAGCAGGGTCATCGGGACCACCAGGGTCCCGCCCAGCTCGGCGAGCATCGCGGCCGCCGTGTCGATCACGAGTCGGCGCCAGATCGGAAGGTCCTGGAAGTCGCCCACCTCGGCGAGGCGTTTGGGCGGAAGCAGATGCGTGAGCCCCGCGCCGATGGCCTCGGGGTCGAAGAGCGTGCTGTTCGGGATCAGTTCGATCAGCTCCCGTGCGGTGGTGGTCTTCCCCGCACCGAACGCGCCGTTGATCCAGACGATCACGTTGCCCCCTCTTCTGATGGCCCCCTGTGGCTTGCCCGCTCCACCCTGCCATGGAAACCAGCCGCAGTTGAGGGCGCACAGACGGACGCCGGCGCCCCCTTCGGTCGGGGACACCGGCGCCAGGTGCCGTGATGGGGCCTCGTCAGCCGTTCTGCCCGAGGGCGTCCTCGTCGCCGGCGAGGCTGTCGCCGGCGGGGGCTGCGTGGTCCAGGGTGCTGAGGGTCTTGTCGACGTCGAGATTGCCCAGCTCCTCCCCCAGGGCGTGGGACGGGGTGACGGCCGCGACGACGAAGCCGGTGGCGAGGGAGGCGATGGCGAGCATGCTGCGCTTCTTCATGCCGGGTTCAACTGCCGAACGGCGCCCAGGTCACGCCCGGCGTCCGGGTGAGCGTGACAGCGCCGAAAACGGCGGACGAGCGGCTCGTCCCCCGTCGGCACGGTCGCCGCGCCGCCGTCGGACCAGGTCGGCGGCGGCCATCGGCCACTCGGCGCACTCGAAGGCGAAGCCCGCGTCGAGCAGACGACCGGGGACGACACGACGGCTCTTCAGGAGGAGCTCGGTGTCGGAACGCAGCACGAGAGCACCGAGTTCCGCCATCCAGCGGCTCGCCGGGAGGCCCGTCGGAACGCCCCAGGCGGAGCGCAGGGCGCGCATGAAGGCGCGCTGCGGCAGGGGCGCGGGGGCGGCGAGGTTCACGGGGCCGGCGAGGTCGTCCCGCTCGACGAGGAACTCCACCGCGCGCACGAAGTCCCGGTCGTGGATCCAGGACACGTACTGCGCGCCGCCCGCGACCGGGCCGCCGAGTCCGAGTCGCGTCAGCCACGACAGGACGTCGAACACTCCGCCCCGGTCGGGGCTCATCACCATGGCCGAGCGCAGGGCGACCTTGCGGGTGTGCGGGGTAGCGGCCCGCTCCTGGGCGCGCTCCCAGCGGGTGGCGATCTCGACGCTGTAGGCCCAGTAGTCCGGGACACCGGGCTCGGTGCCGCCGATCAGGCCCGTCTTCTCGTCGTTCGGTGCGTCGAACCGGTGGGCGTAGACGGTGGCCGTACTCATCTGCAGCCAGACCCGGGGCGGCCGGGCCGCGGCCGCGATGGCCGAGCCCACGACCTCGGTGGAACGCACCCGCGAGTCCATCATGGCTTTCAGATTGGCCTCGGTGTACCGGCAGCTGACGCTCCGCCCGGCCAGGTTGACGACCACATCGCTGCCGTCGATCTCCGCGATCCAGGGGCCCGCAGTCTCGCCGTCCCAGGCGACCTCGCCTTGGCGCCGCGGCCGCCTGGTCAGGACGACGACCTCGTGTCCCGCCGCGGTCAGGGCACGGTTCAGGATCGTTCCCACCTGCCCGGTTCCGCCGGGTATCACGATCTTCATGGGCTCCCCCTCTGTGTGGGGCAAGCCTAGCGCAGATATTTGAACTTGTTCAAAAACGAGGGAGGTCGTGGGTGAGTCGCGGTACGGAGGAAGGCCTCGGCCGGTCCCACCGGGACCGGCCGAGGCCTTCGAGGAAGTCGGAGACGTCAGGGACTTCGAAAAGGACGTCGGAGAAATCAAGGAATTCGAGGAAGTCGAGGAATTCGGGGAAAACGTTCCTGCCTGGGCCGTCAGACCCCCGCCGCAGCCGGGTCCGCCCGGCGAGCGAGGGCCGCCGCGGCCGCCCCGACCAGGCCCGCGTCCGTTCCCATCTGCGCGGGCTCCACGGTCAGCCGCTGCACGAAGGACAAGGTCGCGTAGTCACCCAGGGCCTTGCGCAGGGGCGTGAACAGCACGTCGCCGGCCTTGCCGACCCCGCCGCCGATGACGGCGATGTCGATCTCGACCAGGGTCGCGGTGGCGGCGATACCGGCGGCCAGTGCCTGGGCGGCCCGCTCGAAGGAGGCGATGGCGACCGGGTCGCCGGACCGCGCGGCATCGGCCACCGCGGCGGCGGAGGTGTCACCGTCGGGACCGGCCTGCCAGCCGTTCTCGATCGCCCGGCGAGCGATGTTGGGACCGCTGGCGATGCGCTCCACGCAGCCGCGCGCGCCGCACGGGCACGGGTCGCCGTCGAGATCCACGCTGATGTGGCCGATGTGGCCCGCGTTGCCGGTCGGCCCGGGATGCAGCCGGCCGCCCAGGACCAGACCGCCGCCGACGCCGGTCGACACCACCATGCACAGCGCGTTGTCATGGCCTCGTGCCGCGCCCTGCCAGTGCTCGGCGGCCGTGATCGCCACACCGTCGCCGATCAGTTCGACGGGCAGCCCGCCGACAGCCTCCCGCACACGCGAGACCAGTGGAAAGTCGCGCCAGCCGGGCACGTTCACCGGGCTCACCGTGCCCGTGGAGGCGTCCACCGGACCCGCGCTGCCGATACCGAGGGCCGTGGCATGGGCCCACAGCGGGGAGGCGGTGAGCTCGGCGAGCACCTGCTCGACGGCCCGCATGATGGTCCCGCCGTCCTCCCGGGCGGGCGTGGGGCGCTGTGCGCGGGCCTGGATCCGGCCGTGGCCGTCCACCAGCGCTCCGGCGATCTTGGTGCCGCCGATGTCAAGCGCGGCCACGAGGTCGGTGTGCATCAGAGTCGGATCTCCCCGTCAGACATCGGAACAACCATGAAGAGCTTGCGGACAACCGTGAGGACGCGCATGCCGCTCTCGCGGTGGGGGCGCAGGGCGGAGATTGCGGTGGACAGTGTCTCCCCCATCTGACAACGTTGTCCAGGCTCTATGCTCGACGCCACATCCTCATACACATCATCGACCGCCGCATCCCCGTGTACGACAGGACAGGACACCGCACCGTGCCCGAGACCCACCGCCGCGCCGAGCGCCTCGCGGGAAGCCGCTACGGCAACCGTCCGACCATGAAGGACGTGGCCGCCCGGGCCGGTGTCGGACTGAAAACGGTCTCGCGGGTGGTCAACGGTGAGCCCGGCGTCACACCGGAGACCGAGCGCCGCGTCCAGGAGGCCATCGACGCCCTCGGTTTCCGCCGCAACGACAGCGCGCGGGTGCTGCGCAAGGGCCGCACCGCCAGCATCGGCCTGGTCCTGGAGGACCTCTCCGACCCGTTCTACGGCCCCCTCAGCCGCGCTGTCGAGGAGGTGGCCCGGGCGCACGGAGCGCTGCTCATCAACGGGTCCAGCGCGGAGGACCCGGAACGCGAGCAGGAGCTGGTGCTCGCGCTGTGCGCACGGCGGGTGGACGGGCTGGTGGTCATTCCGGCCGGGGACGACCACCGGTATCTGGAGCCCGAGCTGAAGGCGGGCGTGGCGACGGTGTTCGTGGACCGCCCGGCCGGCCACATCGCCGCCGACGTGGTCGTCTCGGACAACCACGGCGGCGCGCGCGACGGCGTGGCCCACCTGATCGCCCACGGGCACCGCCGGATCGGCTTCATCGGTGACATGCCGCGCATCCACACCGCCGCCGAGCGCCTGCGCGGTTACCGGGCCGCCATGGACGGCGCGGGCATAGCGGTGGAGGACGCCTGGATGTCGCTGGGCGTCACCGATCCGGAGCGGGTGCGCCGGGCGGCGGAGGGAATGCTCACCGGCCCCTCCCCCGTGACCGCGATCTTCACGGGCAACAACCGGGTGACGGTCACCGTGATCCGGGTCCTGGCCGAACAGCCGCGCCCCGTCGCCCTCGTCGGCTTCGACGACTTCGAGTTGGCCGATCTGTTGCAGCCGGGCGTCACCGTCGTCGCCCAGGACGCGGCGGCCCTCGGCCGTACGGCCGCCGAGCGTCTCTTCCGCCAGCTGGACGGCACCCTGCTCATGCCGGAGCGGATCGTGCTGCCGACCCGGCTGATCACCCGCGGCTCGGGCGAGCTGCCGCCGACGGGCTGAGCGGCCCATGGAACACCTCACCCTGGAAACTCTGGGCCTGGCCGAGGCGCCGCGCGATCACCCGCTGCTCTATCCGGGCGTGTGGCCGCGGGAGTCCGGGCTTCTCGACGGTGACCGGATGCTGCCCCTCGACGTCCTCGTCCACCCGGGCCGCACGCCCGTCCTGGCCGTGGGCTCCAACGCCTCCCCGGCCCAACTGCGGCACAAGATGGCGGAGTCCGGGATCAGGTCGCCGATCCCGATGGTCAAGGCCCGGGTCACCGGCCTCGACGTGGGTGTCTCCGCACACGTCAGCCGCCTCGGATATGTGTCCGCCTCACCCGTGGAAGCGCCGGGAACCGTGCGGGAGTTGTTCGTCACGTGGCTGGACGACGAGCAGCTCGCGGTGATCGACGCGAGCGAAGGCGTACCGCTGCCCAACGGCAACTACCGCCGCGCCTGGCTGCCCGCGCCCGACGTGCGCATCGAACCGGCGCCGGGCGTGGTTCTCCCGGGCGCGTACGTGTACGTCAACCGCCACGGCGTCCTGCACGACGGCACCGGCGCGCCCCGCACCCACCCGGGTCAGCGCCCGCTGCTCACCGAACTCCTCGTCGGCTCGGTCCGGTTGAGGAAGCTCTTCGGGGTCACTCCCGAGGAGTTCTGCGCCCGGGCACGGGCCGACCGACGGCTGTGCGAGCGGGGCACCCGGCTGTTCAAGGACGAGAAGCTGGTGACGGCTTCGGGGCTGGAGCGGTACCCGGGGGCCGGGAGCTGAGGGAAGGGGCCGGCTTCCGGCGCCCCGTGAACAGGGCGGCGGGACGAGCGGGTCGTGCCGATGGCGTTCAGCAGACGGGGAGTCCGGGGACCGGGGCGTCGTTGTCGCCGCCCTTGAGGTAGACGTCGCTGACGTAGACCTTCGTGTTGCCGCTGTCGTCGTCCGTCTTCGCCCACCAGACGTTGGTCCACTGGCCGTATGTCTCGCGGCGGCCCAGGTTCTGCTGGCAGTAGAAGTAGTTGGTACCCGCGTTGAGGATGCCGGCCTCGGTGCCGGAGGCGGTGTAGGACTTGGCGGTGCGCGACACCTCGCAATTGAACCTGCCGCCGCCGATGGAGTGGCAGGACGCGGCCGGCGTCGTCGCGCCACCACCGGAACCGCCGCCTTCGGTGGTGCCCGCACCCGGGGCCGTGGCCGTGGCCGGTCCGGAGGCGGTGCCCCGGTCGGTGGGCTCCGCCTCGTTCTCGGCGGCCCAGGACGTCTTCGTCGCGGCCGGGTTCTTCCCGTCTTTCCGTTGGGCGGGCCCGGGGGTGTCCGAGCGTCGGGCGTCGGTACGGTCGGCCGCCGAGGAGGTGACGGACGGTGCCTTGGGCTGTGCCCCGGCTTCGGCGTCGCCCCCGTCGCCCAGCAGCACGACGGTGCCAACGGCGGCCACGAGCACGACGCCCACGGCCGCGACGGTGAGGAGGACCCTGCCTTTGCGGCGGGAGGAAGCGGGGGCGGAGGTGGGGGTGGAGGCGGAGGGTGAGGTGGGCGTCGAGGCGGCGGAACCGGAAGCGGAGGTGGGGTTGGTGGCGGCCGGGTCCGGCGCGGTGGGCCCGGAGGGGACGGTGGCGGCCGGGTCCGGCGCGGTGGGCCCGGAGGGGACGGTGACGGCCGGGTCCGGCGCGGTGGGCCCGGAGGGGACGGTGACGGCCGGGTCCGATCCGGCGGGGGCGGAGGGGCCGAAGACGTGCGTGGGCGCTCCGTCTTGGCCACCGGGGCCCGCCTGGGCTGCCGCACCGACCGGTCCGGGAGCACCCGTCCGAGGATCTGCGGCACCAGCCTGCCCGGTGGCGTCCGCCCGACCGGTCGAGCCCGTCGTACCGGTCGGACCCGCATCACCGGCAGGCCCCGGCCGGCCCGCCGGCCCAGTCCCACCGGAAGAGCCCACCTGAACAGCGGGACGCCCATGGCCGGACACCACCGCCGGCGCCGTCGACCCGGGCTGACCAGCAGCCGCTGCCTGCCCCGCCGACCCGGCCTGCCCGGAAGTTCCCACCTGACCGGAAGAGCCCACCTGACCGGCCAGCCCGACCTGACCAGCAGCCCCCGTCCTGCCAGTCGCTCCACCCGCCCCCGCCGCCTCCCCGGTCCTCGCCCCGGCAGGGCCTGCCGGCTCCATGGGTCCGGACCCCGGTGGCACCGCCGGAGCGCTCGGCTCCCTGCCGAGTCGCTCGGTATGCGCAAAGCCTCGCAACGTCGTGGTCGGGGTGTCCGTCGCGGCGGCGTCGGCCACTGTCCAGAGCAGGTCGCGGGCTTCCTCGGCTCCTGGGCGGGACTCGGGGCGTTTGTCCAGGAGGCGCTGGAGGAGGGGGCCGAGGGGGCCTGCGAGGTGGGGCTCGGGCACGGGCTCGGTGACGATGGCGGTGAGGGTGGAGAACGTCGACGTACGGCGGAAGGGCGCGGAGCCCTCCACGGCCGCGAACAGCGTGGCTCCGAGGGCCCAGACGTCGGAGGCGGGGCCCGGGTCGGCGCCCTGGGCGCGTTCGGGCGCCAAGTAGTCCAGGGAGCCGACGAGTTCGCCGCTGCGGGTGAGGCGGGTGGCGGAGCCGTCGCCCGGGTCGTCCATGGCGGCGATTCCGAAGTCGGTCAGGAGGACCCGGCCCGACCGGTCGAGCAGGATGTTGCCGGGCTTCACGTCCCGGTGCAGGACGCCCGCACGGTGGGCGGCGGCCAGCGCGTCCAGCACCTCGGCGCCGATGCCGGCCACCTCGCGCGGGTCGAGGGTGCCTCGCTCGCGCAGGACGTCGTCCAAGGACGGGCCGTCCACCAGCTCCATGACGATCAGCGGACGGCCGTCGATCTCGGCCACGTCGTGTACGGCCACCACGCCGGGATGGCGCACCCGGGCCGCCGCGCGCGCCTCTCGTTGCATCCGCAGCCGCAGACCGGCCAGTTCGGGCCCGTCGGCGTCGGTGTAGGTACGCAGTTCCTTGACCGCGACCTCACGTCCGAGCACCTCGTCGACGGCCCGCCACACCACGCCCATTCCACCGCGCCCGAGCTGGGCCACGACGCGATAGCGCCCGGCCAGCAACCGTCCGGCCGCCTCACCCGACCCCTGCTGCCCCTGCCCGTACTCCCCCGAAGACACCGCAGCCCCGTTCCTGTGACACGTCCGTGAGTGACGTACAGCCTACGGGTCGGGCGTGACGGCACCAGTCGGTGGTTGCGGCTGTGACAGGTCCGCTACGTCAGGGCCGCTCCGTCGAGACCGTCAGGTCGGCGCGCCGGGGCGTCGCGAAGGCCTCCAGGTCGGCGCGGGTCAGGCCGCTGAGGCGGGCGACCTCGGCGATGTCGAGGGCGCCGCAGTCCAGGCCGCGCAGCAGATAGCCGCTGAGCGCCTTGGCGGTGGCGGGTTCGTCCATGACGTCGCCGCCGGTGCGGTTGGCGTACCGGGAAAGGCGGGCGGCGGCCTGTTCGAAGCCCTCGCGGTAGAAGGCGAAGACAGCCGCGTACCGGGTGGGGATGTGGCCGGGGTGCATGTCCCAGCCCTGGTAGTAGGCGCGGGCCAGGGCGCGGCGGGTGAGACCGTAGTGCAGCCGCCAGGCGTCGTGGACCTTGGCGGTGGGGCCGACGGGCAGGACGTTGGTGGAGCCGTCCGACACGCGGACGCCGGTGCCGGCGGCCGCGACCTGCATGACCGCCTTGGCGTGGTCGGCGGCCGGGTGGTCACTGGCCTGGTGGGCGGCGGACACGCCGAGGCAGGCGCTGTAGTCGAAGGTTCCGTAGTGGAGCCCCGTGGCGCGGCCCTCGGCGGCCTGGATCATCCGGGCGACGGTGGCGGTGCCGTCGGCGGCGAGGACGGCCTGGCTGGTCTCGATCTGGATCTCGAAGCCGATCCGTCCGGGCTCCAGTCCGCGCGCCTTCTCGAACGCCTCCAGGAGCCGCACCATGGCGGTGACCTGCTCGGGATACGTCACCTTCGGCAGCGTCAGCACCAACCCGTCGGGCAGGCCGCCGGCCTCCGTCAGGCCGGTGAGGAAGATGTCCAGGGTGCGGATGCCGCGGTCACGGACGGGCGCCTCCATGCACTTCATGCGGATGCCCATGTACGGGGCCGCCGTGCCGTCCTCGTACGCCCGTGCGATCAGCCGCGCCGCGCGGGCCGCCGCCTCGTCCTCCTCGGCGTCCGGACGCCCGCCGTAGCCGTCCTCGAAGTCGACGCGCAGGTCCTCGACGGGTTCGCGCTCCAGCTTGGCCCGGACGCGGGAGTGGACCGGCTCGGCGAGTTCGTCGGACAGACCGAGAACGGCGGCGAAGGAAGCGGCGTCCGGGGCGTGTTCGTCGAGGGCGGCGAGGGCCCGGTCGCCCCAGGAGCGGATGGTGTCGGCGGCGAAGACGTCGCCGGGGACGTAGACCGTGTGCACGGGCTGGCGGGTGCCGGGGTCCCCGGGGTAGCGGCGCTCCAACTCGGCGTCGACGGGTGCGAGGGAGGCGCTGATCTCCTCGCTGACCGCGCCGGCGAGGCTCGTCGCCACTCGCTCCTGCTGGCCCTGACCCATCCCGCACCTCTCCCGTTTTCCGCTGTACGGAATCAACAATCCGTAGAACGAAGCTATCCGTGAAGCTTCCCGCTGGTCAACACCCCGCCCGCACCCTGCCCACCGCCTGACTCACCGCGTTCCCTGGCACTGCCAAGAACCTCCAGGCCCCCTTTCGCACTTCGGTCCGCACCTTCATCCTGAGCCTTCGGGAGGGATTCACATGGGGAACAGGACCAGCATGACGCGTCGCATGAGCCTGAGAACCGCGGTGGCCACCGCGCTCACCGTCCCGTTGCTCGGCGCGCTGCCGGCCTCGGCCGCCAAAGCGGGAGGGCGCCGCCTGGACGTCATGACGTTCAACCTGCGCTTCGCGAGCACCACCGAGCCCAACAGCTGGGCGGCCCGCCGTCCGGTGATGCGCGCACTGTTGCACCACGGGGCACCCGACGTCATCGGCACCCAGGAGGGCCTCTACCAGCAACTGCGCGACATCCGCGCCGACCTGGGATCGCACTACGACTGGATCGGCACCGGCCGCGAGGGCGGCAGCCACGACGAGGCCGTGGCGATCTTCTTCGACACCCGCCGTCTGGCCCCGACCGAGCACGACACCTTCTGGCTGTCCGACACGCCCAGAGTGATCGGCTCGAACACCTGGGGCGCCTCCCTTCCCCGTATCGCCACCTGGGTCCGCTTCCGCGACCTGCGCGACGGCGGGCGGGAGTTCCACGTGCTCAACACCCACTTCGACCACCTGAGCCAGTACGCACGCGTGCGTGCCGCATCACTCGTCGGGGCTCGGCTGGCGGAGCTCGACCGTTCGTTGCCGATCGTCGTCACGGGCGACTTCAACGCCACGGCCCACAAGAACGAGGCCTACGACACCCTCCTGGGCGCCGGACTCGTCGACACCTGGGACACGGCGGCCGAGCGCGGCCCGCTGTACGGGACCTTCCACGGCTACCGACTGCTGACGCCGGACGGCGACCGCATCGACTGGATCCTCACCACGCCGGGCGTCACGGCTCACGAGGCGTCGATCAACACCTTCCAGCGCGACGGCCAGTTCCCGAGCGACCACCTGCCGGTGCAGGCCTCACTGACCCTGGGATGAGCCGAGGCCCCCGTGTCCGCCGGAAGGAAGCGGTCACGGGGGCCTCGTACACCCGCGGTACACCGGGAGCACCCGGAGCACCCGAGAGGATCCGAGGTGAACCCGAGTCGGGATCAGCCCTTGCGGGTCTTGATCTCCTCGGTGAGCTGCGGGACGACGTCGAAGAGGTCGCCGACCACGCCGTAGTCGACCAGGTCGAAGATCGGGGCCTCGGCGTCCTTGTTGACGGCCACGATGGTCTTCGAGGTCTGCATGCCGGCCCGGTGCTGGATCGCGCCGGAGATGCCGTTGGCGATGTACAGCTGCGGCGAGACCGACTTGCCGGTCTGGCCGACCTGGTTGGTGTGCGGGTACCAGCCCGCGTCCACCGCCGCCCGCGAGGCACCGACGGCCGCGCCGAGGGAGTCGGCCAGCGCCTCGATGACCGCGAAGTTCTCCGCGCCGTTGACGCCACGGCCACCGGAGACCACGATCGCGGCCTCGGTCAGCTCCGGACGCCCGGTCGACTCGCGCGGCGTACGCCCGGTGACCTTCGTGCCGGTCGCCTGCGCGGAGAAGGTGACCGACAGGGCCTCGACCGCCCCCGCGGCCGGAGCGGCCTCCACGGCAGCGCTGTTGGGCTTGACCGTGATGACCGGGGTGCCCTTGGCCACCCGGGACTTGGTGGTGAAGGAGGCGGCGAACACCGACTGGGTGGCCACCGGGCCCTCGTCGCCGGCCTCCAGGTCGACGGCGTCGGTGATGATGCCGGAGCCGAGGCGCAGCGCCAGCCGGGCGGCGATCTCCTTGCCCTCCGCGGAGGACGGGACCAGCACGGCGGCCGGGGAGACGGCGGCGACGGCGGCCTGCAGCGCGTCCACCTTCGGGACGACCAGGTACTCGCCGTACTCGGACGCGTCGTCGGTGAGGACCTTGACCGCGCCGTGCTCGGCGAGGGCGGCGGCCGTGTCGGCGGCGCCGTTGCCGAGGGCGACCGCGACCGGTTCACCGATGCGACGGGCGAGGGTCAGCAGTTCGAGGGTGGGCTTGCGGACGGCACCGTCCACGTGGTCGACGTAGACGAGAACTTCAGCCATGGGATTGCACTCCTGCTTGCGAAAGGTGAGGGGCGGTCAGCGACGTCGCGCTCAGATGAACTTCTGGCTCGCGAGGAACTCGGCGAGCTGCTTGCCGCCCTCGCCCTCGTCCTTGACGATCGTGCCGGCCGTGCGGGCCGGACGCTCGGTCGCGGAGTCGACGACCGTGTAGGAGCCCTCCAGACCGACGTCCTCGGCGTCCAGGTCCAGATCCGACAGGTCCCAGGCCTCCACCGGCTTCTTCTTGGCCGCCATGATGCCCTTGAAGGACGGGTACCGCGCCTCGCCCGACTGGTCGGTGACGGACACGACGGCCGGGAGGGAGGCCTCCAGCTGCTCGCTGGCGGCGTCGCCGTCGCGGCGGCCCTTGACCGTGCCGTCCTCGACGGAGACCTCGGACAGCAGCGTCACCTGCGGCACACCCAGACGCTCGGCCAGCAGTGCCGGTACGACACCCATGGTGCCGTCCGTGGACGCCATGCCGGAGATCACCAGGTCGTAGCCGGCCTTCTCGATCGCCTTCGCCAGCACCAGCGAGGTGCCGATGGCGTCGGTGCCGTGCAGGTCGTCGTCCTCGACGTGGATGGCCTTGTCGGCGCCCATGGACAGCGCCTTGCGCAGCGCGTCCTTGGCATCCTCCGGGCCCACGGTCAGGACGGTGACCTCGACGTCGTCGTCGGAGTTCTCGGAGACCTGCAGCGCCTGCTCGACCGCGTACTCGTCCAGCTCGGAGAGCAGACCGTCCACGTCGTCCCGGTCGACGGTCAGGTCATCGGCGAAGTGCCGGTCGCCAGTGGCGTCGGGCACGTACTTCACAGTGACAATGATCCTCAAGCTCACGCCGGCTCTCCTACTGCATCGTCATTTTTCGGCTGCCTCTTGCAGGCAGCATAGGCGCCTCAAGCGGCCGATCCCGGTCGGGGCGACCCACGCTCCGAACGAAATATTACTCGCCAGTACACCCAGTTCGTTCCCGCTAAGCAAGCGCTTTGAACTGTGACCTGTGCAACGCAGCGTAATCGGAACTCGACACCTTCGCAGCGGGAGTGGCCGCCGCCCGGCCGCGGTCGGGCGGCGGCCGGCGGTCGGGTCCGTTCAGTCGCGCAGCCCGTTGAACCGCCCCTGGTGATAGAGGAGCGGGCGGCCGGGGCCGGTCGGGTCACCGAGGACGACCTCGGCCAGCACGATGCGGTGGTCGCCGGCCGGCACCCGCGCGGCCACCCGGCACACCAGCCAGGCCAGGACGTCGTCGAGGACGGGCACACCCTCGGGACCCTCGCGCCAGGCGGTCGCCGCGCCGAAACGGTCGGCACCGCTGCGGGCGAAGGTGGCGGCCAGGTCCTGTTGGTGCTCGCCGAGCAGATGCACGCCGACATGCTCTGCCGAGGAGACCGCGGGCCAACTGGAGGCGCCCGTGCCGATCCCGAAGGAGAGCATCGGGGGTTCGGCGGAGACCGAGGTGAGGGAGGTGGCGGTGAAGCCGACCGGGCCGCCCTCGCCGCGCGCGGTGATCACGGCGACTCCCGCCGCGTGTCGCCGGAAGACGGAGCGCAACAGGTCGGGCGAGGCGAGCCGAGGGGTACCGAGGCCGGGCGTGGCCGTCATGGAGGTGTCCTTCTGCGAGGAGGGTCGTGGGCGTCCGTGGCTGCTCAACAGCTCGGACAGCGCGCGCTCGCGGTGCGGGCCAGATCGACATGGACCCGCCCGAAGAGAAGGAGTTCCGAAGGCATACGGTCAGGCTGACGATAGATGGTAAGCGCAGTCAAGTGCGTCCCTGTATACAAGTACGCCCCTGTATATGGGAGATGCCTCACCCCCTGTGCGACGGGGGTCACACCGCCTCTCCCAGTGCGGCGATCACGTCGGCCTTACGCGGCTGGCCGGTGGCACGGCGGACGACGCGGCCGTCGGCATCCAGGACCAGGACGGTGGGGGTCTTGAGGATGTCCAGCTCACGGACGAGGTCGAGTTGGTCCTCCGCGTCGATCTCGACGTGGGTCACGCCGGGGACCATCGCGGCCACCTCGCCGAGGACCCGGCGGGTCGCCCGGCAGGGGGCGCAGAAGGCGCTGGAGAACTGGACGAGCGTGGCGCGTTCGCCGAGCGGCCCGCCCAGTTCGGCCGCGCCGAGCCGTTTTCCGTCGTCGCGCCCGCGCACCCGGACCCTCCCGCTCCGCCGCCGATGCAGCACTCCGTAGGCGCTCGCCGCCGCGAGCACCGCCACGCACACCACAAGTCCCGTCATCTCTGCACCAGCATTCACACGACTGCAAAGATTCCCGCCTCCCCGAACCCTGTCCCTTACGGAATGCTTCATTCCTATGGACATCGATGTGAGGGGGCCGCGTTTCGGCGCGGCCGTGACGACCGTCGTGCTGGCGGTCGTGCTGATCACCGGCAGCGCGTGGCTGCTGGCCTGGCAGACCCTGGCGTTCGCTTCGGGCGCGGCGGGAGGGGTCGGTCGTTCGGCGTACGGCTGGCTGTTCCGCGCGGCGGTACGGCCCCGGCTCGGTCCGCCGACCGAGTTCGAGGCGCCCGAGCCGCCCCGGTTCGCGCAGGCTGTGGGGCTGGTCTTCGCGGGCCTCGGACTCATCGGCTTCACGCTGGGCCCGGACTGGCTGGGGCTCGCGGCGACCGGGGCCGCGCTGGCGGCGGCGTTCCTCAATGCCACTTTCGGGTACTGCCTGGGATGCGAGATGTACCTGCTCGTGCGGCGGGTGGCGGTCCGTACGGAGTAAACGTGTCTCAAAACGCCGAGGTGGATCACGGCATCGACGTGACGAGAATCTCGCCCGGCACGGGCACCAGGACTGGCTCCCGGTCCGTTCTTCGGGCACGATCTGCGAGATGCCGTAAACCTACGGCTGCGTAACTTTCCGCCTGGAGCTCCCTTCCCAGGCAGAGAAGGAAGGGCCCACACCGTCCATGGCAGAGCTTGTCTACCGCCCCGTCGTTGGTTTCGCCCAGGCCCTGTTCAAGGCGTGGGACCTCAAGATCGACTGCAAGGGTTCGGAGAACATCCCGCGCTCGGGTGGTGCCGTGCTGGTGAGCAATCACATCAGCTACCTGGACTTCGTCTTCAACGGGCTGGCGGCGCTTCCGCAGAAACGTCTCGTGCGGTTCATGGCGAAGGAGTCCGTCTTCCGCCACAAGGTCTCCGGTCCGCTGATGCGCGGCATGAAGCACATCCCGGTGGACCGCAAGCAAGGTGAGGCGGCCTACGCGCACGCGCTGGACTCACTGCGGTCCGGCGAGATCGTGGGGGTCTTCCCGGAGGCCACGATCTCGCCCTCCTTCACGCTGAAGACCTTCAAGTCGGGCGCCGCGCGCCTGGCCCAGGAGGCGGGCGTCCCGCTGATCCCGATGGCGGTCTGGGGCACCCAGCGGCTGTGGACCAAGGGGCACCCGCGCAACTTCAGGCGCAGCCACATCCCGATCACCATGCGCGTCGGCGAGGCCCTCGAGGCTTCCCGCGACAAGTACGCGGGCGCGATCACCCGCCAACTGCGCGAACGCGTGCAGGAACTCCTGGAAGCCGCCCAGCGCGCCTACCCGGTCCGCCCCAAGGACGCCAACGACACCTGGTGGATGCCGGCCCACCTCGGCGGCACCGCCCCCACCCCGGAAGAGGTCCGGGCGGCCGAGGCGCACTGACACCCGGGTCGCCTGATGGGGCGACGGGGATTTCGATGCTGTCATCCAGCAGTGAGTTGCGCCCCGGCCTGAGGGTCAGGTCGCCGCGGACCGCACTGTGATCCGCGCCCCGGGACTGAGCTTCTCCAGCAGTTCGGCCAGTTCGGCGGCGGCCGCCTCGATCGCGGGGACCGGCATCGGTGCCATGCCCTCCAGCAGGAAGACGGCGGAGGTGGTCTGTTCGGTGAGCCGGGTGCGCGGTCCCTGCCGCCAGTTCCATCGGCGGCAGGTCACGCCCGCCTCGTCCCGCCACACCACCTCACCCGCGTCGGGGTGTTCGACGACCTCCTCGCCTACGGCGACTGTCACGAACTCCTCGTCGCCGGTGGCCCGGACGAGGCGCATACCGCCCTGGATGTGGTCGAGGTCCTCGCCTCCGACCGGGATCAGGTGGGCGACGCTGACGGCGTTGTAGAGGTCGACGAGCAGGTTGATGCGGGGCAGACCCGCCTCCGACAGGGCCCTTTTCGCCAGTGCCTCCGCCGAGTTGCGGGTGCGTGACGGCTTCGAACCGAACGCCGTGTAGACCTCGCGCCAGGCCGCCATGTGCGGGTCCTCGTGCGGGGCCCGGCCGGCCAGGCGTTCGGCGAGGCGGCGGGCCGCGTCGTCGAGCAAGGCCGAACCGGCGTCGGTGCTGGGTCCGTTGGTGAGTCCGTGGGCTTCGACGGCGACGTGTGTGAAGCCCGGTGCGAGGGCGCGCACCTCGTCGGACACGGTCAGGGAGAGGGTCATCGCCTGCCTCAGAGTGCGGTGGGGAGCGTCTTCCAGAGGTACGGACGGTCCGGGGCAGCCTTCAGGGCGCCCAGGACAACCGGGTGTGGTTCAGCGTACAGGACCGGATAGTCCACCTCATTGGACGCTGGGTCGGGGATGAAGGCCAGCCGCTCCTCGCCGAGGGAGAACTGGGCGTCCACTCCCGGTTTGTTGCCCCGGGGGTCCTGTCGGTGCCAGGCCCCGTTGAACCGCACGGCGACCAGGCCGTGCACCACGTCGAACCTCTGGTAGCACAGCGCGGTCGGGATGTCCTCGGCCCGCAGCAGCGCGGCCAGCGCGTGTGCCTTGGCGTAGCAGATGCCGGTGCCCTGCTCCAGGACGTCGGAGGCGCGCCAGGTGACGCGCGGGTCACCGGAGTCCTGGGAGTGCGGAATGGTGTCGCGCACGAACTCGAACGCGAGCCGCGCATAGGCATACGAGTCCTCGGCATCTTTTGCGAGCCGGGCGGCAACCTCCAGTACGCGCGGGTGGTCATGGTCGACGACCTCGTCAGCAGCCAAATAGGCGGACAGGTCCGGGGTTTCCTGGATGAGCTCCATGCCCGCGAGCATAGGAAAGCGATCACCCGAGAGTCAATGACTTTTCAGGTGAACGCATACCTATGCATCACTCGCCCTCGATGTCGCCGCTAGCGCGCCATCTCCTCCTTCAGCGCCGCCACGAACGCGTCCACGTCGTCCTCGGTCGTGTCGAAGGCGCACATCCAGCGCACCACGCCCGCGGCCTCGTCCCAGAAGTAGAAGCGGAACCGCTGCTGAAGACGCTCGCTCACGTCGTGGGGCAGCTTGGCGAAGACGCCGTTGGCCTGCACCGGGTAGAGGATCTCGACGCCGTGCACGGCGCGCACGCCCTCGGCCAGCCGCTGGGCCATCTCGTTGGCGTGGCGGGCGTTGCGCAACCACAGGTCCTTGGCGAGCAGGGCCTCCAACTGGACCGACACGAAGCGCATCTTGGAGGCGAGCTGCATGGACAGCTTGCGCAGGTGCTTCATGTGGCTGACGGCGTCCTGGTCGATGACGACGACCGCCTCACCGAAGAGCGCGCCGTTCTTGGTGCCGCCCAGGGAGAGGATGTCGACGCCGACCGCGTTGGTGAACGTCCGCATCGGGACGTTCAGCGAGGCCGCGGCGTTGGCGATCCGCGAGCCGTCCAGGTGGACCTTCATCCCGCGCGCGTGGGCGTGCTCGCAGATCGCCCGGATCTCCTGGGGGGTGTAGAGGGTGCCGAGCTCCGTGCTCTGGGTGATCGAGACGACCTGCGGCATCGCGCGGTGCTCGTCCTCCCAGCCGTACACCTGCTTGTCGATCAGCTCCGGGGTGAGCTTGCCGTCGGGCGTGGGCACGGTGAGCAGTTTCAGGCCGCCCATGCGCTCGGGGGCGCCGCCCTCGTCGACGTTGATGTGGGCGCTCTCCGCGCAGATCACCGCGCCCCAGCGGTCGGTGACCGCCTGGAGCGCGACCACGTTGGCGCCGGTGCCGTTGAAGACGGGGAACGCCTCCGCGGTGGCGCCGAAGTGGCTGCGGACGATCTGCTGGAGGTTGTCGGTGTACGCGTCCTCGCCGTACGCGACCTGGTGCCCGCCGTTGGCCAGGGCCAGCGCGGCGAGCACCTCCGGGTGGGCTCCGGCGTAGTTGTCGCTGGCGAAGCCGCGCAGGTCCGGGTCGTGATGCCGCCGGGCCTGCGTAAAGGCGGTCTTGGACGGGTTCACGGCTTCTCGGTCAGCCACAGACGGTTTCCGTTCACTTCGGCGGCGGGCCGGCTCCAGACGCCGACGACGGCGTCGGCCAGGTCCTTGACGTCCGTGAAGCCCGCGAACTTCGCGTTGGGTCGGTCGGCGCGCATCGCCTCGTGCACGAGAGCCTTCACCACCAGGATGGCGGCCGCGGAGGTCGGCCCGCCGGCGCCCCCGGCCTTGCGGAAGGCGTCGGCCAGCGCGAGCGTCCAGGCCTCGGCGGCGGCCTTGGCGGCGGCGTACGCGGCGTTGCCCGCGCTGGGCTTCGTGGCGCCCGCCGCGCTGATGAGCAGGTACCGCCCGCGTTCACTGCGCTGAAGGGGCTCGAAGAAGGCCAGCGAGGTGTGCTGCACGGTGCGGATGAGCAGCAGCTCCAGGAAGTCCCAGTCGTCCAGGCTGGTCTTGATGAACGTCTCGCTGCCGCGCCAGCCGCCGACGAGGTGGACCAGTCCGTCGATCCGGCCGAACTCCTTTTCGGTACGCACGGCCCAGTCATGGGTCGAGTCCAGGTCGAGCAGGTCGACGGTCTCGCCGGTGACCGCGGCGCCGCCGGCGCTGTAGCGGGCCTCGTCGACGGCCTCCGCCAGCCGCTCGGGGTCGTTGTCCGCGCCGACGACGGTCGCCCCCGCCTCGGCGAGCCTGAGCAGGGTCGCGCGCCCGGCGGGTCCGCCCGCGCCGGCCACCGCGATCACCGCACCGCTGAGAGCCCCGTTCCTCATGTTCTTCGCCTCCTGAGCAGTGTTCTCGGTACGCAGGTCGCTCACGCGGCGATCCGCTCGGCATTCTCCGCCGTGATGCCCTTGGTGGAGGCGATCACGTTCTTCAGCTTCTTGGAGAGGGCCTCATAGAACATGCTCAGCGGAAACTCGTCCGGAAGCACCTCATCGACGAGTTTCCGCGGCGGCAGGCTCAGGTCGAGGGCGTCGGGGCCCTTGGCCCACTTGGATCCGGGGTGCGGGGCGAGGTAGGTGGCGACCAGCTCGTAGCCGGCGAACCAGTGGACGAGCTTGGGGCGGTCGATGCCGTCGCGGTAGAGCTGCTCGATGTCGGCGCACAGCTGGTTGGTGACCTGCGGGGCGCGGTGCCAGTCGATGAACAGCTGGTTGTCGGTCCAGCGGACGACATCGTGCTTGTGGAGGTAGGCGAAGAGCAGCTGGCCGCCGAGGCCGTCGTAGTTGCGTACCCGCTCGCCGGTGACCGGGAAGCGGAACATGCGGTCGAAGAGCACCGCGTACTGCACGTCACGGGCCTGCGGGACACCGTCCGCCTGCAGCTTCACCGCCTCCTTGAAGGCGGTCAGGTCGCAGCGCAGCTCTTCGAGGCCGTACATCCAGAACGGCTGGCGCTGCTTGATCATGAACGGGTCGAAGGGCAGGTCGCCGTGGCTGTGGGTGCGGTCGTGGACCATGTCCCACAGCACGAAGGCCTCCTCGCAGCGCTTCTGGTCGTGCACCATCGCGGCGACGTCCTCGGGGAGGTCGAGGCCCAGGATGTCGACGGCGGCCTCGGTGACCCGGCGGAAGCGGGCGGCCTCGCGGTCGCAGAAGATGCCGCCCCAGCTGAACCGCTCGGGAGCCTCCCGCACGGCGATGGTCTCCGGGAAGAGGACGGCGGAGTTGGTGTCGTAGCCGGCCGTGAAGTCCTCGAACGTGATGCCGCAGAACAGCGGGTTGTCGTAGCGGGTGCGTTCCAGCTCGGCCAGCCAGTCCGGCCAGACCATGCGCAGCACGACCGCCTCGAGGTTGCGGTCCGGGTTGCCGTTCTGTGTGTACATCGGGAAGACGACCAGGTGCTGGAGGCCGTCCGCGCGGTGGGCGGCGGGCTGGAAGGCCAGCAGCGAGTCGAGGAAGTCCGGCACCTGGAAGCCGCCTTCGGCCCAGCTGCGCAGGTCCTTGACGAGGGCCTGGTGGTAGGCGGCGTCGTGCGGGAGCAGCGGGGAGAGCTCCTCGACGGCGCGCACGACCCGCTGTACGGCGCGTTCGGCGAGCGCCGGTTCCGGGGAGCCCTCGGCGGCGAAGTCGATGGAGCCGTCCTTCGACTGCCATGGCCGGATCAGCTCCACGGCATCCTTGAGCACGGGCCAGGCCGGGTGCTCCACCACCCTGACCACGGGAGGAACCTGCTCCTCCGAACCCACCTGCACAAGAATTTCCGTCATGACCCATCCTCCACGGGAGAACCTCGCGTATGGAGACCGTATACACAGGTGGTTTCGGTCAGCAAGTGGAGACTCCGGAAAATATCCCGTGCACACCCATCGTCACAGAACTTTTTCCTGCCGGACACCGGGACGGCAGCTGCTTCCGCTTCACCCGCCCGCTTACGGCGCAGGCGCGGGTCCATCGCGGGGCGAGGCCGTTAGGCTGCTGCGGATCTGCCCGCGCGGCCGTCCGCCCCGGCCCGCGCCGGGAGCCGAGCCGCCGTCGACGGAAGCGAGTCGAACGTTGAACTTCCTCACCATCGGTCACCGCGGAGTCATGGGTACCGAACCCGAGAACACCCTGAGGTCCTTCGTCGCCGCCGAGCAGGCCGGCCTCGACGTGATCGAACTCGATCTGCATCTGAGCAAGGACGAGGCCCTCGTCGTCATGCACGACGCCGACGTGGACCGTACGACCGACGGAACCGGCCCGATCGCCGAGCAGACCCTCGACGAGCTGCGCGCCCTGGACGCCGGTCGGGGCGAGCGGGTCCCGGTGTTCGAGGAGGTCCTGGACGCCGTACGACTGCCGTTGCAGGCCGAGATCAAGGATGTGGCCGCGGCTCGGGCGCTCGCCGAGGTCATGGAGCGGCGGGACCTGACCGGGCGGGTGGAGGTGTCCTCGTTCCACGACGAGGCGATCGCCGAGATCGCCCGTCTGCTGCCGGGCGTACGCACCGCGCTGATCGCCAGCCGGTACGGCACCGACATCGTGGACCGCGCGGTGGAAGCCGGCGCCTCGACCGTCTGCCTCAACATCCGCCGCCTCACGCTGGAGGTCGTGGAACTCGCCCGCGAGGCGGACCTGAGGATCATCGGCTGGGTCGTCAATACACAGGAGCACCTGCGGCTGGTGCGCGCGCTGGAACTGGACGGCGCGACCACCGACTACCCGGAGATCAAACGGACGGGCCGCTTCACGGCGTGACGATCGGCTGAGCGCGGTGACCCTTACGCGAGCTCCTTGACCAGCAGTTCGAACTGCAGGTCGTCACGCTGCGGGATGCCGAAGCGCTCGTCGCCGTACGGGAAGGGCGTCATCTTTCCCGTACGGCGGTAACCGCGGCGCTCGTACCAGGCGATGAGGTCCTCGCGTACGGAGATCACCGTCATGTGCATCTGCGTGGCGCCCCAGATCTCGCGGGCCTGCCGCTCCGCCTCCGCGATGATCAGCTTGCCGAGCCCGCCGCCCTGCTGCGCGGGGCTGACCGCGAACATCCCGAAGTAGGCGTGGTCACCGCGGTGTTCGAGCTGGCAGCAGGCGATGACCTGCCCGTCGCGCTCGACCGTGAGCAGTCGGCTGTCGGGCGCCTCGATGACCTCCCGCACACCCTCCGGGTCGGTCCGCTGCCCTTCGAGAATGTCCGCCTCGGTGGTCCAGCCCCCGCGGCTGGCGTCCCCCCGGTACGCCGACTCGATCAGCGCGACCAGAGCGTCCACGTCGGCATGGGTGGCGTCACGGAAGGTCAGGGAGGTGGCGGTGGTTCCCATGGCTCGATTTCTCCGGTTCTCGGGCGCGGCTCGGGCACCGATGAGAGTAGCGCTGCCACTAGGCTCCGGGTGCATGGTGCACGTACTGAGTGGCCGGACCCTGTTGCGGCCCACTGATCCCGAACGGTCCCGTGTCTTCTACGGCGAACAGCTGGGGCTCGCCGTCTACCGCGAGTTCGGCGAGGGGCCGGAGCGCGGGACCGTGTACTTCCTCGGCGGCGGGTTCCTGGAGCTATCGGGGCGGTCGGAGGTCCCGCCGTCGTCGGCCGTGCGGCTGTGGCTCCAGGTGGCGGACGTGGCCGCTGCCCACGAGGAGCTGCGGGGCAAGGGCGTCGAGATCGTGCGGCCGCCGGTGAAGGAGCCGTGGGGGCTGATCGAGATGTGGGTCGCGGATCCGGACGGGACGCGGATCGTGCTGGTGGAGGTGCCGGCCGACCATCCGATCCGGTATCGGCCGGGGATCTGAGCTCAGCCCGGCCGGTGCTGCCGGCGGCGGTCGGTGCGGGTCAGTTCACGGAAGCCGGCCGAGGTCAGACGGTCGATCGCCGTCTGGTCGGTCGAGGATTCGCAGGCGAGGAGACGGTCCACCCCGCACTGGTCCAGCCAGTCGGCGGCCTGGGCGAGGAGCCGGTGCTCCAGGCCGGTGCCGTACGCCGCCGGGTCGATGTGCAGGTTGCCGATGTCGGCGAGGCCGGCGGAGCGGGCGTGCCGTTCCGGGCGGGCCAGGGAGGTGTCGACCTCGATGAAGCCGAGGGCGCGCCCGCCGGCATACGCCGTGAGACGGGCACCGCACTCCCCCAGCGTGCGCTGGACGGTGATGCCCGGGCGGGCCTCGGCGGGCGGCAGGTCGGCCACCCGCGCGATGAGGATCACCTCCGTGTCGCCGACGTGCCTGAAGCCCGCGCGTTCGAAGGCGGCACGGATGTGCGGCCAGTTACGGGGCAGGCCGTACACCACGGGGACGGGCACCTCTCCGCCGGCGTACCGGGCCCGTACGTTCCACCGGGCGAGCTGGGCCAGGCAGGCTCCCATCAGCAGGTCGGCGGCGTCGTCGGCGTCCGGCCTGCAGGAGGCCGGCGGATGGCAGAGAAACCAGTCGATCTCACCGATGTCCCGGTAGGACTCGCCGACCTCCGGGTCGGCCCGGTAACGCAGCAGATGCGCGGCGGCGACCGCGTGGTCGCGCTGCTCGGCGACCAGGGTGAGGCGTTCGCTCACCCACGGGTCGGTGATGAACTCGTCGGGCTGCCGCTCCAGGGCACTGAGCACCGTGTTCGTCGAGACGGAGACGCCGGGGACGACGGCGGCGGCATGCGCGTTGACCAGGGCGGTGAGCTGGTCACGGTCGTCGCGGCGGAAGGGGCGCACCGTGAGCGCGGACATGCGGGGACCTCCGGGTGGTGAGTGGTGTGCGCTGGAGGCCGCCATGCGGTGCGGTACGGGGGCGAGGTTACGGCGGTCCGGGCGCCGCGTGCCACCTTGTTTTCCGTCGGATGGCCGAGAGCGTGGCCCGGGCTTAGCGTGCTGGAGGGGACCGCAGAGGACTCGCTCCGGGAGGAACACCATGAAGCTCGACAAGCCGGTGACCGGTGGCCCGTGCTGGACCGAGCTGGGGACCGACGACATGGAGGCGGCCGAGCGGTTCTACACGACGCTGTTCGGCTGGCGCCCCGAGACGGATCGGCGCGCGGAGGCCGGGGGCTACACGGTCGCGCACCTCGGCGACGCGGCGGTGGCGGCACTGACCCCGCTGTACCAGGAGTCGCAGCCGGTCGCGTGGAACGTGTCGTTCGCGGTGACGGACGCCGACGCCGCCGCGCGGAAGGTGACCGAGGCCGGCGGCACGGTCCTGGTCGGCCCGATGGACGTGCTCGACGTGGGCCGTTTCACCGTGGCCCTCGACCCGGCCGGCGCGGCCTTCCAGCTCTGGCAGCCACGGTCCTTCCCGGGCGCGGGGCTGTTCAACGCGCCCGGATCCCTCGGCTGGGTGGAGCTGATGACCCGGGCACCCGAGCGGGCCGAGGCCTTCTACACGACGGTGTTCGGCTGGAGCGTCAACGCCTCGGAGCACTACACGCAGTGGGGGCTCGACGGCGCCGACTTCGGCGGCATGGTGACCATGGACGAGAAGTTCCCGCCCGAGGTGCCGCCGCACTGGCTGCCGTACTTCGCCGTCGAGGACGTGGACGCCACCACGGCCACCGCGACCTCGGCGGGCGGCACCGTCCTCATGGAACCCACCTCGGTCCCCGACGGCCCCCGGATCGCTGTGCTGCGGGACCCGCGGGGAGCGGTGTTCGGCGTGTACCTCGCGGGGGACGAGGGCTGAGAAGCGGGCACACGCGGGAAGGGGGCGACCGGGCGACGGGATAACGGGATGCGACCGGTCACCGAGGCCGTATAGCGTCCCGGGCGTGCGTTGATCCTCGGTGCGGCGGCTCACGGCCGCCGCGGACGGAGCGGCCACCCTCCCGTCGGCACGACGGCGAGGGCGGTCCGCGTTTCCCACCCCGTCGCACCCGGGAGATCCCCATGACGCACGTGACTCACGAACCCCCGCTGTCCTACGACGAGTTCCTCGCCCGCGCCACCGCCGACCCGGCCGTCGCCGGCCTCCTGCTGAAGGGCTCGCGCGCCCACGCCGGCATGACCACCGAGCACTCCGACCACGACGTGTACGTGATTCTCGCCGACGGGTCCCCGAGCGAACTCGCGGCACTCGACGGCCATCGCTCCGCGGACCTCGATCTCATCGTCACCACGGTCGACGGTCTGCGCCGGCTGGGCGGCTGGGAGCGGTACGCCCTCGCCCGTGCCCGGGTCCTGCTCGACCGGCTCGACGGGGAGATCGCGGACATCGTCGCCGCCAAGGCGCTCCTGGGCGAGGACGAGGCGTTCCACGCGGCGGCCGGCCCGCTGGACGCCTACGCCAACTCGCTCTACCGGTCGGTGAAGAACACCCGCGACGGCCATCCGCTCGCCGCCAGGCTGGACGCCGCCGACAGCATGGGACAGCTGCTGGAGCTGCTGTTCGCACTCGACCGGCGTCCACGGCCCTACAACAAGTACCTGGTGTGGGAGCTGGAGCGGTTCCCCCTGCCCGGGTGGGAGACGGACGCCCTGCTGGATGCCGTCGGACGCATCGCGGCCACCGGTGAGGCGGGGCCGCAGCAACGGCTGTTCGCCCGGGTCGAGGAGGTGGCACGGCGGGCCGGTCACGGCCCCACGCTCGACGCGTGGGGCGAGGACCTACGGCTCATGCGGCCCCAGGAGCCCGGGTCAGGAACAGCCGCGTCACCGTCACCCGGTCGATGACGGGGGCGTACGCGGAGCGCTGACCGTGCGGATTGCGGGTGACGCCGTCGAAGTCGGGGAGTTCGTCGGCGGTGAAGGTGACCGTGTTGGCGCCCTCGTCGAGGGTGACCGGGAGCGCGAGCTGCCGGAAGTTGCCGAAGTGGAAGGTGGTGGGGAACAGGACCCGCCGCGGGGCGGCCCCGTTGACGCGGACGTCCGCGTGCCGGCAGACCGGGTCGGGGTTGTAGTGGGTGGCGGGCGCCTGCTCGCCGTTGGCGTAGCGGACGGTCAGCGCGTGACGGCCGGCATGCTCGGCCGTCACCGTCAGCGTGAGGGCGTTGCCGGGGCCCGCGCCGATCCCGTCGACCGCCTTGCCGCCGGTGGCGTACGCGAATCCGGTCACCTTGGCGGTGCCGGTGAGGGCTCCCTCCTCGGCCGGGTAGGCGGTGGTGGTCAGCAGGCCGCGCGAGGGGCCGACGCGCAGCCGGTCCAGGACCAGGAGTTCCGACGTGCCGGTGACTGTGAGCCTGTTGACGCCGCCGGTCAGGAAGAGCGGGACGGCACCCCGCTCGACGCGGCCGGTGTCCTCGCCGTTCACGGTCAGCCGACCTTCACCGGGCCCCAGTACGTCGACGGTCACGCTCGCTTCGCCGTCGTCGTCGGCGTGCACCCAGAAGGTGACGGTGCCGCCTCTCGGGAGCACGGCGGCACCGGGGCCCGAGGCGCCGCGATGCGCGTGGCTGACGGCTGCCCCGCCGGCGAGGGCGGCGTACTCGGCCTCGTACACCGCTGTGTCGTCGTCGGCGCGCAGTACGAGGTCGAGCTTGTCGATGACGGCGTCCCCCTTCGTGACGCCGAGGTCGGGGTCGTGCGCGGCGAGGGTGATGCGGTGGGCGCCCGCGGTCAGCGCGACCCGGGTGTCGGTGTGGCCCCACACCGCCCACTTGTACCCGAGCGGCAGCAGCAGTTCGCGCGGATCCCGTCCGTCGACGCGCAGGAAGACGTTGGTGGGCCCCTGTTCGCGTACGAGTTCGGCCTCGTTGTGGGAGTTGGCGAAGACCTGGATGTCGTACGTCCCGTCCCGCGGGACCTCGACGTCGAAGGCGAGCACGCCGTCGGAGCCGGTGCGCAGACCGCCCACGTGATAGCCGCCCGAGGTGGCGAACCGGTCGACGTCGGCCGGGGATCCCTCGGGCCCGTTCTTCGTGTAGCCGCCGCCCGTGTACGTGGCGTCCTCGGCCTCGTACGTCCACCGTCCACCCACCGAGGGCGGGAGACAGACGGCTCCCCTTCCGCCGGGCGAAAGGATCACCTGGTAGGCGGACATCGCGTCCAGGCCGGTCAGCGACAGGGTCACCCGGCCGTCGGTGACCGGGAGTTCTTCGTCCCGCAGCCGCAACGGCCCGGCGCAGACGCCTACTTGACCCGTCCAGGGGATCTCCTGCAGCCGTATGTGCGCGGTGGTACCGAACACGTCCGGGTCGACGCCCTCGATGACGATGTCGGCCGCGCCGCCCGCGCCCCCGAACAGCATTCTGGCCTGCCGCTTGTCCCGGTCCAGGGCGGCCAGGCCCTGCAGGGTGTACTGCACGTTGGGGTGCGGGGCGGTGACCCGGACCGTGTTCCCGGTCAGCTGCCCGTAGGCGTTGAACAGCCACCACTGGCCGTTGCCCTTGCCCGCCTCGACGGCCGAGTCGTTCAGGTTGCCCGCGATGTTCCAGTACGCCAGGTCCGCGTCGACCTTCGACTCCTCGATCGCGGAGATCCACTGCACCATCTGGCCGGGGACGGAGAGATGGTAGTTGTGCGCGTACTCATTGAGGTTGACGGGCAGCGGTCCGATGCCCAACTCCGTCTCCAGCGACCGGTACCGGGCCACGTTCGTGCGCACCTCGGCCGGTGAGGACAGCTCGTGCCAGGTGACCACGTCGGGCAGGACGTCGTGCTCCATGGCGAACTCCAGGAAGCCCCTGACCTCGGGGTAGAGAATGCTGGTGTTGGGTCCGGCGACGCGTGCGTCGGGATCGAGGCCCTTGATGAGGCGGTACGCCCGCCTCCAGGCCTCGAAGTAGGGGCGCGGGTCGGTGCGCCAGGACGTGCCGTCGTAGCTCCACTCCCCCTCGCCGAACATGTTGCCCTCGGGCTCGTTGAACGGCACGTACACGACATGGGAGCGGTACGCGCCGAGTGTCAGGACGTGTTCGACCTGCCGGCGGACGACCTCCAGGAACCCGGCCAGCCGCTCCTCGCCGGTGGCGCCGGGCCACTCGTAGGGGAAGCCCCGGTGGAAGTCGGGCAGATAGACGTACACGTCCTGGCCGCCGGCCGCGACGAAGGACGGCAGGATCTCCAGCGCGTCGGCGCCCGGGTGCTGGGTGCCGTCCTGGGCCTTGGTGGTGACGGTGCGGACGTACATGCCCTCGACGACCGCACGGCTGGGCACGCCCTCGCCGTACAGGCCGTAGAGCGTTCCGCTCGCGCCGCCGTGGAAGGGGCCCGTCCCGGTGGCGAGGTCGACGGTGAGCCGCTCGGGAACGGCGGCGCTTTCTTCGGCTGTCACGGCGTCCATCCTTCGTCCGGTATGTCGTACACCGCTCGATGATCCGAACCGGCCCGGTCGAACGTAGGAAGGGGGTGTCGGCCGCGTCAATGGCACGTCGCCTGGGAATCGTGCGGAACCTGCGGGGCGCCACAGGCGCTCAGGGCCGCAGAACTCCCGCCAGGCCCTCCAGCCGGCCCAGCAACCCGGCGAGCAGCGAGGCCAGTTCGTCCCGCTGGGTGGGGTCGATCCCGGACAGCACCGAGGTCTCGTAGGCGAGTTGCTCGGGCAGGATGCCGTCGACCAGGTCACGGCCGGTGTCCGTGAGGCGGACGTGGGCGACGCGGCGGTCACGGGCGTCACCCCTTCGCTCGACCAGTCCCCGCTCGGTCAGGGCCTTGAGCCGCTTGGTGACGGCGGCGCCCGAGGAGAAGGTCTCGCGAGCCAGTTCACCGGGGGTCAGTTCGTGTCCGGTGCGGCGCAGCGCGCCGAGCAGGTCGAACTCGGGGCGGCTGAGGCCGGCCCGGCGCAGTGGGGCGTCCTCGGCCTGCTGGAGGAGGGCCGCGCAGCGGTTGACGCGGCCGATGATCTCCATGGGGCCGGTGTCGAGGTCGGGGTGGACGGTCTGCCACTGCCGGACGACCGCGGCGACCGTGTCGTTCCTTCTCGCGTCCTGTGTCGTGGTCGGCCGTCCGTCGGTCCCCGTCATGGCCGTACGCCCTCCGTCGTCTCCGTGTGCCGGTCCAGGTGCAGTCCCTGGCGCCGAACCGTCGCCGCGAGCGTACGGTGTCCCAACTGTTCGGCGCGCACGACCCTCTCGTGCGGCAGGGCACGCTGCCACCACTCGCCGGACGCGGCCTCGACCGTGCCGCGCAGTTCGACCAGGGCGGCGGCCAGGCTCCGGCGGGCCCCCTCCAGTGCGGCGGGGACGGCGTGCGGCTCCGCCAGAAGCCGCGCCGCACGTTCGCGGGCCCGCTCGACGTCGGTCAGGGCGTGGCCGACACGGTCGCCCGCGCGCCGGTTGGTGACGGCGACAGCCGCGACCAGACCCACCACGGCGCCTACGACGGTGTCCGCGGCCCGCTCGACGATCAGCCGGCCGGGCTGCTGGTAGCCGGCGAACTCGGTGATGAGCAGCGCCATCGGGGTCACGCAGACACTGCCGAGCCAGTAGTTGCGGCTGATCAGCGCCTCCGCGCCGAAGTTGAAGGCGAGACAGCACAGGACCAGCGCCGCCGGGCCGAGATGGGCCAGCGGGGCGACGGCGGCGAAGAGGAGGACACCGACCAGGTTGCCGACGACGCGCTGGACGCCCCGGCTCCAGGTGAGGGTGAGGTTCGCCTGATAGAGCGAGGCGGCGGTGACCACGGCCCAGTACGGGCGGCCGACACCGAGAGCGAGGGAGACGTATCCGGCCAGGGCACAGCCGAGCGCGGTACGCAGGGCCAGCGGGGTCAGGGGGCCGAGGCGGGTCCACCACGGGCGGGCGGGGGCGGCGAGTTCGGCGTCCAGCCCGAGGAGTTCGTCGGCCTCGTCGGACGCCAGCCGAGCCCCGGGAAGAGACACCCCGGGCTGCTCGCCGGTCCGGCTGCTCGTCGACCGGGCTCCGGCAGGAGTCGTCTCCCGCCGCCCGTCGGACGCCAGCCGAGCCCCGGGAAGAGACACCCCGGGCTGCTCGCCGGTCCGGCCGGACGTCGACCGGGCTCCGGCAGGGGTCTCCCCCGGCTGCTCGTCGGCCGTGGCCGGTGTTCCGGCGGCCGGCTCGTCAAGCGCCTCGTCCCGGCGGGCGTCCGCCCGCGGTACCGGTCCGGCGCCGCGCAGGGCGCGGGCCCAGGCACGCAGCCGCTCCGGGTCCATGTCGGCGGGGGCGGCGAGGGCCACCTCGGCGCGGACGAGGAGCCGTTCGAGGGCGCGACGGGGCGCGGTGCGGCCGCCGGCGGACAGCAGGGACTGCCAGGCGGCCTGAACGGCGGCGGCCGCGGCGGCCCGGGTCCTGGCGTGGCCGTCGCCGGTGCCCCCCGTGGCGGCGTAGGCGGCGGCCGCGTTCAGGGCCTGCGCGGTGGCGCGGCGCTCCGGGCCGTGCGGGCGCCGCAGCCCGGGCGCCATACCGACGCCCCAGGCCCACAGGCCGGTCACGGCGGCCAGCCCCAGATGCCCCGGCACCTGCCCGAGGGTCTGCGGTGCGAACAGCGCGGCGGAGCTGATGAAGGTGAGGACCACGTTTCCGGGCGGCCCGACGCGGGTGGCGTCGCACAGCGTCTTCTGTACGGCGGCCAGGACGGCACCGACGGTCACCAGGACGACGGCACTGCCGGTGAGCGAGGCCGTGACCAGGGCGGTGCCGAGACCGCCGAGCATGCCGAGGACGACCCAGGCCAGAGCGCGGGCCCGGGCGGCGTAGGGGCGGTTGTGGGCGTACAGGGCACACAGGGACCCGGCCATCGTGTACATCGCCAGGTCGAGCCGGCCGAGCGCCAGGAGGATCAGGTTGGGCGGGGCGACCGCGACGACCACGCTCAGGGCCGACTTGAACCAGATGTCGGAGGGCCGGCCGAGCCGCAGTACTCCGGCCAGCGGAAGTCGATGGGCGGGCGGGGCGTCGGGGGTGGGGGTGGCACGGCTCATACGAGAGAGTTTAGCATGTGTTTTACTTGTAAACATTTTTGTCCGGATCCCTTCCCATTTCCCGCCGCCTTGCCGCGCTCCGTCGAGTGCTCCCCAAGTACCCCCTTGCGCTCGCTTGCGCGCGGCACGGCCCGGGCATCCCTTGACCGACCGTCGAGCGACCGTCGAGGGGGGAGGTGGGCGTGCACGGACCGGCTTCGCCCGGCTGGCTGCTGGTGGCGTTGTGCGCGGCGACCGGGGCGTACTGCCTGCTGCGGATGCGCAGCCACGTGGAGGAGCAGCGCCGGGCCGCGGGCGGCGAGGCGCTGATGGGTTTCGGGATGGCCGCGATGGCCGTACCGGCAGCGGTGTTCGCCCCGCCGTCGTGGGCCTGGCCCGCCTATGCCGTGGTGTTCGGCGCGGCGGCGCTGCACGCCCTGTGGGAGGCCAGGGCATGCGCGCATCACCTGCACCATCTGATGGGGACCTCGGCCATGGCCTACATGGCGGTGGTGATGGCCGCCTCCCCCGGACAGCACGCCGGGCACGGTGGGGCCGGGATTCCCCTGGTGACCGGGACGCTGCTGCTCTACTTCACGGGCTACGTGCTGCTGTCCGGCGTACGGCTGATGCCTGCCGCTGCGGCGGACGGGTCCGTGGGATGGGGAGACCGGCCGGAGTTGGTGCGGGTCTGCCGGCTGTCGATGGGGATCGCCATGGTGGCGATGCTGCTGACGCTGTGAGGCGTGAGGTGTGTGAGGTGAGGCGGTAGGCCGGGTATCACGGGATGCCCGGGATCGCAGCAGTACGCCGGGAAGCTCGTACGTGACCGTTCCTCGTACGCGGCCGTTGCCTGCGTCACTTCGGCCTCGCGGTCCGTACCCCTGAGCAGCGCGGCGCTCATAAGCTGCCCTCATGATGCTCCCCGCGGCACTGTTGCTGCTCGGCGCCCTGACCGCCGTCGTCGCTCCCCGGCTGCTGGCCCGGGCGGACTGGACGGACCGCGAACCGGTCGTCGCCCTGTGGGTGTGGCAGTGCGTGGTGGCAGCCGTCCTGCTGTGCTGTGCGCTGTCGATGACGCTCAGTGCGGCGGTGGCCTGGCAGGCGGTGCGGGGCCAGGTGTTCGCCCCGGCGCCGCGCGCCGTGGTGGGAGCGTACGCGCTGGGTACGGCCGGCCCGTGGGCCGCACCGACCGCGGTGGCGCTGGCCTGCGGTGGGGCGTGGACCGCGGTGATGCTGGTGCGTGAGGTCGTACGGGCGCGGGTCCGGCGCCGGCTGCGACGCGCCGAACTCCTCGTGCGCGCCCCGCGGTTGCCCGGCGAGGATCCGGGCAGCCGGCTCGTGGTGCTGGAGGGTGAGCGGTCCGACGCCTGGTGGCTGCCGGGTGCGGCACCTCGCCTCGTCGTCACCACGGCCGCGTTGCGGCGCCTGCGGGGGCGGCAGTTGGACGCCCTCGTCGCGCACGAGGAAGGACACGCCCAGGCCCGGCACGACTGGCTGCTGCACTGCTCGGCCGCGCTGGCCGGCGGGTTTCCGCAGGTTCCGGTGTTCGCCGCGTTCCGTGACGAGATGCACCGGCTGGTCGAACTCGCCGCCGACGACATGGCGTCCCGCCGCTTCGGCCGGCTGACCACCGCGCTCGCCCTGGTCGAACTCAACGAGGACCGTGGAGTGTTCGGTCCCGCTCCGACCCCGCACGCCCATCTGCCCCAGCGGGTGCACCGGTTGCTCGCGCCACCGGACCGGCTCACGGCGGCCCGCCGCCTGCGACTGACCGCCACCGCCACGCTGGTCCCGGTCGTCCCACTGGTGGTGGCGTTCATGCCGGGGCTGCGGGCGCTGGGGTGATCACCGGGGCCTCCCGGCGCGGGACTTCCGGACATCAGGAGCCCAGGCAGGCCCCGAAACAGACCCTGCGCATCAGGCCCCTCAAGACAAGCCGCTCGCATCAGGACCTCGCATCAGGCCTCTCGATTCGGGACCTCCGCATCAGGACCCCCGAACCAGGAGGCCAGAGGCTTCCGGTGACACCTCGACGGCATCCCGAGGCCGCCTGGATGCCGATCCGGCGTTGCACGGGATTGGCATCGGGCCCCGCGCGTCGGCGAGGATCGCAAGCATGCACACGCCGCCCGTCGACTCCCCGCCCCGCCGTCCGGCGCACCGCGCCGCCGCCCGTGCCGCCGGTGCCCTCGCGCTGTGCTCGACGCTGCTGCTGGTGCTGGTCGCGGTCGCGTGGCCGCCCCTGATCAGCATCGACGAGGACATCGCCCGCACCACCCACCGCTGGGCGGTCGACGAGCGCGGCGTCACCCACGTCTTCCGCATCCTGACGGACTGGGTCTGGGACCCATGGGCGCTGCGCATCGTGGTCGCGGCCGTCGCGGTGTGGCTGGTGTGGCGGCGCGCCGACTGGTGGACGGCCGCGTGGCTGACGGCGACCTGCACGCTGGGCACGCTGCTGCAGCAGTTCCTGAAGTCCGCGGTCGGACGCTCGCGACCCGTCTGGTCCGACCCCGTCGACACGGCCCACTACGCGGCCTTCCCGTCGGGCCACGCCATGACCGCCATGGTCGTGTGCGGTCTTCTGCTGTGGCTGCTGCACCGCAACGGCGTCGCCCGCGCCCTGTGGATCACGGCCTTGGCCGTGTCCGTGGTCTCCGTCGTCGGCGTCGGTGTGACCCGGATCTGGCTGGGCGTCCACTGGGCCACGGACGTGATCGGCGGCTGGCTCCTGGGCGCGCTGATGGTGGCGCTGGCCATCGCCGTGTTCGAGCGGCCGCGCGGCCACCGGTCGCACCCTCACTAACGGACGATTTCGTTCAGCTCCGGCCGGCCGACAGTCGCTCGTACGATCGAGCGGCGGCCCGGGAAGACGCCACGGGCCGGTCAAGGAGGGCATGTTGTCCAGCATTTCGAGACGCACTCTTCTCGGGTATTCGGGGACAGCCGCGGCGGGCACGGTGCTCGGCGTCACGGCACCCGCCGAGGCCGCGGAGACTGCGGAGACGGCGGAGACGACGGCAGCCTCGGGGACGGCGGCGGCCCCGGCGGCCCCGGCGAGCGAGTTCCCCGAGGGCACGCTCTTCAGCGGGCGGACGTCCCTCGACTACGCGGCCATGGCGATCAGGTTCAGCGTGGAGATGGCCGAAACGCCTCCGGACGGTTACGCCGTCGACCCTTCTGAGACAGCCGACGCTCTCAACGAGTTGGTCGTCTCCCGCGGCTGGCCCGCCATCACCTTCTACGGCACGCCGAAGCCGGCACCACTGAACTGAGGCCCTCCGCGGCGGCGGTGCGCTGGACAGCAGCGCCGGTAAGGTCCACCGCATGGCTGCCGTGTTGTTCGACTTCTCAGGAACGCTCTTCCGTATCGAGTCCAGCGAGTCATGGCTGCGGGCCGTCCTCGCCGAAGCCGGACTCTCCCTCCCGGAACCCGAACTGCTGCGGGCCGCGCAGGCTCTGGAGAGGGTGGGCGCCCTGCCCGGCGGGACCTCCGTCATGGAGCCGGTCCCTGACGAGTTCGCCTCGCTCTGGGAGATCCGCGACCAGAGCGCCGAGCTGCATCGGGCCGCCTACACCGGCATCGCTCGCCAAGTGCCGCTCCCCGATCCGGCGTTGCACGACGCGCTGTACGACCGGCACATGACCCCGGCCGCCTGGGCCCCGTACCCCGACGCCGTCGAGGTGCTGGGCGCCCTGCGCGAACGCGGGATCGCCGTGGGCGTGGTCAGCAACATCGGCTGGGACCTGCGCCCGGTGTTCCGCGAGCACGGGCTCGACACCTACGTCGACACATACGTCCTGTCGTACCAACACGGCATCCAGAAGCCGGACCCGCGGCTGTTCGAGACGGCCTGCACGGCCCTCGACGTGGATCCCCGGGACGTCCTCATGGTCGGCGACGACCGGCGGGCGGACGGCGGCGCGGCGGCCCTGGGCTGTGCGGTGCACTTCGTGGACCATCTGCCGACGACGCAGCGACCGGACGGACTGCGGCCGGTGCTGGACCTGGTCGGCTGATCCGGGCACCGAAGGGTCGCCCTGTTCACCTCACTGACCACCGCCCACGAGCCGTGGGACCGCCAGGCCGGCCGACCCTCCTCCTCCCCCCAACGCCTTCACCTGCGGACGAGGGGCGCCGTGCCACGATCAGTCCAGCCCACCAGGCACCGAGCCGCACCTCACGTGACCGTGGACGCATGACCTCCACACCAGCCGTCATCGTCTACCCGCCCACCGCAGACGGAGGCCGGCGCGTCCGAGTGGGCGGCCACTTCGTCGGGATCGCCTACGGGCTGGTGGACATCGCCGCCTTCCTCCAGGAAGCCGGCCTGCAGGACTGGGACGAGATGGACGTGGTCCGGTCCCCACTCATCGAATGGCGCGGCGGCGGTCCCGACGCGTGGGAGCACTGAGGCTGCGCTGTCAGCCGGAGCCGCCGGACGGGCCTCCCCCACCAGGCCGGCCCGGCACGCGCCACCTGGGGCGCAGAGGCGCCGCCAGTGGGGTTGCCGGCGAGGACGGTGGTGGCGTGGCGACGGGCACAAGCCGGTCCCGGGTGGTTGGGGTGCCCGCCCCGTGCGCGGACAGCGAGCGGCTCCGAGGCTGGTCCGGCCCGTGGCCCCCTTGCCTCGCCCACCCTGGACGATCCCCCGCGTCGCCCAGGGCGGACGGCAGCCCGAGCAGCTCCGTGAAGGAACCGCCCCAGGCATCCTGAGTATAGTTGGCTGGCAGCCAGTCAACGCAGGAGTTACAGCATGTCCCCGCGCAGCGCCTCGGTCAATGAAGAGTTGCGCCGGCGTTCCCGGGAGCGGCTCCTGCAGGCGGCGGTCGAGCTGGTGGGCGAGCACGGATACGAGGCGACGACGCTCGGCGACATCGCGGACCGGGCCGGCTCGGCCCGCGGCCTGGTGTCGTACTACTTCCCCGGCAAACGCACGCTGGTCCAGTCCGCCGTCCACCGGCTGATGCACCGCACCCTGGAGGAGGCGCTGGAGCGCGAGCCGCGCACCGAGGACGGCCGGGAGCGGCTGGCGCGGGCCATCGACGCGATCCTGGGCCTGGCGCGGGAGCGGCCCGTGCTGATGCGCCAGCACATGGCCGGGCTGCTGCAGGCGGAGGGTTTTGTACCGTGCCCGGAGCAGCTGCGGCTGGCCGAGCTGCTGCGCGACACCGTGGAGCGCAACGGCTCGCAGGACGTCGACACCGACTACCCGATGCTGCGCGCGCTGCTCATGGGGGCCGTCTACGCGGCGCTGGTGCCCGGTGTGCCGATGCCCGTGCCGGTGCTGCGGGCCGAGTTGTTCAAGCGCTACCGGATCGACTGGGAGATGGGGGTCCCGCCGGACACCGCGGTGGCGTCCGGCGGGACCTGCGACACGGACCTGTCGAGGTTCTTCGCGACCGGGGCCGCACCGGAGTGCGGCCCGGGCGGTCAGTCGAAGTAGTCCGGCTGCGTCTGGACGTTGAGCTCGCCCAGCCGGACCCGCTTGGCCGGGTCGGTGCGCCGGTCGCTGAGCTTCAGCACGTCGAAGCCCTTGGCGATGTCGTTCGAGTAGATGTAGCCGTTGTAGTAGTACGCCGACCAGGAGCCGCCCACGGTGAGCGCGTCGGTGGTCAGCGGGCCGCGCTCGAAGTAGGCGATCTCCTTGGGCTTCGAGGAGTTGGTGAAGTCCCAGACGGAGACGCCGCCCTGGTACCAGGCCTGGACCATGAGGTCCTTGCCCTTGACCGGGATCAGCGAGCCGTTGTGGGCCACGCAGTTCTCGGTGGCGGCCTGGTGACGGGGGATCTTGTAGTAGCTGCGGAAGACCAGTTTGCGGTGGTCGCCCCGGCCGACGATGTCGTAGATGCCGTCGGCACCGCGGTTCGGGCCGATCTCCGCGTTGCAGGTGGCGGCGCCACCGCCGCCCAGCTCGTCGGTGAAGACGACCTTGTCGGCCCTCTGGTTGAAGGTCGCCGAGTGCCAGAACGCGAAGTTCACGTTGTCCTGCACGCGGTCGATGACCTTCGGACGCTCCGGGTCCTTGATCGAGAACAGGATGCCGTCACCCATGCAAGCGCCCGCCGCCAGGTCTTTCGAGGGCAGCACGGTGATGTCGTGGCAGCCGGTGGTCTTGGAGACACCCGGGTTGGTGGGCGAACCGGGGTTGCCGCCCCCGTCCGGGCCCTCACCGGGGAAGAGCACCGGGAAGTTGACGATCGCCGCCTTCTCGGGGGCGCTGCGGGGCACCTTGATGACCGAGATGCCGTCGTGCGGCGGCTGGCAGTCGGGGTAGGTGGCGCTCGGCGAGTACGAGGAGACGTAGAGGTAGACGTTCTTGCGCTCGGGCACCAGCGTGTGGGTGTGCGAGCCGCAGGCGGTCTCGACCGCGGCGACGTACTTCGGGTTGGCCTTGTCGCTGATGTCGAAGACCTTCATGCCCTCCCACGACGACTTCTCGGTCGCGGGCTGGGTGGTGCTGTTGCAACTGCTGTCGCTGCGCGAGGAGTCCGTGGACAGGAACAGCAGGTTCCCGGAGACGGAGATGTCGTTCTGCGAGCCCGGGCACAGGACCTGGGCGACGGTCTTCGGTGCCTTCGGGTTGCTGATGTCGAAGACGCGGAAACCGTCGTAGTTGCCGGCGAAGGCGTACTTGCCCTGGAAGGCGAGGTCCGAATTGGTGCCGGGCAGCACGTCCTTGGGGATGTTCACGAGGTGCTCGATGTTGGCGGAGTGGACGGCCTCGCCCGGAGCCGGTATCTCGTCCTGCGCGATCGCCGCCCGCACCTGGGCCTCGACGCTCGTGGACACCTCTTTGCCCGCGGCCGGAGCGTCCCCGGGGTCGGGGGTCGCGGCCGCCGGGACAGCCGTCAGCAGCGCGGCCAACAGGCCGGCCGCCGCCGCCACAACTCCCAGGCGTCTGTGCCGTGTTCGGGGGTTGGTCAACAGGATCACTGCTTCCTTCCTGGTCCCGTTCGGTGTGAACGGCTCACCACCCCAGAAGTATCGTCTTCACCATGCGCATATCAACAGAGCGCAATGAGTCTGTAACGAGGGTTTTCGATCATTCAAGCGCGGAAGCGTGCTAGGACGGTCGTCAGCATCACGAGGTGCCCCTCATCCCGCCTGCCACAGGAGGTCGTTGTGCCCTTCCGCCGCGTGTTGCGCGTCCCCCTCGCCACGGCCGCGCTGACCGCCCTCGCCACGCTCGCGCTCGGGGCCTGCGACTCCGGCCCGGACGGCCCCGCACCGGCCGCCGCGACCGGCCCTTCGGTCCTGGTGCCCGGTAAGCCGGGGGAGGCCAACCGGACGATGTCCGCCGAGGACGCGAAGGCACAGCGGGCCGACGACGACACCCCCAACACTGCGGACGTCGACTATGCCCGCATGATGATCGCGCACCACACCCAGGCCCTGCAGCTGACGGAACTCGTCCCGGACCGCGCCCGGTCGGCGAAGGTCAAGGCCCTCGCAGAGCGGATCGCGGCCGCGCAGGGACCGGAGATCAGCAGCATGCGGGGCTGGCTGAAGGAGTACGGCAAGGGCGAGACCGCCGAGAAGGGCAGGACGGACGAGAGCGGTGGGAACGGCGAGAAGGCCGACAGCCACGCGCACACCGCGATGCCCGGCATGGCGACCGAGGCGCAGTTGAACACGTTGCGCGCGGCCAGGGGCGAGGCCTTCGACCAGCTCTTCCTCACCCTGATGATCACCCACCACGAGGGAGCGATCACGATGGCCACGGACGTCAAGGGCCAGGGCAACAACGTACGGATCGAGGAGATGGCCGACGACGTGATCGCTCAGCAGACGAGCGAGATCACACGGATGCGGACCATGCCGTGACCTGCCGCTTCACAGCGGTCGACCGCGCAACGCTGCCCGGCGAGCACGCGACGGCCCTGCTCAGCGCCGAGCGTGACGTGGGGTCAGGAAGCCCGCGTCCCGCGCCTGCGCGATCAGCCTGAGGGACTTGCGGCGGCCGTGTCCGGTCGCGGACATCACCGCGACGACGGGGTCTACACCCCCCTCCTGGGCCGCCCGGTACTCCTGCGCGACGAGCCATCGCCCCTCGATGCCCCGCGGCCACGCGGGACGCGCCCGACGCGCCTGTGACGTCTCGCCGGGCGCGGGCCCGATGCCGCAGACCTCGCAGAGAGGTCCCTCGATCCAGTCGGCGAGGACGGACAGGTCGTCGAGCGAGAGCGCCGGCCGGGCCCGGACGTCCTCGACCGAGAGGCCCTCGCCGGACATCACGGCGAGCGCGTCGACCCGGGCACCGTCGGCGAACTCCAGCCGGACGTCGAACCAGGAGGTCGCGGCCCCGTCCTCCCGCACTTCCCACGCGCGCCGCACGGACACGGCGCCGTCCGTCGGACAACGATCAGAAAGATGAAGAAAGGATGCTTCTAGCACACACGCAACGTAACCGCATGATCACATTCCATACGGACCAGACACGCGTACACGCACCGGGCGCGGCACCCTGACAGCGGAGCGGCGGCGGTGCGATCCTGGGAGTGTCAGCGATCTCCTGCGGATCCACGGATCCCTCAGGTTAGGAGTCTTGGCTGTGCTCCGTGTCGCCGTCGTGGGTTCCGGGCCGAGCGGGTGCTACACCGCCCAGGGCCTGGTCCAGCAGGATCCCGAGGTGCTCGTCGACGTGCTGGACCGGCTGCCGTGCCCGTACGGGCTGGTGCGGTACGGCGTGGCACCGGACCACGAGAAGATCAAGTCGCTGCAGACCAATCTGCGCACCATCCTCGAACACGAGCGCGTGCGGTTCCTGGGGGGCGTCCACATCGGCCCCGCCGGGGTGCCGGCCACGCGGCTGCGGGAGCTGTACCACGCCGTCGTGTACTGCGTGGGCGCCGCCACCGACCGGCACCTGGGGATTCCCGGGGAGGATCTGCCGGGCAGCTGGTCGGCGACGGAGTTCGTGTCCTGGTACAGCGCGCATCCGGACTCCGCGGCCGACGGTTTCGTCGTCGGAGCCCGCTCCGCGGTGGTCATCGGCGTGGGCAACGTCGCCGTGGACGTCACCCGGATGCTGGCCCGGGGCCTGGCGGAACTGAACCCGACCGACATGCCGCAGGGGGCCCTGGCCGCGCTGGCGGCGAGCCAGGTGACCGAGATCCACATGGTGGGCCGGCGCGGCCCCTCCCAGGCCCGGTTCACCACCAAGGAACTGCGCGAGCTGGGCGACCTGCCGGGCACCCACGTGGCGGCCGACCCGCAGGAGCTGGCGCTGGACCCGGGCTATGAAGATCCTTCGGGCTTGCCCGCCGCGCAGCGCCGCAACGTGGAGGTGCTGCGGGGCTGGGCGAACACCCCGGCCCCGGAGGCCGCGCCCCGCCGGATCCGGCTGCGGTTCTTCCTGAAGCCCGTCGAGTTCCTCGCCGAGCGGGGACGGGTGGGCGCGGTGCGCTTCGAACGGACGGTTCCGGACGGCCAGGGCGGGGTGACGGGCACAGGGCGGTTCGAGGAGATCGAGGCACAGTTGGTGCTGCGCTCGGTGGGCTATCGCGGGGTTCCGCTGGAGGGACTGCCGTTCGACCCAAGGAACGGGACGGTGCCTCATCTGGCCGGCCGCATCCTGCGGGAGGGCGCGGTCGCACCCGGCGAGTACGTGGCCGGCTGGATCAAGCGGGGCCCTACCGGTGTCATCGGCACCAACCGGCCGTGCGCCAAGGAGACGGTCACCTCGCTCCTGCAGGACGCCCCCGCCCTCGTACGCAAAGATCTTCCCGAAGACCCTCTGGAGGCGCTGCGGACCGACGGGATCCAGCCGGTCGAGTGGGCGGGGTGGCAGGCGATCGAGCGGGCCGAGGCGCAGCTCGGGGCCACTCTGGGGCGGAGCGTGGTCAAACTGCCGGACTGGGAATCGCTGCTGGCAGCGGCGCGTTCCACGACCTCGTGACGGCACGTTCCACGGCTGGGTAGCGGCGCGTTCCACGACCTCGTGACGGCACGTTCCACGACTCCGTAGCGGCGTGGCGGAGACTCCTCAGGGGCGTGGCGGGCAACTGGGTGGGCATGACACACATCGGCAACACCGCCGACATCAACAAACTGTTCAAGCCCCTTACGGTCTCGTGCTGTTCGCACGTTCCCAGCCATCCGCCGCTCTGGAGTCCCCATGGCAACGACCGCACCCGTGCATCCCGTGGACGAGGTCCCACCCGTACGGCAACTGGCCGCCTTCGGCCTCCAGCATGTGCTCGCGATGTACGCGGGCGCGGTGGCCGTTCCGCTGATCGTCGGCGGGGCGATGAAGCTGTCGCCGGCGGACCTGGCGTATCTGATCACCGCCGACCTGCTGGTGTGCGGGATCGCCACGCTGATCCAGTGCATCGGGTTCTGGCGCTTCGGCGTGCGGCTGCCGATCATGCAGGGCTGTACGTTCGCGGCCGTGTCGCCGATGGTGCTCATCGGGACGACGGGCGGCGGGCTGCCCGCGATCTACGGCTCGGTGATCGTCGCGGGACTCGCGATCATGCTCCTCGCGCCGGTCTTCGGGCGGCTGCTGCGGTTCTTCCCACCTCTGGTCACCGGCACGGTGATCCTGATCATCGGCATCTCGCTGCTGCCGGTCGCGGGCAACTGGGTCGCCGGCGGCGCCGGGGCGAAGGATTTCGGTGAGCCGAAGAACATCGCGCTGGCGGCCTTCGTGCTGGCGGTGGTGCTGGGCGTACAGCGGTTCGCGCCGGCGTTCCTGAGCCGGATCGCGGTGCTGATCGGCATCGCGGTGGGCCTGGCGGTCGCCATCCCCTTCGGCTTCACGGACTTCGGCGGGGTCGGGGACGCCGACTGGGTCGGCGTCAGCACGCCGTTCCACTTCGGCGCGCCCTCCTTCGAGACGTCGGCGATCATCTCGATGCTGGTCGTGGCCCTGGTGACGATGACCGAGACGACCGGTGACCTGATCGCGGTCGGCGAGATGACCGACCGGAAGGTCGAGCCTCGGTCGCTGTCGGACGGTCTGCGCGCCGACGGCCTGTCCACCGTCCTGGGTGGCGTCTTCAACACCTTCCCGTACACGGCGTACGCGCAGAACGTGGGCCTCGTCGGCATGACCCGGGTGCGCAGCCGCTGGGTCGTGGCCGTCGCGGGCGCCATCCTCGTACTGCTCGGCCTGCTGCCCAAGCTGGGCGCGGTGGTGGCGGCGGTACCGGCGCCGGTGCTGGGCGGTGCGGGCCTGGTGATGTTCGGCACGGTGGCGGCGAGCGGCCTGAAGACCCTGGCCCGGGTGGACTTCAAGGGCAACGACAACCTCACCGTGGTGGCCGTCTCGGTGGCGATGGGGGTGCTGCCGGTCGGCGTGCCGACGATCTACGGGAAGTTCCCGGACTGGTTCCAGACGGTGATGAACAGCGGCATCAGCGCGGGCTGCCTGACCGCGATCGTGCTGAACCTGCTGTTCAACCACCTGCCGGCGAAGGCGGGTTCAAGCGTCCCGGAGCCGGACGGCCTGCCGGCCGGCGGCGGCGAGCAGGGCGTCGAGAAGCCCCGGGAAGAGATCGTCTAGGTCGTCCCGGCGCAGACCGTTCATCTTGGCCGTGCCCCGGTAGACCTGTCGGATCACCCCGGCCTCCCGCAGCACCCGGAAGTGGTGGGTGGTCGTCGACTTGGTGACCGGCAGGTCGAAGTGCGAACAGGAGAGCTCCTCGCCGTCGGCGGCGAGCTCTCGCACGATCCGCAGCCGCATGGGGTCGGAGAGCGCGTGCAGCACACCCTCCAGCCGGATCTCCTCGCGCATCGGGTGCGGGAGGTCGCGGCTGCTGACGGCGGGGGTGGTCACGGCGGCTCCACTCGCTCGGGGACCCTCATTGTACGAGACCTATCGTAGTTTGACATCCAACGTACTACGATGCCTATCGTACGAGCCGTGCATCGCCCCGCGACGATTGGAGCAGCTCACCATGAGCGCCCTTTTCCGGCCCCTCAGCCTGCGTGACGTGACCGTCCCGAACCGGGTCTGGATGCCCCCGATGTGCCAGTACTCGGCAGCCCCGGAGGGACCCGACACGGGCGCGCCGAACGACTGGCACTTCGCGCACTACGCGGCCCGCGCGGCCGGCGGCACCGGGCTGATCATCGTCGAGGCGACCGCCGTCAGCCCCGAGGGCCGGATCTCCCCGTACGACCTCGGCATCTGGAACGACACCCAGGTCGAGGCGTTGCGCCGGATCACCCGCTTCCTGGTCTCCCAGGGCACGGTGCCGGGCATCCAGTTGGCCCACGCCGGCCGAAAGGCCTCGACCGGCCGGCCCTGGAAGGGCGGCGCGCCGGTCGGTCCCGAGGAGTACGGCTGGCAGCCGCTGGCGCCCAGCGCGCTCGCCTTCGACGAACGGCACCCGGTCCCGACCGAGTTGACAGCCACTCAGATCCACGAGATCGTCGGACAGTTCGCGGACGCGGCCCGTCGCGCCCTCGCCGCCGGCTTCCAGGTCGCCGAGATCCACGGCGCCCACGGCTACCTGATCAACGAGTTCCTCTCCCCGTACTCCAACCACCGTACCGACGCCTACGGCGGCTCGTACGAGAACCGCACCCGCTTCGCACTCGAGGTCGTCGACGCCGTGCGCGGGGTGTGGCCGGACGACAAGCCGCTGTTCTTCCGCATCTCGGCGACGGACTGGCTGGAGGACGGCGGCTGGACCCCCGAGGACACGGTCCGGTTCGCCCGCGACCTCCAGGACCACGGCATCGACCTCCTCGACACCTCCACCGGCGGCAACGCCTCCGCCGTCCGTATCCCGACCGGCCCGGGCTACCAGGTGCCCTTCGCCGCTCGCGTCAAGGCGGAGACCACTCTGCCGGTCGCCGCCGTCGGCATGATCACCGAGGTCGAACAGGCCGAGAAGATCCTGGCCAACGGCGAGGCCGACGCGGTACTGCTCGGCCGGGAGCTGCTGCGCAACCCGTCCTGGGCCCGGCACGCGGCACGTGAGCTGGGGGCAAAGACGCATGTGCCGGACCAGTACCACCGGTCCGTTTGATCCGAGGATCGCGTTCATGCGCGCGATCCGAGGGCCTGGGCCTCGCGGGTTCCGAGAGTGGCGGGATCCGCGGTTTCTCGGCAGAGGGGTGACCGCGGATCCCGCACCCGGAGTCACCCCCCGCCCGGCACTCAACTCACCGTGCACACTGTCCCGTTGAGTGTGAACGCCGTCGGTGCCGCGCTGTTGCCGGAGTGGTTCGCCTGGTAGCCGATGGTGACGCTGCCGTTCGCGGCGAGCGTCGCGTTGTACGCCGCGTTCGTCGCCGTCACCGCACCCGACGCCGGTGCGTACGTGGCGCCCCAGCCGTTGGTGATGGTCTGGCCGGCCGGGAGGGTGAACCCGAGTTGCCAGCCGTTGATCGACGTCGTGCCGGTGTTGGTGAGGGTCACCGAGCCGGTGAGACCGGTGCTCCAGGCGCTGGTCGTGGCCGTCACCTTGCAGGCACCCGGCTGGGGTTGGGGCGCGGGGCCGGAGCTGTCGAGGCCGAAGAAGGTGAGGGCGCGGGATGCCATGCCGTAGCTGTACAGGTTGTGGCCGACGCCCTGGAGGCTGATCGCCTCGACGGGGGCCTGGTCACCGGCGGCGCCGTAGCGGGTACGGGTCCAGCCGGAGACGGGCGAGTCCGTGGCGGCCGGGGTCTGGCCGGCACCGAGCACGTTCGTCCACTGTTTGATCTCCTCGCCGAAGTTGGGGTAGCGCAGCACGTCGTCCTCGGTGCCGTGCCACACCTGCATCCGTGGCCGCGGACCGGTGTAGCCGGGGTAGGCGGCACGGACCAGGTCGCCCCACTCCTGCGGGGTGTGGGTGAGCGTGCCGTTCGCGCAGGCACTGTTCCACTCGGAGCCGTCGGTGGTGGCGAAGCAGCCGAACGGCACGCCCGAGAAGGCGGCACCGGCCGCGAACACGTCGGGGTAGTCGCCCAGCAGGACGTTGGTCATCATCGCGCCGGAGGAGATCCCGGTGGCGAAGATCTTCGACGTGTCGGCGCCGTAGGTGCGGGTGACCCAGTCGACCATCGACTTGATGCCGACGGGATCGCTGCCGCCGCCCCGCTTCAGGGCCTGCGGCGAGGCGACGTCGAAGCACTTGCTGGCGCGGGTGACCGAGGGATACACGACGACGAACCCGTAGCGGTCGGCCAGTTGGGCCCATTCGGTGCCGTTGTACATGGCGGGCCCGGATCCGGTGCAGTAGTGCACGGCCACCACGACCGCCGGATGCGCGGTGACGTTGTCCGGCACGTACAGGTACATCTGGAGGTTGCTCGGGTTGGTGCCGAAGTTCGTGACTTCGGCCAGGGTCGCGGTGGGGACCGCGGCGGCCTCCCTGGGGCGGGCGGTGGCCGCCGGAGCGGCGAGGACGGTGACGGCGAGCAACGGCACCAGCGCTCCGAGGAGCGCCACCAGCACCGAACGCAGCGGTCTCCGTGCGGGGTCGCGGGGGGTTGCGTGGGGGGTGTCGTGAGGGGTGGTGGACACGTCCTTGCCCCTTTCTCAGCAGGTTGGGTTTGTCTGGGTCACCAGGCCCAGCCGCCACGGCAGTTGTGAGTAGTCGCCGCTCGCGGCCGGGTCGATTCCCTGATTGAGGAAGCGCAGTCGGCAGGGATCGACCGTCAACGTCTGGTCGACGCCGCCGCGGATCATCTCGCCGTGGCTGAAGTCCTGGGTCCAGGCGGGCTGTCCGGCCTCGAAGGTCACCCTGTCCGCGCGGAGGAACGCGTTCGACTCGGTGTCCGCGAGCGGCGTCCAGGTGCCACCCAGGCTGTCCGCGGTCCAGGCCCGGAAGCAGCGCCGCCAGTCGGACTTGGTGGCCAGCGCCTCGACAAGCATCAGGTACCTGCCGCTGTCACCGAGCCGGTAGACGTTGCTCGCCTCGAACAGGTCGAAGCGGTTGGGCTCGGACAGCACGATGGTGGTGTCGCGGAAGCCGTTCGGGAACTCGGCGAGCGTGGTCCGGGAGCGGTACTGGTGGCCGTTGTCGTCGGAGAAGAACAGGTAGCAGTCGGTCCTGTCGCAGGTCGTCCAGAAGTCCAGCCAGCCGCCACTGCCCTTGTTCTCCGTGACGACAGGGGGCTCACCGTCGTAGAAGGAGCGCGGGGCGCTCCAACTGCCGGGCTCGGAGGGATCGGTGGTGGTCGAGTAGGACGGCGGACCGGTTTGGTAGACCATGTACCAGAGCCTTTGCGGTGCGAAGTAGAACACCTGGGGCGCGGCGGCGTACCGGTTGCCGTTGTTCGGGTTGGCGTCGAGGAATGTCTGCGGTGCGGCGGCCGCCTGCGACCAGTCCTTGAAGCTGGTGTACGCCAGGCTCCACGCGCCGGCGGTGTAGGCGGTCGTGGCGTAGACGTGCCAGCGGCTCTCGTAGCGGAAGACCGTCGGGTCCTTCACCGAGACGACCGGGTGCGCGGCGTCCGGCTCGGGGCCGGTCAGCGGACCGGTGGACGACCAGCTGAAGGAGTCGGGCAGCGGCCCCTGCCGACCGTGGCGGGAGTCCCCGGCGGCGGCCGGGCCGGGCGCAAGGGCGGTCAGGCCCACCGCGAGCAACGCCAGGACCAGTCCGCCGATGAACGTACGCATACGTGGATTCGTCATCGACTCGCCCCTCTCCGAAGGGAAGCGCCCGCCGAGCATCGTGGCATGCACATGGCTCTCATGGAAGCGCTCCCACGCTTCGAAAGAATTCGTCCCCGATACTCGCCGGGCGTGGCCGAAAGTGATCTGCGCGAGGCGTTGACTAGAAAGCGCTTACCCCCTACGTTCCGTTCAGCAGTGTGACCGAACGGCATCACCTCACCCCCACATGGTCACAGTGCAGGCACCGTCGATCAGAAGAGAGAACGCAGTTCATGTACTAGACCAGCTGGTCGCCCTGAGGCACCTTGAAGGGACGCACCCCGCAATGCGCACTCTCCCCCCACGTACAGCTACGCGAAGAACGGCACCCGCAGCCGGCACGGCCACTCTCGCGACGGTGACCGTCCCGCGGCAGGCCGGGGCCGCCGAGACCTCCCCCATCGGTTTCGGCGCCGGAACGGCCGGCGGCGGCGCCTCGGCGGTCACCGTCTCCTCGCTGGATGCCCTCAGGCCCGCCGGCACCGGCAACTCGCCCGAGGTCGTGAAGGCCAGCGGCCTGATCCCGCTGAGCTGCCGGGCCGAGGCCGGCTCCAACGGCACGGTTCTGGCGTCGGTTCGTCGTCCGGGTCGACCGGTGGCGGGCTACCGCCGAAGAACGCCGGCGACGTCGGCGCGCGCAGCCTGAACATCAGCAAGCCGCTCGTCGAGAACAACGTCTTCCGTTCGACGCCGGCCGCGGTCACCACGAACCGCGACAGCGACATCGACGGATGCGCCGACCTGCGCGGAAACGACCTGGGTGGAGCCGCCACCGAGGTCTCGCGGGTCGGCACCTTCACCACCTTGCCCTACAGCTGCTCCGCCGAGCCCGCCCCGTCCGTCGCCACTCCGGTGCCGAACGGCGCGGGCACCAAAGAGCTCTGACCGTCCCCCACACAGGAAGAAGGAATCGGGACATGACTTCTTCAGCACATCCGCGCGTCCGCACACGCGCGCTGACCGGCGCGATGGCCGCTCTCGGCCTATCGGTTGGCATGATCATGACCAGCGGAGCGCTCACCCCGGCGGCCGCCGCCACCTGGCCCACCGCGAACGGCAGCCAGGCGGTCTCCTCCACCATCTCGGTGTCCGGCACCAAGGACTACGGGATGAAGCGCCTCTACGGCAGCGGTGCCCTGGGCAGCGACGGCCAGGACGAGGACCAGGGACCGATCCTGGAACTGGCCGCCGGTGCCGTCCTCAAGAACGTCATCATCGGCGCCCCGGCGGCCGACGGCATCCACTGCAAGGGCAGCTGCACGCTGCAGAACGTGTGGTGGGAGGACGTCGGCGAGGACGCGGCAACGTTCCTCGGCTCCTCGTCGTCGAACGTGTACACCATCTCCGGAGGTGGCGCGAAGGAAGCCAGCGACAAGGTGTTCCAGTTCAACGGCGCCGGAACGCTGAACGTGTCGAACTTCGCGGTGAAGAACTTCGGCACGTTCGTGCGCTCCTGCGGCAACTGCTCCACGCAGTACAAGCGGACGATCAACCTCAACACCATCGAGGCGACCTACAAGGGCAGCAAGCTCGTCGGCATCAACACCAACTACGGCGACAGCGCGACCCTGAGGGGCATCACGATCGTCGGGGACAGCAGCAAGAAGATCATCCCGTGCCAGAAGTACATCGGCAACAACTCGGGCAAGGAGCCGACCACGAACGGGTCCAACCCGGACGGCACCTACTGCAAGTACTCCACCTCGGACATCACCTACAAGTGATCCGTGTGAGGTGAGGTGAGAGGCGGTCGTACGAAGCGTCCCTGCACGGCGCTTCGTACGGCCGCCGCGTCATGCACGAAGGACATGCGACCGCCGCGTCATGCACGAAGGACATGCGACCGCCGCGTCATGCACGAAGGACATGCGACCGCGGCGTCACACCTCCCGCGCGACCTGGGGAACCGTGTCCGCCAACTCATCCTGGTAGTCCGTGTACGCGGCGCGCAGGTCCGTGCCCGGCCAGTCCGCCGGCAGGAGCGGGGGCGGCAGGACGGGATCGGCGAGCAGATGGCGTACGACGGCCGCGAACGCGGTGAGCCGGTCGGCCGGCCGGTCCGTGCGGGCCACGTGGGCGAGCAGGGCGCGGGCCGTGGCGGCCCAGGCGTCCAGGGGCCACAGGCTCGCCGCCAGTTCGGGGGCTGGCCGCTCGGGACGGGCCGTGTAGTGCTGGGCCACCGAGGCGAGGTCGCCGGGGAGCGGTCGGCGCAGGTTGGCGGGCCGGAGCCAGACTCCCTCGCGGAGTTCGGCGAGCCGGAGCCTGGTCAACCGGGCGCGCAGTTCGGCGCGTTCGGCGGGGCCGCGGCCCGTCGCGGTGACCACCACCATCTCCCAGTCGCCGTCCCACGCGCGCGTGCGCGGGTGCACGGCGTCGTCCTGACGGCGCTGACGCGCGAGCAGACGGTCGCTGAGGCGGTGCACGGAGTCCGTGCGCTGCAGATCGCCGGCGGCCACCATCCGGCTGAGCGCGGCCCGCAGCGTGGATCCGCCGACGCCGAAGGGCTCCACCGCACGCACCAGGTCCTTCACGGCCAGCTCCGGTGGATGCGCGCCGAGCAGCAGGCTCAGCACGACCGACCGGGCGGACAACGGCCGCAGGTCGATCCCACCCGGCTCCACCGACACGTTCCTCCGCATGGTCACGTACTGTACGGGCGCCCCTCGTATTGCATTCTTGCTACAACCGCAGCAGGAGTGCAACATGGGGAGTATGGTCTCGATCCCCGTGCACGAGCACGCCGCCACCCACGACGTCACCAACCAGCCCCCTCCGCTCGCCCCGTACGACGCGTCCGAGGACATGGCCCTGCTGGAGGGGCTGCGCCGGGAGGGCGCCGGCTGGGCCGAGGAGGACATCCGGCGGCTCGGGCTCAGATCCGGCAGCGCCGAGGCCCAGGAGTGGGGCGAACAGGCCAACACCCACGCACCCGTCCTGCGCACGCACGACCGGTACGGCCACCGCGTGGACGAGGTCGAGTTCCATCCGAGCTGGCACCACCTGATGCGGGTCGCGGTCACCGAGGGGCTCGCGGGAGCCCCCTGGGCGGACGCCCGGCCAGGAGCCCATGTGGCGCGTACGGCGGGCGGCCTGGTGTGGGGGCACACCGACGCCGGGCATGGCTGCCCGACGTCGATGACGTACGCGGCGATCCCCGCCCTGCGCAAGGAGCCGGAGCTCGCGAAGGTCTACGAGCCCCTGCTCACCGGCCGCGCGTACGAGCCGGAGCTCAGGGCGCCGACCGAGAAGCGCGGTCTGCTGGCGGGCATGGGGATGACCGAGAAACAGGGCGGCTCGGACGTCCGGACGAACACCACGGCGGCCACGCCCACCGCCGAGCCCGGCGTGTACACGTTGCGCGGGCACAAGTGGTTCACGTCGGCGCCGATGTGCGACCTCTTCCTGGTGCTGGCGCAGGCTCCGGGCGGCCTGTCCTGCTTTCTCGTGCCGCGTGTCCTGCCGGACGGCAGCCGCAACACCTTCCGCATCCAGCGGCTCAAGGACAAGCTGGGCAACCGGTCCAACGCCTCCTGTGAGCCCGAGTTCGACGGGACGGTGGCCTGGCTGGTCGGGCCGGAGGGCCAGGGCGTCAAGACGATCATCGAGATGGTCAACTGCACCCGCCTGGACTGCGTGATGATGTCGGCCACGCTGATGCGCAAGACGCTCGTCGAGGCCGGACATCATGTGCGCCACCGCAGCGCGTTCGGGGCGCGGTTGCTCGACCAGCCGCTGATGCGCAACGTGCTGGCCGATCTCGCGCTGGAGTCCGAGGCGGCGACGACGCTCACCCTGCGGCTGGCGGGGGCGGCCGACCGTGCGGTGCGCGGGGACGCCGGGGAGCAGGCGTTCCGGCGGATCGCGACCGCCGTCGGCAAGTACTGGGTCACCAAACGAGGCCCGGCCTTCACCGCGGAGGCCCTGGAGTGCCTCGGCGGCAACGGCTACGTCGAGGAGTCGGGCATGCCCCGCCACTACCGCGAGGCCCCCCTGCTGTCGATCTGGGAGGGCTCGGGGAACGTCAACGCCCTCGATGTGCTGCGGGCGTTGCGACGACAGCCCGGGGCCGCCGACGCCCTGTTCGGCGAACTCGCCCTGGCGCAGGGGGCGGACGCCCGACTGGACGCGGCCGTGACGCGGCTGAAGGAGCAGTTGACGCAGGCGTCGGAGGCGGGTGCGCGGCGGCTGGTGGAGCTGATGGCCCTCGCCCTGCAGGCCTCCCTCCTGGTCCGGCACGCCCCGCCCGCCGTCGCCGACGCGTTCTGCGCGACCCGGCTCGGCGGCGACTGGGGCCACGCCTTCGGCACCCTTCCCGACACCGCCGGTCTGGACGGGATCCTGAGACGCGCGCTGACGTCCGGACCCTGAGTCCCTGCACACAGTCACGCCCCGATTCCGCTTCGTTGTCAGTGCCGTGGTGAAGACTCACGATCAGGTGGTGCTTCGCCTGGGGAGGACAACGTGTTCACGGGGATCGACGAAGTCGACTGGGCCGCGCTGCGGCATGCGCACGGCAGCGCGGAGGACGTGCCCGGACTCCTGCGGGGGCTGGCCTCGCGGGACCCGGCCGAGCGGGAGGACGCGCTGGACCGGATGTACGGCACGCTGCACGACCAGGGCACCGTGTACGACTCGACACTCGCCTGCGTTCCGTTTCTGCTCGCGCTCGCGGGCGACGAGACTGTGCCGGATCGGGACGGGATAGTCGAACTGCTGGTGAGCGTGGGGACCGTGGGTCAGGAGGGGGAGGGCGGTCCCCGTCGCGCGAGCGGTGGCGCCCCGGGTCTGGTGAACGGGTTCGGTGGCAGCGGGGCGCCGGCCGCTGACGTGATCCGGGCCGGGGCCGAGGTCTTCGTGCGGCTGGCCGGGGACGCGGACGCCGCGGTGCGCCGGGCGGCCGCGGGTGCGCTGGTGCGGTTCCTGGATGAACCGGCCCGGGTTCTGGGGGTGCTGCGGGAACGGATCGCGGTGGAGCGGAACGACTGGGTGCTGCTCGCGCTCATGGAGAGCCTCGGCCTGTTCGTACGACGGCACCCCGCGTACGCCGGCGAGGCGCTGGAGCCGCTGGTGGCACGGAGCGGGCCTCCGTACGAACCGGGGCTGCGGCTCGCGGCGCTCGGTCAGCTCGTCAGGTGCGCTCCCGGCCGTGTCCCGTCCGACCTGGTGCCCCTCGCGGTCCGGCTGCTCAGGGAACGCTCAGCGGGGCGGACCGTGCGGCGGGAGAAGGCGCACGGGTCCGGCAAGGAGACGCTCGGGCGCCGTCTGCATCGACTCTGGCCGGTGGACGAGGAGGGCTCCCATCTGCTGCGCTCCCTCCACACCGCGCTCGACGACCGGCTGGCCGACCGGACCGCCCTCCTCGAGGGGCAGCTGACCAGCCCGGACCCGACCGACCGCTGCAACGCCGTGTGGATGGCGGCCGGGTTGCTGCGCGAGTGGCGGACCGACCACACCGGACCGGTCACTCTGATCGGGCACCAACTGGGCGAAGAGGACGGCCGGTTGTCCGAAGCGGCAGTGTCCGTGCTCATGGATCTGTTCGGCCTGGCGGGGCCGGCCGCCGATCGTCTCGCCGCGCTGGTGGCCTCCCGGCCCGACCGGTGGGTGCGGCGGTGCCGGCGTGGGACGCCGTTGCTCGGCGGCCCGCTCAAGGCCCTGGCCCGGTGCGGGGATCCGCGGGCGGTGCCGGTTCTCGCGGAGGTGCTGGCGGGGCCGGACGTCCCCGGTGATCTGGGGCCTGCGATCGGCCACCTGGGCCGGGCCGCGGCGCCCCTCGCGCCCGTGGTACGGCGCCGGCTCGGGGCGATACCCCTCGGCTCGCCGCGGGCCCCGGAACTCGCCGTACCCCTGCTGTCGGCGCTCATCACCCTGGGTGACCAGGACGCCCTGCCAGAGGTGATGCGGCTGGTACGGGGACCGTCCGACGGGCTCAGACCGTCCGAGGGGCTCGGGTCGGACGGGCTTTGGCCGGACGGCGCTTACCTGGGGCAGGTGGTCCGCGCGCTGGGTCTGTTCGGGGCCGCCGCCCGGGACGCGGTGCCGGTGCTTCGGGGGCTGCTGGACACCGAGCAGGCGAGTGCGGTGGCGGGTGCCTTGTGGGAGGTGGAAGGGGAGGCGGCCATCGTGCTGCCCGTGCTGTCGCGGGAGGTGGCGGCTGGGGACCGCCGTCGTCGGCAGGCCGTGCAGGTGCTGTCGCGTATGGGGCCGGCCGCTCGTCCGGCATCGGCCGCGCTGCGGCGCGCGGTGGCGGATGGGCCGCTGTGGGAGCAGGTGGCGGCCGCATGCGCGCTGTGGCGGATCGACGGGGACGCCGAGCCCGTCCTTCCGGTGCTGCGGGCGGGCTGGACGGAGCACCCGCACACCCGCGTCACCGTCGCCGAGTGCCTCGTGGACATGGGACCGGCCGCCGCGCCGCTACGAGACCTGCCGGAGTCGGAACTGGCCTCGCGGCGACGCCACCTCGCGCTGCCCGGGGGTCACGGAAGCCACGACATCCCTGAGGACGAGCGGTTGGCCGGACTGTGCCGGGCAGCGCTGGCGGGCGGGTAGGGCAGCAAGCAGCACGGGTGCCGCCTCCCGTCGGCAGCGGGCGGCGGTCCCCCGCTCTCATGGCAGGGGACGATGGACTCGCCCTCAGCCCGTCGTGCGGCCCCACAGGGGACCGAACCGTGCCCACTCGGCGTCCCACTGCTCCATGCGCCGGCGTTCCAGACGCCCGCGCAGCACACGCCCGCCGACGAAGGGCATGGCCGCGGCGCCGACACCGGTCAGGGCGCCGGTCAGGGCGGACCGCAGACGGGCCTGGGCGGCGGTGGCGGGCTTCGTCACCAGGCGGCCCTCGGGGTCCGTCCAGACGGTGACCGGGGTACCGGAGCTGCTGCCGGGGTCCACCCGCGCCTGGCCCGTGTGCTCGGAGCCGTCCGGCGCCCTCCAGCGCACCTTGGCCCACACCCGTTCGCCGCTCGCCCTGCTGGAGGGCGCGGCCGCCGCTCCGGGCGCCTTCTCGGTGAGGTGCGCCACGACGGAATGCCATTCGACGCGCTCCCGGGCCAGGCTGTGCTCCACGGCCTGGGCGACGCCCAGGCCCGCGAGTACGCCGGCGACAACAGTGAGCGCCCACGCGCCGAGCACGAGCCACGCCTCCACCGCGTCGGCGCGCCGCTTGAGCGGATTGCGCCGCCAGCGCCACAGCCAGACCTTCGGACCACGGAACGCCATCGCAGGCATCCTCCTCATCAGCGCACGAACATGCCGGACCGCCCTCCCATACGGGAGCCGGGTCCTGGATGCTCACAGCGGGTTTCCCGACACGACGCTCGCACGCGTCCCGATTCCGCGCGGCACCTTCGCGAAAGCGGCCCGCGGATGCCGCGGCGCCGCTACCCTCGCCGCGCTGACCTGCGGCGGAGCCCGTTCCGGGGGTGACTGTCAGTGGTGGGGTGCAGACTGGCGAATGGCTGGGACAAAGACGTCGCGGAGGTGACCGGCATGACCGAGGTACTGCTCGCCGTGGGCACACGCAAAGGCCTGTTCATCGGGCGCAGGCGAGGTGGCGCCTGGGAGTTCGACGAAAGCCCCTACTTCAACGCACAGGCGGTGTATTCGGTCGCCGTCGACACCCGCGGGGACCGGCCGCGGCTTCTGGCCGGCGGTGACAGCGCGCACTGGGGTCCCTCCGTCTTCCACTCGGACGACCTGGGCCGGACCTGGACGGAACCGGCCCAGCCGGCCGTCAAGTTCCCACCCGACACGCAGGCCTCGCTGGAGCGGGTCTGGCAGCTGCATCCGGCGGCCGCCGAGCCGGACGTGGTGTACGCGGGCACGGAACCGGCCGCTCTGTACCGCTCCGAGGACCGCGGGGAGAGCTTCGAGCTGGTCCGCCCCCTGTGGGAGCACCCCACGCGCTCCCAGTGGGTGCCGGGCGGGGGCGGTGAGGGTCTGCACACCGTCCTCACCGACAAGCGGGATCCGCGCGCGGTCACGGTCGCCGTGTCGACGGCGGGCGTGTTCCGGACGAAGGACGGCGGCGCGAACTGGGAGCCCTCCAACTCCGGTGTCTCCGCGGTGTTCCTGCCGGACCCGAACCCGGAGTTCGGCCAGTGCGTGCACAAGGTCGCGCGGGACTCGGCGAACCCGGACCGGCTGTACCTGCAGAACCACTGGGGCGTCTACCGCAGCGACGACGCGGGTGCGCACTGGGCGGACATCGGCGAGGGCCTGCCGTCCACGTTCGGCTTCGCGGTGGCGGCGCATCCCCGGCGCGGCGACACGGCGTACGTGTTCCCGATCAACGCCGACGCGGACCGGGTACCGGCGGGCCGGCGATGTCGGGTCTTCCGGACGGCGGACGCGGGCAAGAGCTGGGAGCCGCTGACGGCGGGCCTGCCCCAGGAGGACCACTACGGCACGGTGCTGCGGGACGCGCTGTGCACGGATGACGCCGACCCGGCCGGCGTGTACTTCGGCAACCGCAACGGCGAGGTGTTCGCGTCGGCCGACGACGGCGACAGCTGGCGGCAGTTGGCCTCGCATCTGCCGGACGTGCTGTGTGTGCGGGCCGCGGTGGTCGGATGAGCCTAAACCGCAGATAGGTCGGCCCGCGCCGCAGTCCCGGCCACCGGTTGATCCCCGCTGCCCTTGCGGCGGTGGGGTGACGCCCGCGGCACCACGACCGTCGCGTCAAGTCGTCGCACCGGGTCGGGCGAGGGCCCTGGAGCCCCGTCGATGGACGGATCGCACGGTAGGGCGACGTCCTGCGCGAGGAGATCGCCGCGGGACGCGCCTACCTCCCGGCTGGCGGCGGCCCCGTGCCGGTCGGCCGCTGCGACAGCCATGCCCTACGGCAGGCGCCAGTCGACCGGTCGTGCGCCCTGCCGCTCGAGCAGGTCGTTGGCCCTACTGAACGGGCGCGAGCCGAAGAAGCCCCGGTCCGCCGACATCGGGGACGGGTGGGCGGACTCGATCGCGGGGAGGTCCCCGAGCAGCGGCTTCAGATTGCGGGCATCCCGGCCCCACAACACCGACACCAATGGTGTACCCCGGGCCACCAGCGCCCGGATCGCCTGCTCGGTGACCTCCTCCCACCCCTTGCCACGATGGGCCCCCGGCTTGCGGGGCGCCGTCGTCAGTGCCCTGTTGAGCAGCAGCACCCCCTGCTCGGTCCACGGCGTCAGGTCCCCGTTCGACGGCCGGGGCAGCCCCAGGTCCGCGTGGAGCTCCCGGAAGATGTTCTCCAAACTGCCCGGCAACGAACGCACCTCGGGCGCCACCGAGAAACTCAGCCCCATGGCCATCCCCGGTGTCGGATAAGGATCCTGACCGACGATCAGGACGCGGACGCCGTCGAAGGGCTGCTGGAAGGCCCGCAGCACATTCGCCCCCGCCGGAAGGTAGGTCCGGCCCGCGGCTATCTCGGCCCGGAGAAAATCCCCCATGGCGGCGATACGTTCGGCCACAGGATCGAGAGCCTTCGCCCAGCCTGCTTCAACTTGTTCGTGCAAGGGTCGTCGTGCCACAGCGCGTCACTCTACTGACACACACCGCCTCCCCGCATGCACGGGGAGACCCCGGTGCATGAGGCCGTTTTCGGGCGCTACTCTTCCTCCTCATCCAGGCCACCGGGCCTGTTCAGCAGATCTCGCAGCCGGTCAACGGGAAGGAGGGGACCCTGTTGCCTCCAGTGATCAAGCCTCGCGGATTCCTCGGCTCCCGGCCCGTCGGCCGGGCCGGCGACCTGTTGACCGGCCACGGCGGACAGCCGGTGTACGGGCGCCTGCCGTGACCGGTACTGCGGACGGGTTCCTCGCCGTCGACTCCGGCGGCTCCGGACTGCGTGCCGTCGTCGGTACGGCCGCGGGCACCTGGCGGGCCGAGCGGGAGTCCCGGGAGCCGGTGCGCACGGGTGACCGGGGTATCGACCCGGTGCACTTCATGGAGCAACTGGTGCCATTGGTCCGCGCGTCGCTCAGCGAGACCGGGATCGGCGGGTTGGGCACCGCGGTGATCGGTGCCGCCGGTCTCGCCACCCTGGGTGAGGCGCTGCGCGCCGAACTGCCCGGCGCGCTGGCGCGGGAGTTCGGTGTCCGTCAGGTCGCCCTCGTCGCCGACGCGGTCACCGCCTACACCGGTGCGCTGGGGACCCGGCCGGGTGCGGTGGTCGCCGCGGGCACGGGGCTGATCGCGATCGGTACGGATCTGACCCGCTGGCGCCGGGCGGACGGCTGGGGGCATCTCCTCGGCGACTGCGGAGGCGGCGCCTGGATCGGCCGGGCCGGGCTGGAGGCGGCGCTGCGGGCCCACGACGGTCGGGACGGCGGCTCCGCGCGACTGCTGACCTGCGCCGAGGAAGCGTTCGGTCCCGCCCGGGAGTTGCCGGGCAGGCTGTATCCACGCGCGGACCGTCCCGCCGTACTGGCGTCCTTCGCGCCCCAGGTGGCGGCCTGCGCCGCCGACGACCCCGTCGCCGCGGACATCCTGCGTGCCGCGGCCCGGCACATGGCCGACTCCGCGGCCGCCGTCTGCCCGGCCGACGGCGAACCCCGGGTCGCCCTCACCGGGGGCCTGTTCAGGATGGGCGATCCGCTGGTCCTCCCCCTGGAGAAGGAACTGGCGAGGCGGCTGCCGCATGCGCGGCGGGTGGCGGCCGAGGGCGATCCGTTGCGGGGGGCGGCCCGTATCGCCGTGGCGCTGGCCACGGGCTCGCTCGCTCTGCCGCGCGATGAGGCACTGCTGTGCGTGGTTGACACAAAAGGGTGAACTGCGGCCGGAATACCCGCTGATCAGTTCTGATCCGTACGTAACTCATCAGACAAAACAGGACGGATACCGCTCACCTGCACCCTCCCCGAACAGGGGAGCCCCATATGCCAGTAACATGCGACGCCATGAGCTCCCCCACTGGGCCCGCGTCCGGCCTGCCAGTACGAATGCCGCGACCTCGCCAGCCCGGGCGGCACCGCCGACCCGAGCCGCTGGCGGCTCCCGAGGGCGCCCCCGCGCTGGTTCTGGCGGTTCCGGGCACCCCGGGCGCCGCCACGCGCAGTCTTGCCGACGAGGTCGTGAGCATCGCACGCTCCGAGCTCCCCGGCCTCGACGCCCGGATCGGGTACCTGGACGGGGACGACGCGGAGTTCCCCACCCTGCAGGCCGTGCTGGCGCACGCCGCGGAGGAGCGCACCGGCCGATACGAGCAGGCCAGGGCCGCCGGTCTGGACGTCAAGGAGCCCGACGGGCCGGTGGCCGTCGTCGTGCCGCTGCTGGCCGGTCCGGACAGCGCGCTGTTGCGCCGGGTCCGCCAGGCCGTGATGGAGAGCCGGGTCGCGGCCGACCTCACCGATGTACTGGGCCCGCACCCGCTGCTCGCCGAGGCGCTGCACGTGCGGCTGTCGGAGGCCGGGCTGGCCCGCGCCGACCGCGCCCGGCTGTTCACGGTGGCGACCGCCGCGGACGGCATCATCCTGGCGTCCGTGGGTGGCGACGAGGCGGTGCAGGCGGCCGGGATCACCGGCATGCTGCTCGCCGCGCGCCTGGCCGTGCCGGTGATGGCGGCGGCGCTCGACCAGGACGGCTCGATCGCGTCTGTCGCCGAGCAGCTCCGTTCCTCCGGTTCGCAGCAGCTGGCACTCGCGCCGTACCTGATAGGGCCGGAGATCGACGCCGGTCTGATCGCGGAGGCGGCCAGGGAGGCGGGCTGCTCCGCCGCCGAGGCGCTCGGCCCCTACCCGGCGATCGGCAAGCTCGCCCTGGCCAAGTACACGACCGCGCTGGGCATCGCGCCGCCGCAGCCGCAGGGCACGCCGGTCCGCTGACGCGCACCGCACGTTCGTACAGCGAAAGGGCCCGCTCCGCGCAGGAGCGGGCCCTTCGCCGTACGGACGCCGGCCGGCTCAGCCGATGACCACGCAGGAGGCCGCGGTCACCTCGACCGAGCCCTCGAAGCGCGGCAGTCCGGTCGCCTGGTCGACGGCGAACCAGGCGACGTCGCCGGAGCGCTCGTTGGCGACGTAAAGGCTGCCGTCCGCCTCAGTGAGCGCCCGGGGCCAGCGGCCGCCGCAGGACACCGTGCCGACCAGCCGCAGGCCCTCCCCCTCGCCCTCGACGGCGAACGTGGAGACGACGTCCTCGCCCCGGGTGGCGATCCATACGAAGCGGCCGTCGGGTGCGGCGACGATGCCCGAGGGGTAGGCGTCGCCGGCCGCCGCGCCGGGCAGGGCCGGAGTCTCGGCCAGCGGCTTCAGCGTGCCGTCCGCCGCGTCCCAGCGGCAGACGGTGACCGTCGGGGTGAGTTCGTTGACGACATAGGCGTACGCACCGTTGGGATGGAAGACCAGGTGGCGCGGGCCGGAGCCGGGCCGCAGGGGCGCCTCCTGGTGGAGCGCGAGGCCGCCGTCGGTCAGCGTGCAGACGCGCACCGAGTCCGTGCCGAGGTCGACGCTGACGGCCCAGCGGCCGCTCGGATCGGACTGGACCTGGTGGGCGTGCGGGCCCTGCTGGCGGGGCGTGTACGGGCCCGAGCCGGTGTGCCGGAGCACGGCGGACGGGGCGGCGGCGAGGGTTCCGTCGGGGCGGAGCGGCACGGCTGTGACGCTGCCGGAGCCGTAGTTGGCGGTGAGGACGTGGCCCGCGTGGACGCCGAGGTGAGTGGGGCCGTCCCCGCCGACCGGCACCGGCGGACCGGTCGGCTCGGGCTGGTCCTCGGTGACGCGGTACGCGGCCACGGCACCCTCGGCGGTCTCGCTGATGGCGTAGAGCATGCCGCCGTCGGGCGCGAGGGCCAGGTAGGACGGGTCGGGGAGATGGTCCCGAGCGCTGAGCAGGGTCAGCGCGCCGCTGTCCTCGTCCACGGCCGCCGTCACGATGCCGGGCCCTCCGGCCGCCGTGAAGGACCCGATGAAGGCCCGCCGTCCCCGCCTGCCGCCGTGTGCCACCGCGGTCCCCTTTCGGTGCTGTGCCGGTGCTGTGCCGGTGCTGTGCCAGTGCTGCGCCGTCGGGGGCGACGGTAGCAGTCGATCACGTAAGGTCTAGACCAGATGAGGGTTTTCGTTTGCCAAAGGCGCGATGCGACATGCCGAAGGGGCGGTGGCTTCGCAGGCGGCCTGGGGCGGGGACTTCAGCGGTGCGGCTGCTCGGTGGAGCGGCCTTGCCCACGCCGGTGGCGGTGACGGTGGGGCGGCGGCTCGGCGGCAGGGAAAGGGCGGCGGCTCGGCGGGAGAACTCGCCCGGGGCGGCGGCTCCTCGGGGATGCGCGGCTCGGGGGTGTGCACCGCTGTGCGGCGTTTCGGCACGGGGGGCGCGGTCGGCCTCCTCGTCGGCACCCGTCGGCACCCATCGGTGCCCGTCGGTGCCCGTCGGCCCGCGCCGGATCCACCCCCGCCGCACTCGCCGCACCCCGACCCGGGCGGCTCCTCAAGCGCCGACGAGCGGCGAGCCCGAGGGGGCCCGGAGAGGGGTGGCCAGTTCCGCGAGGGCTCGCTCCAGGCCGTCCAGGTGGGCCAGCGCGGGTGCCGGGGCGGGAGCGTACGTCGGCACGTTCTCGCGTACGCCGCCTCTGAGAGCGCCCCCGGGGCCGGTGAGCGAGGCGCCGCGGGTACCGCGAGCCGTGAGGGCGTCGCCCGTCCGCGCGCCGCGCTCGGGGCCGCCGTCCGGGGCCGTACCCCAGGCCGGGCCGCGGTCCGCAGCCGCATCCCCAACCGAACCACCGCTCGCCGGAGCACTCCCGCCCCCGCCCCCGGTGAGGGCCTCCACCGCCCCCTCGACCCGTCGGCACGCCATGGCCAGGCGGGCGTCGTGGGAGGCCTCCGGGTGTGCGGCGGTGGTGGTCAGGCCGTGGATCTCGTGGGCGCAGGCGTCGAGGAGGGCCAGGACTCGGCGGGCGCGGTGTTTGCGGGCCCGCATCGGGTTCAGAGGGTGGACCAGCGGGGCGGTCGACAGGCGTACGCGGCCGAGGAGTCGCTCCAGTTCGGCCACGTGGGGTGCGGGGTCGGCCGTGGGAGAGCCGGCCAGGCGGGCCGCCGCCTCGGCCGTACAGGCGTGGACGCAGTGCAGGGCCCGCTGGATCCAGGCGTCGGTGACGGTGTGCGTGGTGACGGGCAGGACGAAGAGCACCGCGAGCCCGGCACCGAGCGCGCCGACGCCGGTCTCGGCCAGGCGGAGGGCCAGCAGGCCGGGCTCCAGGACGCCGAGGAGGCCGTAGAGCAGCTCGGCGAGGAGGGTCACGCAGAGCATCATCCAGGTGTAGGACACGGCGGCCGTGTAGAAGATGCCGAAGACGCAGACGGCGAGGAGCACGGCCGTCGGCACCGGGGCCCCGGCCAGCGGCACGGCCATGAGCAGGCCGAGGCCGATGCCGATGACCGTGCCGAGGATCCGGCGGAAGCCGCGGACGAGGGTCTCGCCCCGCGAGATGGTGTTGACGAAGATCCACCAGGTGGCGCCGACGGCCCAGTACCAGCGCTGGCCCGACACCAGCTGGCCCACGACCAGCGCGAAGCCCGCGCCCGCGGTCGCCTGGATCGCCTGGCGGGTGGTCACGCGGGCCAGGCCGGTGCCGCCCGGCGGGGCGGGGACGGGGGCCGGCGGGATGCGGAGCTCGTAGCACCACAGGCCGAAGCGGACCGACGCGGCGGTCAGGACGGACAGGACGACGGCCGCGTACAGCTCGGGCAGTTGGTCGGTGGTGGCGCGCAGGAACTGCGCCACGAAGAAGGTCATGAACGCGAACACGCCGAGGCTGTGCCCGCGCGGGCCCCAGCGCCGCGCGTACACGCCCGCGCCGACCACGGCGAGGAAGGCGAGGTCGCGGGCGACCGGCTGGTCGTGCAGTGCGGCCGCGGCGGCAAGCACGGGCAGGCCGACCGCGGGCAGCAGCGCCGTGGTGACGGCCTGCCGGCGGACGGTGGCGTCCGTGACGGTGAACAGGGCGAGCAGTGCGGCCAGCCCACCGGTGACGGCGCCGACGAGCGAGTGTCCGGCGAGCCCGCACAGGACCACCGCGAGCCCGATGCCCAGCACGGCCCGTGTGGCGAACCGCAGCCGCACCCGCCCCGGGTCCGGCGCCGCGAACATCCGCTTCAGCACTGATTCCCTCCTCCTTCGCCCCTGGCATGCAAAAGGCGCCGCGGGATCCGCAGCGCCATCGACGTGCTCATTGCAACACCACGTCACCATCTGGCTCAAGCGGTGCTTAGAATGCTGGGCCATTGGTACAGGAAGAACGGTCCTCGCGCGTCCATCGGCGGGCCAACGGACCATGGACGAGGAGCCCGGCGCGATGTCCGTGGACGAGCTGGACACCCGCATCCTGCGGCTGCTGCTGGAGCAGCCCCGTACGAGCGTGCGCGAGTACGCCCGGATCCTCGGGGTCGCCCGCGGCACGCTGCAGGCCCGTCTCGACCGGCTGGAACGGGACGGGGTGATCACCGGTACGGGTCCGTCCCTCTCCCCCGCCGCGCTCGGCCACCCGGTGCTCGCGTTCGTGCACATCGAGGTCACCCAGGGGCATCTGGACGACGTGGGGGACGCGCTGGCCGCCGTACCCGAGATCGTGGAGGCCTTCTCGATCACCGGCGGCGGTGATCTGCTGACGCGGGTGGTGGCGCGCGACAACGCGCAGCTGGAGGACGTGATCCAGAAGCTGATCAGTCTGCCGGGAGTCGTCCGCACCCGCACCGAGGTGGCCCTGCGCGAGCGGGTCCCGTACCGGTTGCTGCCGCTGGTGGAGTCGATGGGACGGGCGGGCCGGAAATGACCTTTGACATCCTGGGACCATGAGCAATCTCGGCGACACCGCGGTCATCTTCGATCTCGACGGAACGCTCGTGGACAGCGAGCCGAACTATTACGAAGCGGGCCGCCAGGTTCTCGCCGCGTACGGCGTCCTGGACTACAGCTGGTCGGACCACGAGCGGTTCGTCGGCATCAGCACGCTGGAGACGGTCGCCGACTGGAAGGACCGGTACGGCCTGCGAGCCTCCGTCGAGGAGATCCTCGCCGCCAAGAACCGCCTCTATCTGGAGCTGGCCCGCGCCTCCACGCGCGCGTACCCGCAGATGCGCGAGTTCGTGGAGTTGCTGGCGAGTGCGGGTGTTCCGATGGCCGTGGCCTCGGGTTCGTCGCCCGAGGCCATCGCGGCGGTGCTGGCCGGGACCGGCCTGGACGCGTATCTGCGGACGTCCGTGTCGGCGGACGAGGTCGCCCACGGCAAGCCCGCTCCGGACGTGTTCCTGGAGGCGGCCCGCCGGCTCGGCGCGGCCCCGGCCGACTGCGTGGTCGTGGAGGACGCGGCGCCGGGCGCCGCCGCCGCGCACGCGGCCGGGATGCGTTGCATCGCGATCCCGTACCTCACGGCGCAGGCGGGCGGTCCGGAGTTCGCCACCGCGGATCTGCTGGTGGCGGGCGGTCAGGCCGAGTTCACGGCCCGCACCGCCCACGACTGGCTGGTGCGCACGGTGCCGGTGGCGTGACCGTGCTCCCGGTTCAGGGGCGCGGCCCCGGCGTCGGCCGGATGTTCTGGTTGAGGTGGAAGACGTTGTCCGGGTCGAGGTCGGCCTTGACGGCGGCCAGGCGGTCGTAGTTGCCGCGGTAGCTTGCCCGGACGCGTTCCTGGCCCTCGTCCATCATCATGTTGACGTAGGCGCCGCCCGCCGAGTACGGGTGCAGGGCGTCGAAGTAGTCGACCGTCCACCGCTTGACGAGCTCGGCGTTGGCCGGGTCGGGGTCGACGCCGGCGTAGACCGAGGCCCAGGTGGAGTCGCGGTAGGCCCAGGGGGTCTCGTCGGGGCCGACGTCGTGGGCGGCGCCGTCGATCGGGTACAGGTGCATCGTCGACTGCATGGTGGGCACCTCGGCGCCGAACTTGGCGTGGAGCTAGACGGCGTCGTCGGGGATGGTGTCGACGAAGTCGGCGCGCCAGTACCACTGGTGGCCGGGCGGGTAGAGCCCGTCGAACATGGCCTGCATGTCGGGGTGCGGCATCGCCGACGGCGCGTGCAGCAAGGGAGTGGGCAGGGCGTCGAGCAGCGGGGCCATCTCCCGTGCGGCCGCCTCGGGGTCGTCGCCGGTGTGGCACCAGACGACGCCCGCGATCTTGCGCAGCTGGATGTCCTCGGGGAACGGCGGGGCGGGCGGGACCGTGCCGTGCAGGAAGAAGCCGTTGAGCTCGCGGGGCGCCCGCGGGAGGAAGTCCCGGTAGGCGGCGAGGACATCGGCACTGGTCTCGACGGGCCAGAAGGTCGGTCCGGCGATCACCGTGCTGACGTCGTGCAGGCGGAACAGGAACGAGGTGACGACGCCGAAGTTGCCGCCTCCGCCGCGGATCGCCCAGAACAGGTCGCGGTTGTCGTCGGCGTTCGCCCGCACCCGGCTGCCGTCGGCGAGGACGACGTCGGCCTCCAGCAGGTTGTCGATGGTCAGGCCGCACGTGCGGGTGAGGTGGCCGAGCCCGCCGCCGGTGGCGATGCCGCCGACGCCGGTGGTGGAGATGATGCCGCTGGGGGTGGCGAGGCCGTGGGCGTGGGTGGCGCGGTCGACCTCGCCCCAGACGCAGCCGCCGCCGACCCGGACCGTGCGGGCCTCGGGGTCGACGTGTATGTCCTTGAGCGGGGAGAGGTCGGCGACCACTCCCCCGTCGACGGTGCCGAGTCCGGCACCGTGGTGGCCGCCGCCGCGTACCGCGAGCGGCAGGGCGTGCGAGCGGGCGAAGCCGATCACGCGGGCCACGGCGTCCGCGTCGGCGCAGCGGGCGACGAGGGCGGGGCGCCGGTCGATCATCGCGTTGTAGACGGTACGGGCCTCGTGATACGCGGAGTCGTCCGGGCCGATCAACTCCCCGTTGAAGCCGGCGAGTTCACGGCGGGCGGCGTGGACGGGTGTGCTGGTCATACGGGTCCCCCGTTGTCGTTTCGGGTCGATCCGCCCGTTCTATCCGGTCGCACTGGTGCGGGTATCCGTGGCGGTCACCCAGCTCGGGCCCGCCGCATACCTACGTTTCGCGGCCGTCGATCAGTCCGAGTTCCGCGGCGCGGACGGCGGCGTGGCGCCGGGTCGGCGCGTCGAGTTTGTCGAGCACCGCGCGGACGTGGTTGTCGACGGTGCGCACCGACACCACGAGCCGTGCGGCGATCTCGGCGTTGGTCAGCCCCTCGGTGAGCAACCGCATGACCTGGAGCTGGCGTTCGGTGAGTCCGGCGGGGTTGCGGCGGGTCACCGCGTGCGGTCCGCGGGGGATGTGGGGCACACCGAGGCGGCGCAGTTCGGCGCGGACCAGCCGGGCGGCCGGTTCGGCGCCCAGTGCGTCGAAGGCGGCGAGCGCGGTGAGCTGGTCGGCGGCCTCCGGGCTCTCCGCGAGCGCGGCGGCGTGTTCGTAGGGGCAGCCCGCCCGCTGCCAGAGCGCGGCGGCCCGCCGCCACTCGCCGCGGGTCTGGAGCGCGTACGGATGGTCCGAGTCGTCGGTGCGGACCGGGTGGCCGGCCTTGGTGAGCCAGTAGCCGAGTTCGTCGCGGTGCGGGGTGCCGGGCAGTCGGCTCGCCTGGGCGTGGACCGGTTGGGCTGCGGCGACCACGGCGGCCGGGTCCCCGCACAGCCAGGCCACCTCGGCCCGGGCGGCCGCCACCGGCCCGGTGCGCTGGAGTTCCTTGGTGCGTACGGCGATCTCCCAGGCCTCGGCGAGGAGTTCACCGGCGCCGGGCAGACCGCGGCGGGCGCGGATGCGGGCGAGGACGGTCAGGGCGGGGCAGCGGGCCGGTACGAAGTCGTGCATGCCGAACTCGGCGTGCTTCTCGGCCTCGTCCCAGTCGGCGGCGGCCAGGCGTCGCATGGCGAGTTCGACGTGCAGGTAGTTCAGGAAACCGAGGTGTTCGGCGCGGTCGGCCAGGTCCATGGCCGGGGGCAGGAAGCGGTCGGCCTCGGCGAACCGGAAGCCGTCGAGCAGGTTCCAGATGATGTTGGCGTAGGCCCGGCAGGCGTGCTCGACCTCGCCGGCGGCGAGCGCGACCTCCAGGCTCTCCTCCAACTGGTGGCGTCCGGCCGGCTCGCCGCCGCGCCAGCGGGCCGTGCCCACGTTGTTGAGGGCGTGCGAGAGGATCGCCGGATCGTCGACCTTGCGCGCCAGGACGATGGCACGCTCACCGTGTTCGACGGCCTCGGCGTACCGCTCGGACAGCATGCGCAGTTGGGCCGTGTTGCTGTGGGCGAGCGCCAACAGCCGGTCGTCGCCGGCGTGTTCCAGGACGGTCACGGCCTCGCGGGCCGCCTCCTGCGCGTGTTCGGCGTCCCCGGCCCACCAGTGGATCCGGGACAGCCACCGCAGGTCGGCGCCGAGGGCGAGAGTGTCGCCGAGGGTGCGGCGCAGGGCGACTGCTTCCCGCTGGGCGGGCACGGCCGCGGCGGTGTCGGCGATGGTGTAGCTCTCCACGGCGTACCGTTCGAGCAGGCTGGCGAGTTCGGCCGGGGGGTAGCGGTGCCGTTCGCGCAGGACGAGCCGCAGGTGGGCGGCGGCCTCGCGGTGGGCGCCGGCGCCGGAGGCGTCCTGGGCGGCGTCGGGTCCGTAGCGGGCGACGGCATCCTGGTCGCCGGCCTGTGCGGCGTGGTGGAGGAGGCGGGCGGCGTCGGTGCCGGGGCGGGTGACGAGGGCCGCGAGGACGGTGCGGTTGAGCTCGATCCGCCGGGCGGCGGGCAAGGAGTCGGCCACGGCCCGCCGGATCAGCTCGTGCCGGAACGCCACCCGTTCCGGCGTCACGGTCAGCAGTCCGCGCTGTTCGGCCGGCGCCAGCACGGCGACGCCCTCCGTGAGCAGAGCGTCGACGAGCGGGCGTTCGACGGCCGAGGGGACGATGGCGAGCCGCTCCAGCGCGGCCAGGGCGGCGGCGTCCAGCCCGCGCAGCCGGGCGAGTACGGCGTCGACGACCGTCGGGGGCACGTCTCCGGTGTCGCCGGTGGCCACGACCTCGGTGACGAAGAAGGGGTTGCCGGAGGTCACCTCGTAGACGTGCGCCGCGTCGAGCCGCCCGGTGGCGCTGAGGGCGCGCACCGCGTCGAGGGAGAGCCGGGCCAGGGGCATCCGGTGCATCCGGGGTGCGCGGGAGACCTGTCCGAGCAGGTGGCGCAGGGGATGCCCGGTACTCAACTCGTCGTCGCGGTAGGTCAGCACGAGCAGCGCGGGCAGCCGCTCGATCCGCCGTACCAGGAAGCGCAGGGCGTCCAGGGAGGCCTCGTCGGCCCAGTGCACGTCCTCGACGACGAGCACCGCCGGATGCGGGGCGCCGGCCAGTTCGGTGTGCAGGGCCTCGTGGACGCGGTACCGGTCGCCGCCCGCCAGGACGGCCCGCGCCAGCTCGCTGCCGACGCTGCCGACAAGGTCGCGGAACGGGCCGAGGGGGCGGCGGGTGTCCAGGTCGTCGCAGGTGCCGACGAGGATCCGGGCCCGGTCGGGCAGCCGCTCGGGCATGGCCCGGACCAGGCTCGACTTGCCGATCCCCGCCTCGCCGAAGACGAGGACCACGGAACCGGCCCCGTCGGCCGCCTCCCGCGCCGCCCGGGCCAGTCGTTCCAGCTCGGGCTCCCGCTCGAGGATCCCCCGGTACACGGCCCAGATTCTGCCACTCGCGGGGCCGCCCCGGACCGTGCGCGACCGGACACCTGTGTTCTGTCGGCAGGACATCGGACTGCGAACGGCCGGAACTGGTCGCTCCCGTCCCTTGGCCCTCTCCTGTCCCTTGGCGTTCTCCTGTCCCTTGGCGTTCTCCGTCCCGCCCACGGGCTCCGCACCGTTCTCCGAGGGACCGACTCCGGTGTGACCCGCCCGCGCAGCCCAAGGGGACGACCCCACGGGGGCATGGGTGTCCGCGGGGCTGCTCGGCGCGTCGGACGGACGGCGGGTGGTGCGTACGGCGCAGAGGGCCACGTGTACGCAGTGACCGCGTCGGGAGACGGCCACGTGCGCTCCGTGCGGCATCGGGACGGCTGCCCACGCGCGCCGAGCGCATGGGGTCGGCGGACTCCCGCGCCCGGGTGACCGTGCGTCGGAGACGGCGGCCGGTGACCTGCGCACCCGCCAGGAGGACCTCGCACCCGTCACGCCGCGCTCGGCGCCTACGGGCCCCGCCCTCCGCTAGGAACGGCGACGGGGCTTGCCGCGCCTGCCTCCCGTGGCGCCGCCGGAACCGCTTCGCGGGTTGCGGGCCGTCGCCTTGCCGGGCGCGGGTTTGCGGCGGGCGGGGGGCTTGTCCTTGGACTTCTCCTTGGACGACTTCTCCCTGGCCCTGTCCGTCGGCTGCGTTGCCTGGGCCGGACGGCCCCGGGTGCTGTTGACGGTGCGGCCGCGGACGATGCCGATGAAGTCCTCGACCAGGTCGGTGGTCGCGTCCTCGGGCCAGGAGAGGGCGACGCCGGACTCGGGGGCGTCGACGACCGGACGGTAGGTGAGGTCGCGGCGGTGGTGGAGGCGGGCCAGGGACTGGGGGACGACGAGGAGGCCGATGCCCGCCGCCACCAGTTCGACGGCGTCGGCCATGGTGGCGGGCCGCTCGAACGCGGGCTCTCCCGGCGGCGCCTCCCAGTCGAGGACGTCGTCGAGGGGGTGCAGCACGGTCTCGTCCGCGAGATCGGCGCACTCCACTTCGTCCGCCGCCGTCACGACGTGGTCCTTGGGGACCACGACGACCGTCGTCTCGGTGTAGAGGGGGATCGCGCTGAAGACCGCGCGGTCGACGGGGAGCCGTACCAGCGCCGCGTCCGCGCGGCCGTCGCGCAGCACGTCGGGGGCCTCGGCGGCCGACACCGCGACGAGTTCCAGGGGGACGTCGGGCAGGCGCTCGTTCCAGATCCGCACCCACTTGCCGGGGGTGACTCCCGGGACGTAGGCGAGCCGGAAGGAAGGGGGTGCCGCAGTGCCTGTCACCTGGCCAGGCTACCGGGCGTGGTCGGGGGGCTCGTGCGCGGTCGTTAGTCTGGACACCATGAAGTCGCACCAGACCACCCAGACGATGAAGCCCGCCACCGCGGCGAAGAAGCTGGGTGTGTACCTCCCGGCCACCCCCGCAGAGTTCCAGGAGGGCGTCGTCACCCGCGCCGAGCTGAACGAGCTCCAGGCGAACCCGCCCGAGTGGCTGCGGGAGTTGCGACGCACGGGACCGCACCCGCGCCCGGTGGTCGCGGCGAAGCTCGGTGTCTCCATCGCCGGACTCGCGCGCGGCGGAGTCACCGAACCGCTCACCACCGAGCAGATCGACGCGCTCAAGGAGGAGGGGCCCGAGTGGCTGGAGAAGGAGCGCGCCACGCAGGCCGACGTCCGCAAGGAGGCGGCGCGCATCAAGGAGAAGAAGGACGCCGAGCGCGCCCAGCCCTCCTGACGTCGGCGTAAGGCCCCGTTCCTGGCACGGAATTGCCTGCCCCGGCGCCCGCGGCCCTGCGATCATGCCGGGATGGGCCACCTTCTGGAACCGCTGGTCGTCCGGCACACCTGCCGTGGGGTTCCGGCGCGGGGAGGGCGGCCGGTGGCACGCCAAGTGGTTGCGCCTGTGCCCGAAGGATGCCAAGTGGCTGCGCCTGCACCTGAAGGGCAGCCCGTCGCACAACCGGGTCGAGGGCAGACCGGGTGTCGATGGCCAGCGTGCCGCCACTGTCGGCGAACTACCGGCCGGTGGTTGACGCCGGTGCACGGCATCGTCGAGCGCGAGCAGCTCACCGTCCGTCACCTCACCGAGCTGACGGCGGACACCGGCGGGACGGTGACGCCGTGGGACGTTGAGGTGGCCCCGGACGGGCCGGTGACGCTTCAGCACGCCAGGGCCGCTCGTGCCTCCGCGAGGGCCTGTTCCGCGTAACCGCGGCCGAAGAGCACGGCGTGCACGAGGAGCGGAAAGAGCTGGTGCAGGCCGATACGGTCGCGCCAGCCGGCGGCGAGCGGTGCCGCCTGCCGATAGCCCTCCAGCACCCGGTCCAGGTGGGGGCAGCCGAAGAGGTGGAGCATCGCGAGGTCGGTCTCGCGGTGGCCGCCGTGCGCGGCCGGATCGATCAGCCGGACCCGGTCGTCGTCGCCCCAGAGCACGTTGCCGTTCCACAGGTCGCCGTGCAGCCGGGCGGGCGGTTCGGCCGGTCCCGCCAGCTCGGGCAGCCGTACGCAGACTTCTTCGACGACGACGGCTTCGGCGGGGCGCACGGTGCCGTCGTCGACCGCGCGGCGCAGGTAGGGGAGCACGCGGTGTTCGGCGTACCAGGCGGGCCAGTCGGTGCCCTCGACGTTGCGCATCGGGGCGTCTCCGATGTACGCGTCCCTCGGGCCACCGGGCGGCGGGGCGCCGAACGCGGGTGCGCCGCAGACGTGCAGGGCGGCCAGCTCCCGGCCGAACCGGACCGCCGCGCCGGCGCTCGGCCGGCCCTGCGGGACCCGGTCGATCACCAGGTGGTGCGGGTCGTCCCCGTACACGGTCGGCACGCGGACGGCTCCGGCCTCGGCCAGCCAGCGCAGCCCGGCCGCCTCCGCCCGCACCGCGCCGGGGCGGTGGCCCCGCTTCACGACGACCGACCGCCCGTCGTCGAGGGTGACGTCGGCGAGTCCGCCCGACAGCGACCGTTCAGCGGTCACCGGCCGTCCGGTGAGCCGGGCCGCGACGGCACCGGGAGTCTCATCGCCGTCGGGAATCGTGCGAGGGGTCATGCCGTAGCGAACCATGCCTCGGCGAGTGCGGGAAGCGAATCCTTGGCGGGTGCCTGGAGTTCGCGCAGGTACCAGGTGAGGTTGCTGTACACGTGCAGCAGTGTGTACGCGAGCAGGTCGGCGGGCGGGAAGGCATGGCCGTACGCCTGGGTGAGGCGGGCCATCAGTACGCGGCCCTCGGTCACGCCGTGCTGGGCCGCGGCGGTGGGGAACAGTTTGAGGACGAGGTCGTCGCCCACGGCGTAGACGGGCTGCGAGCCCTCCGAGAACCGGGTCAGCGGTTCCCCGGCCAGTCCGAGCCGCACGCAGAGGTCCTCCGCTCCTGCCCGCATCGGCCTCTCGTCGGGGACGACCGCGTCCCACTCCTCGTCCGTCTCCACCACAGGCAGCATGATCCGGACGGTAGGCACAGGGACCGCCGACGGACAAGCCGCATTTCCCAAGGGAAGCTCTCCCTCTTGTGTGACACCGGTGAAATGTTTCAGCCATGTCTTGACATTCTGATGAAACGATTCGTAGCTTGGGCCGTCATTTAGATTCGTGAAGTAAGTTCATGAATGTGAACGGAGAGTGCCCATGGGCGATCGCCGACGACGTCGCCGCCTGGCTGCCGTGGCCACCGTCACGGGATTGATGTGCGCAACGGCCGCCTGTGGTTCCGGGTCCGACCGCGCCGGTGCCGGTGACCCGAACACGCTGGAGGTGTGGACCCGGAGCAATCCGGACTCCGCCGCCACCTACGACCGGGTGTTCGCCGCCTTCACCAAGAAGACCGGGATCAAGGTCGACTACCAGCCGGTCGTCAACTTCGACCAGCAGCTCCAGAGCCGCGCGTCCACCAAGGACCTGCCGGACGTCATGATCAACGACACGGCTCTGATGGGCAGTTACCAGAGCCAGGGCCTGCTCAAGCCCATCGATCCCGCGTCGATCGCGGGCGGCGACCAGATCACCGCGAAGAGCTGGTCGTCCACGGTGGGCCTCGACGGCAGGCACTACGGCATCCCGTACTCCCGTCAGGCCATGACCCTGATGATCCGCAAGGACTGGCTGAAAAAGCTCGGTCTTCAGGCGCCCACTACCTGGCAGGACATGCTCACCGTCGCCGAGGCCTTCGCCGCGAAGGACCCGGACGGCGACGGCAAGGCCGACACCTACGGCATGGTCGTCCCCGGCAGCGCCCAGAACGGCTACGCCGCCTGGTGGGGCGCCAGTTACCTCTGGCAGGGCGGCGCGAAGATCATCGAGCCGGACGGCAGCGGCGGCTACCGCCCCGTCATGGACTCGCCGGCGGCCGTGAAGACCGTCACGTGGATGAAGGACAACCTCTTCTGCGGCGCCAAGAACGTCGTCCAGCCGGGCGCGCTCACGGCCATCACCGCCAACGCCACCAACTTCCAGGACGGCAACGCCGGCATGTACCTCACCGGCCCTTACAACATCACCACCTTCGACGCGACGCCCGGCAAGAACACGTACGAGGTCGTCCCCGCTCCGGCCGGCCCGGCCGGCTCCGACGTGCTGGCCGACGGCGAGAACGTGTACTTCGGCGCGAAGACCGGCAAGACGAAGCAGGAGCAGGCACTGGCCGCCTTCCTCGTCTCCCCCGAGGGCCAGCGGATCGCCATGACCAGCGTCGACGGCCACCAGCCGGTCGTCCGTATCCCCGTCAACGCCACGCTGGACGCCGCCGAGGTGCGCCACGACGCCCGCTGGAGCGTCGTACAGAAGGCGTACGAGGACAGCTCCCAGCAGTTCCCGAACGCGCCGGACTTCGCCCCGGTCAAGCAGGACACCGCCGACAGCCTCAACGCGATCCTCACGTACTGCGGCAGCGACGTCGGCTCGAGCCTCAAGGAACTCAACGACACTCTCGCCGGTGACCTCAAGGACCAGGACCTGTTGAAATGACCGCTACCGTCACGGCGCCCCGGCGGCGCGCAGTCATCAGCAAGAGGGCGGTGCTGCCGTGGGTGTTCCTCGCCCCCGGCCTGCTGCTCGCCCTCGTCTTCAAGTTCCTGCCCATGGGCAAGGGCATCTGGCTCAGCTTCTTCAAGGTCCGGCCGTTCCTCGGCGACCAGTGGGTCGGCCTGGACAACTACACCCGGGTCCTGACCGACCACCGCTTCCAGGACGCGATCGGCCACACCCTCCTTCTCGGCTTCGGCCAGTCGGTGGGCGCGATCGTCGTCGGCTTCCTGCTGGCCCTGCTCCTCGAAGGCCAGGCCCGCTCCCTGAAGATCATGCGTACGGCCGTCTTCCTGCCGGTCGTCACCGCGACCGCCGTCGTCGGCGAGATGTGGCGGCTGCTGTACTACCCGACCTCCGACGGCCTGATCAACCACGGCCTGAGCTTCCTCGGCCTCGGGCCCGTGCAGTACCTCGACAACCCGGGCACCGCCCTGTGGGCGACGATGGTGATGAGCATCTGGATGATCGCGCCGTACAACATGGTGATCATTCTCGCGGGTCTTGCGGGCGTCGACCGGACCCTGTACGAGGCCGCCGCGATGGACGGCGTCTCCCTGTGGCAGCGACTGCGGTACGTGACGCTGCCCGCGATCCGCCCCGCCCTCGGCATCGTCCTCACCCTCGCCGCGATCCGCGGACTGCGCGTCTTCACCGAGGTGTACGTCCTGACCGGCGGTGGCCCGGCCGGGTCCACCGAGGTGTGGATGACCCGCGCCTACACCCTCGGCTTCACCCGCAACGACATCGGCGGCGCCTCCGCGGCCTCCGTGGTGCTGCTCTCTGTGACCCTGCTGCTGACCGTCACGGTCAACTACTTCCGCAAGAGGGGAGACGTCCGATGAGCGCACCCGCCATCGAGCCCGTCCGTACCCCGGCGCCGTCCGCCGCGACCGGCAAGGCCGCCGCGTCCCGGCGCGCCACCCCCGCCCGCTTCGACACCGCCCTCGGCTGGAGCGACCGGCCGGGCGTCTCCTGGGCGCTGAGGATCCTGCTCTGCGCGACAGCCCTGGGCGTCTTCGCGGCGCCGTTCCTGACGATCCTCTCCGGCGCCTTCACCGCACACGCCAGCGGGTCGTCCCTGTCCTTCCTGCCGCACGACAGCACACTGCAGAACTTCGAAGTGGCCGGCGAGCGCGGCATCTGGGACTACTTCACCAACTCCCTCGTCATCGCGGGCGGCGCGCTGCTGCTCCAGCTCGCGGTGTCGGTGCTCGCCGCGTACGCGCTGGCCCGGCACAGGTTCCGCGGCCAGGCCCTGATCCTCACCCTGTTCATGCTGACGATGATGCTGCCCGAGGAGGTCATCGCCATCCCGCTGTCCCTGGTCCTCGGGCACGTCCCGGTCGTGGGCCTGGACCTGAAGGGCACGGCCTGGGGTGTGATCCTGCCCCTCGGTGCCTGGGGTTTCTCCGTGATGCTGCTGACCGAGTTCATGAAGGACATCCCCACCGAGATAGAGGAGGCCGCCCGCCTCGACGGCGTAGGCGAGTTCCGGATGCTGTGGCAGGTCGTCCTGCCGCTGTGCAAGCCCGCGCTCGGCGTGGCCGGCGTGCTGGGTTTCGTCATGATCTGGGACCAGTACCTGCTGCCCCTGGTCGCCTCCAAGGACCCCACCGACTACACGGTCACCGTGGCCCTGTCCATCCTGCGCACCGACCCCGAGGTCGGTTCCGGGGTGGTGCTGGCCGGTGCGGTCATCGCCCTGATCCCCAGTCTGATCGTCTACCTGCTGCTCCAGCGCTCGCTGGTCACCGGCATCGCCGCCGGTGCCACCAAGGGCTGATCCCGACCCCCACCTTCGAGGGAGACATGAAGTTCCAAGGAGTGCTGTTCTTCCCGGTCACGCCGTTCGGCGCGGACGGTTCGCTGGACGAGGAACAGCTCGGCCGGCACATCGAAGCCGGTGTCGCGGCCGGCGCGGGCGGCGTGTTCGTCGCCTGTGGGACCGGCGAGTTCCACGCCCTGACACCCGAGGAGATCGAACGGGCCACCCGTGTCGCCGTCGAGGCGACCGCCGCACGCGTGCCCGTCCTGGCGGCGGCCGGCGGCCCCGTCCCGGTCGCCCGCGACCAGGCCGCCCGCATCGAACGTGCCGGCGCCGACGGCATCCTGCTGCTGCCGCCGTACCTGGTGACCGCCCCGCAGCGGGGTCTGGTGCGGTACGTCGAGGAGATCACCGCGGCCACCGACCTGCCCGTGATCTTCTACCAGCGCGGCACCGCCCGGCTCACCGAGTCGACCGCCGCCGAACTCGCCGCCCTGCCGCACGTCATCGGCCTGAAGGACGGCGTCGGCGACATCGAGCGGATGCACCGCATCGTGCGGGCGGTACGGGCCGTGCCGGGCGCGGAGGACTTCCAGTTCTTCAACGGCCTGCCCACCGCCGAGATGACCGCGCCCGCCTACCGCGGCATCGGTGTCGGCCTGTACTCCTCGGCGGTCTTCGCCTTCGCCCCGGAGATCGCCCTGGCCTTCCACCGGGCACTCGCCGAGAACGACGAGGCTCTCCTGGCCACGCTCCTCGACGAGTTCTACGGCCCCCTCGTCGCCCTCCGCGACGAGGTCCCGGGGTACGCCGTGGCCCTGGTCAAGGCGGGGGTGACTCTGCGCGGGCTGGACGTGGGCGGCGTACGGGCACCCCTGCTGGACCCGACACCGGAGCACGTCGCCCGGCTCGCGAAACTCCTCGACCACGGCCTGGAGGTGATCGGCGCGTGAGCACCACCGCCGGCACGAGGATCCGCGAGCTCATCGTCACCCCGATCGCCTTCGGCGATCCGCCGCTGCTCAACTCCAACGGCGTCCACGAACCCCTCGCCCTGCGCGTGATCCTCCAACTCGTCCTGGAGGACGGCACGGTGGGCCTCGGCGAGTCACCGGGCGGCACCGACCGGCTGGAGCGGCTTCAGGCGGCGGCGAAGGTGGTCGTCGGCATGGACGTCTTCGACACCACGGCCGTGGCGGCCGCGATCGACGCGGCCCTGCTGCCGACCGTGCCCAGTTCCCACGAACGCGGCTGGACCACCTCGGCGATCGAAGTGGCCTGCCTGGACGCGCAGGGCAAGCTGCTCGGGCGGCCGGTCAGCGACCTGCTGGGGGGCACGGTCCGCGACTCCGTGCCGTTTGCCGCGTACCTCTTCTACAAGTGGGCCGAGCACCCGGCCCTCGACGGCCGCGCGGCCATCGGCGACGACTGGGGGGCGGCCCTGGATCCGGCCGGGATCGTCGAGCAGGCACGGCTGATGCAACAGCGCTATGGCTTCAGCTCGTTCAAGCTCAAGGGCGGTGTCTTCCCGCCCGACGAGGAGATCGCCGCGATCAGGGCACTGGCGGAGGCCTTCCCCGGACAGCCGCTGCGTCTCGACCCCAACACGGCCTGGACGGCAGAGACCTCGAAGTACGTCGCCCGCGAACTCGACGGCGTACTGGAGTACTTGGAGGACCCGACCGGAGGCATCCCCGGGATGGCGGAGGTGGCGAAGGACTCGCCTGTGCCGCTCGCGACCAACATGTGCGTGATCGCGTGGGAACACCTGAAGCCGGCGATCGAGCAGAACGCGATCCAGGTCCTGCTCACCGACCACCACTACTGGGGCGGGCTGCGGCGTACCCGGGAACTGGCCGCCGTCTGCGAGGCGTTCGATCTGGCGCTGTCCATGCACTCCAACTCGCACCTCGGGATCAGCCTGGCCGCCATGACCCACGTGGCCGCGGCCATCCCGAACCTCGACCACTCCTGCGACACGCACTACCCGTGGAACTCGGCGGACGACGTGATCGTCCCAGGGGTTCTGGAGATCCGCGACGGCGAGGTCAAGGTCCCCACCGGCCCCGGTCTCGGCGTGGAACTCGATCACGACGCCCTCGACCGGCTGCACCGGCGGTATGTGGACTCCGGTGTACGGTCGCGGGACGACACGGGGTACATGCGGCGGATCCAGCCGGAGTACGAGCTCAGGCTGCCTCGTTGGTGAGGGGGTCGGCCGGCCCTCGGTGAGGCGGAGGGCGCGCCGGCGTCTCAGCCGGCGTGCAGGGTGGTGCGCAGCGTGCCGACGGCGAGCGTGATCGCGGCCTCGGCGGCGTGCGTCTCCCGCAGGGCGTTGAGCATCACGAAGTCGTGGATGATGCCCTGGTAGGCGGCGTTCCCCTCGCCATCGGCGCCGCCATGGGCCTCACACCCGAACAGGACGCCCTGGCCAAACAACTGCTCCGCCTGCTCACCGCGAACGTCGGCGCCGGCTGAGGGCGCGCTCGCGGGGCGTGGGCGGAGCCGTCGTCGTCCTGTTCGTGACTTCTCACGGGCCACGGAACCCGTGCGGCCCCGTACGCCTCACTCGCTGCGCAGCACCTCCGCGACCGTCAGCCGGGCCGCCCGCCGTGCCGGGACGTAAGCGCCCAGGACCGCGATCGCGACACCCGCCGGGGCGAGGGCGAGCAGGGCGGCGGCCTGCCATACGTCCGTCATGTACGCGGGCAGGGTGATGTCGATCGCCTCGGCCATCCTCGGGACGACCAGACGGTGGCCGGCCATGCCCAGCGGGATGCCGAGCAGGGAGCCGACCGCGCCGAGGGCCGCCATGGACGTCACCGTCATCACCGTGACCTGGCCGGGGGTCATCCCGATGGATTTGAGCATGCCGAGGTCGCGGCGGCGGTCGTGGGTGTTGAGGACGACCGTGTTGAAGACGCCGAGGGCGGCGACCGCGGCGAGCATCACGGTGAGCACCGACGCCGAGGCGACGATGGTCTGCGTGACGGTGTTGGAGCCGACGAGGTCGGTGCTGATCCCGGGGTCGGCGGATCGGGCCGCGCGGGCGTAGGCGGCCGGGTCCGTCCCTTCACTGAGCTTGACGTGGTAGGCGATGGGCTTCTCCCGCGGGGTCAGGGCGGTCAGCGTCGGCATGTCGGTGACGACCAGCCGGCCGTCGTCGTGCATGTACTCCCCGACGATCACCACCGACTCCCGCCGGCCGCCCTTCTCCAGACTGATGCGGTCGCCGACCCGCAGGTCGTTCTGGCGCAGGAAGGCCGAACCGGCGACGGCCTCGCCCGTACGGTGCATCCAGCGGCCGTCGGTCAGCACGCTGTCCAGCCGCGCCCGGTCACCCCGGCGCCCTTCGAGCATCACCTTCTGCGCGGATCCCACGAGGCGCACCTCGACGTCCGCCCTGGCGGTGACCTCGTCCGCGCCGGACAGGGACCGCAGCAGCGCGTGGAGTGCGAGGTCGTCGTGTTCCGGGCGGATCTCCTTGCCGTTCTTGTACGTGCCCACGTACACGGTGACGTCGAAGGCGTCCCGGCCCGCCTCGCCGAACCGGGTCATCGAGGTGGCCAGCCCGGTCGCGAAGGTCACGGTGGTCACGCCCAGGACCACCGCGGCGAGCGTCAGGGCGCTGCGGCCGGGCCGGGCGAACGGCAGGCCGACACCCAGGCTCACCGCTCGGGGCAGCCTGCTTCCCGCCAGACGGCGCTGGATGTGCCGGGCGCGTCCGGCGCGCGGAGCGCTGCCCGCGCTGATTGCGCGAGCCGCGGACAGTCGGTGGGCGCGAGCCGCGGGGACGAGCGCGGCGAGCAGGCACACGGCGGGCATGCCGAGCAGGGCGAGGACGCTCACCCACGGGGCGAGGGAGACGCTGTCGTGGAAGACCCCGGCGTCGGGCCCTGTGAAGACGAACGTGAAGAAGGGCCGCGCCAGCAGGTTGCCGAGCACGGTGCCGAGCGCGCAGCCGGCCACCGCGGGCACCGAGATCATCGTGAGGTAGACGGCTACCACCTGCCCCGGCGTGAAGCCGAGGGCCTTGAGGATGCCGATGTGCCGGAAGCCGGAGATCACGGCGCCGCTGACCACGTTGGCGACGATGAGCACCGCCACCACGAGACCCAGGATCCCGAAGGCCATCAGGTAGGGCGTGAACGCCTTGGCCGCCCCGCCGATGCGGTCCTTGAGGGTGAGGTAGGACCGGGAGGCGGTCAGCGCGCCCCCGGGCAGCTCCTCGGTGAGGGCCGCGAGGCTCGCGCGCAGCCCGTCCTGCGAGGAGGCGTCCGTGAAGCGGAACAGCATCTGGGTGGCCGTCGGGTGCAGGGCCCCGATCTGCTCGGGGGCGACCCAGGCGTCGGCGCTGTCGCTCAGGTCGAAGGCGAATCCGACGACGGTGAGGTCCGGACCGGACGACACCTCGAGCTTCTTGCCGAGGTCGTCGGCGGTCCAGTCGGACTGCCGGTTGAGCACCACCTCGCCGGGACGGGCCGCCCAACGGCCCGCCCACAGGTCCAGCCGGTCCACCGGACCCCCGGGGCCGGCCCGTCCCACGACGGTGAGGTCGGTGCCGATGCCGAAGTCCATGGCATCGCCCGGGAGTTCGACGGTGGCCTGGGCGAAGGGGCCGGCGGCGGCCTCGACGCCGGGCTGCCGGGCCGTCCGCGCCAGCTGCCCGTCCGAGACCCGGGCGGGGTCGAACGCCGCGACGACATGCGGGCCGCGCTGCCGGGCGAAGGCCTTGTCGAAGGGTGCCGAGGCCGCGTCGAGGAGCCCCAGGGCCACCACCATCGCCGCCGTCGAGGTCAGGGTGACCAGAGCGATGACGAGGGTCTGGAGTCTGCGTCGCCGTACCGCCGCGCGGGCGGCCCGCCACACGGCCCTCATGCGGACGGCTCCAGGGTGTGCTCGCCGGTGACGCGGCCGTCGCCGAGCTCGACCAGCCGGCTGGTGCAGCGACGGGCCAGATGCGCGTCGTGCGTGACCAGGATCAGCGTCTGGCCGATCTGGTTGAGGTCGAGCAGCAGGTCCATCACCTGCTCCCCGGAACGGCTGTCCAGAGCACCGGTCGGCTCGTCGGCCAGCAGCAGCGCCGGGCGGTTCATCAACGCCCGGGCCACGGCGACCCGTTGGCGTTCGCCGCCGCTGAGCACCGCCGGGTAGGCATGGCGGCGGTCGGCGATCTGGAGTTCGTCGAACAGCTCCAGCGCACGGCGGCGGGCCTGCCGGGCCGGGGTGCCGGTCAGCTGGGCGGCGAGCGCCACGTTGTCGAGCGCGGACAGGTCGTCCACGAGGTTGAAGAACTGGAAGATCATGCCGATGCGGCGGCGCCGGTACAGGGCGAGGCCCTTCTCACTCAACTCCCCCACGTTCTCCCCGTGTACGACGACCGTGCCGCCGCTCGGCCGGTCCAGCCCGGCGATCATGTTGAGCAGGGTCGACTTGCCGCACCCCGAGGGCCCCATCACGGCGACCGCCTCCCCGGCCCGGATCTCCAGCGTGACACCGTCCAGCGCGGTCGTCTCGCCGAACTCCTTACGCACACCGTCGAGTCGTACGACGGCCTCTCCCCTGCTCTTCTCAGTGATCATGTGCAAGACGCTACGGAGGAGAGCGCGGCCCGCGCATCCCTCCTCAGATGGCAGTGCGGACGGCTCCTCATCCTGGGGATGCAGGGCACTGGATCCCCGGACGGATGCGGATCGGGAGGCCGTCTGCCAAGGTGAGTCCGTGTCGGAGGGGAGACGAACGTGCTGATGGCAGCGCTGGGAATGGCGTGCGCGGCCGCCGGGTGTCTGGCGGTGGCGTGGTGGCGCACTCGGCGCCGGTGGCAGTCGGCGGTCGGTGAGCGCGGGTGGCTGCTGGAACGGGAGCGGGAGAGTGCCTCGCGGTCCGCGGTCGCGGCCGAACGCGACCGTATCGCACGGGAGTTGCACGACATCGTCAGTCACAACGTCAGCCTCATGGTGGTCCAGGCCGGGGCCGCCCGGGAGGTGCTCGGCACGATGCCTGACGAGGCCGCGGCGGCCCTGCGGGCCGTGGAGGACGCTGGGCGCGGGGCGATGACCGATCTACGCCACCTGCTGGGGCTGTTGGCGCCGTCACAGAGCGGCGACGACGCCGCGTACGAGGGAGGTGGCGAGGTGGACGGCCCCGTGGAGCTGGCACCGCAGCCCGGTCTCGACCGGCTCGGTCCGCTCGTCGACCGGATCTCCTTCGCCGGCCTGCCCGTGGAGGTACGGATCTCCGGGGAGCCGTGCCCGCTGCCGCAGGGCATCGACGTGACCGCGTACCGCATCGTGCAGGAGGCCCTGACCAACGCGCTGCGGCACGGCGACGGCGGCGAGGCCGAGGTCACCGTGCGATACGCGGACCACGCGCTGCGGGTCGAGGTGCTGAACACCGGCCCGAGCGTCCTGACCGGAACGGCCGCCACGCGGACGGTCCCACGCCACGGGGAGGGCACGGGACGCGGACTGCTGGGCCTGCGTGAGCGGGTCGCGGTGTACGGCGGGGACCTGGACGCCCGGCGTCGCCTCGGCGGGGGCTACCGGGTCCGGGCGCGCATCCCCCTGGACCGCCCGTGACGGCGCCCCGCGTCCTCATCGCCGACGACCAGACCCTGATCCGGACCGGCTTCCGGCTCATCCTCGACGCGCGCGGCATCGAGGTGGTGGGCGAGGCGGCCGACGGCGTGGAGGCGGTGACGCTGGCCCGCGAGCTGAAGCCGGACGTCGTGCTGATGGACATCCGCATGCCGGTCATGGACGGCCTGGACGCCACCCGCCGTGTCCTGCGGCAGGACCCCGACTGCCGCGTGCTCATGCTGACCACCTTCGACCTGGACCGTTACGTCTACACGGCGCTCTCGGTCGGGGCCAGCGGTTTCCTGCTGAAGGACGTCACCCCGGAGCACCTGGCGGCGGCCGTGCGGCTGGTCGGCACGGGCGACGCCCTCCTGGCCCCGTCCATCACCCGGCGCCTGGTGGAGCGCTTCGCCTCCGACCCCGGCCGCCCGCCGGCCGCGCAAGGCGACCTCGCCGCGCTGACGCCGCGCGAGCTGGAGGTCCTGACCCTGCTGGGCCGCGGCCTGTCCAACTCCGAGCTCGCCACCGAGCTGACGCTGAGCGAGGCCACGGTGAAGTCCCATGTGGCCCGTATCTTCGCCAAGCTGGCCCTGCGCGACCGCGCCCAGGCGGTCGTCCTCGCCTATGAGACGGGGCTGGTCCGGCCGGGCGGGCTTCCGGAACGGTGATGTCCGGTGGACCGACGAGAACACCCGCCACGGCCGTTGACCATTCGCTTCCGGCAGTTGACCATTCTCTTCCGGCAGGTGCGTGCCCGGCCCTGTCCGAGGGCGCGGACCGTCGTGGTCTTGGACCGACCTTGTGAGCGGGACTGAGGAGTGAAGCGTGGGCGAAGTCCGGGAGACGGCCGTGCTGGTGACCGGCGGCAGCGGTTTCGTGGGCAGTCACCTGGTCCGGCGGCTGCTGGAGCGGGGCTACCGCGTCCACACGACCGTACGCAGTGTCACGAACACGGCGAAGGTGCGGCCGCTTTTGGAGATGCGGCAGGCGTTCCCCGACCGACTGGCCCTGTTCGAGGCGGACTTGCTGCGGGAGGGGTCCTTCGACGAGGCGATGGCCGGCTGCCGGGTGGTCTTCCACGTGGCCTCGCCCTTCTTCATGCCGGAGAAGATCAAGGACGGCCGCCGGGACATGGTCGACCCGGCCCTGCTCGGCACCCGCAACGTGCTGGCGAGCCTGGAGCGGAAGCCGACGGTCGAACGGCTGGTGTTCACGTCCACCGTCGGCGCGATCTTCGGTGACTACGCCGACGTCCTGGCCATGGACGACCAGGTGCTGTCGGAAAAGTACGTCAACACCACGAGCACGGTGGAGAACAACCCGTACCACTACGCGAAGACCGTCGCCGAACAGACCGCGTGGGAGGCGGAGGCCGCGCAGGACCGCTGGCGCATGGTGTCCGTCAACCCCGGTCTGATCCTGGGCCCTTCGCTCACCCCGGCCTCGGAGTCCGGCAGCCTCTTCCTGCTGCGGGAGCTCTTCCAGGGCTACTTCTTCTACGGCGCCCCGGACTTCAGCTTCACCACGGTGGACGTACGGGACGTGGCCGAGGCGCACATCGCGGCGGCGGAGAACGCCGAGGCCAAGGGCCGTTACATCGTCGCGGCACCGACGATGACGTCCTTCCACGAGATGGCCCGCATCATCCGCAGCCGCCATCCCCGCGACCTCCGCCTCCCCCGCACCGCCCTCCCGCACTGGCCGGTGCGGCTCCTGGGCCCGGCGTTCGGGCTCACCCAGGACTACATCCGCAAGCACCTCGGCATCCGGTTCCGCGTGGACAACAGCAGGAGCGTGCACGAACTGGGCCTCTCCTACCGCCCGATCGAGGAGACTGTGCTCGACCACTACGAGGCGTGGCGGCAGCGGTAACCAGCGGTAACGGGATGAAGGTCACAGATACGTATCGGGCATTTAACACTTCAATCTTCACACCAGGAACACAAGTTGGTTTAGGTTGACCCGCAGGCCATACGACTTCCCCCGGCGAACCCGCCGAGTCGAGCGGCCCAGGTACGGAAGGAGTACGGCTCCCATGGCGCCGGAACGAACCTCGCGCCCCGGAGGCAGCGGCCTCCCGGGCATGCGCAACTCCGCGCTTGCGACGGCGGCCCTCACCTCTGTGGCCCTGCTCTCCCAGACACCGGGAGCAGCGGCGGCGACAGGAGACGACGGGCCCAGCCGCGACGAGGTACGGCAGCGGGTCAACAGCCTCTACGACCAGGCCGAGACCGACACCGGGACCTACAACGCCACCCGCGCGGCCGCGATCCCGCGCCAGCGCTCCGGCGCGACGGCTGCCGGCGAGCGCCGGGGCGCCGGTTCGGCGGCCGGCACCTCCCGTGAGACCCCGGATCCCGCGCTCGCCGACGTCGCCCGGCAGTGGTTCGACGTGGCCCGCTCCAAGCTGGGCCCCACCGTTCCGGCGGCCCTGCCGGCCGACCGGACACCGGCCCGTCCGGCCCGCGCGCCCGAGGCGCGGCCGGCCCGCCCGGCGGAGCGCACCACGGACGCCCTCGCCCTCGATGCGCCGAAGACGGCCGACCGGGCCATGCCGGAGCTCACCGCGCGGCCCGTCCCGGAACTGGCCGGCGGCTCCGCCCCGGCCCTGCCGAGCGCTCCGGACACCACCGGCCAGGGCACCGCCACGGCACTGCCCGCCGCGTCCACCGCCGACTCGGGGTCGTCGTCGTTGCGGGCCACGAAGCAGCGGAACCAGCAGAAGCTCGCCCGGGCCCGCGAGATGCTGGCCGCGCACAACGCCCAGCTCAGCACCCCGCCCGCGGCGATCGAGTCCCGGCCGGCCGAGGACCCGTGGCACACTCCGGCCCAGACGGCGCTCGACAGCACCGGGACGCAGTGGCAGTTGCCGCGGACCGGCCTCACGCCGGAGCTTCCGGTCACCCCGGACTTCCCTGCCGCCCCGGCCCTCGGGGTCGTCCCTGACCTCCCGGTCACTCCCGCTCCCACGGTCACCACACCCCCGCCCGTGACCCCCGCATCCGTGGGCCCGGCGCCCATGTTCGCCCCCGGTCCACCGGCCGAGCCGGCCTCGTCCTACGCGACAGGCCTGCCCACCGGGCCGACCTCGTCCTACGCCGCGGGCCTGCTCACCGACCCCAACTCGACGTACGGCACGGGCCTCCCGACCACTTCGGCCCCCGCGTTGTTCACCGCAGCCCTCCCGACCGACACGACCTTCACACCGGCCCACGGAACGCCAATCCACGGCACACCGGTCCACAGCACGCCGGCCCACGGAACGCCAATCCACAGCACACCGGCCCACGGCACACCGGTCCAGCAGGTCACCGCGTTCGAGTCACACACCCCGGCCGCCCCGACTCCGGCCCCCACCGCTCCGGTTGCGCCCGCCCAGCCCGTGGACGCCGGGTATGACCTCAAGGCCGCCAAGGTGCTCGCCTTCGCCCGGGCCCAGATCGGCCGGCCGTGCGTCTGGGGTGCGGCCGGGCCGGGGTCGTACGACGCCTCCAGTCTGACCCAGGCCGCCTGGAAAACCGCCGGAGTCGAACTCCCGCGTGCCGCGCAGGCCCAGGCCGGTGTCGGCACGGCGGTCGCCCTCACCGACGTCCGGGTCGGGGACCTGGTCTTCTTCCACGACGACCTCAGCCACGTGGGCCTCTACATCGGCAACGGCATGATGATCCACGCCCCGGGCCCGGGAGCGTACATCCGCGAGGAGTCGGTCTACTCCGCCGGCGAGTCCGCGATCCGCGGCGCGATACGTCCCGCCTGAGAGCCGAGCCCCTGACACCCCTGAGGTCTGGAGCCCTGGAAACCGGCTGCCGGGAGACGCTGAGCACTACCGGCGTCTCCCGGCAGCACCAGTTCCGGGAACAGTTGAGGACACGTCAGGCCCTCCTGCCCCGGCGCCCCACCCCCACCGCCACCCACCGCACGCCCCTGGACTCCCCTTCCGCACCTGATCTAGGCTGCACAGCAAGCGCTTTCTAGCCTGCCCATGCCAGCCCCTGCGCGTCCTCTTCGAAGCTCACCGACCACCCCGACCCTCCCTGCGCTCGGCTCCGCCGCCGGCCCGCACCTCAGCCGTAGCGGGCGGGCGCGGAAAGGAAGCGTCTCGTGCCGCACCACGAACCGCAGGTCCCGTCGCTGCCGCCCGCCCTGCCGCCCACCCGTAAGTCCTTCCTGCGGGGCATGGCCGCCGTAGGAGTCGCACCGCTGCTCCCGGCAGTGCTCCCCGCCACCGCCGAGGCCGCGCCGTCGGGCCGGCCGGATTTCCCGCTGGCGCGGGACGGTGCCGCCGTCGAGGTGTTCGTGGACGCGGCGGACGACCCCGCCGTGCTCCGCGCCGCCGGGGACCTCCAGGCGGACGTGGAGCGGGTCACCGGCAGCCGCCCCCACCTGCGGCGCACCGTGCCCGAGAAGGCCGCCCAGCTGGTCGTGGTGGGCACTCTGGGCGCGAGTCCGGTCGTGGACCGGCTGGTCGCGGACCGGCGTCTGGACGTCTCCGGCGTGAAGGGCCGCTGGGAGGCGTCGGTGACCCAGGTGGTGGACCGTCCGCTGCCCGGGGTGGACCGCGCCCTGGTGATCGCCGGAAGCGACCGGCGTGGCACGATCTACGGCGTCTACGACACCTCGGAGCGCATCGGGGTCTCCCCCTGGTACTGGTGGGCGGACGTCCCCGTCGTACACCGCGATTCCGTGACGGTCCCGGCGGGCCCTCTCAAGCGGTACGAGCCGTCCGTCCGTTACCGGGGCGTCTTCATCAACGACGAGCAGAACCTGACCACTTGGTCGCACCGCACCCAGGAGCCGGACAAGAACATCGGGCCTCGGACGTACGAGCGGGTCTTCGAGCTGCTGCTCCGGCTCAAGGCCAACTACCTGTGGCCCGCCATGCATCCGTACTCCGACTTCTTCAACAAGTACCGCGAGAACCCCGAACTGGCCGACCGGTACGGCATCGTCGTCGGCTCCAGTCACCCCGAGGCGCTGCTGCGCAACGGCGTCCACGAGTGGGAGCCGTGGGCGCAGGAGCACCCCAACGCCGACGGCAGCCTGCCGGTGTACGACTACACGGTGAACCCCTCCGTCATCTCCGACTACTGGAGAGCCCGGGCGAGACAGAACGCGGCGTACGAGAGCAGTTGGACCCTCGGTATGCGCGGACTGCACGACACCGCGCTGGAGACGAAGTACGCGACCACCGTCGCGGAGAAGGTCGCGGTGATGAACGACATCGTCACCGACCAGCGCCGGATCCTCACCGAGGAGGTCGGCACCGGGGCCGAGCCGCAGATCTTCATCCCGTACAAGGAAGTGCTGGAGCTGTACAACGCGGGCGTCGAGGTCCCCGAGGACGTGACGCTGATCTGGCCGGACGACAACCACGGCAACATGCGCCAGCTGCCGAACGAGGCGGAGCGTGCCCGCTCCGGCGGCAACGGCATCTACTACCACCTCTCCTACTGGGGCCGTCCGCGCAGCTACCTGTGGCTGGACACCACCCAGCTTGCCAAGCTCTGGCAGGAGTTGCGCCGAGTCCACGAGCACGGCGTGGACCGGATGTGGATCTTCAACGTGGGGGACCTCAAGTCGATCGAGACCGGTCTGTCCTTCGCGATGGACATGGCATGGGACGTGGACCGGTGGGGAGCCGACGACGTCGAGGACTTCCTTGCCGAGTGGTACGGGCGGCAGTTCGGGCGTCGGCACGCCCCGGAGATCGCCGCCATCCGTACCGAGTACTACCGGCTCGCGGCCGAGCGGCGGCCGGAGTTCATCGACCGCCAGATGTTCTCCGTGGTCCACCACGGAGACGAGGCCGGGCGTCGGCTGGCCGTCTACGACCGGCTGCTGGAGCGGGTCCGCGTGCTCGGCGCCAAGCTGCCCGAGGCCTACCGGGACACCTACTTCGAGCTCGTCGAATACCCGGTGCACGGCGCGTACTTGATGAACCTGAAGTACTACTGGGCGGACCGCAACGCCCTCGCGGTCCGGCAGGGGCGCGGGGCGGGGACCAATCGTTTCGCGGACCTGGCCGAGGCGGCCCACGCCGCTGAGGCGGCGATCACCCTGAGGTACAACACCGAGGTGGCCGGCGGGAAGTGGGACGGGATCGTCAACCCGTACCCCTCGCAGATACCGAAGGCGCCGGGCCGCCCGGCCGTCACCCGGATCGCCCGGACGGAGACCTCCGGGCTGGGCGTGGCCTGCGAGGGCAACGAGACGGGGACCGCCCGGCCGCTGTCCTTCTCCTCCTTCACCCGTGACCGGAGGTTCGTGGACGTCTTCAACACCGGTTTCCTGACGGTGGACTGGACGGCCGAGGCCAGTCGTCCGTGGGTGCGGTTGAGTGCGTCGGGCGGCTCGCTCACCGAGCAGGTCCGGGTGTGGGTGGAGGTCGACTGGACGCGGGTGCCGGAGGGCACGTACGAGGCCACGGTCACCGTCGCCGGGGCCGGGCAGCGGATCGAGGTGCCGCTGCGGGTGGTCAACGCCGGGGAGCGGGCGCGGGACCGGGCGCGGGGGTTCGTCGAGGCGCACGGGTACGTGTCGATCGACGCCGTGCACACCGAGCTGCGGGTGGCGCGCGGTGGGGCCCGCTGGCGGACGGTGCGCGGGCTGGGCCGTCGTACCGGGGCCGTGGAGGCGGTGCCGTCGACGGCGGTGCCGGTCACCGGGGACTTCGCCGGCCGGGCGCCCGAACTTCGATACCGGGTGCGGTTCACGAGCGCCGGGAGCTTTCCGGTGACCGTCTTCCGCCTGCCTTCCCTGGACGAGCGCGGACTGCGCCGGGTGGCGGTCGCCCTCGACGACCAGCCGGCCACCGTGCTCTCGGGCCAGGCGATCGCCACCGGCAACCGCGGAGACGCCTGGGCCCGCAATGTCGAGGAGGGCGTCGAGAAACTGACCGCCACCGTGACCGTCGCCGCGCCCGGTGAGCATGTCCTGCGGGTGTTCATGGTGGACGCCGCGATCGCCGTGGACCAGATCGTCGTCGACACCGGCGGCCTGCCCACCACCTACCTCGCGCCGCCGGAGAGCTTCCACCCGCGGTTCAATCCGGACCCCGGGTACGCGCCGGGCCTGGATGCTCCGGTCCGGTAACCGCCCTACCGCCCTACCGTCCGGCTGCTCGGCCACGTCATCGACGCCGGCCGTGCACCGCCACTGTGCTCCGACGCCGGACGGCGGCCGCCACGGGCCGCCGTCCGGCCTCTCGGGCCGTACGGTCCGCAAACACACGGCGGTACATCGCCACCGACTACCGCAAGCTCGGCACGGACGATCGCATCGGTACGGTGCTCCGCGCCCAGGGGCCGGAGCTAGTCCCCGCGCCGTTCGTCGTCTCCTCGCGGTGGATCGGTGTCCTCGATCCGGTCAGCGGCGTGCCCGTCCCGCCGCGCCGGGTCGCGACGATCTCCGCCGCGATGGACAGGGCCGTCTCCTCGGGTGTGCGGGCGCCGAGATCGAGGCCGATCGGCGACCGCAGCCGGGCCAACTCCCCGTCGCTCAGGCCCGCTTCGCGCAGCCGTCGCTCCCGCTCGGCGTGCGTACGCCGTGAGCCCAGCGCGCCGACGAACGCGGCCGGCATCCGCAGGGCCGCTTCCAGCAGGGGCACGTCGAACTTGGCGTCGTGGGTGAGCACGCACAGCACCGTGCGCGCGTCGGTCACGGTGCCCCGCAGATAGCGGTGCGGCCAGTCGACGACGACGTCGTCGGCCTCGGGGAAGCGGGCCTTGGTGGCGAAGACGGGGCGGGCGTCGCACACGGTGACGTGGTAGCCGAGGAACTTGCCCACCCGTACGAGTGCCGCGGCGAAGTCGATCGCCCCGAAGACGATCATGCGGGGCGGCGGCACACTCGACTCGACGAGCAAGGTCAGTCCGCCGGGGCAGCGCGAGCCGTCCGCCGACAGCTCGACCGTGCCGGTGCGGCCGGCGTCCAGCAGGGCGCGGGCTTCGCCGGCCGCCGTACGGTCCAGCTCCGCGTGCCCGCCGAGTCCGCCTTCGTACGAGCCTGCCCCGGACTCCGCAAGGGAGGGCCGGGTGGGCCCCCCTCCCGCTTCGCCCGGCCGCACCAGCAGGGCCGTGCCGAGGAGTTCGGCGGGGCCGCGTACGACGCGGGCGACGGCTGCCGGCTCGTCCCGGGCGGCGGCCGACAGGGCCGACCGGAGCACCGGCCGCGCGGCCGCGTCCGTGCCGACCGGGGTGACCATGATGTCGATGATCCCGCCGCAGGTCAGCCCGACCGCGAAGGCGTCCTCGTCGCTGTATCCGAACCGTTCGACAACCGTCTCGCCGTCCTGCAGCGCCTGGACGCAGAGGTCGTACACCGCTCCCTCCACGCAGCCGCCGGAGACCGAGCCGATGACCGTGCCCTCGCTGTCGACGGCGAGGGCGGCGCCGGGGCCGCGCGGGGCGCTGCCGCCGACGGTCACGACGGTGGCGACGGCGAACGCGCGCCCCTCCTCCATCCAGCGGTGCAGTTCCCCGGCGAGGTCAAGCACGGACGCCTGCCATCAGGACGCGGTCGGGGCGGATCGGCAGGTCCCGGTGGCGTACGCCGGTCGCGTGCCAGACCGCGTTGGCGATGGCCGCGGCGGCGCCCACGATGCCGATCTCGCCGATGCCCTTGATGCCGACCGGGTCGTCGGGGTCCGGGTCGTCGATCCAGTCCGCCTCGATGGCCGGAACGTCGGCGTGGGCGGCGACGTGGTAACCGGCGAGGTCGGCGCCGTAGTGGCTGCCCAAGGCACGGTCGCGGACCGCCTCCTCGTGCAGGGCCATGGAGATGCCCCAGGTCATGCCGCCGACGAACTGGTTGCGGGCGGTGAGCGGGTTGACGATCCGGCCGGCCGCGAAGATGCCGAGCATGCGGCGCACGCGGACCTCACCGGTGGCGGGGTCCACGGCGACCTCGGCGAACTGGGCGCCGAAGGAGTGCCGTTCCTTCTGGGCGAGGGCGCCGATGGCCTCGGTGCTGTCCGACCGTACGGTGATCCCCTCCGGCGGGATGTCGGCGCCGAGGGCGAGCCGTTCCCGCAGTTCCTCGGCGGCGATCGTGACCGCCCATGCCCAGGAGCGGGTGCCCATCGAGCCTCCGGCGATGAACGCGGGGCCGAGGTCGCTGTCGCCGATGCGTACGCGGACCTGATCGGGCGCGGTCCGCAGGGCATCGGCGGCCACCAGAGTCATCGCGGTCCGCGCGCCGGTGCCGATGTCGGCGGCGTTGATCCGCACGGTGTAGGTGCCGTCCGCCTCCGCCGTCACCGCCGCCGTGGACGGGCCGGCGCCCGCCGGGAAGGAGGCCGCGGCCGTGCCGGTGCCGAGCAGCAGGCGTCCCTCGCGACGCAGGCCGGGGCGCGGGTCGCGGTCGGCCCAGCCGAATCTGCGGGCGCCTTCCCGGAAGCAGGCGATCAGGTTGCGTCCGCTGAACGGCAGCCCGGACACCGGGCCCGCCTCGGGGTCGTTGCGGGCGCGCAGTTCGATCGGGTCGAGGCCGCACTTCTCGGCGAGTTCGTCGAACGCCGACTCCAGCGCGAACGACCCCGGTGCCTCGCCCGGCGCGCGCATCCAGGTCGGGGTCGGCACGTCGAGCCGTACGAGCCGGTTGGCGGTGTGGTGGGCGTCGGCGCCGTACATGGTCCGGGCCGGTCCGGCGGCCGACTCGATGAACTCGTGCACGGTGGAGGTGGCGCTCAGCGAACGGTGCTCCAGCGCGCGCAGCCGGCCGTCGGCGTCGGCGCCGAGCCGCAGGCGCTGCCGGGTGGGGCTGCGGTAGCCGGCCAGCGAGAACATCTGCCGCCGGGTCATGACCACCCGTACCGGACGGTGCAGTTCGGTCGCGGCCATGACGGCGGCCACCTGGTGGGCGCGCAGGCCCTTGCTGCCGAAGCCGCCGCCGACATGCTCGGAACGCACCCGGACCGAGGCCGGGTCGAGCGAGAACATCTTCGCGAGTTCGCTCGCGACCCAGAAAGTGCCCTGGTTGGAGTCGACCAGTTCGAGTCGGCCGCCGTCCCAGCGGGCCGTCGCCGCGTGCGGCTCCATCGGGTTGTGATGCTCTTCCGGGGTGGTGTACTCGGCGTCCACCACGACCGCGGACGCGGCGAGTTCGGCCTCCAGGTCGCCCTTCTCGATCACCGCCGGACCATGGCTGTCGACCGGGTACGCGTCGGGGTGCTCGCCGGTGAAGTCGACGTCGTGCGGCTCCTGTTCGTAGTGCACGACCAGCGCTTCGGCGGCCTCCCGGGCCTGTTCGGAGGTGTCGGCGACGACCAGCGCCACCGGCCAGCCCGCGTGCGGCACCCGGTCGTGCTGGAAAACGGCCGATGTCGGGTCCGGGACGCCCAGCATACCGACGTACCCGGTCTCCACCCGTGGGGCGTTGCCGTGGTGCAGGACGGCGACCACGCCGGGCATGGCGAGGACGTCGGCGGTGTCGATGGAGCGGATGCGGCCGCGGGCGACCGTGGACAGCACCAGCCAGCCGTGCGCGAGGTCGGCGAAGGGGATCTCACCGGCGTAGCGGGCGGCTCCGGTGACCTTGTCGCGTCCCTCGACGCGGGTGTGCGCGGTGCCGACGGCGTTCTCGCGTGCCGTGGGGGCAGTGGTCATCGGGCGGCCTCCTCGGCCAGTTCGGTCAGCACGGCCACGACGAGGTTGCGCATGAGGGTCACCTTGTATGCGTTGTGCGGCAGCGGCTTGGCCGCGGCGAGTTCGGCGTCCGCGGCGGCGGCGAAGGTCTCGGCGTCGGCGGGCGCCCCGGTCAGGACGCGTTCGGCCGCCGTCGCCCGCCACGGCCGGGACGCGACCGCCCCGAAGGCGAGGCGCACCTCGCGTACGGCGCCGTCCCGGACGTCGAGCGCGGCGGCGATGGAGCCGATGGCGAAGGCGTACGAGGCACGCTCGCGTACCTTGCGGTAGCGGGAGTGGGCGGCCACCGGAGCGGGCGGCAGGGTGACGCCGGTGATCAGCGCGCCCGGCGGCAGCGCCGTCTCGCGGTGCGGGGTGTCGCCGACCGGCAGGTAGAAGTCGGCGAGGGGCAGCTCTCCCCCGCGGGGGGCGCCCGCGGACCCGTCGGCGGTCCGATACGAGACGACCGCGTCGAAGGCAGTCAACGCGACGCCCATGTCCGAGGGGTGGGTGGCCACGCAGTGCTCGGAGGCGCCCAGGATGGCGTGGTTGTGGTGCTCGCCCTCGATCGCGGGGCAACCGCTGCCGGGCACGCGCTTGTTGCAGGGTTTTGTCACGTCGGCGAAGTAACCGCAGCGGGTGCGCTGGAGCAGGTTGCCGCCGACGGTGGCCATGTTGCGCAGCTGACCGGAGGCGCCGGCCAGTACGGCCTGGGCCAACGCCGGGTAGCGGCGGCGGACTTCGGGGTGGGCGGCGAGGTCGCTGTTGGTGACGGTCGCGCCGATGCGCAGGCCGCCGTCCGGCGTCACCTCGATGTCGTCCAGCGGCAGTTCGCGGACGTCGACCAGGCGGGCGGGCCGCTCGACGCCGGTCTTCATCAGGTCGACGAGATTGGTGCCGCCGCCCAGGAAGCGGGCGTCGGGGTCGGCGTCGAGCAGGGCGAGGGCGCCCGAGACGTCGAGGGCCCGGTCGTATGCGAACTCCCTCACGCTGCCGCCTCCCCGGTTTTCGCTTCCGCCGCTCGGGCCACGGCCTGGGCGATCGAGACGTACGCGCCGCAGCGGCACAGGTTCCCGCTCATCCGTTCCCGGATCTCCTCGGGGCTCAGGGGTGGTGGTCCCGCCTCGGGGCGGACGTCGTCCGTGACGGCGCTGGGCCAGCCGGCCGCGTGTTCCTCGATCACCGCGATCGCCGAGCAGATCTGGCCGGGTGTGCAGTAGCCGCACTGGTAGCCGTCCAGGTCGAGGAACGCCTGCTGCACCGGATGCAGCCGGTCGCCGTCGGCCAAGCCCTCGATGGTGGTGATCTCGCGTCCTTCGGCGGCCACGGCGAGTTGCAGACAGGACACCGCCCGGCGCCCGTCCAGCAGTACCGTGCAGGCGCCGCACTGCCCCTGGTCGCAGCCCTTCTTGGTACCGGTCAGGTCGAGGCGCTCGCGCAGGGCGTCGAGCAGGGTGGTGCGGTGGTCGACGGGCAGGGTGTGCTTCTCGCCGTTGATGTTCAGGGTGATGTCGCTGGACGTCGACGAGGGGGCTGGGGCCATGTTCAGCCTTCTTTCGCGTATCCCGTACACGTCGGGGCGTCAGTCCGACGCTAGAGTGAGCTCAAGCGGACAGTTGTCCGCATCGGTTCGAACGTAGTGGACAACTGTCCGGTTCTCAAGGACCGCTTTCGGACACGAGCCGGCGAGGAGGACGAGTGCGGCAGAAGAACGACCCGCACCTGCGCTCGGACGCGCAACGCAACCGGGAACGCATTCTGGAAGTGGCCCTCACCGAGCTTTCCCGGGCCGCCGACACCCCGCTGAGCGCGATCGCCAAGAAGGCGGGCGTCGGCCAGGGCACGTTCTACCGGAACTTCCCCAACCGCGAGACGCTCGTCCTCGAGCTCTACCGCCACGAGGTGCAGCAGGTCGCCGACACCGCGTCCGTGCTGCTGGAGACCGGGGAACCCGACCGCGCCTTGCGTGCGTGGATGGACCACCTCGCCCGGTTCGCGATGACCAAGGCCGGCCTGGCGGAGGCGATCCGCCAGGCCCTGAGCACCTCGTCCGGGAAGGCGGCGAAGCCGGGCCACACCCCGGTGACCGACGCGGCCAACCTCCTGCTCCGCGCCTGCGAGGAGGCCGGCACGATCCGTCCCGGCGTCACGGCCGACGACTTCATGCTGGCCATCGCGGGCCTGTGGCAACTTGCCCCCCACGATGACTGGCACCCGAAGGCGACCCGTCTGCTGGACCTCGTCATGGACGGGTTGCGCGCGGGGGCGCCCGGACGCTAGTGCCGTCCTGGACGGGTTGCGCGCGGGGGCGCCCGGACGCCGGGGTCCGCGAGCGCCGTCACCGCCCGGGGGACCTGCTCCAGCATCTCCGCGGCGATGTCACCGAGCCGCCGCAGCTCCCCGGGCGCGGGTACGGCGACCAGCCGCGCCAGGAGTTCGGCCAGGATGCCCGTCGCCTCGTCGTCGTCCTCGACGCAGGCGAGCGTACGGGTCGCCTGCAGCCGCTCCAGCAGCATGGCGCCCCGCTCCACCTCGTGATCGAGCAGCCGCACCGTGCCGCGCCCGTCCCAGGTGCGCAGTCCGATGACTGCCGCGGTCGTCTCCTCCCGGGGCGGCTGGAGCGTGAGGACGGCTCCGGTGCCGTCCTGCCGCCGTACCGGAAGCACCAAGGACGCCTCCCCCGCCCCGGCCTCACCCTCGCGGCTGAGCCCCTAGCCTTCGAGGAACTCCGCCGCGAGAGCGGGCAGTCCGTCGATCCAGCGCCGGCCTTCCTCGCCTGATCTCCGGGCGTACGAGGCCGCCAACGTGTCCGGGACTTCGACCCGGTGTGATGTGCCCATACGGCGGGTTTCCTTCGCGGACGCCTGCTTCCGCGCCACAACCTGCGCGAGGGAGCCGCCGGCCGGCGGGAGTCGGCGACCCCCGCCGGTGGCCAACGGGCCGTCAGCCCGCCGAGCAGGCCGCCCCGTCGAGCGTGAACCCGGTCGGCGCCGAGTTCGTCGCCCCCTTGCTGCCGATGAAGCCGACGGTGACGGAGCCGCCGGCGGCGATGGTGGACGTGTAGGAGGCCGGGGTCACGCTCACCGAGCCGCCGCTCTGGGTGGGGGTCCCGCCCCACATGTTCGTGACGGTCTGGCCGTCGGCGAAGGCGAAGGCGAGTTTCCAGCCGGTGATGGCGGCGGTGCCGGTGTTGCGGATGGCGATCTCGCCCTGGAAGCCGCCCTGCCACTCGCCGACGATCTTGTAGCCGACGGAGCAGGTGCCGCTCGGGGCGCCGACCGTGGTGACGTTCACCGTGGCCGAGCGTGCCGAGCGGTTGCCGGCCGCGTCCCGGGCGTAGACGGCGAAGGTGTACGGCGTGGCGGCCGTGAGGCCGGTGACGGTCACGGAGGTGGTGGTCGAGGCGGCGACCTTGGTCTCCGTGCCGCCGCTCAGGCGCACGACGTCGTAGCCGGCGACGCCCACGTTGTCCGTGGCGGCCGTCCAGGTGAGGGTGGCGGACGTGGCCGTCACGGCGGAGGCGGTCGGGGTGCCCGGTGTCGTCGGCGCCTGGGTGTCACTCGGGTTGCCGCCGCCGAAGACCGTCGCTTCCTTGGAGGTCTCGGCGATGCCGTTCACGCCGTGGAAGATGCGCTCGCCCCAGGAACTCAGCTGCTTCGGGTCGAAGTTGATCGCCAGGTCGAGGATCGGATCGGTGTTGCCGCTCCAGGACCAGGCCAGGTAGCCGAGCTTGAGCTGCTGGGCGGTGGCCATCATGGTGTCCTCGTCGGGGTCGCCCCACTGGTCGGCGGGGCCGCCGAACTCCCCAATGAGGAGGGGCAGTTTGGCGTCGACGAAGGCGTTGAGATAGTCGGTGATCTCCGTCGCGGTGTCGAAGACGCTGTACATGTGGATCGAGAAGATCAGGTTGCCGGTGGTGTCGGCGGCGTACACGGACCGGGCGTTGGCGCGCATGACGCCCTGCCAGTCCTGGCCCCAGTTGGGCGCGTCCACCATGATCGTGTGCTGGAATCCGGCGCCGCGCAGCTTCTTCACGGCGGCGATCGTGGGCTCGGTCCAGCCCTGCGGGTCGGTGTTGCCCCAGGGCTCGTTGCCGATGTTGATGATGACGTAGTTCTCCTGGCCGGCCAGTACGTCCTTCAGGCTGATCCAGTAGTCGGCCGCGTGGTCGAGGGTCCCGGCCGCGGCCTCCTCTCCGTACCCGGTGGTGTCGTGCACCTCCAGGACACAGATGAGCCGGTTGGCCTTGCACTGCGAGACCACGTTCGCCACGTCGGCCGCGCTGTTCTTGGCCCAGCGGTAGCCGTCGGAGAGGACCACACGGACGGTGTTGGCGCCCAGCGCCTTGATGTCGGACAGCGACTGCGTCTGGTTCGGATACCAGGTGTGGGCGTGGTTGACGCCCCGCATGACGAAGTCGTTGCCGTTGCCTTCGACCAGCCGGCCGTCGCTGATGTGCAGGCCGGTGGCCCGGGTGCCGGACGACTCGGCGTACGCCACGGCCGGGCACAGGGCGCCGACCGCGGCGAGCCCGACGAGGGCCGCGAGTGCGGCCAGTAGCCCGGTCAACGGGTTCCTTCGTGTGGTGCTTCTTGTTCTTCTCACTGCGGCTCCAGGGAGGGGTGAGCGCCAAGAAACTCAGGCAACGGATTGAGGTATGGGAGCGCTCCCATGAAGCCATCGCGTCGGGTACACGTCAAGACATCGCGCAAGGCCGCGTCTCCCGAAGACCGCGTCTCAGGGCGAGAGGGAGAGAACGTGGCAGGCCCAGGCGTCCAGGTCGACGTACAGACCGCCATCGGTGAGTTCGTCGCCGTCGCGATCGTACGTCCGCCCGGTGAACAGGTCGGTCAGGCGGTGCTCCCGCCCCCGCAGGCCGTCCCAGGGCAGGGGCACGCGTGCCTGGGCCGCGCGGTCGGAGTGGTTGACGACGATCAGGTGCCGCGCGTTCTCGTCGGTCCAGCTCCAGGCCAGCAGGTGGCGGTGGGTGTCGTTGTCCGGCCACCCCGCCGGGTCCGCCTGCCGCCAGGTGCCGCGGCGAACGGCGGACGCGGTCGGCAGCAGACGGCCGTAGAACTCGCGTATCTCCTCGTCGACCGGTTCCTGCGGCCTGCGGGTGAGGAACACCGGTGAACGTACGCGGCGGCCCTCGAACTGACCCTCGTGCCAGAGTGTCGCGCCGGGCAGGGTGGCGACGGCGACGGCTGCCGCACGTCCCCGCGCGCCGGGCACGGTCGCGGCGGCCCTCGGCTCGTCGTGGTTCTCCAGGAAGCGGACGAGTCCCTGCTGGTGGGCGAGATCCGCCCGGAGATGGGCGCGGACGGATTCCGCGTCCTCGTGGAGGAGGCGGTCGTAGAGGCGTTTGTCGTAGCAGTGGTCGAAGCCCTGCTGCTGGAGGGGCCGTTCGAGGTCCCAGTAGGCCTCGGCGACGAGGAGGAGGCCGGGGTGGCGCTCGCGGACGCGCGGGACGACGTACGGCCAGAAGTCCTCCGTGGGCGGCCGCCCCGCCCGCTCTCCCCAGGTCTTCGCGAAGATGTCGTTCATCATCAGCATCGCCATGTCGCAGCGCACGCCGTCCGCCTGGTCGCCGATGGAGACGAGCGTGTCCACGGTGGCCGCGCGCAGGTCGTCGCTGAAGGCGTTGAGCTGGACCACGTCCGGCCAGGGCGGGAAGTACGGATCGCGGCCACGGGCGTAGATCCGCCCGCCGGTCTCGACGAAGGCGTCGGGTGCGTGGGCGAGGTCGTCCGTCGTGCCCTGGATCAGGCAGTCGGGGCGTTCGATGAGCCAGGGGTGGTCGGGGGCCACGTGGTTGGGGACGTAGTCGAGGATCAACCGCAGTCCACGTGCGGCCAGTTGGGCGCGGGCGGCGGCCAGACCCTCCGGTCCGCCGAGACGGGCGTCGACGACGTAGTTCCGTACGCAGTACGGGGATCCGGTGACGTCCGCCTCGGTGAGGTCGGGCAGGGCCTCACGGAAGGAGGCCAGGAGTCGCTCGTCGCGCAGGGCGATGCGCTCTCCGGCCGGGCTGCGCTCCCAGACGCCCATCAGCCAGACGGTGTCGATGCCGGGACGGGCCACGTCGTCCCAGATTTCGCCGGGCACGTCACCCAGGCCGATCGGGCGCCGGTACCGTCGGCTCAACTCACCGAGCCACACCAGGGTGTTGATCTCGTGGACGACCGTCACGACAGAGGTTCCTCGCACTCGTCCACGGGCTTCAGGGAGTTCCGGCCGCCGCGGTGCCAGTCGTCGGCGCTGATGGTGTGGAACAGCGTCGCGGTGGCCGCCACCAGACCCGTCCAGCCCGTCTGGTGGGAGGCGCCGAGTCCCGCCCCGTTGTCGCCGTGGAAGTACTCGTAGAACAGGATCAGGTCCTTCCAGTGCGGGTCCTTGGCGAACTCGGGCCGGTTGCCGTGTACCGGGCGGTGGCCGTCGGGGTCGCGCAGGAAGGTGGAGGTGAGCCGGTCGGCGATCTCGCGAGCGACCTCGTACAGGTTCATCCGCCGGCCGGAGCCGGTCGGGCACTCCACGGTGAAGTCGGGTCCGTGGTAACCGTGCAGGTTCAGCAGGGCGCGGATGAGGAGGACGTTGACCGGGAACCACACGGGGCCGCGCCAGTTGGAGTTGCCGCCGAACATGCCCGAGTCGGACTCGGCGGGCAGATAGCCGACGCCGTACGTCTGACCGTGCACCTCGAAGGTGTAGGGGTGCTCGGCGTGGTGGCGGGAGAGGGAGCGGATGCCGTGCGGGCCGAGGAACTCGTCCTCGTCGAGCATGCGGGCCAGGATGCGGCGCAGCCGGTCCTCGCCGAACAGGGCGAACAGATAACGGCCGTCGGCGGTGGGATCCGTGGTGGCCTGCCGCGCGACGTACGCCTCGACGGCCGGGTGCCGCCTGACGAACTCCTGGGCGCCCTCGACCAGTTCGGGAAAGGTCTGGTCCGCCCGGCCGCCGATCACGCTGGTCGCCGCGAGCGGGATCAGCCCGACCAGGGAGCGCACCTTCAGCGGGGTCGCGGTGCCGTCGGGCAGCCGCAGGACGTCGTAGAAGAAGCCGTCCTCCTCGTCCCACAGGCTGGCGTTGTCCTTGCCGATGCGGTTCATGGCGACGGCGATCCACGCGAACTGCTCGAACAGCATCTGCGCCTGCTCGACGTAGACCGGGTTGTCCACGGCGAGTTCGATGGCGATGTCCAGCAGGTTCTGGCAGTACAGCGCCATCCAGGCGGTGCCGTCCGCCTGGTCGAGGTGGCCGCCGGTGGGCAGCGGGGCGCTGCGGTCGAAGACGCCGATGTTGTCGAGGCCGAGGAAGCCGCCCTGGAAGACGTTGTTGCCGTCGACGTCCTTGCGGTTGAGCCACCAGGTGAAGTTCTTCATCAGCTTCTGGTAGGCGTTCTCCAGGAAGGCCCGGTCACCGTGGCCGGTGCGGTGCTTCTCCAGTTCGTAGACGAACAGGACCGCCCAGGCGTGCACAGGCGGGTTGACGTCCCCGAAGTTCCATTCGTACGCCGGGATCTGGCCGTTGGGATGCAGCAGGAGGCGCCGCAGCAGGAGCGCCAGCTGGCCCTTGGCGAAGCCGATGTCGACCATGGACAGGGGCAGGGTGTGGAAGGCGAGGTCCCAGGCCGCGAACCACGGGTACTCCCACGTGTCCGGCATCGACATGACCTCGTCGTTGACCATGTGGTACCAGGCGCTGTTGCGGACCCGGGGGTCGGCGGAGAGCGGGTCGACGCCGTGTTCGGTGAGCCAGCGCTCGACGTCCAGGTAGTAGTACTGCTTGCTCCACAACATCCCCGCCAGCGCCTGCCGCACGAGGTGTCGCTGCTCCTCGCCCGCGCCGTCGGGGATGACGCCGTCGTAGAAGGCGTCGGCCTCGGTACGGCGGATGTCCATGGTCTCCCGGAACCCGCCCCAGGGGTCGGTGAGTTCGGCGTCGGTCAGGCGCAGGCGGATGGTGGCGCTCGCGCCGCCGGGGATCGTCAGGACGTGGTGGACGGCCGCCTTGGTGCCGGTGCGCGCGGGGTTGACGGCGTCCGTCTCGCCGTGGACGACGTACCGGTCGACGCCGTCCTTGACGTACGGCGTGGTGTTCGGGCTGTTGAAGATCCGCTCGTTGTCGGTCTCGTTGTCGGTGAAGAGGGGCTCGGCGCCCTCGAAGTAGAGCCTGCGGGTGCCGAGTTCGTCGTGGTCGGCGCGGACGGCCCCGTCCTCCGCGCGCAGAGCCGGCACCGCCGAGCCGCCCGCCCACGACCAGGTGTGCCGGAACCAGAGGGTCGGCAGCAGGTGGAGGGTGGACTCCTCAGGGCCGCGGTTGTGCGCGGTGATCTCGACGAGCAGGTCCTCCGGTCCTGCCTTCGCGTACTCGACGAACACGTCGAAGTACCGGTCCTCGTCGAAGACACCGGTGTCCAGGAGCTCGTACTCGGCGTCGCGGCGGTCGCGGGACCGGTTGGTGTCGACGAGGTCGGCGTAGGGGAAAGCCGCCTGCGGGTACTTGTAGAGGAACTTCATGTACGAGTGCGTGGGCGTGCTGTCGAGGTAGAAGTAGTACTCCTTGACGTCCTCGCCGTGGTTGCCCTCGGCGTTGGTCAGGCCGAACATCCGCTCCTTGAGGATCGGGTCGCGGCCGTTCCACAGGGCGAGGGCGAGGCACAGGCGCTGTTTGTCGTCGCTGACGCCGGCGATGCCGTCCTCGCCCCAGCGGTAGGCGCGGGAGCGGGACTGGTCGTGGGTGAAGTACGACCAGGCCTCGCCGTCGGGGCTGTAGTCCTCCCGGACGGTGCCCCACTGGCGTTCGCTCAGGTACGGGCCCCAGCGCCGCCAGGGCGCCGAGCCCGCGTCGGCCTGAGCCAGCCGTCGCCGCTCGGCGTCCGGTGCGCCCGCGTAAGTCGCCATCGCCTGCTCTCCTCACTGCCCGGCAGCGCATGCGTCCGGACGTCCAGAGTCCGCCGCCCCGGACCGGGCCGCAATGCCGAAGGGCCGTGAGGAAGCGGGCGGTGGCGTTCCGCCAACCTACGCGATCTCGACGAGCAGGTCGCCGCCCTCCACCTGCTGGATCTTGTTGATGGCGAGCCGGGAGACGCGGCCGGCCTTCGGGGCGGTGATCGCGGCCTCCATCTTCATCGCCTCGATGGTGGCGACCGTGGCCCCGGCGTCCACCTCGTCGCCCTCCGCGGCCGTGAGGGTCACGACTCCGGCGAAGGGCGCGGCGACGTGACCGGGGTTGGCGCGGTCGGCCTTCTCGGTGGAGGGGATGTCGGAGGAGGCGGCGGTGTCGCGGACCTGGATGGGCCGCAGCTGGCCGTTCAGGGACGACATCACGGTGCGCAGGCCGCGTTCGTCGGCCTCGCCGATGGCCTCCAGCGCGATGAGGAGCCGGACGCCGGGTTCGAGGTCGACGGCGTACTCCTTCCCGGGCCTGAGGCCGTAGAAGAAGTCCTTGCTGTCCAGCAGGCTGGTGTCGCCGTAGGTCTCGCGGTGCGTCTCGTACTCGCGCGTCGGGCCGGGGAAGAGCAGGCGGTTGAGCGTGCCGCGCCGGTCCTTCTCCAGGCCGGTGCGGTCCTCGGGGGCCAGTTCCTGTACCGGCTTGGCCTCGGCGCGGCCCTTGAGCGCCTTGCTGCGGAAGGGCTCCGGCCAGCCGCCGGGCGGGGTGCCCAGCTCGCCGCGGAGGAAGCCGATGACGGAGTCCGGGATGTCGTACTTGTCGGGCGTCGCCTCGAACTCCTTCGGTGACACGCCGGCTCCGACGAGGTGCAGGGCGAGGTCGCCGACCACCTTGGAGGACGGGGTGACCTTCACCAGGTGGCCGAGGATGCGGTCGGCGGCGGCGTACATCGCCTCGATGTCCTCGAAGCGGTCGCCGAGGCCGAGGGCGACGGCCTGGGTGCGCAGGTTGGAGAGCTGGCCGCCGGGGATCTCGTGGTCGTAGACACGGCCGGTCGGGGAGGCGAGGCCCGCCTCGAAGGGGGCGTAGATCTTGCGGACGCTCTCCCAGTAGGGCTCCAGGTCGCCGACGGCTTTCAGGTCGAGTCCGGTGGGCCGTTCGGAGTAGTCGGTCGCGGCCACGATCGCCGACAGCGACGGCTGCGAGGTGGTGCCCGCCATCGAGGCGACCGCCCCGTCCACGGCGTCCGCGCCGGCCTGGATCGCGGCGAGGTAGGTGGCGAGCTGGCCGCCCGCCGTGTCGTGGGTGTGCAGGTGCACCGGCAGGTCGAACTCGCGGCGCAGGGCGGAGACCAGCTTCGCGGCGGCGGGAGCCCGCAGCAGGCCCGCCATGTCCTTGACGGCGAGGACGTGGGCGCCCGCGTCCACGATCTGCTCGGCCAGGCGCAGGTAGTAGTCGAGCGTGTACAGCTGCTCGTTCGGGTCGGACAGGTCGGAGGTGTAGCAGAGGGCGACCTCGGCGATCGCGGTGCCGGTGGCGCGTACGGCGTCGATGGCGGGGCGCATCTGGCCGACGTCGTTGAGCGCGTCGAAGATGCGGAAGATGTCGATGCCGGTGTCCGCGGCCTCCTGCACGAAGGCGTCGGTCACCTCGGTGGGATACGGCGTGTAGCCGACGGTGTTGCGGCCGCGCAGCAGCATCTGCAGGCAGATGTTCGGGACGGCCTCGCGCAGGGCGGCCAGGCGCTCCCACGGGTCCTCGGCCAGGAAGCGGAGGGCGACGTCGTAGGTGGCGCCGCCCCAGCACTCCAGGGACAGCAGCTCGGGCAGGGTGCGTGCCACGACCGGGGCGACGGCGAGCATGTCCTTGGTGCGGACGCGGGTGGCGAGGAGCGACTGGTGGGCGTCACGGAAGGTGGTGTCGGTGACGCCGATGGTCGGGGACTCGCGCAGCCGGCGGGCGAAGCCCTCGGGGCCGAGTGCGGTGAGCAGCTGCTTGGAGCCGGCGGGGGGTTCGGTGTCGGTGACCGGCGGCAGTTTGGTACTGGGGTCGATCAGGTCGGGCCGCTCGCCGTGCGGCTTGTTCACCGTCACGTCGGCCAGGTAGGTGAGCAGCTTGGTGCCGCGGTCGGCGGAGTGGCGGGAGGTCAGCAGGTGCGGGCGCTGCTCGATGAACGACGTGGTGACCCGGCCCGCCTGGAAGTCCGGGTCGTCGAGGACGGCCTGCAGGAACGGGATGTTGGTGGCCACGCCGCGGATGCGGAACTCTGCCACGGCACGCCGGGCGCGGTTGACCGCGGTGGTGAAGTCCCGGCCCCGGCAGGTGAGTTTGACCAGCATCGAGTCGAAGTGGGCGCTGATCTCCGTACCGGCGTGGGTGGTTCCGCCGTCGAGCCGGATGCCCGAGCCGCCCGGCGAGCGGTACGCGCTGATCCGGCCGGTGTCCGGGCGGAAGCCGTTGGCGGGGTCCTCGGTGGTGATCCGGCACTGGAGGGCGGCGCCGCGCAGGGTGACCGTCTCCTGGGACAGGCCGAGGTCGGCCAGGGTCTCGCCGGCGGCGATGCGCAGCTGGGCCTGGACGAGGTCGACGTCGGTGACCTCCTCGGTGACCGTGTGCTCGACCTGGATGCGCGGGTTCATCTCGATGAAGACGTGGTTGCCGTCGCGGTCGAGCAGGAACTCCACGGTGCCGGCGTTGCGGTAGCCGATCTCCCGGGCGAAGCGCACCGCGTCGGCGCAGATCCGCTCGCGCAGCTCCGGGTCGAGGTTGGGCGCGGGCGCGAGCTCGATCACCTTCTGGTGGCGGCGCTGCACCGAGCAGTCGCGTTCGAAGAGGTGGATGACGTTGCCCTGGCCGTCGGCGAGGATCTGCACCTCGATGTGCCGGGGTTCGACGACGGCCTTCTCCAGGAAGACGGTGGCGTCGCCGAACGCGGAGGCCGCCTCGCGGGCCGCCGCCTCGATGGACTCCCGCAGCTGCGCCGGCTCCTCGACCCGTCGCATGCCGCGCCCGCCGCCGCCGGCGACCGCCTTGACGAAGACGGGGAAGCCGACGTCCTCGGCGGCGCGGACCAGTTCGTCCACGTCGCTGGAGGGCGCCGAGGAGCCCAGGACGGGAACGCCGGCCGCGCGGGCCGCGGCCACCGCGCGGGCCTTGTTGCCCGTCAGCTCCAGGATCTGCGCGCTCGGCCCGACGAAGGTGATGCCCGCCTCCTCGCACGCGCGCGCGAGGTCGGGGTTCTCCGAGAGGAAGCCGTAGCCCGGGTAGACGGCGTCGGCGCCGGCCTGGCGGGCGGCGCGGACGATCTCCTCCACGGAGAGGTAGGCCCGTACGGGATGCCCCGGTTCACCGATCTCGTAGGCCTCGTCGGCCTTCATCCGGTGCAGTGAGTTGCGGTCCTCGTACGGGAAGACGGCGACGGTCCGCGCGCCCACCTCGTAGCCTGCGCGGAACGCGCGAATCGCGATCTCACCACGGTTGGCGACCAGTACCTTGCGGAGCATTCCCGTTCCCTTCGGCCTGCCGGTGAAGAACACCATGGTCCCCGCTATACCCCGACCGTGCCATGAGACCCGGGTCACGCGCAGATGTGTCACACACCTCAGACCGGGCCGGGCCCCACCCCCTTCAGACGCTCCAGATCGGAGGGGCGGACCTGGATGACCAGGAGGGCGATCAGCGCGGCGACCGCGGCGAAGACCGCGGCCCCGACGAAGGCGGCCGAGACCCCGCAGGTGAGGACCTCGTCGAACCAGGGGCTCGGGAGCCGGCCGGTGCGCTGGAAGCGCAGGCGCTCGGCGGGGGTCGCCTGGGCCAGGAAGCGCGACACCTGTCGGCCGGCCTCGTGAGTGCCGGCCGTGCCGAACACCGTGACCAGGATGGACAGCCCGAGCGAGGCCGCCGACCTGCTGGGTGGCGTTGAGGAGCCCGGAGGCCGCGCCGGTCTCCCGGACGGAGACGCCGGACAGGGCCATCAGGGTGAGCGAGACGAACTCCATGCCCATGCCCAGGGCGAAGACGAGGATCGGGCCGAGGACACTGCCGGCGTAGGTGGAGTGGACGTCGGTCAGGGTCAGCCAGGCCAGGCCCGCGGAGGCGAGGAGCGCGCCCCCCACCATGAAGGGCTTGGGGCCGGACTTCGGCAGGAACCGCGAGGCCAGCCCGGCACCGACCGCGATGACCACGCTGACCGGCAGGAAGGCCGCCGGCGCGCAGCCGGTCGGCTGCGGGCTGCTGCTCATGGTGTGCCGTCTCTCGAGGGCTCACGTCCTCGCGACGCCTGGGTGAACGGTGGCGTACACCGTTCGACCGTACGCCGGTGCCCCGACCGTCACCACTCGAGCGCCGGGGCCTGGACGGGTCACTCCCAGACGACGACATTGCGCCGCACCGGCACCGTGGAGGCGCCGGCGGCGAACAGTTCCGGCGAGTGCGCGCGGATGCGTTCGATGTCCTGGAAGACGGCCCGCAGATGGGTGCGCATCGCGGTACGGGCGAGCGGGACGTCTCCGCCGACGACCGCGTCGAGGATCTCGTGGTGCTGGGCGGCGAACACGGCCGGGGACTCGTTCTCGTGCAGGCCGAGACGCCGGGCCCGGTCGAGGTGGCCCTTGGCGGCGGCGACGGTGGTCCACACGTTGCCGTGGCCGCTCAGCCGCATCAGGCCGTGGTGGAAGGCCTCGTCCAGGGTGAAGAACTCCTCCAGGTCGAGGTCGGCGTGGCGCTGGCGCTTGAGGTTGTCCCGCAGTTCCTCGACGAGGGCGGCGTCGAGGTCGCCGGGCAGGTCGTCGAGCGAGGCGAGTTCGACCGCCTCCCGCAGGAACTGCGCGTCGGCGACCTGCGCCGGGTCCACCCGGGAGACGAACGATCCGATCTTCGGGAAGACCTGTACCAGGCCCTCCTGGGCCAGCAGGATCAGGCTCTCCCGCACCGGGGTGCGGCTGACGCCCATGGAGGCGGCGAGTTCGTTCTCCGACAGGGCGGCGCCGGGGGCGAGTTCGAGGGTCAGGACCATCTGGCGCAACTTCAGGTAGATGTCACGCCGACTCGTCCGCCGGCCGTTGGTATGAGCCATGGGCCCATCGTACGTAGAGCGGCGGCCAAGTATTGCCCTGCTGCGCGACTAGTGCTTGTATACAAGTGCTTCGCGACCAGAAAGCCGACCAAGGAGTCCGCCTTGGAGGACCCGAGGGTCCGCCGAGGAGTCCGACCTAGGAGCCGCAGTGAGCAAGATCGAGCGTGTGGAGGTGTTCGTCGCCTCCCCCGGCCGCACCTTCGTCACCTTGCGCATCACCACCACCGACGGCGTGACCGGACTGGGTGACGCCACCCTCAACGGCCGTGAACTGGCCGTGGCGAGTTACCTGCGCGACCACGTGGCCCCGCTGCTGACCGGCCGGGACCCGGCCCGCATCGAGGACATGTGGCAGTACCTCTACAAGGGCGCCTACTGGCGGCGCGGGCCGGTCACGATGACCGCGATCGCCGCCGTCGACACCGCCCTGTGGGACATCAAGGGCAAGGTCGCCGCGCTGCCCGTCTACGAGCTCCTCGGCGGCCGCTCCCGGGACGGCGTCCTGGTCTACTCCCACGCCAGCGGCACCGACGTGCCCTCCCTCCTGGACGACGTGGAGCGCTATCTGGAGCTGGGCTACAAGGCCGTACGCGCGCAGGCGGCGGTGCCCGACGTCGGCGGGACGTACGGGGTGCGCAAGGGCAAGGTCTACGAGCCCGCCGCGACCGAACTGCCCGACGAGCAGCCCTGGGACACCGAGGCGTACCTCGGCTTCGCGCCCTCCTACCTGGAAGCCGTACGGGAGCGCTTCGGCTTCGGTTTCCATCTCCTGCACGACGTGCACCACCGGCTCAGCCCGATCGAGGCGGCCCGGTTCGGCAAGAGCGTCGAGGACTGCCGGCTGCTGTGGATGGAGGACCCCACCCCGGCCGAGAACCAGGAGGCGTTCCGGCTGATCCGGCAGCACACCACGACGCCGATCGCGGTCGGCGAAGTGATGAACTCGATCTGGGACGTCCAGCACCTGATCACCGAACAGCTCGTCGACTACGTCCGCACCACCGTCGTGCACGCCGGCGGCATCACGCACCTGCGGCGGATCTTCGACCTCGCCGCCCTGTACCAGGTGCGCACCGGCTCCCACGGCGCGACCGACCTCTCCCCCGTCAGCATGGCCGCCGCCGTCCACCTCGACCTCACCGTGCCGAACTTCGGCATCCAGGAGTACATGGGCCACCCCGACGAGACCGCCGAGGTCTTCCGTACCGGGGTCACCTTCGCCGACGGCATGCTGCACCCCTCCGAGGAGCCGGGCCTGGGCGTCGAGTACGACGAGAAGGCGGCCGAGCGGTTCCCCTACCAGCGGCGTTATCTGCCCATCGCGCGGCGCCTCGACGGGTCGGTGCACGACTGGTGAGCGCAATGTCGAACCGTGGCGCTCCGTTGAACCGCAAGGCGGCCACCCGGCTCGCCCCCGGGCTGCGTCCCGCGGTCGATCCCGCCGCACTGCGCACCCGGGTCGTCCACTTCGGTCTCGGCGCCTTCCACCGGGCGCACCAGGCGGTGTACACCGAGCGTGCCGCCGCCCTCTCCGGCGAACCCTGGGGCATCACGGCGGTCGCCCCCCGTTCCGCGAAGACCGTACGCGCCCTGCGGGACCAGGACTGTCTGTACTCGGTCACCGAGCGCCGTCCGGACGGGCACCGCACGCGGGTCGTGGGTTCGATCGTGGACGCGCTGGTGATGGGACCCGACGCCCAGGACGTCGACGCCCTGCTCGCCGATCCCGAGGTGACGGTCGTGACGCTCACCGTCACCGAGAAGGGCTACCACCGCTCTCCCGCGACCGGCGCTCTGGACAGCGCGGCCCCGCCGGTCGCCGCGGACCTCGCGGCGGACCCCGCCGGGCCCCTCGGCACGGTGGTCGGGCGCCTCGCCACCGGGCTGGCGGCACGCATGCGGGCCGGTGCGGCGCCGATCAGTGTCGTGTCCTGCGACAACATGGCGGACAACGGTGACGCGCTGCGCCGGGTCGTCCACGATTTCGTCCGGGCGTCCGCCTGGCCGGACCGGGCGCGGGTCCTGGATCTGATGGCCTCCTCCGTCGCCTTCCCCGCGACGGTCGTGGACCGGATCGTGCCCGCGACCGCCGATTCCGACCTGGCGGCGGCCCACGCCGCTCTCGGTGTACGCGACGCCCTGTGCGTTGCCGCCGAGCCGTACCGGCAGTGGGTGCTGGAGGACTCCTTCGCCGCGCCCCGGCCGACCTGGGAGCGGGACGGCGCCCTGTTCGTCCCGGACGTGACGCCGTACCAGCTGACGAAGCTGCGGCTGCTGAACGGCTCCCACTCGGCGCTCGCCTACCTCGGCGCGGCCGCGGGCCTCACCACGATCGCCGAGACGATGGCGGCCGACTGGGGCGAACGGCTCGTGCGGACGCTGTGCGCGGAGGTCGCCCCGACGCTCCCCGCGGGCCACCCCGATCCCGTGGAATACGCCGAGGACCTCGTCGTGCGGTTCCGCAATCCCGCGATGCGGCACCTGCTGCGGCAGATCGGCACCGACGGATCCGTGAAGATCACGGAACGCTGGCTGCCCGCACTGCGGGCGCTGCGGGCCCGTGGTGCGAGCACGCCGGTGCTGGAACTCGCCCTCGCCGCCTGGATGTCGAGCACCCGCCCGGCCGATGGTGTCCTCCCCGACCCCGCGGCCGAGGCGCTCGCCGGCTGCTGGGGCCCCTCGACCCGCCCGTCCGCGTCGGTACGCGCCCTGTTGCGCGTCCTCGGTGCGGCGGACCTGGCGGCGGACGACGCCCTCGTCGCCGCCGTCGCCGACCGGCTGCCCGCGCTGCGGGCCGGACGCGTCGAGGCCTGAGCCGCCCCGCCCCGCACCACCCGTACCTGAGCCACCTCCCACGCGAGAGCCGCACTTCAGTCCCCGGACGACGGAGTTCACGATGAAGGACAGCGTCACAGCCGCTCAGCAGACGCCACCCGCTCAACGCAGCACCCGCGATCTGGCCCGGGCCGCCGTCTCCGGCTGGCTCGGCACGGCCATGGAGTTCATGGACTTCCAGCTCTACTCGCTGGCCGCCGCCATCGTCTTCGACAAGATCTTCTTCCCGGACGTCAGTCCGGCCATCGGGCTGATCGCCGCGATGGCGACCTACGGCGTCGGGTACGTGGCCCGGCTCGCCGGCGCGGTCTACTTCGGGCGGATGGGCGACCGTATCGGCCGTAAGAAGGTCCTCTACCTCACCATCCTGCTGATGGGCGCCTCCACCACCCTCATCGGCGTCCTTCCCACGTACGCCACCATCGGCATCCTCGCGCCGGTCCTGCTCGTCGTGCTGCGGCTGGTGCAGGGCTTCGGCGCCGGAGCGGAGATCGCGGGCGCGACCGTGCTGCTGGCCGAGTACGCCCCCGTCAAGCGGCGCGGCCTGATCTCCTCGCTGGTGTCGCTCGGCACCAACTCCGGAACGCTGGCCGCCTCCGGCCTGTGGGCGATCCTGCTCGCGGTGCTCACCGAGGACCAACTGCTGTCCTGGGGCTGGCGGTTGCCGTTCCTGCTGAGCTTCGCGCTGATGCTGTTCGCGGTCTGGCTGCGGCGCGGGCTCAAGGAGAGCCCGGTCTTCGAGGAGCGACCCGACGTGGTCGACGGGGTGGCGCTCGCCAAGGGCGAGGTGGAGACCGCGATCTCCGCGGCCGACGCGCGGGAGGGCGACGTCCTGGCCGCCGGGATCCGGCAGCGCAAGGGCAAGGCGTTCTTCCTCGCACTGGGTCTGCGGTTCGGTCAGGCGGGCAACTCCGGGCTGGTGCAGACGTTCCTGGTCGGCTACATCGCGAGCAACCTGGCGGTGGGCCGGTCCGTCCCGACGGACGCGATCCTGTACGGCTCGCTGCTGGGCTTCGCCACCGTGCCGGTGATCGGTCTGCTCGGCGACCGCTTCGGCCGCCGCGTCGTCTACCTCGTGCTCACGGCGCTGACCGTGGTCATCGCCTTCCCGGTGATGCTCCTCATCACCTCCGGCTCGACCCCGGGCGTGATGCTCGGCATGGTCCTCGGGCTGAACGTCGGTGTCCTCGGTCTGTTCTCGCTGGAGAGCGTCACCATGGCCGAACTCTTCGGCTCCCGCACCCGGTTCACCCAGCTCGCCCTCGCCAAGGAGATCGGCGGCATCCTCGCCACCGCCATCGGCCCGGTCCTCGCGGCCACCCTCACGGCGGTCACCGGGAGTTGGTGGCCCATCGCGGCGATGCTCGTCGTCTACTCCCTCATCACCTTCGTCAGCGCGCTGCTCGCGCCCGAGACACGCGGCCGGGACCTCGTCCGCCTGGAGGACGCCGTATGACCACCCTCACGCAGCGAGGCACCGCGCGGCCCGCGACCGGTCTGATGAAGGCGGTCGTCGTGCACGGCCCCGGCGACCTGCGCATCGACGAACGGGACCGGCCGGTGCCCGGACCCGGCGAGGTGCTGCTCGCACTGGAGTGGGGAGGGATCTGCGGGTCCGACATCGCGTACTGGAAGAAGGGGGCGTCCGGGACCGCCTCGCTCGCCCATCCGCTCGTGCTCGGGCACGAGGTCGCGGGCCGGATCGCCGCGTTCGGCGACGCGGTGACCGGACTCCGGGAGGGGCAGGCGGTCACCGTCCATCCGGCCCAACTGGTCGGCGACGGCGTCCTGCCCGAGCGCATCGCCGGCCGGACCAACCTCCACCCGTACGTCCGCTACTTCGGCTCGGCGGCCTTCGAGCCGCACACCGACGGCGGGTTCAGCGAATACCGGACGGTCCCCGCGCCCCAGATCCGGCCGCTCCCCGACGGGGTCGACACCCAACAGGGCGCCCTCGCCGAGCCGTTGGCCGTCGCGCTGCATGCCGTCGGCCGGGTGCCGGAGCTGCGTGGCCGTACGGTCCTGGTCAACGGCTGCGGGCCGATCGGCTCACTGGTCGCCGCCGCCGCCCGGTACCGGGGAGCGGGCAGGGTCGTCGCCGCCGATCTGGCGTCCTCGTCCCTCGCGGTGGCCCGTGCCATGGGCGCCGACGAGACTCGTGACCTGTCCGGCGGCGACGGTCTGCCCGAAGAGATGGACGTGGTCTTCGAGGCGTCCGGTGCCCCGGCCGCACTCGGGCCGGTGCTGCGGGCCACGGCCCCAGGCGGCACCCTCGTGCAGGTCGGCAACCTGCCGGGTACGGCGGCGCCGGCGGTGCTCGGCGACCTGGTGACCCGGGAGATCACCTGGATCGGCTCGTACCGCTTCGTCGACGAGATCGACGACGCGCTGCGCGCCCTCGCGGACGGCCTGGACGTGACCCCGCTGATCACGCACCGCTTCCCCCTCGACCGGGCCGAGGAGGCGCTCGCCGTCGCCGCGGACCCGGACAGCGGGAGCAGCAAGGTCATGCTGCGGCTGACGGGCGAGGCGTGACGGCTGGGGAGCGGGGCCGGCGGGCTCCGGCCGCGACGTCCGCCGGAAGGCGATGCCGGGCACGGCGGCTGAGACACGGCCTCCGCCACGCCGGACCGGCGAACCGCCCGGCACTGAGGCACGGCCTCCGCCACGCCGGACCGGCGAACCGCCCGGCCGGGCTCAGGGCCACCACGAAGCCGGTCCCGCCGGGGCCGGCCCGGGGCCACCGGGCCTGTCCGATCCGGGCACGGCGGCTGAGACACGGCCTCCGCCACGCCGGACCGGCGAACCGCCCGGCCGGGCTCAGGGCCACCACGAAGCCGGTCCCGCCGGGGCCGGCCCGGCGCCCACAGGCCCGTGGCTCACCGCGCCGGTCCGGCCGAACTCGGGCCCCTCACACTCGCCACCGACCACCCCGCACACCTCCCGCCACCCCACCCCACGTCCAGCCTGAACACCTCCCGCCACCCCACCCCACGCCCAGCCTGAACCTGTCTCTTATACACATCTGACGCTGCCGACGATATGCAGTGTGTAGATCTCGGTGG
>NZ_JOEV01000002.1 GCF_000721105.1 Streptomyces cellulosae
CCCCCGCCCCACCCCGCCACCCCCGCACCATGGCCGCCCCCGCCCGCGACAACGAACTCCGGCGCACCTTCCCGGCGTTCCCGCCGCAGGCGTCCGGGGGCGGCGGGTTCGCCGAGACCTGGTGGGGGAATGCGTGGGTCGCCGCGTTGGAGGAGGGCGCGTTGGACGCCAAGCGGCTGGTGCGGGGGCGTGGGTATGCGGAGCAGGGACATGTGGACGCCATCACCGTGACGCCGGGGCTGGTGCTCGCCTATGTGCAGGGGAGCCGCGCCCGGCCGTACCGCGTCCAGGTCCGGCTGCGCACGCTCGACGACGCCGACTGGGACCGTTTCCTGCAAGGCGCCGCCGAACGGCCCGGTGACATCGCCGCGTTGCTCGACAAGGAGATGCCCCACACACTGGCCGAGTCCGGCGTGCCGCTGCTGCCGGGGCCGGGTGACCTCGAGCCCCGGTGCAGTTGCCCCGACTCCGGCCACCCCTGCAAGCACGCCGCCGCACTCTGCTATCAGACCGCCCGTCTGCTGGACGCCGACCCCTTCGTCCTGCTCCTGCTGCGCGGCCGCGGTGAACGCGAGCTGCTCGACGCCCTGTCCCGTCTCAGCGCCGCCCGCGCGGCCCGCGCCGCCCAGGAACGGGGCCCGGCGCCCCTGCCCGGCGTACGGGCCACGGACGTCCTCAAGCCCCGCCAACTACCGCCCCTGCCGCCACCATTGCCGGTGCCGCCGCATCCGGAGCAGCCCCCGGCGTTCCCCGCGACCGCGGGCGGCCCGGACCCCTTCGCCCTGGACCAGCTGGCGACGGACGCGGCGGCCCGCGCCCACGCCCTGCTGGCCACCGGCCGAGACCCGGTCGGCGAACTGACCCTGTGGCAGGACGCGGTACGTCTCGCCGCCGCCCGCCCCGGTTCCGGTCTCACCGCCGGCACCCGCGCCCTGTACGCCTCGCTCGCCTCCGCCACCGGTCGCACCCCGGCAGACCTGGCGCGTGCGGTCGCCGCCTGGCGCCAGGGCGGTCCGGAGGGACTGAGGGTCCTCGAAGAGCCCTGGGACCCGCCGGCCGGCCGTTTCGACCGTGCCCGCCCCCTCCTTCTCGCCGCCGACCTCCCCGCCTTCCGCCCCTGGCACAACCACCTGACCCACCCCCGCGGCCACGTCCAGCTCCGCCTCGGCCGCGACGGCCTCTGGTACGCCTACGAGTCCGAGCCCGGCCACGACGACTGGTGGCCCCGCGGCACCCCGGACCTGGACCCGGTCGGCGCGCTGACGGGCCTGGGCGCACCGGGCGAACTCTGAACGCACACTCCGCGTGCGAACTCCGCTGGTGGACAGGGCCGTTCCGAGCGGGAACGCGAGCGCGCGGGACCGCGGAGGCGGGGCAGGCGTCAGCTGAGGATCATGGGCGCCGCCGTACGAGCGAACCAGTCGGTGTCGGCGGGCGGACACGCTGACGCTCGGGTACAGGCGAGCCGGTCAGGTCTCGCGCCTGCCGGGCGCGGGTTGCTCGCCCGAGCCTCGGACGATCAGTCGGGTGGGCACGGTGATGGTGCGGGCACGGGAGCGGTCGCCGTCGAGTCGGGTCAGCGCGGTGGTCGCTGCCGTTCGGCCGAGTTCTTCCGCGTCCTGGGCGACGACGGTCAGGGCCGGTTCGAGTGCCTCGGCCAGCGATACGTCGTCGAAGGCGACGACAGCGACCTCCTTGCGCTTGCCGCGGGCGAGTTCGGCGACTATGCCGAGCGCCATGATGTTGTTGCCGGCGAACAGCGCCGTGGGCGGATCCGCCAGGTCGAGGAGTTGGGCGGTCGCGGCCTCGGCCCCTCGCTGGTCGTGGGCGTTGGTGACGAGCGAGCGGTCGTAGGGGATGTCGGCTTCGTGCAGTGCGGAGCGGTAGCCGGCCAGACGTTCACGCCGGGTGTAGAGCTTGGTGGGCAGGTCACCGATGAAGCCGATGCGCCGGTGGCCGTGGGCGACGAGGTGGGCGACGCCGTCGTGGGCTCCGGCTCGGTTGGAGCTGACGATGCTGTCCGCGGCGAGGCCGGCTCCGGGTCGGTCGAGGAAGACGATGGGCAGTCCCGCCGTGCGATGGGACTTGAGGTGGGAGTGGTCGGCGCCGACGGACGGCACGACGATCAGGATGCTGACGCGCCGGGCCAGGAACTTGTCCGTCAGGGCCCGTTCGCGATCGGGGTCGTCCGCGGAGGAACCCATGAGAAGCGTCAGTCCGCGTTCACGGACGGTGTCCTCGATGGCGCGGGCCACGGCTCCGAAGAAGGGGTTGGCGAGGTCGGGGATGACCAGGCCGATGGTGGTGTCGGGTCCGCCGACGCGGATGTTGCGGGCCATCAGGTTCGGCTGAAAGCCGAGCTTGGCCACTGCGGCGAGCACCTGTTCCCTGGTCTGCGCGGAGGCGGGTCCGTCCTCGTTGAGGACTCGGGAGACCGTCTTGGCGCTGACGCCGACTTCGCGGGCGACGTCGGCCAGGGTGGGGCGGCGGTTTGCTGCCATGGAGGAAACCGTCTCCTGAGGGCTCTCGGTTCCGGCCGCGGCCTCGGCCGGACTGCGAGAGCGGTGTTGTGCTGTCAGGTGGCCTGTACTCCGGCGGCCTTCGCGGCCTCCGAATCCGCTACGACAGTATCTCCGGCCTCGTCGATGCTGAGCGCGCCGGTCATGATGGCGACGACCTCGGCCATGGAGTAGTCGGAGGGCTTGATCAGGGCGGCACGCCGGCCCAGCCGGTGGACGTGGATCCGGTCGGCGATCTCGAAGACATGGGGCATGTTGTGGCTGATCAGCACGACCGGCATGCCCTTGTCGCGGACTCGGCGGATGAGGTCCAGGACCTGACCGGATTCCTTGACGCCGAGGGCGGCGGTCGGTTCGTCCATGACGACGACGGAGCGGGCCCAGGCGACGGAACGGGCGACCGCCACGGCCTGCCGCTGTCCGCCGGAGAGCGTCTCCACCGACTGCGTCAGCGAGCGCAGGCCGATCTTCAGATCGGCCATGTGCTCGGCGGCCTCCTGCCGCATGCGCTTCTTGTCCAGCATGCGGAAGACACTGCCGAGCACGCCCGGGCGGCGGAGCTCACGCCCGAGGAACACGTTCGAGGCGATGTCCATGGAGGCTGCCACGGCGAGGTCCTGATAGACCGTCTCGATGCCGTGGGCGCGGGCGCTTTGCGGGCCGGAGAAGGTGATGGGCTCACCGTTGAGCCGTATCTCGCCCGCGTCCGGGACCACCGCGCCGGTGAGTGCCTTGATCAGGCTGGTCTTGCCGGCGCCGTTGTCGCCGATGACGGCGAGGACCTCGCCGGGCAGCAGGTCGAAGTCGGCTCCGTCGATGGCGGTGACCTGGCCGTACCGCTTGACCAGACCACGGGCCTGCAGCACGGGGGTGGGGGTGGAGGGGGCGCTCATCGGGCCTTCTTCCGGGAGATCTGGTCGACGGTCACCGCGAGGATCACCAGAACGCCGGTGATCAGGGTCTGGTAGATGGAGGCGACGCCCATCAGCTGGAGGCCGTTGCGGAACACACCGACGATGAGGACGCCGATGAAGGTGCCCAGCACCGAACCGCGTCCGCCGAAGAGGCTGGTGCCGCCGAGCACCACGGCGGTGATGCTGTCGAGGTTCTCGGTCTGCCCGGCCTGCGGGTCGCCGACGCCGGTGCGGGAGATGAGCAGCAGGGCGGCGATGCCGTAGAACAGGCCGGCCACGGTGTAGATGCCGATGGTCAGGCGGGAGGTGCGGATACCGTTCAGCCGCGCCGCTTCCTGACTGTTGCCGAGCGCGTAGACGTGCCGGCCCCAGCCGGTGCTGCTCAGCGAGTACGCGAGCAGGAGGAACAAGGCGATGGTGAGAAGCGAGCCGTAGGTGATGTCGGTGTGGCCGAGCGGGAAGGTCTCCCCGAGCGCCGTCAGCGGGCCGGGCAGGCTCGTGACCGTCTGCTCCTTGGAGTAGATGTGGGTCAGCGCGAACGCCACGTTGAGCATGCCGAGGGTCACGATGAACGGCGGCAGCGGGATCTTCTGCACCAACAGCCCGTTGAGCAGGCCGAAACCGCCGCAGACGAGGATGCCCAACCCGATCGCGACGAGCGGCGGGACCGAGCCGTCGGCCGCCATCCTGGCGATCACGATGCTGCCGAACGCCATCACCGCACCGCACGACAGGTCGATGCCCGCCGTGAGAATGATCAGTGTCTGGCCGATGGCGAGGGTACCGACGACCATGACCTGTTGCACGATCAGCGAGAAGTTGCCGCCCGTGAGGAACTGGTCGGTCGAGAAGGAGAAGAAGACGCAGGCCAGGAGGAGGGCGGCCAGGGGCCCGGTGGTCGGCGCCGTGAGCAGTCTTCGGGCTGTCGTCGGAGCTTTGAGCTCGGCGTACGGCGTGGTCGTGGCTGTCATGCGAAGTCCTTGTCGGAAGACAGATGTCCTTGTCGCAGGAGAAGGGCCGAGCCCCGCCGCCGGGACAAGGGGGGCGGCCGTCCCCGATCGGAGAGGTGAGCCGACCGCCCCGCTGAAGAAAGTGGCGGTGTCGTACGGTCCTGAGGGGCGGTTCAGCCCCAGCAGTTGTCCAGGCCGTAGGCGGTGTCCTTCGACGTGACCCCGGCCTGCGCCTTGTCGGAGATCAGCGTGACGCCGGTGTCGGTGTAACCGGACGCCTTCTTGCCGTCCTTGGCGTACGTCACGACGGCCTTGACGCCCTCGGCGGCCATCTTCAACGGGTACTGCTGCGACGTCGCGGCGATCTTGCCGTCCTTGACGGCCCGGGTGCCGGTGCAGCCGCCGTCGACGGAGACGATCAGCACGTCCTTCTCCCGGCCCTTGGCCTTCAGCGCGGTGTACGCGCCCAGGGCGGCCGGTTCGTTGATGGTGTAGACGACGTTGATGCCGGGTTCCTTCTGGAGGCAGTTCTCCATGGCGGTCTGGCCCTTGGCCTGGTCGCCGCCGGTGTCCTGGGCGCACACGACGTCCTTGTCGGTGGCACCGAAACCCTTCAGGAAACCGTTGTGCCGCTGCACGCCGACGGAGACGCCCGGCGCCAGGTCGAGGGCGGCTATCTTCGCCGTCTTGCCCTTCATGGCGGCCTTGGCGTACTCGCCGATCAGCTGGCCGGCCTTGAGGTTGTCGGTGGCGAAGAGGGCGTCGACCGCGCTCTGCGGCTCGGTCGGAGTGTCCAGCGCGATGACCAGGACACCCTTGGCGCGGGCCTTCGCGATCGCGGGCACGATCGCCTTGGAGTCGCTCGGGGTGATCAGGATGCCTTTCACGCCGGAGGCGACCATGTTCTCGATGGCGGTGACCTGACCGGCGTTGTCGCCGTCGAACTTGCCTGCTGCGGTGGACAGTTGGACGCCGTTCTCCTTGGCGGCCTTCTCCGCGCCCTCCTTCATCTTCACGAAGAACGGGTTGGTGTCGGTCTTGGTGATCAGACCGACCTTGACGCTGCCCGAACCGGCGCTCGAGGTGCCCGATCCGGAACCGGATCCGCAGGCTGTCAGGGTGAGGGCCGCGACGCCCGTGCACGCGGCGACTCTGAGGAGGGAAACGGGCAGACGAGAGGTGCGAGACATGAACGACTCCTGCGGGATTGCTAGCGGCGGTCGACATCGAGGCATGCCGTCCCGTGGTGTCATCGTTGACTTGTGTCATCGTTGACACTGCTTGGCGAGGATGATGGACTCCGTTCCCCGGCAACGTCAATGCCTTGCACCTGTCACAAATCCGCAACGCCCGCAGCCGTCGTCCGCCCGAAGTCGTACCGCGACTGCCCGCTGCGTGCCCGATTCGGCCCGCGCATCCCAAGAGGACCCCGCCCCCGCCCGCAGACGACTCCCGCGAGCGACTCCCGCACGTGACGCCTGGAACTGACACTTCGCCCACGACCGGCAAGGACACGAGACCATGAAGAAAACCCTGCTCGCCGAGTTCACCGCCCGTGAGGGAGCCGAGGCCGAGGTCGCCCGTCTGATCGGGGACTACGCCCTGAAGGTGCGCGAGGAAGAAGGCAACATCGCCTTCGACGTCTACACCAGGGCGGCCAACCGGCGCGCCTTCTGGATCTTCGAGGTGTACCGGGACGAGGACGCCTTCCAGGCTCACCTGAAGGCCCCGTACGGCGCCCCTTTCAACGCCGCCCTCGTCCCACTGATCGAAGAGGACGCCTCCGTACTGACCTTCCTCGATCCGCTGACCACGAATCCGTGACGGACCGGCCGTTGATCACCCGGTGCGCGGACCGCGCGGAATGCGCGGACCCGCACAGTCGTCCGCCGGCGACCGGTCGAGGTCCGCGCGGCGCGTCTGTACGGTTCTCACGCACCGTGTCTCACCTACGCCCCCCACGACGGAGTGCCGGACCTCGTCATGGCCCGACGGGCCGGACACGGCGTGCGGTGAAGGTGGTGTGAGAGTTCCCCAGTGATGTCCGGGGGCCACCCGGGTCACGACGACGGCCGAACTCGGCCCGGAGTGAGGGCGCCTGGGTCGGGGTACCCGGCCGGAACGTACGAAGGGACGTCCCTTGAGCGGAACCGGAGGGCGGGGACCCGCCCACACGCTCGCGGTCGTGCACGGTGCCTTCAACATCGTGGGCGGACTGTGGCCTGTGCTGCACCTGCGCAGCTTCGAGTGGGTCTTCGGCCCGAAGACCGACGTGTGGCTGCAGATGACGACGGGCGGACTGCTCGCCTCCGCCGGCGTCGCCCAGCTCGCGGCGGCCGGGGACGCGCAGGGCCCGGCCCACGCCCGCCGCATCGGGCTGGGTACCGCCCTGACGCTGCTGGCCGTCGACCTGGTCTACGTACCCAAGGGGCGGATCCGGCCGACGTACCTCCTCGATGCCACGATGCAGACCGGATGGATCGCCGCCTGGCTGCGTTCGTCCCCGGCGCGGAGTACGGGGGACGTCAGGAGCAGCCGACGGTGAACGAGCGGCTCCCGTTCTCACCGCCCGGACGGCAACAACGCCCATCGAAGCGTTGTACACCGTGGTCCCGCCGCTGATCGTCTCGGTGTTGTGCTACTTCACCGTGTGGCTTTGTCGGGCAGTGGTTGGAGATCAACGAAGCCAACCGTGACGAGGCGAACCTGCTCGACCTGTCGAAGGGAGTCGCGGCACACCATCGGCATGGTCGGCTTTCAGCTGAAGCCCCACGGAGCCACTCGCCGAGAGGCTTGCACGCGGCGGCCACCGGGCACCCGGCATGCGCGGATCGGCGTCCGCCGCGGGCACAGGGGCCGCGAGTCGCGGTGGCCATCTCCTCGGATGACACAGGGAGACACGTGACAGTGGGCATCGGGGCACATGTGTCAGGGCGGCGGAGGGCCGGATTGACGGCGGCGCTCATGCCCACCCGCGAGATGCTGCTCACGGGGAAGGACGCCCCGGCGTGGCAGCGTGATCATGTCGGGGGCCCTCGTACGACGGACCGGCCACGAGAGATCTCCCACGACGGACGGGCCACGACAGGGCGGACACCCTCACTCGCGCTGGTCACCTCGGGCTTGGTCAGGACGGGCCGGTCACCACAGGCGGTTCGCCGTCGGGGGAGATGGTCGCCTCCTGCCCGTGGCGGCAGTGGAGGACCCGCTCGGCGAGGCCGAGTCTCTCCGTCTCCGCCAGGAAGGCGCTGAGCGGCGACCGCATGACGGTGTAGTCGTCGTAGTGCACCGGCAGGATCAGCCCGGGGTCCAGACGGCGTGCCAGTTCCGCACCCTGGGCTCCGTCCATGGTCACTACGAAGCCGCCCGGGAGCAGGGTGCCGCCCAGGTGCAGGACGGCGAGGTCCACGCGCGGGACGTGCCGGGCGATGTCGTCGAGGCCGTCGAAGAGCAGCGTGTCGCCCGAGACGTACAGCCGAATACGTGCGGGCCCGGGCACCGGGCCGAATTCAAGGAGACTGCCCATGACGGGCGGCAGCAGACCGCGCAGGATGCGATGGCCGGCGTGGCGGCCGGGCAGTGACGTCACGCGTACCTGCGAGTCCGTGCCCTGGACGGTGTGCTGCTCCCAGGTGCGCAGTCCCACGGCCCGGTGGAAGCCGTGCAGGCCCTGGAGCCGGCGGGAGGCGTGCGGAGTGGTGATCACCGGCAGGGAACGGGCGAGATGTCGTCGGGCTTGCCGGTCCCAGTGGTCTCCGTGCAGGTGGGACAGGAGTACGGCGTCGAGGTCCGGCAACTGCCGGATGCCCAGGGCCGGTTCGGTCAAACGGCGGCTGACCAGCCCGTAGCCGAGGTAGGCGCGCTGACCGCGGTGGAGGAAGTTGGGGTCGGTGAGGAGGGTCAGTTCGCGGTACCGCAGCAGGACGGTCGCGTTGCCGATGAAATGGATGCGGAGAGCGTCGTCGGAGCCGGCCATATGGTCCTTCCAGTCCGGCGGCGGCCCCCGGGCCCTTCCGCCTGTCGAGTCCGCCCGGATCCTGGCCCGGCGTCGCCCAGCCACCCGTTGGACGGGCCCGGGCGACGCCGGGAGCCGGAGCTGACCACAAGACTGTCGGACAAGGGGCAGGGCTCCATGCCGTGCCGAGTTCGGCGATGACAACCCGGGTACCCACCGGCGCGAAGCGACCAACGCCTCAATGCGCCCACATGTTCGCCCGTACAGGACCAAGCCGACGGATGAGATGCGGCCCTCAGCAGCGGAGGACGCGGCGGACACGGTTGCGAGTGGCCGCGATACAGCGGGGCGAGCAGACGGTGGGCAGGGCGGATTCGGCACCCGGACGGCCAGTCGTCCGGCCGGGACGCCTGGTGGGCGATCACCGATGCCGCGCGGTGCCTTCCCTACGTCGATGTCGTGGTCTCGTCGCCCTCTCCGGTATCCGTTTCGGCGCGCTTGTCGGCGCCCGTCTCCAGGTAGCCGGGGTCGTCGCCCGCGACCCGGCCCACGAAGACGTCGTTGGGCGTCGTGCCCGTCGTGCTGTGGCGGTCCGCCGCCTCGGTGTCCGGCTTACCGCCCGTGTCCTGCGACCGACCCGAACGGACCTCTGCGGAGGTCTCGGTCGTGCGACCCCCCAGGTGTTCGCGGACCCATGACCTCATGGACATGATGCCTCCCGATCAGAAGGTGTGTGCCGACGTCGACGGCCTGCGCGTGGTGCCCTTGCTGCCGACAGTGTCCGTGGGTGGGTACCGCGTCCAGTGGCGGGTACCCCGACGCGGCGCGGCACACCGTTTGTGGTGTTTTCACCCGCTGCTCGGCCAGCTGCTCGGCCCGGTCGCCAGGCGCGTCAGGTGCCGGTCAGCAAGTCGCCCTCGTGTACTGCTGTCAGGGACAGCGTCTTGTAGCCGACCTGCTCGAACAGCACGACGAGGCGATCCTCCTCCGTGCGCATCACGGTGCCCGCACCCCACTCCGCGTGGCGCACCCGGTCGTTCGTCTCATAGGGCCCGTGCCCGGGCGGGGGAGCGGCGCCCCGGTGCCCGGACCCGGTGGCGGGGTGCTCGTCCTTGCGGTCGCACACGTCGCACCGCCCGCACGGTTGGTCGAGCTGCTCGCCGAAGTAGCCCAGAAGGTACTGGCGGCGGCAGGTGGGCGTCTCGGCGTAGCCGCGCATCATCTCGATGCGCGAGCGGTCGACGCGGCGCCGCCGCTCGAACGCATGTGCCGCTTCTTCGGCGGCCTCGTCCGCCATGCGGCCGGGCAGAGCCCGGACCGCGCGGCGCTTGCCCTCGACGGTCACCGCTCCCGCCTCTTCCAGCAGGTTCAGCAGATCGCTGGTCTTCCGGCGCGACAGGCCGCACAGCTGCGCGGTCCTGCCACGGCTCTGCGGGGCGTCCTGGCCGAGCAGCGTGGTCATGATCCGGCGCAGTGCGCCGGTGTCCAGGGCCCGGGCCGTGAGGAACTTCTGCAGTCCCAGGTCCTCGGGGCGGTAGAACAGCACCGCGCGGGCCGGCTCACCGTCCCGGCCGGCGCGCCCGATCTCCTGGTAGTACGAGTCCAGGGACTCCGGGACGGACGCGTGGGCGACGAACCGTACGTCCGCCTTGTCGATGCCCATCCCGAACGCGGAGGTGGCCACCACCACGGCGGGAGCGCCAGCCATGAAGCCGTCGTGGATACGGCGGCGGTCGGCCGCATTCATGCCCGCGTGGTACGCCTCCGCGTCCACGCCGTCCTGCCGAAGTCGCCCCGCGTACATCTCGGCGTCCTTGCGGGTGGCGGTGTAGAGGATGCCCGGGGGGCACGCCTGGGCCGTCCAGCGTGCGACGGCCTCGCGTTTGGCGGGGTCGTCGGTGAAGGTGCGCACCGCCAGATGGATGGTGGGCCGGTCGGTCCCGGTCGTCACGACGTGGACCTCGCGCATGTTCAGGTGCTCGACGATGTCCGCCCTGACCGGGGCCGCGGCCGTCGCCGTCAGTGCGAGTACCGGTGGGCGGCCCAGCCGTTCGGCGACCTCGCCCAGGTTCAGGTAGTCGGGGCGGAAGTCGTGTCCCCAGGCCGAGACGCAGTGGGCCTCGTCCACGACGAACAGCGAAGGGCCCAGTTCCCGCAGCTGTTCCACGACACTGTCTTTGGTCAGCTGCTCGGGGGACAAGAACAGGTATTCGGCATCACCGTCCCGGATCGCCCGCCAGGCCCTCTCGGTGGCCGACCGGGGCTGTGCGGAGTTCACGGCCACGGCGTCCGGTGCCGCGCTCTCCCGCAGGCCGGCGACCTGGTCGCGCTGCAGGGCGACCAGCGGCGACACCACGACCGCGGGACCACCGAGCATGACGGTCGGCACCTGATAGATCGCCGACTTGCCGGAACCGGTGGGCATGACGACCAGCACGTCGCGGCCCTCGAGCAGTGCCTCCATCGCCTCCGTCTGCTCGGCGGCCAGGTCGCTCCACCCGAACCGTTCCCGGGCGAGGCGGCGCAGCTCGGCGATCCGGTCCTGCAGGCCCATCGCGACGCCCCCTTCGCGGCCCGGCACTCCTGAGACCCCGCCCGGGTACCCCCGTGGCCGGCCGCGATGCGGAGCGGCGCGCGGCAGCCGTGCGACGTCAAGGTCCCGGCTGCTCAGTCTGGGTGATCACCTGCGCCGTTCGGCCCCGCGCGGTCGTGGCCGCCCGTCACCAGGGCGAACCTGGACGAAGCCCAGGTGCCCGCTGTCTGCGGGCCGACGCCGCTCCGGGAGCGCACCCCAAGGGAGAATCTCTTGACCGACGCCATGCCCCACCTCGACGACGCCCACGAGAACGCCGACGTCGTGGCACTGCTGATGCAGCAGCACAACCACATCCGTGATCTCTTCGCCGAGGTCGAGAACGCCACGGCCGACGACCGGGAGGAGGCATTCCGCAGACTCGTCCACCTGCTGGCGGTCCACGAGACCGCCGAGGAGGAGGTGGTCCACCCTTCAGCCCGTCGTCTCCTGCAGGACGGTGAGCAAGTGGTCGACGACCGTCTGGAGGAGGAGCGGGCCGCGAAGGAGAAGCTGAGCCGACTCGATGACATGAATCCCGACGACCCCGGGTTCATGCCCGCCTTGCGGGAACTGCGCGCGGACGTGCTCCAGCACGCCGCTTCGGAGGAACAGTGCGAGTTCCCCGGGCTGCGCGAGAAGGCCGGAGCGCAGCAGCTCGCCATGCTGGCCACTGCTGTCCGTGCTGCCGAGGCCATGGCGCCCACCCGCCCGCATCCGGGAGCGGAGACGGCGGCGGAGAATGTCGCCGTCGGACCCGTGGCAGCCGTGATCGACCGAACTCGTGACGCCGTCCGCAAGGCGATGGGAAAGGACAGCTGATCAGGTCGGGGCAGAAAGGACAGCTGCGTCCGGCGGACCCGGCCGCCGCCGACCGCTGGCTCACGGTGACGATCAACCGTTCACCTGCCGACATCCAGGCCGGCACCTCTGCAGCAGTACAGCGACCGGATCCGGACGCGGATCCGACCCGCACCCGGCGACCGGGGCACCGAAGTGGCTGTGCGCCTGATAGACGGGCCGTCGGATGCCTCGTCCGTGCCCGCACGGCTCACGGGCCAGGATCCGCGCCGTTCCCCGCGTGAAGCGAAGGCGCTGCTGGAAGCGGGCGAGGTCCTGCTGCCGGACACGGCGCGCGGTGAAGGTGGTGTGAGGGTTTCCCGGTGATGTCCGGGGGCCAGGTGTGAGGACTTACGGCCCCGGGGCCGTAAGGCAAGAAGCGGCGGTTAGCGTGGAGCGGTGAGCGAGACGAAGACCCCTGCCCTCCAGTACCGGTTCGACGGCCCGGACGACGGCCCGGACGACGCCCCGGTGCTCATCCTCGGGCCGTCGCTCGGCACGACCTGGCACACGTTGTAGAGACCGTCCGTAGGCGTCCACGTCAGTCCACGATGCATGTTTAACAGCAGGTCAGAGCATTGTGGTCCGGGGGAGTCGGTGTAGTTGGTGACAGACGTGTGACAGCGCCTGTGGGAGTGAGGGATCTCGCGAGGCCCAATCGGGCACCATGTTGACGCGACTTCTGCCCGGATCCGTGAGACGACGAAAGCCGCACCGGAGCACTCCGGTGCGGCTTCGCAGTGAGAGCGGAGTCCCGATCTCAGCTCACCGGCCCGTGTCCTGCCGCGCCCGTCCTGCGCCGACGCCTGATGACGCTGCTTGCGGAGCGGTGTGCCGCCGGGCACGCAGCGGGTCTGCCCGGCCCGCACCGCAAGCCGGGAGCGGGAACGCCACGGCCTGGTCGGGATGCTGCCGCCCGCAGTGCTTTCGCTGGAGCTCCAGGGACCGCGATCGCTGGGTTCGCGGGCGGCGCCTCACCTCTGGGGGGCGCAGTCGTAGAGGGTGAAGCTGCCGTCGGTGCGGAGGCCGTAGGCGGTGGGCCGGATGCGGGTGCAGTGGGACTTCACCCAGGTGGTGGCGGGAGTGGTGGGACGCTCGGTGGTGAGCAGCGCATAGCGCAGCTGGTGGGCGGTGACGAGGCTGCCGAGCTGCTGGGCGGTCGGGAAGGGGGTGCTGCCGGTGAAGCCGCCCATGACGAGGATGGGCTCGGACTTCGCGCGCAGCAGGGGTTCGGCGGTGTAGGCGGCCTGGGCGGCGAGCAGGTACTTCTCGCCGTGGCGGTGTGTGGTGAGGTAGTCGAGCAGGGCGGCGTCGCGGGTGCTGGGCCGGTCGAGCCCTCTCCTGCGCGGAGCGTGATGGGGATGCTCGCTGTACGACTTGCCGACCGGACCGGCCATCGGCGAAGCGGTGGCGCCCGCGTAGAGCGGGTCGAGACCGGAGACGGCCCAGCCGGCCGGTACGACCAGGGTGGCCGCGATCCCGGCGGCGAGGGCGGCGTGGACCATCCGCGGGGAGGTGCGCGGCCCGCGGCTCCACAGGCCCACCACGCCGCACAGCGCGAGCATCACAGCGACCGGCAGCAGCCAGGAGACGAATCGGGTCGGCCAGTCGAGCACCAGCGCCCACGCCGCCGTCAGCGCGATCGCCGCCGGCAGCGTCAGGTGTCGTCGGCCGGTCGCCGCGTGCTCCGCCGCCGGCTCGGCCTCCTGCTCCGGCTCGTCCCTCGGATCCGGGTCGTATCTCGGGTCCCACCCCAGCTGGTACCAGGTCTCCTGCTCGTACCCCGGTTCCGGCTCCTGGGCGTTCCTCGGCTCCTGCTTCGGCTTGTCCCCGGGCTCCAGCTCCCCCTCGTACTTCGCCTCGTACTCCGAGCGGAAGAGCGCGAGGCCGCCACCGGCCAGCGCGGCGAGCGCCGGGGCGATGACGGCCGTGTAGTAGGCGTGGTTGCCGTTGGAGACGCTGAACACCACGGTGTGCACGGCCAGCCAGCCACCCCAGATCAGAAACCCCGTGCGTGTCAGGTCGGTTCGCGGTCGCCCGGCGCGCCGGGCGACGCCCAGGACCGTGGCCAGCACGGCGAGCGGCAGGAACCAGGCGACCTGCGGGCCGACCGTGTCGTTGATCAGCATGTCCCAGCCGGTGTTGCCGGTGGTGCGGCTGGCGGCCGTGCCCGCGACGGCGCCGAACGCGGTGGAATCGCTGCTGAAGCGGCTCAGACCGTTGTAGCCGAAGACCAGGGCGAACGGATTGTTGTCGGACGTTCCGTCGAGGTACGGCCGGTGGGCGGCCGGTGTCGCCCAGGCGATCAGTATCCAGAAGCAGGAGACCGCCAACGCGACCGCCCCGCCCAGCAGGAGACGCAGAGCCCGCTTCAACGGAGCCCTGGGCGCGCCGAGTTGGTACACGGCGGCGAAGACCGGCAGCACCAGCCACGCTTGCAGCATTTTCGCCTGGAAGGCGAGCCCGACCCAGATCCCGCAGGTGATCAGCGGCAGCAGCCGCTCGGTGCGTACCGCCTTCTGCAGTGCTCCGGCGGCCGCCACCAGGAGCAGAGTGAGCGTGGTGTCCGGGATGGTGGCACGGTTGAGCGCCACGGTGACCGGGGTGACGGTGAGCGCCAGCGCGGCGATCAGCGCGGCGAACGGACCGGCCCAGGCCCGTACGATCCGGTGCAACAGCCATACGGTGAGCACGCCTTCGACGACCTGCGGAAGCGCGGCCGCCCAGGTGTGCGGGCCGAACAGCCAGACGGAGACCGCGTCGGGCCAGAAGGCGCCGGGCAGCTTGTCGATGCTGATCGAACCGCCGGCGTCGAGCCCGCCGAAGAAGAACGCCCGCCAGCTGCCCGCCATCGACCGTATCGCCGCACCGTAGAAGGGGTGGAGCGCGGCGTGCCCGATGCCCCAGGAGTACAGCAGCGTGGCGACGGCCAGCACCGTGGCGAGCGCCGGGCGCTCCCAGCGCGGGGCGTCTTCCGGCCGTCTGAAGCGGCGGTTCGCCGCCTGGCGGCCTCGGCGCGCGCCGGTGGGCTGGACGGCGGGGATGGCGGTCATGGCGGTGGTCCTCGGGTCAGCAGGTCAGGTCAAGCGGCGACGCGTCGGCGGTGGAGTCACATCGTGGAGTCACATCACAGTCGGCGGGCCGCCCGGAAGCCCCGGGCGTAGAAGTCGGTGCCGTCCAGCAGCGCGTGGCCCGACAGGTCACCCAGGGTCGGGCCGTTGGCGGCGGAGCGACTGGAGTAGAAGCGGTGCCGGCCCTTGTCGTCGAGGCCCATGTATATGCCGACGTGGTCGATGAAGTCAGGCCGGTCCTTGATGATGGCGAAGAAGACCAGATCGCCGGGTTGCAGGACGTCCAGGTCGGTGGCCTGCCGCGTGCCGGTGTGCGGGATCACCTGGCGGCCGGGACCGTGGGCGGCGATGGCGTAGGCGCGGCGCGGCAGACCGGCGCCCTTGGTGTTGGTGTTGTGCAGGGGGATGCCCATGCGGTAGCCCCACACCAGACGCTGGAAGCCGGAGCAGTCGACACAGCCGTAGCGGTCGTTCTCCGGCTGCACGCGCGTGCCGTCCGGGAAGTCCCAGTCGATGCCCAGATAGTCGTAGAAGTCGGACTTCTCGTCGTAGTAGGCGAAGTCCAACGGGTTCTTGACCGCGGCGTTGCGCGGGCCGAAGTGCGCGGTGCCCGCGTAGCGCACGTCGGCGGCGTTCCGCTTGTCGGGCGCCCCGGCACTGCTGTACTGGAACGCCACCGCGAAGACGTCCGGGCTCTTGTCGCCGAGTGTCTTGGGGAACCAGCTCTTGAACCAAGCGGACTTCTCCATGCCCCGCTGCCACGTGTGCGGCAGCAGGCGCACCCAGGCGTCCGTGGTCACCGTGGCCTCGGTGGTCCGCGGCTCGCTGAAGGTGCGGGCGGGCCCGGTCAGTACGGCCGTACGGGCGCCGTCGGTGAACGTGGCGAGCGTGCCGCCGTCGGCGGCACGGACCACGGTGCGGCCGGGGCCGGACAGCCGCTCGTAGGTGTGGGGCCCGGCGGACCGGGAGTTCGGGCCGGAGCCCGTGCCGTCGGCGGTCGTACCGTCATCGTCGTCGCTGCCCCGCCCGAAGCGGTCCCAGGCGAACCCGCCCGCCGCCCCGGCCACCGCCACGCCGGCGATCGTACGGAACACGGCGCGGCGGGTCGGGTTGTTGCCTCTGCCGACTGGTGTGGAGTGCATGGCCGATCCTCCTGGAAGTGTCAGGTGAGAGGGTGCTGGACAGGTCAGCCGGTGGGCAGGGCGCCCATCAACAGGCCGGAGACCAGCACGACGTACGTGGCCAGCGTCACCGCCGTGGTCGAGATGACCGTGGCCGCCATGGGCTGGCGGACCATCTGGTACGAGACCAGGCCGGGGACGATGAAACCGAGGGTCTGTGACGTGTACAGCAGCGGAAACTCGTGACTCAGGGCGAGCATCACGGTGGTCTGCGTCAGCACCGCGCACAGCACCACGGCGGCGAACAGCCGCTTGCCGTAGAGAATCACCGTGCGCTGCAACAGCTTCGTCATGAAGTACGTGAGCGTCGCCACACCGACCATCAGCCCGGCCAACCACACGTCGGTGACGAGTGTGAGGGCGATCCAGCCCGGGGTGATCATTCCCCCGGGCGAGAGGTTGGTGGTCAGGTAGCAGACGAGCGAGAAGACCAGCCCGAGGGCGATCCCGAGTGCGGCGGTCTGTGCGTTGAGGTCGGGGGGGATCACGGGTTCCTCATGGACTGGGGCGGATCGTAGGAGTGGTGCTGATCGTGGGTGTGGTACGGGTCGCCCGCGGTGTTCCATTCGTCGGGCCGCTCCTGGCGGGCGGCGGACCGGCGGGCGAGGTCGCGTTGTTCCGGGATGCGGAAGGCGTACGTCGGTGTCTCCAGCGGTGCCACCCAGCTGTACGGCTCCGGCTCGGGCGGGCGGGCCACCGAGACACGCGGTCGGGGTACGGCTATCTGGATCGTCTCCTGGTCCAGGCCGTCGCCGGTAACGACGTCGAGCAGGTCCTCGGAGTCGTCCAGCGGCAGCTCGGCGAGGCATTGAAGGAACAGCTCGCCCTGGCCGTGGATGTTGCCGATTGCCACCAGCGAGGAATCCGGGCCGAGTTCGGCGAGGATCGCCGCGGTCAGTTCCTCGGGGTCCCGGCGGTCGCCGCCGAGATCCACCACCCGCCCGGTGAAGCCCGCCGGAATCGCGTCGCGGGCGCTCTTGGTCGGGTGGCCGATCAGGAACACCGTCTCGGCGGCGAGGTCGGGGACGATCGTGCCCATCTGGCCGTTGCGCTCCACCCGGTCCGGGCGGCAGTTGATGACCACGCCGATCGGCCCTCTGATCGCGCCCAGCTCCTCCAGCTGCCTGACGTTCATCAGCGTCGACTCGGGATCGTTGGCCGCGAAGACGTTGGCGAACCGCAGCCGCTTTCCGTCGGGGGTGACATAGCGCTCCACGGACAGCACGCCCGGGTCGGGCGGCGCGTCCCACATGCCCTGCATCGCGGTGTGCCGCTCCACGCCGAGCAGTTCGGCGACGGCGAGCGCGATCGCCACGTTCTCCTTGAAGGTGAACCAGCTGAAGCCGCGCAGTTCGGCGTCGGTCACCGACTCCGGATCGACCGCGATCAGCCGGCAGTTCCGCTTGTCGGCCTCCTCCTGGAGGATGTGCAGCCGGTCCTTCTCCGCCGTCACGCACACCCCGCCCACCGGCATCGAGCGGGAGAGCGAGCGGGCGACGTCGTCCAGCGTCGGCCCCATCTCCTCCAGATGGTCCTCGCGGACATTGCACAGCACGCCGATCGTGGAACGGATCAGCTTCTCCTGGTTGATCTCCTGCAGCGCGGGCATCACCGCCATGCACTCGATCACCAGCGCGTCCGGCCGGTAGGTCGCCGCCCGCCGTACGATGCCGATCTGCTCGACGATGTTGGCGATGTTGAGCTTGCGGTACACCGGCTCCTCGGTGGCATCCGGATGGATGAACCGCGCCGCGGTGCCGGTGGTCTTGGCCACCGTGACCAGGCCGCCGCCGCGCAGCGCGCCCGCGCACAGCCGGGTGATAGAACTCTTGCCGCGGATGCCGTTGACCAGCACCCGCGTGGGTATCTGCTCCAGCGAGGCGAAGTGCCGCCGCTGCTCCAGGATTCCGGCGATCCACAGCGTGGCGCAGCACAACAGGACGATGACATAGAGGAAGAGCACGCCGATTCCGTCCTTCTACCGCTGGTGGGTGTTCGCACGCGGGGGCCGGGAGGGCCCGGCGGCGCGGCCGGATCTGGCCGCCCGGTCGCGTTCCGCCAGGACCTGGCGCACCAGCTCCAGGCTGCGGGTGACCGAGCCGATCTCGTCGTGGTTGACCGGATGCAGCACGGTGCGGCGGTCCCCGCCGGCGAGCCGCTCGACGAGCACGGCGACCGCACGCAGCGGCCGGATCACCACGACATACAGCCACCCGAGGCAGGCCGCGCTCACGGCGAGGCCCAGGATGCCGGCGAGCATGGTGCGCTGCTCGGCCTGCACCGCGGGGATCTGGAGCGCCGCAGCGGGCTCCGCGGTCACCACGTGCCAGCCGAGACGGGCAGTCGGGCCGCTCTGCGCCAGCGGCGCGGCGGCGTCGACCGATGGGCCGGAGGACGTGTTGTGCACCGCCGAGGTCGCGGTGCCCGCGGTCCCCGGGGCGCCCTGGGTGGCGCGGGCGAGACGGGTCAGGCCGGAGTCGGGCAGCGACTGGAAGGCGCGGTAGCCCACGCTCGCCGCCAGCACCTTCTCGTCGCCGTCCGTCACCCAGACGCTGCCCAGCTTCGGCCTGGGCAGAATGGAGTTGAGCGCCTTCACGTCGATCTCGCCGAACAGGACCACCCCGGCCGCCGGGGCCTGGCCCTTGCCGGACCGGACCTGCGCGTAGGCGGCGATCGCCGGTATCCGGCCCGAGGTGTTGACGGTGGTGATCCCACCGCCGCCGGGCACGTGGACGAGGGTGCGCAGGGGTGTGTCGCCCACCCGTAGCGTGATGCCGCCCGAGCGGTTCAGGAGATATAGCGAGCGGTACTGCTTGTGGTCGGCGAGGGACTGCCGCAGGGCCTCGGTCTGGGCGGCCCGGCTCCTGCCCGACAGACTCGCGGCCGCTTCGCTCAGGTCGGTGTACGACTGGTCGAGGGACTGCCGGATCCGCTGCGTCACGATCTCGGTGCGCGTCTGTTGGTCGGCGAGGACCTGAGCCGGAACCGCGGTCGCGGCGTCCGCCCGGTTCAGCAGGAAGATCATCGGCACCGCCCAGCAGGCCACCACCACCACGCCGACCACGGCCAGAGCCCGGTAGCCCGGCCCGCGCCGGGCCGGGAACTGCTGCGGGCCGCTCTCGCCGAGCAGTTGCCCGCGCAGTGAGTCCAGTGCCCGCCCGATCCGGGCCAGTTCACCGAAGCCGTGTACCGGAACCGGCCGGGACAGCTCCGCCGCCGCGGTCGGCCCACCCCCGGTCACGCCCCGGGCCAGGCGGCCGGCGGACAGATACAGCCGCAGCAGTGGCTGCTGCACCAAGAAGTACAGCGCCAGCCCGAGCAACAGCGCGACCATGGCCAGCGTCCCGGCTGTCCCGAGTGCGAAGCGCGAGTAGTCGGCGGCGGGGGTCGTGGCGGGCGCCGCGCGGGAGGTGAGCACCACCAGGCCGAGGTCGTCGGTCGCGCCCGAACCTGTCGCCGAGGCGACCTGGGCCCAGCCGGCCACGGTGCGCCGGCTGCCGGTGGTGGCGCCCAGCAGGGTTCCCGAGGCGTCGGTCCCACCCCTCGACCCGTTCGCCGCGCGGGCCGCCGCCGCGGACAGACCGCTGTGGGCGGCGGTCTCGGACACCGCGCCACGCACTGCGGTGGCGAGCGCCTTGCCGCTCGCGTCCAGCACTTCGGCGGTGCGTCCCTCGCCGTACGCCGTGAGGGCGGGGAGCGCTTCGGAGACCACCAGCAGCAACTGCCGGTCGGTCCGGCTCGGGGCCTGGTACTGGTCCTGGTCGGGATCGTCCTGCTGCGCGGGCAGTGTGACCTTCGCGAAGTACAGCAGTTGCCGGGTGCCGCCCGACGTCACCAGCCTGGGCGGGATCGCTTCGGGCCCGGACGCCGTCCTGGCGACGTCCACCCCGGTCAGCGGCACCGTCTTGCCGCCGGCCGCCAGCAGTTTGCCGTTGCGCTGGTCGAGCAGCGCACTGCCGAGGGCTGCCTTCCTGGCAGCGGTCAGCGCTTTGAGCGTGGTCGTGGGGGTCGATGCGCTCGTCGCCGGGTACGCGTCGACCGTACGGCGTACCGCGCTCGCCTCGGCGTCGATCGCGGAGCGCATCGACAGCGCGGTGTCCGCGGCGATCTGCTGCTCCCCGTTCAGCACGGCCTGGGGGACACCCGCGGTGTGGATGCCGTCGAGGCCGATCACGGTCAGGGCGGCGACCATCAGCAGGAGTACGACGAGTGAGGCTATCGGCGGGCGGACCCCGCCGAGTATCGGCATATCGGCGCGGCGGCGGATGCGGTGGCGGCGCGGCGCCCGTGGTGCGGAGGACAGGAGAGCTGATCCTTCCTCAACTGGCGCCGAGCGCCCAAATGTTCGACAAGGCAAACATTCTAACGCCTCCTCTCACATGGTCATCACACGTTCCCCCCATGTGCGGAACGAGACAACGGGAGTCTGCCCGTCGGCCACACCTACGGGCCACCACGCGCCGAAGGGCCGGACCCGCGAACAGGTCCGGCCCTTCGGATGTCCGGTCAGCGGACGAAAGAGATCTCCGGATACTTGTTGGTGGGCCCGTCGAGCAGGGTGTTGTGCTTGCTACGCAGCTTCTGGTCGAAGAAGGCGGCGAGGTAGACGCGTTGGATCTGCGCCGCCCGGTTCGGGGCGATCGTGCCGTACTGCTGCTGGATCGTGGCCTGGGAGGTCCCGGTCAGGCCCGCCCACTGGGGCACCAGATACTCGTAGTCGCTGAACGACAGGTGCGCCGCGCCCTTGAGCTTGATGTCGACCCGGTATCCCTTCAGATGCGACCACATGGTCCGCCACGAACTGTCGTTGTTGCGGTTGTGGTTGCCGGAGCTGAAGAGCATGAAGGGCCGGTCCAGGTCCTTGCTCGGAGCCGTCCCGAAGAACTGGCCGTCCAGGTTGGCACCGGCATCGATCCGCTTGTCGAGCTGCATGGCGTTGGCGACCGCCGCGCCGCCCAGCGACCAGCCGAACATCCCGATACGGGAGGTGTCCACCGACTTCGACAGCCCGGAGGGCAGCGTCGCGTGGCCGGCGTCCGGGTTGCCACCGCTGCTGATCTTGCCGAGTGCGTTGATGACGAACTTGATGTCGGCCGCGCGCACCTTGAGGGTGTCCGAGGAGTGGGTGCCCGATGGCATCCTGTTGACCTCGAGCCGGTTGCCGGGGAACTGCACTTCGCTGGCGTCGTGGGTGTGGTCGACGGTGACGACGAGATAGCCGCGGCTGGCGAGATCCTGGGCGAGCGCGGTGCCCACCGCGCGGTCCGAGTGCAGCCCGCTCGAGTACAGCAGGACGGGCAGCTTGCCGAGTGAGGTCTTCACCGGGGCGAGGACATGCCCCGCGGTCTTCGGCAGGGTCACCTGCTGCGGCGACATCCCGTGCCCGGTGATGAAGTGGGCGCCGGAGACCGAGGGTAGCCAGGGCGCCTGATAGTGCCCGGACGTGGCGGTGGCCGGATACCAGAGCGACACCATCAACTCGCGCTTGGTGCCGGGCACGTAAGGATCCGTACGGGACTTGTCGACGAGGTGCAGGCCGACCATGCCCACGCTGTGCTGCCCGGTCGGCGCGGGGATGGTGAGCTGCAGGCCGGACCCGGCCGTGCGGGCGGACGTGAGCGCCTGAGGCTGTACGGCCTTCTGACGCAGCGGCAGCTCGTCGTTCGCGGGCGCCCAGGGCGTGTTCGGGTCGGGCTGGCCGACCGCGGCCTTGGTGGCCGCAGGCCCGTCGGGCGACTTCCCGGCGGCCATCGCCGGGGTCATCCCCACACCCAGCGCGAGAGCCAGCACACCCGCCGAGCCGACCGCTCTGGCGATCCCTCTTCGACGGTGGTGCGGGCGGCGGTACTTCATGAAACCCCCAATGTTGGTCAGCGATCGTAGAACGCGCGATCGACTGCCGCATACCGTACCGCCGCAGCGACGGGCGGACTCGCGCTCCCCGGATCTCGCCAAGGTGACCTCACGTATCGGATGTTGAGCGCTGCCACGGCCCTATGACGCGTCGGCCGCTCCGGACCTGCTCGTGGCGATCGCCTCGGCCGGTCAGGTGGGTCCGCCCGGGCTCCTGGAGAAGGCCGTGTCGCCGGCCATCGCCACGAGCGCGTCCTTGACGAGCAGCACTCGCGGCGGGTAGTTCTGCGCTTTGTCTCCAGGGGCGTCCAGCGCGGAGGTGCGCCAGACCTCTGCTCCGGTGCGGCTGTCCAGTGCCAGCAGACGGCCGAAGCGGTTGGCAGGACGGCGACGGTTGCGCCGAGGTCCTCGGCCGCTTCTTCGACTTCGCGGGTGAGGAACTCGATCTGCCGGCTCAGCGCTGTGAGGCGGGCGGCGATCTGGCGGCCCTGCACGGTCTCGAGGGCGCTGGCGAACTGGCTGCTCGTCTCCAGGGGATCCTGCAGGCGGGCCATCGGGCTGGCGTCGTAGCGGCGCTGGACGGCTCCGAGGAGAGCGTTCGATGCGTCACCGGCACTGTGGCCTTCGACGACGTCGCGGATGAGGTCCTGCAGGGACACCTCCGGCGCCGGCGCCGGGCGGTTGAACCGAGAGACGTCCGCGCGCAGCACGCCGGGCGGGACCGGAGTGGGCAGTGCCTTCCCCGCCTCGTACTCTTGGGCGTAGTGCCCGATCACCTGCCAGCCCGGTACCCCCGGACCGCCGCGCAGCGCGACCACCGTCGAGTCGTCGTCCGCGACCAGGTAAGCGAGGGTGATCGGCTGTCGGCGGCGTACCACGACTCAGTCAGCTCCAGCTCGCCGCGCCGCCGGATGATCTAGAAGAAACCACGATCTACAACTATCGGATTACCTTGGATCGGGTTCGTGGGAAGTTGGGCCACATTCGCCTTCAGGAGCTCACGGAGGAAGACGTAGAAGAGTGGATGCATTGGTCGTCGAGGTATGGACGCGCACGCGGCGGAAAAGCTGGCACTCCGCTCGGGGTGACCAGTGTGGAAATGAGCCTCGCGCGATTTAAGGATGCCTTGAATCGGGCAGTGACGCGACGGCTGCCGACCATGAATGTGGCCCAGCACGTCACAATTCCGCGTAGGGCGCGTAAGGAGGACCGGAAGAAGAAACGGGAGGTGAAGCCGTGGAACGTCCAAGAGGTCCAGATGTTCATTCACGGCGTCAGGGCGGAACGGCTCTATGCTCCCCTTCTGCTGTCCCTCATGGGTCCGTGTCCCGCTGAAGTCTGCGGACTTCGATGGGAGGACGTCGACTTGGACAATGCCACGATCACCATAGCCAACACCCGGACGATGATGGGGAATCGATACGTCGTGGAAAAGGACACCAAGTCCATGGCCCGAGAACGTGTCTTCCTTTGCCGGGTCCAGTGCTAATGGCCCTCAGGACGTTCAAAGCTCTCCAGGCCAAGGAGAAGTTCGTCCTCCGGGAGGCTTACTCGGACTCCGGGTACGTCGTGGTGCACGAGACCGGGGAGGCTTTCACGATCAAGCAGCTCCGCAGGCGCGCGTACCGGCTCATGGAGGTCCTTGGCCTGCGCAGAGTACGTCTCCACGACGCTCGTGCCTCCTGCCTCACTTTCCTTGCCGACAACGGCGTGCCGGGTCACATCCTCGCCCGCTGGGCCGGGCACACGAACGTGAAGACCACGAAGAAGTGGTACGTGAGGCCAGACGTGGAAGACCTCCGCGAAGCCGCCACCACATGGGATGGCCTACACGGTGAGGCGGAGGGACGCGCGTGAGTTCGGCGGCGCATTCCAAGGGGTGGTTATCAGGTGCTGATCGGAGGGGCTCGACGCTACGTCGTCCCGACCTTCGGGACGGCACCACATGCCTTGCTGCAAACTCGGAACAGCTGGCAGCTGTGCTGATGAAGGAAGCAGCGCGTCGACGTGAGGACCGGGCCAGAGCGCGGCCAGCAGGCCACGCTGCGTCAGGGCGCGCGTACACGCTGAGAGGCTCAGACTCGATCGACGCGGCCGTCGGCAGTGCCCGACGAGTCGAGCCACGGATGCATCGAGCCGTCGGCTTCCCCCGGCTGTGTGAGATTTTGTGAGACGTGAGAGGGTCTGGGACGTGAGTGAGACACCGTCGAACACCCTGCAATACCGCTTTGACGGGCCAGAAGAGGCTCCCGTCCTGATCCTGGGTCCCTCACTGGGTACCACATGGCACAGGTAGGCGGAACCGTCTTGTGGCGTCCATGTGGTCCGAAACGATGCCGTTTGCGTAGACGGGGTCCTCGTGGTTCGGGTGCGTCGATCGTGTTCGTGACTCACGTGTGACAGAACAGGCGATGCAGAACCCCCGCTGGCGCGCGTCAGCCGGGGGTTCTGTCGTGCGGAGTCGGGGTCGCCGGGCGGCCTTGGGATCTGCCAGGGAGCGGATGAGATCGGGATACACCCAGGAAGTCGAGGGTCGGGCCGAGCATTGCGGATGCGCACGCTGGGCGGGGGACTCGCCGTACCAGACGGCGGACTCCTCGCCCCGTCAGTAGCTTCTCGTCACTGCGACCCGGCGGCCACCAGCGTCGAGGTGATGGGTTCGAGCTCGGTGACCAGCTCGTCGAGTTCGGCAGGAGAAAGGGCGTCGTACGGCGGTGCTGCGAGCTCGTCGGTCAGGGCTTCGATGCGTTGCTTGGTCTCACGGCCGGCGTCGGTGAACCGGCCGTCGGTGTCGACGAGCCCGCGCTCCCGCAGGCCATCCATGACCGCGGCCAGCCGTTCCTTCGGCAGGTGATGGATGCGCCCGAAGGACTCCGGGCGGGTGGATGCTCTGCGCCAGCGCAGAGAGTACGTGGGCCTCCGTACCGCCGATGCGCGCGCCGACGAGAGCTGCGACGTGACCGTCACCACGGTGCTCGCGCAGCATGGTCGCGGAAGCCACAGCCGGGCGACCGGGTCGCTCGGCACCGGAAGGGTGCGCATCCCGGCGTACATCACCCGTCCTTCTGTAGGCGCGTTCGTCGCGGCTTTGGTGGTCAGGTCCGCGGCGCGCACCAGGCTGGGGGAGTCGGCCAGCTCGTCGCCGAGGATCCGCCGTACGGAGGCGGCGCTGCCCCGCTCCCACGCGGCGACGGATGCCTCGGGCGCGGGCGGGATCGTCTCCCATGCGCTCGGGATGTGCCGCGCGGCCTCCCCGTCGGCGAAGCTGTAGAAGGCCGCGTGCACGACCTGCGTCGGCACCCCGCCCCAGCGGCGCGGCGCGACTGGCGAAGTAGCCGTCCCGGTAGGTGCGGTGGCCGAGTGCAGCCAGCTCCTGGTTGCACTCGTCGGCGAAGTAGGTGACGAGGCAGATCGGCTCGAGGAGCTCGAACATGCGACGGGCGGTGCGGGCCATGGCCTACATCGTGGCAGCGGGCACGACCTGTGGAGCATTACGGGCCGCCAGCTCAGCTCCGGAGCGCGGCAGTCGAACGTCCCTCTCTCCGGCAGCGCGACTAGAGGTTGATCGAACGGTGGGGCGGCGTAGCGATACGCCTGGTCGCGGCGCTTGCTTTCGGGGACGGTTCTGAAATTCCATGTGGGTTGCGTTCAAGGAACCCGCTGCACGGTTGTTTTCAGCCATGCTGTTGTGAACGTCTGCGGACTGAGCCGGACGTCCCCGGACTCGCGCGGACACAGTGAGAACTACTGAGACTGCATGAGACTGGCCGGGTTCAATCCGTGCCGAGCTACGCATTCTGCGGAGTGGGCCACACTGCATTCATGGCGAGCTTTCAGCAACGGAAAGCGATAGGCGATGCTCATGAGCGATATGTCGCCGAGCAGCTCACGGTGCGCGGGTGGGAAGTCGATCCCTGGGGGCAGGGCCTGCTGAGCGGGAGACTCCAGGGCGCGCTTCGGAGGACGGACAGCTTTATTCGATGGTTCCCCGATCTCATTGCAGCGAAAGGCGAGGACTTGGTGCTGATCGATTGCAAGGGTGGGATGACCAGTAGGAAGACGGATCGTCACGCAGTTGAACGGGCAGCCGTGCGTGCGCACTTGCAGCTCGTCGCGTGGACAGGGCTTCCGGTCTATTACGTGTTCGATGGACTTGGTGTGTGGGCGCCTCACGATGTGCTCATTGCGGGGCGGAAGGGGCCGCACAGCACGGCGGGATCGGGCGCCCCGTACTTCCTTATCTCCGCGAGCGGCGCTCGCTGTTTCGATGACCTGTTTGGCGCGAGTGAGGCACCTTTTGTCTCGGGAACGGCTGCCTGAGTGGGTGTTTCCGGGACTTCGCGGTCGGTCGGGGCGCGTTCTGCTGGAAGGTGGGCGCGCCCGGTACCTGTACCCAAGTGATCTGACGGATAGGGCATTGGAGTTGATCCGGCCGGTGCTCGAGTATGCCGATTCCCCACGGGCTGGAGACGAGCAACTCCGTGCGCCGGTCGCCGTCGTAGTCGGCGGCGGGGTCGAAGGAGTTGTCGGCAGTGTTGATGATACTCGCATAACGCCCATTTAGGGCTGATGCGCCGTGTTGGTGAGTTCCACTGCCTGAGCCTTGCGCGCGGCGGCGAAGACAGCCCTGCGGGCACCGAACGGGTCGCTGACCGAGCCCAGCCATGGGTGGGTGGCCAGGGCGGCGGCCAGCCGTTTGCACTCTTCCTGGGCTGCGAGCCACTCCTCTCGTTCTGCGTGCGTGATGTCAGCTCGGCCTGTAGCGATGTCCGCTCCCGCCGGGAGGGTGTCGGCGAGTGCCGCAAGGTGCTGAAGGGCGGAGTCCAACGTCAGCCTCGCCTCCACCACATCGCCGGGAATCTCCCAGCCGTCCACGTTCCACCGAGATCTGTACCCCGGCGGTGGTTCCTTCGACAGCCAGTCGGAGGCGTCGATGGGGGCGCCGTCGTCGCGGGGGCGCGCGAGCTCTGCGCGAATCCCGGTGTCCTCGCCGTAGTGGCAGTGTGGGTCGGGCGGGAGAGGCTCGGTGGGGAGAATCGTGGGAGGCGAACTGGCAATCGACGTCGGCAGATAAGGATCCGGTTCGGGACCGCCCTGGAGGAACTCGGCCTTGTCCGACGGCTTCACCCACATGTGCCAACCACGCCGCCGCCCGGTGCGCGCTCGCATGAACAGCGTCACCAGTTCACCCGTGGCCGTCATGCGCACCATGTCGTCGTAATGCGCCTGCGTCGATTCCCATGTGGCGTGCCAACCGCCACAGCGCGTACCCGTCTTGGGGCATTCGTGTTGGGTAGTCCAATCGCAGCGGACCATCCGCAATGCCTTCACGCCGCCTCGTACTCGCAAGGCGTCCCGGCTGCCCACGTCCTGCCATCGCTGGACGTTCAGCCGGGGAGTGGAACGACCACATGCTCCTCTCCCAGACCATCCTGCCGTGGACCTCGGCCTGGCTCCTGCACTACGAACTCTGGCTCATCACCGGCCGCTGGACCGGCAGCGGCGACGCGCCCGCCCTCCCGACAGCCTGGCCACCAACCTCCGACTAACCTCGGGCTTTCACGAGGCGGGCTGTCCGGCAGGCGGTCAGGAAAATAGAATGCGCCTCTGACCAGCAAGAATGAGGATTGTCCAGGTCTTTGTTCCCGCTGAAGCCAGAGGCACTTTCCAGGTGAAGCACCCTATCGGGTCCTGTCCCCGTGTCCGCGTTCAGGATGACGGCCGTCAGGTCGTCACCCAGGCAGGGTCGGTCCTGCTCGTCGAATCAGTCCGCAGGATCGGCCTTGACCGGGCCATATCCGCAGCTCTGGCTCCATGGCGGAAGCCGCGGGCCGTCCACGATCCCGGCAGGACGCTTCTGGACGTCGCTCTGGCGGTCGCTCTCGGCGGGGACTGCCTCGCGGATGCGGCGATGCTGCGGTGTGAGCCGGCCGTGTTCGGCCCGGGAGGCCCTGCAGGCCATCACCCATTCCGGCGCTCCACCCGTTCGCGCGGCCCCGGCGCGGAACGCCTGCGAGGGATACCGGGCCCGGGAGATGATCGCCAGGAGCCGTTCGCCCGGACCTGCGGCTCGGAGTGAGCCAGGGTCACGGCCCCGTTCCGCCGTCTTCGGTCCGATCGACCCGACGAGCAGGAACCGGGCCTTCATGGTGACGGCCATGGACCGGTCGAGGTCGGTCCCCGAGTTCTGTGCGCTCGGCATGTACGGCTGCGGCTGGAACGCGTTGTCGACCAACACGTCGAGTCCGCCGGTAAGTTCTTCCGCCTCGCGTGCGAGACGGACCACCTTCCTGTTCCTCGGACAGGTCGGCCAGGACAAGGTCCGCACGCCGGCCGTCGACCTCGGTCGACCTCGGTTCACGTGGCGAGAGAAACCTTGGTCTCCTTGGTCTCCTGGTCGGCGAGCACCTCCGGCTCGCCCGCTTCCAGTCCGTCCAGCGCGACGGTCACGACGTCGGCCGGGTCGTTCTTGGGGACGTCCCAGCCGGCCATCATGTCGGTGTCGGTTGAGCTCAGGTAGAGCCCGGTGACCTGGGTGTTCTGCCCGGCCAGTTCGAGGCGCACCCCGTTGGTCATGCTCCACGCGGCGGCCTTCGAGGCGGCGTAGGCGTTGACACCCGGGAAGGAGAGCCAGGACATGCGCGAGTTCACGTTGAGGATGGCGCCACCGCCGTTGCGGGCCAGGATCGGCGCGAACGTACGGATCATGCCGAGGGGGCCGTAGAAGTTGGTGTCGATCTCCTGCTTGATCGCGGAGAGGTCGCCGGTGACGAGGTCGCTTCCCGTGACGGTGCCGGCGTTGTTGACCAGCAGGGTCAGGTCGCCGGCGGCAGCCGCGGCGGCGGCCACCGCGTCCGGGTCGGTGATGTCGAGCGCCAGCGGAATCGCGCCGGGCATGTCGATGGTCTGGGGGTTACGGGCGGCGGCATAGACCTTCGCGGCGCCCCGGTCGAGGAGCTGTTGGACGAAGTGCCGGCCGATGCCGCGGTTGCCGCCGGTGACGAGTGCGATGCTTCCTTCGATCTTCATGACAGCAACGGTAGGACGCCTATGTGCGAGCCTCAATGATGGTTCTACTCAATTCCATATCTGTATGACTCAAGGTGTAGGCATAATGAGAGTATGGATGCTCTGACTGGCCTCATTGACGCGCAGGGGGTGCGCGGCGTGCTCGGCGCACGGATCGCCGCAGGGGACGACTGGGGGTGGTGGTCGGCCGAGGGGCCGGGGGCTGCCTTCCATGCGGTGACCTCGGGCACGGTGTGGATCGCCCCCGAGGGCTCCGATCCGCTGCAGCTCCGGGCCGGCGACGTTCTCCTGCTCCCGAGCGGCCGCGCCCACGCCCTCGCGAGCGACCCCGAGGCGATCGCCCGGACCTCGGCGGAGCGGTCCGACGGCTACACGCTCGCCGCTGACGGCACGGTCCGGATGGGCCGCGGGCAGGCGCACACGCACATCCTGTGCGCCCATTACACGCACGACCCCACGGCCTCCGTGTCCTTTCTGGCGGCGTTGCCCGAGACCGTGGTGCTCCGTGGCCAGGGCGACGGCGGCGGACTCGCCGAAACGGTCCGCCTGGTGGGGCGTGAGCTGGCCGCAGCACGGCCGGGCAGCCAGGTCGTCCTCGCCCGGCTCGTCGACGTCCTCCTGGTCCAGGCCCTGCGCGACTGGCTCGAACGCGACGGCGACAGCTCGGCCTCGCCGCTGCACGCGCTGCGTGACCCCGTCGTCAGTACGGCGATGGCGATGATCGACGCGGAGCCCGGCCGTGCCTGGACGGCGACGGAACTCGCCCGCGCGACCGGCGTCTCGCGCGCGACCCTGGCCCGCCGCTTCCCCGCAGTCCTGGGCGAGACGCCCGCCGCCTACCTCACCCGGCGGCGCCTCGACCTCTCCGCGCGCCGCCTCCGGGACTCCGACGTCCCCCTCGAACAGATCGCCCAGGACGTCGGCTACACCTCGGTCTACGCGTTCAGCCGGGCCTTCAGCCGCGAACGAGGCGTGCCACCCGGCCGGTTCCGTACCGCGTCCCGCACTGCTGCAGCTCACCCGAGCAGCTAGTGCGAGGTCAACTGGCCACCGGCCACAGGTATTGGCGCAGCTCAGGGCAGGGTCGGGTAGTCGGTGTAGCCGTGGTCGTCGCCGCCGAACATCGTCTCGGGGTCGGGGGCGTTGAACGGTCCTCCCGCGCGCCAGCGGGTGACGAAGTCGGGGTTGGCCAGGGCGAGTTTGCCGACGGGGACGATGTCGGCGAGTCCGGTCTCCAGGTCGCGGAGGAGGTCCTCGGGGCCTCGGCCGTCGCGGACCACGAGCAGTGGTCCTTGCCACGCGTCGCGGATCCGAGCCAGAACGTCATCGCGGCCGAAGTCGTAGACGTGGAGGTAGGCGAGGCCCAGTTCGTCGAGCCGGGCGGCGAGGTGGCCGTAGAGCTCGGCGCCGTCGGTTCCCTCGTCGATGTCGCCGAAGGTGTTGTACGGCGAAAGGCGCACGGCGGTACGTGCGGGGCCGATCTCGTCGGCGATCGCCGCGGCGACCTCGACGGCGAAGCGGGCGCGGTTGGCGATGCTGCCGCCGTAGGAGTCGGTGCGGTGGTTGGAGTTGATGCCGAGGAAACTGTGGACGAGGTAGCCGCCCGCGCCGTGGACCTCGACGCCGTCAGCTCCGGCCTCGATCGCCCGGCGTGCGGCGTGGCGGAACTCGTCGACGACTCCGCGTACTTCGTCGGTCGTCAGGGCGCGGGGCTCGGGCGGCTGCTGCAGGCCCTTGGCGGTGAAGATGGGTCCCGCGGGAGCGATGGCGGACGGGGCGACCAACTGCCGTCCGTGCGGGGTGTTGTCGGGGTGCCCGAAGCGGCCCGTGTGCATGAGCTGGATGAACAGGTGCCCGCCGGCTTCGTGGACCGCATCGGTCACCCGGCGCCAGCCCGCGACGTGCGCGTCCGTGTGGATGCCGGGGGTCGAGGGGTAGCCCTGTCCGTCCTCGGAGGGCTGGGTGCCCTCGCTGATGAGGAGCCCGAGCCCGGCACGCTGGGCATAGTAGGCCGCTGCCGACGGACCCGGGGTCCCGTCGGGCAGGGCCCGGCTGCGGGTCATCGGCGCCATCGCGAAACGGTGACGCAAGTGCAGGTCGCCGACCTGGGCGGGGCTCCAGACGCGCTCGCCCGCAGCACTGCCGGAGCCGGTGCCGGTGTCGTCGAGGGTGATGTCAGTCGTCATGAGAGTGCTCCTTAAAGGGATGGCCGGGGCGGCACGTCGGCGCCGCCCCGGCGCGAGAAACGTGAGAGACGTGAACAGTCAGAGCCGTGTCGGCGTGAGGAAGTCGTCCAGCGCCGCCACGAACCAGGCGGGGTCCTCTTCCACGACGAAGTGCCCGGTCGGTGCGACGGCCTCCTGCACGTCGTCCGCGTAGGGGCGCAGGACCTTCGCGGTGGCCGTGCCGGAGAAGGTGGTGCCGATGGCCAGGACCGGCATGGACAGGTGGCGATGAGAGAGCAGGGCGCGGTTCTCGCGCCCGTCATCCAGGAGGGTGCGGTAGTGCGCGAAGCCTCCGCGCAGCCGCTCCCGGCCGGTGTACTCACGGGCGTAGGCGGCGAGGTCCTCGTCGGTGAAGGTGCCGGGGTTGGACATGGCGGTGAACGTGGCGGTGACGAACTCGAGTTCATGGCCGTCGAAGAGCATCTCGGGCAGATGCGGGGTCATGAAGAAGCCGAAGTGCCACATGCCGCCTTCGGCGACGTTCATCGCCGCTTCCAGGTCGAGGCCGGGCAGGAAGGCGTCGATGAGCACAAGGTGGGAGACGTCTTCGGGGTGGGCGGCGGCCCAGGCCAGGGCGATCATGGAGCCGATGTCGTGGCCGGCCACGGCCACCGGGCCGCGAAGGTCCAGTGCCTTCAGGATGCCGCGGATGTCGTCGGCCTGGTTGGTCTTCGCATAGCCGTCGTCGGGCCGGTCGCTGGCGCCGGTGCCGCGCAGGTCGGGAACGACGACCGTATGCGTACGGGCGAGGTCGGGCAGGACGCGGGCCCAGGCGCGGGAGGTCTGCGGCCAGCCGTGCAGCAGGACGAGGACGGGTCCGCTGCCGCCCACGGCCACCGAGAGGTGGGTGTCGTTGGTGGCGATCCGCTGGATGTTGAAGCCGTCGGGGAGCCAGTCGGCAGTGCTCATGGCGGGGTGCCCTTTCGTGAAAGTGGAGGTGATGAAGCGTCGGTCACGTGGATGAAGCGACGGTCACGTGCTGGGGCGTGCGAGGTGCCGCAGGCGGTCTTCGCCGATCATGGTCAGCATGTCGGTGTGCTCGGGGCGCCATCCCAGTTCCTGTAGGGAGTTGACGGCGCGGATGCGGCTGGACGCGGCCATGATCAGTGCGCCGAACTCGCCCCACACTCCGGCCGCTTCTTCTTCGGTGGCGCTGCGCGCCTGGACCCCGAGGTCGGCGGCGACGCGTTCCGCGATCCAGCGGTTGGGGGCCTCGCCGGCCACCGCGTGATAGAGCCCACCGGCGTGCCCCTTGTCCAGGGCGAGGCTGAACAGGCGGGTCACGTCGTCGATGTGGACGTGGCCGTAGGTGTTGAGTCCCTGTCCGACGTAGCGGGCTGCGCCGGTTGTGGCGACGGACCGGTAGATCATCGGCACGTGGCCGTGGTCGCCGGGGCCCCAGATCAGTCCGGGGCGGATGACCATCGCCCGTACGCCGGACCCGGCTGAGGCCAGGACGGTGTCCTCGGCCGCCTTCCGGTACTCGGCCAGCGGCTCCGGGGTGAAGGGGTCGTGTTCGGCGAAGACGTCCGGGCTCCAGGCGCCCGCGGTGCGCTGCATCAGCACGCCGCTGCCGGACAGGAAGACGAGCGTCTTGCCCGTTCCGGCCAGCGCACGGGTCAGGTCCTGGGTGGTGGCGCTCTCCTGGTCCGGGGCGGGCTGGGCGGCGTAGATGACCGCGTCCGCGCGCAGGGCCGCCTCGATGGTGACCCGGCGACGCGCGTGAAGGTCCGCGGCAACAGGAGCGATGCCCCGTGCCGCAAGACCGTCTGCAGCATCCTCGGTGCGGGCCAGACCGGTGACCGTGTGGCCTTCGGCAACGAGGTGGCGGGCGAGGTGGCCGCCGACGAAGCCGGTGGCGCCGATGACGAAGATGTTCATGGGGGTGCTTCCTTAGACGGGAAGGGCGCTGCGCTCGCCGCCGTCGGCGAACAGCACGGCACCGTTGACGTACGAGCTGGCAGGGCCGGCCAGGAACGAGACGACCTCGGCGATCTCCTCCGGCGCTCCGGCCCGGCCGCGCGCGTTGGTGCTGTCCATGAGGCCGATGTTGTCGCCCAGCATCGCCTTGGAGCCTTCGGTGATGACGGGGCCGGGGGACACGGTGTTGACGCGGACGCCGGCAGGGCCGAACTCGGTGGCCCAGTAGCGGGTGAGGATCTCTGCACCGGCCTTGGAGGCGCCGTAGGCCGCGCCGATGGGGGCGGGCATGCGGGCCGCACTGGAGCCGACGATCACGATCGAACCGTGGCCGCGCTCGGCCATGCCGGGTGCCAGCGCGCCGACCAGGAGGATCGGGGCGCGGGTGTTGACCGCGATCTGCCGGTCGAAGCTGGCCGCGTCGGTCATGGCCGTCGGTGCGAGCTCGAACAGACCCGCGTTGTTCACCAGGATGTCCACCGCGCCCGCTTCCGCGGCCAGCCGCAGCGTGTCCTCGGCGTCGGTGAAGTCGGCGGCGATGAACCGGGCGCTGCTGCCCTCGGACACGATCTCCTTCACGAGGGCCTCGCCTCGGGCACGGTCACGACCGTGCAGCACGACCTCGGCTCCCTGACGGGCGAGGTTCTGTGCGACGGCCTTGCCGATGCCCGACGTCGCTCCGGTCACGAGTGCGGTGCGGCCCTGCAAAGCGGTGCGGGTGCTCATTGTTGTCTTCCCTGCTTGTGGTGCTGATCCCGTGCCGGGCGGATCACGTCCGTGGCACGCTTACGCAATTCACTATGCCTCCAAGATGTTCTGTTTGCAAGAACGTCTGTCGGTGAGCGCATCGTGATAAGCTGCTCGCGTGAGCGCATCTATGTCCGAGAAGAAGCCGAGCGGCGAGAGCGCGGACCCGGGACTGGGCGCCGACCTGGGCTGGGCGATCCGTCTGGTCTCCGCCGCCTTCCGCCGCGTCGCCACCGACTCTGTCGCCGAGCTGCCCGGCGGAGCCCGCGGCTACCTCGTGCTGGTCGCCCTCTCCAGCGGCGAGCCCCCCTCGCAGCTGGCCCTGGCCAGAGAGGTCAGCCTCGACCGCACGGTGATGACGTACCTGCTCGACGACCTCGAAGCACACGAGCTGGTCACCCGCAGGCCCGACCCCCGTGACCGCCGTGCACGACAGGTCCTCATCACCGACACAGGGCGCGCCCGCCTCGACCAGGTGAGGCACAGCCTCACCGCCGCCGAGGCACGCCTGCTCGCCGACCTCGACGAACAGGACGCAGCGCAGCTGCGAACCCTGCTCTCCCGCGTCGCACAGACCGCCCAGCGTGAATCGATCGCCCCCGACGAAGCGGACTGCTGAAGGCGGACTGCCGATGGGGCAGCCCTGACACCCCGACATGGAGAGTGCCGCGTACCTTCCGCGGCGCCGCTCCTGCGGCGGCGGCCCCTGCCCAGCTGGCTGAACAGCGCTGGGTGCCAGTCGATCCGGCACCCCGCGGCAGTACAGGTAGTGGTGGGGAAATCGGCAGGAGAGCAGGACGTTGGTCATTGCCGCGCTCAGCGCGCTCGCACCGGCGATCTCAACGCTGATATCAGCGTTGATCTACCGGGGACTCGCGCCGCAGGGACCGCCGAGAGCCGCCGCCGAACAACGATAGATGCCTGCAACGATGAATACCTAAAGCTTCTGCCCGGCCCGGGCCAGGAGACTCCCGCCGCGCCGCGCCGCACTGGCGGTGGTCCTGGCTACGAGGACGGCGTCGCGCAAGTCGCCCGGACCGACGGCGCCTGCGGGATCGGTTCGGTGTCGCCGCGGGGCCGGTGGCCGGTCAAGTCGGACACGGCGATCTCGAGACAGACCCCCTTCATCCCTTGGCCGCCGCAGGCATGGACGCCTACGCCTACGGGCCGAAGGACCGGCGACGGCTTATTGAGCAAGTCGCCGACGGGCCTGCGGAAGCACAGGACAAGCAGCTGTACTCGTGAGCCCGCAACGTGAGCCGGGCCGCGTTCCTCGCTCCGCTTTAGCGTGGCAAGGGTGTGATGCCGTCCGTCTCCACTTACGGGTATCACTGCAAGAAGGCGTGCCGGTTGGCCGTGGCCGGCATGGTCGATGCGGACGGTGAGGCGAAAGGCACGCCTTTCAGCCTGCGTCACTTCACTTCGACTGCCCTGGCCAGCGGTGTCCCGATCCACGGAGTCTCGCGCTGGCTGGCCCACCGGTCGGTCAATACCACGGTCGACAGGAAGTCGAAACCGTCTTCTGACGTCCACGTGGTCCGAGACGAGGGTCTTCAAGGCCGACGTCACGCGAGGCCCGGATTAACCAACAGCGTCGTTTGCTCCGGCGGGGCCTCTTCGTGTGGCCGGTCACGATGGTCGGAGGGCTCCTTCGTGGGCTCCGTTGTACTCGGGCTCGCCGCTGTCGAGCACCCGAAGCAGGGACGTGGTGACGACCCGCGTGCTGCGGCCGATGCGGAGCACGCGGCACGGGAACTTCCCTTGGCGAACGAGGTCGTAGCCCTTCGCCCTCGAGAATCCGAACGCCTTGGACGCTTCCTCCACGCTCCCTGTCCCACCCCAGGTGGCACGGATGTGCGTGGGGCTGTACCGGGAAACCTGTATCGCGCTGTGCTGTGTATCCATGTCTGGGTGTTGGGCCCTTTTCAAGAAGGATTTCGGTGGCGGAAATATCCCTGAGCTTGCTGGCGTTGCGTTCTGGCATCGTGGTCGTGCAGGGGGAGTGGTGGGGCTGAAGCTGTTCAACACGCAAGGTGGCGTGACCGAGGTCGTGCCGCGTCTGGCTGAGGTCGAGGAGGACGTACAGGATCTCGTTGAGGCGCACATGGAGAAGATGCTCGGCGTCACGTTCCTTGCGAGCGAGTACGTCATCGACTGTGTCGACGGTGGGCGGATCGACTCGCTTGGCCTCGACGTGAACGGTGCCCCCGTGATCGTCGAATACAAGCGCGGCACCGACGCCGGGGTGATCAACCAGGGCCTGTATTACATGGTTTGGCTGACGAACCACAAGGACGCCTTCCGGAGTTTGGTCCGCGACCGGCTCGGGGTGACGGCCGCGTCCCAGATTCTGTGGAGCGCACCTCGGCTGATCTGCGTGGCCGGCGACTTCACCCGCTACGACGCGCATGCCGTCCGCGAGCACCGGCGCAGCATCGACCTGGTCCGCTACCGGTACTACGGCAGCGACCACATCGGCCTGGAGACCGTGGCGTCGGTCACCGGCAAGTCGGCCTCTCCCCGGCGGGTTCGACGGCGTGGTGCCGGGCTGCCGACCATCCGACGGCAAGACGGCCCGATGACCGAGCTGTCCGGGGCGGTCGACGAGGTGCTGACCGGCCTCGGGGCTGGCGTCACCCGGGTACAGCGCAAGCAGTACGCGGCCTACCAGCGGCTGCGGAACTTTGCCTGCGTGCTCGCGCCGCAGCAGACCAAGCTCCTCGTCTACCTCAAGGCGGACCCGAAGGCGGTCGGCCTCGTGCCGGGCTTCACCCGGGACGTGACGGGGCTAGGACACCACGGCACCGGGGACCTGGAGCTGCAGTTGCGCACGGAGCGGGATCTGGAGCGGGCCCAGGAACTGTTCCGCATCAGCTTTGCCGCTGCGTAGATGGCCAGTGGCCGGTGCGGGCGTGTGCGGCCGGGAACTGTAGTTGTGGGCTGCTGTCGTGGTGCTGCCTTTCGACGGGGCGGTCAGGGAATGGCGGTGGAGCTATAAGGATGCGGCGGATCCCCGGTTTCGGTAACCGGGGATCCGCCGCTATATTGCCGCGCTCTTCGGTCAGAACGAGGCGGGATGGGCTGCACTCTCGGCCAACGATTGGGCTGGCCGTTTCGGCTCAGGTCGAAATCGTGGAGTTCCCGACTCGGATCGTTCGATGTAGGGGCCCATACCGTGGTCGTCGTTGCAGTCCACAAAGTTGGCCCAGTCGAAATGGGCACGTCCCTACTGCAGCAGAGCGCCACGTCCGTTCGGGCATCGGACACCGTATGGATGAAGAGTGAACCGCTGCCCGGAACCAACCGGTCCCTACGCCAGGGCACGGATTCTGCTGGTCGAGGGGCTCGAAACCGTGCGTGCTCAGCAGGGCTTGGTTGACGTGGCGCTGTGAGCCGGTGAGCGTCGTTCTGACGGCGCTGGCGTGGGCGGGGCGGATGTCCGGGAGGGCCACGCGGGGAGAATGCCGGGCACGGGCGGGGGTCATCGATGGGTTCGTGAGGTAGGCAGTGCGGGCTGGAGCGGCGGACTGGTCGCCTGGGGTGGTGGCGCGGCACGTATTGGCTGCTTGCGGCGCGGCGCCGGAGTGTGTGCAGTGGCGCGGTTCCAGCGGGTGCGCAGGGAGTTGAGATCGGCGAGGGCGCGGCGGCTGCCGGTGATGAGCTGGTGTGGGGTGTTGGTGGGGTCGTCGGTGTAGGTGGTGATCCGTGCGGCGACTGTCTGGGCGCGGGTGAGGAGGGCGCGTTTGACGATCTTCTCGCCCCAGTACTCGGGGGACCCTGCGGGCGTGGAGACCAGCGCCATCACGTCCTTGGGGGTGAGCGAGCCGGTGAGCAGTCCGCGGTGCTGGGCCTCACCGAGGACGGTGACCGGGTCGACCATGTCGCCGCGGTGGACCAGCGCCGTGATGGACTGCCAGAGCGCGGCATGCAGCGGCAGCAGGAAGTCCGCCTCGGTCAGCCACCGCATCTGGCGGACCTCCGTCGGGTAGGCGGTGGCGGTCGCCAACAGGAGGCGCTCTTCGTCGAGGTCCTCCTCGCCGGCTTGCCGCGGGACATCCGCGGGGAGTGCCGTGCGGGGGAAGGAGCCGGGGTGCGGGGCGAACTGTTCGGCGAGGGCGTCCAGGACGCGGCTGATGTCGTCAGCCATGCCGAGTGTCGCAGCGGCCGGGTTGGGCAGGCCCAGGTCGGTCGCGGTGGACGCGAGGCGCTCGGCGTGCCCGCGCAGGACCCGGCGGGCGTTGTCGGCGCGGATCATCCTGGCGTACGCCGCAGCGTGCTTCGGCTGCGGGCAGAACTGGATCAGGCTGTGAATGTAGGAGGCGCTCAGGCCGGGAGCGTGCGGACGCGCGTGCTCCAGCACGGCGTTGAGCCAGGCAGTGTCCTTTGCGTGGTCTGCGGGGTCGGGCGGCGGGAGGGTGCGGATCGCGGTGAACAGCGCGGCATGGGTGTGGCTGTCGAAGTGGTGGGCGATCAGAGGCTCGGTGTCGGCCAGACGTGCAGGTTCGAGGAGAAGGGCGCCGAGCAGGGCCTGCTCGGCATAGTGGACCGGCCTCGGCGCCGGCGCGAGGTCGAGGTTGTTGTCCTCGTCGGGTTCGGGGGTGTGGGGCATCAGGCGGCGAGGGTGAAGTCGTCGGGGTTGAAGGGCTTGTTGAGGTTTGGGGCGAGTAGGTGTGCTGCCAAGCGCGGGGGGACAGCGTTGCCGATCTGAGAGAACGTTTGGCCTTTGTTGCCCTGCCACGGATAGTCGGCGGGGAAGCTCTGCAGCACGCCCGCTTCCTGTGCGGTGATCTTGATCGGGGCTGGCACCGGTCGGTGCTCGCCGTCCGGCACGCCGGAGGCGGTGTCAGCGACCCAGGTGCACTCGTTGGCCCGGTGGCCGAAGAACAGCGTGCCTGCGGGCTCGTCGGCACGGCGCACGGTCGCGTTGGACTGGTTGTTGCTGCGCAGTGACCATGACCAGCGGTGCGCCTCGGCGGTGAACGTGGGGGCCGGAGCATCCGCGGGGCGGTTCTCACGGGCACCGTGCCGGGCGGCCCGGCCGGATCCCTCCCGGCGGGAGGCCAGGGCGATCTGGGAGTCGGGATGTGGTGTCCAGGCGCCGCGGGCGCGGGCGTCGGTCAGGGTCTTACGTGAGCCGGAGGGGAAGGGTTCGGGGCCGCCTCCAGGTCCGCCGCCGGCGCACACGGTGGGCACGGGACGGTCAGTGGCGCCCCAGCCCAGGGCCTCGGCCATGGACACCCACCGGTCACGGCCGGGTCCGAACAGCGACTCCGGCTCGGCGGCCGTCGCGTGGGTGGGCGGCGGGGGCTGGGCGGTGCGTACCCGGGAGGCGAGCAAGATCGCTCGCTTCCGGGTTTGCGGGACACCGTAGTCGGCGGCATTGAGGATGCCAGTCCAGACGGAGAATCCCCAGGTCCGCAGGATGGCCGCGTACTGCCGCCACAGCGGCAGGACGTCGGGGACTTCCTCCATGACCACCCACTCGGGCTCGCCCACCAGGTTCAGGGCGTGCAGGTATCGCATGGGTTCGGCCGCGAGGAGAGAGCGTTCGTCCGCGCACGCGCCGAGCAGCTGCTCACGGGTGTCGTTTCCGGCGGCGAGGTCGACGACGGCCTGGTGGACGAGCGGCTGGTCGACCAGACCAAGGCGCTTGCCCGCCATGCTCCATGCCTGACAGGGAGGGGAGGCGATCAGCCCGAGGATCCGGCCGGAGAAGACCCACGCCGGATATCGGGCGACATCGGTCCGGATCGTCAACTGCCCGGCCCGGGCACGGGTTTTGCAGGCCCACTCGTCCCACTCAAGGCCGATGTCCCGCGCGCCGAGGACGGTGAGCGCGTGGCTCCAGCCGCCGGGGCCGGCGAACAGGTCGAGGATGATCCGCCTCAAGAAGCCATCCCGAAGGCGTCCTGCACCGGCTCGACTTCACCCCGGCTGGTCCAGGGAGAAGAGCTGTCGGCCACGCCGTACTCCATCACCTCGACCGCGACGGCACGGTTGCCGCTGTGCAGCCGGCCGGAGAGTGCGTCGTGGCGGCGGGTGTATGCGGTGCCGAGGGCCAGCAGGCGTTCAGGGGCGTCGTAAGACGTCATCGGCGTGCTCCCTGCGCCACGGCGGCATTGGGCGCAGTGGCCGCTGCGGTCGTCAGCGCGGCCCGGTGGGTACGCGGCTGCGACAGGGCCCGGTGCCCGTCCTCGGTGACGGTGATCTTCTGGCCGTGGTACAGCGAGGTGGTGTTGTCGGCGGTGACGAGTCCGCGTTTGGCCAGAGCCCGGTAGGTGGCGATGGACACGCGGGTGCCGTCGTCAGTGGCGACGCGGGTGACGCCCAGCCCGCGTTGTGAACTCTCATACAGCCGTCCGCCTCCCAGGAGGGACTTGAGGGCGTCGTACTGGACGGCAGTGAGTGCGAGGCCGGTCGTCTGCTGTGCGGATGCCGCCGTGTGATCCTGCATGGATGCCAGGTCTTCGGTGATGCCGTAGGCGAGGTAGTGGCACCCGGTCGCGCTCAGGTCGAGCTGGTGGGCGGCATCGTCGAGGTGCCCGGTCATACGCGGAATGGCCTCGGCGTGCCGTGCGGTGCGCACCGCCTCGTCGTCGGCCACGTAGCCAGAGAACTGCGCGCCCTCGTACGGGTTGGCGAACAGCGCGTTGGCGATGTCGTTGCCGGCGAGCGAAGAAGCGGACACGACCGAGGCCAGCAGCTCCAAGCCGGCGCGGCTGCCGGCGATGTTGGTGTACGCGCTGTTGTCGAGGGCAGTCAGGCGCAGCAGGGCGGTGGCCGTGAGGTTCTGTGCCTTGAGCAGGAGAGGGCTGATTCGGTGCAGCGCGTCCGTGCCGGGGGCGTAGGAGACGTCGCGTAGGCGTGCGCGGAGGACTTCGAAGTCTCGGGCCAGTTGACGGAGCTGGCGGACTTGTTCATTCAGATCGAGCGGGGGCGTGGAGATGGGATGGCTCCTGGGGACGGCGATTCAGCGGCTTCGGGTGGTTGCCTGCGTGGCGGTGGGGATCGGACGGGGCGTCGTGCCGGGGGCGGTGCCTGACCCTGCCGGGGGTAGTCCGATGACGGAGGCGAGGGCCGTGATGCCTGCTGGTGTGAGGCGCACGCGGTCCTGTGGCGGGCCGCCGATGTAGGCACCGAGAGCCGAGTTCGGGGTCCGTTCGGCAAGGCCCTTCGACTCCAGGGCCCGCAGCGTGCTCATCACGACCTTGGGCTCCCGGGAACGCGTGAACTCCCGACCCAGGGAGCTGCTGGCCACGACATGCCCGCAGGCGATCTCCGCGAGGGCAGTGCGCTGGGTGGCTGCGAGCCGTTCATCCGGTGCGATGGCGGTCGACCAGTGACGTCGCCGTGTCTCTGCGGCGAGAGCTGCGGCGCAGCCGACTGCGGCTTCGGGAGCCAGGGCGGTCAGCTCACGAGCGGCCTGGACGCCGTAGTCGGTTGACGCGGTGCTGAGGAAGGCGAGCTGCTTCAGCCGCAGCACACACTCTGTCAACTCCGTGCTCTCGTAAAGCCGTTCATCGTGAATGGCTTTGACGGCGATACGGGTGTCGGACGCCAGACGCTGCGCGGAGGCGACGTGGGCCTGCGGCTCGGTCTCCGTCGCAGTGCGAAGGAGGATGTCGAGCGCATCGTTGTGCCGGGCGTATTGATCGGCGAGGTGGAGCAGGCGCTCGACGGGTGTCAGCGGTGGTGGCACGTCGAACAACAGGGATTCGGTGGGCGGCGTGGTCATGAGCGGCGCCGGGCGCCGGGGCCGGGACGGGTACGGAGGCGGTCGTGCTCGGTGTCGCGGGACGGCGGGGCGCACCAAGGCAGGCGCGGGCCGCTGCCAGGGCCTGACCGGCGTTGTCGAGGTGTACGCGCAAGTGACTGACTTGGTTGATCGCGTCGAGCTGCGTTTGGAGCGTGGTCTGTGCGCGGGGCTGGGCGAGGGCCTGGGTGTAGCGGGCGATGGCCCGTCCCAGGTGCCCGGTCGTCTGCCCGAGGGCCTCGGCCGGAGGGATGCTGGCGATGTTCGCAGCGAGCTGGTATTCGGCGTCGGCGGCCATGCGAGTGGTGAGATGGCAGAGCAGGCCGATGTGCCGGGTGGCGGTGAACAGGCCGCTTCCATCACCGGTGATGCGGTGGTCGCGCATGTCGGTGATGACGGTATCCACGGCTTCGTGCGGCTCCATGTCTTCCAGGTCGGCGGGCTCGTAGGTGTGAATGGGCGCCTCCGTGGGCGAGTTGAGTGGGAAGAGAGGCGCGCGGACTAGGCAGCGGTGCCGAAGGCGGTCTGCTTCGGGGCGGCCTTGGCGACGGCGCGTTCGGTGATGCCCTTGGATGCGTGGGCGGAGGCGGCGGAGAGTTCGCCGGCGCCGGGTTCGAGATACCAGGGGCGCAGGTCGAGCATGGCCGCGCGCATGCCGGTGGCGAAGCAGAGAGCGGTGCCCTTGGGCAGGGCTCGGATGGCGTCGGCGGCCAGGATGCGTTCTTGCCGCATGCTGATGGACGTGGACTTGCCGGACTCGGAGGTCGAGGTGGAGGTGGTTTCGACGTCGTGGTCACCGATCAGCCGGGACAGCTTGTCGGCGAAGTCCGGGTCGTCGATTCCGGACCCGATGACCTTGATCGTGGAGGCGCTCCACATGGCGTCCATGCCGGCGTCGCCCCAGACTTTCTGGCCTTGGCGGTAGCTCTGCAGGATCGTGATGGGGATGATCCCGCGGCTGCCGAGGTGGGAGTACAGATCTGGCAGGTCCGAGATCTTGCAGACGTTTGCGGCCTCGTCGAGGATCGCCAACATCGGCGGGTCGAGGCGTCCGCCGGCGCGTTCGGCCTGGGCGGTTGCGGCCCGCATGACCGAGTCCGCGCACGCGGCGATGAGGGCCGAGGCGCCGCCACCGCCGTCCTTCGACAGCAGATAGAGCGTGTCCTTCGAGGTGACGAACTCGCTCGGCTTGAACTCCGCCACGTCCTTCTGCGGCGTCACCCATGCTGCGATCTCGCTGTTGAGCAGGGCGGCGGCGTACTGGCGGGCGGTCTCGTAGATCCCGTCGCGGGTCTCCGGCGGGCCCTCCACGGTGCCCTTCAGTTGCGCGGCGACGGCGGCGAACCCGTGGTCGCGCAGAATGTCCAGCGGGGTCCGGTCGGCGGGGAAGGCCAGCCACTGCATCACGTCGGTGATCGGCCGCTCGGCGAGGGCTGCGGCCAGGAACAGCTGCGAGAGGATGTTGGATCCCGCCTTGGACCAGAAGTCGCCCTGCTGGGAGGCGTCGACGCTGGCGGCGAGGAAGTGGCCGGCGAGCCTGCCGGCGCCGTCGAGGGTCTTGGCGTCGGACAAGGGGTTCCACCACATGTCCCGTTCGGCGTGGGCGATCTGCTGCGGGTCCATCGACCAGGTCCGGCCGACGGCCGCCCGCGCGTCGAGCGTGGCCGTGTAGGCGTCGCCTGCGGCCTTGTTGGAAGTGAGCAGGACCGGGCCGGGCGCGTTGAGGATGGAGGGGATCGCCAGCGAGGTGGTCTTGCCGGAGCGCGGTGCCATGATCGCGACGGCGACGTCCTCGTACCCCATGCGCACTTCGTGCCTTGTGCACTGGAGGTTGCCGAGCAGGATGCCGGTGTCGGCCGGGCTGAGGTGCTTGGCGTCCTTCAGACTCGGGCGCAGGGAGCGGGCCTTGGCGGTGATGGCCTTGGACATCAGCGGCTCGATGTCCCGCTGCTTGGCCATGCCGGCCACGCGCTTCCTGCGCCCGCCGCCGTCCTTGTGCCGCTTGTACAGCACGGCGGCCGTGATCCCGAGTGTGAGCAGTACGGTGCCGGGCAGGATGCGCGTGCCCAGCAGGAGGGACGTGTCGCCGAGGTGGGGCCACAGCTGATCGGGATGGAGCAGGGCCTGCGCGGGCTGATAGGGCGCGCGGGGACCGGTGTCGGTGGCCCAGGCGGTGAGGTTGCCGCCCAGCCACGCCAGGTTCGACAGGGGGACGGCGATGGCGAGGACGACGCCCAGGACGCGGAAGGCTATGTCGTAGCCGTCGGTGGACGAGGTGGAGGAGGGCTGGGGCAAGGGCTGTTCCAGGTACGTGGGTGAGGAGCGCGGCGCGGGCGGGGTCGGTCAGCGGGTGCGGCGCGGCGAAGGGCCGAGCGGGGTCGCTGGGCGGTGCCGGGCGGCGAGGGCGCTGACGCGTCGCTCCAGGGCGAAGGCGATGTCCGGCGCGGGGACGTGACGGGTGTGCACGGTCATGCGGTCGCGGGCCAGGCCCGGGATCCGGCTCGGATCGCGGGGGATAGGCGTCCGGTCGGCGAGTGACTGCGTCACGGCGGCGATCAGGTGCAGCGGGGTGGCACCGGTGAACACGGCACGCCAGATCGTCGGGTCCTGGATCACCGCGGTCTCGATGCTCCACAGATCGCGGCCGGAGGCGCCGATCCGCCAGACGTGCGCGATGTTGTCGGGGGAAACGAGGCAGCCGAGGCGGGGCGGCGTGTGCCAGCCGGCGTCCCGCAGAGGGGCGCAGGGATCGGGCGCTGCGGTGGGCGGGCCGGATGGATCGGCCAGGGCGTCGGTGAATGCGGCGATGATCTCGACGGGGGTGCGGGCTTCGAAGGTGGCCGTCCAGCCGGGGTGATCCGCGGTACGCGCGTGCCGGATGGTCCACCAGCCCGGATCGTCCGGGTCGGGGTCCAGACACAGCTGGATGAGCTGGTCCGGGCTGGTGAGCAGGACGCGCGGCATCAGCGGGTCGTGTCCGTAGCTCCAGCTGGCGGCGCGGTGCAGCGGCACGGTGATCCACCCCGGGTCTCCGCTGCCCGCGACATGGCGCGGGGTGATGAGCGCCTGCTCGACGGTGTTGTTCACGCGCACCACCGCCGGGCCGCAGACGACGCAGCGGCGGCCTTGGGCATGGGCGGCGTCGCCGTGACTAGTGCTGGCGCGGATGCCTTCGACTGCTTCTGCACCAGCGCGTTGATGGCGAAGAGAGCCTGGCCGTGGATCGCCCACTGATCGAGGTAGTGCCAGGCTTCCGCGTAGCTTTCCGCGAGCGGTTCCTCGAACGCCTCGGTCCCGGGCCGGGCATGCGCGGGAAGGGCGCGGCGCACGGCGAGCCAGTCGTCGTGGACGGCGTACAGCCCCTTGGTGCTGTCGCGCAGTTCGCGCACCTGCCAGGCGTAGCGCCGGGTTCGGGCGGAGGCGGGCAGCTGGGCGAGCTGCTGCTCGGCGACGTACACCAGTTCGTCGGCGTGGTCATATACCCGGCCGAAGGCGCCCAGGGTGTCGGAGTCACGTTGGCGCTGGCGCAGGCCGTATGCGTCCTCGTCGTAGGGCTGGTGCGTGTCGGGGTCGGAGTGCTGGTCGGAGTAGGCGTCCCAGGCGGCGAGGATCTGCCTGCTTTCCCGCAGATAGATGGCGAGTTGGCTCAGGTAGAGCTGGTGCTCGGGGCTCGCGGGTTCGAGTGGAATTGTCAATAGGGGCCTTTGGGCAAGCAGTTCTGATGGGGGTGCGGCGCGGCCGGGGGCCGTGCTGCGCGGTTCAGCGGCCCCGGGCCACAGCGGCGGGCGTCTCGTTGGCGGGTGCCAGCGCGGGGCGCGTGGTCGGCGCGCTGCTGCGGCGGGCCTTGCGGGCGGCGGCCCGGATGGCTTTCAGGCGCGCGTCGTGGGCGGCGGCCAGCTGCTCGCCCTGGGCGCCGCGTTCCACCTGGGTAACCAGGTGGGAGTGCGGGACGTCGTAGTGGCCACGCGGGACCGGCGCGGGGTCGGTGAGGGCGGTGGCGAAGGCGGCGAGCAGGTGGCGGGGCGTGCGGTCGTCGAAGTATGCGTGCCACAGCCGCTGGTGGCCGCCGAGACCGGTGGGGAGCGCGACTTCGGCGGTCCAGCTGAAGTAGTCGCTCGTCAGCGTCGCCCGCCGCTCCATGGTGGTGACGCCGTCCGGATGGCGCGCACTCTGATTGCCCCGCTCGTCGCGCTCGTAGGTCCAGCCCGCTGCTTGCAGCGTCGGCCACACGTCCGGCTCCGCGGCTGGCGCGGGGAGCAGGAGGGTGTCGGTGAATCCGGCGATGATCTCGGCGGGCGTGTTGCCGCCGAACGACGCGTGCCAGCGCTCCGAAGAGATCCGCCACCAGGCGGAGTACGTGTCCGCAGCGGGCTCAAGCACGAGCGTGTGCCGGAAGTCGGGGCTGGCCAGGACAACATGGGGAAAGTCAGGGTCGGCATAGTTCTTCCACCCGCCGGCCCGCAGCGCCTGTGTGACATGGCGCGGGTCGCCGGGCCCGGCGAGATGACGGGGACTGGTGTCGAACCAGATCCGAGACCAAGGGTCGTCGGCCTTACTGAAGATGTAGGGGCGGGTCACGACGTCGTCGGCGGACCTGCGGGCGCGAACGCGTGGCCGCTCAGCCGCCGCATGTCCCAGTGCAGGACGTGCCAGTCCGTGGCCTCCTGGGCGGCGTCCCGGAGCCCGTCGATGATTAGGCGGATCTCGTCGGTCCTGGGGCTGGCCGTCTGCTGGGAGACGAGGCTCGCGGCGCTGCGCAGGACGTCGCCGAGCAGGATGGGGACGCCGGTGTCCTCGTCGAGGAGGCGAGCAAGCAGCGGCAGTACGTCGGTGACGGGCGGGTTGGTGCGTAGATAGTCCTTGAGCTGGGTCAGGGTTGCGGTCGCCTGCGTGATCTGGTCGGAGCTGGGGGTCGAGGGGTTGGGCATCAGCGTCCTTGAGTGAACGTGGTGGTGAGCCGGGCAGGCTGTGGACAGCCCTGTGGATATCTCCCGTGGCGACGGCGTCGTCGCAGTTCAGACATGCAATGAATCTCCTTGCTATCGAGGGAAGTTGGGGAAAGGGCGGCGGGCGTGACGACCCGAGGCCGGTCAGCGGCGTCGGCCGTCGGACGTCGCGTACGGGCGGGCGCCGGGAGGAGTGCGGGCCCGGTTGGTGGCGAAGGAGTTGCGGGCCCATGTGGCCGCTCTGGCGGCGGTGATCCGGGCCTGCTGCCAGGCGCTGAGCTGGGACGGCAGGACGGACACGGAGGTGGTGCGGATCCGCTGGGAGGGCGGAACGTGGCCGAGCGGCCGCAGCACGGGCTGAGGTTCCGACAGCGCCGTGCTGAATGCCTGCACCAGGTGCATCGGTGTGGTCGGCGTGAACATTGCCTCCCACACACGGCCGTGTTCGTTGCGGGCACCGGCCCACCAGTGCGCCTGCCCGCGCCCGGACTGGTGGAAGCGGACGAAGGCATCGCCGTCCGGGCTGCGGGCGGTGAAGTGCTTGCCTCGCTCGGTCTCCCAGCCCTGTTGCTGCAGGGGCTCCCACACGTTGGGGGCGTGCGCCTTGCGCTCCTTGAACAGGGCGTCGGTGATACCGGCGACGATTTCGACGGGCGTCTGCCGGCCGAAGGTGGCGTGCCATGCCTCCTGGTGCGCGGTCTGCTTCCCGCTGATGGTCCAGCCGCCGGGCTGGGTGAACGGGTCGTATCCGATGCGCACGGACTTGTCCGGGCTGTCGAAGACGATGGGGCCGCCCGTCTTGGACTTGTCCTTCCACCCGGAGGCGCGCAGGTATTCGGTGACGTGGCGCAGGTCGCCGCCGCCGGCGAGATAGCGGGGCTCGACGAGGTAGTGCTGCTGGGCCTGCTGACCGGCGGCGCCCCAGCCGGACCACTGCTTGTTCTGTCTCACCGGTGCCGCCTGACGACCATCGCCGCTCCGGCGGGCCGCGCAGCCGGGTGGGTGGACGGGGTGGCGGGCGTGGCGAGCTGTTTGATCGTGCCGGTGTGCTCGTTGAGGTCCTCGCCCACGCTGTCGAGTTCGTTGGCCGCGCGGCCCAGAGCCAGCCACACCTCGGGGTGCAGGATGCCGCGCTGGGAGTGATCCTGGGCGAAGCGTGATCCGGTGGCGACCAGTTCGGTGACTCGTCCGAGCAGGCCGTCGTTGTTGTCGAGGACCTTGCCGAGGATCTGGGCGGCCTCGTTCGGCGGTGACTGGGCCAAGAGCTGTGTGAGCTGGCTGAGTTGGCGTGCGATGTCGTCGGCGAGCCGTACCGAGGTGAGGGGCGGGGGGTTGGGCATGGGCCTCCTGAACGGGCCAGGTTGGGCTGCTAGTTGGGGTGGCGGATGTGGTGGCTGTCGACGAGAGGGAACATGTCCCGGCGACGGGCTTCGTCGAGGGCCGCTTCGGGGTGCCCGCCGGCCAGCAGGTTGGTCCGTGTGCGGCTGCCGGCGGTGACGGCACGCAGGTAGCGGCGGAAGAGGGCGGTGGCCAAGCGCGGCTTGCGGTCGGCTGTGATGGGCGGTGGGGTGCGGTCGGTTTCGCGGGTGACGGGAACTCCAGGTGAGGGCTGGGCCGGCCCCCGTGCGGGGTCGGCGCGGTGGGTGGTCAGCGCGTACGGCGAGGGCGCGATGCGCTCGAGGCAGGCGCTGCGGGCGCGGGTGCTGGCCGGTGTGCTGGGGATGCGGCGAGGGCCGCGCGGTAGGCGGTGCCGCCGAAGAGGCCCGCATCGATGGAGACCTGGAAGCCGCGGCGGGTCAGCAGCCACGCAGCCCGATCGGCCATGTCCTTCATGGCGATCTCGTCCATCTGGTCGGGGACTTGATGCCAGATCTCGCCCTGGCCGCCGTGGCGTTCGAGGCCGAGGCCGTCGAGCAGGACGAGCTGCTGCTCCGGGGCGCTGGTGCGGGTATCGACGTAGATCGTTCCGTCGCGGTGATAGAACTCGACGTCGACCTCGTGCTCGTCCGCAAGGCTCACGAGCGGGACTCCTTTCGATCGTGGCTCACCGCCGACGAGGTGTCGCCGGACTGCCGTGGGCCCGGATGACGGAGGCGGTCGCGGTGTGCGGCGCGGCTGCGGAGCCGGGCTGGCGGCGCACTGCCTCTGCGGCTTCCTGATAGGCGGCGGCGTCCCAGACGGCGTTGGTGATGTTGACCAGGTATCCGGCCACGAGCAGCGAGGGAACGGCGCTGGTGGCGAGCCTCTTCTTCTCGGCCTCGGTGAGGCGGTCGGGGACCTCGTGCCAGACATAGACGGGCCCGGGTGTCGTCAGGGTCTTGCGTTCGAAGCCGAGGCTGTCGAGCAGGGCCAGGAGTTCCTCGGGCGCATCGGTGGGGGTGTCGGCGTGGACCGTGTCGGTCAGCGGTCTGATGTAGATCTCGACGTCGGTGCCTTCGTTGTCGGCGCGGTTTCCCACGTACGGCATGCTCCTGTTCGGGGATCGGGTCAGCGCTGTCGAACGGCGGGCGCAGCCAGTGGCGAGGGCGCTGTGGACACTGGGCTGGGGTGGGTCTGTAGTGCGGGGCCGGTCCGGTCGACGTCGTTGCGGACCTGCTCGATCTGCCAGGTGAGGGTGGACAGTTTGTTGACGATGGCCCCCAGCTGCATCGCCACCTGCGGGTCACGGCCGGTGTCCTTGAGACGCTGGCTCCACGATGCCCAGGTCGCAAGCAGCGACTGCGTAAGGCGGGGTAGCAGGCCGTCGTCGGGTGCCGCGATCTCGGTCAGGACCGCCACGACCTGCCGGTCATTGCCGGCATCGCTGCCGAGTGAGGTGAGCTGTTCGAGATGGCGGTGGGCGGCTTGCCGGTCGCTGCCCTGGGTGGCCAGGGTGTTGAGCGTGGGGTCGAGATGGACGCTGTACCCAGCCAGAAGCAGGGCATGGGCTGCGGCGGTGGCACCCTGACGCTGCTCCTCGACGGGCAGGGCGTGCGGCAGGCGGTGGTAGTCGCCGCGTGGGCCTGGGGCGGAACGGAAGCCGCCGGCGGTCTGCAGGAGGCCGGCCGCGCGCTGGTCGCCCCCGATGGCAACGACCAGCGCGGTCTTCGGGTCCCGGGTGATGGTCACGTAATCCAGGACGAGGAACGTCGGCTCGTCCCCGTGTGCGAGAGTCACCGGCCCCGGTGCGGAGAGGTGACCGGCGGGCTCGGAGGCGCTACCGCGGTGGTGCCCAGGGCGGGCCGGGCGGGCGGATTACGTAGAACGACGCCGACGCCCAGCTCGGACAAGCGGTGGCCGGCGGCTCGTACGGACGCGGCCTGGTGCGCGGAGTCGTCACCGGACAGGACGAAGACGTCGTTTTCCGCGTCGAGGGCGAAGCCGTAGTCAGTCAGGGCCTGGACGATGTCGTCGCGGTCGGGCTTGTCGACGACGAGGGCGTCGCCGGACCAGGTCATCACCACGTGTTCCGGCTCGGCGGCCGGCGGCGTCGTGAGGCGGGCGGCGTTGGTCCGGACCTGGGCGAGGGCCTTGTCGTACCGGGGCAGCAGGTCGTAATGGATGTCCTCGGCGGCGCTGAACGGATCGGCGTCCACCGCGATTCCGTCGGGCTCGCGGACGCCACGGAACGCTTCGGCCGGTGCGTCGGTGGGGGCCATAGCGGCGATCAGGTAGCCCTCGCCGTGCCCGAGCGGGTCCGCGACGAACAGACGGCTGCCGTCGTCGCGGGTCAGCACGGCGCAGTGGTCCACGGTGTGCTTGGCCAGGGTGTCGGCGACATCGTTCATGTCCCACACCTGGTCGGTGAGGGCGGCGTGATCGTTGTTGCCGCCGCGGTCCGGGTGGTACGTGCTGGTCCAGGCGCCGGGCAGTTCGCCGGCGAGGACGGCAGCGAACGAGCCGAGAGTGGTGTCGGGGGTGGGGTCGTGCATGGTCTCCTCGAAGGAAATAGGGGGCGGGGGTCAGCGCCGCCTGTTTGCCGGGGCTGCTGCGGTGGGTGCGGCGGCGGGGCTGGTGGTCAGGCGCGGCGGGGGTGCAGGACAGGCGCAGATGGCGGAGGCTTCGCGTTCGTCCGGCCCGACGTCGGCGGTGCACGCGCGGCGCTGGGGGTGGTTCTGGTGCCGGTCGGCGAGGTCGTTGCGCATGTGGGTGAGGTCGGACCGGATGACGCCGAGCCGGTGCTCGCCGAGGTACTGCAGCCGCCTCGCGGTGTGCGGATCCGGGGCCTGGCCCAAGCCCTGGTAGAAGGCGGCGGTCGCGGTGAGGACTTCGCCCAGCGCGATGAGCACTCCGTCGTGGGAGGCGGTCAGTTCGGTCAGCGCGTCGGCGACCTCGCCGCTCGTGGTGGCTTCACGGATCCGCTCGGCGAGGTCGGCGACCAGCGAGCCGAGTGGCTGGTAGTGCGCCTCGCGCGTCTCGGTGTCGAAGGCGTCATCGGCGTCGACGTGGTAGCGCACGGCGCGCAGCCGGGCCACGGCGCGAGTGGCGAGACGTTCCTCCTCGGCTATGTCGAGACCGATGGGCAGGCGGTGATAAGTCTCGTGGAGGCGGACGACGGGGACAAAGCCGCTGCGTTGAAGGATGCTGTGGGCTTCCGGATCGCCGCCGCGGGCGAGGACTTCTCCGGAGTGCGCGTCGCGCTCCAGGGTCAGGAAGCGATCGGCAAAGGCCAAGAAGCTGTTCTTTCTGTCGGGTCAGCGGGTCAGCGGATCAGCCGGGCGCCGGGCGTGGGAGGCACAGCGGTCGTCCGGGTCGAGAGGGGCACCGGCCGTGCGGTGGCGGGCAGGGCGGCGGCGGTCGCGTCGAGGTCCTGCTGGATGCCGTGCAAGCGGCGGGCGATCAGCTCCAGTTGGTGTCCGGCGTCTGGACCGTAAGCGTGCGGGAGGCGGTCGAGACGGTGGGCCGCGTGTTCGACGAGGCCGCGCACGGTGGCGAGCGGACCGGTGTTCTCGTCGGCGAGCTGCCGTAGCAGTCCTGCGAGGTGTGTGGTGGCGTCGGTAGTGCCTGGTGAAGCGCCGTTGGCCGGTTCGGTGGACCGCTCCGTGAAGCGGGGGGTCTGCTCGGGATCAAGATCGGGCCGGGGAGAGCGGAGAGCCAGCTCGGCCTCGATGCGCTGGCACTCGACTCCCAGGAGCGGAAGAAGCTGGCGGTGCTGCGTGATCCAGGTGCCATCCGACCGGATGAGGTTGGCGAGCAGGTCGAGGCGCCCGGGCTGTGCCTGGACGGCGATCCAGCGGCAGCCCTGGTCGTCCCCCGGCCGCTGGATGCCCGCCATGCGGGCAATCCGGTGGGCGATCTCGGACCACTCGGGGCCGGTGAGGTCGCGATCGCTGGGGTGCAGGCGCACATCCGCGTGCCAGATGGCGCGGCGGTCGTCCTGCGGACCGGCCGCGAAGGGGTGCTGCCAGCTGGGGTCGTTCAGGTGCTCGGCCCACTCGGCGGAGGTCCAGGTCTTCTGCTCGTCATCGAGCGTGTAATAGTCCAGCCCCGGCCAGTGGGCGACCACGGTGTGCTCGGTAAGGCCCTCTTGGCCGCTGGCCGGGCGGCCGAGGGCTTCGGCGAGCGGCGCGGTGGGGCTGATGTCGCGTGGATGTATACGGATGATCATTGTGATGTGGGCTTCCGACGCCGGTGGGCGAGTTGGGTCAGGTCGTACGCGGAGGTGATCAGGGTGAAGCCGCGCAGGCCAGGTCCGTGTTGCGCTCCGGGCTGGGGGTCATCGCCCGCCTCGGGCGTCGGCGACGTGTACCACCTGATTGAGGTGGTTGACCGAGTACCAGCCGCAGTCGACGTCCTGTTCGGCGCCAGCCAGGCGCGGAACCAGGTAAGCGCGCAGTGCCTGCTGGTAGATGAGGCAGTCCGGGCAGCGGCTGGAGAGATGGGCGAGGTAGCGCGGGTGAGCGGTGAGGTACGTGCGCTCGCCGCCGACCGGGTCGTACAGCCGCCACCCGTCCTCGTCGGTCGGTGTGTGCCACGAGGGCGTGACGACCCTGTAGGAGTCTCCCCACAGTTCGCTGCTAGCAACGCCCTTGAGGATGACGACCTGGTCGCCGGGCCGGAAGTGCTGGTGGGTGATGTCCCGTTCGGGGGTGACGACGTCACCTGGAGCATGCGGATGGCGGGAAACGGCGTCGGTCACAGCGGGGGGGGGTCCTTCCACGATCAGGCGCAGGGGAGGCGGTGGGAGGAACAAGGATCCGGACGATCCCCGGTTTCGGTAACCGGGGATCGGCGGGTATATAACCCCGCGTCTACCGGAACGGATTCTCGGTTCCGATGTCGTTGCTGGTGGCGGCGTCCAGGAGTTCGGGCAGGTCAGTGCCGTCGGCGTCGCGCTGATCGATCCACCACCCAACGCGGGTGACGGTGCGGATCGTGTCCTCCAGGACAGCCCAGTCGGCCTCGTCCCAGCTGCCTTCGGTCACCAGCGCGTTGTACGCGGTCGTGACGAGCTGGTGGCGGGAGCGCTCACCCCAGGCGAGGGCCTTCTCGGGTCCTTCGAGCGGCGGCATGTCGAACTTCTCGGCCCACTCGGTGGCGGCCTGCTGTTCCTCGGCGCGCTTGGCTGCCAGCCACTCCTCCTTGCCAGCGCTGTCCTCGTCGCGGGCGGCCTTCCAGCAGTCGGTGCAGTCGCGTCCCTCCAGCCAGCGGGCGAATCCGGCCCGCCGGTCGGCGGGGCGGTTGGAAAGATCATGCGAGATTTCGTGTCCACAGCTGTGGACGATGTTCCACGTCGTTCGGACGGCCATATGGGGGCGAATCTCCTTATTGTTATGGGTGGTTCGGTGCGTTCCGGGCATTCGGCGGGACCTGGGCGTGGTGCTAGCACGGGCAGTGGCCCTGGTGATGACCTTGGCCTGGTAGTGGCGGGTCGTCCGGTGGAGCTTGGTGAGCGCCTCACGTGCTTGGGAGTGGTTGTCGACAGCGGGTGGACCTCGTCCTGTGCCGAGTGAGTCCCGCCAGTTCCAGGTCAGTGGTCGCCCACCGGTGCCGCTCCCCGCTGGAGAGCACGACCACCGTGTTGCCGGCGGCGCGGTGCAGGGTGATCTCGCCGGAGGAAGTCAGGGCAGCGGGCTTTCGTCTTTGAACGCCGGGTCAGCGCCGTGGCCGCTGCGGGGTGCCAGCGGGCGAGGGCTGCGCGGTCATGGCAGTCTTCGTGCGGCGCAGCGTCGGCGGTGCGGAGGCTGCGGCCGGAGTGGGGCACAGGTCAGGGTCGAGGTCGACGCTGTAGCGGGCTGCGGTGAGCATCTCCGCAGCCCAGGTGGCGTGTTCGTTCTCCCAGGTGCGGCCCAGGTCGAACGGCAACCGGATCCACACGCCGCGCAGCGTGGAATAGGTGTCGAATCCAGCACGGGCCAGGACGCTCGCGGCGAAGGCATCGACCGGGCCATCGACTTCGACTTCGCCGCCCAGGCCGCGGGTGATGCGGATCGCTTCGTCGCTCATCGGCTCCGCCCCTTTCCGGCTGTCTGTGCTCGGTCGCCCACGGGCACAGCGGCGGTCTGCGGCACAAACTCAGGGAGGGTGGCTGTCGGGGCGGTGAGCCTTTGCGGGGAGCGGGTGGCCGCTGCCTGCGCGATGGGGTTGCGCCGCTCCATCAGCTTGTTGCGCACGGCCGGTTGCGGTGGGCCGGCGGTGAGGGCGGGGTCGAGGGGGTAGTCGGCCTGCACCTCGTAGCCGTGTCGGCGAAGGTCGAGGACGGCCTGGCGGGTACGGCGGACCCCGTCCTGCTGGGGGTGGGTGAGCCGGTACAGGCCCGGGGTTTCGGGGACCGGCTCGAACTGTTCACGGACTAGGAACCAGTCGGCCAGGTGCGCGGGGATGTTCGCGGTGGCGGCGGCCACGAAGCCGTGGTCGGGATGGGCGCCGAAGCGGAAGTGGTCAGACAGAGGCGAATCCTTTCTTTGAGCGGTCAGCGGTGCGCTGCAGCGGAGCGCGGGGCGGGCAGTGGCGCGGGGCGGGCGGTGAGCAGTCGCGGGCTGGGCGCGGACAGCGCGGCCGGCCCGCCCGGTACGGCGGCGCGGGCCTGGCGCTCGAACGCTTCGCTGTCGGCGAGCCACGTTTCGATCGCGGGCAGGACGGCGAGGCCGAGCTGCCCGCGGACCTGGCTCCATCCGTGGGCCGGCAGTGTGCGGGGGATCGAGTACTGGTCGTGGCGCAGGTCGTTCCATTCGTTCCAGGCGTCCTGGCTGTGGTCGAGTTCCTCGCGCAGGCGGGTCAGGGCCGCGGCGTCTTCGGGCCAGGGGGTGGCGGCGGGACGGCAGCGGGTGAGCAGGATCGGCGCGTGTTCGAGCACGTCGCGGTAGGACAGCCAGGCGTGGTCGGCGAAGTCCCGTTCCAGTCCTAAGATCAGGCGGGAGTTGCCGAGCGGAACGCCGTCGCTGTACCGGCCGGAGTCCTTGATCGCCTGGAGGGTCTGGTGTTCTTCCCGGATGCGCTCCAGGGCGCGCAGGACGTTGTTCAGGTCCTGGTTGTGCAGGGCGCGACGGTAGGCGGGCAGGAACGTGCGCGTGACGGCGTGGGCGGCGAGGCCGGGATCGGCGGGCAGCACGATGCTGTGAGGCGTGGTGGGGTCGTCGTGGGGGTCCTCTTGCTCCCGGTCGGTGAGAGCGCCGAGGAGATATCCGCTGCGGTGGCCGGGGCGCTCGATCAGCAGCAGCTCGGTGCCGGTGCCATTCTTCAGGACGGACGCGAACGGGATGCGGTGGCCTTCGAGGGCCCGGTATATCTCGCCAGCTTCCCAGAGCATGGGCCGGAGGTCTTCCTGCCACAGCGGGTGGCTGTAGATCTCCAGCTCGGCGCTCCAGGTGCCGGGCAGCCGGGCGGCGATCGCGGTGCCGATGTCGCCGAGGTAGGGCCGGCTGCTGGTGATGATGGTGGCGCCGTGTTCGTGGGCGTGATGCACCAGGGCGCGGGCTGTGTCCCGGGCAGCCTGCGCGTCGGCCGGCGGAGCGGTGAACACACCGTTGGGCAGACGCCTGAACCCGGCGTCTTCCAGCGCTTGATGGGCCTGCGGGTACTTCTTGCCGGAGGCGATGGCGACGAGCCCCAGGGGGCGGCTGGTGGTGAGGGTGATCTCGGCGGAGGGGATGGGCATCAAGGTCCTGGTGGGTCGAGACCGCGAGCGAGTTCGTTCAGACGGACCGGGCTCAGCGGGTCTTCGGGGCGCGCTTGGGCTCGGGGGCGCGCGGTGGTTCGGCGTGCGGAGGCTGCGCCGAGGGGCGACGGGATGGTGATGAGACGCGTTCGATGGTCACCAGCGGGGCGACGGCGGCGGGAAAAGGGAAGGACATGGAGCGCAGGGTGGGCCGGGGATCGAGCGTCTCGGCGACGACCGCGTGCATGAGGAAGGGCGGCGTCTTGTCCGTGAACGAGATGTCCCACAAATGGCCGAGGTCTTCCGGGGAGGCGGCCAGGTGCCAGGTGATGGATGGGTCTCCGTGGATGGGCGGCGCTGGCGAGTCCACGGGGCGGCCGACCACGGCGGCGTGTCCGTCATGCGAGATGAATCCGGAGAGCCCGAAGTCGTCGAAGTGGGTCCAAGAGTCGACGTCGACGTAGAGCTCCAGCAGGCCGGGCTCGCCGCCGATGCCGTAGACGACGTGATCCGGATCGGCGGCCAGTTCGCCTGCCAGGGTGCCAACGAGCCTGGCGACGAACTCGATCGGCACATTGCCCGCGATATCCGCACGCCAGCGCTCAGCAGCTTCTTCGTCGGTGCGGGCTGAGATCACCATATGAGGGCCTCGGCCCACCACTGCTTGGTCGTGGCGGATCGTGATGCGTCGGCATGGGCTGGTCACGGTCAACGACGACGCGTCGGCGTGTGCGCTCCACGCAGTTTCCTCGGCGAAGATGTCCAGGAGCTGATGGTGGTCATTGGGGAGGCTGGCGGCCAGGTAGCGGGGAGAGATGAGGATCTCCTCTCGGGGACTGTCCTGGTCGGGGTCGTTGGGCATGGTTCCTTCCGGTGGGATCGGGGAGCGGGCGACGAAACGGGGCGCCTCAACTACGCGGCGGAGGAGGCGGAATCGCGGAGAGCACGCGCTGCGGCGTGCAGGCTGGCACCGAACCGGTGGGCGAAGACCCGTGCCTTTCCCTCCAACTCGTCGTAGGAGTCCTGCGCGGTCATCTGCGCGGCATGCTTGCGGTACCGGTAGACCGGAACGGGCAGCAGGATTCCCGGGGCGAGGCAGGTGATCGCGAGAGCGCAGTAATCCTCGCCCTGTACGAGACCGCCCATGGGGGCCGCGCGCACCAGGTCAGTTCGGGCCAGGAGGGTGGTCGGGCCGAGCGGGATGGTGTCGGCCGGGTCCTTCCAGTACCGCCATACGTCCCCGGCCTCATGCCGACCGGGCGGCGCCGGGCACCGCCACAGGGTCGTGGACCCGTCCGCGTGCAGGTCCTGGCTGTATCCGGCACACCAGCCCACCCCGGTCTCCTCCAGCGTGCGCAGCCGCAGCGCCATGGCCCAGTCGGTGAACTCGTCATCGTCGTCAGCCCATTGGACGTACTCGGTGCGCACTTCGTTGAGGGCGAAGTTGCGGGCGCAGGCCGCGCCGACCGAGCGCGGCAGGGCGAGGGTGCGGATGCGGGGGTCGGCGGCGAGCGCGGCGGGCAGCCGGGTGGGGTCGGCGCCGTCGAGGGCGACGACGGCCTCCCACGGGACGCTCTGGCGGCACAGGCTCGCGTGCATGGCGGTGAGGAACGCCAGCCGCTCCGGGCGGAGTTGGGTGGCGATGACCACGGTGATCTTAGGGTGAGGGTGCGGCGACAGGGGCTTCTCCGGGCGGGCTTCGGTAGGGACGGTGCGGGCTGCTGGGGCTATCGGCGGGCGCCCTTGCGGGGCGCCGGCGCCGATGCGGGAGCAGTGGCGGACAGGCGCGGGGCGGTACGCGGCGGCACGACCGGCGCCGAAGAATCCGGGTTCCACACGCTGGGATCGGCGACGATGCGGCTGCGCGGGTCGGTGCCCCACCCGACGACGGGTCCGCGGTCGTACGCCAGCAGGCCGATCACTTCGATGCCAGACTCGTGCAGGACATAGGCCCACTCCAGGTCCTCGGTGCCGTCCTGCGTGATCAGTTCACGCTCGGCCGGGGTGCCGTCGGTGTTGTACACGTTGGTGAGCTGGCGGCTGGGGTACTCCTCGCCCCCGGTCAGGGAGCGGCGCAAGGTGGCGGGAGCACCGTCGAGGAGGTCCGCGCCCAGTTCCTCCCAGCCGTGGTGCACCTCGTCGATCAGGTGTCGGGCCATCGCCTCCACGTCACCGGCGAACCGGTGCTGGTAGGCGGCCAGGAGCAGCGGGAGTTTGCTGTCGGGGTAGCCGTCGAAGTGGATGTACATGCCGGCATAGCCGTCGGCGGTGGGGCGGGCGATGACCGCATGGGTGGACAGACAAGTCTCCTGGGGGATGGGGCGGGTCAGTGCGAGCGGGCGCGCGGCGCCGGAGCCGAGGCGGGGGCCGGCCGGGCTGTGGCGGGGCCAGGTGTGCTGGTCCGCGCGGTGGTCGGGGGTGGTGTGGTGGCCGGGATCGGCTGGTCGGGCTTCCACAGGACGGGGGTGTCGCGGAGCCGGACGCGGGGGTCGGTGCTCCACGCGACGAGGGGACCGCGTTCCACGCCGGGCGCGCTGATCACTTCGATGCCGCGTGGGTGGAGAACATATCCCCAGTTCAGGCGGGACGCCGTCCGCTCCGTGTAGACCAGAGGCGGCACGGTCGGCCGGGCCGAGTAGCGCTTGCCGGGCCGGTCGCAGCCGGCGGCGAGGCGGTTGCGCAGGGCGTCGGGCGCTCCGTCGAGGAGGTCGGTGCCGAGGGAGGACCAGCCTTCCGGCGCGTCGTCGATGAGGTACGCGGCCAGGGCCTCGGTGTCGCAGGCGAACCGGTGCTGGTGCGCGGTGAGCAGCAGCGGCAGGTGATGGCTGGGGTAGCCGTCCCAGTGGACGTACGTCCCGGCGTAGCCGTTGGCGGTGGGGCGGGCGATGACAGAACGAGTGGACAGAGAATCTTCCTGTCGACGGGGCGGGTCAGCGGGAGGGGCGGCGTGCGGGCGCGGCCGGTGGCGCGGGTGCCGCGGCGGGGCCGCTCGTGGGCTGTGCCGGTGCTGACGGGTGCGTGCGCCTGTAGGTGTCGGCGAGGTGGTCGTCGGTCAAGTAGCTGAGTTCGTCTCCGAGTTCGGACAGCTGCTCGGCGTGCCGGCGGTACCGTTCGGCGATCTCCGGCTCGTGGTTGCGCTCGCACCACTCGGCGGCCGTCTCCAGGAACTGGTGCAGCTCGCTGAGAGCACTGTGTCCGTCGCCGAGGACGGCGGTGGCGACGGCCTGGAACTCGGCGGTCGTGCGCACCCCGTACAGCTGGCGGGTCCAGGCGATGACGCTCTGCCCGGCGTCCTCGATCGTGAGGCCGTCGGTGAACTGCTTGGCGTCGTGGGCGGCCCAGCGGTGCAGGTCGTCGGTGGTGGGCCGTTTGCCGCGGTGGTCTTTGATCTGCTCGCCGGTACGACCGACGTTGTCGGACAGCTCGAAGTTGGGGTGGGACAGGGACAAGGAACTCCTCGGGGTGTGGAACCGGGCCGCGGTGCTACGCGTAGGTCGTCAGTCCGGAAGCGACGGGCGGCCCGGAGGCGTCGGTGCGGGTGGCCTTCGTCATGGCGTCGTGGCTGCCGGTGTCGGAGGTCGTGCAGGCGGACGCGGTGAGCGTGACGGTCGCGAGCGTGGTGAGCAGCAGGGCGGCGCGGCGGGCGGGGGTGTGTGAGGGGATGAGGGCGCTCCGGGGAGGGGATCAGCGGGATCGGGATGGAGGTGTGGTGGCCGACGGGGAGAGCACGGCGGTCGCGGCCGGTGGCGTGCGGGTGTCGGCAGCGGCGCGCAGGTGCTTCGCAGCGCGGGCGAGGTAGATGCGGCTGTCGCCGAGGCGGTCTTCGAGCCGTTGGCGCTCGGTGGTGATCGCCCGGTCGCGGGCGGGCCCAGGGATCTGGTGGGAGAGGTTGGCGAGATGGCCGAGGTGGTGAACGGCGGCGCCGAGGGCGGCGAGCGCGAGCCCGGTGGGTTCGGCGGCGTTCGCGAGCGCGAGGGTCGTGCGGCGCACCGTGGTCGTGGGCCGGGCCGGGGAGCGGGTGGCGGCCCGGTGACGGAAGGCGCTCTCGCCGGCCAGGAATCCCAGCAGGCGGCCCAGGTGTCGGACTTCGTCGTCCAGGATCTCGCTCAGTGCTGGACCAGGGTGGATCTGGTCGGGAAGCGGAAGGTGGTCGGCGACGGTGTTGAGCCGGTCGGCCACGTCGTGCAGCAGCATCCGCTGGTCGGGATCGGACAGCGGCAACTCCTTAATACGGGCGCCGGGTTCTACCGGCGGAAAGTGGATTTCGGCGAGGAGGACACCATTGGCAGCACCTTGCTCGCGGCTGCTGATGCCGCAGTGGGAGGCGGGAGGGGAGCGGCGCGGCGGAAGTTGACCCCGATGTCCTGGAGCGTGAGCCGCAGGGCCGCCCCACAGGGGGCAGCCGACGCTGGGTGATCGCGGCGGCCCGGATGGGATCGTTGCGCATTGCGATGCCGTCCGGCTCCCGCACCGGGGTGATCTGGTGCAGGGGGCATGTCCTCGGGTTCCAGCGGGGTCACCGCGAACTGGTGGCGGTAGTGGGGCCCAGTCGGTGACGTAGAGCTGCTCACTATCGCGAGCTATGCAGGACGGCGTCGTGACCTGGGGCGCGCTCGGTGGTGAGGCATCCGACGTGGCTGGCGTCCCAGGAGCGGTCGACGATGGGCGCCTGGTCCGCGGGGGCGGGATCGTGGTGGTACTCGCTCGTCCAGGTGTCGGGCAGACGATCGGCGAGTGTAGACAGGTCGGTGCAGGGTGTGGGCATGGCTTCCCGAGGTGCGGTTGTGCGGCGGGTGATCGATCCGTCGGCGCACAGCGTCGGGCCCGGCACCCCTGGCCGGGCTGGCGGGGGACGGGGCGGGGCTGTTTAAGGTGCGCGTCGAGGGAGGTGTGGGGAGGTTCTCGGGCGGGCACGGTGCCAACCGCCGGTCGCGGCGGGGTGGTTGCGTGTCCGAGATCATCCGCTGCCCGCATGGGCGTTGTTCGCAACCGTGTACGGTGCAAGGGGTGTTGGGTCGGATGCGGCGAGGGAAACGTTGGATATTCGGCATCAGACGGAGAACTTCGTCAACGCGTCATGGTCCCTGGTGGAGCTGCGTGACCTGATCTTCGAGATGCTCAGCCTGCTGTCCGCGGAACTCGGCGAGAGCGGGGGCATGGCTGGCGACGACGAGGCGGGCCGGACCTTCGCCGCCGTGTACGGGCAAGCGGTCAAGACGGTCTTTGATCAGGCTGGCTTCGCCCACCGAGTGATGGCCAACGGCGCGAATGCGCTGCTGAAGTCCGCCGAGGAGTTTTTGAAGACGGAGAGCCGGATCGCCGAGGAGCTGCTGGCCCAGAGCCCGCAGGGCCCGGAGATCGGATCACAACCGTCCGGCCCGGACTGCAGCCCGCGCGCCAGTCACCACGCCGAAGACCTCCCCAAGGTGGTCGGCGAGACCAGCGGCGTGGACCAGTACCTGTTCAACGAGCGTTTCCTCGGCCAGCCGGGCAAACTGCGGGCGGCGGCCGGGTCCTGGCGCAACGCGGGGAAGATCCTTGAGAGCGCGTACTGGGACTGCGAGGCGGCTTGGAAGACCGCCACTCTCGACGAGGTGGGAACGACGGCCGATGCGGTCGAGGACTTCTTCACCAGGTTCGTGGGCAAGCGGTCGCCGTCCAGTGCGGTGAGCGAGGACGAGACCCTCATGGCGAACCTGCCGTCAGCGTGCAAGATGCTCGCCGATGCCTGCGAGGCGTACGCCGATCACATCGAGACAGCCAAGCGGCGGCTTCCGTACGAGCAGACCTCACCTGCCAGCGAGGTGCTGATGCCGTGGGAGCAGCCTAGGTTCGGCGGGGACGGCTACGACGGTGGACTGCACGACCTGATTGCCGCCGACACTCGGATCACCTCGCTGGGTCAGATCCCGCCCGCCCTGGACAGCTCCCAGGCCCGGGTGAAGATGCCGCAGCCGGACAAGCACAGCGTCCTGCCGGGTCTGCCCCCGTTCCTGGCTCCGCTGATCCGGGTCCCGACGCTGGTCCCGGTGGCCTACCGGCCAGCCAACGGCCCCCGCGTCCAGCCGATCTCACCGGCCATCCCGCCCGACCCGCGTTTCCCGCCGCTCTCGCCGGGCGAGCGCACGAAGTTCCAGACCTGGCTGAGCTCGCTGCGTGAGGGCGACTTCTCCGGGGGACGGCCGGCAGAGATCGCCTACCAACGGCGGGTGGCCGGCTATCCCGAGTTCGAAGTGCCGATCCCGCCCGGGCTGAGCGCGAAGAGCACCCTGATGGTGGACGGCTTCCGCGACAGCGACGGCATGGCGATCGAGGCCAAGTACGTCAACAAGCCGGACCAGCGCTGCTACCGCTCCCTCGACGAGCTGCGCGAGAACCATGCGTCGGGCAAGAAGGACTTCCTCTACCGGTCGGACCGCGACGAGCTGAAGAAGTACGCCGCCGCGCTCCACGACCCGCGCAATGCGCAAATGCGGGGCGTCGAGACCGTCACCAACAATCAGGACGCCGTCCAGTACTGGCGCGTCATGATGGCCGCCTACGGAGTCCAAGGCCACGCCCGCTACGTTCCATGACCACTGTTCACACCGCCCGCAGCCCAGGAAGCAGCCTGCCACGATGGAACCGGAAGAGATCGCAGCACTTCGCACCATGTACGTCTTCACCCCGCCGGAAGGCGAGAGCTGGGGCCTGACGTACGAGGGCCTGGCCGCCCGGCTGCGCGCGCGCAACCCCGAGGAGTTCGTCCGCATCGACGACGGCACGGACGGTCCGGTCACCGGTTCCTCAATGCACTTCGGCATCACGGTGGACGACGAACAGCTGGAGGGCATGGCCCTGCTGTCGCCCGAGGGTGTGTCCGTCATGGACTGCACCGTCGGCTTGGCGGCCGGCTTCGTCACCTGGCTCAGGTCCGACGTGGTGCCGGAGGGTATGGCCGTCACCTTCAACACGGAGTGGGGGCTGGAAGCCGATCTTCCCGACGCGCCCGTCCCGGACGCCGATCCCCTGCACATCGCCGCCGTCTTCGCCGAACATCTCGTGGAGACGGGTGACCTGGACTGACCGTGTAGAGACGCCTCTTGCGGACTGGTCCGCATTCCGGAACCTTTCAATGCATGCGGGTGTCGGTGTCGAAGAGCGCGAGTTCGTGGGGGTGTAGGAGGTGCTGCACGATGAAGCTGCGCCCGGCCACTTTCCACAAGCCTCGGCCCCGGTTGAGGTGCGAGATCGCGGCGGTCTCCACCGACGTCAGGCCCAGCAGGGCTGCCGCGGCATGGAGTTGGTCGGTCTCCTGCCGGTAGATGATGCGGGTGGAGCAGTCTGCGAGCAGTCCTTCGGCCAAGGCGCGGCCGCGGGATCCGGCGTCGCCGGCGGTGAGCAGGTCGGACAGCCGGTGGATCACCATCAGGTTCGCAATGCCGAGTCCGCGGCTCAGCTTCCACTGGGACTGCATGCGCTGTAGGAGGCCGGGGTGGCGCATCAGGCGCCAGGCTTCGTCGTAGACGATCCAGCGCTGGCCGCCGTTCGGGTCGGACAGCGCGGATTCCATCCACGCGGACGCGCAGGTCATCGCCAAGACCAAGGCGGTGTCGTCGCCGGATCCGCCCAGGCGGGACAGGTCGATGGTGAGCATCGGCGAGTTGGGATCGAAGGCCACCGTGCTCGGTGCGTCGAACATCCCGGCGAGGTCGCCGTGGACCAGCCTGCGCATGGCGTGGGCCAGGTCGCGGGAGGCGTCGCCGAGGCGGCCGGACATGATGCCGCCGGCCACATCGAGTTCGTCGGGGTTGTTGAGGGTGGCGGCGATGTCGCCGAGCAGCGGGGTGCGACCGGTGGCGGCGGCGCGGGTGACGACGGCATCCAGCGCGACGTCGAGGCCGGTGTGCTCCATCGGCAGCAGGTCCCGCCCGAGCACGGTGCGGGCCAGCGAGCCGAGCAGCAGCAGGCGGCGCTTGCGGATCTCGCCCGCCCAGTGGGCCTCGGAGACGCTGTTGGGCCGCGGCGCCGCGTCCAGAGGGTTCAGCTTTCCGGGCAGGCCCGGCCCGAGCGCGATGGAGGTACCGCCCAGTGCCTGCGCCACGGGCGTCCATTCCCCCTTCGGATCACACGGGACGTAGACCCGGTACCCGAAGGCGATCGACCTCAACGCGAAGGACTTGGCCAGCGCCGACTTGCCCTGTCCGATCACCCCGGCAAGGAGCACGTTGGGATTGGTGAAACCCTCGACCTTGCCGTACAGCGCGAACGGATCGAAGCAGAAGCTGGCTTCGGCGTGGACGTCGCGGCCGATGTAGATGCCCTCGGCACCGAGACCGCCTTCGGCGAGAAACGGGTACGCCCCGCTCGCGGTAGCGGTGGTCATGCGATGGGCGGGCAGCTTGAGCCTGTTGTTGCGGGAGGACGCGGGGCCGGGTCGCCCAGCGGGTGGGAAGAGGGGCGCCGGCATCTCCTGTTCTGCTACGCCAGCGCCGCTGGTGTGGGCGGCTGCTTCGACGCGGGCCTTCGCGGCGGCCTCGGCGAGCTGCCGGCGGGCGGCCTTGCGGGACGCGCGATCGGTGCCGTGCGGGGTGAACAGGGGGCTGGCGCTGGCGCGGCGCGCAGGCCGGTGGCTCATGACGGGGCGGCTTTCACGTGACGGCGGTCTGGATGCGGCGCGGGGTCAGACGACGGGCGAGGCGGTGAACAGAATCGGGCTGCGATAGCTCTTGCCGTCGCCCGACCAGTCCAGCTGGATGTAGCCGTCGCCGAGGTAACGGCCGGAGTCCGCCTTGGACTTGAGGGTTCCGGTCGAGTAGGAGCCGTTGCCGTTGCCGCTGCTGTGTTCGAGCGCGTGCTCAAGGCCGGTGTAGGCGCCGGACTTCACGACCGGGTCCGTGCCGCTGACGCTGCGCTTGGTCTGGAGCTGGAACTTGGCCTTGTTGAAGGTCAGGGTGCTGCGGTTCTTGGCCGTGTACGGGCCGTCCCAGCACACGGTGGCGGTGGTGTAGATGTAGCCGCCGGACCGCATGGCGCAGAGCGTCACGTCGAAGTCCCAGTTGTCGGAGTCGGGTCCGCTGTAGCTCGGGTCGTCGACCGAGTGGCTGCTGGTCTTGCAGTGGTAGCTGGCGGCGGATGCCGGGGTGGTGGTGGCCAGGGCGGCGGTGCCGGCGAGCGCGGCGATGACGACGGCGGCGGAGGTGGAGCGCTTCAGGGCGCGCATTGAGGGCCTTTCGGTGGTGGGGGTTACTGGCTGCAGGTGGTGGTGTGGCCGTGCAGCGGGGTGTTGAGGTCGCTCTGGGTGGTCTTGCGGCGGACGACGTGACCTGCGGCGAGGTGGCGCTGGCAGATGGTCAGGACGGGTGGACTCTCGGGCAGCCGCTCGGGGTGGCAGCCCGTGTCCGTCGGGGTCTCGTCCGTGACAGGCAGGCGGTGGAAGGCGTCGTGCACGGCGGCGGCGGCCTGGAACAGCCGGGTGTGCGCGGTGGCGAGATGGCGGCCGACGGCGGGATGCGGCGGCCGAGTGGATTCGGCGAGCTGGTCGAGGAACTGGTGCAGTGCGGTCAGATGGGTGTGCAGCACGTCGAGGTGCACGCGATCCACGGGTGAAGCGGTGTGCTGGGTGCGGGGGGTAAGGGTGCGGGCGTGGTGGCGGATACCGGCGCTGGCGGCCCGCAGGTACGGGTACGCGTCGCCGGCGGGGATGGCAGAGGTCAAAGGGGAGAGTTCCTTCCTGCCATGGGTGCAGGACGTCGGCTGGTGCCGGAGTGGGGCTACAGGGCCGTGCGGGCGAGGGGGAGGGCACCGAGGGCGAAGGCGTCGGGCTGCTGGAAGAGCAGGCGCCGCAGGTCGACCTGGGCGGTGACGGCGGCGGTCTCGATCTGCGCGCACGCGGCGTCGAGCAGGGTGTCGGTCTCGGCGGACACGGTGAGCAGCCCGGTCAGCGCCACGTCGGCGTGCCCGGCGATCAACTGGCGCTCGCGGGCCTTGACGTCCGCGTATTCGACGGAGTCGGCTTCGGAGTCGACCTGTCCGCGACGCGAGCGCTCGTTGGCGTCGGCGATGATCGCCGCCTTCTTGCGCTGCACGTCGCGCATCGCGGACTCGAGCCCCTGCGGTACGTAGAGAAGGGAAAGGGTGCGCCGGACGCCGGCGGTGAACATTAGGCCGTGCAGGAAGCCCGCGCTCGTTTCGGTGCGGGGCCAGTCCTCGACCCAGTAGGTGGCGTGCCGGGCGGAGTCGGTGGCGAGCCGGTCGTACTCCTCGACCTGGACCACGGGTCCGGCGGCTGCTGGGTCGGCTTCCGCCCGGCCGGAGTTAGACCACTGCTGCAGCGCGGACAACGCCCCCGGGTCGTAGGCGGTGCGGATGACGGCGGCGATCTCGCGGGCACTGAGCCAGCCGGTCACCATCAGTCCGGCGCTGCGCGCGGCCTGGGCGATGGAGGACGTGGTCTGTTCCATCACGGTGAAGGCGCCGGGCAGTCCGCCGCCGGCCTGACTGATGAGGCGCTTGGCGGCCTTGAGGTCGAGGGAGATCGCCAGGTACGCCTCGTGCGGGGCGGCGGCCGGGCCGGCGGAGGCGACAAGGTCGGCGTACACCTGTCCGGCGACCGGCGTTTCGGGTCGCCCCTGCTGGGCCCAGTGGCGGGCGAGGGTGTCGCCGGAGTCGGGCACGGTGCGCTCCAGGACCTGCACAGTGGCGACGTGCCCGGTGCGGGCGATGCCCGCCAGGGCCCGCCCCCAGCTGCTGACGTTGTGGTTCTGACTAGCCGGGTCGAGGAGCGCGAAGGCCCTGCTGGAGACGCGGGCGACGGCGGTCAGGGTCTGACCGTGCGGGTCGTGCACGGCGGCGGCCTGGTTGGCGGAATCGCCGGGCGTGACCACGCGCAGTGAGGCGGCGGTGCCGGGGAGATGGAGGATGCCGTCCTGGCGGGGACGGGTGACGGGCCGGGCGAGCCACAGGGTCTGGCCAGTGCGCCGCCGCCGGGCGAAGCGCAGGACGATCGGCGCCCAGTCGATCAGCGAGCGGCCGTGCCTGCGGACGGCAACCAGGGCGGTGACCGCGGCCCACAGCGGCGCCAGGGCGATGGCGCCGAGCAGCCCGGTGGATACCACCGTGACCAGCAGCAGAGCCAACGCGCAGGACACGAGGACGAGTTGGGGCAGGGAGAGGCCGAGCAGGATGCCGCGCCTGGACCGGTGGGGGAATTTGACGGTGAGTGGTGTGACGGTGAGATCTGACAATGGCCGTTCCGATGGTGCGCGGGGCGGTGGCCGGGGCGGCGCGCGGCGAGGAATACGCAGCGCGTGCCGCCCCGGAGTCGGGCAAGCTCATAGGCCGGTGGGTGGGGGCGGCGGTGCCCCGGTTCCGCTGGAGGTGCCGGCCGAGTTCGGTGCTGGCGGGGCGCCCTGCGGCGGTGGCGTCGAGGCGCCGGCGCCGGGCTGCGACATGAAGCCGCCGCCGTTGGAGGGCGATCCGGAACCGCCACCCTGTCCGGGTGTACCGCCGACCTGACCACTGGTGTCGTCATGAGGGCTGGTCGGCGGGGGCTGGACGGCCTTCTCCAGACCGCTCCTGATCCCCTCGCTCCCGGACGACGGGGCGTTTGAGCTGCCGCCTTCCTTGCCGGCGTCCGGCGTGGGGTTGGTGGCGATGTCGCCGGGGAAGCCGCCCGGAACGGAGTCCGGGCCCTGGGGAGCGGCGCCTGCTCCGGCCGCGGCACCGCCACTTCCGGCGGTGGCGACCGCGGCGGCGGCCTTGCGCCCGGCGCGTTCGGCGTGCTGACGGGCCATCTGCGCACCGGCTCCGCCGGAGCGGTGCAGGGTCTCGCCGTCGGAGCCCTCGGATGCGGCCCAGTGCACGAACTTGAACGTGGCATACGGGCACAGCAGGACCAGCGCCAGGATGACGATGCCGGCCATCACGTCGGCAAGGGCGGCGATGCCGTCCTTCGCCTCGGTCTTACCCATCGCGGCGATCCCCAGGACGAAGATCACAGTCATCAGCAACTTGCTGACGACGAGGGTGGCGGTGGCTTCGATCCAGCCCTTGCGCCAGCGCCGGGCGACCTCCCAGCCGCCGCCGGCTCCGGCGAAGACGGCGAGGGTGACCATGACGAGGATGCCGACCTTGCGGACCATCATCACGCACCAGTAGAGGAAGGCGCCGATCGCGGCGCCGACGCCGACGAAGACGGTGACGAGCCAGCCCAGGCCGGACAGGGAGGCGATCTGCCCCACCTTGACGATCCGCCGCACTGCCGTGGCGATGTCGAGGTTGGCGGCCTTGAAGAGTCCGTCGCTCAATGCGTCGACGACTTCGATGGCGACGGTGGTGAAGGCGATCGCGGTGAACGCGAACAGCACGCCGGTGGCGGTGCCGGTGAATGCCTGGGTGAGCGCCTGGCCGTCGCGGCGGATCGCGGCGCGCACGAGCTGGGCGCAGAACGTGGCGACGAGGACGACCAGGCCGATCGGCAGGATCATCTCGTAGTTGTCGCGGAACCACCCGGCGTTGAGGTCGACCTTGGTGGTGGTGTTGACCGCCTCGGCTGCCAAGTCAGCTGCGGCTGCGGCGAGTTCGCCCGCGCTCTTGGCCATCCAGTTGCCGATGGCCGTGCCCGGGTCGGAGGCGAAATCCACGGCGTCACCGACGGCGCAGAGTTTGTCCGCGAGGGGGAGGTCGCAGAAGCCCAAGGGGGAATCCCCTCCTTTCTCAGGTGGGCTGGGGGCAGGTCAGGGCACGACGCGGGGGGCGATGGAGACCAGCGAGCAGTTCGCGTTGGGGCGGCACTGCACGGCGAGGGTGATGGAGCGGTCCTCGGCGCCGGCTCCGCCCTTCTTCCAGGCGATCTGCTGCTTGCCGGTGACGGTGACGGCGTAGATGTACGCCTCGGTGATCGCCGACGGATCGTCCGCCAGGGCCTGCTTGAACGCCGAGGGGTAGTGGGCCTCCGTGACGGTGGCGGTGGCGTACTGGTCCTGGTCGGCCATCCGCGACCACAGCACCGGATCCGGCACCTGTGTGGCGATCGAGGACCAGTCGGCGTACTTCGTCTCCGCCGTCAGCCACGCCCTCATTCCGGCGAGCTGCTGGTCACGGCTGGTGGTGCGGGTGTCGTACGACCACAGTGTTGCCGCGGCGGCCTTGGCGAAGGCGACCGGGTCCGCCAGCTGCGGGGGCTTGGCCACCGAACCGGCCCCGGCCGACGCCGTCGGGCCGGCGGACGCGGAGGTACTGCTGCTCGGCCCGGAGGACGGAGCGGCGGCCTGGCTGTCGCCGGCTGTGGTGCGGCCGGTGAGCAGGGCGACGACGACGGCGAGGGCCAGCAGGACGGCGAGGCCGGTCGCGAGGACTGTGATGCGCTGGCGGGTCGACCAGCCGAGGCCGTAGCCGGACAGGGAGGGGAATGGTTTCGGCATCAGTGGACCTGCGACCCCAGGGCGGAGAAGAACGCCACGACCCCGTTCGCGGCGCCGAGACCAAGGGCGGCGCCCGCCGCGACGACCGCGCCCTTCTTGCCGTTGGCCTCGGCCTGGTGGCCGCCGGTGTGGTGGCCCCACGCCCACACGCCGAGGGAGACGGCGAGCGCGCCGACCACGGCGACGATCGCGAACAGGTTGATCGAGTTGACGACGTTCTTGAGCACGGCGAGGCCGGGCAGGCCACCGCCCGAGGGCGTGATGCCGGGGTCGTAGGCCAGATACTGCACGGTTTCGAGCAGGTGCAATGAGGCTCCTTGGGCACGCCGAAGCCCGGCGCGCGGGAATCACAGAAAGGGGGAGGGGGCGAGGCAACTGCCTCGAGAAGGAAGGCCGGCAACGGTGCGGGAGACGGCTGGCCCGGTCGGCGCCCGCGTTGAGGCGGCGTGGCGTGCACGAGGTCACGCAGGTTTCGTGCCGAGGCTGGACGAGGCCGCAGGTCGGGCCGGGGCTGCTGTCGATGGCGCTTCGGCTCAGGCTCCGAACCGGCTGCCGGGGTGCACTACTTCGGGATCGACGGCTTCGGTGCCGGGTTGGTCTTGTAGGGGTTCGCGCAGTTGTAGATCATGTAGCCGCGGATCTTCTCGCCGTCGGACTTCCGGGTGACGGTGCCGCGGGTGTACCAGGTCTTCTCGGCCTTCTTGTAGGCCCACTGGTCGTAGACGACCTTGTCGTGCCGGTAGCCGATGCCCACGACGGTGGACGTCTTCGACGGGGCCTTGCGGATCTTGACCGCACTGCAGCTGATTGTGGTGGTGCCGGTGTCGTACGCCTGTGCCGTGCTGGCGGTGGCCAGGCCGCCGGCGGCGACGGCCAGGCCCAGAGAGGCTGCCGCGAGGGCGCGCTGGGTGCGGTGGCGGGTTATCAAGTAGGTGCTCCGTGATGTCAGGGGAATGAGGGTGGGCAGGACGGCGGGTCCTGCGGGGCCCGTCCGAGGTGAGTGCGGAAGAGGCACAGGAGGTATCCCGGTCAGGGGGTGTGCCGGGGATGTCGCGCCCCGACCGGGGGTCAGGTGACGCGGCGGGCGGCGAGGATGTCCCAGTCCGCGAGCGGCGTGATCCGCACAGGCTTTCCGGTACGGGGGGCCTCGATCGCGAGTCCCGAGCCGATGTACATGCCGACGTGTTCGGGGCGGGCGGCGCTGCCGCGGGAGAAGATCAGGTCACCGGGCTTGAGTGCCTTGGGGGACACTGCCTTGCCCTCGTTGACCTGGGTGTACGTGGTGCGGGTGAGCTGGATGCCGGCGTGCTTGTACGCCTGCCGGGTCAGGGAGCTGCAGTCGCAGCGGCCCATCGGGTCGGGGCCGTGCGGCGCGGTGCAGGTGCCGCCCCACTGGTACATCGTCCCGAGCTGCGCCATCGCCCAGGCGATCGCCTTGCGCGCCTTCGGATCGGCGTCCTTCGGGATCGAGTAGCCCTTCGGAACCGACCCTTCCGGGATGGTGCCGTACCTGGAGCCGTCCTCGGCCGCCGCACAGGACGCGGTACTGGAGGTGGTGTTCGTCTCGCTGGTGTCCTGGTCGGCTTCGGGGAAGGTCGCGGCGATCGCCTTCTGGAGGGCGGTCGCCAGCTCCTCCCAGTCGGTGTAGGCGTCGGGGTAGCCGGAGCGCTGGACCTTCTGCGCGGCCTGGGCGACGGTCAGCTGCTGCCAACCGTCCACCGCGAGCAGGTGCTTGTAGAACTGTTCGCTCGCGTAGACGGGGTCGTGGATCTCCGTAGCGGTGCCCCAACCCTGGCTCGGCCGTTGCTGGAACAGACCCAGCGAGTCGCGGTCGCCAGAGTTCAGGTTGCGCAGCCGTGATTCCTGCATCGCGGTGGCGAGCGCGATGATCTGCCCCTTCTTAGGCACGTGGAGGTCGATCCCGGTGGCCACGATCGTGCGGGCGTTGGGGATCTGTTCGGGCAGGGACAGGCCCTCGACGTGCACGTCCTTGGCGGTCGCACCGTTGAGGATCTTGGTGACCTGCTCGACGACCGTGTCGGTGTCGACGTCGCCCACGCAGCTGAAGGACGAGTAGGTGGTCTGCGCGGCCTCGCTGCCGGTGGCCATCAGCATGGCCGTGCCGGCGAGGAGGAGAGGAGAGAGGACGAAGACGCCGATGCCGGCGGCCACGCCCTTCAATCGGGGACGCCTCCCGGGCGGACGTCACGGGCCGGAGACCGGTGCGCGGGCAGGGGAGGGTAGAGCGATGTCACAACGAAGTCCTTGGTGAAGTCCCGGCGGCGCGTGCGTCGTTGAGGAAAGGACGCTACGGCCGGGTGGTGGGTAAATCGGGGGCCCAGGTGCACGTGCGCGAGTTGCCGCTCGCGCTGGCGCAGAGGCGTCGGGTCAGGTGTGCCAGGACATGGGGATACCTCCACGAAGGCAGGGGCGGGGATGCGCCATCGGCGTGGTCCGCCGGGCAGTTCCAAAACACTAAGGGCGGATCCCCGGTTGCCGAAATCGTCTCTGATCAAGGCTCTATTTCGGGGTTTTCGGCGGCGATAGCGCTCAACCGGGGATCGTGCCCTACAGTTTTGTCTCCTCCCCTCGCCCCGCCGCTGCGCGGCCCGCAGTGCCTTCCTGCCCGCATTCGGTCCCGCGGGTTATCCAGGCGGGCCGGAGCGTCTCTCCCTCACCTCACCCGACCCGAATTGGGGTATCTCTTTGCCTTTTTCCCTGCACCAGGGCGACGCGCTCGGCGTCCTCGCCGAACTGCCGGACGACTGCGTCGACTCCGTCATCACCGACCCGCCGTACAACAGCGGCGGGCGAACGGCCAAGGAGCGCACCTCCCGCAGCGCGAAGCAGAAGTACACCTCCGCCGACGCAGGTCACGAACTGCCGGACTTCACCGGCGAGAACATGGATCAGCGGTCGTACGGCTTCTGGCTGACCCAGATCATGACCGAGGCACACCGGCTCACCAAGGTCGGCGGCACGGCGCTGCTGTTCACCGACTGGCGGCAGCTGCCGATCACCACGGATGCCATCCAGGCCGCCGGCTGGCTCTGGCGGGGCGTGCTCGCCTGGCACAAGCCGCAGGCCCGCCCCCAGAAGGGACGTTTCACCCAGAACTGCGAATTCGTCGTCTGGGCGTCCAACGGGCCGATCGACGCCGCCCGCAATCCCGTGTACCTGCCCGGCCTGTACAGCGCCTCGCAGCCGTCGGGCAAGAGTCGGCAGCACATCACGCAGAAGCCCGTCTCCGTCATGCGTGAGCTGGTGCAGATCTCCCCGCCCGGCGGCACGGTGCTCGACTTCACCTGCGGCTCGGGCTCGACGGGAGTCGCGGCCCTGCTGGAGGGCCGTGATTTCATCGGCGTCGAGAAGACCAAGCACTACGCCGAGATAGCCGCCGCCCGGCTCACCGAAACGCTGCAACAGACCTTGTCACAGGACGACTTGACCCTCACGTCCTGAGCCCTGTTGTGCAGCGCGGTACGGCCTGTGGTGTGTGGCCAGTCATGCCATGGCCGTGCCGCGCGGGGCGTTATAGCAGCAAAGTCCCGGTTACCGAAACCGGGGATTCTCCGGATGGTTTGAGCCGCAATTCACGCCCAACGGCCGCGGCTCAAGGAGGCCCCTTTTCGTGCCTGAATCCATAAACTCCCCGGAGGGCGGGGAGACGGAACCGGTCCGGCTGCCGGAGTCCGATCTGGAGAGCATTGAGGCGAGCGTCCGCAAACTGCTGGACCAATCTGCCGAGCAGGCCCGCCAGCTCGACAGCCTCGCCTCCACACCGCCGCCCACGGACTCACCGTTCGGCGCCTTCGGCATGCCGGGGTTCGCGGGCCTGCCGCCGCAGCCCGCCCCGGCGGAGCCTCGCCCGATCCTGGAGCTGGAGGGCGAGGAGTACGAAGACGAACTCGACGCGCTGTCGGACTGGGTGGATGACTTCCTCGTCCGGGTCTACGGGGCGGAGGTCACCACCGCCGCCCCGTGGTGCGAGCAGTGGCAGGAACACGCCGACGTCGTCGCCTGGCTCCACGCCCTGTGGCTGGCCTACCAGCAGCACAAGGATCCCGAGGCCGGTCTGTCCGGCCTGTTCGTCTGGCACCGGGACTTCCTCACCCACGCCATGGCCACGGTCAGGGCTGCCGGCGGGCCGCTGTCCGCGTGCATGACCGATCCGGACCGACCCGCCCACCGCCTGCTGCCCGGCCCGCCGCCATCGAGTCGGACCACCGCCGAAACCGCAGAGTCAGAGGAGAACGGCGCACCCGGCCAGGGGGCCGGATGAGCGGCCACGACCGGCCCGCCTTCGGTCTGTCCTTCGACCCGCGCGCCCTGACCGACCTTCTCCAGGCCCCCAGCGACATCCGCGACCTGGCGCTCGCCCAGCTCCAGGACGTCGTCAACGCCCGCCTGTTCGGCGCCAAACTCACCCGCGATCTCGCCGGATGCCGCAAGGTCTACGTCGATCACCGCAATGCGTGGCGCATCGTTTACGCCCAGCGGCCGGCGCCTGCCAACTCCACGCACACCACCGAGATCCACGTCGTGGTCGTACGCCCGCGGGAGGCGCACGACGTGTACGACACCGCCCGCGCCCGCCTCGGCATCACCCGACGGCCCCTGGGCGAGCGCACCCACGCGGCCCGCACCCGCTCGCCGCAGCTGGGAGCGCGCCAGCCCATCCCCAAGCCAGGACCACCGCCCTACGCGATGCCCGGCCTTCCCCGACCCGCACTGCCCCCGACCCTGAAGGGCCCCGTTCGTTGACGCAGTTCCCCACCCTGATCGACCAGGTCGCCGCCGCCGTACTGGCGCCGGCCGATGTCTCCGAGAACCCGCACCACCGCGCCATCGTCGATGTGTTCGTCGAGATCCAGGACCTCGACCGGCAGCTCGCCGCCCTGTCCGGCGCCGACCGTCTCGCCCACGTCAGTGCCACCGAGCAGCTCGGCACGCTCACCGACCTGCTGATCGAACGCATGGCAGCCGGAGCCGAGTTGAGCGCGCTGCTGTCCACCTCCTGCTGCTGTGAGGCTGCGTACGAGCCCGCACCGCCCAGCGAGTACGAGCCGGTGGAGGACGAAGAGCCCGACTTCGATCAGGACCTCGATCCCGACTTCGAGGGCTTCGACGACTTCGAGGATCTGGAGGGTCCCGACGACCTCGAAGGCTTCGACGGCCTCCACGAGGCCACGTGCGAGGAGTTCCTGACCTGCCCGAGGCGGCCGAGGACGATTGTCCACGCCTGCCTTGACATCTTCGACGTCCTGGGTGCAGCAGAGTATGTGAGCACCGCGGAGCTGGTCGCGCGCCTGCGCGAGCTGCCCGGCGAGGCCGATGGACGCTGGCGCTACGCCGACCTCACCCCGGTCCGCCTCGCTCTGCTCCTGCGCCCCTACGGCGTCCAGTCCCGCAAGCCGCGCAACGTCGACGGCAGCCGCTACCGGGCCTACCGGCGCGGCGACCTGCAGGCCGCCCGCCCGGACTGCTCCTGCTGACTCACCCCGCCCTCGCGCGTACGCACCCGGTGACGGCGGCGGACTGGGACCTGGTCGCCGCCTTCCACGCGCAGTGTTCCGAACAGAACCTGCTGCGCCGCTGGGGCCGAACCCGCCTCACGCCCCGCGACCTGACGCGGCTGCTCGTCCAGGCGCAGTGCTGGATCGGACTCGACGCTCACGAGCGGCCACTGGCCCTCCTCTGCGTCGGGCCCGTCAGCCGGGAGCCGGGCGTCGTCGACCTCGGACTGCAAGTCGCCGACGACCACCACCGCCGCGGCATCGGAACGGCCTTGGCCCGGCAGGCGGCCCGGATCGCCCGCACGCGCGGGGCACACACCCTCACCGCGTTCACGCAGGCGTCCAACGCGCCGATGCTCCGGCTCCTGGAGCGTCTGGGGCCCACCCGGCGCACCCGCGACGGCCCCTACGTCGAGGTCCGCATCGCCCTGGACGCGTGCGCCTCGGACACTCTCCCGCACACAAGAACCGCTCCGACATGAGCTCACCCCCCCGCGCCCTCGCCCGACCGCCACCCGCGCACCGTGCTCGACCACCGGATCGAGACGGCCGCAGGTTGCAGCATCGAGAAGCTGTGGCGGCACCGCGAGGCCGGTCTCCTCGACGCACCGCACTCGGCCCTGGCGGACGCCCACCGCGACCTCGTCCGGGCCGAGCGGAACGTCACCTTCCACCGCGCCCGTCTCGCCCGCCTGGTGTCCGGCGAATTGCCCGTCGATCAGGCGCTGTTGGCCCGGATCGAGCGCACGGTTGACCAGCTCGCGCACGCCATCGACGAGCGCGACACCGAGCAGGCCAAGGCCACCGCCGCGCTGGAGCCGATCGAGGCCGCCGCCCCGCGAAGAGCGCCACGGCAGGTGCCGACGAAAGACTTCGCTGCCCTGCTCGCCATCGCCCAGGGCGCCAAGCTCCACGAGAACCTCGTCACCCACCGGCTCGCCGTGGCCACCCCCTCCCGCACCCGCATCTCCTACACCCAGCTGCAGCGCCTGCAGGCGAGCGGCCTCGTGGACCGTGACACCTCCCACCCAGTGCACGCCGGCCAGCCCGTCACCCTCACCGACGCCGGCCGGGCCGTCCTTGCCGCCCCGCGCCCCGCAGGCCCGCCCGGCACGACGCCGTCGCCCCGGCCAGCGTCATCACGCGCTCCCGCACACCTGCGTCGCTGAACAGCTCAACACGCCCTGCCCACGGCGCCCATGGCGTCGTCGCACCGAAAGAACCGATGCCCACCTCCGAACCGGATTTCCGCCTCGACGGATATGAGGCCGTCAACGACCACGTCGCCGACCAGTTCTGGCAGCACATCACCATCGAGCAGGACATGCTCACCCTGCTGGCCGAGCACCACACCGAGGATGGCGAGCACAGCTTCTACGTGATGCACAACCGCGCCGTCACCTGGGGCATCCCCGGGGAACCGCAGCTGATCGCCCTGCACCTCAAACGCGACTCGGCGGCGCGCACCTTCCGCTTCACGCACAAGGAACTGCCGCTGCCGTCCATGGCCCAGTCCTGGCTGATCGCCCGCGGCTGCCCCGAGGACAAGATCCTCCTGCCCGACGGCATGGGCACCACACCCGCTAACCAGGCCACGCGCGCCCTGGAGAAGCGACTGCGCAGCGACGGCGACCATTTCGCCCTGCTGACCAGCTACACGCACGACGCCGAGCCGATGGAGACCACCGTGCTGCTGCGCGCCATCGACGAGAAGGCGCCACTGCCGTTCCGGGTCCTGCTCGAAGAGGTCGACACCGACGCGTGGACGCACACCCTGTGCGAGGGCGCCTTCGCCACCTTCGAGGCAGCCACCCAGTGGTGGGAAGCGCACTGGAACGGCGAGGCGATCCCGCTGCCGGCCGCATCACCGCCAGCCCGCCACACCACCGCTCCGGGTGTCCCCGCTCTGCCCGCGCGCCACGCTCCACCGCGCGGTCCGAGCCGCTGAATTCGCGGCTACCCACCGGCTTTCCCCTTCCCCGCTCGGTGAAATGCCAGCTGCCCTGAGCTGGGCGGCGCGGAACATAGCACGCAATCCCCGGTTACCGAAACCGGGGATTCTCCGGACTCTTGTTCTCGGCCCGCACGGCATCAGCCCGGGTTTATTTCCGCATTCCCTTCCCCGTTTCCATGGAGGTCAATTCCCCATGCGCACCAGCCGCATAGCCGTCTCCGCCGCCGTTCTCGGCGCGCTCGCTCTCCCGCTCGTCTCCATCCCCACAGCCAGTGCTGCACCCGCCGTCAGCAGCTGCTCGGCAAAGCCGCTCCCGTACAAGGTGCACGCGAAGGCTGTGACGATCCGCTCCAAGGCGTCCTCCAAGTCCACGGCGCTCGGCGTGCTCTACCGCAGCCACAAGTTCACCGTCCACAAGAGCAGCGGGAACTGGCGCTACATCACGGACAAGACCACCGGCGTAAAGGGGTGGGTGTCCGGAACGTACGTCTACCGCGACACTGCCATGTGCCTGGACTAGCAGACCAGCCCGCAATTCCCCTAGCCGACATCCGAGTTCGCGGACCGCTCCCGCACGGACCGGATTCGCAGTGCATTTTTCCCGCCCCCGAACTAGCGAATGAATGGAGCCTCTCCGTGCCCGAGTTCAGCGAGGACGTGATGGGCGTCGTCACCGAGCGGATCGAGGACCGCTTCCAGATGCCTCTCGCCGATCTACGCCGGGCGGTTCAGGCGGCACCACAGGCCAACCTCGATGCCACCAGTGTCGTGCACTGGTACGACCTGCTCGTCGAAACACAGGACGCACTCGGCACCGCGGAGGACGCGCTCGTCGAGGCGCTTGGCACCCAGCCGGGCGAACTCGACGACGACGTCATGGAGTTGGCGCACCAGGTCAACGCCGCTGTCACCGCACGTGACGGTCGCGTGATGGTCGTGAACCACCTCCTCGACCCCCTCGCCCCTGGCAAGCGCGGGCCGGGCGCCTGGCGTGGTGCTGGCCCCGCCGCGCGCCGTGCTCCGGCGCTGCCCACCTCGGCATCCGCGCTGCCCAGCGAGCGGAGTATCCCGACGCGGGGGGTGACGCGATGAGCGTCATCGACAAACCCACCAGTCGCGACACCGCGCTGGAGGAGGCGTTCGGTGCCTCCGTCGCCGAGCTGTATGCGCAGGCAGCCCACCTTGAGGTCTGCGCCGCACTCCACCGCGCGCTGGAACTGCGCAGCTTTCTCGCGGTCGCCGAGGAACAGGTCGTCCGCGTACGTGATCGCGTCCACGCCTCAATGTCCTGCGACCGCGACCTGGGCGACCTGTCCGCCGAGGACCTGCGCTGGGACGCCCAGTGGCTGGAAGCGGCCCTGGCTGGCCGGGACGGCTACGTCGCCGCCCTCGACGACCTCCTGCGGACCATGCCCGCTCCCGATCAACGCCCCGTGCAGCCGGTGCAGTTCGCCCCACCGAAAATCACCGCCACTGCTCCACCCGCCCCGACAACCCACCGTGCCGGGGCGGCGCGAACTCGACGCCCCTGAAAGTCCGCCGATTGCCCCAGCCCGACACGGCCCACGCCATCTCCGAGATCATCGCCCAGCGCATCGAGGCGCTATACGAACGGCCGCTCGGTGAGCTCGAAGCGCTCGCCGACAGCACCCCCGATGCCACCCTGCTCGCCGCGCTCACCGGCAGTCACAGCGATGTGGCGCTCGCTGAGCGCAACATCGCCTTCCAGCTGGAAAGGCTGCGCGAACTTATCGCTCCTGAGCGGGAGATCGGCCGTTTTGCTGCCGGTCACATCGTCGACTGCGCCCGCCGCATCGCCGAGTCCGTCGCCGCCCGCGACGCCTACGCCAAGAACACCGGCGCGGTCCTGGCAGGACTGCGCCGCGCACCGGCTCCCGACACCCCACCGCCGACTGCGCCCGTACCTGCCGCCCCGGCGACCGCGGCCTCCCGCACCCGCTGATCTGCCCGCACTGCTTGAGGAGCCCATCCTTGGCCACCACTGCTCAGCCCCCTACCACCCCGAACGACTACTCCAGCGTCACCAAGACGCTGGATCTGCTCGCCCCGCGCTGGAGTGTGTGGGTGCTGATGACCCTCTCCTCCCAGCCGCTGCGCTACGCCGAGATCAAGCCCCGGCTGCCGTGGCTCGCCGACGGTCAGCTCCACCCCCGGCTGCGCCACCTCACCAACGCCGGCGTGGTCGAACGCACGGAGTACGCCCCGCGCCATGTCACCTACGGCCTCACTCGTCGCGGTGCCGAGCTGCTGCCCGTCCTGGCCGTGATCGCCTCTTGGGGCGACACCTACCTGGAGAAGCAGCTCGTCACCAGCAAGGCCACCGGTGAGCTGGAGCCCGAGCGGATCCCCCCGGCCCAGAACATCGACGACACGATCACTCTGATCGCCCCGCGGCACGCCACCCCGATCCTTATGACCCTGCAGGCCCGGGGCCGTGCGAGCGCCAAGGCCCTGGCCACCGAGGCTATGCCTGGATACGGGCTGACTGCTGTCTACAAGCCCTTGGACCGACTGGTGGCCGACGGCCTCGTCACGGTCACAGGCAGCGGCGACTTCCAGCTGTCCGCCAGCGGCCAGGCACTCGCCCCCGTCTTCCAGGCCATCACTACATGGGCTGTCCTCCCGTCCGCCGGGGCCGACCCGCTTCGCCGACCGGGGACCGCCCCGTCCCAGACCCGCTCCGGCACGTGGGCAACCACCCCGACGCGCCTTCCGGCACCCGCAGTTCCGGCCGCCTCGTCTGCCGGACCTGCCCTGTCCACCACCCCGCCTCCGGACGGCCCGGCGTGGAAGTCCAGCGACCTCTTCTCCCACCAGATACCCGCCCGCCCCATCACCCCGGCAGGAGGCCCGCGCCGATGACAGCCGCCCTGCCCACCAGCGTCCTGCGTGAACGCCGCGCGATCCGGACCCTGTCCCTGCGCGGCCTTATACGCCTGATCAGCGAGATCGACGACAACGGCCCTATCAGTCGCCAACGCGGCAGCCTGCAGGGCGCCCTCGGCGACCTCACCAACGGACAACTGCGCCACGCCATCGACACCGCACGCGACCTCGGCCTCATCCACGCCCGCGGACACGCCTTGGCCCGCTACCAGCTCACCGCTAGCGGCAAGGACCTGGCCGAGGTGTACGACACCGCAGCAAACTGGTCCCGAAGCAACCAACTCCCCAGCCGCACCAGTGACTTCGTCGCGCGCGTCCAGCACGCCTTCCAGATGCAGGACGGCGACCCGGGGCAATCCGGCGCAGCGACCGAAAGGTCGGCTCCGCGCGCGGCGCTGTCAGAGTGGCTTACGGCGTACCCCCGCGTCCTGCACCAGGACATCACCCGCTCCTCCTGTGCGGCGGAGGAATCGGGGCGCGCTGCGTGAGATCCCGTGTCGGACCCTGGCATGCCCGTCGGCCGGTCCCCACTCTGCTGCGCGGCATCTATCTGCCGCGCAGCACGGACGCTGCCGCGTTCGCCATGGCCACCTACGGCATCCCGCTGCTGGTACTGGCCACTACCAACTCGGCCACCCTTACCGGCCTCGCGTTCGCGCTGGAATGGGTGCCGAGACTGGGTTCGTTCGCCTTCGCAGGGGTTCTGGTCGACCGCCACGGGACCACCGCCGTGCTCCGTTTCGCCTCCGCGGGCCGGGCCGTGGTTGTCCTGGCCACCGCGTTCATCTTGCCAACGCAGGCGGGCCTCAGCGCGACGGTCACCGTCATGCTGCTCGCCGCGTCCACCGGGATCCTCACTGAATGCTCCTACATCGCGGCCGAGACCGCGGGCGGAGTCGCCGGCCGCGAGGCCGGCGCCCGCGCCCACCGCGTTCAGTCGGTGCTGCTCGGCATCGACCAGTTCGCCACGCTGGCCGGCCCCGCACTCGCCGGGCTGCTCCTGCAGCGGGCCGGCGCCACCGGAATGCTGATCGTGATCGCCGCCTTCTCGCTGCTCACCAGCGGCTTGGCCCCGCGCCAGCACCACCGGAGCAAGCCCGCCGCGCCGCAGCCCGTCCTTAAGGGGCTGCACACCGGCTGGTCGACCCTCCGCGCGCTACCAGCCCTCAGCTGGCTGGTGACCGGACTGACCGTCTCCAACCTGACCGTCGGCCTGCTGCAGGCCGCCACCCCAGTGATCATCGTCAAACAGCTCGGACGCTCCGCGGCCGACGTCGGGCTCATCTGGTCGGCAGCCGCCGTCGCCTCTCTCCTCGCGGTCGCCCTGTGCCGCCGGGCGATCGACCGCTTCGGCCTGTGGCCCATCGGCGCCGTGTCCGCCACGATCGCCGCCTTGGCGTGCCTGGCCGTCTCCTTCGCCGACACCTACGGCGGCTACCTCACCCTGATCGCCGTCCTCATGGCCGGCGAGGGCGGCATGACCGTCGTGCTACGAACCCTGCGCTCCCGCCTCATCCCCGCACCGGTGTTCGGCGCCACCCTGTCGCTGACCATCCTGCTGCTCCTGCTGCCCTTCCCCCTCGCCGGTGTCCTCGTCGCCACCGTGCCGCCCGCCCAACTCGGCCACGTGATCACCATCTGTGCCGCACTGCAGGCCCTGGGCCTCTTCGCCGCCTTCGCCCGGCTGCGCGCCATCCCCGCCCTGCGCACCTCCTGCGCCTGACCCACCCGGTCACCCTCCCGCTCACCACCGGAGAGTTGATCGGGGACCACCCCAGTGGGCGTCTGCCTTCGCGCTCCGACGCCGCCGCACCCCTGACCCAGGTGCCCTGCCTCAACTCTCCGTTGCCCCGCACTGTTTGGAGCCTTGTTGTCCTCTCGCCCCGTCGTCCTGGTCGTTGCCGCCTCCGACATGGAGGCCCAGGCGTATCGCGGCACCTGCCTTCAGAACGTCGCCGCCCACTACGACGTCGTCCTGATCTCCGGCGCCGTGCCGACCTGGGAGAAGGAGTTCCTCCTCGACTACGAGGTCGCCGACCCCGCCGATCAGGCGGCGCTGACCGCGGCCGGGCACGCGCTCGCCGAGCGGCACGCGCTGGCCGGCGTGATGACGTGGACCGAGTGGTATCTCATCCCCGTCGCCCGTCTGGCCCGCCGGCTCGGCCTGCCCACCACCGCTCCGGAGGCCCTCCAGGGCTGCCGCAACAAGCACACGAGCCGCAGCCTGTTCGCCCGCCACGGGGTGCCCTCCGCCGCCTCCGTCAGCGTGCGCACCGAGCACGAAGCGACAGGTGCAGCCCGGCGCATCGGCTTCCCCGTCGTCCTCAAACCTGCCGCGCACGCCGCGAGCATGGGCGTCATCCGCGTCGACACCGCCGACCAGCTGCCAGCCGCGTACGCCTACGCCGCCAAGACCGCCAGCCACGGAGTGGAAAGCACCCAGGTCCTGGTCGAGGAATACCTCGACGGCCCGGAGGTGAGCGTCGAGTGCGTCACCCACCAGGGACAGACCACCGTCGCCGCTGTCACCCGCAAGACCGTCGGTATGCCGCCCCACTTCGAGGAACTGGCGCACATGGTCGACGCGAACGACCCGCTCCTTGTCACCGTGGCCCCGGCCGCCGTCGCGGCCATCGACGCCCTCGGTGTCACCGACGGCGTCAGCCACGTCGAGATCCGCGTGATCGACGGCCGCCCCCGCCTCATCGAGGTCAACGCCCGGATCGCCGGCGACATGATCAGCCACCTCGTCCACCTGGCCACCGGCGTCGACCTCGCCCGCGCCGCCGCAGACATCGCCTGCGGACGTACTCCCGACCTGACGCCAACTCGCCACCAGGCCGCGGCGATCCGCTTCATCTACCCCGCCTACTCCGGCACCCTCACCGCCCGCCGTGTCGCGGAACCCACCGGGGGAGTGGAGCGCGTGCGCTTCCAGCGGCAGGCCGGCGACCAGCTCGTGCTGCCGCAGGACGGGGGCGATCTGTTCACCGCTCGCATCGGCTACCTGATCACCATCGGGCCGACCGCCACCATCGCCCAAGCCCGCGCCCAGGAGGCGTACCGCAACCTCGACGTCCAGGTCGCTGCGGTCGCGCACGCGGCCCCGGTCACGCAGGAGCAGGCCGCGTGAACCAGACCGCGGGGCCCGAGCTGGCGCGCAGCCGCCGTCTGCTGACCGGGTACTTTGCCGGCTTGGGTGTGGTGATGGCCGTCTGGGGCGCACGCATGCCCGCCGTTCAGAACACCGCCGAGCTGAGCACCGCCGGGCTCGCCCTGGTCCTGCTGGCCGCTGCCCTGGGCATGGTCGCTGGACTCCAGACCGGCGGACGCCTCGCCCGCCCGGCCTGCTTGCCCACACTGCTGACCGGCGGTGCCATCGCCCTCGCCGTCTGCCTTGCCGTCCTCGGGGTATGCCGCAGCCTGGAGAGCCTCCTGGTGGCAGCGTTCGTCTTCGGCGCCGCGCACGGCGTCCTCGACGTCGCAGTCAATGCCGCTGCGGTCCGCTGCCAAGACGCTCATGGCCGCCCCATCATGGGCCGGTTGCACGCGAGTTTCAGCCTCGGCGGCCTCACCGGTGCCGCGCTGACCTCAGCCACCGCCCACACCCCGCACACCGTCCTGTTCGCCGGCGTCGCAGCCACCGCCGCCACGGCGGCAGGTGCAGCGACGCGCCTTACCCGCTGTCTTGCCAGCCCTGGACTCGAGCCCGTCCACAACCGTGTGGCACCGGGCTTGGACGAGCGCGGGGGTCTGTCGCGGCCCCGGTTGTGGCTGCTGGGCACTCTGGCGGCCGGAACCCTGCTGGGCGAGGGGGCCGCTGCCGACTGGGCTGCCGTCCACCTGCACGACCTCGGTGCGACCGCCGCGACCAGCGCCGTGGCGTACGGCGTCTACAGCGCCGCCATGGCCGCCGGTCGCCTCGCCGGAGACCGGCTCACCGCCCGCTTCGGCGCTCCCGCTGTTGTCCGGGCCGGCGCCGCCCTGGCCGCGCTCGGCCTCGCAACCGGGCTCGCAGGCTCCACCATCGCCTTTGCCCTCCTCGGGTGGGCAGCCTTCGGCCTGGGGTTGTCCGTCACCATCCCCAGCCTGATCACCGCCGCAGGCATCGGCGGACCCCGCGCGGTCGCAACCGTCGCGGTCACCGGCTACGTCGGCCTGCTCGCCGGACCCGCCCTCATCGGCGCCGTCGCCACCGTCATCGCCCTGCCGCACGCGCTGCTACTGCCCGCCCTCCTCGCCGCCGCCGTCGCCGCCCTCGCTCCCAAAGCCTTGGAGAAACCCACCCCTTGACCCACACCTCCGTCTCCCCGAACGGCGTGGACGCCCTACTCCTCGACTACAACGGAGTCCTCGGACTCCAGCCCAGCACCGGCATGTGGACCCGCCTCGCTGACCTCGCCGAGTGGCCCGACCGACACCTCCCTTCCTTCCAAGAAGCCTTCTGGGCCCCCCGGAACGCGTACGACGCAGGCGAACTGAGCGATCTCGCCTACTGGGCCAAGGTGCTCGGGCACCACCCCGGACCGAGGTGGCTGCGCACCCTGCGCGCCGCCGACACCCAGATGTGGACCCGCACCGACCCTCGCGTCCTCGACATCCTGTACCGCGCCCGAGCCCAGTCCGCGGGGCTGCCCATGGTCCTGATCTCGAACGCGCCCGCCCACCTCAGCAACGTTCTGGACGCCACCGACTGGCGGCGTGAGCTGATGACCGACGCCCTGTACTCCGCCCGCCTGGGCCTGTGCAAGCCCGATCCGGCCGCCTACGAACGAGCCCTGGCCGCCACCGGCGTCGCCGACCCCGGACGTGTGCTGTTCGTCGACGACCGCGAGGACAACTGCCTGGCCGCCGCCGCGCTGGGCCTGCGCACCCTCCACTACACCGGCCCACCCGCCGACCTGGAGCAGCAGTTGCTGCCGATACTCGCGGACCGCACCGGGCTCTGACTCGACACCGCATTGCTCACCGCCCAGCCTCAACCCCAGGACTTTCGTGCCCGACACCGAAGAGATCGACGGCGACGTCTACGTCTCCCCCCGCTACCTCGCCGGCAGCACCTACATCGGAGACCCTGCTCTGGAGCCGCTCCTCGCGCTCGGCTTCGACCTGCACAACGACGACCTTGGTAACGCCTACGTCACCGCTCCCGACCACCGCATCCGCCTCGGCTTCCTGCCCGAGGGAGACGACGACGGACTGTGGCGGATCAACGCCTACCGCGACCGTTTCGGGCCACCCGCATGGGGCGTCAGCTTCAACGACTCCGCCCCGACCGAGTTCGTCACCGCCTTCACCACCGCCCTCGCCCAGGCATACACCACCGGCCCCGGCACTTACCTCGCCGAGCCCGACCTCAAAGACCCCGAGCTCGGCGCTTTCGACGCCGTCGTCCCGCTGATCAAGAACGGCTGGCAGTTCCAGCACCCCCGCTGGGGGGTGATGGAACTCAAGACCCAGGACGGCATGGCCACCTGCGAATACACCACCGGCCACCTCAGTGCCGAGAAGGAACTCACCGCCCTTCAGGCCCGATGGCACCTCTGGGGTGGCCCGAAGAACGGCTACGCCCGCTGGTACGCCACCGCCACCACCCACACTCCCATCCCGCTGGTGAAGGCCATCACCCAGAGCGTCTCCGACCCGGCGCCCCTGCCACGCTGGAAGGACTCAATGCCCCCCTGGCTGCGCGAGGTCACGCAGCTCACTCCCGTCACACCGCTCGCGCCCCCGGTTCCGACCCCGCTCGACGTCCAGCGCGCCCTCACCCGCCGACCGCCGGCGCTCGGCACCCGCAGCGTCCCGCGCTGGAGCACGGCCACTCTTCCTCCGGCGTCCGCCGCCCCACGCACGGCAGCGCGCCGCTGATTCGCTGCCGCCCACGACCAGCAACTCCCTGCTGCCGAACGGACCTTGTGTCACTGATCCCTCTGGACGATCTCGACGACCACGACGTGGTCGAGGTCCTGCCCCGCCACCTCGCCGGCCCCGGCATCCACGAACTCGTCGACGTCTGGCCCTTCCCTTTCGATCAGGACTGGACCCTCCACCACTCCGGAGACGGCCCGGCCATCGTGATCAGTCCAGGCATGCGGCTGCTCGCCGGGCACGTATCGTCCGACGATCACGTGCGCGGTGGTGAGTGGTTGGTAGCCGCACATAAGGACCCCTTCCGGCCGGCCACCTGGACGGCCACGCTGGATGCCAGTACCCCCGTCGAACTCGTTCGCGACCTGTATGCCGCTGCAGAGGAGTGCCACCACCGTTGTCCCTGCACGCCCAGCACTTCTTCACCGACTTGCTCGACCTGCCCGTCCACGAACGCCGAGTGGTCGGCGACGCCTGCTACGCCGTCGTCTCGCCCGACTCCCCGCTGAGGCTGCGCATCGAGTTCGCCCAGACCATCCGAGAACGTGAGTACGGCGGACTGCGCCTGAGCATCCTCCACCCTGACCGCGGCGCCCTCGACCACGCGTACCTGTCCTTCGCCGACCACGGCACGTTCGCCGTCCGGGACGCCCGCCTCGGCAAACAGCCCGGAAATGACGGCTACGGCGTCGTACGGGACTGGCACCACGACGACACCTCACCCTGGATCGGCGCCGCCGTCATACCCCTGAGCCATGCCATCCAGGACTACCTGAAGGTCTGGACGCCCGAACCGCCCCCGCCCAGCAGCGCCAACAGAGCACGGCGGCGACCGGCTCAGCTCGATACGGATCCTGAGCCGTACCAGGGATGCTGGCACACAGACGCCGACTTCCTCACCCGCCTCCAGCGGGCCACACCGGTCTGGCTGGACATCGTCGACAGCGTCCTCGACGACGGACTTCCCCTCACCCAAGCACTGGTCGGCAGCCGTGAGTACGCTGCCCAACTACTCGACATTCCACCGGCGTTCGGCCTCCTGATCGAAGCCGAGGTCGCGGCCCGGATCGCGCATGCCGCCGGCCTATCGGCGGGCACACTGCGCGGCGCCTCCGTCGCGCAGGGCCTATCGCACATCGCGACGTTGCGCATCGAGGACCAACACCACCTCGTCCGGGCCGCCGCCCGCGGAAGCACGATCGACGCCCCCGCGCACCTTCCAGGGCAAACCCGTCCGGCCCCGCCGCCCCAGCCGTCGCCGGCCCGTACCCGCTGACCGGCATTATCCCGCTTGCACCGACGGGCAGCCCTGGCCGCGTCCCCTCCAGGAGAGTTCCTTCTTGCGTATCCGTTCCGCCCGTCGCCTGTCCGCCGTGACCGTCACCGTTGCCGCGGTGACCAGCGTGGTGGCCTTGGCCTCAGCCGCCTCCGCGAAGACCCCCGAGCCGACCCCGTCCACGTCCATCACTTCACTGACCGCGGCCGGGAACGGCGGCGTCACCATCCTGAAGAAGGACCCGGGCGGCGATGTTCTCGCCGGCGCCACGTTCACCCTGCTCGACTCCATCGGCAAACAGGCCGCCAGCGGCACCACCGACGCCGAGGGCCAGCTGACCTTCCAGGACCTCGGGCCCGGTGTCTACCGGCTCAAGGAAGTCTCCAGCGGTAGCCCGCTGCACGAGGTCGTCGACGACCAGGACGTCATCGTCACCCCCGTACCGACACTCCGCTGACCATCATCGACCCGTTCAAGCTCGCCTCAGTTCTGCTGAAGGCCAAGGAGGACAAGACCGGCAAGCTGCTGGCCGGATCCACGGTCAGCATCGGCAGCGGCGACAAGACCATCCTGACGCTGACGACCAGCTCCGACGGAACGGCCAGCGGCAAGCTGCCCATCAACTCCCGCACCGGCAGCGACTTCTGGGTCAAGCAGGTGAAGGTTCCCGAGGGCTACGAGATCTACAAGCCCTCCAAGGCGTTCAAGGCCAAGCCGTGCGCCCCCGTGACCGTGACTGTCACCAACGCCAAGAGCGCCACCACCCCGCCGTCAACGGAGAAGCCGACCGACAAGCCCACCGACAAACCGAGCGACCGGCCCACCCCGGACAAGCCCGGCCAGGAAGAGGACACCTCGACGCCGTCTGCCTCGGGCACACCGACCTCCGACGAGACCGCGTCGAGCACCGTGGCCCCCGCCCCCGCGGGCACGCTCGCGCACACCGGCGCCGACGCCACCCCGTGGCTGATCGGCGGCGCCGGAGTCCTGATCGCTGGCGGCGGAGGCGCCCTCTTTGTAGTCCGCCGCCGACGCACGGGCAACTCCACCGACGACGGCTCCACCGCGAGCTGACCTCACCCGCCTCACTCCCCAGAGCCCCCGGAATCGAATCGTTCGATTCTGGGGGCTCTGGCGTGGGCGCTGGGACCAATCGAGGGTGCGGGAGAAGTCGCCGACCAGCGGACGAAGCGTCAACCGGCCGCGCTGTGCTCGGCCTCCGGCACCGGGGGCAGCCAGTGCACGGCGTTGTCGCGGAAGGACGCGTGAATGGGCACAAGGTCTGTGCCGCTGGTGTCGTCAAGGGCGGTGACGTTGATGCCGATCTCCGGGATGTCGCTGTCGATCGCCGCTACGCGGCTGCCACAGGTCGGGCAGAAGCCGCGCTTCGCCTCGCCCTCAAAGGTCTCGTACCAGGTCGGCTCGCTCTCGCCGGTCCAGGTGACCGTCTCGAATCCCACCCACCACATCACGGGGGTGCCGCCTAGCTTCTGACAATGCTCGCAGGCGCAGGTGTGGGGGAAAACGGCCGGACCCCGGGTGGTGAAGCGGATGCGGCCGCACAGGCAGCCGCCGGTACGTCCCTCGGCTTCTTCGGCTCCCTGGGCGTCGGCGGCCGGGGTGGCGTTCATCAGGTGATCTCCCAGGCGCGATGGGCAAGTTGGGCCCATCAGTGTGCCATCCGTTCCATGATCGTCAGGACGCTGCTAGCAGCTCTGGCCTGGCCCCGACCGCGGGCGCCGACTACAGAGGCGTCACGGGCCGGGCGACAAAACTGCGGCTCAGGAGCGTCCGAGGGCGCGGACGGTCCATCCGGCGTTGCGTCAGGTGTCGGCGTTCAGGGTGCCGCGGCCGTCGATAACGCGCGCGGTGGCGTCGCGGCATCGGGGCAATAGGCGCCTCGTTAGTCTGCCGCAGTGATCGAGCCCTCCTCTCTGCCTGGCGACTCTCCAAGCAACACCTCCGCATCTCCTACGACGAGCTCTGGGACACCCCGCAGGCTGACACGCTGGAGCGGTGGAACGTGGCCGTCCTGCACCGTCGGCGAACGCATGACGGCGGCCAGGACCCGGTGCCGAGCAGCGGCTGCGTCACCGTGAACTGCCCGTCGTGCACGGTGGAGGACGTCGCCGTCGGGTCGATGACCTTCTATCGGGTGCATCTCGACCGCGGCCGGAACGCTTACTGGGCCATGGAGGACGAGTCCGAGGAGCTGTACGAGACCGCCCGGGTCCTCCTCGACCCGCAGACTGGTTCGTTCACCAGCGAGGTCGGCGAGCTGCTGGAGTACGTCGGCTCCGCACTGCTCGTCATGGACCGGGTGACCCTGGAACCCCAGTGGCGCGGCCAGGGCCTGGCGGCCGTACTCGGCATCGAGGCGATCCACCGGCTCATGCCCGGCTGCCGGGCCATCGCCTGCTCACCCGGCATCACCGACCTCAGCAGCCAGCGTCTGAGGGACCGATCCGAGTGGGACCGCGTGAACGCCAAGATCGCCCAGGGGTGGGAGAATATCGGGTTCCGCCTGTACCGCGACAACATCTATGTCCTCCGACGCGGTGCCTGTGCAGGAGCGCGAACCCCAGAGCGGGCACCAGACCGCCGGCGAGGAGGACGTACAGGGTCAGGGTGTGGAGCGCGAGAACCTCCATACGAGCGGCCGTCGTTGAGTCGACCGAGGGCGATGCCCTCGACCAGATCGCTGAAGTGGTTCGCACGGTTGTGGGCTCTGATCTTTTCCCTCATCCGGCGGCTCTCGGTGAGCTTGGCCCCGGCGACGGGGCCGTGGGCCTGGGCCTGCTGGAGGGACTTCTCGGCGGCCCTCTTCGCGGTCTCCGCCTAGGGAGACACCTGCGGCTGTCTGGTGAAAGGCCACATCTCAGGCACTCCTGGGGAGTTCGGGGTGGTGTCCGAGACCTTGGAGCAGCGCGGTGAGGGTCTTGCCCTGCTCAATGGCGACGTCCCCGCGCTCCTCGTCCTTGGCGAGCTGCTCGCGGGTGAGCTGCTGGGCCTCGCGCTCCTTCTCGAACGCCTCGCGCCATTTGTCCCTGTCCGCCGTGAGGTCGTTCATGACGTACTTCGGGACGATGACGCCGAGGATCAGCAGGACGACGACCACGCCGGCGATGCCGTACTGGGCGAACTGGCCGATCATCTTGCCGACGTCGGTACCGCCCGAGTCCTCGGCGGCGAATCTGAGCAGCTCGGGGAGGAGTAACGGGACCTCCTAGCGGGGTGTGCGCAGGAAGGTCCGGCGCGGTTCTGGACATGCGAGAGGCCCCGACTCAAGGAGCCGGGGCTTCGCAGAGATGATCAGTCAGCCGTCTTTTTACGCAATTCCATCGTGAACGGGATGATCGATCCCTTAGGGATTGATTCAGGTTCGACGATCGAGCGGACAGCTGCCAACTCTTCCGGCCCGCTCACCTCAAACATGCAGAGTGAGCAGCTGATGCTGTTGGCAATGTATGTCGACTTGTCGTGAGCCAGTTCAACTGGCTTGAAGGCGACCCGAGCCTGACCCCCACAGGCAGCGCACCCGCCGTTGATGGTCGAGAACACGACGTGACCCTCCATAGTGAACTCAACTAGCGACCCCGGGCCCTCGTAATTCGGCCGGGGCGGTGCCTTCAGCGCCCGCTTCCTGACCGCTGCGGGCAAACCCTCAAACCGATCCTGAATGGAGTGTCGGGCTTGGGCGATGCGGAGTTGGATGTCGCGGAAGAGCTGATCCTCCTGCTCGTTCACAGCAGCCATGATCGCTTCTGTCCATCGTCCCCAGAAGGCGCTTAGCGGCTTGCCGAGATCATTGAGCAGCGTCTCGATCGTCCGAGTGAGGGGAGAGATCATCCCCTTGCCTTCACGGCTGTCGCTGGAGGCATGGGCAACCCCGTTTCGCAGCTCGATCAAGAGATCAAGCCGGGTATCCGCCTCCAGTACTTTGATCTTACGAAGACGCGTGATGGCGTCATTCGCCCCGACGGTGCGGACTTTTCCTACGTCTTTGAGGGTGAGGTGGCCACCCAAGTAGAGCATCATGTCTGCATTGCGGAGTTCTGCAATGTAGATCGGATTCTTCGAGACCAGGACCGCCTTGGCGAGCCGCTCAATGGCAACACCGGCGTGGAGGGCGAACCAGTCGTACTCTGCGCGGCCATGATCATCCATGGCCTTGTGAGCGGCTTCCTTGGCACCCTCGTAGAAGCTCTCGAACGAGAGCGAATCGTCCATGAAGGGACGGTAGCGGCGCCTGTACTGCCGGGGCGATCGAATTGAAGGTCCCGGCCCCAACTCGCGGAGTCGGGACCTTCCGGGTGAATCATGAACCATCCGGCGGTGACTGTTGGGCCTGGGCGGCGGCTTCCGCCTCGATTTTTGCCATCCAATCGTTCAATTGCACTTCAATCACCGGTAGGGGGAGGTCAGGCATCTTCACGTCCATGACGTCGATCCCGGTCGCGTCCATCTGCTCGATGGTCGACAGAGGCAACGTGCACAGGCTGCATCCGTATCCCGCGTAAGCAGCACGGCGTTCAGCACGGCTGGCATCGCCCAAACGGCTCAAGACCAGCAACACGATTGCGTTCGGGTTGTCGCATGCGGGGCAGGCGATCCGCCCGAAAATGACAGGACCCTCCATAGAGGTTGGGAACCCGGGGATGCCTCCAAGGGCCGCCTCGTCCTTCAGGAGTTGTACTGCCGTATCTGGAAGCCGCGCAACGCGCTCTGCGTAGCGGTGACGGGCCTGCTCAATGGCGCGCTTGACGTCGCGTTCGACCCGTTCGAGCTGGTCGTTCAGAGAGATGTCGATCATGGGCTTCCATGCGCCCCAGTAGTCGGCGGAGTCCAACCCGAGGTGCGTCAGCAACGCATTGGTCGTACGGCCGAAGGTAGCCAGGACTTCCGCGCTGTCCGATTCAGTGGGGCCGAGGTGGACGACACCGTTGCGCAACTCGATCAGATCGTCCAGCGCTGTGTCCTTGGGCAGCCAACTCGCCGACCGTATGCGTAGGAGAGCCGCCGTGGCGCTCACGGTGCGTAGCCGTTCCCCATATGGCCGGAGGCCGGCGAAGTGAAGGAGTGCACGGTCGTCCTTGACGGCGGCCGTCTCCATCAGCAGTACGGGGTTGGTCTTGGCCAGCGCCGCCTTCATCAGGCGCTCGATGCTGACACCCGTGTGCAGGACGAACACTTCGTCGTCCTGGTCGCGGTGTGCTTGGAGCGCCAGTCCGGCGAACTTCTTCGCCCCGGCAAGCAGGCTCTCGAACGAGAGCGAATCGTCCATGGATGGACGGTAACCGCCCCTGTACTACAGGCGCGATCGAATTGAGAGACCCGGTTGTTCTACTGCCGTCTCAGCACGACTTACAGCCGCGGGAAAGGCCGCTTCACCTCGCTGAGGGGGTCGGCGAAGGCGTCGAACTCGCTGGCCCTCTTCATGGCGAGCGGAGGCCAGGAGAACGTCTCCCGTACGGGCCACAGCGACTGTACGTACGGGGAGAAGTCTCCGTGCCCGATTTCGTACCGCAGCCCCTTGGGGCCGGCGGCCAGGAGCTGGAGCACTGCATAGCCGATCCGCATGGTCACCACGGTTGCCCAGCGGTCGAACTCCTGCCCGTCGTCTGTCCGGTCTCGATTCCTGCTCGGCATGGAGCGGTGTTCGATGGGGCTCGGGCCGTTGAAGTACTGGGGCTGCATCATGTAGGCGCAGAACACCTTCATCTCGTCGGCAGGTGCCCGATCCCGGTATAGGTCCGTGAAGAGTTCGGCGGGTACGAGGGGCGGCTCCTGGGCGTGAAAGACCTGGCACATCAGCGCCGTCTTGACGGTCCAGGTCGCCAACACCTGTTGCGCCTCGGGCGACAGCTCCGTGATCTCGCCCTTGATCATGGGGAGCAGGTAAGGCTGTACTCGTGCTTCGAGGACACTCATCCAGCCACTGTTGCAGGGCTCGCACACGGCCTTGACCTGCGTTGTCAGCAAGCGGCCAGAGTGTCGTCGCGGACCGTCGTGATCCGAGTGGGAGACCATGATCGCCCGCTCAGTAGGCGGGGCCTCAGGGAATCCCTTGGCCAACCAGCGGGGATAGACGTGCTCGTTGGTTACGGGCGTACCGCCGCAGAACACACAGGAACGGGCCATGTGGCGACGATATCCGTCGTTGGGAATTCGAGTTCAGAATTGTTGGAGCCCAGCCTTGGGACGGCCACACCCAGGAACTCCCCGAGGCCGGGGGCGTGTTCAGGACTCGTGCGAGTGCCCGTGGGCCTCGTCGGCGTCCTCGTGCGGCTGCGTGTGGCCGTGCTCCGCCTCGGGGGCGAGCTTGGCCTTGAGAGCGGCGTTCTCAGCCTCCAGAGCCTCCGCGTGGCGCCGGGTGAAGTGCAGCTCCACGACGGTGTCCTTCAGCTCCTGGACGAGCTGCTCAGCGGTCATCTGCATGATCTTCTCCCGGGTGTGGTTCAGCCCGGTCAGGCCGGGGCGAAGTTGGTGACGGTGCCGGACGTGCCCTTGTACTTCAAGGCTCCGGCCTCGACCCAGAGGTTTCCGCCACCGGTGGGATTGGTGGTCGGGGCTGTGGTGGCGTTCTTGATCGAGATGACGACACCGGAGCTTCCGCCAAGGTCTGCCGACGTGGATCCGAGCTGGAGGGCGCCGGTGAAGAACGCCGTGGCGCGGTGGACGCTGTTGCCGGAGGCGTTCACCTCGAAGCGCGCGTTACCGCCAGAGTCCTTGCACAGGATCATCTGTTGGGCACCGGAGGAGTTGGCCGTCATGGCCAGACCCACGGTGGAGTCGTCAGCCTGAACGATCTCGACACGACCGGCTGGCGTGGAGCCCGTGCCGACACCGATGCCGACACGACCCGTCCCCGTACGTCCCCTGCGTGCCGGAGTTCGTCGGATGAAGGGCCTCGCGATCCTCGACCCGAAGGCGCCCGGCGGCTTCCGGAAAGCCTCGTACGGTCCCGTGGTGGAGGGCAAGCCCCTCAGGTCCCCGGCGATGCGGAAGCTCGTCCAGGGCCTCGTCAGGGACCAGATGGCCTTCGCCGAGCGGGAGCCTTCAGGAAGCCGCTTGGGTCCAGGCCCAGTTGGCCACGGCTCCCCCTCTGACGGCCTCCCAGACCCGGATGCTCCGCAGGGTCAAGACCGAGCTGACCCGCTCAGAAGTGAGCGCCAACTCCCGCGTGTGGTCTAGCGTTTGCCCTTCTGATCCAGGATGACGGAGGGGCACGCGGTGATCGGTCTGAAGAAAGCCATCCAGGCGACGTACGACGAGCTGACGGCAGCCGCCCACAGCAACATGGGCGGCGAATCCATGCGCTTCCGGTACAGCAGCATCGAGCTGGAGATGACCGTTGCCATGAGCGACTCCAAGGAGCGCCAGGGCGGCGTGAAGATCTGGGTCCTGGACGGCTTCCGTAAGCGCATTCGCGGCAAAACCTCGACTCACACGGTTCGCGTTACCATCGAACCGGTGAACAGCGCTGGAGACCCGCTCGCCTACACGGTTCAGGAGTGATCACTTCCAGATAGCCTCGGCACGGCCCGGGTTCCAGACGCTGAAGGGCCAGATCACGGGGGTGGATCAGGGCGCGGTACGGCGGTTGGCCACAACGTCACTGCTAATGGCCCACCAGACCCGGATGCTCCGCTGGGCGAAACGGGATCTAGTCAAGCGTGTTCGACCCGACCGAATTGGATCTCAGATGTTCTGAGCGTCGTCCGGAAGTTCCCGGTGGCCGCGAGGAGGTACTGGGAGGGCTCGTATGTGGATACCGAACCGCTTAAGCGCGAGCAGGTATGTCTCGTTCAGGTATACACGAGCCTTGTCTGCGTCTTCGATCATTGTGGTGACCGTCGTGATATCCGGCTGCCGGGCCGGCTGCCCGATCTGGATGCTCAGAGGCGGCATAGGGAGGTTGCCGCGAAGGGTCTCCTGAAGCCGGTGTATGTAGCGCTCCAGCTCTCGTCCTGCCTCTATGGCGAGGCCGTTGAACGTGAGCGCCCCCGAACCAACATGTATGAGAGCGCGACTTGCGTTGGCCTGAGCTTCGTACGATTTCTGCGTCAGTGCTGCCAGCCGATCCTGGAATTGTTGCTCGTCGACATGTTTACCGCGGGACAGCGCGTGCAGGGTGTCCTGGAGGAAGACGATCACGTCTCGCCCTGTGATGCGTATCTGGATGCCAAGCTCAAGGGCTTCTTCGATCTTCTTCTCGCGGACTTCCGTTTCGCGATCATTGCTGTTCCTCTTCGCTGCCGCAAGCGAAGACCAGCCGGTGAGTCCTGCTCCGATGATTGCCCCGACCAATCCGCATATGGCCTCCCACATGAGGACAGGGTCCCAGCGGGGTTGCGCTAGCACCAGAGCACGTCGCGGCCGTTAGACCGTATGAAGCATCGGTAGCCGTGGCCGTTCGGGAGTCGAAGACCGATGCCTCTCGCGTAAGTTGACGCGGGTTGCCCTCCGGTGGGCACGGTGGCGGGTAGTGCCGCAATTACCGGGACGCACCGGATGTTTTCCGAGCGTACTTCGGTCGGCCTGGATGTCCATGCCCGCTCCACCACAGCCTGGGCACTGGACTACGAGACCGGCGAAGTGTTCAGTGAGCGTCTCGTTGCGAACACCGCCGATGTGGTGGCCTGGGTGGAGGCTCTGCCACAGCCGGCTGCCGTCGCTTACGAGGCCGGGCCGACCAGCTTCGTACTGGCCCGGGCCCTGGAGGAGATCGGCATCCGGTGTGTGGTGGCGGCCCCGTCGAAGATGGAGCGGCCGACCGGGGGACCGGGTCAAGACCGACAAGCGCGATGCCCAGCGGCTGGCGAAGCTCCTGCACCTGGACGAACTGCCCGCGGAGCGGGTGCCCGCCATCGAGCAGGAGGCCGCTCGGGACCTGACCCGGGCCCGCGACTATGTGCGGGCGATCTGATGCGGTCCCGCCACCGCCTGTCCAAACTGCTGCTGCGCCAGGGCATCATCTACAGCGACGGTAAAGCCTGGACCGCGGTCCACCATCACTGGCTGGCCGGCCACCACTCTGAACAGCTGGGACTACGGGTGGCCTATGACGAGGCACTGGAGACGGTGTTGGCCCTCGAAGCGCGCCGGACCCGGCTGGACGCGGCCATCACCGAGCTCGCCGGGCAGCCCGCCTGGGCACCCGTCGTGGCCCGCCTGTCCTGCCTGCGCGAGGTCAGCACACTCACAGCCTTCGGCCTCGCCGTCGAGATCGGTGACTGGCCCCGCTTCACCGGCTCGACCATCGGCGCCTTCCTGGGGCTGGTGCCTTGCGAGGACTCCTGCGGCGGTCAGCGCTGGCAGGGCAGCAGCACCAAGACTGGCAACACTCACCCAGACGGCTGCTGGTGGAGGCGGCCTGGCACCACCGCCGGCCCTACCGGCGCCCCGGTGTCGCCCTGCGCGCCCGGCTGGACCAGGTCCCCGCCCCGGTCCGGCAACGCGCCGAGCAGGGCAACCGCCGTCTGCACCAACGCTGGACCAACCTGGACGCGCGCCGCAAACGCTCCACCGTCAGCGCGGTGGTGGTCGCCCGGGAACTGTCCGGCTGGTGCTAGAGCCTGGCCATCATGGAGGACTGACACGGCATCGACTCCTCCCACGAACCGCCGGTGGGAGCATGTCCGGGGACCGTGCAGCGCGAAGAACGACCCGCGGTAGCCCTATGGGCAACCTGCTTCCGCAGGCCACGCCCGATGTTAGACAAGCGGCCCGTTCCCGACGCACATTCGGTCATGCGGTAGACAACCCGCGCATATCAGGCTGACCGCGCGTCGTCGCCACGACACGCACACCCCGGAGATGCCCCCGCCGGCCCCACACCACGACCCCTCCCGCCCCGGAAGAGGCCGGATACACACGCCCACTTGACGAAACGGCCTGCATATCAGGCCTCAAAGCCTGGACAGATCAGGCCCCGCCTCGGAAAAGGCCATGCCGGTGTCAAGGTCTCCTCGTATCTTCAGACCATGACCGTCACTGCCCGTCGGGAACTGGTGAGTCCAGCGACCCGCAACGCGTTCCGTTCGCTCGCCACGGACCTGACCATCAGGATCGTGGAAGGGCTCTGGGAAGACCATGGGTTCGCACCCGTCCCTCCGGACGAGCTGAAGTACGACGACCCCGGGCAGCGACGGACCACCTTCATGCGCTATGCAGAGGGCGTGGACTGGGGCGATCCCGAGCACGTCCGGCGTGCCCTCCTCGTCTTCGAGGACTTCATCCGCGAGTACCGGGACCCTGAACAGCAGGGCACTCCCAAGTGGCTGGAGGACATCGGTGTTCGGCTGGAGCGGGACGGTTTTCTGCTCGACAAGAGCGGTCGGATCTCGTGGCAGCATCCGCCTATTCCTCTGATGGACCGGGACCTGAGCGCCCTGAGCGACGGCTCGGGAATCGCGGTCGAACTGGAACGGATCAGGCGGGACCTGACCACCGACCCCCACGGGGCCATTGGCGCGGCCAAGCAGCTCATTGAAGCCACGGCGAAGACGGCTCTGCGGGAGCTGAGCATCGAGGTGGATAAGCACGCTGCTCTCCCCGCGCTGGTCAGCACGGTCCAGAAGGCGCTGAAGCTTGATGCCGGTTCGGCCCCTGACGGGCCTGACGGCAGCAAGGCCGTGAAAAAGATCCTTTCTGGCTCGGTGAACATCGCCGTGGGGGTCGCGGAACTGCGCAATCAAGGCTTCGGGAGCGGCCATGGACAGGCGAGCGCACCGTCAGGACTGGGGGTCCGTCATGCCCGGCTAACGGTTAACGCGGCTGTGACCTGGTGTGAGCTGATCCTCGACACTCTGGCAGACCCCGCTGCGCCGTGGCGCAAGGGCAAGGTCTGATCACCGCCAGACCTTCACTGGGGCCCAGGGGACTCGCCGTCCTCCAGAGCCGGATGGTCCGACGTGTGAAGGCGGACTTGACCGGATTGCAGCGAAGGCCACCCACGTCACGACTTGAGGTGATCTTGCGGGTCGACGCAGACTGTGGCTCCGTCAGGGGCAAGGGGGCACGGTGGACGATCCGCTCGGGATGCAGGCGTATCAGGAGCAGTTGGTCAACCAGGCGTTCGAGGACATGCAGCGGGACCACTTCCTGGGGGAGGGCATGTTCGCAACGAATCCCCCGCCGTATATCGCGACTCAGTCGCCGCAGCCGAGCAGGCCAGAAGAGCCGCCGCTTCTGGATGACCAGGAAGAGGCGTACCACTACCTCCTGGACACCCTGACGCCTGCCCAGCGGGATGCGCTGCTCGTCCTGTCCATGGACAGTCCTGCCAACGCCCTCGATCAGGTACTCCGGGCTCTGTGGCGCTCGTACAGACGAGACCAGCGCGGCTGACCTACTTCCCAGAGGACCTCGACCCGGCACGGGTTCCAGACGTTCTTCGGCGGGGTCGCGGTGTGGATCCAGATCTCCCTGATCGGGGACCGGTACACGCCCTGCTCCTGGCCGGGAGGTAGTCCTCCCAGGCCGCCATCAGGTCCTCGGTACCGATGTCCAGCACCCTGGCCTTCACCGAGTACTCCGCTGACTCCCTCTGGGCCTGTGCGATACGGGAGTTCAGGGTGTCGATGGCCTCCTGGATCTCCCGAGCAGGGCGGTCTCCTTCGAGCAACCCCTCCTTCAGCTCGGTCACGCGGCACTCCCACTTTTCCAGCGTTTCTTCGAGAGCCGCCGTGGGTCGTCGGGGTCACCCTCGTCGAGAGGCTCGACCTCTTCGAGTTTCGCGAACACCAGCTTCTCCATGAGGCGTTCGAGGTCCTCGATCCGGATCGTCCGGCCTCCGCATCCGCCGTCGCCGGGCAGCGGTACACGGAGCCCTTCCGATTCGAGCTGGATTCGGAGCGCGTGGGCCGCTTCCCGCTCCAGCTTAAAGAGGGCGATTTCGATAGAGTCATCCAGTTGTCCGGTGCCATCGGGCAACGAGTAGAAGTCGTTGCGTACGGCGACGTCCTTTATGCCGCACGGGTGGGGAGCATGCTCGATGCAGATGGGGACGCGCATGATCCGCTCATTCGCGTCGGCGAACCGCTTCAAATGGAACCGGGGCACAGTGTGCTGCCGTCGGCTCGACGGTCGTCGCCTGTGTGGCTCTCCCATAGTCCGACGGTACGTCTCTCCTGCTCGGACATGCATTACATGCCCAGCAGGCTTGCACGGCTGCCATAAGCAAGATCACTTGACGAGCCTAGGTAACGGGTGCGGCCGACGTTCCGCTGCACTTCGACTGGGTTGGCTGACACAGCGACTAGCTTCGCTGACGACAGACAAGACAAGTTCGCCGGTGGCAGACAAGGAAGATCACCAAAGGACTGGTGGACGCCGCAACGGCATGTCAACCTGAACGACCTTCCGGAAAACCCCAGGTCAGAGAGGTGATGCTGTGGCATTGGATGCGGCGCATTCTGGATTCGCCACGACGATCGCGGCTCTGCGGATCCGCTCCTGGAAGCTCGGCGCCGGCCAGGCGATGGAGGTGCTCGACCAGTTCTCGGAGGACGACTTCACGCACATCGTCGACGACCGCGCCGACGTGCACGTCAGCTCGTGCGACGGCCGGTTCTACCTTGGCTACTTCCCGAACGGCCGGCCCGGCGGCGCTGACGAAGACTGGGTGACGGGCGAGGGCTGGGTCATCGTCGTCACCGGTACCGCCAACGTCCCCGGCTACCGGATGGCCTTCGGTATGGACACGCCGGCGGAGATCGTCGCTGGCGTCGTGTCCCGGATCCTGTCAACCTCCCGGCCCCTGTGACGGGCGCATCCTCTTCCTTACATACGCGACGCGTACCCTGCCCCTGCTCTCGCGGCCTTGTCCGCTACCGCTAGGAGAACGCCTTGGACCCGCACTCGCCCGAGATGACCGTCGGCGACATCCTCGACCTGCTGTCCACCTGCGACCGTGACACACCCGTCCGTCTTGCCATCAACCCCTTCTTCCCCATGGCCCACCGTCTGGGCGGCGTGGAGAAGGCCGTGGACGAGCATGGTCGGCCGATGGTCTACATCGCCGAGTCCCCGGAGGCCGAGCAGTTCGGCACGCTGCCGCCCGCCGTGGCCGTCGCTCTGACCTGGCAGGACCCGGTCGAGGCGCCCCCGCGCCGCCGGCGCGGCGCGACCGGGCCGAACGCCGACCAGTGATTCACCCCCGAACCCACGGAGGCGCCCCTGCATCCGCACCACCCCATCGATCCCTCCCACCCCACCTCGCCGGACCCGGTGTACTGGGTCACCCCGCGCCACCTGGCCGGTGATGACGGCGTCCTCGCCGAGCGAATCGGCGACACTCTGACCGAGCTCGGCTGGCGCATGTGGCCGACCTCCCGCAACACCCTGCTCTATGTGAGCCCCGACGGCCTGCGCGGCGCCGAGTGGATCCTCGCCGCCTACCCGTTCGAGCTGGGCGGCCTCGCGGTGGCCTGGCAGCTCTCCGCTCGCCCGCACGCCGCCTCGGCCCTGACCGAGTGGAACGCGTACTTCACCCCCGGCGTACCGCACGAGGCACTCACCGATTTCCTGCTCGCGCTTGACGCCAGCGAGACACCCTATGCCGGGCTAGAGAACGCCGAGTCGGTGCTCACCGCACTCAGCGCGCGGGGCTGGCTGCGCGACATGGACCGTCCGCGCACGACCGCCACCGACCCCGGCTTCTCCACGAACGTCTCGCTGGAGATGCTGCCGCCGCTCATCCACGACGCCGACCCCCGTGACGACCTTCTGGGGTGGCAAGCGTGGGCGGAGCCCGTGCTCGGGGCGCCGCACCTGTGGTGCGCGAGCTTCAGCGCGAGCGCCCCGCACGAGCTGGTCGCGGCCTTTGCCTCGTCCCTTGCCGCACCCGGCTCGGTACCGCGCCGCACGCTGCCTGAAGGCGCGGAGGACCGTCTCACCGTCGTACGCCGCGGCTGACGAGCTGCTCATAGCCGGTCACCGAGGCGGGAGGGGATCGACGGGGGATGCCCCCTCTTCCAGGCTCGGTGGTTCCACTCCCTTCACGGGAGTGGAACCACCGGGCCTTCGCCGTACCTGCATCAGCGAACCCCTGACGGCACCCTGGAACCAAGATCCAGACCGTGCATAGGATCGCCGTCGTGGCAGGCAAAGTAATCGGCAAAGGACCACTGCGCGGCTACCTCCTGGAGGAGGTGCTGGCCTGGTTGTTGCGGTCCAGCGGCTTCGAAGTCCTCACTGCTGACGACGACAAGGACAAAGAGCCGTGGAAGGTGCTGAAGGAGGACAAGAACGGTCTGCTGGTCCGTGGACGCGGGGCATGGCATCAGGTCGACGCGCTCGGACAGTTCCGGTACGTCCCGCCGTTCTCACTGCCTGTCCGCCTGTTCGTGGAGGCAAAGTACCTGACCACAACGCCAGTTGGTCTCCCCACCGTACGCAACGGCCACGGTGTGATCCACGACGTGAATGAGGGCGAGACCACAACGCTCACCGCCCCGGGGACTGGCCGGCCGCGAACGCGATACCGCTATAGCTACGCGATCTTCTCGACGTCCGGCTTCAGCCCGGAGGCACAGGACTACGCGCTGGCCCACCAGATATCCCTGATTGACCTCTCCGCGCCGGACTTCGCTGTACTGCGGAATCTCGTCAAGATCGCGGCTGACACGATTCACGCAGTGCTCGAAGCCACTCCCGCGGCCGAGCGGCCGAAGGTGCGCGAGATACGGGCGTATCTTCGCGGGCCGCTGCTGGAAGTGGACGCCGGCGACGTGGACCTGCCCGATGCGATTCGCGGCCCACTCGATTACCTGGCTCAGGCCCTGCATAGCCGGTCGCAGCTGGGTCTTGTCCTGGCGTTTCCGGCTGCGCCGTTCGTCCTGGGACTGGCCTCGGATGATCTGTACGGCTTCGTGGATTACGCGAGAGCGCACCCCACGCACACGGTGCGCCTGCGCCGCATCAATGAGGCAGCGTCACATCCCGTTTGGGAACTGCGTTCGGCGGAGCACTCACAGGCATACGCGTTGAGGTTCGGTCTGCCGGAGCGGGTGGAAGCCTGGATCGTCCAACAGGACGAAGGAATGCCCTCGCGAACCCGGTACATCAAGCGCAGCATGCTGTCGACCATGACCCTGTACTGGATGGACGGGGAGCACGCGCAGACATTCCAACTCCGCTACGAGCCACGCGAACTCCGTCTCGACGGCTGATCGCCTCACACGCCGAAGCCCCGGTGGCCGGGCCTGTCGGGAGGACAGGCCCGGCCACCGGGGCTGTGGAGGAGCAGATCAGCGTGCAGTGCGCGCCTTGGCGAGCGCCTTGTCCAGGTGGGCATCCACGAGGCCCGGCGCGCCGGAGACGATGACCAGGATGTTGCCGGTGCGGATCGCCGTCTGCTTGACGACGCTGCGCTGTCCGGCGGCGGAGTAGGTGAGCAGCTGGCTCCACTGCTCGTCGCCGAGGTCCGGCGCGGACGTCTTCTCGGTGCCCATGTCGAGGACCGTGCTGCCCGACGTCACCTGGTACGTGGGACAGGAGAGCATCGCGTCGAAGACCTTCCCGATGCCCTTGGACAGCTTCGCCGGGCTGTCGCTATACAGCTCCTCGCTCACTTCGGAGTTGCTGCTGCCGGTGTAGGTGAAGGACTCCTTCGCCTTGCGGGTGAAGTCGAGGCCGGAGCCGGTGGCCGCGTCGCTGCCGAGCTTCTCCAACGCCGGGCAGCCGATGACGGTGACGTCGTCGTTCCGGCGAGCGGTCTCGGGCTTGCGGGAGTAGCCCCCGCCCAGGTCGCTCTCGTTCAGCAGCCGCTGGTTCAGCTCGGCCGAGGACAGCGGCGCGGATGCCCAGGGCGCGCCGCCGCCCCGGTGTACGGGTGCGGAGGACGCGGCCGAGGTGCCGGCGGGCTCGGTGCTGCTCGAGCAGCCGGTCAGGGCGATGACGGTGAGGGCGCTCAGGCCGAGGGCGGTCGTGGTGGAACGGCGCATGCGGAAACCCCTTGATGATGCGAGACGGACGGTCTGACCGGGTCGGCTCTCCGGGTGCCGACGTACGCAGAGGTGGGGAAGGGGTTTCGTGGCTTCAGTGGCCGAGGTGGCGCAGTCCGTCTTCGAGGGTGGGGTGGAAGTGGTCGACCGGACCGGAGTTGCGGTTGTACCAGGCGGTGTCCAGGCGCGGCTCCTTCGTCTCGTGGCCGGCCGTGCAGCGCAGCCACACCGAGTCGTCGCGCATGTTGAAGACGATCCAGTTCCGGTACGCACCGCAGTGGCACTGGTGGACTTCCCCGTCGATGACGAGTGGCTGGTCCCAGCGCATCATGAATCCCGAGACGTCCTGGCGGGACGGCGCCTGGAATTCCGGCGGCAGGAAGTCGGGCGCTACCGTGGTCTCCGGCGCGGCCGTGGTCGCCGCGGCTGTCGAGCCGGGTGCGTCGGGCAGCGGCAGCTCGCTGTGCATCGCCAGCACCGCTTGGCCGGCACGCTGGGCCTCGCGGAACTCTCGGTCCGCACGAGCGCGTCGGAACATGCCGTCTCCATCTCTGTCGTCGGGCCTGCACGAGGAGAGTGCCGTAAGTCTCTGACCTGCTGCAACTCTAGAATTGTTGAACTCAACGGGACTTGCCGGAACGGTCGTTTCCCTTCGTCGCGCGCTGCGCGGTCCCGCGGGCGGCCACGGGCGCGGCGGTAGTGTGCTCGGGCATGGAGGACGCGTCTGCGGGCAGATCGGCCATCCGCCGCAGCCGCCACACGAGCACGTCGCTGATCGAGCCGGCGGTGTCCAACTCCCGTCGCTCGGCGGCTTCGGCCAGAAGCGCGGCCGGGTCATGACCGGCGCTCTCGGCATCGGCGAGGGTGGCGGCCAGGGCGTACCAGCCGGGCTCGGACAGGACCTGCTCGGCCAGCTCAGGCACCGCCTGACGCAGGTAACCGGCCTGCTTGTGCCGCAAGGGCTGGGGCAGGCGCCGACCGCGCTGATGCAGGGAGGCCAATGGCATGGGAGCGGCGGCCTGGTAGGCGGCGCGCAGGTGCTCGGCGGTCTCGCGGGCAGCAGCGGCTTGCTGGGCGTGCTGCTTCTTTCCGTGCCAGTGGGCGGCGGCGGTAACTAGGAAGAACGCCATGTCGATCAGCATCGCCGTGGTGGCGCCGTCCTCCCCGCGGCCGAGCGCGGGGCCGCCGTGGACGAGGTCGCGGGCGGCTTGACGCAGGGCACGGTCGTGGCCCCGCTCCGCCCGGATGTGGGAGCGGGTGGCACGCTCGAACGCCCAGGCTGCTTCCCGCAGTTCACGGCGGGTGTGCGCGGCCGAGGTCTTGGCGAGCGCGTCGAGGACCTCGCCGGTCGCGGCGAGGTGCGCGGCGATCTGCCCGTCGTCGCCCTGGTCGAGGACGAGCACGGTCTGCCAGACCGCCGTCGTCGCCCGGCGCCGTGCGGTCGACGGGCTGATGCGCGTCGAGTCGGCGGAGCGGTCGGTGGTTGTGTTGCTGCCGTGGCCGGGATCGGAGCCGGACCACCGTTTGCGGATGCGGGGCAGGGAGAGGTCGGGCGCGAGGGTGGAACCGGAATAGAAGATCGGCTCCTGGTCCTCGTTGCGGTCGTCGGGCAACGCGACCGTGTAGCCGAGCAGGTCGCCGGACGGCGCGACGCGCTGGCGGATCAGAAGCCCGGCGGCGGCCAGGCGGTCGAAGAACTCCTGTTCGCTTGCGACGCCGGCGGCGGCGCGGCGCACGGTTTCCCGCAGCTCCTCGCGCGGGGGGCGCTCCTTGCCCTGGCGCTGGGCCTTGTGGCGTTCGGCGCTGGTGGGGCGTTTGGCGGCGGTGCCGTCACCGGCGTTCAATCTGCGTAGCCCGTAGTCGACTTCGATCTTCCGTGCTTCCGCCTGGGAGCGGGCGCCGTCTTGGCGGATGCGGGCTTGGCGGCCGTCCTCGCGTACGACGGTGGCGATGATGTGGATGTGGTCGTCGGCGTGGCGGACGGCTGCCCAGCGGCAGGCGGCATCGTCGCCTTCGGGGGCGATGCCAGTGGCGGCGACCATGCGGCGCGCGATGTCTGCCCACTGCTCGTCGGTGAGGATCGGGTCCTCGGGAGCGGCTCGCACGGAGAGGTGCCACACGTGATCGGCGGGCCTGGCGCTCTTGGGCAGCGCCATGACGGGCTGGTCGAGCAGGCGCTGCAGGTCGCTGTACGTGGCCTTGGGGTCGCGGCCGGGGTCGGGTGCCAGGCTGTCCCACGCCGCGACGAGGTGGGGGTCGACGTGCTCCTCGTGCGTGCCGGGTCCGTAGAGGTAGTAGAGCAGCCCGATGGTGCGGGTGCCCATGTCGTGGACGCGGGGGATCATGCAGCCGGACGCTCGCTGTCCAGGTAGCGCTGGGTGAAGATGTCTACGCGCTGCGCGGCACGGTGCACGGCGGCGAGTACCGCCTCGGCCTGCGGGGCGTCACCGCCTGAATTGAGGCTCTTGGCAACCTGGTTGAGGTTGTTGCCGATCTGGCCGAGGTGACGGCGCAGACTGAACAGCTCGGCGATCACTTCGCGTTCGCCGGCGACCTCGGCCGCCGTGCGGGTCAGGTCGCGGGTGGCGCTGAGGGCGGCGTGGGCGAGGAAGCCGGACGGCGTCATGGCGCATGCTGTGGCGGCGTCGAGGACGGACTGCTTCTCGGCGTCGTTGAACCGGCTGGTGATCAGGTGCTTGCGCTTGCTGCTCTTGGTCTTGGGCGGGCGGTTACGCGCGGGCGGCTGATTCGGCGGCGCGCTCACGCTGTGCGTGCAGTGGGGGTTGTGGCACGGATGAGTCGTCTTCTCCTGGGGATGCGAGCCGCCCTCGGTCGCATCCCCTGGGTCCAGTGCCCCCCGGCGCTGGACCGCTTCCGCCACCCCCGGGGCGGAAGACGCGAGAGTAGTACTCCCAACGGGAGTACTACTCTCGCACCAACTTGCTCGCGACAAGGTTGAGTTGGTATCCGGCTCACCGTGCGCGGGAGTGGGGGGTGTCGTCGGGTTCGTCATCGGGTGCGGTTCCTCGTGGTGCGGATGCGGTGCTGGATTTCGGCGGCCAGATCGACCATGGCTCTCGGGCCGTGGAGGACGTGGACAGGGGAGTCGGCGCGGTTCTGGACGAGCCACTGGCCGCCCGGGGTCAGCACGGCTGCGTACAGGAGCTGGTGGCATACGAGCACCTCCGCCCAGGCGGCTGCCTCGGCGGTGGACGGTGGGTGCATACGCGGGTGGTGACGGGCAGGAATAGCGGGTCCCTTAGTGCTGGGGCGGTGGCCCGGCCGAGGCCGGGCCACCGGACGGAAAGGCGGAAGCAGGCTCCTGACCTGCTTGTTTGCGAGCGTCAGCCGCACTCGGGGCAGCGATCGAGGTGCCGGTTCAAGGCCCGCGCCATGTTCCGCTTCACCGACATGGCGTTCTTCGCGCTGGTCTTCGCCGGCGCGGATCCCTGGTGACGCTCGGCATGACCGCGCAGGAAGCGGATGTCCTGCTCGAAGCCGGACTTGATGTGCGCGAAACGCTGGCAGGTCTTCATCGGCCCGTGCTCCGTGCCGTGGTGGTGCCCGCCTCGTCGCGGAGCCGCTGCAGAACCGGCGTCAGACGCTCGTTCCGCCCTCCCCGGATCTGCTGGGCACGGAGGATCTCCCGCAGCTGAACCCGGGTCAGCGACTCGTTGCCGTCCCGCTCCAGCAGCGCGGGCACATGGGGACGGACCCGCTCGACCATCTCCTCCACGCTCAGCTTCGGCTGCTTCCGGGACCGTTGGGACTGACCGCCACGCGGCCGGTTCCGGGACGCCCTCGCCTTCGGCGTCCGCCGTACGGGGACGGTGTGGGGACGGTCCTCGTTGGGTTCGGTCCCCGTTCCTGTGTCGGGGTGTTCGCCGTCCCCGTCGTCGTTGGGGACGGTGTGGGGACGGTCCCCGTTGGGTTCGGTCCCCGTTTCGGCGTCCGGGTGCTCCCGGCCCTCGTCCCCGATGGTGATGGCCATCGGGGACGGGCCTGTGCCCTCCTGAGCAGCAGCTTCGTGCACATTTTCGACACTGCCGCTCGCGCCGTCGTCGGGCTCCTCGGTTCCGGCGGGCACGGTGTCTTGGTCCCCGACTGCCGCCTCTTGGCCCTCGCGCAGCAGGCTTGAGCCGGACTCGGCGGCTCGGTCCCCGTTGCCGACGGAGTCTGGTTGGGGACGGTCCCCGTCGGGCTCACGTCCCGTCCCCGGCTCCGGACGGTCCCCCTCTATACGGTCCCCGATCGATGCGCTGCTTCGGGGACCGTCGCCGGGGACCACGCTCACCCACGCACTCGCCTGCATCCCGGTCGCCGACGGAGTCGCGATCGACGGAGGGAGAGGGGACCGGTCCCCGCGATCGGCGTCCTGGTCCCGCGCGGGCTGAATCCAGGGCGACGGCAGGACCACGGTGGCGAGCGCCGTGGCGTGCCGACGGGCGGCCAGCTGCTCCAGAAGCGCGCGACGCTGCTGTGGGTCGGTGCCGACACCGGACCGTGCGAGAGCCGACTGGAGCCGACGCGTGATCCGGCTGCCACGGCCGTTCTCACGCTCCTTCTCCGGTATCCGGGCCAGCCGGGAGGCCAGGGCCACCGCCCGCCGGGTCGCGCGGTCCTTGGTGATCTGCGCAGCATCGCGGTTGCGGGTGGCGACGCCCAGGCGCGAGAGGAGACGTTCCCGCACTTCACGTCCGAGCGTGGCCAGGAGCCCTTGGGAGGCGGCGTCCGGCTTGTGAAGTCGCAGCTCGATGCCCATGGCCAGGTGCCAGAGCACGGCCGCCATGACCGGGCCGACGAAGGCCCGCACGGTGCCGCCCACCGTGCCTGACTCGGCGTACGCCGGAATGACCTGCACCCCGGTAATCACCCAGACCAGGCCACCCGGCAGGCCGGGTGCTCCTTGGGTCTTCAGGTTCTGCCGGGCCATCAGCGCTGTCGCGAACAGCGCCAGCTCGGCCGCGCTGAACATCATGGCCCGTTCCATGGTGCCGGCCATGTCGAGGTAATCGGCGGCGAACCGCCAGCTGGTGTCGGCGCTGTAGGCGGTGCAGTTGAGGGCGGCGAGGGCCGCGACCCAGACCGCGGGGGTGCCGGCGCGCGGGCCGCTCGCCCGGGTCCGGTTACGCCGGATCGACCATCCGCCGAGCATAAGGGCGAGCACGCCGACGGCTGCGACGAGGTGGACGGGCTCGATGCCAGAGAGGAGGGAGGGCATGGCGATGGGGTGGGTCATGCGGCCTTTCGGAGAGCGGCGATCAGGGCGTGGGTCTGCACCTGGCGGGGCACCTGCACCGGCGAGGCAGCCTCCTCGGCGTCGTCGTCCACTACGTACTCGTCGTCGGCTTCCTCGGCTGGGTCGACGTGACCCCAGTAGCGGTCGCGGTCGGCCACGGCATGTGCGGCGTTGCGCATCAGGTCGCGCGCCCAGTCGAGGTCGAGCCGCAGTGCGTAGGCGAGGCGCTCGGAGCTCCAGCCGCGTACGTAGGCGTGGCGGGTGACGGCTTCGCGCTCGGCGTCGCTGAGGTGGACGTCGCGGCCTTCGAACGCGGCCTTGACGCGGTTGTAGTCCAGGCGCTTGTTGACTCGGGCGTGCCAGGGGCGCCGCTCGTCCTCGGTGAGCCCGCCCCACATGCCCTGGCGGATCTCGTTGTCGAGGGCATAGTCGAAGCACGCCTTCTTCACCGGGCAGTTGCCGCAGATGGCCTTGGCCGCGTCGATGGCGGCGCGGTCGCGGGCCGCGTGGAAGAACAGCTCGTCAACCTCCTTGACCGGCAGGCCGTGGCACAAGCCCCGTTCCTGCCAGCTGTGGTCGGCGATGCCCCGGATCGTCGGGGGCGGGGTGTCGTTGGTGGTGATGTGGCGCATGACGGTCTCCGGAAGTCGCCTCGGTGAGTGCGGGCCGCTCGGCACCGGTGGCGGGACGGGGTGCGGCGGGAGCTGCGAGGCGGGCTCGGGGTACGGCGTGGGGCCGTACCGGAGTCGGAACGTTTTGGTGGAGAAGGGGGCTGCGGTCAGGCGGCGGATGCCTGCTGGGCCTGCGCAGCCAGGGCGCGGTCGATGCGGCCGGGGTGGGCCGTGACGCGCGGTGCGTTGCCCCGGGCACTTCCGTCGAGACTGATGCGACGGCGGCGGCAGGGCTCGCCCTTGTCGGCGTGACACCAGTCGCACGGCACGCTCAGGACGTCGGGTCCTCCGGCGGCGATGGCGGCTTCGCGGGCGGCGCGGGCCGGGCGGTACGGGGCCAGCTCGGCGCGCACGGCCGGCGGGATGTAGGAGCCGACGGCGGCCAGTTGGTCCTTGAGCCCCGGCCGGTGTCGCCCCGCGGTGATCCCGCGATGAGCCGAGGGCGCGGCCACTCCGGCAGCCACGGCATCTCGCGCCGCCAGCAGCTCGGCCCTCCAGGCTTCCGGGTTGTCCGGGTCGGCTGCCGGGGTCGGGTCGGTGTGCCGGGCCAGACGGTCGCGGCGGTGCGCATGCCATTCGCGGGCCACGTCGGCCGGCAGGATCGGATACGGCGAACTTACGATGCGCTTGCGGACGATCTCGCGGACGTCCCAGCCCTGGCCGGTGGCTATCGGCACGTCGCCGAGCAGCTCGTGCCACATGGCGAGCTGGTCGCGGGCCTCGCCCGCGTCGGTGCGGATGGTGCGCGGGTCCAGGCGGCCGACGTAGGTGAGCACGGCAGCAACTTCGCGGCGGTCCAAGGTAGTTACTCCGTTCCAGTCGGTTCATCGACGGCAGCGAGCAGGGCGGCCATGTGCGCGTCGGCGCGCGTCATGCCGGCCTGCGGCGCGGGAGTGCCGCCGGGCAGGGCGTAGAGGTTCGGTCGCTGGGGGGCGGGGCTGTGCTCGCGGGCGATCCAGGCCCGCCAGTCGGCAGCCCAGGTCGACGTGGGGCGAGGGCTCCAGGCGGCGCGGTGGTGGCGCCACTTTGCGTCAGCGGCCTGGACGCCGTGCTCGCCGAGGCGGGCGAGATGCCCCTGCTGCTGAGCCCAGGACAGGCTCGCGTCGTCGACCTGCCAGTCCGCGGCGGAGGTGAGGTCAGCAGCAGCACCACTGCTGCTGTACCTACGGTTCACCTTCGGTTCACTATGGTTCTGGGGGTCAGGTTCAGACCCGGAGGGGGGTTGGATTCTGACCCGGGGAGGGGTCAGGTTCTGACGAGGGGGTGCAGATTCTGACCGGGTCAGATCCTGACGACGGGGGTGGGATTCGGACCCGGCCTTCCGCCAGATGCCGTGCTTGCGCAGCCGCTCGTCGTCCAGCTCGGGTACTGCGTCGGCGTCCGTTAGGGGCTCGACGTACGCTCCGGGGTCGCGCTTGCGGGCCGCCGCGACCTTGGCCAGCCATGCGGCAGCGCGCGGCAGCCGGTAGACCGTGCTGTGCTGCGGGCCGTCGAGGCCGTCGAGCACCTCCAGCTCGCCGCTCTCGGCCAGCGCGGCCAAGGCACCGCGCACGGCGTTGCGGCTGGCGTTCGTACGCTTCATCAGCGAGGCGAGGGACGCCCAGGCCACGCACTGCTCGTCAGGGATCCGGTCGGCGATCGACAGCAGGACCAGGCGCGCGTTTCCACGGCTGGCGCTGTGCTCCCACGCCCATTCACGGGTGTCCCGGCTCATCGGGTCACCACCCAAACGGAGCGTGCGCCGGGGGTCGACTCCGGCGCGAGGGTGCCGGGGAGCCGGTACTCGGTCAGGGAACCGGTCGGCGAAGCGAGGACGGCCGCCGCGCGAGCCGGGGACACCGGCCTTTTGCGCAGGGCAGGCGGCATGTAAGACTCTCCTCCGTAGTGAAACCCGCGCCGGTGTGCCTCGTAGGAAAGGACCGGTGCGGTGAAGGTGGGTAAATCTCCGCCCTTGCCGGGGCAGGAGTACCGTTCGGCGTTCGGCGTCCGGGAGTTACCGCTCCATGGGCGCCGTCGCTGCGTTCGGGGCTATCTCACGCGGCTGGTTCGCGCGTTCCGCATGTGGCTCCTAGCGTCGTCTGCCGCCGGGCGGGGTGCCCGGCGAGGGACGACGAACATATGCAGGACCTGCGGCAAGATCCAGACCTTGCTAAAGGACTCTCTACAAGTCGCAACAGACGGTGAGGGCACCTGCGCCTACGGGTGGCGGCAGTGGGCCGCGACGCAGGCAGCAGGCTGATCGCCCCGACGTACCCGGAGACCTTCACTGCGCCCCCTCGTGTCTCATGTCGCAACGCGTCGCAGTGGCGAACAGCGCCAGCTCGGCACCGCCGAACATGGCGGCGCGCTCGGCGCTACCCGCGATGTAGAGGTAGTCAGCGGCGAACCGCCAGCTCGTGCAGGCTGTGCAGGCGATGGCGGCGAGGGAAGCGCCCCGCGCGGCTGGCACGGACTGCCGCGCCGTTCCGGTGCGGGCGCAGCGGCGCAGGGTCAGCCATCCGCCCATGAGCATGGCGAGGGCCGGCAGCGCGCCGCGGTGCCCGAATGACCTCACGGAATTACCCGCGCGGGCATCCCGAAGGGGATCGAGCGGTCCCACTGTTATCCCCGCACCTTCCATTCGAAGATCAAAAGCGTTCTATGGTCGCGGGCGCGATAATGCCGCTGGGCAAAAGTGACTCGTGTCACGCATGCCGTGCGCACCTGTCGGTAGAAGCGAGCAGACCGTCCCGAAGGACGGACGCGCAAACGCGGGTGGCGTTTGCAAGGTAGAACTTTTCATACGCAAGATCGGTGCGTCAACTGGCGTTAATGGCGGAGTACAGTGGCTGAACCACTGTGAACCCGCACCCCCGGAAAGGATCATGAAAGAGCCGACAGAGGAGCCGATGAGTCCCCGCGCGAAGAAGCTCAGTGACCGTCTCAATCGCCTGTTTGAAGCGGTGCACCCGCCCGATCGCGGCCCGTACACCAACGCCGAAGTGGCTGAGCTGATGGCCGAGCGAGGGCTTGAAACGGTGAGCGACACCTACCTTTGGATGCTGCGCACCGGCCGCCGCGACAATCCGACGATGCGTCATCTTGAAGCCCTGGCAAGCTTTTTCGGTGTTCCCGCGGCCTATTGGTTCGACGATGACGTTGCCGAAAAGACGGCGCAGGAACTGAAGTTGCTGGAATTGCTCCGCGATTCGAAGATCAAAAACGTACTCCTTCGTCTGTCCGACGTCTCGGCAGACGGCAAGGATGCGGTTCTCGGACTTGTGGACGGCGTGCGGAAGATGGAGGGGCTGCCGCCCTCCAAGTAGCCGGATTCTGGCTGCAGTTCACGTAATGATCAAGGAATGGGATAATGTGGTCTGTGTGTAGGCGGCGTCAGGGTGACCTCCTGGCCGAGTTGGATCTCCCTCACGTCACAAACATCCGCGATCTACGCGCCGAGGTCTCTCGGCGCACGGGCCGCGAGGTGATCCTCGAGCCGCAGGAGCAGGCGCCGTCGGTCTGCGGGGCATGTGCCGTCACCGAGAGTGCCGTCTACGTGTTCTACGACCCACGGACCAGCACCCTGCATCAAGATCACATCATCGCCCACGAGTTCAGCCACCTGCTGCTCGGGCACCACGAGTCCCGTCCGCTCTCCGCCCTGGCGCCGGCGCTAATTACCACCCTGGACCCGGCTGTCGTGCAGATGATGCTGGGACGCACCAAGTACGACGAGGCCGAGGAACGCGACACCGAGCTCCTCGCCTCGCTCCTCCAGCACCGGATCATCGACCGGTGGCTGCGCAGCGACGAGTCCTCCGGCGACGACGTCCAGGATCGAGTCACGCACACCCTGCTGCGCCGACGGGAGGCGCGACAGTGAAGGACCTGCTCCACCCCATCAGTCTCGTCGTCGCCGTCCTGGGTTTCCTGTGCCTCCTGCGGGACGTCCTGACCCGGCGCCGCGACCCCGCTTCCATGGCCCTGGCCGCTGTCTTCTTGCTCTCGGGCCTGTCGTTCCTGTTCTCCATCACACCGATGTGGGAGTACCTCGACCGCGTCCTGGGTACCGTGAACCTCTCCGTCCCGCTGGCGCAGGGATGCGTGGTCGCGCTGATCGCCTGCCAGCAGGTAGTCCTCACCTACTGGGGTTCGCCCCCCGACGTCGCTCGCCGGAGAGCGCGGGCGTGGCTCGGCGCCGGTCTAGCGGTGATCGCTGGACTGCTGGTGCTGTTCGCCTTGCTGACGCCCAGCGCACCGAGGCCGACCGACTTCACGCTGTACTACGCGCACGACAACATGTACGCCGCGTACCTCACCCTGTATGTCACCGCGTACACGATCGGCGAGCTGTTCCTCGCCCGGTCCTGCTGGCGCCTCGCCCGACACAGCACCCGCACCTCCGTCCGCGTCGGCCTCCGGACCGTCGCCCTCGGCGCCACCATCACCCTCGGATACAGCGCGGTGCGGATCGGCGACGTCATCGCCGGCGTCTTCGACACCTCCCTCGCTGAGTGGGAGAACTTCGCGTGGACCTGCGGCGACGTCGGCGCCATGCTCACCCTCATCGGCTGGCTGGTGCCCACGATCACCGACCAGGCCAAGAACGTCCGGTACCGGTTCAAGCAGCACCTTAGCCACTACCGCCTGCGCCCCCTGTGGCTGGCCTTTTCCAACGAAGCCCCCGAGATCCGCCTGCCGGTCGACCAGGGCGGTCCCGCCCAGCGCCGCCGCTTCCGCAGCATCGGGTTCAAGCTCTACCGACGGGCGGTCGAGATCCGCGACGGCCGCTTCGTGATCCGCCAGTACCTCGAAGCAGGCGTCCGTCAAAGCAGCGAAGCGCACCACAGGGCGCGAGGGCTCTCGGGCGAGGAACTGAACGCCGCTGTCACTGCCGATCAGATTCTCGCCGGCATCGCCGCCCGCAAGGCGGGAGAGCGCCCCCATCCCGACCAGCTCACCGACTTCGCTGATACCGCCCCCGAGACCAGCCAGCCGATGGACGACATCGATGCCCTCCTCGCCGTCGCCCGCCACCTTCCCCGCCAACGTGCCCGCACCCCCCACCCCGAGCGAGCCTTCGCATGACCGACCTGACCCGCCAGCCCGCGCACGTCCAACTGCGCGCCCTGGTACGCCGCGAGATCTCCAGCCGCGAGCTGCTCGACCTCCACCTCGATCGGATCGACGCCAGCACCCTCAACGCCGTGATCACCCGCGACGACGACGCGGCCCGGCGCGCCGCTCACACCGCCGATGAGCGCCGAGCCCGCGGCGAGGCCGGTGGGGTCCTCGACGGCCTTCCGATCACTATCAAGGACAGCTTCGAAACGGCTGGCCTTCGTACAACCAGCGGAGCCCAGGAACTGGCGGACCACATTCCCGATCAGGACGCTGACGCTGTCGCGCGGCTCCGCCACCAAGGTGCGGTAATTATGGGCAAGACCAACACCCCCGCCTACTGCCAGGACCTACACACCGACAACGCCCTCTTCGGCCGCACGCTCAACCCGCACGACCCAGCGCGGACAGTCGGTGGCTCCTCTGGTGGATCTGCCGCGGCGGTCGCCGCCCGCCTCACTCCCGCCGACCTCGGCAGCGATCTTGCTGGCTCGCTGCGCCTGCCGGCCCACTACTGCGGGGTGTACGGACTGCGGCCGACACACGGACTCGTCCCGGCCCGCGGCCACATTCCCCGGCCACCGGGCTGGCTCACCAGCAGCGACATGGTCACTCCGGGCCCCCTCGCGCGTCACCCCCGCGACCTCGACCTGCTCCTCACCGCGCTCACCACACCGGCACCGGCCGAGGACACACCCTGGCACGTTGACCTGCCGACGGCCAGCAAGGGCATCGACGAACTGCGCATTGCGATCTGGGCCGAGGACCCGAACTGCCGCGTCGACCACGAGACCGCGCAGGCCCTCATCGCCCTTGAGAAGGCTCTGATCGCAGCCGGAGCGCTGGTCCGACACACACCCGGACCTGTAGGCTTCGCCGATTCCACGCGCCTGTTCGAACAGCTTCTACATGCCACTGCGACGGCCACCACCAACGACGAAACCGCTGACACTGAGCTCGCCGCCGCAGGACAGTTGCAGGACGATGACTCAAGCCCTCGCGCGATTTTCCTCCGCCACCGGACCCAAACCCACCGTTCCTGGCTGCGCGCGAACGAAGATCGCGTGCAACTCCGATCGGACTGGCAGGGGTTCTTCACGGAACACGACGTCCTCGTCACACCGGCCGCACCCACAGCCGCGATCCCGGCAGGCAGTCGTACCCTCACGGTCGGCGGCCAGGAACAGAGCTTCTTCAACCAGACCGGCTGGGCCAACCTCACCAGCCACATCGGCCTTCCTAGCCTGGTCGTACCAATTACTACGACCACTCAGGGGCTGCCCATTGGCATCCAAATCATCGGTCGGCCGTACTCGGAGCGCGTTCTGCTTGGAGTGGCGGACGGGCTGGCATCCCGGTTTTTTGTCTCTGAGTGAGAACGCAACGGTCGTTCCTGTGCTGTATGCCTCCTCGGCCCGCCGACGGTCTTCGGGAGGAGTACTGGCCTGATGGCCCACTTCCGGGGGTGGATAGTGTTTGTCTTCGAGCCAGGCGTCGGGCGGCCGTGGGCTCGAGGGGATCGAGAACCATCCGGCCGCCGACAGGTGACAGCCAAAGGGGAGGGGGCCAATGACACGAGCCCATTGCCTCCTGACATTTGGCTGGTGTGCTGCGGGCAGGCATTTGTCTGCGCACACAACCCGGCGTATAGCCTGACTCGTCTGCCGCTCCACATTTCGCAGGTCAGACGCCATGTTTATTAGCTGAACAAACTCTCGGGGTCGAATCCGGGGCGAATCCGAGCCGCAGGTATCGTCGTTTCTGTCTGCTGCCCATGTGGCAAATCCGGGCATTCGGGTGTCTATGTGGTCCAGTGTCGTTCTGGAGGAGACATCTCGGATGCTGATGCACTCGGAAGTACATGTACGAGGTGTCTCCTTGCCGACCCGCTTCGGCTGAACCTCGATCACCTATGGCGCGTCCGGCAGCGGAGCCTGTTGGAAGTGATCACTGGCGAGAGCGTCTCGCTGCCTGCTCCTGCCGGGAACCACTGGTTTTTGGCGAATGCGGTGGCGTGAGGCATGGGCGATCCCGTCCCTGTCGGCGAGGCGTCGTCGCCCCGCGTGCCGTGGTTGGACTTAGAACTCCTAACAAAGTGAGAGGTTGACCAGTCGGCGCCAGCAGATGATGCCGCAGGCCAGGCTGAGGAAGGCTTCGTGGATGTCGTCGCGGATCTCCCAGCGGATGCGCAGCCGTCGGAACCAGTGCAGCAGGGCAAAGCTCTGCTCGACCACCCAGCGGTGCACGCCCAGTCCGGAACCGTGCTCGACGCCGCGCCGCGCGATGACCGGGGTGATCCCCAGGGCCCGTACCTGCTTGCGGTACTTGTCGTGGTCGTAGCCGCGGTCGGCGTAGAGCGCGACCGGCCGTTGTCGGGGCCGTCCGCGTCGGCCGCGGACGGGCGGGACGGCCTGGAGCAGGGGGATGAGCTGGGTGACGTCGTTACGGTTTCCGCCGGTCAGCGATACCGCCAGCGGGATGCCGTGCCCTTCGGTGATCAGATGGTGCTTGGAGCCTGTTCGGGCACGGTCGACCGGGCTCGGTCCTGTTTTGGGCCGCCTTTGAGGGCCCTGACGTGCGAGCCGTCGATCACCGCCCTCGACCAGTTCAGCGCGCCGGCTGCGTTCAGTTCGGCCAGGAGCGACTCGTGCAACCGCTGCCAGACTCCCGCGTCGTTCCAGTCACGCAGCCGCCGTCAGCAGGTCATGCCGGAGCCGAAGCCCAGCTCCTGGGGCAGGAACTCCCACGGAATGCCGGTGTAGAGCACGAACAGGATGCCCGACAGCACCTTCCGGTCGTCCAGACGCTTGCGCCCCGGGTGATCGGTGCGGCGCGGTACAACCGGGAGCAACGGCTCGATCCGCGCCCACAGCTCATCCGCCACGATCCACGGCGGCTGTTCACCCCTTCTCATGTGCAGGCTAACAACCCGTCAGGCGCCGCCATTCCAAGGTAAGTTGCGGCTTTTTGTTAGGAGTTCTTAGGGTCGCGATGCTTCCCGTAGCTAGGCAAGACAGCTTCTGTCAGACGGAAGAGGTTCCGAAAAGGCGCTGGTCAGAGTACTGGCTCGCCTTTCAGTGGTCGTCAGCGCCGACGGCTAGACGGTGCTGCTGCTCCGTTCACACCCGAGCTGGCCGTGGACGGCCGCGGAGAACGCACCCACGAGGCGTGTTCGGTACAGCCGCAAAAGACGGCGTCGTTCCAGGTCAGGTGTTGTTCGTTTCCTCATGGGCCACCGGCGGGTCGAATCCGGGTCGAATTCGCACCCTTGAGCGCTGATGAGTGTGCTGTCGCTGGTCAGGGCGATGTGCATCCAGGAGGGGGCTGATTTGCCTTGCGTACGGGCGGCGAGGTGCGAGTGGCTGGGACGTTGAGTCGCCGACGCGGTGAGTGGCTGCTGTGGTCAGCTCAGGGGAGGGAGCTCAGCTCACCAGCAGGTCCTTCGTCTGCTGGTGGTACATCATGCATAGCGGTCGTGACCAGGGAAAATGAAGGTTGGATTCGTCATGCGTGGGGTGTCGGCCAGCGTATGGTCCGGAACTTGGTCTTGATTGAGTTGGTCAACGCACGCCGAAGTGGGTTCTGCACCCCGCGCTCACCGAGGCTTCGGGCGCGCCCTTGACCAGGCACGCCACCGGCCCCGTGTGCTCCCTGCATACGCGGTGATGATCCCGGCCGCAACGGCGGCACAGGTAGAGGCGGATAGTGGTCCCCGCGCCCGCGGTTGGTCCCTGCTCGCAGGTGTGGATGGCGTGGAGGGTGATGTGCTTCCCGCATCCGCGGGGTTGATCCCGCTTCGACCAGCAGACGGTTGTGCTCCCCGCACCTGAGGGGTTGATCCCCCGGTGATCTGGGCATGCATGATGGCCCGGTTGTGCTCCCGCGCTCGCGGGGTTGGTCCCCCACGTGCCTCGGCCACGAGGGCACGTACCTTACTCCCTGCATCTGCGGGGCTGGTCTCGAGTGCAATCGCGCGGCCGACAGCCTGGTTCGCTGCTCCCCGCACTCACCGAGATGGTCCCCTGATTTCTAGGACGGGGCGGTTCAGGCCTGTATGACCCGCATGGTGATCTCTGCGATGCGCTCCGCGGAGAGATCTGGCGGCAGGGCCGGCTGGACAAGGTGGCTCACCGTCAGGCGTACCACCGATTCAACCGCCAGGTCCCGCGAGTGGGCGTCGATGTCGGGCCAGACCTCCGCCGCGTAGGCGGTGAGCATGGTGATGGCGGTGTCAAGGAGGGGCTCGGAGCGGGTCGTCAGGTGGGCGAGCAAATCCTCGTCACCGCCCCGGCTGCTGGTCAAGATGGCTTTGAGTAGCGGATTGTCGGCCGCCGTGCGCAGGGTGTACCCGATGGCGGCGGTGATGGCGGCCCTCATGTCGTCGGGGTGCGCGAGGAGTTGATCCTGTATGCCGGTGAGGAAGCGTTCCACCTCGCGCATCACCAGGGCCTGCCCGATGGCCGCCTTGGAGCCGTACTCCGTGTAGACGGTTTGCCGGCTCACCCCCGCGGCGGTGGCGATGTGGGTCATCTTCAGGCGGTCCCAGCCTTCGGCCGAGACCCGCTCGTAGGCGGCGTCCAGGATCCGTTCCTTGAGCAGGGAGCGGACCGACTCTCGATAGCGCGTCATCTCGGCCCCATCCTAACGAGCAACATCCGCCCCCTTGACGCTTGGGCTTATTACTGTCTAGTTTCTGGACAGTTTCTACTCGAAGTGTCCAATGGAGGTGGGGCATGGCAGGAACCTCGTATCCGCTCGGGACGCCGGCGTCGACGGTGACCTGGCGAGACGGCAAGCGCTACCTGTGGTTGCTCGGGCTGGTTCTGCCCGCCTTCCCGTTCGCGGCGTGGGGGCTGGTGGCGGCCACGGGGCACGGCCTTTTCTGGTGGCTGTTGCCGCTGGTCGTCTTCGGCGTGATCCCGCTGGTGGACCTCTTGGTCGGCAAGGACTCCAACAATCCGCCCGACAGCGTCCTGGCCTGGCTGGAGTTGGATCGGTACTACCGCTGGTGCACCTACCTGTACCTGCCCCTCCAGTACGCAGGGCTGGTGCTGGCCTGTCGGCTGTGGGCCCGCGGCGGCCTGTCCGTCGCGGACGGGGCGGGGCTGACCGTCACTCTCGGCATCGTCGCCGGGATCGGCATCAACACCGCGCACGAACTGGGGCACAAGAAGGAGGCGTTGGAACGCCGGCTCGCTCGGATCGCCCTCGCCCAGACCTGCTACGGGCACTTCTACATCGAGCACAACCGCGGCCACCATGTGCGGGTCGCCACCCCCGAGGATCCCGCTAGCTCCCGACTGGGCCAGTCCTTCTGGCAGTTCCTGCCCCGTTCGGTGTACGGCAGCGCCCGCTCGGGCTGGCACCTGGAGAAGGAACGGCTCGGCCGGCTGGGCAAGAGCCCGTGGAGCTTGCGCAACGACGTGCTCAGCGCGTGGGCGCTCTCCGCTGTCCTGTTCGCCGCGCTCACCGCCGCGTTCGGGCCGCAGGTGCTGCCGTACCTGGCCGCCCAGGCGGTCATCGGCTTCTGCCTGCTGGAGGTCGTCAACTACCTCGAGCACTACGGGCTGCTGCGCCAGAAGACCCCCTCGGGCCGCTACGAGCGCTGCACCCCGCAGCACAGCTGGAACAGCGACGACATCGCCTCCAACGTCTTCCTCTACCACCTGCAGCGGCACAGCGACCACCACGCCAACCCCACCCGGCGCTACCAGGCGCTGCGCCACTTCGAGGAGTCGCCGCAACTTCCCACCGGATATGCGGGGATGATCCTGCTCGCCGTCGTGCCGCCGCTGTGGCGGCGGGTGATGGACCCCCGGCTCCTCGCCCACTACGGCGGCGACGTGACCCGCGCCAACATCCATCCCCGCGCGAGGGCCAAGGTCCTCGCCCGCCACGGGAGCAGCTGATGAGCCGCCATCTGTGCCCTGTCTGCGGCTACGTGTACGACGAACAGGCCGGTGCGCCGCGCGAGGGCTTCCCCGCCGGTACCGCCTGGGCGGACGTACCCGACACCTGGCCCTGCCCGGACTGCGGGGTCCGCGAGAAGATCGACTTCGAGGAGTTGGCGTGAAGATCTGGGAATGCCTGGTCTGCGGTTTCGTCTACGACGAGGCGCAGGGCTGGCCGGAGGAGGGCATCGCCCCGGGCACCCGCTGGGAGGACATCCCGGACGACTGGTCCTGTCCCGACTGCGGTGCCGCCAAGGTCGACTTCCAGATGGTCGAGGCGTCCCGTGCTTGAGGCGGCCACGCCCCGGATCATCGCGGTCGTCGGCACCGGAGTCGCCGGCGCGACCGCCGCGCTCACCCTGCGCCAGGAGGGCTTCGACGGCCGGATCCTCCTGGTCGGCGAGGAACCCCACGCTCCGTACCGGCGTCCACCGCTGTCCAAGGACCTCGTCAAGCGGGCCCTGGCACACGAGCGGCTCCGCCTTCAGCCGCCGACCGCCTGGCAGGAGCAGGGCATCGAATTGCGCACTGGCACGAAGGTCACGGGCATCGCCGACGGGGCCCTTCAATGCTCCGACGGAAGCCGGCTACCGTACGACCGTCTGCTGCTGGCGACCGGAGGACGCGCCCGCGTCCTTTCGTACGCCACCGGGTACGACCGTGTGCACACCCTGCGCGGCCTCGGCGACGTGCCCGCTCTCCGCGCTGACCTGCAGTCCGGCGGCCCTCTGCTGGTCATCGGCGCGGGACTGGTAGGCCTGGAAGTCGCCGCGAGCGCCCGGTCGGCGGGACTCGACGTCACCGTTCTGGAGGCCGACGCGGAGCCCTTGCGCCGGGCGCTGCCCGCACCCCTGCGCCGTGCAGTCCTGGGACTTCACCGCGCCCACGGGACTCGGGTGCACACCGGGGTCACGCTCACAGGATTCGCCCGCAGGGACGGCATGCTCGAAGCAACCACCGGGGACGGCAGGAGCTGGCACGCGCACACGGTGATGGTCGCCACCGGCGTGCGGCCCGACGTGGAACTGGCCGCCCGGGCAGGCCTGGACGTAGGGGACGGCATACTCGTCGACGCCCTCGGCGCGACCAGTGACCCGCGCATCTTCGCGGCAGGGGACGTGGCTCTGTATCCCGACCCGGTCCTGGGACGACATGTGCGCGTGGAGCAGTGGAATCACGCACAGCAGCATGCCGCCGCCGTTGCGCGGAACATGCTCGGCGCCGGGACACCCTTCACCGCGGTTCCCTGGTCGTGGACCGACCAGTACGGCGTCATGCTGCAGATCGCCGGTCACTGCGCCGAAGCCGACTCCCTGACGGTGCAGGGCGACATCGGCGACTTCGACTTCGCTGCGCTGGCGACCGCGAACGGACACCCCGTGGGCGCCGTGGCCGCCGGTAGACCCCATGACTTCCGTGCCCTGCGGACGGTCCTCGAGCAGGGGAACAACAGCCCGTCCCAAGCTGCCGTACGGACACCGCAGGCCACGCAAGCCGCAGGGTAATGCTTCTCGGTACCTCCAAACGGCGGTGGTTCGTGACGCATGCGATCCGGCTATATGCAGCGCCTGTAGTGGAAGCGGCGGGCGCTGCACTGCTGCGGGTGCCTCCAGCGGGGCCGACGGATCTCGTGTTCACGGTGCGGGAGGAGGGCCGTGGGAGATGAGCAAGATCAGCGAGCCCTCGCATTCTGCCAGGAAGAGGGGGTGAGGGGGCTTGATCCGTTTCTTCCCCCTCGAGGGGCTGGACAGTCAGTCACAGGCAGCATGTCGTCACCTCACAGAGGCCATTCGTACGCGTCACGCGGCGTTCGCGGTCTCCTGCGAGTGGGCCTTGGCAGTGCGCGCGGAGCGGTTGTCCGCTGCGAAACCTGCGGCGGCCATGACGCAGCCGACGACACCCAGCGAAGCGCCGAGCCAGAAGGGCGCGAGGTAACCCAGGCCCTGGGCGATGACGAGACCGCCCAGGGCCGCGCCGAGGCTGTTGGCGATGTTCATCGCCGACGACACCCAGTACGGCATCCCGGCCCCGCCTCGACGGGAGCGCCAGGATCGTGCCCGCATCATTCGGAAGGTGCTGTCGAGCGGCGAGAACATTCCGCGCCTGGACGCCGCACCGCGCTGAAGATCTCCGGCCTGGGTATCGACTATGACGCACCGCGCGGCTACACGAGGCACTTCGGCGCGGGCGGTTCGTACCGGTCACGCCGAATGGCGCTACCGGCAAATGGCCCTGCCCCGTGGGGCGGCCACCTGCAATTGGCCACTACCGAGGGCGAACGCCCCCGCCGGCAAGAAACTTGTCCAGCCGGGGAGCGATAGCAGGGGCGAACTGTGGTGCAGCCTCCTCTAGGTGCCGACTCAGGGTGACCCCTGCCTGGGAGCCAGGACGCCGTCTGTGGAAGAAGGCATGCACTCGGTCCCGGGCCGGGAGGTCGGCGGGTGTCCTGCGCCACTTGAAGCCGCTGCCGGTGACGTACCGGATCGCATCCAGGGTCACGCGGTGGCAGTAGCCCTCGGCTGACTGACCGCCCCCGGCCCGCAGTCAGGGCCGTGCGACTCCGACCGTGCCACCGTCTGAGTCCCCAGCCGATGACCGCCACCAGGTCATGTACGCCATCACGGCGGCGGCTCCGCACCACGGCTTCGTGCTGTCCGCGGACTCCTGCACCGTCACCTCAGGGCATGACGCCGGAGATCAACAACCTAATCGACCCTTCCCAGTTCTTTGAACTTACGGGTCTGTTCGGTCAGTGCTCGCTCGGTCGGAAGACGCTCCATGCTCGAAGCTCCGAAGAATCCATGGCAGCGCTCGGTGCGGGCGAGCACGTAAGCGGCATCGTCGGGCTCAGCAATCGGTCCACCGTGGCACAGGACGATTACGTCCTCACGAACGGCGGCCGCGGCTTGCGCCCACTGGTCGATCAGTCGAACGCAGTCGTCCAGACTCTTCGCCGTTTCGGCGCCGATCTTGCCCCCGGTGGTCAGGCCCATGTGACACACGATCACATCGGCTCCGGCCTGCGTCATGGCACGTGCGTCGTCGGCGCTGAACACGTAGGGCGTGGTGAGCAGGTCCGCCTCATGTGCGGCGGCGATGAGGTCGACCTCCAAGCCGTAACCCATGCCGGTTTCTTCCAGATTGGCGCGGAACACCCCGTCGATCAGACCGACCGTGGGGAAGTTCTGCACCCCTGCAAACCCCATGGCTTTGAGCTTCTGCAGAAATGGTGCGCGGAGCATGAACGGATCAGTGCCGCATACGCCTGCTATGACCGGTGTGTGCCGGACCACCGGCAACACCTCCTGCGCCATCTCGACGACGATGTCGTTGGCGGATCCGAAGGGCAACAGCCCTGAGAGGCTGCCGCGTCCGGCCATGCGGAAGCGGCCGGAGTTGTAGATCACGATCATGTCGCTCCCGCCGGCCTCCTCGCACAGGGCGGACAGGCCGGTTCCTGCTCCAGAGCCGATGATGGGGCGGCCGGCTTCGAGTTCGGCACGAAGCCTGGCCAGCAACGCCTCACGGTTCGTCATGGATTTCCTCGCGGTTGCGGTGTGCGCGTGTCACGCGCCTTGCGTGTGGTGTGGTGGCGCGATCAGGGCCGAGGAGACGACTCTTTGAGATCGAGGCGGCGCCGGGTCTCCTGCGGTGTCGCGGGCTGCCGGTGCAGTGCGGTGGCAACGGTGAGGATGCGGTCGACCTGCACCTTGCTGGACTCGGCGAGCTGGCCCGGCCCGTCCCACAGCGAGTCTTCGAGTCCCACCCGCGCGTTGGCGCCGAGTGCGAGACCGATGGAGCCGAGTCTGATCTGTGCCGCACCGGCGCCGAGTACCGACCACTCCCATAAGTCACCGAAGAGGCGGTCGGCCGTTCGCCGCATGTGGAGTACGTCCTCGATGTCCGCCCCGATGCCGCCGAGCAGTCCGAACACGGTCTGCACGAACAGCGGAGGCCTGACCAGGCCGCGGTCGAGGAGGTGGGCGAGGTTGTAGAGGTGAGACGTGTCGTAGCACTCGAACTCGAACCGGGTGCCCTGGTCGGAGCAGAGGGCGAGGATGCGCTCGAGGTCGGCGAAGGTGTTCTTGAAGACGAGGTCTCGACTGGCCTCGAGGTGGCGGCGCTCCCACTCGTGCTGAAACGAGGAGTACCGCTGCAACATGGGGTAGAGGCCGAAGTTCATCGAGCCCATGTTGAGCGAGGCGAGTTCGGGCGCGAGCTGGACAGCCGGGGCGATCCGCTCGTCGACCGTCATGTGGGGGCTTCCGCCCGTCGTGATGTTGATGACCGCGTCCGAAGAGTCCTTGATGATCGCGAGGACATCCTTGAACAGGCCCACGTCCTGGACCGGGCGGCCGTCCTGCGGGTCACGCACGTGCAGGTGGAGGATACCGGCGCCGGCTTCGGCGGCGGCGAGGCCGGCCGCGGCGATCTCCTCCGGGGTCACGGGCAGCGCGGGGGACATCGACGGTGTGTGGATGGCTCCGGTAGGCGCGCAGGTGATGATGGCCGTCTTCGCAGCGTTCGTCATTCGTCCCAGGCCTTCCCATCGACAATCGATTATCGAAAGTACGCTCAGAGCAAGCCGCTGGCAACGCTTGACGTACCCCCCGCACCTTCCTACGCTATCGATTATCGATGAAAGAGGGTCCGATTTAGGCCCGGATCAGCCACTGAGTCCCTGTCCCACGGCCCCCGGCGGAACGTGTCTCGACGATCATGGAGCTATTGGATGACCCGGATGATGCAGGCACTGGTGGTCAAGGAACCCAGCGTTCTCGAGATCCAGGAGGCGCCGGTACCCGAGCCGGGACACAACGAGGTTCTGGCCCGGGTGCGGGCGGTCTCGATCTGTGGCACCGACGCCCATCTCATCCGCGGTGACTACCCGGGATTCTGGCCGACGGCCTTCCCGTTCACGCCCGGCCATGAGTGGGCCGGCGAGATCGTCGCGCTGGGGCCCGGTGCGGACGCCTTCGGTTGGAAGACCGGGGACCGCGTGGCGGGAACGAGCCACAACGCGTGCGGTGCATGCCAGAAGTGCGTCGAGGGACGGTACAACCTCTGCGAGAACTACGGTGCGCCGGGCCTCCACCAGCAGTACGGGCACAACACCCAGGGCGTGAACGCCACCTACGCCGTACACAACGTGAAATGCATCTTCCGGCTGCCTGACACCGTCACGTTCGACGAGGGCGCGATCGTCGACCCGGCGAGCATCGCGCTGCATGTAGCGCGACGTGGCAACATCCAGCCGGGTGACACTGTCGCGGTCACCGGAGCCGGCGCCATCGGCCTCCTCGCCGCAGACGCCGCACTCATCTGCGGTGCCGCGCGCGTCCTCGTGATCGGCCGGGGCTACCGCCTCCAGAAGGCCGAGGCCCTGGGCTTCGAGACGGTGGATACCAACGCCGGTGATCCGGTCGCGGCCGTCCGTGAGCTGACAGGTGGCACGGGCGCGGACGTGGTGCTCGAGTGCGCCGGCGTGCCGGAGACACTGACCTGGGGCATGGCCCTGCTGCGGCGGGGCGGTCGGTGCGCGATGGTCGGCATTCCGACGGCGGGGGTCGCGCTGAAGTGCCAGTCGCTCGTCCTGGACGAGCTGGAACTGGTTGGTTCCCGGGCGTCGGCCGGTGAAATGCGCCGCGTGATGCCCTTCGTCGCGAACGGCCGTATGCGCGTGGGAGAGCTCATCACACACCGCTTCCCGCTCAGCGAGTACGATGCCGCGCTCGCGACGTTCAACGACCGTGACAGTGGCGCGATGAAGATCGTCGTACATCCCTGAGGGCCTGTGCCCCCGGTTGGAAACCCCGGAGTTCGTCGCGGTGCAAGCCCGGCTTGAAGGAGGAACAGGGATGAGGTATCACCGACCGACCAGTAAGGCCGACGCGTTGGCCGTCCTCGCGGCCGAGGGTGACCGCGCCCGTCCACTCGTCGGGGGCACCGATCTTCTGGTCGGGTTGCGGCACAGCACCATCGCCCCGACCTGGATCGTCGATCTCAAGGGGATCACCGACCTGCCAGAGCCGATCACACTGACGGAAGACGGCATCAGGATCGGCCCCACCATGACCCTCGGTGAGTTGGTCGCGCACCTGGACGTGCGTCGGTCGTTTCCCGCGCTGAGTGAGGCCGCACTCACCGTCGGCTCCGTCGCGATCAGGAACCGGGCCAGCCTGGTGGGCAACCTCTGCAACGCCTCCCCGGCCGCCGACACGGTTCCCGCGCTCCTTGTGTTGGGAGCGGTCGTCACCATCGAGTCGGTCGACGGCGCTCGCACCGTTTCGCTGGCCGACTTCTTCCTGGGGCCTCGCAGGACGCAGTGTCACGCGTCCGCGCTGGTCACGCGGATCGACCTGCCGTGGCCGCCCGCAGGGACCGGGTCCGCGTTTCAGCGACTGACCCGGCGACGCGGGGTTGATCTGGGCACGGTCAGTGTCGCGGCTGCCGTATCCAGCGACGGGCGGATGTCGCTCGGTCTGGGTGCTGTGGGCCCGAAGCCGCTCATGGCCGAGGTGGCCGAACCAGTGGATCTGACCGACGAACCCCAGCTGGAGAGGGTCCTCGACCAGCTACTGAACGTCGCAGCACCGATCACCGACGTCCGCGCGAGCCGTGAATACCGTGAGGCGATGCTTCGCGTCCTCGGCAAGCGAGCTGTGCTGGCCGCGGCCGGCCGTCGTACGAGGATGGAGGCGGCATGAGTCCCGCTCAGGCCGACGAGGATCCGCTGACCACCACGAGCACCGTCACCGTCAACGGCACCGCGCGCATCGTTACGGCCCCGGCGCACCGCTCTCTTCTCGAGGGGCTGCGGGACATCCTCGGGCTGACCGGCACGAAGAGCTGCTGTGCGGAGGGGGAATGCGGCGCGTGCACCGTGCTCCTCGACGGAAAGGCGGTGAACTCCTGCCTTGTCCTGTGCGTGGAGTCCGACGGCCATGAGGTCACGACGATCGAGGGTCTGTCAGAGTGCGGGCCGACGGACCTGCAGGAGGAGTTCCTCAACGCCGGTGCTGTCCAATGCGGATTCTGCATCCCAGGCCAGGTGATGTCCGCGGAGTACCTGCTGAGGACCAATCCCGCGCCGAGCGAGCCGGAGATCCGCGAGGCCCTGTCCGGAAACCTGTGCCGGTGCGGCGGTTACGCGCGGATCGTCGCCGCGGTCAAGGAGACCGCTGCGCGCAGGGCGGGCGACCATGACTGACCCCGTGAAGTCCGTGCCGATCCCGGGCGGGCTCCCTCATGAGCACGGCGCCGTCGGCCAATCCGTCACCCGGTACGGCGGCGTCGACCGGGTTTCCGGTGGACAGCGCTTCCTCGCGGACCTGAGCTTTCCCGGGGCCGCGCAGGTGGCGCTGGTGACGATTCCGTTGGGATGTGCCGACATTCTCGGCATCGACACGTCCCTCGCCGCGCGCCTTCCCGGCGTGCTGGCGGTCGTGACGGCGGAGGACCTGCCCCAGCCGGTGCCGCGGTTCGGGGTGTCACATCAGGACCGTCCGGTGCTGGCGACGGGCCGGGTCAACTACCACGGTGAACCCGTCGCCGCAGTCGTCGCGGAAACCCTCGACGCTGCCCAGGCGGCGGTGCGCGCCGTGCGCGTCGACTACCGCGAACTTCCTGGTGTCTACACCCTCGACGAAGCACTCGCACCCGGGGCTCACCTCGTTCAGGATCAGTCGATCCGGCCAGACGATCCCAAGAGGGACAGCAACGTCCTGAAGGACGCGCACTACGCCTGGGGCGACCTCGCCGCCGCCCAACAGCGCACGGAAGCCGTCGTCGAGCACGTCTACACGTTCCCGATGGTCACCCACTTCCCGATCGAGCCCGGCGGAACGGTCGTCGTCCCGACCGACGAGGGCGGCCTCGACGTCTACTCGCCCGTCCAGCACCCCTACCTGCTGCAACGCACCGTGGCCTCCCTGCTGCAACTCCCATTGAACAAGGTGCGGGTCTTCGCGCCCGATCCCGGCGGTGGGTTTGGCGGGAAGCAGAACCCCAAATACGAACCCCTGATGTCGTTTCTGGCCCAGCGCACCCGGCGGACCTGCCGGCTCGTGCTGTCCCTGGAGGAAACGTTCCAGGCGATGCGGAGGGCTGGCTGCCGCATCAAGGCCAGGACCGGCTTCACCCGGCAGGGCGAGATCACCTTCCACGAACTCGACGCCGACTACCTCATCGGGGCGTACGCCGATGTGGCGCCACGCGTGATGGCCAAGGGCAGCTACGTCGGTGGCGGGCCCTACCGCATCCCCGCGGTGCGCATCACGGCCAGGGCCGTCCTCAGCAACACGACCCCCAGCACGGCGTTCCGCGGTTTCGGCAGTCCGCAGATGGCCTGGGGAACCGAGTCCCAGCTCGATGCCGGCGCCCGCGTACTGGGCCTCGACGGACTGCAGGTCCGCCGCCGCAACCTCGTCGCGCGTGGCGAGGCGTTCATCCGCGGGGATCATCAGGCCACGGCCGACGGGGACTGGGCCCAAAGCCTCGAGAAGGCCGCCGAGTTGGTCGGCTGGCACGAGCCGCTCAAGCCGAACCGAGGGCGCGGTATCGCCGTCGGCATCAAACCTGGCGCAACTTCCGGGCTCTCGCAGAGTCTGGTCCGCCTGCTGTACGACGGCAGTGCCATCGTCTACGCGGGCACGTCCGACATGGGCCAGGGGGCTCGCACCCTGTGGCAGCAGATCGTGGCCGACGAGCTCGGCACGCCGGTCGACCAGGTGAACGTCGTCAGCGGCGACACCGGGGCCGTTCCCTTCGACCTGCAGACCTCGGCCAGCCGCTCCACCGTGTTCATGGGCACGGCCGTGATCGAGGCGTGTGCCGACATCCGGCGCCGGATCCTCGACCTGTACGCCGAGACGACCGGCGTCCCGGCAGGCGAACTGGACGAGCGACCGGGCGTACTGGTCACCGCCGATCGGGAGATGCCCCTCGTCGAGGCGGCACGCGAGGCGCTGGGCCCGTTGCGCGGGGAGTTCATCGGCCAGGGTGTGAGCCGGCTTCGCGGCCGCAGTGGTCACCCCCTCGGCGGCGACGCGGCCTTCTATGAGTTCAACTGCACCGCGATCGAGGTCGAGGTCGACCCCGAGACGGGGGAGTTGCTGCTGACCAGACACGTGTCGGTCGGCGACGTCGGCAGAGAGCTCAACCCGATCCAGGTCGTCTCCCAGGACGAGGGGGCCTCGATCATGGGGCTCGGGCATAGCCAGATGGAGCAGGTGCTCGTGGACGAGCACGGCCGCATCCGCAACCTCGGCGCGCTCGACTACCGGATCCCGACGTTCAAGGACGTCCCGGTCGAACTCGTCACCGCCGCCGTCGAAAACCATGACGGCCCCGGGCCCTACGGCTCCAAAGGGATCAGCGAGGGCGCTTTGCTGTGCACCGCCGGAGCTCTCGGTGCGGCGGTCGCACAGGCGACCGGCGTGGTCGTCCGGGACCTGCCGCTGACCCCCGAACGAGTCTGGTCCGCGATCCGGGCCGCGAACGCGGACCGGTCTGCGGCACCGCGCCCGGAGTAGTCCGAATGGGCAGCACTCATCAAAGGAGATGAGCAATGAGACTCAACCCAGTGGTCTGTCTCGTCGGCACCCTGGACACGAAGGGGGTGGAGTATGCGTTCGTGAAGGAACGGCTGCTGGCCACGGGCGTCGATGTGCTCACCATCGACTGTGGAATCCTCGGTGACCCCCACTTCACCCCGGACATCGGGGCCTCAGCGGTGGCCGAGCTCGGCGGCTTCGATCGAGCGGACTTCCACTCCCGAGTGGAGGGAGTCAGCGGCCGCAGCCTCGCCCTCACAAAGATGAGCGAGGGGCTGCGGAGCCTGCTCGCCGAGCTGGTCGCGGAAGGAAAGATCGACGCGGTCCTGGGCCTGGGCGGCTCCGGCGGCACGGAACTGCTCAGCGGTGCCTTCCGGAACCTCGGAATGGGGTTCCCGAAGCTCATCATCAGCACGATGGCGTCGAACAACACGAGGCCCTACGTCGGGCATTCCGACATGTTCATGGGAAACGCGGTCACCGATATCGCGGGGCTGAACCGTATTTCACAGCTGGTCCTGAGCAACGCCGCGCATGCCGCCGCCGGCATGGCCAGGGGCTACGAGGTCACCAGGGGCCAGGTCGAGGCGAGCAAGCCGCTCATCGCGATCTCCATGTGGGGCATGACCACGCCGGGCGTCATGCGGATCCGTAAGAACCTGGAGGACAACGGCTTCGAGGTGGTCACTTTCCACGCGGTCGGTGAGGGAGCCGGGATGGAGCACCTCATCGATGAGGGCGTCATCAACGGGCTCATCGACTTCTCGCTTCCCGAGATCCTCAACCACTGGCACAAGGGCCTCTTCGATCCGGGGTGTGAGCGGATGGAGGCGGCGATACGTGCGGGCATCCCCCAGGTCGTCGTTCCGGGCGCCATCGAGTGTTTCAACTTCGGCGCGGTCGACACCATTCCGACGGAGTTCAACACCGAGGAGCGCAACGTCCTCATCCACAACGCCAACGTCTCGACGCTGCTCGCCACCGCGGAGGAGATGCGCGAACTCGGCGAGTATGTCGCCGACCACGTGAATCGCGCGCCAGGTCCCAAAGCGGTCGCACTGCCCCTGGCCGGCCTGGACAACTACTGCCGGGAGGGCAGCCAGTACCACGGCATCGACGTCACGCCGGTGTTCGAGGCGATCCGGCGGGATCTGGACAAGGACGTGGAGCTGCTCGAAATGGACAACAACATCAACGACCCCGAGTTCGCCGACGCGGTCTTCGCGCTCTTCCAGAAGGCATGGAGCACGCACCTCGCGGCAACGGCGGTCGGCTGACCGCCACCCAGGTCCGGGGCGGGCGGGTCCCGATCACTCCCCTCGCGACTCGCCCGTCCCTTCACTGTCTGTTCGCATGAGACCGTACCGCCAGAAGGAGCCACAGTCCCTTGACCGAGACCTCTCCTGCCACATCGGAGGAGCCTGTACGGCTCATCGTGCTCCGCCACGGCGCGATCGCATCCCACAAAGGGGATGTTCCGCTCACCGACGAGGGCCGGGCGCAGGCCATGGCCGCCGGCCGGTGGTTCGCCCGACAGAACCTGACCGCCATCGGCCTCCTGGCAAGCCCTACCACCCGGACCCGCGAGACCGCGGAACACTTCCGCCGTGGCGCCGAGTCGGTGCGTCCGGACATCTCCCTGCCGGAGCCCCAGCCGTCGTTCGCTCTCCGTAACCCGGACCTCTACCTCGGCGGACACCACGTGAACATGGTCAGTTCCGCGGCGGCCTTTCGCGAGCAGGCTCCCTCGGTCACGGAAGAGGACGTACTGAAGGCGCCCTTCTACGGCGGCTTCCTGACCGACGCGGACCGGATCGGCTACTGGCTCGGCCACAGTCACCCGCCCGGGGACACCGCGCGCGCAGTCGGCACCCGGATCGAGGCCTTCACACGCAGCCTGGCGCACGTGCCCGACTGGTCCGGACGGATCATCGTCGGCATCACCCACTCGCCCGTACTCCGTGCGATCGCGCTGACCTTCCTCGGCGCAGACCCCGGCGAACCTCCGTACCTGCACGGCTACCGTCTCACCCTGCGGCCCGGTGGAGCCATCAGCGTCACACCGGAGGCTCCGGGGACCTCGGAGTATCCGAACTCGGATGGTGAGCCCGGCACCGCCATCGCTCGGGCTGGATCGGCATGACCGCGCCTCCCTCCGGTCCAGCTCCACTGCTGAGACCCGCCTCCGACCAGGCGCTCCGTGAGACACTGGCGTGTCGGCGAGGACGGAGCGTCGGCTACGCGGAGAGGAGTTTCGATGGGTGAAAGTGGGCTGGATCCCGCTTTCGGTGGGGAGCTGCTCTCCGAGTCCGTCAAGCGGCTGCTGCTCGACCGGATCATGCAGGGCCATTACAAGCCCGGCGAGCGGATCGTCGAGATGCGGCTGGCCAAGGAGCTGGGGACCAGCCAGTCCCCGGTCCGGGAGGCCCTGCGTGACCTCGCAGCGATCGGCGTCGTCGCCATCCACTCGCGCCGCGGTGCCCGGGTGCGTATGCCGACGAGCAAGGAACTCGCCGACGTCAGCCTGGTGCGGTCCGAGATCGACGCCCTGGCCGCGCGGCTGGCGGTGGCCCAACTCGACGACCGGACGATCGACGAACTGCAAGGCGCCTACGACGAGATGCTGGCGTGCCTCGAGCGGCAGGACTACCTCGGGATGACCCGAGCGGACGCCCACTTCCACCAGACCATCGCACAGGCCTCGGCGAACCTCGCCGTCACACGCGTGTTCGACCAACTCGAACCGTTCGCCCGCACGTTCATCACCCTGACCCTCCCCAATGTGGACGTTCGGGCCATCGTGCACGAACACAAGGGGATCCTGACCGCACTCCAAAAGCGGGATCCGCAGGCGGCGGCCGAGCGAGCCCGGACGCACCAGATCAACGTCAGCAACCTGCTGCGCGACCATTACAGCCCCGATATCGGCTTGGCCCAGGGCGAGCAAGCGTCGTAACCTCCGCCGGCCTCAGCCGACTTGTGCGGCCGGGACGTTCCGCTGAAGGCGTCACGGACCCTGGCCTCAGACGATCGCGAGAGGGTCGAGCATCGACCCTGTCGCTCCCTTGATCTTCAACGGCAGCGCGATGAAGAGGAATTCGTAGATCGCGTCGCGAGCGAGTTCCTCCAGGTACAGCGACTCGAACAGGTAGATCGCGTTCTCTATCAGCAGGAGAGTGTGCACCGGCTGCGGGTTCGCCGGAATGCCCAGATCCGGCGCCGGCTGCACCTCGAAGGTCTCGGTGTCGCTGCCGCATGCGACGACGCCCCGCTCCAGCAGCCATCGGGCGGCGCTGATGTCCGGGCCGGCAGTGACGTGCCGGGCCAGACCCTCGGGATCGGGCCACTGACTCAGATATCCGGTCCGCACCAGAACGACGTCGCCGGCCTGGACCGTTACGCCCTGGCGCTTCGCGACGGCGTCGAGCTCGTCTGCGCTCACCGGTGAGTGTGCGGGCAGCGCGTCCACCTGACGGTATCCCGGGACGTCCAGCAGCACGCCGCGGGTGATGAAGGGGGGCAGCTTGCTTGCGTCACCCAGCGTCGGTCCGCGGTCGCCCAGATGCTGACGTGCGTTGCCGCCGCCGTACCAGTGGTCGTCCTCACCGATCGTCATGTGTGCGAGGGCGTCGACATGGGCACCGCTGTGCGACGTGCCGCTGACCACCTCTGCCATGTAACCGAGGTTGACCTCATTGACCGGCCCCCACGGCTGCTCGCCGTCCCCGCGCAGGCCGTTCGGGGTGCGGTACATCGTCACCTGGAACGGAGGGTGCGATCCGAACAGCGGCATACCGGTGTAGCGAGGCAAGGCGAGGGAGTAACTGATCCCGCGGCTGGGCAGGGAGAGCGCCGAGAGCAGCGCCTCGGCACTCTGCCGCGCAGCGCGTCCCCGCTCCGGATCGGCCGCCCCGGCGTCGACTGCGTCCATGTGAACGGTTCCTTTGCTCGCTCGGCAGGCCCAGCCGGACTTCGTCAGCCGAGGCCCCCTGGTGACCGACTGTTTGACCTCTCGCCCGGATCTCATCGATAATAGTTAATCGATGATGCTCGGGCTAGTGGTGGCAAGCCGACAGGTTCTGGCGGAATCGGACGAACCCTAGCCTTGGCGGCACGGAGTGGGTGTACGACAGGACTGGTCGCCGGAAGACTTGCGGAGGCGGCTGGGGCCCGGTGGCCGACACATTCAGCCCGACCATGCTCAGTTCTTCGGTATCGAGGGCCAGTTCCCGGAAACCGTTGAGATGTTGCCGTAGCCCCTGTCGATCCGCGAGGCGCTGGCGTTCCGGCCGCCGACCGTGACGGAAAGCCCCGCGTACACCCTCGTCATTGCCCCGCCGACCACCAGTTGAATCAGCACGTCCATCAGGGCGGCCGACGCCTCACGGGCCACCGGCCCGTCCGGCCCGACGGCTTCCGACAATACGTCGAACGCGGTCAGCATCATCGCGTCCGCGGACCGGGCTGCGGACGACGGGCCGAAGACCTGCCACGCGGCCGCACGGTGGCGCCGCACCGTGTCACCGTCCAGAACATCGTCGTAGAGAAGCGACAGGTTGTGCACCACCGCCGCTGCCGCCGGCGCCGCCTGCCGGTCCGTACCTCCGACCGCACGCGCACACGCCAGAGTCAGGGCAGCACGCACGTACTTACCGCCTTGACGTGCACCCTCCCCCAACCAGCCGAACTGACAGGCAGCCACCTCAGCAGCGGGCCCCTGAAGCGACCCCACCCACCCCCGCAGCTGCCTCTCGCAAGCATCGCCCGCGCTCCGCAGCACCTCATCGACCGTGACCACAGTCCCCTACCGTCAGCTCTACACGCAACCATGCGCCTCTCTGCCCCGGCTGTCGGCGGGCGGGATTCCTCCAAGGCTCCATCATGGTGGGCCCGGCCGGTACATAACTTCGCCGCTTGCCCCAGCAGTGCGGTCGGGCTGTCACGAGAAGCGCCAGAAATACTGCTGCACATGAATGAACCCCGACCCACCAGCACTTCCGGCAAGCTCGGACTGTCGCGACGGCTGGTCCCCATGACCGGCCGTGACCCAGAAGAGCCCGGCCGGACCGCCTCACCGCTGGAGCTCTTGTTCGACCTGACCTTCGTGGTCGCCGTCGGCACAGCGGCGCTCCAGTTCGCCGAAATGGTCGCCGAAGGGCATGCCGGCCAGGCGACCATCGCGTTCGTCCTGGCGATGTTCTCGATCAGCATCGCCTGGACCAGCTTCAGCTGGTTCGCCTCCGCCTTCGCCACCGACGACTGGCTCTACCGGGCCCTGACGATGCTCCAGATGATCGGCGTCGTCGTGCTCTCGCTCGGCCTGCCCGCGATGTTCCACTCCGTCGAGGAGGGCAGCCACCTCGAACTACGCGCTATGGTCATCGGCTACGTCGTCATGCGGATCGCGATGGTGCTCCAGTGGTGGCGCGCCGCCCGGCAGTCCCCCTCGTTCCACGGCGTCGGCATGGCCAACATCCGCTCGACGCTGATCGTCCAGGCCGGCTGGATCGTCGTGGCCTTCGTCCACATGCCGATCGCCGTCGTCTTCATCGCGTTCGGCGTCCTGGGCGCCCTCGAACTCGTCCTGCCCGTGTTCACACAGGGCTCCGCGGACGGCACGCCCTGGCACCCGCACCACGTCGCCGAACGGTACGGACTCTTCGCGATCATCGTTCTCGGCGAGGGCGTCGTCGGTACAGTCGCCTCCTCCGGCGATCTCCTGGGCGGCGGGGACGGCACGCACTGGACCTGGAACGCCATCGCCGTGGTCATCGCTGGTGTGGGCCTGACCTTCGGTATGTGGTGGATGTACTTCCTGACGCCGTTCGGCGACATCCTGGTACACCGACGCAAGCGCGGATACCCCTTCGGCTACGGCCACATCCCCCTGTTCATCGGCGTCGCCGCAGCCGGCGCCGGGCTCCATGTGGCCGGCCTGTACATGGAACACCACGCCAAGATCTCCGGCACCGCCGTCGTCCTGGCCCTCGCGCTCCCGGTCGGCCTCTCCATGCTGATGATCTATCTCCTGCACCCCCTGCTGCTGTCCACGGCCGACCGCTTCCACATCCTTCTGGTCGCCCTCACCATCGCCGTACTACTTACGGCAGTCCTCCTGGCCGCCGCCGGCGTGGACATCTCGGTATGCCTGCTGGTGGTCATGCTCGCTCCGTTCGTCACCGTGATCGGCTACGAGACGGTCGGACACCGCCATCAGCAGAAGATGCTGCAAGAACTTGATACGCAGTAAGCAGAGCGCCATCTTCACCGGGCAATACATCGGACCATCAACGCGCACAGTATGGGCGGAAGAGGCCCCGCGTGTACATCACGCTCTTCGACAGTGACGGAATCGGCTTCCGGACGATGTCCGCGCCGGGTGCACCGGAGGCGCGCATAAGGGCGCGGGCGCCTGCCATGTTGTGGCCGTGGGTGCCTGTGCGGGACCTCAGCTCGGGTACTCGCTCCTTCGGGGAATTAATGCCGGAGAACACTCATGGGGTCCTGATCTAAGGGCTGTCCCGTAAGTGAGGGTGTCCCGTCTGGTGGGTTCCCTTGGGAGCGAGCAGGTGCTGGGTAAACAACCAGGTCGACGGGGATCAGTGCGATACCCGAACATGTGCTCATGCCTCTGAGAGAGACCCTTGCCCGAGTTGACGCAGACCTGGCCGCTGGCCGGGTGCCTGTTGCGCGCCAGCGTTTGCGCGGTCTCGTCTCGTCCTTCCCGTACGACCTGACGCTCCGCCGGCGTCTGGCCGAGGTGTACAGGCTCTATGGCGATGCCGCCGAGGCCGGGCGGTGGATGTACCTCGAAGAGGACCGCAACTCCGACGAGACCATCGCCTTCAAGGCGCGGTATGGATCTCCCGCGTGGCGGATGAAGGCCCTCGCTTGGCGCGGCCCCGCAGCGATGGCTGCCACCTCCTTCGCGGAGGGGCAGCTGGACGCCGTGCGGACCACCTGTGCCGAGGAGCTGGGGCATCCTGTCGACTGGGACGACCCCGCCTCCTACCAGGACGGCCTGGAGGACAAGTACGAGGAGGCGCCATCCGAGCCGTGGACGGTCGGCGGTGTGCTGGCGGGCGGCGGCTGCCTGGTGGGGGCCCTCGCGTTCCTCGCGATCTGGGTAAATGGAGTCGTTGCCCTCTTCGACTGACCCAGGTCACCAAGGGGGCGGCGGGGAGCGCCGCTCAGGTTCGGTAGGGCGTCGAGAACTGCCGTGAGCGGGACACCTGGCTACGAGTGCAATGATCTCGCGATGTCTGCTGTGATTACGGCGTCGCAGCCGTTCTGGATAGCTCCGTTCACCGGGTTGAGCCCTCATTGTTTCGGCACGCTGCTGGCTCAACTGCGGCGCGAGGGAGCTGACGCGGTCCGCAGAGGCCGGCCGTGGAGCCTGCCACTGGAGGACCGGGTGCTCCTGGTCACCGCCTACTGGCGCACCAACTTGACGCTGCGCCAGCTCGCCCCGCTGTTCGGCGTCTCAAAGTCCGCAGCGGACCGCATCATCAGCCACCTCGGTCCCCTGCTCGCGATCAAGCCCCGCAAGCGATTCCGCAAGAGCACCGTCCTCATCGTGGACGGAACCCTGGTTCCCACCCGCGACCACACCGCAGGCGAGCGGTCGAAGAACTACCGCTACTCCACCAACCATCAAATCGTCGTCGCCGCCGACACCCGACGCGTCGTCGTGGTCGGCCGGCCCTTGCCCGGCAACCGCAACGACTGCAAGGCCTGGGCACTGTCCGGAGTCAAGGGCGCCGTCGGCCGCACCACCCTGATCGCCGACGGCGGCTCCGGGGCACCGGCCTGATCATCCCGCACCGCCGCGAGCGCGGGCAGAGCGAACTGCCTGCCTGGAAGGAAGAACACAACACTTCTCACCGCCAGGTCCGCGCCCGTGTCGAGCACACCTTCGCCCGCATGAAGACCTGAAAAATCCTCCGCGACTGCCGCTTGAAAGGCGACGGTGTGCACCACGCGATGAGCGGCATCGCCCGCCTGCACAACCTCACCCTCGCCGGATAGACAAGCGGACCGAACATCTGCTGGCTACGCCCGCACCCGCCCGAAGATCCTTTACGGGACGGCCCTTAGAGCGTGCGGTATCCGGTATCACGGGACGCCGAGTTTGGTGCCGTCACGCTCCCCACCGCGCGAATGGTGCGCAGGGCTGCGCCCTGGGAGTAATCCTTCAGATAGCCGACGACCGTATTGGTGACGGCGACCAGCGGTACGGCAACCATCGCGCCCTCGATGCCCGCGACCATGCCGCCGCAGGCCACCGAAAGCACCACGGCCAGCGGATGGACCCGCACCGCGCGGCCGAGGATGAACGGCTGCAGGATGTGGCCCTCGATCTGGTGCACCGCCAGTACCACCGCCAGTGTCATCACGGCAGTGAACACGCCCTGGGTGACCAGCGCGATGACCACGGCCAGCGCGCCGGAGGCGACAGCGCCGACCAACGGGATGAAGGAGAACAGGAAGATGAACACGGCGAGCGGGACAGCCATCGGGACGTTGAGGAAGTAGATGCCGATGCCGATGGAGAAGGCGTTGATGAGCGCCACCACCACTGTGCCGCGCACGTACGCCGTGAGCGTGGCCCACGCCCGCGGCCCGGCGCCGGCCACGCCCGGCCGGGCGTTCGCGGGCACCAGCTTCAGGGTCCACTCCCAGATCCGCTTGCCGTCGTAGAGCAGGAAAAGGGTGGAGAAGAAGGTGAGCAGGATGCCGGTGAGGGCCTCGACGACGACCGCCACGCCCTCCAGGCCGACCGAAGTAATGGCGTCCGTGTTCGCGCCGACCGCATCGGCCAGGCTCTGAGCGACGCTGTTGATCTGTTTGTCGGTGAGGTGGAAGGGGCCGTTGAGCAGCCAGCGGCGCAGGTCCTCGATGCCGTTCTGGACCTGGTCGGAGAGGTTGTCGATGTTCTCCGTGACCTGCCATGTCACGAACCAGCCGATCAAGGCGATGGTGACAAACCCGAAGATCGCGGTGAGCGCGGTAGCCAGCCCGCGCGGTATTCCTTTCCGCTTCAGCCGGGATACGGCGGGCTCCAGCAGAGCGGTCAGCAGCAGCGCGACGACGAAGGCGAGAACGACCAGCTGGACCGTGCTGATGACCCGCATCAGGACCCAGAGCGTCCCGGCGAGCACCAGCAGCCGCCAGCTCGCCTCCGCGGCGACCCGTAGCCCCCACGGCACGGCCAACGCGGGTTCAGGACGCGGCACGAAAGGCGACGGCGGCTGAGAGTCGGACGAAGGCTGTGAGGCGGCTCCCTGCGCTCCTGAAGTGTCCTGCAGTTCCTGAGCCGCCTGGAGCGCCTCGGACGCGCCGGAAGATTCGGCGGCTGCATCGTCCTTCAGCTCGCCCCGTGACTGCCGACTCTCCCGGTCGATATCGGCACGCCGTTCGTTGAGCCGCGCACCCATCTTGTTGAGCCTGGCACCGAGTCGGCCAAGCCACCTTGGCACTCGCGACATGATCTGTCCTTTTCCCAGTTCTCCCTGCAGTCGCCGCTCTGCGACCCGGGCGTGCAGCCGCCAGTGGGTCCTCACGAAGGCATAGGCTGGGAGCCGGGGACGTGATGATGCAAGGCGAGGCGGAGTTTGTCTTCGTCGTGCTGGCTGAGTGAGGTGTGGAGGACATCGCCGCCGAACTGGGCGATGCGCGGCAGGGCCTTGTCCTCGGTGCCGTCGATGATGACGGCGATCACTGCGGCCTGGCCGGGTGCCAGGCGCTGGCCGAGGCTCTTGATGAATTGGGTCTGGTCGTCGTCGTCGGCGACGGCGCCGTGCAGTCCGCCCGCGGCCGCGCCGATGGCCGCGCCGAGGAGCGGGGCCAGCAACAGTGTGCCGATCAGCCCTCCCAACAGTGCCCCGCCTGCCGCGCCGGAGGCGCTGGGGTGTGGCCTGTTGGGGATGGTCACCTCACCGTTGTCGTCGCGGGTGACCAGGACGGCGTCGGCCAGCAGCAAGGTGTGCTCTGTGTGAAGGGCGCGGAGTTCTGCAAGCGCCTTCTGGGCGATGTCCTCGCTGGGGTAGGCGACGGCGATCATGTCACTCATCGGGTTCCTCCTGGTTTGTCGTCCGTGGCTGGATCGAAGGTGCGAAGCCGTTGGTGCGAGCGCCGGTCGGGGACATTGCCGGTGTTCGTTAGCCCTGGTCCGGGTCGCTGTCGGATCTCGGCGGGAGGCTCGGGCTCGATTCGGGTACGCGCGTCATCGACCGGGAGATCCTTTCGGTCTCTGACGGGTGGGAGGGGCAGCGGCGTCGCTGAGCATAACATTGAAAAGTTACGTAGAACATAAAAGATAGATCTGCCTGGGGTCCTATGCTCTGGCGCCTGTCGACCCTGCACGCGGCAGGCACCTCACGCTTCGGCTGCGGGAGAGGAGTGAGTGGCGTCAAGCGGATCTGATCAAGATGCTGGGCCTGGATCCGTCGAACGGTCCCAAGATGGCTGCAGCGCCTGGAGCGGGCCGACTTCGTCACCGCAAGCCCTCCGCCCGTGGGCGCCGGACTGTGTCGGTGAGCGCCACTACTGAGGATTTCGGCCTAGGGTGACGGTGATCTCGCGGGTGGGTGTATCCGTGGAGGATGCGGTATCCCGATGGGGGTGGCCTGACCGCGAAGCAGCGGGCCCGGCGGGAGCAAGTGCGGTTCGAGGCTGCCGAGTTATTCGCGCAAGGGGTGAAACCGCCGCAGGTCGCGCGGCGGTTACGGGTCTCACGCAAGTCCGCCTACGCCCGGCATGCCCGCTGGCGGGACGGCGGCATTGAGACGCTGCGGTCCAAGGGGCCGTCCGGGCGTCCGTCACGGATGAAGCCCGAGTGGCGGGCCTGGCTGGCAGCGGAGCTCGACAAGGGTCCGGCCGCGCACGGCTGGACGGAGGACCAGCGCTGGACGCTGGCCCGGGTGGCGACGGTGATCGCCCGGCGCTTCCACGTGCGCTTCAGCCAGGCCCAGACCTGGCGCATCCTGCGCGAGATGGGCTGGACGGTGCAGGTGCCGGTACGGCGGGCTGCCGAACGCGACGAGGAGGCCGTGGCGACGTGGATCAAGGAGACTTGGCCGCGGGTGGAAAGACGGTGAGGGACCGGGATGCCTGGCTGTGCTTCGCGGACGAGGCAGGGCAGCTGCTGCGGCCGCCGAAGGCGTGCACCTGGTCCCGCCGTGGCCGTCCACCCCTGGTCAGGGTTCGCGCGGCCGGCTCGGGCCGCATCTCCTTGGCGGGACTGGTCTGCTACAAGGCTGGCCGGCGCACCCGGCTGGTCTTCCGGATGCTGGTCCACCACGGCCGCAAGGGTGAGAAGAAGGGCTTTCGGGAGAGGGACTTCGCCTCGTTGCTGGACGCTGCCCACCAGCAGCTCGGCGGCAACATCGTGCTGGTCTGGGACAATTACAGCCACCACGTCGACGCTGCCATGCGCGAGCTGATCGGAAAGCGGCCCTGGCTGACGGTCTTCCGTTTCCCGACCTACGCCCCCGACCTCAACCCGGCCGAGGGCGTATGGGCGCACCTGAAGAAAAGCCTGGGCAACCTCACCCCGTGCAGCATCGATGACCTCGCTGGGCTGGTCCGCACCCGCCTCAAACGGATGCAGTACCGGCCGGACCTACTCGGCGGGTTCATCGCCGAGACCGGACTGATCACGACACCGCCATGACGTCACCCCGAACCGAAAACCTCAGTAGCAGGCGGGGCCCGGTGAGCACGGTGTCCTTACGGAACCGCTTTTGCTGCCGGAGTGCCAACAACGGCCCGAGGTCGTCTGTGAGCGTTCAGCTGGCGGATACGGGAGTGTGCAGCACCCTGTCGTGGCCGACTGTGCGGACCGGGCCGGTCAGGTTCACGGCGCCGCGCAGGCGGACATCGGTGCTGGACGCGCCGATCAGCACGGTGATCTCGCCAGGCTCGACGATGCGGCGCAGGTCGGCTCCGGTGTAGGCGAGCCGGTCGGCGGGCGCCTGGCCCCGTGGCCGCCTGAATGCCGGGACGGCCACCAGCCCGAAACCAAGGACCGCCGCGATCAGATGGCCGACGGTGGTGAAGTCCGGCAGCGGCCCGGGCCACTCGGCACCGCCGAGGGGCCAGGCGAGCACGAAGGCCGCCCAGGGGAGGCGGGCCCGCCGGGGCAGGGCGAGTGTGCCAACCGCCATCACGGTCTGGGCGCCGTAACTGACCCCGTAGTCCGAAGCCTGCCGGACGGCCGCCGGATACCAGCCGTGCTGAAGTGCGACGGTGACGACGACAGCGGTGAGCAGGGTGGCTGTGATGTGCCCGCCGAGGAACACGGCCACGGCGCGCGGCTTGCTCCACCGGCTCTCCACCCAAGCCAGGAAGCAGCAGACGCCGAGGCCCAAAGTGATGAAGGTCCCTACGAATTCGAGTGAGGGGACATCCGTGAGCGTACCGTCGAAGAACAGCACGCTGCCGAGCAGTGAAGCCCCTGGATGGTCATGCAGGTTGTCCAGGTTGGTGCTGACGTGGTTCAACAGGGTGGTGGCCCGTTCGGCGGACAGCCCGTAGCTGACCCAGGCGTGGCTGACGAGAAGTGGGCAGACATAGGCGAGGGTCAGCGGTGCTCGCTGCGGGTACGCACGGGCGGTGCGGAGCAGGCGGCCCAAGTGGTCCCACGGGGACTGAGCGTTCATGCTGTGAGATTGTCCCGGCCGGCCGACGCTGAGCAGTGGCGGGGCGCCGGTAGTCCGGCGTGCCGGAATCTGAGTCCAGCAGTCCCCGGTCCTGTACTTGCAGGCGTATGCACACCTCGAAGCCCGAGGCGCCTCGGGACGGGCGCGGTCTGGATCCGTGGATTGTGACCATGATCGAGGAAACGTCGCACAAACGGTCAACGCGGTCCAGCGCAGGCACGTTGCCCCGAAGAACTCCTAGCAAAATGACGCTTGAGCCCTTCGCACATTTTTCAACTTGCACCAGCAAGAAATCGGCAGGGGGTGGGGGGCGACGGGCCCCCCTGCGCATCCCCCCCCCCCCGAGGCGGAAGGTCACCTGCCGCTCCTGGCCGGGGGTGAGGTGGACGCGGGCGAAGCCGGTCAGCTGGGTGACGGGCCGGGGGAGGTGGGCGATCGGGTCGGCGGTGTAGAGCTGGACGACCTCGGTGCCGGGGCGGTCGCCGGTGTTGCGGATGCGGCAGCTGATCTCGACCTCGCCGTCGGTGGGGAGGTCGGTCGTGCTCAGGGTGAGGTCCGTGTAGGCGAACGTCGTGTACGACAGGCCGTGGCCGAAGGGGAAGGCGGGGGTGGGGTCGAGGTTGCTGACCCCCTGGCTGTTGCCGCCGAGGGGAGCGTGCAGGTAGGTGCCGGGCTGGCCACCCGCGGCACGCGGGATCTGCACCGGCAGCTTGCCGGAAGGCGTGACGCGGCCCGAGAGGACGCCGGCCAGCGCGGGTCCGCCCTCCTCACCGGGGAAGAAGGCCTGGACGGCGGCGGCCACCCGGCCTGTGTAGGCGCCGAGCGCGTAGGGGCGGCCGGAGACGACGAGCAGGACGACTGGAGTACCGGTGTCGAGCAGGGCCTCGACCAGTTCGCTCTGGACGCCGGGCAGGGAGAGGTCCTCGGCGTCGCAGCCCTCGCCGGAGGTTCCCCGGCCGAACAGGCCGGCGCGGTCACCGACGACGGCCACGCAGACGTCGGCCTCGCGTGCGGCTGCCACGGCCGCGTCGAAGCCGCTGCGGTCTGTGTCCTTAACGGGGCAGCCCTGCTCGTACGCGATCCGGGTGCCCGGGAACTCGCGGGCGAGGGCGCCCAGCAGGGAGTGTGCCTCGATGCCGTTGTCGTAGCCGGAGTGGTGGGGCAGGACGTGGTTGGGGAAGGAGTAGCAGCCGAAGAACGCGTTGGCGTCGTCGGCGCACGGGCCGACCAGGGCGATGGACGGTATATCGGAGGCCAGCGGCAGCTTTTCGTCGGGGTTGTCGAGCAGGACGATGCTCTGTTCGGCCAGTTGGCGGGCGATAGCCCGATGGGCGGGCGGATCGAGGTCGACGGCCTCGTCGGCGGGGATGTCCGGGGTGTAGTCCGCGTCGAGGAGGCCCAGTTCGACCTTCTGCCGCAGTACGCGCCGGACGGCGCGGTCGACGACGCCCTCGGAGACCTTGCCGCTGCGCACGAGTTCGGCGAGGGGTTCGCCGTAGCAGAGGGTGTCGGGCAGTTCGACGTCGATGCCCGCCTCCAGCGCGCGGGCGCCGGCCTCGCCGTCGGTCGCGGCGATTCGGTGCATAGTGCGCAGGAAGGCGATGGACCAGTAGTCCGAGACGACGGTGCCCTCGAATCCCCACTCCTCGCGCAGGAGCTGGGTGAGCAGCCAGGGGTCCGCACCGGCCGGGACGCCGTCGACGTCGGCGTAGGAGTTCATGACCGAGCGGGCTCCGCCGTCGCGGATCGCCATCTCGAAGGGTGGCAGGATCACGTCGGTGATCTCGCGTCGTCCCATGGAGACGGGGGCATGGTTGCGGGCCGCGGTGGAGGCGGAGTAGCCGGCGAAGTGCTTGAGGGTGGCGATGATCCCGGCGCTCTCCAGGCCTCGTACGTAGGCGGTGCCGGTGGTGGCGACGAGGTACGGGTCCTCGCCGAGGGTTTCCTCGACCCGGCCCCAGCGGTAGTCGCGTACGACGTCCAGGACGGGGGAGAGGCCCTGGTGGACGCCGACTTGGCTCATGCTGGTGCCGATCGCGTGGGCCATGCGTTCGACGAGGGAGGGGTCGAAGGCGGCGGCCCAGGCGAGGGCGGCGGGGAAGACGGTCGCACGGTAGGCGGTGAAGCCGGTGAGGCATTCCTCGTGTGCGATGGCGGGGATGCCCAGGCGCGTGTTGTGCATCAAGTCCCGCTGCAGGGCGGTGAGTCGGCGCACTCCGTCGGTGGGCTCGACGGGCTTGGTGCCGAACGGGCGGGTGAGGTGTCCGAGGCCGTCCTTGCTTGCCGCCGCGAAGTCGCTGTGACGGTCGAAGGCGTCCTGCATGGGAGCGACGTTGCCGCTGACGCGCTCGACGCCCTGCCAGGCGCTGCCGAGCTGGGCGAGCTTCTCGTCCAGGGTCATCTCGGTGAGGAGAGCCTCGACCCTGTCGTCGCGCGGGCAGGCCGGATCGGCCCAAGGAGTGGTCATGGTGAGTCCTTGAGGTGGTGGTGTGCGGTGGGTGCCCGGAGGGGCTTACGCGTGCCCGGGCGGTGGTGCGGTGGAGTCCCTGACGACGAGCTGGGTGGCGAGTTCCACCCGGTGGCTGTCGAGGGACTGGCCGGCAGCGAGGCGCAGGAGGGTGCGCAGGGCGGCGCGGCCGATCTCCGCAAGTGGCTGCCGGACGGTGGTCAGGGGAGGGGCGGAGGTGCCGGCCGCGACGGTGTCGTCGAAGCCGACAACACTCACGTCCTGCGGGACGCGCAGGCCGTGCATCCGCGCCGCCTCGATGACGCCGAACGCCTCGGCGTCGTTGGCGGCGAAGACCGCGGTGGGCGGATCCTGGAGGGCGAAGAGCTCCAGGGCGGCCTCGTAGGCGGGCTTGAACTGGAAGTTGCCCGGCTTGATGAGGCGGGGGTCGGGACTGATGCCGGCGCCGGCGAGGGCGGCCTGGTAGCCGTGCAGGCGGGCGGTGTTGCAGGTGGCGTCGTGCCGTCCCTCGATCATGGCGATCCGGCGGTGGCCGAGACGTAGCAGGTGCTCGGTGGCGGACATGCCACCGCTGAAGTTGGTCGCGCCGATGCTCGGCACGTGATCGTCGGGCACGTTCATCGGGTCGATCAGCACGAGCGGGATGCCGGCCTGGTCGAACTGGGCGCGCTGCCCGGGCGTGAGTTCGGAGGTCACCAGGATGACGCCCTCGCGTTCGGCGTGGGCGACCTTGCGTGCCCAGGCCGCTCCCAGTGGGTCGTCGGGGGCCACATTGATCACGACATCGACACCGGCCTCGGCGGCCGCCTCGGTCACCCCGTGGGTGATGACCAGGTTGTTCGGGTTGATCAGCGCGTCGAAGGTGAGGTCGATCGTGCGCACGGGCGACTGCGAACCGCCCGCGCCGCGCGCCACGTAGCCGTGTTCGACCAGCAGTTCCTCGATGTGCGCCCGCGTGGCGGGAGCGACATCGCTGCGGCCGTTGACCACTTTGGACACTGTGGCCACGGAGACACCGGCAGCTTCGGCGATCCCGGTCAAGGTGATCCGGCTCCGTTGACCGGCTCGCTTCGTCATGCTGATCCTTTCGATGCTTTACGAGGAAGGTAGCGCAAGCTTTCGTACGGGTCCATAGCTGCAGTTCCTGCCAATATTAATCTGCTGGACATCTTGACCTGGCGAAAAAGGGCTCCTACCTTGTCGGCCAGGAAACGCAGAGGTTTCGAAAATTTTCGAACCTGCGATCTTTCGATATCGAGCCTCTGGAGAGCGAAGGAGCTCACGATGGCCAGCAGAATCCCCCTCCGCGTCACGATCACCGCCGGTGCGGCGGCCCTGGCGTTCACCGTCACGGCCTGCGGCAGCAGCGGACGTACCACCGGAGGCGGCTCCGGCGACGGCACCCTCGTGTGGGCTCTGACGCAGGGCTCCGAGGCGACATTCCGGGCCTCGGCCACGGAGTGGAACAAGGCCCACCCTGACAGCCGCATCGACATCCAGTACTTCCAGAACGACCCCTACAAGCAGAAGCTGCGCACAGCCGTCGGCGCCGGCGACGGGCCGGTGCTGTTCGAGAACTGGGGTGGCGGCGCGCTGAAGAACTACGTCGACGCCGGCAAGGTCGCCGACCTCACGCCCGACCTGGACAAGAACCCGGCCTGGAAGAACCGCATCTTCCCCTCCGTGCTGCAGAGCACCACGATCGACGGCAAGGTCTACGGTGTTCCCGTCAACGGCGTGCAGCCCGTCGTCCTGTACTTCAACAAGGAGCTGTTCGAGAAGGCGGGCGCCGAACCGCCGAAAACCTGGGACGACCTGCTCGCCCTGGTGAAGACGTTCAAGGCCAAGGGCATCGCGCCGATCTCCATGGGCGGCGGCTCCAAGTGGCCGGACCTGATGTGGATGGAGTACCTCGTCGACCGCCTCGGCGGCCCGCAGGCCTTCCAGAACATCGTCGCCGGGAAGAAGGGCGCCTGGTCCGACCCGGCCGTCCTGAAGGCTGCCGAGATGATCAAGCAGTTGGTGGACGCGGGCGGCTTCGCCAAGGGCTTCACCTCCGTGTCCGCCGACACCGGCCAGGCCGAGGCGCAGCTGTACACCGGCAAGGCCGCGATGATCCTCCAGGGCAGCTGGGGATTCGGGACCATCCAGACGGGCTCGGCGAAGTTCGTCTCGGGCGGCAAGCTCGGCTGGACGGGCTTCCCGGCCGTCACAGGCGGAAAGGGCGACGCCACGAACGTCGTCGGCAACCCGGCCAACTTCTACTCCCTGTCCGCGCAGGCCGACGCCAAGGAGAAGAAGACCGCTGTCGCCTACCTCAAGGACGGTGTCTACAACGACAGTTACACCGACAGCCTCCTCAAGGGCGGCAACGTTCCGCCGGTGAAGGACCTGGACGCGAAGATCAAGGCCGCCGACAACGCCGACTGGCTCTCCTACGTCTACGACCTCACCCGCGACGCCAAGAACTTCCAGCTCTCCTGGGACCAGGCGCTCGACCCCGCGCTCGGCGACGCGCTGCTGACCCACCTCGACCAGCTCTTCCTCGGCGAGATCAGCCCCCAGCAGTTCTGCACGCAGATGGACCAGGCGGCGACGAAGTGAGCCTCGCCAAGACGCCCGACATCGTCTCGCACGGGGCCTCCGGCACCGCCCCGCACCGCAGCGCCGGCCCGCCCTTCCTCATGGCGGTCCCGGCCCTCGCCCTGTTCGCCCTGTTCGCCCTCGTCCCGATGGGCATCGTCGTCTACCTCAGCTTCACCCGCTGGGACGGCCTGGGGAGCCCGGCCTGGGCCGGCACCGACAACTGGCACGAGGTCCTCACCAGTGACGTCACCCGCCACGCGCTGTGGCTGAGCCTCAAGTTCATGGTGGTGTCCTGGCTGGTGCAGACCCCGATCAGCCTGCTCCTCGGCGTCTTCGTCGCTGGCAAGCAGCGCTACCGCGCACTGTTCGCGGTGTTCTACTTCGTCCCCCTGCTCATCTCCGCAGCGGCCCTCGCCATCATCTTCAAGAACCTGCTCGACCCCAACTTCGGCATCGGCGCCACCCTGGACCTGCCCCTGCTCAACCAGAACTGGCTGGGCGATCCCCAACTCGCTTTCTATACCGTCGTGTTCGTCATCGCCTGGCAGTTCGTACCTTTCCACACCCTGCTCTACCAGGCCGGCGCCCGGCAGATCCCCGCCTCGCTCTACGAGGCCGCGTCCATCGACGGAGCCGGCAGGCTCGCCCAGTTCCGGCACATAACCCTGCCCCAGCTGCGCTACACAATCGTCACCTCGTCGACGCTGATGCTCGTGGGCTCCCTGACGTACTTCGACGTGGTGTTCGTCCTCACCGGCGGCGGCCCCGGATACGCCACCCGCCTGCTGCCCCTCGATATGTACATCACCGGCTTCCAGGGCAACCAGATGGGCCTCGCCAGCGCCATCTCCGTCGTCCTGGTCGCTGCCGGCCTCCTCCTCTCCCTGATCATCGTCCGCTTCTCCGGCTTCTCCCGGATGCGAAGCCAGCAGGCAGGTATGTGATGTCAGCCCTCTCCCACGCCCCGACCACCGAAGCGACGAACCGCCCCGCGTCCACCGGCGCCGCACCCTCCACACCGCCCGGCCGCCTCGCCCGCGCACGCCGCACCAACCCCCTCGGCGCGCTGGGCGGCCTGCTCTGGCTGGTGCTCGTCCTCGTCCCCGTGTACTGGGTCGTCGTCACGAGCCTGCGCAGCCGGGAGGGCTTCTTCGAAGCCAACCCGCTCGCCGTCCCGACGCATCCCACGCTGGAGAACTACCGTCTGGTCCTGGACCACGACTTCGGCCTGTACCTCCTCAACAGCACGCTCGTCACGGCCGGTGCGACGCTGCTGACGCTCGCCGTGTCGTTCCTGGCGGCGTACGCCATCGTCCGCGGCACGAGCCGGGCCCTGCGCTGGACGTTCAGCGTCTTCCTGCTCGGCCTCGCCATCCCGCTGCAGGCCACGATCATCCCGGTCTACTACCTGATCGCCAAAGCCCAGATGTACGACACCCTCCCGGCCATCGTGCTGCCCTCGGCGGCGTTCGCGATCCCCCTGACGGTGATCATCCTGGTCAACTTCCTGCGCGACATCCCCGACGAGCTGTTCGAGTCGATGCGCGCCGACGGCGCCGGGCACTGGCGGATGCTGTGGAACCTGGCGCTGCCGCTGTCCCGCCCGGCGCTGATCACGGTCACGATCTACGACGCACTGAACGTCTGGAACGGCTTCCTCTTCCCGCTGATCCTGACCCAAAGCCCCGACAAGCGTGTTCTGCCGTTGTTCGTGTGGAGTTTCCAGGGCGAGTTCACCATCAACGTCCCTGCCATCCTCGCCGCCGTGGTCCTCTCCACCCTCCCAATCCTGGCCCTCTACGTCTTCGGCCGCCGCCAGCTGATCAGCGGTCTGACCGCCGGCTTCGGAAAGTAGCCGGCCATTTCTCCGCACCCAGGCCGTGCGTCCGCCACTGGTGTGACGTCGCGGCCGCGTGCTTTCCACCCTCAACACCCCACGCGACCTTGTGGCCTTGCTCCGACAGTCGCTTCTCCTCTGAGCGCATCGCTCACGCGCTCAAGCGTCACCTCGCGTGACCTGATCGAGGCTGCCGCTCAGGTAGCGCTGGAGGTTCGGTGTCACGATCGCCGTGACCCTGTCCGCGGGCAGACTGGAGATCGGGGTGAGGACTGCGTCCGGCCTTCCTTCCTTCCCGCCGGGGAATTAGTACCGAACCGGCCACGGGTCGACTTCGGCATCCCGGGCCGCGGACCGCAGCGAGGACCGTAGTGGTGAAAGTTGCTCTAAGTCCGTGTGCGGCGGCCCGCTAGTTGACGGTCCCCGGTCATCCGTCACCCTGAGGGGCGGTTGGGAGGCGAAAGTCGTGACCACCGTGGCGTCACGGACGGGGAACCTGCCTGCGGCGTTCACCAGCTTCGTCGGCCGTCAGTCGAGGTTGCGAGGATCCGCCGCCTGCTGCGGACGGCGCGGTTGCTGACGCTCACAGGGGCAGGAGGGGTCGGCAAGACCCGGCTCGCGCTGGAGGCCGCCGCCGTCTCGGCGAAGACCTTCCCGGACGGGGCGTGGCTGGTGGACCTGGCCCCGGTGCGGGAGGCGGCAGCGGTGGCGGGTGTAGCCGCGAACGCGCTGGGGATGCCGGACCTGGGCACCCAGCGATCAAGCCCTCTGGCTGCGATTTCCTTGCGTGATCTCACCGAGTACCTGGCTTCGGTGCGCTCGGGGTGAAGTCACGCAGCAGCTCGACCCGCTTGTGGTTCACGTCGATCCCGGCAGCCTTCAGTTCGGCTGGGGCCCGCGGGGCCCCGTGGGCGCCGACGGACTACTTGCGGATCTCCCGTATCGCCGCGCCGGCAGGGCATCGTCCTGAGCCTGTGCCAGGGGGCCGGTGCAGCTTGCAGCCAAAGACCACACTGGTCGAATCCGTCAAGTGCCCGCTCGGCCTCTGATGGCAGGGCTCTCGGAGCGGCTGGCGTCCGCCATGGCGCGCCTGCGGATCGAAGGCATGCGCAGTGCCGTGCGGCGCTCCACGGTCGCGGATACCGGGAGAGTCGTGGTGATCAGCCCCTACGACGGAGAGGTTGGGCTTCTCGACGTCACGCGCAGCCGAACAGCGATCGGCGCGCTGTGGGCTGCTGTGCCTGTCGGAACCCGGCCGTCCTGGACGATCGCGGTGGGGTTTCCGCGAACACCGTGACAGGGGCGAACGCCGAGATCATCTCGGTGGCCGCTCGGGGCGCTGTCACTGACCGTAATCGAAGGTCGCGCGGGCAGCCACTGTCCCCCGGCAACAAGGGAACCCGGCGGTGGCCGCTCTCTTGTCGGAGCTGGGGGCCGCCATCCATGCCCCCTACATCTCCGGCCGCCGTCGGCACATCAGCGGACTGGCCGCCGGCTTCGGAAAGCAGCCGACGATTGTGGTCCTCTCCGGCGAGCGACGTCCACCCCCGTCAGACTGCGGCGGCCCCGGAAGCAGGCTCCGCGCCCTCAGCCGAGCTCCAGTAGGAGGTGAGGTCCTCGTGTGTGAGGGACGGAGGGAGCGGCCGGGCGCCGTCCGGGCGCAGACCGTCGAGGAAGATGCGGACGTGCCGGGTGGCGAGGGCGGTGGCCTGACCGGCGGGCAGGTAGGGCAAGGGGCGGCATGCCAGCGCCCCCGTGGTGATCACGTCCACCGCGGTCGCGTCGGGGCGGACGGCGTGCTGAGACCGGGCGATGGCCAGGAGTTCCTCCAGCCGGTCGGCGATCTGGCGTTGGAGTGCTACGGCCTCCGGGTCGTCGGTGACGGGACCGCCGATCAGCGGGAGGACAAGCATCTCGCGTTCCTCGACCAGCTGCAGCAGAAGCCTCTCGATGGCGAACAGCGGTTCCTCGGGGGCGACCTCCAGCGCACTGTCCACCGTCTGCAGCACGACGGTGAAGCCGTCGACGACGACCTGCCGGATCAGGGCCTCGCGGTCGGGAAAGCGGCGGTAGAGCGTGGCGATGTTGACTCCGGCACGGCGGGCGATCTCGTCCAGCGGGGCGGCGGTGCCCAACTCGCGGAAGGCGGTGCGCGCGGCGGCCAGGATCTGCGCGCGGTTGCGGGCGGCGTCCGCCCGCAACCGTGGCCTGCTGCCGCCGTCCGGGGATGCGCTGGGGGTCACCGTGGATCCGTCTCCTTCGTTCGTCTGTGCTGCCGGCGGCCTTGAGATTACGCCAGTGACGGGCTGCACCCCACTTAAGTGAAGGATTTCCTGCGGTTAATGCTACGGTGAAGACGTCGGCCCGGGTGGCGCGTGGACGCCTTTGGCATGGGGGTACCCCACGGCCCCGGGGCCGGCTCTCGGTCGGGCGCCGACGGTGTCGCCCGGCCCTTCCCCCCACGTATCGCGAGAGAAGAGAAGTGGTGGCACTCGTGCAGACAGCACGTTTCGAGGGCAAGGCGGCTGTGGTCACCGGCGGCAGCCGGGGCATCGGCGCGGCGGTCGCGAGGCGACTGGCGGGCGAAGGGGCCGCGGTGGCGATCGGCTATCGGGGCAACAAGGAGGCGGCGGACGCACTCGTCGCCGAGCTTGCCAGTGACGGTGGCCGGGCGACCGCTGTGCGGGCCGACGCCGCCGACCCGGAGCAGACGCGAGCCCTGATCGAACAGGCGGTGACCGAGTTCGGCCGGCTCGACGTCCTCGTGTCGTGCGCCGGCATCGAGCACTTCGACGCCCTGGAGAAGATCACCCCGGCCGACTTCGACCGTGTCTTCGGCGTCAACACGCGCGGCCAGCTGTTCGCCGCCCAACACGCGGCGGCCCACATGCGCGAGGGTGGCCGGATCGTACTGACCTCCTCGGTCAGCGCGGCCCGGGCGGTGTTCGGACACACGCTGTACGCGTCCAGCAAGGCGGCTGTGGAGTCGATGGTGCTGAACCTGTCTGCTGAACTCGGGCAGAAGGGAATCACCATCAACGCGATCGCCCCGGGTGGTACCGCGACCGACATGGCCGCCGAGCACGGGGCCAGCTACCTGCACCCCGAGCTGGTGGGCAAGATGTCGATGTCCGAATGGGCGGGCATCCAGGTCGCGTTGAAGCGGCTGGCGGAGCCTTCCGAGGTGGCGGCCGGATACGCCTTCCTCGCCTCCGACGACGCCGCTTACATGACCGGCCGCACCCTGCAGGTCGACGGCGGGATGTTCTAGCTGTTGCGGAGAACATTCGGCCGCGTATGGCTCGTCTTTCCGCAGCCGGGCGGGAGTGGCAGTCCGCCCTTCCGCCCGGCTGCGGATTTGTTGGTAGCACCGCAGCCGACAGGGAAGGGCGGTGGCGACCCCACGGCACAACTCGCCGTGTCTGCCCCGGCCGCAGACCAAATGGACCTTATCGGCCGACGCCGCCACCCCGTACGTCCGTAACGCCGGGCGCCCCTGACCGAGATCCTCCGAAATCCGCGGATCCTTGAGAAAGTTCCCTCCCCTGATGCAGCAGACCACAGACCTCCCTCCCGTCACCCCGCCCGGTTCCACACTCCACGATCCGACGCCGCGCCCGGCGGCCGATCACCCCGCACACGCCCGGCACGCGCTGGCCGACACCGAGCCCGGCATCCCGGCACCTGTGCTGGCCGCGGCCGCCGGCATCCGCAAGGCGATGATCGTGCCGGTCGTCACGGCGTTGGCGATCGGCACCATATTCGTCGCCGTCTATCTCGCGGCCTTCCACTCACCCGCTGCGCGCCACCAGCCCCTGGGCATCGCGGCCTCCGACACGGTGGCCGCACGCACGGAGCTCGCTCTGAACACCGCGACCCCCGACGCCTACACCTTCTACCGCTACCCGGACGCCGAGGCCGCGCGTCAGGCCATCGCACATGACAAGGTCCCTGCCGCGATCATCACCGAGGGACACGAACTGCGGATGCTGACGGCAGGCGCGCAGGGGCCTTCCACCATCTCCGGGCTGGCGGCCGCGGTGAGCGAGGCGGTCGGCCACCCCGTCCCCACACAGGACGTGCGGCCGCTGGTCGCCGGAGATGCCCGCGGGCTGTCCGCCTTCTATGCGGCCTTCGGAGTGGTGCTCGCCGGATTCCTCTTCGCGGTGTCCTCCTACCAGATCGCCCCGCGCTTGCTCCTGTCCGCCCGCATCGCCTCGATGGTGGCCTTCTCCGGCGCCTCGGGCGTGGTCGTGGCGCTCATCGCGCACACCGCCATGAACGCACTGCCGGCGCCCTTCCTCGTCGTCGCCCTCGTGGTCGGGCTCCTGGCGTGGGCGACCGCCGCCGCGACTGGGGTGCTGCTGCGCCTGTTTGGGCCGCTCGGCATGCCGGTCGCCTCCGTGGTGCTTCTGACCTTCGGCAACGCCACCTCGGGCGGCATCCTGCCCGCCACCTTCCTCCCCACGTGGCTGTCCCCGCTCTCCGAGATCCTCGCCCCGGCGGCGGCCATACGGGGTCTGCGAGGCGCCGCCTACTTCCACAACGCCCACCTGGCGGGTGCGCTGCTCAACCTCACCTTCTGGATCGTGGGCTGTCTGGCACTGCAGTACGCCCTGGACCGGTTCGCCGCGCGCCGCACGTCGCTTGCATCTCCCAACGGCATCTCCGGTGCCGCGCCCGGCCGTTGAACGTCGACAACGCGGCGGTGCGTTGTGCGTCCGCCGGACGGGCGTCCCTGCCGACATTCGCCGTAACGTGAAACAGGCCCAGGTCGCCGACCTGGGCCTCGTCCGTGTAGGGGGGCGCTCACCGCCCGGCGGGGTTGCGCCTACGGCCGGAAGCAGGCTGCCGACCCGCCGTCGGGCGGGGTGCAGGTGGCCCCGTGGGCGCGGAGACCAGAACTGATGCGGCCGAGCAGGTCACGGAACGAAATGCGCTCGTCCGGGTCGATGGCTTCGAGGAGTTTGTCCTCGGCCTCGCGAACCTGCCGCCGCAGCTCCTCGTACGTACGCGCCCCCAGCTCAGTGGGAACGATTTTGCGCTGCCGCCGATCGGCCGGGTTGAGCCGGCGCTCGACCAATCCGGCCTTGACGAGATCGTCGATCAGGTAGGTCATCACCGTGCGGTCGATGCCCAGATCCGTGGCGATGGCCAGTTGGCTGGGCTGCTCTCCGCGGACAGCCGAGGCCAGGGTCTGGTACCCGCGGGGGCCGTGCGGGACGTTCGCGACGATCGCGGCGACGGTGCTGTGGTAGGCGCGCACCAAGACCATCAGTGAGAGGCCGATTTCGTCGACCGCGCCAGCCGCCTGTACCCCTTCGTTGCCCATGCCAAGGATCCTACCGGCGGCCGATGGTGGTTGGACCAGATCGTCTGTGTGGAATACGATATGCCCCGCAGCTCGTATTTCGAGGTTAGGGAACGTCATGAGCAAGATCGCCATCGTGACCGGCAGTGTCCGTTCCGGACGGCACAGCCTGAACGTCGCCAACTGGGTCAAGTCGGTGGCCGACGAACGGGGCGACGCCGAGTACGAGGTCGTCGACATCGCCGAATACGGCCTCCCCGTGTGGGACGAGGCAATGCCGCCCATGCTCGGCCGGTACGACAAGCAGGGCACCAGGGACTGGGCGGCCACGATCGACCGGTTCGACGGGTTCGTCTTCGTGGTCTCCGAGTACAACCACTCGATCAGCGGCGCGCTGAAGAACGCCCTGGATCACCTCTTCAAGGAGTGGAACAACAAGGCCGCCGGCTTCGTCTCGTACGGCGGAGCGGGCGGCGCCCGTGCCGTCGAGCACCTGCGCGGCATCCTCTCCGAACTCCAGATCGCACATGTGCGGCACCAGGTCGCCATGGGTCTGTTCACGGACTTCAAGGGCTACACCGACTTCGTCCCCACCGAGCAGTCGCTCCAGGCACTGGGCGCGATGCTCGACCAGCTCCTGCCGTGGACCAAGGCGATGGAACTCGTACGCAGCGGCGAGCTCGCACCGGCACCGGCAAGCGCGTAACACCGTTCTCACCAAAGACTGTTGGAGATTGACGTGACCACTTCTGAATCAGCCGTGGAGCCGCGGCTGCGCGCACGACTGGCGGACGGCTCGCTCACCGGCCAGTGGACGCTGGATCCGGCCCGTTCGTCGGTCGGCTTGTTCAACAAGAGCATGGGCGGCCTCTTCCGGGTGCGGGGAACCTTCCGCGAGCTGTCGGGCGGGGGCACCATCGCCCCCGACGGTGCGGCGACCGGCACCCTGACCATCGCCTCGGCGTCGATCGACACGAAGAACAAGAAGCGGGATGAGCACCTGCGTTCGGCCGACTTCCTCGACAGCGCCACCTACCCGGACATCGTCTTCACCGCACAGCGGGTCGCCGTGGACAGCACCGGTGCCACCGTGCAAGGAACCCTCAGCATCCACGGCACCGACCGGCCCTTCACCTTCCCCGCGCAGGTCTCCGCGCCCGGGGACGAGGTCCACCTGGATGCGGAGGTCGTCGTCGACCGGTCGGACTTCGGGATCACCTGGAACCGGGCCGGCATGGGCTCGATGCAGAACACGATGACCATCCACGCCGTCTTCGTGCGCAGGTAAGCGGCGAAGCCCCTGCCGCGGTCCAGTCGCCCGTGTATGGCGGCAGGCCAATGCCTTCACCGTTCTCAACGGTTCTCTTCCCCCACGAGCACACCAGGTCGGTCGGGGCACGGCTGCGAAACGAGCCCTGCCGCGACACCACCATGGGAGAACGCATGAGCAAGAGCGACACCCCCGCAACGACCGCGGCAGGAGGGCCGGGCGGTTCTCGACCCGGCCCGTCCGTCGAGTTCACCCATCGTCAGGTCCTGACGATCCTCGTCGGCCTGATCCTGGGCATGTTCCTGGCCGCGCTGGATCAGACGATCATGGCAACGGCGATCAGGACCATAGCCGACGACTTGCACGGCTTCGATCTGCAGGCATGGGCCACGACGGCGTTCCTCATCACGTCGACGATCTCCACGCCGCTGTACGGCAAGCTCTCAGACATCTACGGCCGGCGCGGCTTCTTCCTCTTCGCGATCGGCATCTTCGTCGTCGGATCCATGCTCTGCGGCCTCTCGCAGAACATGTACGAACTGGCCGGCTTCCGCGCTGTCCAGGGCATCGGAGCCGGTGGCCTTATGTCACTGGCGCTCGCCATCATCGGTGACATCGTGCCGCCCCGTGAGCGTGCCAAGTACCAGGGCTTCTTCCTCGCCGTGTTCGGCACTGCGAGCGTGCTGGGCCCGATCCTGGGAGGCTTCTTCGCCGGGGCCGACGAGATCCTCGGGGTGGACGGCTGGCGCTGGGTGTTCTACCTCAACGTGCCCGTCGGCATTGCCGCCATGGCCGTTGTCGCCAATGTGCTGCACCTGCCGCACCACCGGGTCGAGCAGCGCATCGACTGGCCCGGTGCCGTCACCCTGATCGTCGGCCTCGTACCGCTGCTGACCGTGGCCGAACAGGGCCGTGCCTGGGGATGGGACTCCGGCCGGGCGTTCCTCTGCTATGCCATTGGTGCGGTCGGACTGATCGCGTTCGTCTTCATCGAGCGCGCCTACAAGGACGAGGCGCTGCTGCCGCTGCGCTTGTTCAACAACCGTACGGTCGCTGTCGGTTCGGCTTCCAGTGCGATCCTAGGTATGGCGATGTTCGGCGGCCTGATGACCCTTCCGCTCTACCTGCAGATCGTGAAGGGCTCCTCGGCCACCACGGCAGGTCTGCAGATGATCCCGTTCGTCGTCGGCATCATGGCGGGGTCCATCGCCTCCGGCCAGCTGATCTCCCGAACCGGCCGGTACCGGATCTTCCCGATCGTCGGCAGCATCCTCATGACCGTGGCGCTCGGTCTGTTCGCCACCGTCGGCGCCGACACCCCGCTGTGGCGGACCATGCTGATCATGGTGCTGATGGGTCTCGGGCTGGGCGGCAATATGCAGCCGATGATCACGGCGGTGCAGAACGCGGTGTCGCCCCGGGAGATCGGTGTGGCCACCAGCTCGGTCACGTTCTTCCGCTCGATGGGCGGCACCCTCGGTACCGCGATCTTCCTCTCCGTCCTCTTCAATGTGCTCCCCGGCAAGATCAAGGACGCGTTCACCTCGGCCGCGTCCACCCCGACGTTCCGCACCGCCCTGGAACAGCACCCCGACCAGGCGAAGGTCCTTCAGAAGGCGACCTCCGGCGGTGGCGGCGACCTGAGCGACACGTCGTGGATCAACCAGCTGTCCGACACACTCGCCCACCCGTTCAAGGCCGGTTTCTCCGACGGGATCCAGGTCGTCTTCCTGATGGCCCTGGGCATCATGCTCGTCGGCCTGATCATCGTCTTCTTCCTGCCTGAGATCCCGCTGTCCCAGCGATCGGCGCAGCAGCAGCGCGCCGACGAAGTGGGGGCGGGGGAGACCGGGTCCGCACTCTGACAGACCAACCCAGGAACAGGTCCACCGAAACGCCGAACCACTCCGGCGCACCCCCCGAACAAGTCATGAGGAGTTCTGGAATGTCCTTCACCGACGAAGAGATCGCCTACCTGCGCTCTCAGCCTCTGGCGCGCATCGCCACCGTCTCATCGGACGGGCAACCGGACGCCGTGCCGGTCGGATTCGAGTACGACGGAACCCACTTCTATATCGGCACCCACGCCGCCCACAAAACCCGGAAAGCCCGGAACGTCGAGGCCGGCAACACCCAGGTCGCCTTCGTCATCGATGACCTCGTCTCCACGAGCCCGTGGGCGGTCCGCTACCTGCGGGTCTACGGAACAGCGGAAATGGTCGAACACGAAGGCCGATTCGGGCCCGGCACCTATATGCGCATCACGCCGACGATCTCGTGGAGCATGAACCTCAAGGGCCTTCCCCTGCAGGGCGGGCCTCTGGAGTCGCGACGTACCGTCCACCAGAGCGCGGAGTAGTCGACGGCCGGCTCAGCCGAAGAACCCTGCCAGATGCCGGGCGACCGTTTCCGGCTGCTCCTCTGGCAGGTAGTGGCCGCTTCCCTTCACCTCCGCCACCCGCACATCACGCCCCTTGCCGGGCATGACCGCGGCCAGGACCGAGAAGATGGAGTGCTCGCCGCCCAGCACCAGGACCGGTACGGCCAGCGGACCGTAGCCCTTTGCGTCCTCGATGTCCTGGTGGAACGCCTGATACCAGGCGTTGCCGGCGCGGATCGCATCCGGGGAGTCATAGGCGCGGGCATAGACCTGGCGCGTCGCCGAGTCGATCGACCCGGGGTCATGGAGCATCTGGTCGAAGATCGAGTCGAACATCTCCCGGGTGCGCCCCTGCAGCAACTTCTCGGGAAGTCCTCGGACCTGGTTGAAGGCGAACCACCACAGGTACGGGGCGGAACCGGCCGTGATGTCCCCGTCGGCGTGCTGTGCGGGACTCGGCAGGAGTGTCATCGCGGTGAACGTCTCGTCCGGGTGGTAGACGTCCAGCAGCACGACCTTCCTGGTGGTCTCGGGGTGGTTGGCGGCGAAGGCCTGGGCGACCATGGCGCCGATGTCGTGGCCGGCGATGTTCACCGTTTCGTGGCCGAGACGGCGCACCAGCTCGCGGATGTCCTGGGCCATCGTCTTCTTGTCGTAGCCGGCCCGGGGTTTGGATGAGCCGCCCATGCCACGCAGGTCGACCGCGATCACACGGTAGTCGCGGGCCAGCGCCGGCATGATCTTGTGGAACTGCCACCAGGTCTGCGGCCAGCCGCCCAGCAGTACGAGTGGTTCGCCCTGGGCGCCGGTGACGTAGTGCAGCCGAACGCCGTTGACGTCGGCATGGTGACTGGTGAAGTTCCCCTCCAGCGACCGGGCCAGCTCGGAATGGGTCATCGTTTCGATTGCCTGAGCCATGAATGAAACTCCTCGCTGCCTAGTCAGCCGTCGTGTCCGAGTGCTGCGAGCTGCTGGGCGAACGGGACGACGTCGTCGTCCTGCTTCGTCTCGGCGGGTTCGCTCGGCATCAGCTCGGCCAGTTCGCGGGCGGCGCGGTTGATCCTCGACGGCAGGTGGTCGGCGTACGGGTCGCCTTCCGTGCCCCAGTCGTCGGTGGCCGCGAAGACGCCGGTGGGGGTGACGAGCGCATGCAGGAAGGCGAAGAGGGGGCGCAGCGCGTGCTCCAGGGCGAGCGAGTGCCGGGCTGTGCCTCCGGTGGCAGCGATCAGTACGGGCTTGCCGGTGAGGGCCGTGTGGTCTATCACGTCGAAGAACGACTTGAACAGGCCGCTGTAGGAGGCCGTGAAGATGGGTGTGACGGTGATGAGCCCGTCCGCCCGGGTCACTGTGTCGATGGCTTCCTGCAGGGCGGGACCGGGGAAGCCGAGCGTCATGTTGTGGGCGATGTCGACGGCCAGGGCCCGCAGTTCGATGACGTGGACATCAACCGTACGGCCGTCGCTCTCCAGCCGCTGCCGGGTTGCCTGGGTGAGCCGGTCGGCCAGCAGACGGGTGGATGACGGGTCGCTGAGGCCGGCGGAGACGACCACGAGGTTCAGGGGCTTCATCGGTTGCTCACCGGTCCTTGTGGGTGGTGGTCAGGGAGGCGGAGGCGCGGAGCGCCGGGTGGACGGGGCCGTCCGGCACCGTGGCGGGGCGGCCGGCCGCGAACTCCTTGCGGAGGATGGGCAGGATCTCGCCGAACAGGTCGAGCTGTTCCAGCACGGTCTTCAGCGGCATTCCGCCCGTGTCGATCGCGAACAGCTGGCGCTGGTAGTCGCCGAAGGTCTCGCGGAAGGTCAGTGTCTTGTCGATGACCTGCTGCGGACTGCCCACGGTCAGCGGGGTGTAGTCGGCGACGTCTTCCAGGGAGGGGCCGCCGCCGTAGACGGCGGTGTTGGCGAAGTACGGGCGGAAGTCCCGTACGGCGTCCTGGGAGTTGCGGCGCATGAAGGCCTGGCCGCCGAGGCCTACCACGGCCTGCTCGCGGATGCCGTGGCCGTAGTGCTCGAAACGGTCCCGGTAGAGGTTGACCAGGCCGACGAAGTGGTCCTTGGGGAAGAACAGATGGTTGGCGAAGAAGCCGTCCCCGTAGTAGGCGGCCTGCTCGGCTATCTCGCGGCTTCGGACCGAGCCGTGCCACACGAAGGGCGGAACGCCGTCCAGCGGGCGGGGCGTCGAGGTGAAGCCCTGCAGCGGGGTGCGGAAGCGGCCCTGCCAGTCGACGACGTCCTGGCGCCACAGCTGATGCAGCAGCGCGTAGTTCTCGATGGCCAGGGGGATGCCCTCGCGGATGTCCTTGCCGAACCACGGGTAGACCGGGCCGGTGTTGCCGCGCCCCATCATCAGGTCGACACGTCCGCCCGCGAGGTGCTGCAGTACGGCGTAGTCCTCGGCGATCTTGACCGGGTCGTTGGTGGTGATCAGCGTCGTGGACGTGGACAGGATGATCCGCTCGGTTTTCGCGGCGATGAAACCGAGCAGCGTCGTCGGCGACGACGCCACGAAGGGCAGGTTGTGGTGCTCGCCGGTGGCGAAGACGTCGAAGCCGACCTCCTCCGCCTTCACGGCGATGGCGGCCATCATCTCAAGCCGCTCCCGCTCGGTCGCCGCGCGGCCGGTGAGAGGGTCTGTTCGAATGTCGCCGATGGTGAAGACTCCGAACTGCATCGGACGTGCTCTCCTTACAGAGGTTCGTTGTCCTGCCGCCGCGCCACGCCCGGGGCGAGGTGCGGTCCAGTCAGGGCTGGGTCGGGGTGTGGGGGAGGGCTTCGCGTACCAGGGGGATGACCTCCTGGGCGAAGAGGTCGATCTGGCGCTCGTGGTCGTCGCCCGGCCAGTAGACGAAGCCGTTCATGCCGTGGTCCGCGGCGGCGGTGATGATCTGGTCCGCCCACTGCCGGACTGACCCCTGAAAGGGATCGGTGCCGTTGACGGGGCTGATGATGCCGTTGAGGTTGTAGACCTTGCGCAGTTGGGCGGGGTCCCGGCCGGCGTCGGCCGCGGCGGTGTTCAGACGCGTGACGGCCTCACCGAGCCGGTCGGGAGGAAGAAAGCTGCTGGAGGGCAGCCAGCCGTCGGCTCGGGCGCCGGTGAGCGCGAGCATGCGGGGGCCGTAGGAGCCGAGCCAGATGCTCAGGTTCGTGCCGGGCTGGGGACCGGGATGGACCCCTTTGACCTGGTAGTGCTGCCCGGTGAAGCGGACGGAGCGTTCGCCGCTCCACATGCCGCGGATGACGGTGATGGCCTCGTCGAGGGCGTCGACGGCCTCACGCTTGCCGCGCAGGGGTCCGCCCATGGCATCGATCGCTTCCCAGAACGCCCCCGCCCCGAGGCCGAGGCGGAGTCGGCCGCTGGTCAGCAGGTCGAGACTGGCCGCGGCTTTCGCGAGCATCGCGGGTGGGCGCAGGGGCAGGCTGGCCACGGCGGGGACGAAGGTGACGGTGCGGGTCCGGGCGGCGAGGTAGGAGATGAGCGTCCAGGTGTCGAAGAAGTCCTTCTGATAGGGGTGGTCCTGAATGGTGATCAGGTCCAGGCCCGCATCCTCGACGCGGCGAGCCAGCCGCTCGGGTTCCTCGGGGGTCTTCCAGGTGGGGTCGATGTTGGCGCCGAACAGCAGGGGCAGGGACACCAGATCTCCAAAAGCTCGCGGGGGCAACGGGATTGCAGGACGGGGAGCCGCACGACACGCCCGAGCGATGTATGGGCAACAGGTTGTGCGGCGTGGTTCGTGACGCAGCCGGCCGTATGCGGGTGACCCCCTGCATACGGCCGGCTGCAGCGTCCGCAGTCGCCCGGGGCGGGGCGGGCTGCTACGAGAGGAGCTCGCCGACGATGGGCATGATCGCGGTGCCCTCGGGGCCGGTCCAGTCGCGGGCCAGCTCGGCCAGGAGCTGGTTGGTGGAGGTGATGGTGGCTCCGGCCTTGTCCATGCGGCGGATCGCGATGTCGTCGGACTCCTTGGTGGGGGAGCCACCGGCATCGGCGACGACCTGGACCTCGTACCCCTCCCGCAGAGCCGTCAGGGTCGGGAAGACGGTGCACACGTCGTTGGTGACACCGGCGATGATCAGCTTGCGGCGGCCGGTCGCCTTCACGGCGGCAGCGAAGTTCTCGTCGTCCAGGGCGTTGACCACGCCCTGGCGCTTGATGCGGGCGGCGAACTCCTCGGGGGCGATCGTCTCCAGCTCCTCCAGCAGCGGGCCCTGGGCGGCCTGTTCCATGGAGGAGGTGAGCACCAGCGGGATGTTCAGGGCCTTCGCGGCCTTGGCCAGCGCCAGACCGTTCTTCTTCATGGTGTCGAACGAGGTGGAATTGACCCACCCCATGGTGCCGACCTGGTGATCGATCAACAGCATCGCCGTGTTCGCGGTGGTGAAGGACTGCTCGGACATGATCTCTCCTTGTTGTTCAGGCTGGGCCGGGAGATACCGCACGGCTCCAGGGGGGCGGGGCCGGCAGCAAGCTCATTCATTTGCCGACCAACTGTCTCCCTCAGCGTATGTCATGCGGAGGCTATTCCCGACCCGTGGGATGCAAAATTTGCGTGTACCCGAGGTGGCACCGCACTGCTTCCAGGGTCTGAACGGAGGGTCGGGTACTCGTTGACCAGCTGAAAAAGCCCAGATCACATGGTTTGCTGCGACGGTCGGCGTGATAGGGGGGTCGAAGCTGTACTCCCGCGTGGCCGATGCCGTCACACTTCGTGCTTCGGTGATTCCGCCGATCGGTGCCTACCTGTCAGTATTATTGGCTGGCCAATACACTCACCGGTGGGATAGTAATCAGCGTCAGGCTCAGGGCCTGCGTCGCATAAGGAGGTTGTAGCTGTGCCAACACCCGAGACGGTGCGCGGAGTGGACGATCCGGTCCCCACTGTCGCCGAAGCTCCTGTCAGTGAGGCGATCTTCAGGGTGGCGCGACTCCACCGTGCCGTCGCTGGCAGCCTGCTGCGCGAGACCGGCTTGTACGCGGGGCAGGAGCTGCTCATGCTCCGCTTGTGGGAGCGGGGTGAGCAGCGTCAGGCGGACCTGATCAGGATGCTGGGCCTGGATCCGTCGACGGTCACCAAGATGTTGCAGCGTCTGGAGCAGGCCGGCTTCGTCACCCGTAAGCCATCCGCGGTCGACCGTCGGACTGTGGTGGTGAGCGCCACCCGTGCGGGCCAGGCCCTGCGCGGCCAGGTGGAGCAGGCGTGGCGGAAGCTGGAGGAGCTGACCGTCGCGGGGCTGACGGGCGACGAACGCACTACCGTGTTGGGGCTGCTGGAGCGGGTGGAGGCCAACCTGACGAAGGAGCCGTTCGCCGATCCGCCGCCTTCGGTCGACTGAACCGAAGGGGCGAATTTAGGGGCCGACCAATCAATTCCGTGATAGGTGACCCATCTGTCCGTGGTCGCCGTCGGCCGTGATGATGAAGTTCGCAGGGATGGAGCGCGGCGACCAGGGGCGGTGGCCGGCGAGGCGGGGAGCCGACCCGCCAGGCGATCGGGCCGGTGCGCGGGCGGGACTGGGCCTACGCGGCGCAGGAGCCTATGCCTGCGCCGCGGGAGGTGGGTCCCCGCCGGCACGGTGTTGTCAGGCGGAGAGGGCCGGGTAGTCGGTGTAACCGGTGTGGTCGCCGCCGTAGAAGGTGTTCCGGTCGCCGGCGTTGAAGGGGCCTCCGGCGGCGAGGCGGCGAGGCAGGTCGGGGTTGGCGAGGAAGAGCTGCCCGAAGGCGATCAGGTCCGCGGTGCCGTCCTCGACCAACGCGAGCTCCTCGGGGCCGGTGGGGCGCCCCTCGGTGTGCGGGTTGAGGATGAACGCACCGGGGAACAGGCCGCGCAGCGAGCGCGTCAGGTCCCGGTCGCCGACCTCGAGCAGATGCAGGTACGCCAGTCCCAGTCCGGAGATCTGCTGCACGAGCGCCTCGTAGGTGGGGCGCGGGTCGGGCTCGTCGATACCGTTCAGCTTCACCCCGGGCGAGAGACGCAGGCCGGTGCGCTCGGCACCGATCGCGGCGGCCACTGCGGAGGTGACCTCCACCGCGAAGCGGATGCGGCCGGAGATCGAACCGCCCCACTCGTCGGTGCGCTGGTTGGAGTTGGGGGCCAGGAACTGCTGGATCAGGTAGCCGTTGGCGCCATGGAGTTCCACGCCGTCGAAGCCCGCCTCGATGGCGTTGCGAGCGGCCGTCACATGGTCGGCGATGGCCTCCTCGACCTCCGCCGCCGTGAGCTCGCGGGGTGTGACGAAGTCCTTCAGTCCGTCCGTGGTGAAGACCTTCCCTTCCCCGGGGATCGCGGACGGCGCCACCGGGTGAAGACCGTCGGGCAGCAGGTCGGGGTGGCCGACCCGGCCGGTGTGCATCAGCTGGACGAAGATCTTTCCGCCCTCGGCGTGCACCGCGTCGGTGACCTTGCGCCAGGCCGCGACCTGCTCGGCGGTGTGCAGGCCGGGCGTGAACGGGTACCCCTGGCCGACCACCGACGGTTGCGTGCCCTCGGTGATGATCAGCCCCGCGGACGCGCGCTGCACGTAGTACTCGGCGGTCAGCTCCGACACCAGCCCGCCGTAGGCGCGGCTACGGGTCATCGGTGCCATCGCGATCCGGTTGGAGAGCTGGATGTCTCCGATGGTGATCGGGTCGAACGCGCTGGTCATGCTCATCTCCTCAGAGGATTTATTGGTCGGCCAAAGCAGCTTGTTCTTCGGAGTACCCTAGTTCATTAATTGGCCGACCAAAAATCCGGGGTGAGGACATCTCGCCAACGACAGGGGAGGGGCCCATGCCCGGTCCCGACAGTTCGACCACCGCGCCGGTGGGGGCGGATCGCGCTGCCACGGCCCCGTGCCGAGAGGTAGTGGAGGGAGGCCGGATCAGCCACGCCATCGCCCGCGTAGCGCGGGCTCACCGTGTGACCGCGGCGCATCTGCTACGCCCCTTCGGCATGTACCGGGGACAGGACGCCCTGATGACGCGTCTGTGGGAGGCCGGTCCGCAGCGCCAGTCGGAACTGAACAAGCTGTTGGGCCTCGACCCATCGACGGTGAGCCGTATGGTGCAGCGGCTGGAACACGCAGGGTTCGTCAGGCGGCGCAGCGATCCCGATGACAGCCGAGCCCTCCTGGTCGAGGCCACGCCGACCGACGAAGCGCTCATTCGTGACGTGGAGCAGGCGCGGCAGGACCTTGAGCGCCGTGCGCTCGCGGGCTTCACGGACATCGAGCGCAGCGTTCTCGCGCGGGTGCTGGCTCATGTCGAGAGAAACCTCACTGTCGACTGATGTCCTGCCGCACGGCACGCGGAGAGGCGCGGCGGGCGGATCACCGCCGCCGCGCCTCGCTTCACCTGCCAGAACGCAATCGTATGGGCCCTTACGAGAGGGTGCGCGACCGGTCGGCGTCAACAGGTGAGATCTGCATGACGACGGCCTTGGGTTCGGTGAAGAACTCGCGGCTGAAGTTGCCGCCCTCCCGGCCGATGCCAGAGTCGCCGACACCCCCGAAGGGGGCGCGCAGGTCGCGTACGAAGAAGCAGTTGACCCAGACGGTGCCTGCCTTCAGCGCGGCCGAGACGCGGTGTGCGCGGTGCAGGTTCTCGGTGAACAGCATCGCGTTGAGGCCGTAGGGACTGTCGTTCATCATCGCCACCGCTTCGGCCTCGGTGTCGAACGGGGTGACCACGACGAGCGGACCGAAGATCTCCTCGCGGCAGTGACGTGCGTTCGGCGGCATGTCGACGGCAACGGTGGGTCGTACCGTCCAGCCGTCGCCGAGTCCGCCGGTACGCAGCTTGCCGCCCTCCGACTCGATCGACTCGACGTAGCCGCGGACCTTGAGGTAGTGCTCCTGGGACGCGAGCGGTCCGATCTGCGTGTCCGGGTCCTGCGGGTCGCCGATCACCATGGCGTCGGCCGCGTCGGCGAACCGGGACAGGAACTCGTCGTAGACGGGTCGCTGCACGTAGATCCGGCTGCCGGCGAGGCAGACCTGTCCGGCGTTGGTGAAGATCGCACGGATCGACCAGTCCACTGCGTTGTTTAGATCCGCGTCGGCGAACACCACGTTGGCACCCTTGCCGCCGAGTTCGAGGCTCACCGGCACCAGGTGAGCCGACGCTGCCCGCGCGATGGTCCGGCCGGTGCCCGACTCGCCGGTGAAGGTGATGCGGTCCACGTCCGGATGTTCGGTCAGTGCCTGGCCCGCCGAGTCGGGGCCGTAGCCGTGCAGGACGTTGAGCACGCCCGCGGGCATACCGGCATCGAGGGCCAGCCGGGCCAGGACCGTCGCCGAGGCCGGGGTGTCCTCAGCCGGCTTGAGCACGACGGTGTTGCCCCAGGCGAGTGCGGGTGCGACCTTCCAGGTCTCCAGCATCAGGGGGAAGTTCCACGGCGCGATCGCCGCGACCACCCCGGCGGCCTCGAACCGCGTGTAGGTGTGATGGCCGCTGTCCATCGGTAGCACCTCGCCGGTGGACAACCTCGCGTGGTCCGCGAAGAAGCGGAAGTTGTGCGCCGCCCGCGGAACGTCGTTGCCCTTGGACTGGGTGAGGGGCTTGCCCATGTCGCGAGTGTCGGCCAGCGCGAGCTCCTCGGCATGCTCCTCGATTAGGTCGGCGAGACGGTGCAGGATCCGGCCGCGCTCGGCGAATCCCATCTGCGGCCACGGTCCTTCGTCGAAGGCCCTGCGCGCGGCGGCGACCGCGCGATCGGCGTCGTCCTTCCCTCCGAGCGCCACCTGAGCCCACGCCTCACGGGTGAACGGGTCGACGGTGTCGAACCGCGCGCCGCCCAGCGAGGCGACCTCTTCCCCGTCGATGACATGCCCGTAGAAGTCCATCAGTTGCACCTCTCTGTCTCGTCGGGCGTGCGCCGACTCACTTCGGCAGGCCCTGTCGCCGCGGCGGCCCCCGTCCCCGCTCGTCGCTCCACGATCGTCACGTCACCCGCGGCCCAGTGCGTCGGCGGCACCTCGCGAATGACGACCCGGACGCTTTCAGGTGGGGCCGCGATCGCTCGGACAGCCGCGCCGTGGAGCTCGTGGATGAGCGACCGGAGTTGCTTTGGCGTACGGCCCTCGACCAGGGTCACTTCGATCAGCGGCATGTCAGCCTCCGGCCAGGAACACGGAACCGAGATGGGTGAAGTGCACGGCGACCTTGGATCCGGGCGGTGCGAAGACGGCGTCAGTCATGCCGCCGGTGAGGACGACCCAGCCCTGTTCGATGGTGTGTCCGCGCCGGGCCAGGTCGTTCGCGGCCAGCGCGAGCGCCTCAGCGGGGTGGCCCTGTACGGCGGCACCCGTGGCCGAGTCGACGACCTGGCCGTCGACTTCGAGGACGCACGCCTCGAGCGCCAGGTCCAGCGATTCGGGCGGCCGGCCGACCGGGCCCGTCACATAGCGGGCCGAGGAGGCGTTGTCGGCCACCACGTCGGGGAGGGTGAACTTGAAGTCGCGGTAGCGGCTGTCGATGACCTCGATGCCGCCGTGCACGGAACCGACCGCCGCGAGGGCGACGGCCGCGGTGACACCGGGTCCGGCCAGCCGGTCGCGCATCACGAACACGATCTCCGGCTCGGCGCGCGGGTGGATGAGTTCGTCCTGCGGGACCGGGTCACCGGCGGGCAGCACCATGGCGTCCGTCAGCCATGCAGTCAGCGGTGAAGTGACCCCCATCTGCTGCTGTTTGGCGCGCGAAGTGAGCCCCAGCTTCACCCCGACCAGGCGCTCGCCGCGCTCCAGGCGGCGGCGCAGCGCCTCGTCCTGCACGGCGTAGGCGGTCGCGAGGTCGAGCTCCGGCCACTCATCGGTGATCGGGCCGCGGTCGGTGCGTGAGTCCTCTGACGCAAGGAGCGCGGCGGCCGCCCGGCCGATGTCCCACGTACCCATCAGCGTGCTCCCTCAGCGGCGAGTTCGCGTTCCTGGGACAGCTGCAGCGCGATGTCTATGATCATGTCTTCCTGGCCCCCCACGTAGCCGGCCTCGCCGACCCGCTCGAGGATCGCGTGCGCCGGCACGCCGTACCGTTCGGACGCCCGCTCGGCGTGCAGCAGGAACGACGAGTAGACGCCTGCGTAGCCCTGCACGATCGACGAGCGGTCCATCCACGGCAGCCGCGGGATGAACGGCTTCACCACGTCTTCGGCGGCGGCAAGTGCGCCCTGCACGTCCACGCCGGTGGTGATGCCCAGACGTTCGAAGGTGGCGGCGAGGACCTCGGTGGGGGAGTTGCCCGCCCCCGCGCCGAGTGCGCACAGCGCGCCGTCGATCTGCCGCGCCCCACCCTGGTAGGCGAGCACCGAGTTGGCGACGCCGAGGGAGAGGTTCTGGTGACCGTGGAAGCCGACCTGCGCCTCCGCTCCGATCTCGTTCACCAGGGCCTGCACGCGGGCCTGGGCGTCGGAGAGGACGAGCGCCCCGGCCGAGTCCACCACGTATACGCACTGCGCACCAGCGTCGACCATGATGCGCGCCTGCTCGGCCAGCGCGTCCGGCTCGATGCGGTGGGACAGCATCAGGAACCCGACCGTCTCCATGCCGAGGTCCCGAGCGGCGCCGAAGTGCTGCACCGACACATCAGCCTCGGTGCAGTGCGTGGCGATCCGAGCGACCGAGGCGCCGACCTCGTGCGCGGCCTTGAGATTCTCGACCGTGCCGACGCCGGGAAGCAGCAGCACCGCGATCTTCGCCGCCGTCGCCTCGTCGACGGCGGCGCGGATCAGCTGGATCTCGTCGACTTTGGAGAAGCCGTAGTTGAACGACGAACCGCCCAGCCCGTCACCGTGGGCGACCTCGATGACCTCGACACCGGCACCGTCGAGGGCGTGCACGACGCCGCGCACCTGCTCCTCGGTGAACTGGTGTCGCATCGCGTGCGAGCCGTCCCGCAGCGTCGAGTCCGTGATGCGCAGGTCGCGAGTCATGCCGTCACCGCCGTGTTCTTCGCTACCGCCAGCAGCTCGCCCACGCGCGCTGCGGCCGCGGTCATGATGTCCAGGTTGCCTGCCCACGGGGGCAGGTAGTCGCCGTTGCCCCGTACCTCCAGGAAGACCGCGACCCGGGCCTGCCCGGCCCAGATGTCGCGCGGGTCGTCGTACTGCGGCTCCGCCCGCAGTGTGTAGCCCGGTACGTACCGCGCCACGTCGGCGACCATCTCTTCGACGGACTCAGTGATGGCCGTGTGGTCGGCGTCCGCAGGGATGGCACAGAACACCGTGTCCCGCATGATCATCGGAGGGTCGACCGGGTTCATGACGATGATGGCCTTGCCGCGCTGGGCGCCACCCACGCGCTCGATGGCCCGCGAGGTCGTGTCGGTGAACTCGTCGATGTTGGCCCGTGTGCCTGGTCCGGCCGACCGGGACGCGATCGACGCCACGATCTCCGCGTATGGCACCGGTACCACCCGTGAGACGGCGTGCACGATCGGGATCGTGGCCTGGCCGCCGCAGGTGATCATGTTGAGGTTCGGCGCCGCCAGGTGCTCTTGGAGGTTCACTGCCGGGCAGACCAGGGGACCGACGGCGGCCGGGGTGAGGTCCACGGCCTGGATGCCGGCCTCCGCGTACCGCGGAGCGTTCGCCAGATGAGCCTTCGCCGACGTCGCCTCGAACACGATGTCCGGCAACTCGTCCTGGTCGAGGAGCCAGTCGACGCCTTCCGCCGACGCTTCGACGCCGTGTTTGCGCGCCCGCGCAAGGCCGTCCGACGTCGGATCGACGCCGATCATGTAGCGCACGTCGACGTGCTCGCTGCGCTGCAGCTTCGCCAGCAGGTCAGTGCCTATGTTGCCGGGGCCGACGATCGCGGCCGTCGCCTTCGTCATGCTGACTCCTTCGTCATGCTGACTTCCTCGTCGTAACGCGCACGCGACGTGCCGGGCCTCTGGCCGCTCACGCCTGCACCACCGTGTTGTGCAGGCGGCCGACGCCCTCGATCTCCACGACGATCTCGTCCCCGGCGTTCAGGAACTCCCCACGCGGGACGCCGCAGCCGGCCGGGGTGCCGGTGAGGATCACGTCACCCGGCTCCAGGCGGGTCAGTCGGCTGGCGGCCGCGACGAGCTCCCGGACCGGCACCATCATCTGGCCGGTGTCGGAGTCCTGCTTGACCGTTCCGTTGACGCTGAGCCTGATGCGCAGGTCCTGCGGGTCGGTCACCTGCCAGGCCGGGACTATGCCTGGGCCCATCGGGCAGAACCCGTCCTGGCCCTTGTGCGCGAGCCAGTCGTAGGTGAACGGCTCGGCAATGGGTGTCGCCATACGAAGCCGGTCACGGGCGGAGATGTCGTTGGCGACCACATAGCCCGCGATGTGTCCGTCCGCCTCGGCGACCGGTACGTCGCGACCCGACTTGCCGATCACGACGGCCAGTTCGGCCTCCCAGTCGACCCGTGCTCCGGGGTACCCAGGCAGTGGCACTGCCGCACCCGGACCGGTCACGGTCGTGGTGGGGGGCTTCAGGAAGAAGAAGGGATCCCCCGTTTGCGCGGGCCGTTGGACTCCCATCTCGGCTATGTGGTCGAAGTAGTTGGCGCCCGCGCACAGGACCTTGGACGGGTAGGTGAGCGGCGCGGTCAGTACGGCGTCCGGGACGACGGGGGAGTCCTGCGGTGTCCAGGTGCGCAACCGCGGAGCCAGCGCTTCCCAGCGCTGGACGACCTGCAGCAGGTCAAGCCCCTCGAGCTCGGGCGGACCCTGGACGACCTTGTCGTCGACGAGGACTCCTGTGCGTAGCTGCTCAGGGTCACCACCGCGATACTGCACCAGCGACCAGTCGGGCATGCGCATGTGTTTCCACCTCTCACGTCGGTGACCAAGCCGATGCGGGGGACGGCTTGAGTGGCCGTCCGCCGACACCCGCGTCACTCCGGCTTGCTCTCCTGGTTCACGATGAACTCGCCCGGCATGACCGGGCACCACACGGCGGGGGAGGTGTCCCAGTCCTGGGGCTCCCATTTCTCCGTGATCTGGTCGATGTCGCTGAAGTACTCGATCCAGCTGCCCCACGGGTCGCGGATGTAGTGGAAGAGATTGGAGCCGACCGAGTGCCGGCCCAGCCCCCAGCCGGTGGTGTGCCCGGCTTCCGCCATGCTCCGCGCCCCGACGGCGATCTGGTCGAGGTTGGCGACCTCCCAGCTCGAGTGGTGCAGGCCGGGGTGAGTGCTCTGGATGAAGCCGAAGACGTGGTGGTCGCCAGAACCCGTGTTCATGAAGGTCGCGATGCCCGGAATGCGGTCGGACAGCCGCAGGCCGAGGCTACGTCGGTAGAACTCCTCGGAGCGGGTGTTGTCGCTGGAGAAGATGAGCACGTGCCCCAGTCGGCGCGGCTGCGTCTTTTCGTTCAGGGTGGGCCACAGGGCCTGGTCGACTCGCCGGATCTCGTCCCCGAAGTTCGCGGGAAGAGTGTCGAACGGGCGCCACGGGGCCAGTGCCTCCTCGCGGAGGTTGACGAGGTTCGCGTCCGGATCGCGGAACCACAGACCGCCGGAAACCTGCCGCGGCGGGTCGACGATACGGATGTCGAGGGTCTCAAGATGGCGCTGCCAGTTGGGCAGGGAGCCGGCGTCGACGGAGAAGGCGACGTGGTGCAGACGCTTCTCGGGGCCCTCGGTCAGTACCGTTTGGTCCAGGTCCCGGCCCGAACACCTGACCACCAGGGAGTTATCACGCTCGGCGGTATCGAGACCGAAGGAGCTGTAGAAGTTCTGCCCTGTCTCCAGGGAGGGGACCTGAAGCCCGTAGTGCAGTAGACCGTTGACTCGCATGCTTGTGCTCCTGACGGGGGTGGATTCGTCCCGGGCCGGTGCGGAATTCAGCCTTGAGCGGGTGCAGACCGTGAGACGCGAAGCGGTTGGGGCGTCACGCCCGGTTGAGGCGTTCCGTAATCCAGTCGGCCATGTACCTGAACGCCTCGCTCTCCGCCCCCGCCTGGCAGTGCCCGGTGCCGGGATAGATTCTCAGCTCCTTGTCCGGGGACTTGGCCTCGTCGTAGGCACGCTGTGCCCCCTTGAGGCTGAAGATCGGGTCGCTCTCGCTGTGGACGATCAGCAAGGGGCATTCGATCCGTTCGGCATAGCCCTTAAGGGTCATGCGCGGCCAGATGTCCTTCATCTCCTCGTCGCGCACGCCGAACAGCAGCGCGAACTTGTGCTCGTAGACCGGCGCGAAGTCGCGAATCTCCTGGGGGTAGTACGACCCGGAGTTCCACACGCACGCCTTGATGCGGTCATCCACGGCAGCGGCCCGTGCAACGTAGTAGCCACCGGTGCTTCCGCCGATGATTCCCACCGCACCGAATCGCTCGTCCCGCTCGAGGAAGTCCACCATCTTCGCGTAGGCCTCTTCGATGTCGACCTCGAGGTAGCCCTTGTTGAAATAGAGCGTCGTCCCTTGCCCGGGGCCGTCCATCAGCAGGACCGAGAGCCCCCGGTCCACCATGTTCTGTGCCTGCAGCATGAATTCTTCTTTGAAGCCGGTGGCGCCGGGGAGCATCAGTACGACCGGGGTGGAATCGGTGGCCTCCTTGGGCCGGATGAGCCACCCCTCCATGCGGTAGTCCTTGTAGGGGATCTCGACCTTCTCCAAGGGAGGGTCACAGAGCTCCGCGAAGGCATGGAAGCTGTCATCGAGCTTGTGGTAGATGCGCAGCCGTTCCTCGGTGACTTCGACGAGTCCGTACTGGCCCACTCGGTAGACCGCCTGGGCTGTGAAGAAGAAGTACCTTGCCGTCTCCCGACGGCCCTTGGCGAGTTCCTGCTGAGCGTAGGTGTGGTGGCGGTCGCCGATCTCTTCGCTCACGTGAACCCAGTCCTCGCCACCACGGACGCAGCGGTCCTGGAGCTCCAGGTAGTCGAGGAAGTCCACTCCGCCGGCCAGCATGCGGCTGTCGAGCTGCGCCGCCGGCTTGGTCCTCACCTGATCTGTGGGTGACATGGTCAACAGGCCCTTTCATGTTCAGCGCTGGGGGTGCGGATGTGCATCGCAGGTCTCGGCTGTGAGGGGTTCGCTCTACTGCGAGGCCCCCGGAGGAGGGAGGGCAATGCCGTGACGGGAGGTGCACCGCCCCTTGGTCACATTAATTAGCCGACCAAGTATTTCTTCGAGGTTACACCCCTGGGCGGCAGGGTGACAGGGGGGTCGATCCATCAGCCATGACGGCGCGAAGGTTTCAGTGCGGGTGGTCCGGCCGACCGGATCCGGCAACACTTATTGGCCGACCAATGTCATGCTCGTGCAGATGAGGAGGTGGCTCGCCATGGGTGCCGTTCGGCTGGCCCCCGGCCTACGGCAGGTCGGCGTATGGGCAGGCCTGCGGCAATGGTTCGGCCGACGTGGAGGGACAGGTGTCCCCGGGTTTCCGTCGCGCGTGGTGCGCTGCCGGGGATCGCTGAGCCTGTGAGGCGTCTACGTTCGGTTCTTATTCGTTTTCCGGGTCGTTGTACGTCATGTACGACCACATCCTCTCCTCGATGCCCCCTGTCCACACCGCTCGGGCCGCCGCCTCCTCCGCAGTGAGTTCGATGGGCGGGACGTCACCGGCTCGCACCGCGAGGTCCCTCGCGCTGGCATCCTCCAGGAACTGTGCGAGGACCACGGCGCGTTGCAGGGACTCGCCGACGACCACCGCGCCGTTGCCGCGCAGCACGACCGCGGAGTGCTGCCCGAGTGCGCGAGCAACGCCGGCGGCGGAGTCGTCGTCGCGGACGAGCCGAGGGTCCGACCAGAGCGGAGGCCCGGGAGCGAAGTAGGCGCCGTTGCGGTCCAACGGCCGGGCTGTTCGACCGAGCGCCGACAAGGTTTCGACCGCGGGCGGCAGTACGCGCACGATCGCGTTGACGTCGCCTCGTTCCCGATAGATCGCTTGGTGGATCCGGGCCTCGCCCGCGACGTTCTCCGGCAGCTCGCCGGTCACCGGCATCATGATTCCGGGCTCATGGCTGATCTGCCCGAGAGGCATGGACGGGGTGATGAGGAACGATGACCCGTCGAGCCGCGTCGAACAGTGGCCGAAGGCGGTGACAAGGCCGGCCCTGGCCACCGCTCGGGCAGCTTGTCGCAACGTGCGCTGGTTCTGCGGGGCACTCCCCTGCGTACTCCCGTCGGCACTGACCGGTTCGCTACGAGGTGTTCCGAGAAGTGCATCGCCCAGGTCGTCGAGGAAGGAGTCGTACCTGCGACGGAACTCGGGGCTCTCCGGTGACTGCCCGGTGATCAGCTGGGTGAGCGGTCGCAAGGCGGAAGGGTAGATCGCCAGTCCCATGACGGCGACGAGGAGCAGGTCGGCATCGAGGCCCGACGGGAGAACCCCGGCCTTCTGGGCCTTCTTGACGAGCCGGATCTCCTCGGCGTACATGCCTGCTCGCACCTCGGACGCCACCACATCCGTCCCTGGTGCATCCATGTCGACCGACAGGGCGTCCCAGGTGACCAACCGGACGAAGGCCAGGCTCTCGGCGAGGGAGTGATGGACGGATCGGAGCAGATCACCGCCGGTCGCACGGCCCGCGGCGAAGGCGTCGATCGCGGTGAGTACCTTGGTGTGCCGTTTCAGGAACGAGTCTCCGAAGACGGCTTCGTAGAGCTGCTCCTTGTTGTTGAAGTGCTGGTAGAGCGATCGGATGTTGACTTCGGCCCGTGCCGCCACGGAGTCCACGCGAGCGCCGGCGAAACCCCTCGCGGTGAACTCCTCGAGAGCCGCCGCGAGAATGCGTTCCTTCGTGGCACCACTGTCCCGACGCCGTCGAGGCGACGGTTGCGACCGATCTTCCGACAACTGCTCCACCTTCCCCGATGACCCGGGCACCTGCTGGCCCGGGTGTCCGTCGCGCTCTTGGAGCGGCTTACGGCCTGTAGACCGCGAACGCCTTGGACGAGTTGAAAACGTAGCTCTCCTCGAAGGTGCTCCAGTCCGGGCCCCGACGGTTCAGCGCCTCCATGGCCCCGAGCAGAGTGTGCCAGTTGAGCAACTCCTGCTGGCCGCTCTCCTCGGTCTCGGACAGCGTCCGCTTGCGCCACCGGTCGTAGTCACCATCGACGAGCGCGGCGTACAGCTCGCGATCGGCCTCGATGTCCGGGCGCAGTCGCCAGGTCTTGTCACAGGTGAAGGCGTGACTCCAACTCGAGGACGCCACGAGGGCGACGCGAAGGTCGCTTTCGGTGAAGGCCTTCGCCACGGCCGCGCCGACCTCCATGAAGCGCCACGGCGGCGGGGATGGAGGGTCCGCGATCGGCGCCGCGTCGCCCAGGGCGGTCATGAACCCCTTGTTCGAGATCACTTTGGACCCGTAGCAGTTGAGGGGAAACTGGATGACGGGATACGGAAAGCCTCGACGTTCGTAGTCCAGGTAGAGGAGCGTGTTCAGGAAGGCGTGCGCCATACCGTCGTGGTGCAGGGGCTTGTACGCGTATGCGACGTCGATGCCCTGGTCGAGCAGCCGTGACGCCAGCCAGCGTGCGATGTCCGGCTGCCCCTTCACCTTGATCGCGGTATCCGCGTCTTCCCCCCAGTGGTTCGACCGCCCCTTCATCCCCGACGAGTGCGCCAGCTGCGCCCAGGGCTTGAGCGTCATGTCGGGGTAGGCGAGGATGGCATACGGCGGGATGACGTCCTCGCGGAAGTTCTCGTACTGGTCGTCGCCCCAGATCACGACCACGTCAGGTGCGAAGGCATCGAGCTCGGCCCTGCACCGCTCCAGCCCGGCGACGAGGCGGGCGCGGTGTTCCCGCGCCGCCGAACGTCCTTCGTCGTCGCCCCATTCCTCGCGCATCCGCGCGGGCCAGGAAGCGACATCCTTCGCGTGCTCGGGGACGAGCGGGTCCTGCAGCCCCTTCCTCAGCACCCAGGCCATGTCGTCGTCCGGCCCGGACAACGGCGGGTAGTGAGTGACACCCAATCCGAGTACTTCGCCCACGTCACGCGCCTCGCAATCTGGATCGTGTTGCCGACGTTCACACTGCCGAATTAATCAGTAGACGCTTACATGTGTGAGGCGTCAGGTCAAGCCATCTGTTGCCTCAGGCCGAAGATTTTCCATGAATGCGCAGGTGAGTGCCTCATTGGTGGCATCCGAACTCTCTCGGTCACACCTCTTGTCAGGGGGCGCCTCGCGTGCCACGTTATGTAAGTAGTCACTTCGGTAATGAGTCACGGCATCGGTCGAGGAAGGCAATGGCGCCATGATCATCGATTTGCAGCCGACACCAACCAGCGAGCTCGGGGGGAGGCGGGGGATGAGAGCGATGATCATCCGGCGGCATGGCGGCCCTGACGTCCTGGAGCCGGCGGAGCTGGCGGTCCCGACACCGGGGCCTGGAGAAGCGCTGGTCCGGGTGGGCGCAGTGTCCATCAACTCGTACCTGGACGTCACCAACCGAGCTCAAGGGGTCCACTACCCGGGCTACGGGATGCCCCAGGTCCTGGGCTCCGAACACGCCGGAACGTTGGTAGCGCTCGGCCCGGACACGGGAACGGATATCCCCCTCGGGACCGCCGTCAGCGTGCTCAACTCGATTCCGTGCAGACAGTGCGCGTGGTGTGTCAGGGGCGACGAGGCGAGCTGCCCCCACGTACAGATCATGGGAGTGACCCGGCCGGGCGCCTATGCCGAGTACACGGCGGTGCCCGTGATGAATCTGCGCCCGATTCCGGAGGGCGTCACCGTCGTCGAGGCGGCGGGTATGAACGTGATCGGTCCCCTGGCCGTCGAGCAGCTCCTGGCAGTCGATGCGCGGCCCGACGAATACGTGGTGGTGCACGGTGCCGGATCGGCGACGGGAACCATGACCGCGAGGGTCGCTCGCAGCATGGGACTGCGCACGATCGGAACCGTGCGCGGAGATCGCAAGGTCGCCAGGCTCTCGGAACTGGACTTGTTCGACGAGCTCGTCGATTCCACCGATCCGGATGTGCTCCAACGGCTTCAGGAGATCACCAAGGGGCACGGCGCCGACATCGTGATCGACAACATCGGGGACGAAGAACTCTTCGGGCTCAGCACCGCGGCGCTCTGCGCGGCCGGTCGCATCGCGTGTTCGGGGGCCAAGTTCGGTGGCGAGGTGAGGCTGAACCTGCGGCAGCTCTACTCACAGGGCCAGCGGATCATTGGGGTCCGTGGCTCGACTCAGGAAGCGAAGGACCGCTTCTGGAAGCTCGTCGAGGAGAAGGGTGTCCGCCCTGTCATCGATGAGATCCACCCGCTGAGCAACGTCGCCGACGTCCATCGGCGGATCGAGGCCGGCCTGAACATCGGCCGCCCGGTCGTCACCATCGACTAGGACCTGTCCGGCCCAGCGGTGGCAGACACATGCTGCACCACACCTGTGCCAGGTGCGGACACCGACCGACGCACCTGCCCCATCCGAAGCGGACGTGAGTCATGGGGGCGCGACCGTCCACTGGGCCGGACCGAGGTGGCCGGCGTCTATGAAGGGATCACCATGACTTGGTCAACATGCCCGGATCGCTGTCTCGCCATCGAGGCCGAGGGGCGTCCGGGCCCCGCCGCAGGCGCGAGGGGCGATGCCGCATGATCCACGATTTCGAGGGGAAGGTCGCCTTCGTCACCGGGGCGGCAGGCGGGATAGGCAGGTCCAGTGCACTGGCCTTCGCCGCGCGCGGAGCGTCGGTCGTCGTGTGCGACGTGGCCGACCCGGCCGAGACAGCCGCCCAGGTCGAAGCGATGGGAGCCAAGGTGCACGCGGTGCACGCGGATGTGTCCGACAGCGCGGCGGTGCAGCGCGCGATCGACGCAGCCGTGACCGCCTTCGGCAGGCTCGACTACGCGCACAACAACGCGGGCACCTTCGCCGTGGCACCCCTCGCCGACCTCGACGAAGCGGACTGGGACCGGGTGGTCAGGGTGAACCTGACCGGCGTGTACCTCTGCATGAAGTACGAGCTCCCCCATCTCCTCCGGTCCGGCGGGGCCATCGTCAACACGGCGTCGATCTGGTCGTTCCAAGCGGCCGACGCTCAACCCGCTTACGTGGCGAGTAAGCACGGCGTGGTCGGTCTGACGCGCTCCGCGGCCCTGGACTACGGAACGCAGGGCGTACGGATCAATGCCATCGCCCCCGGACCCATCAAGACCGCGATGACAGCCGCCGTGCCCGACGACGTCATCGCTCCCGTCATCGCTCGAACCGCCCAGCAGCGGTTCGGCGAGCCGGCCGAGGTCGGCGAGGCGGTCGTATGGCTGTGTTCGCCCGCCGCCTCCTACATCAATGGTGCGGTGCTGCCCGTCGACGGCGGATACCTCGCCACCTGAATGCACTCCGCCTGACCCGAACGCCTGGCCGAGCACGCGGAGCCCGGGCATACCGAGGTCTTCGCCCGTCCGCCGAGATGTCCGACGGCAATCTCGGCTGTCCGCACCGTCACCAGGGCGGTGCGGCTGCAACTCCCCGATGACGTGGAGGAACGATGTTCTTCACCGAAATACGCATGGCCGCCAACCCGCCCGGGGCGGCCCCCCTCGACCAGGACCAGATCTGGCAGGGGCTGGCGCAGAAGGCGCTCGACGCCGTGCCCTATGTGGAGGCGATCACCGAGTGCCGCATCATCGACCGCAAGAGCGAGAACCTCTTCGACCGTGAGGTCACGATCGGAGGGCACCGCTACGTCGAGAGGGTCTGGCTCGAGGCGCCCAGCCGGGTCGTGTTCGCCCGGCTCGAAGGACCGGTGCTCGGCACCATCACGAACGAGATCGTGAAAGACGGTGACGAACTCACACTCGCCTTCGAGTTCGCGCTCACGGTGCGGCCGGGGCACAAGATCCCGGTGACGGAACAGGAGCTGTCCTCCCAGATGGCCGCGGCCTACCGGACCGCCGCCGAAAGTACCCTTGCCGCGGTCCGCGCGTCTCTCGCTACCGGCGGTGCCCGCCCGGCCGGCAGCTCTCTCCCGGTGGCGGCCGAGCCGAGTCGTGACAAGGCCGTCGACGCCCCTCCATGGCTGGTCGAGTTCTACAAGAAGGTCGACGCGCTGGACGCCGAGGGCGTCGTGGCAGGGTTCGCCCCCGACGGGTCGATGCGGTTCGGCTCCAACGATCCGATGACCGGCCAGGAAGCCCTTCGAGCCGGAGTGGGCTGGATCTTCTCCAACTACCGCCGCATGGCCCATGACTTCGTGAACGTCTGGGACTGCGGGGACACGGTCGTGCTCGAGGCTACCGTGAGCTACGAGTTCCTGGACGGCCGAGTGGTGCCCATCCCCGCACTGACCACCATCGAGCGACGTGGCGACGTGATCGTGGACCTCCGCGTCTTCACTGACCCCACGCCCCTCCAGTGACCGAAGCGACGTACTCCGCACACCGCGCCGACGACCTGACCGGCAGGCAGACCGACTCACCTCAAGGAGGACCAATGAATCGCCTGGAGAACCAGGTGGCGTTCGTCACCGGTGTGGCACGGGGCCAGGGGCGCCGTATCGCCGTGCGGCTTGCCGAGGAAGGCGCTGACATCATCGGCGTCGACCTCGGGTCCGGTGGCGGGTTCGATATCGACACGCCCCACTACGCCCTGAGCACGGACGCAGACCTGGCCCGTACCGCGGAACTGATCGAGGAGACGGGACGCAAGGCCGTCCTGCGTCACGCCGACGTGAGGGACTTCGACTCCTTGGCGTCCGCCGTGCAGGAGGGCGTCGAAACGTTCGGGCGGCTGGACGTCGTCGTGGCGAACGCCGGCATCCTGTCCGTCTCGCCGGTCCTGGACCTGGAAGAGAGGGCCTGGCAGCAAAACCTCGACGTCAACCTCACCGGCGCCTGGCACACGGTGAAGGCGGCTGTACCGCATCTGCGTGCAGGCGGGCGCGGCGGCTCGATCGTGTTCATCACTTCCGCCGCGGCGATGCTCAGTGTTCCAGGCATCGGGCATTACGCCACAGCCAAGGCCGGGGTGAACGCCCTCGCCAAGTCCCTCGCGGCCGAGCTCGGCCCCGAATGGATCCGGGTCAACGCGGTGAGCCCCGGCAACGTCGACACACCGATGATCGACAACGAGTTCACGCGCAGACTCTTCCTCTCGCACTTGGAACACCCCGGCAAGAGCGACGCCCAGGAACCGGACTCGCCCTATGTGCGACTTCACGCGCTGCCGGTGCCGTGGGTGGAGGCCAAGGACATCAGTAACGCCGTGGTCTTCCTCGCCTCAGACGACGCACGGTTCGTCACCGGGACCGTCCTGCCGGTCGACGCCGGCTACCTCGTGAAGAAGTGATGGGGCGCCACTGCGTCGAAGCCTCTGTCGAGCGAGATCCGCCGATCAATCCGTTCGAAGGCCCGAGTGGCATGCCACCGCAGGTGAAGGGAACGAACCATGGAAGTGCACGAAGTCGCGCAGGCAGCGTCGGATTTGCTGGAGGCCTACGACACCGGTAAGCCCGTCCCCCCCCTGATCGAGGGGTGGCCGCAGGCAACGATCGAGGACGCGTACCGGATTCAGCAGCGGCAGGTGGCGGAGTGGACCAACCGTGGCGAGACCATCCGCGGTCACAAGGTCGGCCTCGCCTCGGCGGCGATGCAGCGTCAGATGGGCGTGGACCAGCCGGACTTCGGCCATCTCACCGCGACCATGTTCCACCTGGAACACGCGCCCATCCCGGCAACGTCCTTCATCCAGCCCAGGATTGAGCCCGAGATCGCGTTTGTGCTCGGACGCCCCCTGGAAGGGCCCGGCGTGACGGTGGCTGACGCCGTACGTGCCGTCGATTGCGTTCTGCCTGCCCTGGAGATCGTCGACTCGCGCATACAGGACTGGAAGATCTCGATCGTGGACACGATCGCCGACAACGCGTCATCCGGTGGTGTGATCCTCGGCAGCACACCGTCACGTCTGTCCGACGTGGATTTGCGGTTGGCGGGATGCGTGCTGTACTCCAACGGCCAGGTCGCCGCGACCGGTGCGGGTGGCGCTGTGCTCGGCTCACCGCTGAACGCGCTGGTGTGGCTGGCCAACACCCTCGGCCCGCTCGGCGTCGCACTCGAACCGGGCCATGTGGTGCTGCCGGGCTCGATGACGCGGGCCATCCCGGTGACCGCCGGGGACACGATCGTCACCATGATCGGAGGTCTGGGTAGCGTCACCGCGACCCTGTCGACCGAGTGATCGGATACATACGTCGTGACGACGCATGTACAGGCACGGCCTGGTGATGCTGCCGGGATTCGGAGGGCTTGAGCTCACGACGCGGCACTACGACCCAAGTCCCGTGCTGAACTCCCACCGACGCATGCCGACCGGGAGCTCGGACGGTGGAGTACGACGAGCCGGTTGACGAGTGTGCTCATCCCGGCGAGGGGCCATCCTGCGCCGGTCAGCGACTGGCCTCGGTGTTCGCCCTCCAGACTGGCCTGACCGACCGGGGCTCCGGCAGCCCCGGGAGCAGTGACCGCCTGCCGTCCGCTCGTCAGCGACACCACGTAAGGAATCGGGAAAACAGGCCATGCACAGCAACCGAGTTGTCGTCATCACCGGCGCGGCCGGTGGTGTCGGAGCCGCTCTCACGCATCGCTTCCTCAGCAACGGCGACACCGTCATCGCCACCGACGTCAACGCAACGGCCCTGGAGGAACTGGGTGACGGGGCCGCCCTGGACGCCAAGCTCATCGCCGCTGCGGCCGATATCTCCACGGAGGCCGACTGCGCCCGTCTCACAGACGTCGCCCGTGAACAGGCCGGCAGAGTCGACGTCCTGGTCAATTGTGCCGGCTGGTTACCGGCGATCCCCTTCGAGCAGCTCGCCCCGGAGAAGTGGCGGCGCGTCATTGACATCAACCTAACCGGTTCCTACCTCACCAGCCGCGCCTTTCTTCCCCTGATGAAGGAGCGGGGCTGGGGCCGCATCATCAACTTCGGATCAGGCTCCGTCTTCGACGGCACCCCGTCCCATGCGCACTACGTGGCGGCGAAGGCCGGCGTCGTCGGGTTCTCACGCTCCCTCGCCCGGGAAGTCGGCGACTACGGCATCACGGTCAACGTGATCGCTCCGGGGCTCACCGTCACGGAACCAGTGCGCAGGAACTTCCCGGCCGCCGTGCTCGCAGCACAGCGCAGCAGCCGGGCACTCAAGCGAGATGAGGAACCCGAGGACCTTGTCGGCCCCGTGTTCTTCCTCGCTTCCCCCGACGCGGGCTTCATTACCGGCCAGACGATCAACGTCGACGGCGGCAAGTTCATGACGTGACCAGCCACCAGGGGGCGAGGGGGGGCGCGAGGCCGGCTGGCCGGGTGCCTCAGTGCGGGCGTCGGTGTTTGCGCCCGCACTGAGGGGCACCGTTCAGGCCGAGGTCGGCCCGTCGGTGTGGGCCTTGCCTTTGCCTGCGTTGGTGGTCGGGGCGGCGGCGATCGCCTTGACTCGTTCTTCGATGACTTCCGGGGTCCACAGGCCGCTGGGCGGCGGGATCATGGGGGAACCGTGGCGCTCGAGGGCGTACCAGCTGTCGAGGGTCCAGGCCCACTTTTCGGGGTCGACACCGAAGCCGGCGTAGTTGGCGATGAGCGGCTGGTACCAGTCGTACTGGTGACGCAGTTCTCCGATCGGCTCGGGGTGGACGTCGACTCGCAAGTTGAGGACCGGCTGGATGTGGTCGTACACCTGAATCGACGAGGACATCTGGCCGTCCGGCTGACCGCCCGCGTCGCGACCTGCCTCCAGCGCACGCATCAGACGCTCGGCGAGGTCCTCGCCCTCGCTCGCCATGAAGGCTTCCGACATCGCGCTCACGACGTCGGGACCGGTCAGCGTGTTACCGGTGGCGATGTGGTCCTTGCCGACGACCTCACCGGCCCACGGTGACGGCTCGTTGCCCGTGTGGACCGCTGTCTGGCCGAGCATGTTGATGATCGCGATCTGGCGGTACTCGTAGTACTTGTGCTTGCTCATCTCGTGCAGCACCTGGTCGGGGTCGTGGTCCTGCTCCATCATCCGCTGGGCCATCCGCAGCTGGCGGTAGTCCCCAGTCATCTGGTTGGTGAGGACGCCGTGTCCGTGGACGACGCGGGTGCACCGCTCGCCGACGGCTGGCGTGCTCGTCGCCTGGGCGAAGCCTGCTTCGCCCGACTCGGTGACGGCAAGGATCGTGAAGGTCATGCGCTTGTCCTATCCGTGTTCTTGGCGGTGGGACCTTGAGGCGGAGTGGGGGCCGGCCTGCAGGGGAGTAACTGCTGGGCCTGAGTAACTCATTGGATAAGCTGCGGAGTTGAACCTAACATAGAGAATTTATGTTGAACATAAGCGTTCACCGTAGGGTCGCCGCTTTGCTTAGATAGGTGACGCCCCAGTACCTATGTGCCGGTCAGCGCCTCGACGACCGGGGCGAAGCCGTCCACGTCCTCAGGCCCGACGATCACGTAGGAGATGCCCCACCGCTCACGGCGGGCCAATAGGTCCTCGATCAGCTTGCTCGGCGGTCCGATCAAGGTGAACGGACTCTCGGAGAAGAACGACTCCGGCAGATGCGCTACGTGCGGAAGTGACTGCCGGGCGTTGTTCGTCGCCGTCGTGACGTCGTCGTGGATCGAGACTATGAAGGCACGATTGTTCAGCTCGATCGTGTCCAGCCGGTCGCCGGCCACGGACCGGACCCGCTCGACCTTGGCGTCGACGGCCTCGGCGCTCATCGAGTCGAGTACCTCAGCACCCACATGCCCCTGCGTCAGTGTCGGGTTGATGCCCACGATGTCGGCCTCGCGCGCGGCGATCCCCAGCATGCGTGGGCCGCCGGCACCGATGAGGATGGGCGGGTGCGGCTTCTGGAGCGGCTTGGGCAGTCCGTTGAGGTCCGTGACGCGGTAGTGAGCCCCAGCCTGTGAGAAGGGCTCATCCGCGAAGTGCTGCTTGATGATCGCGATGCTCTCGACGAAGCGGTCGACCCGGATGCCGGCGCGCTCGTACGGAATGCCTGACACGTCGTAGTCGTACTTCTCCCACCCGGCGCCGATGCCGATCTCCACCCGGCCGTCGGTGAGCAGGTCGAGGGTGGCCAACTCCTTGGCGAGGACGACCGGGTGCTTGAAGTCGTTGTCCCACACCAGTGCGCCGACTCGGAGGGTGGTGGTGACCGAGGCCGCGACCGCCAGGGCCGGCAGTGGTGCGAGTTGGTCGTCGAAGTGGTCGGGCATGGAGAGTACCGAGAATCCGGTGCCCTCGACCTTGTGAGCCAGGTCGACCCAGGCCGCCCGGTCGGGAGACGTGGCGGCCTGGACGCCGAAACGGAAGGGACGGTGCACGGTCATGGGACCACCTGTCTGTTGAACAGTTGGGAAGTGGGGGAGCGAGACAGGGCTTGGCGCTGTGCGCCACCGGCGCAGCAGCCGACCCAAGGCGGGCTCAAGAGCGAGCAGGGTCTCGAGCGGCCGGCCGTGGGGTACGGCGCACAGGTGTGGCTTGCACGCCGCCCGCTTCGGCGGCTCGGTCTCAGAGAGGTGGCCCCGCCCACGGCAGCGACGTGTCGAGGCCTGCTGTGCCTGCTGGCGGATCCGCGTGCCAGGTCTTGGGCCACCATCTACGTGCTGGTGTGGATCAGCTTCTTGTTGACGAACTCGTCGACGCCGAGCGGGCCGAGCTCACGCCCGATGCCCGAGCGTTTGGTTCCGCCAAAGGGGAGTTCGGGGCCGCCACCCTCGGGCCGGTTGATCCAGACCATGCCGACATCGAGGCGGTTTCCGACTTCGAGTGCGCGATCCTCGTCGCGGCTGAAGACCGCGCCACCGAGACCGAAGGCCGAACTGTTGGCCAGTGCGACGGCCTCGTCGGCGTCGGCCACCTTGTAGACGACGGCAGCCGGGCCGAAGAGCTCCTCGTGGAACGCGCGCATCTGTGGGGTGACGCCGGTCAGGACGGTCGGTTCGACGAACGCGCCGGGGCCCTCGATGCGGCGTCCGCCTGTGAGAACGGTCGCGCCCTTGTCGACGGCGTCCTGGATCTGCTCCATGGGCTGCCGCGGCCTCCGAGGACAGAGGGCCGAACGTCGTCCCGGGATCGAAGGGGTCGCCGGTGCGCTGCACAGCCATCGCCTTGGTGAACTCGGCCGTGAAGTCGTCGTAGAACTCGGAGGTGACGATCATGCGCTTGCCGGCGTTGCAGGACTGCCCGGCGTTCTCCATCCTGGCCGCCACGGCGGCCGCCGCTACGCCGGGCACGTCGTCGGTGTCCAGGACGATGAAGGGGTCCGATCCGCCGAGTTCGAGGACTACCTTCTTGAGGTGCTGGCCCGCGACAGCCGCCACCGCACCTCCGGCCCGCTCGCTGCCGGTGACCGAGACACCTGCGATGCGCGGGTCGGCGATCATCGTGGCGACCTGGTCGTTGGAGGCGAAGACGTTGACGTAGGCGTCGGCGGGCAGGCCGGCGTCGCTGAAGATCTGCTCTTGCGCAAGAGCCGACTCCGGGCACTGGGGTGCGTGCTTGAGCACGATGGTGTTGCCAAGCAGCAGGTTGGGCGCGGCGAAGCGCGCGACCTGGTAGTAGGGGAAGTTCCAGGGCATGATCCCGAGCAGGGCGCCGATCGGGGCGCGCCGGATCCAGGCACTGCCGTCCGTGCGTGACGCGATGGGCTGGTCGCGGAGCAGGGCGTCGGCGTTGTCGGCGTAGTAGCGGAAGATCGCCACGGTGATCTCCAACTCACCCTGTGCCTCAGCGGTGGTCTTGCCCATCTCCCGAGTGACGATGCGACACAGTGCCTCGGCGCGCGATTCGTAGAGGTCGGCCACCGCCGAGAGGGCTTTGGAGCGCTCGGCTGCGGGCACCTCGCGCCACGCGCGGTAGGCCGCGTCGGCACGCTCGAGGATCGAGGAGACCTCGGCATCGGTGGCGTCGGGGAACTCCGACTCCACCTCGCCGGTGGCGGGGTTGGTGACCTTGTAGGTGCTCACGTGGGGAGCTCCGTTTCGGGTGGTGGAGTGATGGACGGGCACCGCCGCGGTGCTGCGGGCCAGGCCGCTAGGAGTCGAAGCCGACTCCGAAACGGTCGAGGGTACGCAGCCACAGGTTGCGGCGGCCTTCGTTGTCGTCGGCGCGGTTGAGTGAGAGCCGCGTGGCCTGGATCGCGGCCCAGGCGATGGGCTCGGGCGGGAACGGCACCGGCCTGGTGGTGGTGAGCCGCAGGCTGGTGCGCTCGGTGGGCGTGCCCGCGAGCAGGTCGAGCATCACGTTGGCGCCGAAGCGGGTCGCGCCGACGCCGAGGCCGGTATAACCCAGTGCGTAGGCCACTTGCCCCGAATAAGCCGTGCCGTAGAAGGCGCAGAAGCGGCTGCACGTGTCGATCGCACCGCCCCAGCGGTGGCTGAACGAGAGGCCCTCGAGTTGGGGAAAGGTGGTGAAGAAGTGCTCGGCGAGCTTGGTGAAGGTCTCGGGGCGCTGGTCGTGGTGGCGCCGCACCCGGCCGCCGAAGTTGTAGATGGCGTCGTAGCCGCCCCACAGGATCCGGTTGTCGGCGGTGAGGCGGTAGTAGTGGAACTGGTTGGCGAGGTCCGACATGCCCTGGCGGTTGCGCCAGCCGACGGCGGCCATCTGCTCAGCGGAGAGCGGCTCGGTCATCAGCGCGTAGTCGTACACCGGGATGGTCGCAAGCGCATTGCGCTTGAGCAGGGACGGGAAGGCGTTGGTGCCCAGGGCGACATGGCGGGTGTGGATCTCGCCCCCAGGGGTGTCGACCACCATGTGCTGCCCGCGACGGCGCAGGCCGGTGACCGGGGTGTCCTCGACGATGCGTACACCGAGCCGCTCGGCCGCATCGGCCAGACCCCAGGCCAGCCCGGCAGGGTCGACCAGCGCCTTGCCCTCGTCCTGGACGATCCCCCCGAGGTATGTGGGGGAGTCGACCTCAGCCCGGATCTGGTCACGGTCCAGGACCCCCGGCAGGCTGGAGGCTTTGAGCATCTCGACCTGATACGGCCGGGTGGCCACGCCGATCGTGGATGACCTGTGGAAGTCGCAGTCGATGCCGTATTCGGTGACGGTTTTCTCGAGTTCGGCGAGGTTCTCCAGGCCCAGGCGGTGCAGGGTGTCGTACTCATTGGGGAACTTCTCCCGGCCGTTGATCTTGCCGTGGGTCAGGCTGGCATCGCAGAAGCCGCCGTTGCGGCCACTGGCCGCCCAGCCGATCCGGGCGCCCTCGACCAGCAGGACGTCGCGGGCGGGGTCGCGTTCCTTGGCCATCAGTGCCGTCCACAGTCCGCTGAAGCCGCCGCCGACGACGGCCAGTTCGGTTGCGGTCGAAGCCCCAAGTGGCGGACGCGGCGCAGGGCGGCGGGGGCTGTCGAGCCAGTACGGCCTGGTCTCGGCATCACGCCAGGACGCGGCTGTTCTGGAGCCTACGGTCATCGGGTTTCTCTCTCTGGCGAGTGAACGTGGAGGGCCCGGGTCCCTGCCGGCCAGCCCAGGTCGAAGAGGTCGGGACTCGAGCGCGCGATCTGGGCGAAGAGCCGCAGATGCCTGGACGCAGCCGACGAACGAACCTGCCGACCTGTTCGTGGATCATCAGCTCGCTCGAGATGCACCGAGATCAGGGATGGATGACATGTAGAGCGTAACTTATTTATGTTACGAGGTCACGGAGGCTTGCCTGGTCACCTTCATGCGGCTGTGCGACCAGGCCCCCGGCGCATGCGAAGAATTCTCGTCCGGGGCGTCGCGAACTCTCCCGCGCGCGCAAACTGCCCCCACACTCGGCGCACCTCACGGCCGTCGCGCATAACGTCGGACCACGAGCTGCCCGTGATCAGCGCCGCTTTCGCCCACGCATCCTCGCGCGGGAACAGCAAGGGCAAGTCGACAGCGTGAGCGGATCGGAAGGGGTTGCGGCGGGATCCCCATCGCAACACGTACCGGGCCACACGGCCGCCGCCTCGGCGATGTCTGCGTGCGAAGCGCCTCGCCTCCGCCGTGTAGATCTTCCACGTGACGTAGCGGATGACGATGTCCCGCACCAGTGGTCCGACGAGGGGGAAGGCCATGGCCCAAAGCGCCGGCAGCTCGGAGGGCAGGGCCGCCTCACGACCGGTGGTTCCGATCAGTACATCGATTTCGGGAGCGACTCGCGACCAGGCCTCGCTCACCTGCTCTTCGGATGGCAGTGGACGGTGGCCATACAGCGGGGCGAACGGCATCCCTCCAGCCGCCCCGAAGGGCTCCGCGGCTTGCCGTACGCGGGCGTGAGCAGCGAGGACGTCGTCGATCGACGACGTCGCGTCGACGGACAGCGCCTCTTGCATGAGGGCCTTGACCATCGGGGCACGATGGTGGACCAGCCCGAAAGGAGCGCTCTGGATGATCGCGCGTCGGAACAGGCCTTTCGCCTCCTGCGAGATCATCAGGTGTGCCACGGCGTCCGCCCCCGCGGACTGTCCGAAGACGGTGACGCAGTTCGGGTCGCCGGTGAACGCGGCGACGTTTCGCTGCACCCATCGCAGCGCCTCCACCTGGTCGAGCAGTCCGAGGTTGGCCGGCCGCGCCGCGCCGTCTCCCAGGTAGCCGAACATGCCGAGGCGGTAGGTCACGCTCACCACGACGACCCGCTGCTCCTGCACGAGTACGGCAGGGTCCAACGTGGGGGTATCACCGGCTCCCACTTCGTAGTTCCCGCCGTGAAACCACACCATCACCGGCAGGGGCTCCGTGGGCCGGGCCTCCGCCGGAATGGTCAGCGAGAGGCGCAGGCAGTCCTCGCTTTGCAGCAGGTCCCCGTTGCCCGTTCCGAAGAGGTCTTTGAGGGGCGGGTACTCCGGTTGTGGACATGCCGGTGCCCAAGTCGCCGCGTGCAGATCATCTTCCTGGGGCGGCGCGGCGGAAGGCGCTTGGAAACGTTCCGCAAATGCGTATCGAATCCCGGTGACCCGCACCACATCCCGGTCGCGCCAGCCGACGATGGTCCCGGCCGGGCACGTGAAGGTAGGCGTGGATGTTGCTTCCCCGGCCATCATCGGCCCTTTCCTGGTGCTTGTCGGGGCGCCATGAGTAGCCCTGGATCGGGGCATTTTGTTTACGACGCCCGGAGTGACGACAGATCAGATCCGGAGGCGCGCCAGGAGGGGGAGCCCCAGAGGTCCTGCGCGGCTTCCAACGCCGAGCCGGCGCGGAAGACCGAAACGTCGTCGTAGACCCGGCCCCACGATCTGGCACCCGTGGAGGCGCCGTTGGGCGCGCGCCCGGAAGGAACGTTCGGCACCGGCAGACGGCTCGTGATATTGAACGGCATCGTCATCAGCCCGTGCCACCACGGGATGGTGGTGCCGTCAACGGGAAGCTCACTCCCCACCGGATCCTCGCCCGCCGGAATTGCCTGAGCCGCCCACGGGACTCGGTCTGTTTCGCCTGGATCAGCGCTTCGTCGAAGGCGCGCCCGGTGAACGCGTTCACCTCATCACCGACCGCCTCGATGCGATCGAGAATCGCTCGTACGACCTCGACCGGGGAGACCAGCTTGTGCCGGTAGCGCTGCAAGGCGTGCGCTCCAGTCGTGCAACTCAGTCATGCGAAACCTGCTCCGGTTCCTGTCGGTCCCAGGCGGGCAGCCAGCGAGACGAACGTCCGCGTTCACCGTGGGTCGATGGGAGTGAGGGGGCCGAGGCGGCTCTCCAGGTCGCCCGCGACCTGGAGTACGACGTCCTCACGATGACGCAGGGACGAGACGTGCGCTCCGACCGGCAGCCCCTGCGCGGTCCCGATCGGCAGCGACAGACCGGGAAGGCCCAGCAGGTTGAAGATGTACAGGTGCCGACTCGCCGCTGTCGTCTCCTCGATTCCCTCCTTGGTCAGGAGAGCGTCTGCCTTGAACGGCGCGTCGGCCCACGTCGGCATGATCAAGGCGTCGTACTTCTGGTGCCACAGGTTGAACTCGACGGCCAGGCGGTGCCGTCGACCCAGCGCTTCCCCGAGGCCGGGCAGCTGGAAACCAGGTGCCTCGTGACGGGAGTGGATGTGCTCCAGGAAGAAGGCGATGTCGGGGTGCAGTCGGCTCCAGCCCGACCGGTCGCCTCCGTAACCGTGGGACATGATGTCGGTGAAGTTCTGTACAAGGTCCTCCCAGTTGGGCAGGACCGTCTCCTCCACCTCGTACCCCAGATCGGCGAGCGCCGAGGCGGCGTTCCTCAGCAGCTGGGTGATGGCGTCGGGGACCGCTGTGTCGGTCGGCGAGAGGACGACGCCGATACGGCGGTAGGGGTGCCGCCGGGGGACCGGCTCGACGGTCCACGGGTCCCTGGCGTCGATGCCGGTGAGGACGTGGTCCACCATGACGAGGTCGGCGACGGCGCGCGCGATCGGACCGCGACCGATGAAGAGCTGCTCGTGGACCGAGGGTTCGGGAGACGTTTCGAGATGGTCGGGGTAGCGGCCCAGTCCGGGCTTGAGCCCCGTGACGCCGTTGAAGCCGGCCGGCCCGCGGATCGACCCGCCGATGTCACTGCCCAGGCCGAGGGGGCTCATGCCGGTGCTGATCGCGACCCCCTCGCCGCCGCTGGAGCCACCAGGAGTGCGCGTCGCGTCCCAGGCGTTCAGCGTCGGACCGTAGAGCGCGGAGTTCGTGTGGTAGACGATGCCGAAGTCGGGCTCGTTGGTCCGGCCCAGGAGTACGGCGCCCGCCCCGCGCATCCGGGCGATCATGGGGCCGTCGGCGGTGGCGACCGCGTCCTGCAGCACGCTAGAGCCCTCACTGGTCGCCTGCCCCTCGACGTCGAAGTCGAGCTTGGCGGTGTAGGGCAACCCGGCCAGGGGGCCGACTACCTCACCTCGCGCTCGGGCATCGTCCACCTGCCGCGCGGCCCTGAGTGACTGCTTCTCATCCATGACGACGACGGCGTTCAGGGCGGGATTGACCACCGCGATCCGTCCCAGACAGGCCTCGACCAGATCGACCGACGTTACCTGTCCGGATCGGAGCCTGTTCACCATCTCATGCGCGGGCAGGGCCCACAGGTCCGTCATGTCTCTCCTCATCGGGTTGGCCGGACTGTCCCGTCGCGGAGACGAGCCCGGTGGTGCCGGGTCGTCAGAAGCGGGCAGGGCCGGGAGGGGCTATGCTCACGGTGAGCCCCGAGCGTATTTTCTGTAGCTACAACATAGAATTAATACGCACAGTAGGCCGAGCCGCCCTCCTCGTCAATGGAGGCCGAGTGATGGGTGATCCGGTTCGGCTTGGCTCGGGCTTGCAGGGGCTGCTGGGGTTTGTGGGTGCAGCCCTCGCCGGGGCGTACTGGCGACAGGGCGTGTAGATAATTTTGGTGCGTTACACATATAATTCCTATGCAGTGCCTGGTCCGTGTGGTGTCAGGCCGCGTCCTATCGGGTGGAGTGAGGTCATGGCAGCGGAGGCGGTAGCGGGGACACGCAGGCGTCGGCGGACAGCAGAGGAGACTCGGCGCGTACTGCTCGAAGCGGGTACGAGGTTGGCGCTGAACTCGCTGGACGCGGAGGACCCGGAGGGTAGTGGCCCTGTCGCGCACATCCGGGTCCAGGACGTCGTCCGCGCGGCCTCCGTGGAGGAGGGGGCACCACTCACGACGGGTGCGCTCTACAACATCTGGCCGACCCAGAAGGCCTACCAGATCGATCTCATGTTCCATCTGCTGCGCGAAGGTGCCTACCCTTCGGCTGAGCACCTCCTGCGCCTCGCGGGAGAATTGTTCGCCGAGCGGCTCCCCTTCGACGAGATCGGTGCGCGCCTCGCCGACGAGTCCTTTCGCATCGAGGTGGGGACACCGGTGACACGCGCGGCGTCTTTGTTCTCCGCCCTCGCGGGCATCCCCTCCATCCGCGACGCGCTACGGGCCTCCCACGAGAGGCTGGTGGAGTTGTCCATTCCGCTGTACACGCAGCTGTTGACGTATGGCGGCCTGCGGATTCGCGCCCCTTACACCCTGGAGCAGCTGGCCGTCGTCCTGGGGGCCCTGAGCGGGGGTCTTCAGCACGCGTACGGAGTGGTCCCCGAGCAGTTCGAGGTACCCGAGGGTGCCCCGAGCATTGTCGCGGCCGCATGCCGCGGCGCGTTCCGCGCCTTCTGTGAACCCGACGAGTGAGGGTCGTCGCGCGGGGCGGGGTTATGTGCGCGTCCGGCTGAAGCCGCTGAGCACCACAGCCGCCGCCCTCCCGGCGGCTTAGCCGCAGCGTGACCGGCCGTGCAAGCCGGCCCCGCAGGCAGCGCGCCCGCAGTTGGCGCCGTTCAGTCCGCCCGCGTCTCTGGCGGCTGTGCTTCAGCTCCCGGCAGGGGCTGGTCGACATCGCCGATGATCGCTGGCGAGCCCCGACCGTTCGATGTCATCGACCTGAGCGGTCGTCGTGGACGCGCGCGAGGGCGCGGGTAGATCTCCGCTCGGTTTGAAAAAGGCCCTGTCCGTCCCGTGACTCGCCTACGTATATAAATTACGCTTAACGTGCCCTGCATATCCATGAGTCTTGGCAGGCGCCGTCCGCGCCTCCTCGACCAGGAAGGACCCTCATGACGATCACGGCTGACAAGGCTGTCTCCGACGCGATGGGCGCGGTGAAGCCCGGCATGAAGCTGCGCACCCCTCCGACGTTCGACACAGTCGAGGAGGAGCGGCAGTACCGCAAGCAGCAACTCGCGGCCGGATTCCGGCTCTTCGGCAAGTTCGGCTTCTCCGAGGGCGTCGCCGGGCACATCACCGTGCGCGACCCCGAGAACCCGGAGCTGTTCTGGGTGAACCCATTCGGAATGAGCTTCAGCCTGATCAGGTCCTCCGACCTGATCCTCGTCGACCATGAGGGCAACGTCGTCGAGGGTGAGTACCCCGTCAACCGCGCCGCGTTCGTCATCCACTCCCAGGTGCACGAGGCTCGCCCCGACGCACTGGCGGCCGCCCACGCGCACTCGCTCTACGGCAAGTCTCTGGCCGCCCTGGGTGCGCGGCTTGAGCCGATCACCCAGGACGCCTGCGCGTTCTTCGAGGACCACGGCCTGTACGACGACTTCCAGGGTGTGGTCAGCGACCTGGAGGAGGGACGGCGCATCGGCCAGGCTCTCGGTCGGTACAAGGCCGTCGTCCTGCAGAACCACGGCCTGCTCACCGTGGGCGCCACCGTGGCCGAGGCCGTGTGGTGGTTCATCACCATGGAACGCTCCTGCCAGGCGCAGCTGATCGCGATGGCCGCGGGCACTCCCAAACTCATCGACCGCGAGACCGCGCTGAGGACCCGCGAACAGGTCGGCACATCCTTCGCCGGCTGGTTCCAGGCGCAGCCGCTCCTCGACCAGATCGAGCACTCGGACCCCGACCTCTTCGACTGAGGTCGACGGGCTGCCGTGCGGCACCGCTTAGCGGCGCTACCCCTTCAGGACCCGCCGCCGTTCGACTAGCCCCCGGATCGGCACGGTTCTCGTCCTCCCGCATCCGGGGGCGGCACGCCGGCAAGCCAACCGGCGTGGTGATAGCAGGGCGCTGCGTGCCCGCGTCACCGACAAGATCAACCGAGATGAGGATGAGAATGGCGGTCGGAACTCCTGGTCGACATGCACGGACCACGCGGAATGGCGAAGTGTCGTTCTGGCATACCCAGCTCCCCTCGACGCCGGCTCGTCCGGCGCTCGACGGCGACACTGCCTGCGATGTCGCCATCATCGGCGCTGGGCTCACCGGGCTGTGGACCGCTTACTACCTCAAACTGGCTTCGCCGGAGCTCGACATCGCCCTCTTCGAAGCGCGAACAGTCGGATACGGGGCGTCCGGACGCAACGGGGGCTGGCTGTCAGCCGAGTTGGTCGGCTCCCGCGAGAAGTACGCAGCGGCGGGCGGCCGCGGGTCCGTCCTGGCGTTGACCAAGGCGATGCAGGAGGCAATCGACGAGGTCATCCGCGTCGCCGACCACGAAGGCATCGAAGCCGACATCCGCAAGGGCGGCAACGTCCTGGTCGCCCGCAACCCCGCGCAGCTGGGACGCCTTGAGGCGAGGGTGCGCTATTTGAGGGAGTGGGGTGCGGACTACGAGCACATCGCGCCGGAGGAGCTCGGTCATCGGATCGCCGTGGAGGGTGCCGTCGGCGCGGTGTTCAACCCGCACTGCGCCAGCCTGCACCCGGCCAAGCTTGTCAGTGGACTCGCTCGGGCCGTGGAAGGGCTCGGCGTCCGTATATACGAGAACACACGCTGCACGGCCATCGACGCCCGCTCCGTATACACCGACCGCGGCACTGCCTCGGCCCGCTCGGTACTTCGGTGCCTGGAGGGGTTCACCGCGTCGGTCAAGGGGGCCCGTCGGGAGTGGCTACCGATGAACTCCTCCATGATCATCACCGATCCGCTGCCCGACTTCGCCTCCCGGCGGATCGGCTGGACCGGTGGGGAGACTCTCGGTGACACGGCGCATTCCTATATGTACGCCCAACGGACCGTGGACGGGCGCATCGCGATCGGCGGACGGGGTGTGCCGTACCGCTTCGGATCACGAACCGACCACGACGGCAGGACGCAGCAGAAGACCATCGCCTCGCTGACCCGGTTGCTGCACTCGATGTTCCCGGCTGCGGCCGGCGTGCCGGTCGCTCATGCCTGGTGCGGTGTGCTCGGGGTCCCGCGTGACTGGTGCGCCACGGTGAACTACGACCCGGTGACGGGCTTGGGGGCCGCCGGTGGGTATGTCGGCAGCGGTCTGACGACGACCAACCTGGCAGGCCGGACGCTCGCTGACCTCGTGCTTCAGCGCGATACCCCCGAGACTCGCCTGCCTTGGGTGGGGCGTCAGGTGCGCCGCTGGGAACCGGAGCCGCTGCGCTGGGCCGGTGTCCAGGCGATCTACGCCCTCTACCGAGCGGCCGACCGTTCCGAGCATCGCAGTCAGTCGGCCGAAACCAGCTCATGGGCTCGGCTCGCCGGGCGGATCTCCGGGCGCTGAGTCGCGTTGCGTGAATTTAACAGCCGGACACTATCCAATGCGTAAGTTTTCTAGGTAAGTTTGCTTCGTAGCCGCTCACGGCCCGCCTTGGCGTCTTGTTGGCGGATGAGGGAGTGCTTCCCGTCGCCTGGCATCAGCCGCTCGTGACGCATCAGCAGCGACATCAAGGCGGCCCTTCGTGGCGGCTCGGCAGCAACATTTCGGCCATTGACCAAAAGGCTGGCCGACTCTATCGTACATAAAAATTCTACGCTTTAGGTTGGGCCGTCAGGTTCCGCCTCTGGCATGGCGCCCCACGACGCGAGAGGGCCCCGATGAACCTGAGAAACCGACTCCTCGGCCTGTGTACCGCCGCCGCGGTCACGGCCGTGCTCGTTACGGCCTGCGCGCCGAGCAGCACCACCTCCAGCAAGAGCAGCGACTCCGGCAAGCCGCGAGATGGCGGGTCCATCACCATCGGAGTCGGTGAAGCGCTCACCACGTGGAACACCGTCAACGCCCTCACGGTGACCGACTTCCAGGTCATCAAAGAGGTCTTCGAACCTTTGGTCGTCAACAACGCGGACGGCACGGGAATCCAGGGCGGCCTCGCTGACTCGTACTCCTACGACAAGTCCCGCACCACCCTGACCTTCAAGCTCCCGCCAAAGGCCACCTTCAGTGACGGCACCCCGCTGACCTCCGCGGACGTCGCGTTCTCGGTGGGCTTCTGGAAGAAGGGCGGCTCGGGCGCGCTCTACGACACCATCAAGAAGGTCAGCACCCCGAACCCGCATGAAGTCGTCTTCCATCTGGCCGCACCGAACAGCGGGCTGCTGCCCGTATTGACGTGGGCCAGTTCCGCCGTGGTCCGTGAGGACTTCGGCGGGAAGTCGGCCAAGGACTACTTCGCCCACCCCGTGGGCTCCGGTCCTTTCATGGTGAACAACTACACGCCGGGATCCAACGAGATCGTCCTGAAGAAGAACCCCACCTACCACAAGGCCGGTCTGCCTCACCTGGACCAGGTGACCTACAAGGTCACCTCGGATCCCAACCAGCGGGTCCTGCAGTACAAGTCCGGCGGCATCGACGTCTACGACCAGGTCTCACCGGACCTGACGGTGCAGCTTCCCAAGGACGAACTCACCTCGGTCCCCGGAGCGGTCCTGTCCGCCGTGACCTTCAACGTGCGGCCGAAGGCCGGCATCACCAGCAACGTCGACTTCCGCAAGGCCGTGTCCCTGGCACTCGACCGCAAGGGCTTGGTCGACAGCGTCTACGCGGGACAGGGCTCGGTGGCCGAAGCAGCGCTCACACCCCATGAGCCCGGCTTCGTGAAGTGCGGCGCGTGCGACTACCCCCGGCAGAACATCGCGGCCGCCAAGGCCGCGCTGGCGAAGAGCGGGTACAAGGGTCAGCCGGTCGAGCTGGCTGTGGACAGCAGCAACGCGAGCAACGTGCTAGCGGCGCAAGCGATCCAGCCGATGCTCAAGGCGGTCGGCATCAAGATGACCGTCAAGCCCCAGGACGTCACCACCCTCATCTCCCGCGCCACCGAGGGCACCATCCAGATGTCGATCACTACGTACCGCGCGACGTCACTCACCCTGAACGACATCCTGAGCTTGTGGTACTCCACCAGCGCCTTCTTCAGCGGTGAGGACACCGCTCCTATCCTCGCCGGGGTGCAGGCCGTGGCTGCCGCCAAGGACACGGCCCAACTGCGGGCCGCAGCCGCTCAGGTCGAGAAGTTCGTCTTCCAATCGAAGTTCTGGGTGCCCGTCGCCGACCTGGACGTGACCTTCGCTGTCAACCCGCGGGTCAAGGGGCTGACGGTCAACCCGTTGGTGCTCTACAACCTCAGCGACATCTACGTGACCGGCTGATGATCCGCTATCTGGCCGGCAGGATTGCGCAAGCGGTCGCCGCGGTCTTCGCGGTCATCCTGGTCACCTTCGCCCTCTTCAAGTTCACTCCCGGTGACCCGACCATGAACATCCTTGGCCCCAGGGCCACGCCGGAGCAGCGCGCGGCCCTGGCCGAGTCGCTGGGACTCGACCAGAGCGTGCCGGTGCAGTTCCTGAACTACTCGCGGCGACTGGTGACTGGGGACTTCGGGGACTCGAACAAGTCCGGAGCCAGCGTGTCGGCCCTGCTGCGCGACCGAGCAGGTCCCACGATCGCGCTGGTCCTCGCCGGGGCCGTCCTCTCGGTGCTCATCGCGCTCGTGCTGGCGATCATCACCAGCACACGCAGGGACTCGCACATCGATCACGGCATCCGTCTGATGACACTGGTCGGGCTGTTCCTGCCCACCTTCTGGATCGGTTACGTCCTCATCCGGGTCATCGCCATTCCCACCGGATGGTTCCCCGTCTCCGGTCTGGGGACCGGTCTGAGCGCCTACCTGAACTCCCTGGTACTGCCCGCCGTCACCCTGTCGATCGGACTCACCCCGATATTCCTACGATCGCTGCGGTCGTCGATGGTCGCCACCCTGGAGTCCGAACACGTCGCCGCGGCGCGGGCGCTGGGCCTGTCCTCGGGACGGATCATGCGCCGCCACGTACTGCGCAACTCGGTCGCCCCCACCGTCAGCCTGCTGGCCACCGCACTCGGATTCCTCCTGTTCGGGGTCGTCGTCCTGGAGACGACGTTCGACATCCCAGGACTGGGATCCGCCCTGGTGACGGCGGCCGGCCAACGTGACATCCCCGTTCTCCAGGGCATCACGGTGGTCTTCGCGGTGGCGGTGGTGGGGATCAACTTGCTCGGCGACCTCTGCGCGGCGCTCATCGACCCGAGGGTGCGGCTGTCATGACCATCGACGGACACAGAGGAGGCACTCTCCTGATGCGCAGCTATGCCGGGCGTCTTGGATCTCTTCTGCCGCGGGCCACCCGGCTGAAACTCGATCGGAAAGGGAAGTTCGGGGCCGCGATTCTCGGGGCCTATGTGCTTGTCGCGTTCGTAGGCCTCTACCTCGTGCGAGATCCGGTGCAGCAGGACCTCGTCCATCGGCTCGCCGGCCCATCATGGCACCACTGGCTCGGCACCGACTCGCTCGGCCGGGATATGTTCAGCCGCCTGATCGCGGCGACCCGCACCGACCTGCGTTTCGGATTCCTGGCCATGCTGATTCCCCTGGCCATCGGGACCGTTCTCGGTGCAGTCGCCGGCTACCTCGGCGGTATCGCGGACTCGGTCATCATGCGGTTGGCCGACCTCGTGCAGAGCTTCCCCGTGATCCTCTTGTTTCTGGGAGTCGCCGCGGCGGCAGGCACCACGGACTCGTTCCTCCTGCTGGGCCCGGGCGAACTACCCATCATGATCGTGTTCGCTCTGGTGGGCTGGGTCGTGTACGCGCGACTGATCCGCTCCGAGATCCTCCGCGTCAGGAACATGGACTACATCGACGCCGCACGCGGCGGCGGGCTGTCCACGCCACGGATCATCGTCCGGCACATCCTGCCCAACGCCATTCCCCAGACGGTCGTCTACGCCGTCGTCGACGTCGGCCTGGCCGTGCTCTCGCTCGCGTCCATCTCGTACCTCGGGCTCGGAATCCCAGCCCCCAACCCGGAATGGGGGGCCATGATCAACGATGGTCAGATCTATCTTGCCCAGCAATGGTGGCTGGTCGTCGCGCCAGGTATTGCCATCGCAGGCCTGGGCATCGCCCTGGCGCTCATCGGTGACGGCCTCGACGACGAGATGCGCCGATGAGCGGGGACACCGCCCTTGAGGTCCGCGGCCTGCAGGTCAGCGTGGGGAGCGGCCATGCAGTCAAGGGTGTCTCGCTGGGGGTGCGGGCAGGCGAATGCCTGGGCATCGTCGGCGAGTCCGGTTCGGGTAAGAGCCTGACCTTGCGAGCCGTGGCCGACGTGCTTCCTCGCGGGGTGACCCGCGCGGCTGGGGACGTGGTGGTCCACGGTCGCTCCGCCATGGTCTTTCAGGAGCCGATGACGACCCTCAACCCGACGATGCGGGTAGGAGACTTCATCGCTGAGGGACCACGCTCCCGCGGTGTGCCCAAGCGCGAGGCGCGGCGTCGCGCCGTGGAGTTGCTTGCCGAGGTCGGCGTACCCGACCCGGCGGTGCGTGCCCGGGCGTGGCCGCACCAGCTTTCGGGCGGGCTGCGCCAGCGGGTCATGATCGCGGCCGCTCTCGCGGTCGAACCCTCGGTGCTGCTGTGCGACGAGCCCACGACGGCCTTGGACACCACCGTCCAGGCGCAGTTGCTCGCCTTGATCGACAGGCTGCGAGCCGAGCGTGGAATGGCGGTGGTCTTCGTGTCACACAACCTCGCGGTGGTGTCGCGCGTCGCGCAGCGCGTCATGGTGATGTACGCAGGCCGTGTCGTGGAGGAAGGGCCGACCCAGGAAGTCCTGCGCCGGCCCAGACACCCCTACACCCAGGCACTGATCGAGACGATTCCACGCCGAGGAGTCGCTGCCGGCCAGCTCACCACCATCCAAGGCGCTCCGCCGGACCCCTCCGAGGAGTTCACGGGCTGCGCGTTCGCGCCGCGCTGCGCCCGAGCCGAGGACACGTGCACGAGCCTGCGACCGCCCATGCTCGAGGCGGTCCCGGGGCACACTGCCGGCTGCCACTTCGTCGCCGCACCAAGAGCCATCGCGCCAAGTAAGGAGGGCGTGTGACCACCCCCCGCCTGTCCGTCAAAGATCTGCACGTCCAGTTCCCCGTGCGGTCCGGTCATCGCAAACAGACGCTTCGCGCGGTCGACGGTGTCAGCGTCGACCTGAAACCCAGTGAAATCCTGGGCATCGTCGGGGAGTCGGGGTGTGGCAAGTCCACACTGGCGAGGGTCATCGCTGGACTCACCGAACCCGCCCACGGTTCCGTCGAACTCGACGGCCGTCCGCTCCCGCCCCGACGGACGGTGCAGGAGCAGCGTGCCATCCAGATGGTGTTCCAGGACCCCGGCGCGAGTCTGAACCCGCGGCTGACGGTGGGTGCGGTGCTGACCGAACTCCTGCACCGGCACGGCATCGTCGACAGAGCCCGGGAGCGCGAGCGTGCCGAAGATCTGCTGCGCCGCGTGGGTCTGCCCGCGCGTGCTTATGACGCACGCCCCCGGCAGTTGTCGGGTGGGCAACGGCAGCGTGTCGGCATCGCCCGAGCCCTCGCGGTCGAGCCCCGGCTGATCGTCGCCGACGAGGCGGTGGCCGCCCTCGATGTCAGCGTGCAGGCGGCCATCCTCAACCTGTTCGCCGATCTGCGTGTCAGCCTGGCCCTGTCCATGGTTTTCATCTCTCACGACCTGTCAGCGGTGCAGGCCATCTGCGACCGGGTCGCGGTGATGTACCTCGGCAAGATTGTGGAAGTGGGTTCGGTCGACGAGCTCTTCTCCGCGCCGGGACATCCCTACACCCGTGCCCTCCTCGCGGCCAGTCCGTCACTCGAGGAGACGGCGGCGGTCGCTCCGCCGCTGACGGGTGAGCCGCCGAGCCCGCTGCGGGTGCCCAACGGTTGCCGGTTCCATCCCCGGTGCCCCCTCGCGGTGGAGAAGTGTCACATCGCCGAGCCGCAGTGGGAGATGCAGGGGGAGCACCGAACGGCCTGCCACCGTGCGTGGGAGGTCGACGACGTGACTGCCGCCGGGGCGCGTCATCCTCGCGGGATCGCGCTCAACCCCTAGATCCACGTGTATGTTTACACTGTTCGTAGAATTTCTACGTTAACTTCGGGAGTAGCTGTGACCGAATGGCACATGGTCGAGCGCAAGACGCACGACGTCGTCGGTGAGGGGGCCATCTGGTCAGCCCGCGACAACGCGGTCTACTGGACCGACATCTACGGATTGGCGCTGAACCGACTGCGTCTGGAGGACGACTCGGTGACGCGGTGGGAGACGCCCGAGCCGATGGGATGGGTGATCGAGCGCGAACGGGGCGGGTTCATCGGCGGCTTCCGGAGCGGATTCGCCGAGGTCGATGTCGAGCCGTTCGGCATCAGGCCGATCGGGGATCCCGAACCCAACGACCGGGCCACCCGGATGAACGACGCCAAGGCCGACTCGTACGGCAACATCTGGTGCGGCACGTGTGACGTTCTCGACACCGGCTACCACGGCTCGATCTACCGCCTCGCTCCCGACCTGACGTGGCAGTCCTTCGGCGACGGGTGGGGAGCCCCCAACGGGCCCGCGTTCTCGACCGACGGCGCCTACATGTACATGGCCGATTCGACGGCGCGGAAGATCTACCGCTACGAGATGGACGGGGCAGACCCCGGCCGTCGGGAGGATTTCGTCACGTTCGCCGAGGAGGAGGGCTACCCCGACGGTCTCACCGTCGACGCGGAGGGCGGCCTGTGGTGCGCGCACTTCGGTGCTGCCAGGGTCAGCCGGTTCACGCCCGAGGGTGATGTCGACCGTGTGATCAGCTTCCCAGCGAGCCAGACCACCACGGTGACGTTCGCCGGCCAGGATCTCGACCGGATGTTCGTGACCTCGGCGAGCTGGGGGCTCAAGGGCCCATACGACGGAGGAATCTTCGAGGTCGACCCCGGCGTCAAGGGTCTGCCGTCCGCACTGTTTGCGGGCTGAGTGCGCGACGCGGCGTACAGAGGGTGGAGGTCGTGGAGACTCGGCAGGTCATCGAGTGCGACCGTCACGACCTCGTGAGTGAGCCGTCCGTGTGCTCGGCGCCGGAGAAGCGAGCTGAGCGGACACACCCTGGGCTCGCGGGGACGTCGGCTCCTGCCCTGCGGGGCTGTCGTGGGTCGGGGGTGCTGCGGTCTCGGCAGCACGCCCGACCCACGTCTCACAAGACTGCGACCGCGGCGCTGGAATCGGCCTCATGGTCCGGGACAGGATCTCGCGCTCAGCTTCTACCGCGACGTCCTCGGATTCGAGCCGGCCGGCGAGGTGATCCTCCCGAACGTGCGTATTTGCCGGCTCCGTTTCGGGGACTCGATTCTTAAGCTCAGCGCCGAGAACCCCACACCCGACACCGGCAACCCCACCGGACCCTCCACCGGGTTCCGCTTCCTGGGCCTGCGGGTCGACAACCTGGCCGAGATCGTCGAGGCATGTGAGCGGGCTGGGGTGGTTTTCCGCCCGGCTCCCGGCGGCGCACCCGTACCCAGCAGCCGGATCATGACGTACAACGGTGTCGCGGTCACTGCGGTACTCGCCCCCGAGGGCGACGAGATCGAACTTGTTCAGGCAACATCTGGGGCGGCGTCGAGGCCTGGCCGGCGGTCGCAATCCCTGTGGGGACGACGCACTGCCCGACTGCCACCTTCGCCCGGCGCGCCCGCACTTCTCTTCCGGGTCGACCGGGGGCGAGGTGGCGGCCCTTCTCGAGACCATTGCGCTGCCGCGACCGACGAGGCGAGGGTGCATCCGGGGCGTGTGCGATCCCGTCGGCGGGGATGGCGCGGCTGGGCTGCGCTGCTCGCTGACGGGATCGCAGGGTCCGTGGACAGGCCCGTTCCCACCGCGTTCACATCGCGCGGCGCGAGGGGCCGACCGCCGTACCCGCTCCTCTCAGACCCGAGTCGCGCCCGCCTCACGGACATCGGCGATCGTCGGCCACCCGTTCACGGCCATCAGTAGGTCGGCCTCCGCCTGCAGGCTGCGCAGCACATGCGCCGCGCCGTCTGCCCCTTCCAGGGCCAGGCCGTACGCGTACGGCCTCCCGACCCCGACGGCAGTGGCACCCAGGGCGAGCGCCTTCACCACATCGGTGCCCGACCGCACGCCGGAGTCGAACAGGACCGGGACATCGCCTCCTACCGCCTCGACCACGCCGGGCAACATGTCGATGGCGGCGATGCCGCCGTTGGCCTGTCGGCCGCCGTGGTTGGAGCAGTAGACCGCGTCCGCGCCGCTGTCGACCGCGCGGCGCGCGTCGTCGGGGTGGCAGATTCCCTTGAGGACGATGGGCAGGCTGGTGAGGCTCTTCAGCCACTCCATGTCGTCCCAGGTCAGTACTTTACCGAAGACGGTCGTCCAGAACCGCGCCGCCGCGACCGGGTCGGTCTCGGGCGCGAAGCCCAGCAACTTGAGGAAGACCGGATCGGTGAAGTAGTTCTGCAGGACATGCCCCCGCAACTGGGGAAAGTTGCCGAGGTTGAGGTCGCGAGGCCGCCAGCCGGTGATCCAGGTGTCGAGCGTGACCACGATCGCCGAGTATCCGGCTTCCTCCGCGCGACTGACGAGGCTCCGTGTGAGCTCGTCGTTCTTCGGGGTGTAGAGCTGGAACATCGAGGGTGTGTCGCCGCACGCCGCTCGTACGTCCTCCAGTGGGTCGTTCGACAGCGTCGACTGACACAGGGGTACGCCCGTGACGGCGGACGCACGAGCCGCGGCGAGGTCGCCGTGCTGGTCCTGAGTGCAGATGCCGTTCACCCCGATCGGGGACATGAACAGCGGGGAGGGGAGCCTCATGCCCAGCAGTTCGACCGACAGGTCGCGCACGGACGTGTCCACCATCATGCGGGGTGTCATTCCCCAATTGCGAAAGGCCGTGGCGTTCTGCTCCTGGGTGTACTCGTCACCGCATCCGCCCTGGACATAGGGCAGTACAAACGGGGGGAGGGCGGCCGCGGCGCGGCGTTCGAGCGTCGCGAAGTCCACCGGCACTTTGGGCAGTACCCCGTGCAACCCGGCGAAGTAGAGCTCGTTCTGGTAGTCGCCGTACTGAGCCATGTAGTACTCCTCGGGGAATCACGCGTGACGACGGTCCTGCGGGCTAGCGTAGATCTTCTATGAAGAAGAGTCTATTGTTACGCATTGGCGCTACGATGGAGGTCGCTCCTGAGTGCGGTCACGACTCTGAGCGAGGACGCGGCGCCCCATCGCCCCATCGCACGAGGGAGAGGTCACGATGACCGCAGTGGAAAGTGATCAGGGAACTACGAGCGCGGCCGTACTCAAGGTGCGCGACCCGGCTACGGGCCACCTGCTGGACACGCTGCCCGTCGACGGCCCGGAGGCGGTGCACGCCACCCTGGCCCGTGCGCGTGAGGCGTTTCCCGGGTGGAGCGACACACCCGTCGAGGAGCGAGCCCGCGCGCTCTTCGACATCGCCGCCGCGGTCCGCGCGAACGCAGCCGAGATCGCCCGCATCGTCTCGCGGGAGGGCGGACAGATCATCGCCGAGGCGGAGATCGAGGTGGAGACCGCGGCCCTGACCTTCGAGTTCTACGCCGGCGTCGCCCGACACTACGGCGGACCAGCCATCCCGTCGACGTCCGCGACCACCGAGAACATCGTCCGCAAGGACCCGATAGGCGTCGTCGCGGCCATCGTGCCCTGGAACTACCCTCTCACCCTGTGGGCCTGGAAGGCCGCACCGGCGATCGCCGGGGGCAGCGTCGTCGTCAGCAAGCCGTCGCCCGAGACACCGCTGTCGATCCTCCGGGTGCAGGAGCTGATGACGTCCTCGGGTCTTCCTGACGGCGTTCACCAAGTGGTGGTCGGCGGAGCCGAGACAGGCCATGCGCTGATCAGTGACCCCCTGGTCGACGGCATCGCATTCACCGGCAGCGTGGCCGCCGGCAAGGAGATCCTGCGGACGGCTGCCGAGAACCTCACCACCATCTGCACGCTGGAACTGTCCGGGCACGACCCGTTCATCGTCGCCGACGATGTCGACGTCCCGCTCGCGGCAGAACTCGTGGCATTCAACTCGTTCCTGCACACCGGTCAGATCTGTGTGGCCACCGAGCGGGTCTACGTCGCCGAGGCGATCTTCGACGAGTTCGTCGAGAACATCGTCAAGCAGGCACGAGTGATCCGGCTCGGGGACCCGCTGGACTACGGAACCGACATGGGGCCGGTGATGAACGATCGTCAGATGGCGCACCTGGAGGCATACGTGGCCAAGGCGGTCGCCCTCGGTGCGACGGTGCACACCGGTGGCAAGAAGTCGCCCGAGCACGGTGAGCTCTTCTTCGAGCCGACCGTGATCACCGGCCTCACCCACACCCAGATCACCGACATGGGTGAGATCTTCGGTCCGATCGTGCCGATCGTCCCGGTCTCGTCGTTCGACGAGGCCATCCGCCTGGCGAACGACAGCCTGATGGGTCTGGGTTCGTGTGTGGTCACCGGCAACCTCGAGCGCGCGATGCAGGCGAGCCGTCAACTGCGTTCCGGCTCTGTGTGGATCAACAGTGGTACCAATGACGCGTTCGGCGGGCCCTTCGGCGGGTTCCGCCAGAGTGGCCAGGGCCGCGAGCTCGGCATCGAAGGCTATGAGGCGTTTCTCCAGTCCAAGCATGTGACGATCGCCCACAAGCTCGAGCCCTCGCCGTACTGGTTCGGGCGCCGCCATGACTGACGGGTTCCTCCTCTGTCGCGCCGGTGCCCGGTGTGCCGGCGCGACAGAGGAGGCTCGGAACGCCATCCGCGTGGATGGTGCAGTAACGACATGTGTGAGCCGAAAGGTGGAGGCAGGGCATGGCCAATCTGGCGGAGTTCCTGGTGGATACGGCGGCACGACAACCCGGGCACCCCGCACTGCGTCTGGGTACGGCCGTCACCAGCTACGAGGAGCTGGACGAGATGAGTGCCCGTGCCGCCGCGCTGTTGCGGACCGAGGGAGTACGGCCAGGTGACCGTGTCGCCTTGATGCTGCCCAACGTTCCCGAGTTCGTCGTCCTGTACTACGGCGCGCTGCGCACCGGAGCGGTCGTCGTGCCGATGAATCCGCTGCTGAAGACGCGGGAGACCGAGTTCCACCTGACCGACTCGGGTGCGGTGCTGCTGTTCGAGTGGCACGAGGCGCCCGGCGAGGGCCTGCAGGGTGCCGCTGCTGCCGGGGTCCGCCACGTGGCGGTCGCACCCGACGCCTTCGCCCGACTGCTTGCCCGCCACGAACCGCTGAGCGAGGTTGCCGGCACGGCCGACGACGACGTGGCCGTGCTGCTGTACACATCCGGCACGACGGGCCGCCCCAAGGGAGCCGCGCTCACCCATGCCGGGCTGCGGCACAACACCGAGGTCAACGTGGTCCACGTCCAGCAGATCACATCGGACGACGTAGTGGTGGGCTGTCTGCCGCTGTTCCATATCTTCGGACAGATCTGCACCCTGAGTGCGGCCGTTCACGGCGGCGCCTCACTCACCCTCATCCCAAGGTTCGACGCGCAGGCCGTGTTGACCGCCATCGCCCGTGATCGGGCGACGGTGTTCGAGGGCGTTCCCACCATGTACGCGGCCCTGCTGCAGCAGCCGACGGAGGCGGACGTGTCGACCCTGCGGATGTGCATCTCAGGCGGCGCCTCCCTGCCCGTCGAGGTTCTGCATGCCTTCGAGCGGCGTTTCGGCTGCATGGTGCTGGAAGGCTTCGGCATGTCCGAGACCAGCCCGGTGGTCACCTTCAACCACCCCGACCGGCCCCGCAAGGCCGGCTCCATCGGCACTCCGATCAAGGATGTCAAGGTGCGGCTGCTGGACGACGAAGGCCGGGAAGTGGCACTCGGTGAGGTGGGCGAGCTGGCCGTACGCGGACCGAACGTGATGCAGGGCTACTGGAACCGTCCAGAGGAGACCGCGGCCGCCATCCCTGACGGCTGGCTGCGCTCCGGCGACCTGGCCCGGCAGGACGAGGACGGCTACCTCTACATCGTCGACCGCAAGAAGGACATGATCATCCGCGGCGGCTACAACGTCTACCCGCGCGAGATCGAGGAGGTCCTGCACACACACCCGGCCGTGGCCCTCGCTGCGGTCGTGGGCGTGGCCCATCAGGATCTCGGTGAGGAGGTCGCGGCAGCGGTGGTGCTCCGTCCCGGTGTACCGGCCACGCCGGCTGAGCTGCAGCAGTACGTGAAGGACCGGGTGGCGGCCTACAAGTATCCGCGCGCCGTGTGGATCGTGGAGGGGCTGCCGATCGGTCCCAGCGGGAAGATCCTCAAGCGGGAGATCAGCGTCCCCGCGGGGTGAAGGCGTTTCTTCCGCCACCCTCCGCAGCGGCGGAAGTCACTCGTCCACCGGCTCGCAGAAGCGGTTGAACACCGCTTCCGAAGCCGCTGCGACGAGGCTCGGAGCCTCCTCGGGCGCCTCGAACTGCTCGGGGACGATCGCGGCCTTCACCAAAAGGCCGTCGGTCAACGCTGCCATGACAGTGATCAGTTGATCCAGCGTGTAAGGCTCGCGGACACGCAGACCGCCGTAGGTGAGCAGTTGCGAGTACAACTTTCGCCCCGATTCCAGGAGCGCGTCATGCGCGGAGCGAAGTGCCTCACGCACCGCCGGGACGTCTGCCAGGGCCGTGAACGCCACTGCCGCCCGGGCAAGACGTGATTCGGTCTCCAGGCGGAAGCTCGTATCGCTGAGGCGGGCGCCGATCTCGGTCAACGGAAGGCGCTGGGCGAACAGTTCACCTGCGAGTGCCAGGATCGGCTCGGCGGAGGGGTAAGCCCCCTCCCTGAGGATGTAGAACATCAAATCGACCTGAAAAGCGCGCTGGGACGGCCAGATGTTGTACAGCGCGCCGGTGGTGACTGAGGTGTCCTGCGTGCGGGAGGCCTCCCGGACCACGTCCTGGACCCTGATGTGCGCGAGCGGTCCGCCGTCGCCGGCGTCCTCTGCTTCAAGGGAAGTAAGTGCCAGCTGCGTCCCGGCCTCGAGGAGGATTTTGCGCGTCTCTTCCGCTGAGCGGCGCCTTCTCGCAGGGCGCGTTTGGGTAGCGGCGCGGGACTTGGGGGCTGACCGAGTCATGGTGTGCACTCTACCCCCTACGTATATTTCTTACGGCGATCGATGCCGCATCTGATGGTCCGACGGTTAGGGGTCTTCCCTTCGGCGCCCCCGGTGACCGCTTCTTCGTGGCTCTGTCGAGGTCAGGACTTTCCTCGATGGCCTTCTTGTGACCCCCATCGGAGGGCGGCTCGCACGCTCCGGTGGCGGGGGTGGAGCTCTCCTGAAAGCTAGAATTCTATGCTCAGCATGTAATTTCTATGTAAGCTGTCGCATGCCTGTCGGCCAAGCCGTCGGCGGGCACTCCTGCGCACCGGTCGCCTGGCTCCCACTCGCACATGCCGGAGCCTCCGTCTCTTGTGACTGCCTGGTGCGAAGCAAGAACGCTGAGGGAGGCAGGTATGTCCGATTCTCAAGCGACGCGCGAGAGCAAGCACCGATCCCGGCGGCGGCTGAGCCCGGAGGGCTGGTTCGTCAAATTCAACGCCACCGTCCTGACGCTTCACCTGGTGCTCGTCCTGGCTGCCAGGCCGCAGCTCGCGACGGAGACGGCGGGCCACCTCACAGTCGGCGTCCTCCTGCTCCTGGGGCAAGGGCTGCTGCTGTTGAGCACGGCCCTGCGCTACACCGCGGTCGGCATCTCGGGGAAAAGGAGTCAGACATGACGCGTTCCGTGTTGGCGACGGCTGTGCCGATGTCGAGCGACACCCGCAGCATCCTTCTCGTGGTGTTTCTCGGTTTTCTCGTGGGAGCTCTGCTGTTCTGCCTTTTCCTGGGGCCGGAGGTGGACCAGGCTGACACCTTCTACACAGGCAGCCGCAGAAACGGCTCCTTCGCCACGGTCCTGGCATTGACGGGTGTGTGCCTTCCGGCCAGCACGCTTCTGGGCACCACGGGCACCGTCAGCCTCTTCGGCTACGACGGCATGTTCATCGCCCTGAGCGTGCTCTTCGCGCTGGCGCTGCTGCTCGTTCTCGCCGAGCCCCTCCGGCGCCACGGTCGGTTCACCATCGGCGACGTGTTCGCGCGCCGTGCTTGGGGGCGGGCTCCACGGGTTGCGGCGGGAGTTGTCACCCTGGCCGTATGCCTCCCCCTGCTGATGTTCGAACTCGCGAGTGCCGGCATCAATACGGCGCTGCTTTTCGGCCTCTCAGGAAGCGGAGCCAGGTGGGTTTTCACCACGATGATCGGTGCCCTCATCGTCTCGGCGACGGTGTTCGGCGGCATGCGCGGGGGCGACAGCTCTGCAGGTCGTCAAGGGCATCGTGCTGTTGACCGCCTGCACAGTTGTCGTCGTCCTGGTGCTAAAAGACTTCCACTTCAGCCCCGGCGCCCTGCTCCAAGCCGCGGGCAGTCGAAGCCCTCAGCCGGAGGCGTTTCTGAGCCGGGGACTTGGCAGTGAGCCGTGGGCCTCCGGGGCCGTTGGAGCAGCCGACTTCGTCGGCCTTCAACTGACGATCGTCCTCGGGCTGGCTGCCTTGCCTCACGTGGTCATGCAAGTCAACACCCTGCCCGATGATGGCACGGCAGCAAAGGCTGTCTGCCGCGCGATGTACGTCGTCGCGGCGGTCATGGCCGGGGCCGTTGTGATGGGCCTCGGAGCGGCCGCCCTCGTCGGCAGCGAGCGGATCGCCTCGGTCGATCCCGGCGGAGCGGGTGCGTTGATGCTGCTGTCCGCGGACCTGGCCGGCGGGACCATGACGTCAGGTGGGGCGGTGGTGTTCATTCTCGTGGCGTGCGCCCTGTTCATCACCGTACTGGCGGCGACGGCGAGCGTCACCCTGGCGGCCGCCGCGGCGATCGCCCACGACCTCTCACTGCACTCGAGCAAGGGAAAACCGACAAACGAGGGCTCGGAGGTGATGTCGGCCCGATGGGCCGCGGCGGGTGTGGGCGCCGTGGGCACCGTACTGGCGGCGTCGGCGCGGAACGAGGACATACAGCAACTCACCACGCTGTCGCTGGCCATCGCCGCCTCCAGCGTCCTGCCGGCGCTTGTCTACTCGTTGTTCTGGAGCCGGTACACCCGTCGTGGGCTCCTGTGGACGCTCTACGGCGGTATGGGAAGCACCGTTGCCCTCCTCGTGTCCTCGCCGCACTTCAGCGGGGTTCCCTCAGCCCTGTTTCCTTCCTGGCGCCTTGACTGGTTTCCCGTGTCCAACGTGGCTCTGGTCTCGGCACCCATCGCTTTTCTGCTTGGCTACGTCGCTTCTGTTTGGGGCGGGCGGGACGCTGGGGACGGACAGACGGTCCATGAGAAACGGGTGCCTTCGGATTTCACCGCCCGCTGACGCTTGTCGGTTGTACGCAACGGCTGATGTCTGGGCAGCGCAAAACCCGGTCCGGTGGTGTGGACTACCCCGGACCGGGTTACGCACAGCTGCTGTCGATCAGGTGGACGTCAGACAGGGCAGGCGCCTACCGATTTGGTCTCGATCAGTACTGCACTCGCTGATTGTGAATGCCGTTCACCGGTGTGGAGTTGGGCCGCACGCGGCTCTTGCCTGGGGCGCCTTGAATGGGCGGGAGTCGAATCGATGCCTGGCGCATGGCCTTCGGAAGCAACACTTCGGTCGGCTGTCAGGTGGCGGGCTCCGCGTCGGGCGTCGGCTCGGGTGCCGGGTGGTGAGCGGCAGCCATGCGCAGGAGCGGTAGCGACGCCAGCAGGACGCCCGCGGCAAGCGCAACTGCCAGGACGTTCGGCCCGGCGGCGTCCAACGCGGCGCCGACCACGAGCGGACCGATGCCCGCGCCCACGGCGCTGGCGCCGCTGAGCGCCGCTACCCACCGTCCTGAGGGATTGGCCTCCGCTGCCGCGGCCAGCAGTTCCACCAGGATCGCCAGTTGGAATGCCTGCCAGAACACAGCCGCCACCGTGAACACCGCCGAGGATTCGGTGACCAGCACGAGGAGCACCGTGAGCGACTCCCCGCTCACGAAGGCGGCCAAGGCGCGCATACGGCCCCACCGAACGGCCGCGAGCGGGCCGAGCACGGCCCCGGCGATGGCGATGACCCCCGCCACTCCCAGGACGGAGGACACTCCTGCGGACGACATGTGGGTGTGCTCCCGGCCGAGTTTCGCCACGTACGACCATGCGCCCTGGGTGGCGGCCGCGAGCCCTCCGGCCGCCACCAGGAGGAGAATCCCGGGACCAGCGCCTACCGGGTCGTCAGAGCTCTGGGCGATCCCGGCCTGATCGCCGGGAACGTCGGGCAGGCGGCGGACCAGCCAGTAGGCGGGAGCGCAGACGAGCGCCAGTAGAAGGAAGCCGGCCCCGCCCCATGCCCCGTTCGCGGAGGGGACCACGACCAGCAGCAGTGCGGTGACCACTGCGGTACCGAGGATGGTGACACCCGAGGCCCGGTCCGCGTCGCCGGCGGCGGAGAGCGCCGCCGTGGCGGCCGCGTAGAGCGTGCCCAGGCCGAATCCCATCACCAGATTCGCCACAGTGAGGGTGACCGGATCCTGCGCGACTGCTGCGCCGAGAGAGCCCAATGCACCGACGGTGAGTCCGAGGCGGGCCATCCGTGTTCGGCCCGGTCGCGCGGCCCTGCGGGCCATCAGCAAGGTGGTGAGAGCCATGGTCAGCAGCTGTGCGGCCGCCACCCCCCCGGCCGCCGACTCCGACATGGAGAAGCGAGCGGTGAAGTCGTCGAGCAGCGTGGGCATCAGATTGGCCCCGACGTTGCCGACTGTCACTCCGGCGATGAGCGCCGCGGCCACGCCGATCGTGAGGGATGGGCCGGCTGTGGCGTGTCTGGTCATCGTGTCCACTCCAGATGGTCGTGAGTCGGGAGGTCCGCTTTCCCTGCGGCCGGCCGTAGCCGGGAACTGCGCACGGAGAAGGAGCTCGCTCGCTCATCGACGTTGTCCGTATTGGTGCGAAAGAGTGGGCTGAGCGTCGGACATACGAGCGGTTTCCGGGCAAGGAGTGTCAGCCCGCCCAGACGTCCTCGACGTAGGTGCCGGATTCGATCATGGCGGCCAGCCAGTCCGCGGCCTCGGCCTGGTCGGCGCCGGTGCGCTCGCTGTAGAGCGCGGTGAACGCGGCGCGCACCCCCGGGGCCATCCGGTGACCGTCTCCACAGACGTAGACCCGGCCGCCGGCTTCGAGGGCAGCCCACACCTCCGCACTCTCCCGGGCGATCCGCTCCTGGACGAACTGTGCGCCGTCCTGCGGGGCGTGGGCGAACGTGGGGCGCAGGCTCACCGCACCACCCGCCTCGGCGGCTTCGAGTTCGGTGCGGTGGAGGTAGTCGACCTCGGGGTGGTCGCAGCCGAAGTAGAACAGCAGAGTGCCGCGCGAGCCGCTGTACAGCCGGTCGTGGGCTGCGCCCCGGAAGGGGGCCAGTCCGGTGCCCGCGCTCACGACGATCACCGGAACGGCAGGGTCCTCAGGAAGCCGGAAGGAGTCCGCGCAGGGCAGCACCCTGGCCTGGAGCACGTCGCCCGCCTCCACCGTCTGCAGGTAGTGGGAGGCGATACCGCGGAAGGTGCCCTCACCGCTGCGGTGTGGTGCGGCGAGCAGCGAGACCATCAGGTCCACCGTGCGGGGATCGGCCAGGGCGGACGAGGAGATGGAGTAGTGGCGGGGGCGCAGGACGGGGAGCATCTCCAGGAAGCGCTCGAAGGGCAGCTCGCAGGCCCTGTACTGGAGCAGCAGGCCGAGGACGCTGCGCCCGGGACGGGTGACACGTTCCTGGAAGTCCTCCGGTGCCGCAGTGGCGAGTTCGGTCAGGGGGCGGCGCTCCGGGGGACATTCAGTGTGACCGGCCAGAAGAGCCACCTGTTCCTGGGTGGCGGGATCCTGCAGTTCGACAATGTCGGTCAGCAGTCGTCGCAGAGTCAGCGGCCGGTCGACAGGAAGCGTGTTGCGGGTACGGCGCCTGGCGCTGAGCTGGACGGTGCGATCGAGGTCGAGACCGAAGCGGTCGGCCGCCTGCTGCACGAGTGCGGCCGGGTTGCGGGGGAGTACGGCCAGGTGGTCGCCAGTGCTATAGGTGACGCCCTCCGGCAGGCGCAACCGCAGGAACCGCTTGGACCGGCCCAGCGGGTGGTCCACGTCGACCAGTTCCCGCGCCTCGAGCACTTCCATCGGCTGCACCCCATGGCGAGCGGTCAGCTGGTCCGTGACGGACCTTCCGACCTCTTTCAACGTGTACAACGACTGATCCGCGTCGGCGGCTTGCGCGGGGTCTTCGTTCGGATCGACGAATCCGGGGACGCTCTGGCCATATCGCTCGAGCAGTCGGGGCCACAGGTCGGCAGCCCACCGGTCGATTGCGCCGGTGAGGTCGGCAGAGGCGTCGGAAACCCCGCGCTCTCCCAGACGGGTTGCACCGGCCGCGGAGAGACGTTCGTCGATGAGTGTGGGGACGCGTTGATAAGTGGCGGCCCAGTTGCGGTCGCCGACGCCGAGCAGGGCATAGGTGACACCGTCCAGGGCACCGGGCTCCAAGTGCTGGATCCAGTCCACGAACTGGCCGGCGTCGTCGGTGGGCCTGCCGTTGTAGGAGGCGGTCACGATCACCACCGGGCCCTCGGTGGAGGCGAGCTTTCCGACGGCCGCGTCGAGGGGCGAGACGCTGGGGGTGAAGCCGTACGCGTCGCCGTCCGAGGCCAGGTCGCGGGCGATGCCCGCACAGGTGCCCAGGTTCGAGCCGTGCAGGATGGTCAGGGCCGTCCCCGCGGCGGTCCGTCCTGCAGCGCGCTCCCGCTCGGCGGGCGCCATGTCGGCTGCCGCGGGCAGCCGACGCTCAGCGCCGGTACGGCGGGCCAGGCGGAGCGTGAACCCGTCGGGCTTGATGGTCAGAGCTTCCTTGATCTTCAGTTGGTAGTCGGCGTGGTCGATCAGCCGGTACCTGTGGATCAGCAGCCCCAGGACCAAGGTCGCCTCGTGCAGGGCGAACTGCCTGCCGATGCAGGCGCGTTCACCGTTGCCGAAAGGCTTGAACAGGTGGACCGGACGGGTATCTTCACGTTCGAGAGTGAACCGCTCGGGATTGAACAGCTCCGGGTTCTCCCCCCAGGCGGCGTCGCGGTGCAGCCCGGGCATGAACACGAACAGGGCCTGCCCCTTCTTCACCTCGTACCGTCCGCCGATGACGGTGTCTTCAAGAGGCTGCACGTTGAATCCGGGGGCCGTCGGCCACAGGCGAAGGCTTTCATTGAGCACTTGCCGGATGTAGCGCAGCTTGCCGATGTCGCCGTACGACGGGTCAGGGGTGTCGATGTCACCCCACAGCGCGTCCACCTCGCCCTGGGCCCTGGCGAGCACCTCGGGGTGTTTGGTCAGGTAGTACAGGGCGAACGACAGCGCCCCACTGGTGGTCTCGTGCCCGGCGATGAGGAAAGTGATCACCTGGTGCCGGATGTTGAGGTCGTCCAGCGGTTCACCCGTCACCTCGTCCTGGGTGTGCAGCATCCGCCCGAGCAGGTCGGAGGTGCTTGTGTCGCCGGCTTCCCGGCGCCGACGGATCACGTCGTCGACGGTTTCCGCAAGGACGGCGCAGTCCTTGCGGAAGCTCTCGTGGCGTTTGCGGTACAGCACCCCGAGACCGGGGATGAAGCTGCCCCTCTCCTGCGCATAATTGAGGGCGCCGCTGAGCGCGGAGAGGAACGGGTGTGGCTCAGCACGGTCGAACGACTCGAAGTCGAGGCCGAAACCGCACAGTCCGATGGTGTCGAACGTCAGCCGAGTCATATCCGCGGCCACATCCACGGGCGCGCCGTCCGCACGGTCCCAGGCGGATACCAGGCTCCGGGCGACACCGAGCATCGTCGCGTGGTAGTCGCGCATGGCGCCGTTCGAGAAGGCCGGCAGCAGGATGTCGTGCGCCTTGCGCCAGTTGGGCTCCTCGTTGCGCGCGGTGAAAAGGCCGTCTCCGGTGATCTGCCGCAGGAACTCCAGCTCCTGGACGACGATCTTGCGGAAGCGGGTCTCGTCACTGAGCTCAGTGACCAGGTCGAGCCCGGTCACGATGGTGGTCTCGTCGCCGAGGATCCGGAACTTGAGGATCGGCCCGTGCTCGCGAACCACGGCCAGAGCGCGCGTCACGAATATCTTCTCACTGACGAACTCCATGGCGTTCCCCAGGAACGGCAGGCCGCCGGGCAGTTCCGGGATCGGGTTGATACCGCGGGCGGATGTCTCAGTCATGGGAAACCCTTCGGGTCCGTCGGATCGGGCTGCGACGACAAGCACAGCCTTACGGCACCTTTGAATGTTGTCAACAGTGGTGACAGCGGCGTTGGCTACGGCGTTGACATTGCTGTTGGCACGGCGTTAACTAGTTTTCCCGGGCCCACGGGCCGGGATCCGCGACTGGTCACAAGCCATCTCTTGGAGATCAAGTAAATGCCCTGCTCCGCCCTCTCTCGTGGGCACCGAAGCCGTCAACGAGGGCGTACTGCTAAGGGGAGCCAGAGGGCAGGCCGTCGTAAGGCTCGGCAGGATCGCTCGACGCACATCTTCACTTTTCCCAGGATCGATAGGATGGCAGCCGTGACGGACGCGAAGACCAACGTGGCGGCGACTGCTCCTGCGCGAGGCAGGCGTTCGGCGTCCTTCCTCAATCCGGGACTGATCCTGGATGCCGCGATGGCCATCATCGAGCGTGACGGCCCGGACGGGCTCACCTTCCGCCGTCTCGGAATCAGCCTGAAGGCCGACCACACCGCGGTCCTCCGTCACTTCGGCAGCAAGGATGATCTGCTGATCGCGCTGGCCGGTCGGCTCATGGACGTGGCGCTGGAAGGCTTCGCCCCGGAAGGTGAGTGGCGCGAGACGCTCTTGTCACTTGCTCGCCGCGTTCGCTCCGCCGCGCTCGCGCACCCCGGGGTGGCGGTCCTGGTGTCGGCACGCTCCGCACGCCGGCCGTCGGTACTCGGCGCCGCGGATGCCGCCATCGGCGCACTTCGGCAGGCGGGGCTGTCCGTGCAGGACGCAGCCCTGTACTACCAGGTGCTGGCAGATACCGCGATGGCCGCAGCCGCATACGAGGCGGCGACCCTCAACCTGGACAGCGATGCCCGCGATGGCGATGAACTCGCCTGGCGGCGCGAGTACTTGGCGGCGCCGCCGCAGAGGTACCCGCATCTGGCTTCGGCGGCTCCGCACCTCGCGGACATCGACAACGAGCGCGAGTTCGAAGCCCTCATGGGGCTTCTCCTCGACGCGGTCGAAGTACGGGCCCAGCGTGCCCGAGATGCCGACGCGAACGGGCACGACGGCCGCTGAGGGCCGAATTGTCCCGTACCGCCTAAGGCGCCGAAACGGTCAGAAACTCCACCCGCGGACAGCTGTGTATGGGGCGGGCGGTCGGCGCGCGTTCCTCTTGGAGACAGTGCCCGAGTGTGCGGCCTGTGGTCGACGTGTAGGCCGGGCGCGGCGGGGTGGCGCGTCCCCACTCCGCGGCTCCGCCAAGTTCAGATTGTGAGCGCGGGCTGCGCTCGCCGGCATTGGCAGGCGCCGCTGCGCGGGCGGGCGGGACGCCCACAGCGTCCCAGTCGGTGCACGCGCCAGCGTACGCCTGGGCCGTGAGCGCGATGGGCCGGGGCTAGCGCGGACACCGGGCGTGCGGAGTGTGGGCGTTGGGCGGCGAGGACACTGACGACCTGGCCGCCCGTGGGGGCCTACGGCGGACGCCAGCCGCTGTTGAGACGGCGATCAGCGCGGCGAGGGCCGCAGCTCTCTGCTTGGGAATATACCGCTCGTGAGCTCGATGACTTTCCTGTCGCTGGCGCCCGTGAAGGTCAGGAGTGTCGCCCACCTCGGTGCTTCACTGATCGGAGCCGAACTGGTCCGACGTGGCGGCGTCCATGGGAACCTTGCTGTTCCAAGGCCACCCCCAAGGCCATCAGCAGAGTGTCGAGGACTGCCGGGGCGGTCACGTCTCGCGGAGGTCCTTAACACGTTGGAGTTTGCCGACCGATCGCTCCAAGGCGTTGGGCTCGACGACCAGCACTTCGACCGTGACTCCCACCACGTCCTTGACACCGTGAGCGATCGTGCGAGCCGCCGCCGCACGCTGCGAAGGGCCGACGTCGAGTCGTGCCTCGACCCTGACGGTCATGTGGTCCAAACGACCGCGCTGACTCAGCTCCACTTGGAAGTGCGGGGAGACGTCGTGAGTGCGCAACACGATCTCCTCGATCTGGGTGGGGAAGACGTTCACCCCGCGCAGGATGATCATGTCGTCGCATCGGCCGGTGATCTTGTCGATGCGGCGGAACGCCGGCCTTGCGGTGCCGGGCAGCAGCCGGGTCAGGTCGCGGGTGCGGTAGCGAATGATCGGCAGCGCCTCTTTGGTGAGTGAAGTGAAGACCAGTTCACCGCTGTCGCCCGGACGCTGGATTTCGTCCGTTGCCGGGTCAACGACCTCGGGATAGAAGTGGTCCTCCCAGACGTGCAGTCCGTCCTTGGTCTCTACGCACTCCTGTGCCACGCCAGGACCGATCACCTCTGACAGGCCGTATATGTCGACTGCATGAATGTCCGCACGTTGCTCGATTTCCTGACGCATGGCTTCGGTCCACGGCTCCGCCCCGAAGAGACCGACCTTGAGGGAACTGGTGCGAGGGTCGACGCCCTGCCGCTCGAACTCGTCGAGAAGGGCGAGCATGTAGGACGGCGTGACCATGATGATCTCGGGGCGGAAGTCCTGGATGAGCTGCACCTGACGTGCGGTCATGCCACCCGAAGCAGGGATGACGGTGCAGCCGGCGCGCTCGGCGCCGTAATGCGCGCCGAGGCCGCCGGTGAACAGACCATAGCCGTAAGAGATGTGCACCTTGTGGCCGGGACGGCCGCCCGCGGCGCGAATCGAGCGGGCGACGACGTCAGCCCACATGGAGAGGTCGTTCTCGGTATAGCCGACGACCGTGGGGCGCCCGGTGGTGCCGCTGGACGCGTGTACGCGTCGTACGTCGGACATGGGGACGGCGAACATGCCAAAGGGATAGGTGTCCCGCAAGTCGGCCTTGGTGGTGAAGGGGAACCGGGCAAGGTCCTCCAGCGATCGGCAATCGCCGGGGCCCACTCCGGCCTCGTCGAACTTTTTCCGGTACAGCTCCACGTTCTCGTACGCGTGACGCAGCGTGGCTTTCAGCCGGGTCAACTGAACTTCCTGCAATTCGTCGCGTGTCCGGCGTTCGCCCTCGTCCAACAGGTCGGCAGGAATCGGCTCACCTAGGCGCGGATCCTGTTCAGCCGAGGTCGTCAGTGCGCTGATCATGGATGCTCTTTCGTCGTCATGTCGGAGTGCTGCGGCTTACCAGCCAGGTGCAGGTGCAGTCAGTCCAGCTTGCTGATATCCCGCACCGCGCCCTTGTCGGCGCTCGTGGCCATCGCCGCGTAGGCCCGCAGCGCCGCCGAGACCTTGCGCTCGCGGTTCTTCGGGGCGTAGGCCCCGCCCAGCGCGGCCTCGCGACGGGCCAGCTCCTCCTCGTCGACCAGGAGCTCGATCGACCGCCCGGGGATGTCGATGCGGATGCGGTCGCCGTCCTCGACGAGGGCGATGGTGCCGCCGGCCGCGGCCTCCGGGGAGGCGTGGCCGATGGACAGGCCAGACGTGCCGCCGGAGAAGCGGCCGTCGGTGATCAGGGCGCAGGCCTTGCCGAGACCGCGGCCCTTCAGGTACGAGGTCGGGTAGAGCATCTCCTGCATACCGGGTCCGCCCTTGGGGCCCTCGTAGCGGATGACGACGACGTCGCCCTCCTTGACTTGCTGGGTGAGGATCTTCTGGACGGCGTCCTCCTGCGACTCGCAGACCACCGCCGGGCCCTCGAACCGCCAGATCGACTCGTCCACGCCGGCCGTCTTCACGACGCAGCCGTCGACCGCCAGGTTGCCCTTGAGGACCGCCAGGCCGCCGTCCTTGGAGTACGCGTGCTCGGCACTGCGGATGCAGCCCTCGGCGGCGTCCTCGTCCAGCGCCTCCCAGCGCTCCGACTGGGAGAAGGCCTCGGCGGAACGGACACAGCCGGGGGCCGCGTGCCACAGCTCGAGGGCCTTCGCGGAAGGCGAGCCTCCCCGCACGTCCCACGTCTTCAGCCAGTCCGCCAGCGACGGGCTGTGGACCGAGTGCACGTCCTCGTTGAGCAGGCCCGCGCGGTGCAGCTCGCCCAGCAGCGCCGGGATGCCACCCGCGCGGTGCACGTCCTCCATGTAGTACGTGCGGTTCTTCGCGACGTTCGGGGCGACCTTCGCCAGGCACGGGACGCGGCGGGAGACCGCGTCGATCTCGGCGAGGCCGAACGGGACCTCCGCCTCCTGGGCCGCCGCCAGCAGGTGCAGGATCGTGTTGGTCGAGCCGCCCATGGCGATGTCGAGCGCCATGGCGTTCTCGAACGCCGCGAAGGTGGCGACGTTGCGCGGCAGAACCGTCTCGTCGTCCTGCTCGTAGTAGCGCCGGGTGATGTCCATCACCGTGTCGGCCGCGTCGACGTACAGCTGCTTACGGGCCGTGTGCGTCGCCAGGACCGAGCCGTTGCCGGGGAGGGAGAGGCCGATGGCCTCGGTCAGGCAGTTCATCGAGTTGGCGGTGAACATGCCGGAACAGCTGCCGCAGGTCGGGCAGGCGTTCTCCTCGATGCGGAGCATGTCCTCGTCGGAGATCTTCTCGTTCACGGCCTCGGACATCGCGTCGACCAGGTCGAGGGTGCGGACCGTGCCGTCCACGAGGGTCGCGCGGCCGGACTCCATCGGGCCGCCCGAGACGAAGACCGTGGGGATGTTCAGCCGCAGCGCGGCGTTCAGCATGCCCGGGGTGATCTTGTCGCAGTTGGAGATGCAGATCAGGGCGTCGGCGCAGTGGGCCTCGACCATGTACTCCACCGAGTCCGCGATCAGGTCGCGGGAGGGGAGGGAGTACAGCATGCCGCCGTGACCCATCGCGATGCCGTCGTCGACGGCGATGGTGTTGAACTCGCGCGGGATGCCGCCGGCCTCGACGATCGCCTCGGAGACGATGCGGCCGACGGGCTGCAGGTGGGTGTGGCCCGGCACGAACTCCGTGAAGGAGTTGGCGACCGCGATGATCGGCTTGCGGCCGATGTCCGCACCGGGTACACCGGAGGCGCGCATAAGGGCGCGGGCGCCCGCCATGTTGCGGCCGTGGGTGACTGTGCGGGACCTCAGCTCGGGCATCGTCGCTCGCTCCTTCAGACAATTCATGCCGGAGAACACTGGTAGAGCCCTGATTCAAGCCGAGCTCAGATTGGTCATCCAGGGGGTGGGCGGGGTATCCGGGAACGCCGGATGAGGTTCCGCTAATCACTCGCCCGTCCAGACCTCGACCTCGCTGGGACGGCTGCCCTGTCCCGGACGATCAGGTCCCGTGTGGGCCGCTCCTTGACGGCGCGTAGGGTATTTGGCAGATCGCCCACAGCTCATCTGCCTCTGTGGCGGCCAACCGGCGAAGCGGTCATTCTGATCGCCAGATCCTGAAGAGCGATCGCTCGCCGGTGCAAGATCAGGTTGCCCAGGAGGGATCGTGCTGTACACGCACGAGCAAGACCCGGAACGGTTCTCGGAGCCGACTGTGCGGCAGCGACAGTTGGCGGTTCTCATGACCCGCGTCACCGCCGCCCTGCGTGGCACCCCCGAGATTGTCAGACTGTGTGGCGACAGCGGCATGGGCAAGACTCACCTTCTGTCTGCCGCCCTGACGGCCATGCGTCCGTTGCCCGCCGGGGTGTTCCACACGCGATGCGTTCCAGGTGCCGGGGCGTTCACGGCGGCCCGCGCGGTCCTGGCCGCATCGACACAGCAGGACACGGCGCTTGCGATCGGCCCGGGGCTGAGGGACAAGAAGTCCGAACGCCACATGCTTCTCGCGTTGTTGGAGTGCGCCCAGGAGCTCATGAGGCAGGGTCCTGTGGTGCTCGTGCTGGACGACTTCCACCACTGCGACCTGTCCAGCGTTCACTGGCTCGACCACACACTGCGCCGGGCTCGAGCCGCTTCCCTGGCGGTCGTCGTTTCGCACCCGCCAGGCGATCTGGGACGCGACACACGGAAGGCGTCGTGTCATGGAGTGTTTTCCGGCGCCCTCGGTGGCGCCGGGCAGAGTGTGATCGAACTGGAGCCGCTGAGCCTTGACGAGACGGCTCTGCTGATCGAGACATCGTCCGGCCGGATTCCGGAAGAGCCCTTCACCGCGGCCTGCCATGAGGTGACGGGCGGCGTTCCCCGGGAACTCATCGAGCTGCTGCGCGTTGCCGGCAAGCAAGGAATCCTTCCGCTCGCCGAAGAGGCCGAGCGAATACACGCCCTCGGCGTGTCCGTGGTAACCGTGCGTGGGCTTGACTGGCTGAAAGAGCAGCCCGCACCGCTACGAAGTGTCGCGCGTGCTGTCGCGGTGGCAGGCACCACACGAAGCCGGGTGGTCGCTGAGCTGGCAGGTGTGACCGCCTTTGAGGGGGAGGCACTGGTGACGTCCCTGTTCAGGGCGGGCGTGCTGGTATCCGGCACCGGAACCTTCCGCAGTGCTGATGTGCGTGAGCAGCTTCTGCGTGAACTCTCGGCGGACCAGCAGGTCGCGGCCAGGTTGAGGGCCGCGCGTCTTCTCCGGGAAGAAGGGCGCCCCGCCGAGGAGGTGGCGCGCCCATGTCTGGAATTGCCGCCCGAAGCCTTGAGCGAGCCCTGGATGCTCTTCGTACTTCGGCAGGCAGCAGTTGGTGCCAGCCATGAAGGCCGGGTCATCGAGGCCATTCACTGCCTGGAACACGTACTGCGGGCAGTGCCGGAAGACGAGTCCACGAAGGTGCTACTGGCCGAGACGCTGAGCACACTGGACTTGACAAAGACAGCTCACCGCCTCCGCGAGATCCTCAAGACGGTCAGGGACCCGCGCGCTCGTGCGTTGATCGCCGTCGCGCTGGGTCCCGCACCCACGGTCGACGGCCGACTATCCGAGACGACTGCGGCCCTGCGCGAAATAGTGAGCACCTTCGACGAGTGGGCCCGGCGTAATCCACAACCCGACGACCCCGAGCTGCGCACCCAGTTGGAGGCCGCGCTGGTTTTCGTCGGAATCGATGGGCCAGCCACCCTGCGCGGCACACTGGAGCGAAGCCGTGCTCTGGTCCCTCCGCAGGGGGGCACGTCGGCGGAACGCAGTCTCCTCCGGGCGATGGCCGGCGCCCAGTTGCTGGACGGCGTTCCGGCCCAGCAGGTCGTCGGACTTGCCCGGGCTGGTCTGGGAGCCGGGACCACCAGTCTCGGTGTGGAGGCGATCTGGCCCGCCTTCGCGCTCTACCACGCGGGCGAGGTTGAAACGGCTGTCGACCTCATGACCTCGCTGTACACGGAGAATGCGCACGACGCGGGTGGGTTCACCGAGTGCGCCGCGCTGTCGGCCCGCGCCTACTTCCGGATGCGAGCAGGGTTCATGGACCTGGCCGCAGCCGACGCTTGGACCGCAGTACAGATTGGTCAGCAGGAACACCTGCATGAGAACACTCCCTTTGCCCGTTACGTCCTTGCCTTGGTGCTCGCACGACAGGGATTCACTGATCAGGCGGAGGCCCTGCTCACCGAAGACCGCTCACGGAAGGAATGGGTCTGCGCCGAGCACTTCGGCCGGCTCATGGTCTCGGGACTACTGCGGGAAGCACGTGGCGATCACTCAGGAGCACTCAGCCTGTTGCATCGTTGTGGACGAGAACTCGCCGACGCCGGTCTGCACAACCCCGTGTTCGCACCATGGTGGGTGGACGCGGTGCGACTTCTCGTTCAACGCGGTCGCACTGACGAAGCACGGGACATCGTCGCGCGTACCGAATCCCAGGTGGTTCGATGGGGCACGGCCGAAGGCCATGGCCTCATGTTGCTTGCCCGCGGCATGGTGGCGGGAGGGACCGCGGGACTCGCACTCCTCAACTCCGCTGTCGAGACCCTCGAGCAGTCGCCGGTGCGTCTGGCGAGGATCGACGCGTGCGTTTACCACGGTGAGGCGTTGATGGCGGCAGATCGCTTCAATGACGCGAGAGGGCGGCTGCGAGGTGCTGTTCACCTGGCGGTCGCGTGTGGCGATCTCGTGTCGGCCAGGAGGGCCCGACGTCTGTTGAAGACAGCTGGAGGCCGGATGCCGGAGCTGGCGACGAAACCCGCTGAGACACTTACCGCGCGCGAACGGCGCGTAGCAGAATTGGCAGCAGAGGGTTTGAGTAACCGACGGATCTCCGAAACTCTTTTCGTTACGCTGCGGACGGTAGAAAGCCACCTGTCCAGCGTGTATCGGAAGCTGGGAATCGAACTGCGTACCGAGCTCGGGGCCGCGCTTGATACGGGCCTGTCCAGTGCGGGTGGAGCGGACTGAACGTGGAGACCTGCGGTGACGTAGAGCTTGGGCGTTGGTTGGCGGCTGTCGATCGTCCTTCGGACTCCGTATGGGCGGGTTCTTGCTCGCTCATGTCGCGGTGCGGGGTGCCCGGTCTGTGTTCGGGCTCGCCTCAATCAAGGCGCCCTTTATGAGGGGGCTCCGAGTGCCCTGCTCCGCAGCCCGCAGCTACTGTGACGCCATAGGGCATGCACGCCCGTCCTCAGCTGTTCTGTCACGTGAAACGAGCGGGCGTTAGCGGGATGATCCTCGAGAGAGACGCGCAGCTTCGCCTGCTGGACGAAGCCACTCGACTGGCCGTCCGAGGGACAGGTGGACTGCTGGTCATCGACGGGCCGCTCGGCAGTGGGAAGTCCGCGTTGCTGCAGGCGTACCGGGTACGGCTCCCGGAGACCGTCCTCGTGTGCAGTGCCGCGGCGTCTCCGTTCGACGACTATCCCTTCGCACTGGCCCGCCAACTCCTCGACCATGTCCTTCCTGACCCTGTTCCTGACCTGTGGGACGCCTTGGACACGGTGGCTCCCAGCACCTGTGCGCCATCGCGGTGTCGGCTCTCGGACTACCGCCCCGAAGTACGGGAGGCCGTCAGGCAACTTGTCGCGCGAGTGCGGACGATCGCGGCCAGGACCCCGCTGGTACTGGTCATCGACGACCTTCAGTGGGTCGACCACGCGTCCCTGTCCCTCCTGAATGAGCTGGCGGGGGATGCGGGCCACCACCTTTTGGTCGTGGCGACGGTGAGCGAGGGGGAGATCACCGCAGACAGGCATTTTGTTAGGGAGTTCATCTCCAGGGCCGTGCGGCGACTTCACTCTCGCCCGTTGTCGGCACAGGCCGTGCGCGAGCTGCTTGAACAGCGGTTGGGGGCGCACTGCCATCCGGGCTTCGCCAAGGTGTGCCACGAAGTGACCAGAGGCATTCCGCTGCTGGTGACAGCATCGGCGCTCGAACTCTCCGTACAGGGCGTGGCACCACTGGCCAGGCATGCGCATCTGCTCAGGGAGCTGGGCTTGTCTCACGCGCGTGCGCGCTTCCTGGACTACCTGCGAGTCCAGCCCGATTCGGTGCTGGAATACGCCAGAGCCCTCGCAGTGCTCGGCCCCGGGTCCGCCCCTGAGGCCGTGGGTGAACTCGCGAACCTGAATGAGCCCCAGAGCGCGGCTGCCAGGCAGGCACTGCACCTGGCAGGGCTGCTGGCCCCCGGCCTCGGACAGGGGTTCGTGCACCGCTCGGCGCGAGATGCCGTCGAGGCATCGATGACGGGCCGTAGTCATCGTGCACTCATTGAGCGGGCCGCGGTCTCCTTGTACGGGAACGGCGGTTCCTGCGAGAGGGTCGCGGACCTGCTACTCAAGGTGCCGACGCGGCAGGGGGAGTGGGCGCGCAAGGCACTGTTTCTCGCGGCTGAGACCACCATAGAGCGTGGTGAACGCCAGGCGGGTGCACGCTATCTGCGGCGTGCGTTGCTGGAAGTCTCGGACGAAGGAGCGGCCCGGGCGCACCTGCTGCTCGACCTCGCCGTGACGGAACAAGACGGGGAGCCACGTGCGGCCCTGAACGATCTCGCCCACGCATTGTCCCTGTTTCCCTCCGTGCAGGAGAAGGCCGAGGCGCTCGTGCGAGCGCTTCCAGTCCTGAGCAACGGTATGCCGGATCCGCTGTGCACTGAGATCCGAGACGTGCGGACGCGCCTCGGGGAACCAGAACGCCTGTCGGGAACCCAACGGGGCCTGGCCTTGAGGATCGAGGCGCGGGTTCACTTCTTGGACTGCGCCGATCCGGCACGGCTTGCCGCCGTCCAAGAGCGGCTGGACGCTCTCACCCCTGGGAGCCGCTCGCCAACCTCTGCCGAACGGGAGCTGCTCGCCGTGCTGCTGTACAGCGGCATGCTGACCGGCGGGCTGCCTGCAGCGGAGTCGGTTCGACTGGCCGAGCACATACTGAGCTGTGAGCCGGTCGGTCCGGGGCATGCGCGCACAGCCGTACCGGTACTGATCATGACGCTTGCCGCTGCGGATGCCACGGACGCCGCGTGCTCGTGGCTCGACGCGGCTTACGACCACGGCGACAGCACCGATCGCGGCTTGATCAGGGCCGAGCAAGCTCTGGTCTTCCTTCGTTCTGGCCGGCTGGGCGATGCGAAGGACGCGATCGACGAGGCGCTGGCCGCTCATGCACCGGAGGGTGCCGTCGCCATGAGCGTCACGGCACTGATCACCGCGGCGGTGGCGATGGAGTTGCGTGACAGGGCGCTGGCCGAACGGTTTCTCCTCGACGCCGACAAGGATCCGTACGCAAATGACGTGTGCCTTCCCGCTGTTCGCGACTTGTTGCGCGGCGCGATGGCGGCTGCGGACCGGAACCCGCGCCGTGCCCTGGAGTTCTTCCTGGACTGCGGCGCACGCCTGGAGAGACAGGGGTGGACCAATCCGTCCCTCCTGCCGTGGCGCACATCCGCCGCTGTCATGCACCACCGTCTTGGCGCAACCGACAGGGCGCTCCAGTTGGCCGAAGAAGAACTCGCGCGAGCGGAGGCATGGGGGGCACCGGTCGGTATCGGACGCGCACTACGGGTTCTGGGATTGCTGACCGGGGGCCGCCAGGGCATCGCCCTGACCCGCCAAGCTGTCGACGCCCTGGAAACGACGAATCACCGACTCGAGCTGATTCGCTCCCTCCTGCAGCTCGGTACCCAAGAGGCAGCCGCCGGAGGCGAAGAGGCCCGACACCACTTGCGCCGCTGTCGGCGCATCGCGTTGGAATGCGGAGCGCCGCACCTTGCCGACCGGGCACTCTCGCGGACGGGGGAACGTGACGAGTTCGACCTTGCCGCCACCAGGTCGGTGTTGACGCCAGGAGAACGGAGGATCGCGCAGCTTGTGGCCACGGGCCTGAGCAACCGGGATGTCGCCGAACTGTGTGAGATCAGCATGCGCGCGGTCGAGAAGCACCTGACCCACGCGTATCGGAAGCTCGGCGTCCGCGGACGCTCGGAACTGACCCGCCTCCTGTCCGAAATGACCTGCGCAGAGCCGGCCGTGCATCCGAAAGGCATTTACCCAGGTCGGATGCACGGGGGTACGGGACCACAGTGTTAGCCGCGGGGTGCCGCCACGCGTTGTCGCGGATGCAATGTTCGCAATAGCATCTGAAAAGTTCTTGATCCTCTTCCAGACCCCCCGGTTGACGCGCGGCGGCGTTCGCCTGCGCCGAACGTCCGAACCGGCCGGGACCCAAGGCCTGACCAGCCCCAAGCTGGACGACGGGAAGCGCGACAGCGCGTACTTCAGAAAGGGCGAGACTCGCCATGCCCGAATCACTCATCACGGGGGGACCGTCGACCTGCGTCGCGCCTACGGACGCCGTGGACGTGGTCGGCTCCTGTGCCGCACTCCAGCGAGAGCGTCTGGGCGCGTTGCGCGCCACGGCCCGCTCCGCCGGACGCCGTCGAGCACTCACCGATACAGCACAGGAGGGGAAGACCGTGCCGGCCGGCGCCCTCGCAGCGTGCCTTGCCGACGCCGCCTGGCGCGCCAAAGCGATGGCCGAAGACGGAGCGTCGGCAGCCGACATCACCGAGATGCTGGCGGAGTTCCTCGTCGGCGTTCGTGAGTCGCTGGCCGAGGACAACGGTTCGGCTGTGGAAGGTCATCCGCCGAGCGGTGCCGCCGACGATTTGCTGGACGGGCAGATCGCTCGGTGGACTCACGCGCCATGGCTCGCCGCACGTTATGCGGTCTGTGTCATCCGCAGCATGCGGGAAGCGGAACGAACCGAAGCTCAGGCAGGAATGGCTGCCATAGAGGGCTTGCCTGGCGTTCTCATGACCCGGCGTGCTGGCAATGACGTCGTTCTCGTGCCGGACGAGGAGGAGGGCCGCACTCGGGAGATGCTGTCCGCCCTCGCCGACCAGTACGGGATCAACTGCTGGATCGCCGTGGCGAGCAGGACGGCGCCCGAGGTGGCTTCGGGACACAGAGAAGCGCTGGACATCCTTCGGCTCACCATCGCCGACAGACGGCCCGCCGGGACATACCGCATCGACGACCTCTTGGTGGAGCGCGCGGTAGCCCAATCCGACCGCATACGCGCTGCCCTCGCCAGAATCGTTCGTCCCCTGGCGCAGCACCCGACTCTTCGGGAGACCTTGGTGGCCTGGTTGGACGCCGACTGCAGTCGACCGAGTACGTCTCGGCATCTGTTCATCCACCCGAGCACACTCGACTACAGGCTGCGTCGCGTTCACCAGTTGACGGGGTTCGACCCGACGAGCCTCAGGGACAGCCGTACGCTCTCCGCCGCGCTCTTGGTGGAGAGGTTGGTCTGAGCCCGGACGCCATCATGACTCCCACGCGCCTCTGAGTCAGCCGGGTGGAATCAACGGAGATTCGACGGCCGACACGACTCCGGCAGATGGTACGTACGGACGCGGCGGGATTGTGGCCGACGCGACGATGGCGTCCCGCCGGATGGTGTAAGGGATCAGGGCACCGGAATCCGCAGGTTGGAGACGGTGAGCCGCCGGATGGGGCGTGCAATCCGCTTCAGCGCGACGCATCGCGGGTCGCCGTCTCCATGGACCGCGCCATGGCCCTCGAGCCGGAGTGCGGATCGCTTGATCTCCTGCACCCTGTCGTGGGGCCACGACCGCCGACCGGGGCTGGCAAGAAGCGGACTAGTCTCGGAAAACCCTCGGTCGACGAGCGGACCGGTGGTGACGCTCAGCCGGTCCGCTTGCCTGCCGAAGGGCGGCTGGTTCAGCCGCAGACCAGGACCAGGTTGACCCGCCAGCCGCTACCCTCCATGTGGATGTCCTCGCTCACCCGCTGGACGACCTGGTACGACGCGCACTTCGACCGTGCGTCCGACTGGGCATAGGCATAGGCCGGGCCCTGCTGCGTCGCCCATCCGGTTCCCGACACGTGCGCGCCCGCGGGCTGTCCGGCCGTGGCCGCAGCGTGCGCCGCACCCCCGGTCGTGACGGCCATGGCGGCTGCCACGATTGCTGCCGAAAACCACGAGACTGCCCTGTTCTTCATAGCTACTGATCTCCTCGCATGTAATGGGCCCATCAGCGGGCCCGTACCGGCCGCATCGGCCGCACATGCGGAAACCTACGGCCCCAGGAGCGGTCGCTTTCGCTGTTGTAAGCGCTTTCCGAGAAGCACGGTGAGGCTTCCGCGTTTGCCGAGGAGTAGCGGCCGACACCGCGTGCGGCCCGCTGTCGTGAGAACACGTGCTGAGGTGGACGGTGACTGACACGAGGCGAGATGCGCGGAGGTTGCTTCGCAGTCTCCGGACACGGTCAGGACCGTTCCGTCGAGACCGCCCTGTGGTGATGCCGGCCCCTCCAGCAGATCGCCCACGACCTGTGGATCCGTTCGTTGTTGCAGGTCTGCAGGTCTGCAGGTCTGCGACGCGGTCTGGTTGCTCTCCCCGTATGTGGTGATCAGCTCGGGGCCGGTTCCCGGCGCTTCGCTCGACACCGCGAAAGTGGGGTGAGAGGAGACACCATTTTGCACGAGCCTGCAAGTTTGCATGGACGTGCAAGATTGGTACTGTGATGCCATGGCTGAAGAGATGTCGTTGCGGGAGCGGAAGAAGCTCGAGACCCGGGCCGCACTGTGCCGGGCCGCGATGAGGGTCGCCGCGGAGGAGGGGTTCGAACGGTTGACGGTCGAGGCCATCGCCGCCGCGGCCGGGGTGTCCGTCCGGACGTTTCACAATTACTTCGGCAGCAAGGAGGAGGCCGTTTTCGCGCAGGTCACCGAAGTGCTGCTCGACGCGGTCCACAGGTTCCGTGATCGGCCCGGCGAAGAGGAGATCTGGGACGCCTACCAGAAGGCGATGCTCGCCTCGGTCTCCGAGCTCGAGGACGAATGGGTCCACGGCATCGAGGTGTTCCGTTCGGCGACGGCAGATCCGGCCCGGCTCGCCGGGGAGGTCCACCGTCTTGAGGACATCCACGGCGCGGGCGTCGCGGTGGTCGCCCACCGTACGGGCACCGACCCCACGCGCGATCTCTATCCGCATCTCGTCTCCAGTGCCTTCGGCGCCGTGCTGGACGCCGCCATCGCCGTCTGGGACGGCAGCAAGATCGAAGAGTTCAAGGATCTGCTGACCCAGGCCATCGAGCGGATCCGCCAGGGACTGCCGCAGCCCGAGTAACGGCGGCCGCATCACCCGCGTCAGAGCGCGGTTCTCAGCTTCACCGGTCATGCGTTGTGTTCGGCATGCCCGGAATCCCATCAGGAGTCAGGAGCTCTGTTCGTCATGGCCTCATACCTGTACAGGTTTGGGAGGGCCGCCTTTCGAGGGCGGAAATTCGTGCTGGCGCTGTGGCTGGCGGTCCTCCTCGCAGCGGGGGCGGGGGCCGCCGCGCTGAGTGGTCCGACGTCCAACACGTTCTCGATCCCGGGAACCGAGGCTCAGCGTGCGCTGGACCTTCTCAAGACCAAGATGCCGGAGGCCGCCGCGGACGGCGCGACGGCCCGCGTCGTGTTCAAGGCCCCGGACGGCCGGAAGGTCGCCAAGGCACCAGTGGAGAGGACTGTCGGCGAACTGAAGCGGCTGGACAAAGTCGCCACCGTCGCCGACCCGTTCCACGACCAGCTCATCTCCAAGAACGGGAACATCGCGTTCAGCCAAGTCACCTACAAGGTGCAGGGTGCCGAGCTGACCCACGCTGACCGCGAGGCCCTCAAGGATGCGGGCAGGACCGCAGAGAAGGCCGGGATGACGGTCGAGTTCGGCGGCGACGCGATGCAGGAGGCCGCGGGCGTCAGCCCGACCGAGGCCATCGGCCTCGGCGTGGCGGCCCTTGTGCTCGCCCTCACCTTCGGCTCCCTGATCGCCGCAGGACTGCCGCTGCTGAACGCGCTGCTCGGGGTCGGGATCGCGCTTGGGGCGATCACCGCGGCCAGCGGGTTCATCAAGATCGGATCGAGCACCCCGATCCTGGCACTGATGCTGGGCCTCGCCGTCGCGATCGACTATGCCTTGTTCATAGTCTCCCGCTACCGCAAGGAACTCCTCGAAGACCGTGAACCCGAAGAGGCAGCAGGACGCGCCCTCGGCACCGCCGGCTCGGCAGTTGTCTTCGCTGGACTCACCGTGATCATCGCCCTGGCGGGCCTGTCCATCGCCGGAATCCCGACCCTCACCGAAATGGGTCTCGCTGCCTCGTTCGCAGTCGTCGTCGGCGTGCTCGTCGCCCTGACCCTGGTCCCGGCTCTGCTCGGCTTCGCAGGCCGCAAGGTGCTCGGCAAGGCCGCGAAGAAGGCCCCGAACCCCAACCCGCTCAGTCAACGCTGGGCATCGATGATCACCCGCCGCCCACTGGCAGCACTTCTGGCGGCGACAGCGTTGCTCGGTCTCGTCGCACTGCCCGCCCTCGACCTGCGACTCGGTATCTCCGGCGACGAGGCCAAGAGCACGCAGACAACCGAACGCCGCGCCTACGACCTTCTCGCCGACGGCTTCGGCCCCGGCTTCAACGGTCCGCTCCTCCTGGTCGTCGACGGACGGAACGCTGAAACGACCGCCCGGACCTTCGCCGAGCGGGCAGCCACCTTCCACGACGTCGCCACCGTCACCCCGCCCACCCCCAACAGGGCCGGTGACACTGCCGTGTTCACCGTCGTCCCCAAGTCGGGGCCGAGCGAGCAGGCCACCACCGACCTCGTCAAGCACATACGTCACACCGCCCCGGCCGGGACGATGGTCACCGGCAGCACCGCGGTCAGCATCGACATCTCAGCCAAGCTCGGGGCCGCACTGCCGCCCTACCTCGAGCTCGTCGTCGGCTTGGCGTTTGTGCTGCTCATGCTGGTCTTCCGCTCGGTCCTGGTGCCGCTGAAGGCCGCGCTCGGATTCCTGCTGACCATGGCTGCGACGTTCGGTGTGGTCGTCGCGGTCTTCCAGTGGGGCTGGCTGAAGGATCTGTTCGGGGTGCCAGTCGCCGGCCCGATTCAGAGCCTGACGCCGATCTTCCTCGTCGGCGTGGTGTTCGGCCTTGCCATGGACTATCAGGTCTTCCTCGTGACACCCATGCGTGAGGAGTACGTCCACGGTGCCTCGCCGAAGCGGGCGGTCGAGGCCGGGTTCCAGCACGGCGCGCGGGTCGTTGTCGCAGCGGCCCTGATCATGATCGGCGTGTTCGCCGGGTTCATCTCCTCACACGACCCGATGATCAAGCTGCTCGGGTTCGCAATGGCGGTCGGTGTGTTGTTCGACGCCTTCGTGGTCAGAATGACGATCGTCCCGGCGGCGCTGGCCCTCATGGGCAGGCGGGCGTGGAGCCTGCCGCCTCGACTGGACACCATTCTCCCCGACATTGATGTCGAGGGAGCGAAGCTGCGCATCGAACTTGACCGCCGGGACGCCAAGGAACCTGCTCACGTGTAGCTCTGCGATCAGTGGGACAGGCCCGCAGCGGGACTGTCCCACTGGTTCGAACCGCACTCCTCCGCCGGGCCGAACCCAACTGTCCGGACAGCAACGAGCTGTTTCCGGGCGGCGGACAGGTGAGGAACTGACCTCGTCTTGAGGAACAGGTCCCTGCAAGTTCAACTGCTACGAGTAAGGTGCGGCCATGAAGGAGCAGAAAACGTTTGTTTGCTCTGGTTCCCGGTCTGTCGTGCGTCTCACCGACCTCGCTCTGCTTGTCAGAGCACCGGCAGCGCTGAGCGTCCCGGGTGACGTGATCGCAGGAGCCGCTGCCGCCGGACGCCCGTTGAGTACCCGCACTCTCGGAGTGATCGGTTCGTCCATCTGCCTCTACTGGGCCGGCATGGCCCTCAACGACTACGCCGACGCCACTGTCGACGCCGTCGAACGCCCTGACCGACCGGTGCCCTCAGGCCGCGTCCCTCGCCGTATCGCGCTCGCAGTGGCTGGTTCGCTCACCGCGGCGGGACTGGGTCTCGCCGCTGCCGCGGGAGGCCGTCGCAGCTTCCTGGGAGCACTACCGTTGGCCGGCCTTGTCTGGGCGTACGACCTGAAGCTCAAGCACACTCTGGGGGGACCGGCTGCGATGGCGGGCGCTCGCGCCCTCGACGTTCTGGCCGGAGCGCTCACGCCGGGACATGGGGCGCCGTCGGTCCGCGAGGCGGTGCGCCGTACCGCGGTGCCCGCGGCTCTGATCGGCACCCACACCTATACGCTGATGGCTCTCAGCCGGCACGAGATCGCGGGGGCCCCGGCCCGAGTTCCCGCGACGACCCTGGCCGTCTCCACGGCGACGGCACTGGCGGCGACCCTGCCCCCCGACACCTCCTCGGCGAAGCTCCGCCCCACCCTGTCCGCCGCCGGTGCTCTTGCCTACCTCGCCACGTACGGAGCCGCCCAGGCCCGTGCCGTACAGGAGCCGTCAGGGGCGAACGTACAGCGAGCCGTAGGTGCCGGAATCGTCGGGCTGATGCCTCTGCAAGCGGCGCTGACCGCCCGTGCCGGGGCACCGGGCGTCGCCGCGGCGCTCGGTGTCGTCCACCCCCTCGCACGCCGGCTCGCCCGGCGTATATCGCCCACCTGACCCACCACACCTCCGTGTGAGGAACCGGCACATGAGACCTCCCCCCACCCCCCTCAAGTTCGGATACGGCACCAATGGCTTCACCCACCATCGGCTGGCGGACGTCCTCGTCGTACTCGCCGACCTCGGCTACGACGGCGTGGCCCTCACCCTGGACCACGGTCACCTCGATCCGTACGCGAACGACCTGCCCCAGCGGGTCACGGCGCTGGGCCGGCAGCTGGCTCGGTACAACCTGGACGTGACGGTGGAGACCGGAGCTCCCTACTTCCTCGGCCCCTGGGGCAAACACCTGCCCACACTGATGTCGGACGGCGCCGAGAAAAGAGTCGACCTGCTCGGCCGCGCCTTGCGCATCGCAGCCGACCTCGGCTCACCCACCGTCCATCTGTGCAGCGGTCCCGCGCCGGACGGTCTGCGGGAGCAAGATGCCTGGAAGCGGCTCGCGGCCGGTGTCGAGACCGTGCTGGAGACGGCGGAGAAGTACGGGGTGGCATTGGCCTTCGAGCCAGAGCCGTACATGTTCGTCGACACTGTGGAGCGCTGCCTGCACCTCGCCCGACTGGTCGGAGCGCACGAGCTGTTCGGGATCACCCTGGACATCGGCCACGCCCACTGCGTGGAGCAACGCCCCGTGCTCGACTGCGTGCGCCAGGCGGCACCGATGCTGCGCAACGTACAGATCGAGGACATGCGTCGCGGCATCCACCAGCACCTCGAATTCGGTGACGGGGAGATCGATTTCGTGTCCGTCCTGGCAGCCCTTCGCGAACTGGGGCACAGCGGCCTGGTCTCCGTGGAGATCCAGGGCGGCTCGCTCGACGCGCCCGAGGTCGCCCGCCGTTCGATCGAGTTCCTGCGCGGCGCCGCCTAGCCGGCGCTCTCCTCTGGTCCCACTCCTTTCACCTATCAGGAGGCTGTTCTCCGATGGCCGTCACGACCGTGCCTCCCCCGGCTCCGACAGACCCCGAACTCGCCCTGATCGTCGAACTGGACGACCATGCCCGCATCTGGCTGGAGGACAGCGCCGCCAAGGTCGCCGCTGAGGCCGCAGCCATCCGACGCCTCTTCCCCGCCGTCCGCAGACGCTGCGGAAACGGGCGCCTCACCGACTACTGGACCGTCGACGAGGCGGCCCGGGCCGTTCTGCTCACCGCGCTGCCCCTGCGGGGCCAGGCCCTCGCCGATGAGGTCACCCACCTGCACCAGCACGGCGACCCGGCGGAGCAACGTGCCGTTCTGCGCACCCTGTCGCTGCTCGACCTGGCCGACCTCGCACTGCCCCTCGTGAGGGAATCCCTGCGCAGCAACGACAGCACCCTGATAGAGGCCGCCGTCGGCCCGTACGCCGCCGCGCGCCTCCCGGACGCCGAATTCCGCCAGGCCGTGCTGAAGTGCGTCTTCTACGAGATCCCACTCCACCGCGTCCACGGCCTTGACACCCGAGCAGACCGTGAACTGGCCCGCATGCTCGCCGCCCTGGCCCACGAGCGGATCGTCGCGGAACGGGACGTACCCCATGATATCCGGCCCATGGTCCGTGCCTTCCCGGACGTCATTGGCGCAGAACTCAAACACAGACTCGAAAGTGAGGCCTGACCATGCGCATCTTCGATCCCCATATCCACATGACCTCCCGCACAACCGACGACTACGAGGCGATGTACGCAGCCGGTGTGCGCGCCGTGGTCGAGCCCGCCTTCTGGCTGGGACAGCCACGCACCTCGCCGGAGAGCTTCTACGACTACTTCGACGGGCTGCTGGGCTGGGAGCCGCACCGAGCCGCCCAGTTCGGCATCCAGCACTTCTGCACGATCGCGCTCAATCCGAAGGAGGCGAACGACCCCCGCTGCATCCCCGTCCTCGACGAACTGGACCGCTACCTCGCCAAGGACCGGGTCGTCGCCGTCGGCGAGGTCGGCTACGACTCGATGACCCCGGAAGAGGACGAGGCGCTCGCCCGGCAACTCCAGCTCGCCATCGAGCACGAGCTGCCCGCCCTCGTGCACACCCCGCACCGCGACAAAGCGGTCGGCACCCGACGCACCCTGGACGTCGTCCGGGAATCGGGCATCGCCCCCGAACTCGTCGTCCTCGACCACCTCAACGAACAGACCGTCGGCATGGTCCTCGACAGCGGCTGCTGGGCCGGGTTCTCGATCTACCCGAAGACCAAGATGAGCGAGGACCGCATGGTCGAGATCCTCAAGGAACACGGGACGCAACGCGTACTCGTCAATTCGGCTGCCGACTGGGGTAGTTCGGATCCGCTCAAGACCCGCAAGACCGCCGACGCCATGCTCGCCGCCGGGTTCGACGACAACGCCGTCGACAAGGTGCTGTGGCGCAACCCGGTCGCTTTCTACAGCCAGAGCGGGCGGCTGGAGCTGGAACCGCTCAAGCCGGACGAGGAGGCCACCTTCCAAGGCAACTCCATACGCCGCGGGGGAGTGTGAGCATCCCATGCGCTTCCTGCACCCCGACGGCACCACCGTCCACCTCGGCTACTGCAGCAACGTCCACCAGGCCGAGGACCTCCAGGGCGTGATCGCCCAACTCGGCGACCATGCCGAGTCCGTGCGTGAACGCCTCGGGGCCGACCGGCTCGGCATCGGGCTGTGGCTGGCCCGTGGCGTCGTCACCGAACTCGTCCAGGACGAGGGTGCGTTGGAGCGCCTGAAGTCCGAACTGCGTGTGCGCGGACTGGAGACCGTCACCCTCAACGCCTTCCCGTACGCCGGATTCCACCGTGAGGTCGTCAAGAAGGACGTGTACGAACCCGACTGGGCCGACGAGGCCCGGCTGGAGTACACCCTGGACTGCGCTCGCGTCCTCGCCGCCCTCCTCCCGGACGACGTGGACCGCGGAAGCGTCTCCACGCTGCCGCTCGCGTGGCGCACCCCATGGACGCCCGCCTGCGCCGAGGAGGCCCGGCATGCCCTGTACCGGCTGACCACCGGGCTTGCCGCGCTGGAGGCGTGGACGGGTCGCCGTATCCGCGTCGGCTTCGAACCGGAGCCCGGGTGTGTCGTCGAGACCACCACTCAGGCGGTACGGGAACTCGGTGGCCTCGACCCGGAACGGCTTGGCGTCTGCCTCGACGCCTGCCATCTCGCCGTCCAGTTCGAGCACCCGGCCGAGGCGCTGCGCCGGCTCGCGGAAGCCGGGCTGCCCGTCGTCAAACTCCAGGCATCCTGTGCTGTGGAGGCCGAGGACCCGGCCGACCCCGCCGCCCGCGCGGCCTTGCAGCGCCTTGCCGAACCCCGGTTCCTGCACCAGACCCGCACGGTTGCCGACGGTCATGTCCTTGGTGTCGATGACCTCCCGGACGCCCTTGACGGCGACCTGCCCGTCGACAGCGGCCCTTGGCGCGTGCACTTCCACGCCCCACTGCACACCGACCCCGACCCACCGCTCCGGACCACCGCGGGCCAGCTCGACCAGGTCCTCGCCGGACTGCTGGGCGGTCCCTCGGCGCTCTGCGACCACATCGAGGTCGAGACCTACACCTGGTCCGTCCTGCCCGAACCGCCCGCCGGCCTGCCCGGCGGCATCGCCGCCGAACTCGCCTGGGCTCGCGACCGGTTGATCGGCCTCGGCCTCAAGGAGGAACTCTCATGAACCGCGTGGTCGTACTCGACATCGTCGGCCTGACACCGAAACTGCTGAAGCACATGCCGGCGGTCACCGCCCTCGGCGAGCGTGGCTTCCAGGCCCGGCTCGACACCGTGCTGCCGGCCGTGACCTGCACCGTCCAGTCCACGCTCCTCACCGGCGAACTTCCGTCCACGCACGGCGCGGTGGCGAACGGCTGGTACTTTCGCGATCTCGGCGAAGTCATGCTGTGGCGCCAGCACAACGCGCTCGTCGGCGGCGAGAAGATCTGGGAGACGGCACGGAAGACCGACCCCGACTACAAGGTCGCCAATGTCTGCTGGTGGTACGCGATGGGCGCCGACGTGGACTGGACGGTCACCCCACGCCCCGTCTACTACTCCGACGGCCGCAAGGAACCCGACTGCTACACTTGGCCGCCGTCCCTGCACGACGAACTCACCGACAGGTTGGGCGAGTTCCCCCTGTTCACCTACTGGGGCCCGAACGCGGGCATGCCCTCCACACAGTGGATCCTGGCCGCCGCCCGCCAGATCTTCGACGAACACCACCCCGACCTCACACTCGTCTACGTCCCGCAGATGGACTACGAGCCCCAGCGCTCCGGCCCCGACTCACCCGCCACCATCCGCGCCGCCCACCAACTCGACGATGCTCTGCGCCCGTTGATCGACCACTTCCTGCGCGAGGGCGCCACCGTCGTCGCGCTCAGCGAGTACGGAATCACCCCAGCCTCTCGCCCGGTCGACATCAACCGCGCCCTGCGCGGGGCAGGCATGCTGGAGGTGTACACCCAGGACGGCATGGAGTACCTCGACCCGTGGACCTCACGCGCGTTCGCGGTCGCCGACCACCAGGTAGCACACATCTACGTCCGCGACCTGGCCGACACCGAGGAAGTCACGAAGATCGTCAGTGAACTCGACGGTGTGGAAAGCGTGTTGGACGCGGATGGCAAGGCAGCCCATGGCCTGGACCACGAGCGCTCCGGTGAGGTGGTCGCGATCGCCGACCCCGACGCCTGGTTCACGTACTACTACTGGCTCGACGACGAACGCGCCCCGGACTTCGCCCACCAGGTCGAGATCCACCGCAAGCCGGGCTACGATCCCGCCGAGCTCCTCTACGACCACACCGTCCCTGCGGTGAAACTGCGCGCCATCGGACAGGTTGCCCGCAAGAAGCTCGGCTTCCGCTATCGCCTCAAGACAGTCCCCTTGGATCCGGCCGGCGTTCGCGGCAGCCATGGCCGCCTGCCCACTGACCCCGAACACGGCCCTGTGCTGCTGTGTTCGCAGCCGGGGGAGTCGAAGGAGGCTTACGCGGCCACAGAGGTCAAGTCCCTACTGCTGGGCCTGGCGGGCCTGCACGGGGCGTCCGATGCCAAGCAGGGAACGAAGAAGTGACCACCCACTTCGCCCCCACGTGCGGTGCGTGTGAGGAGAGCTGCTGGGCCTGGTCCGCCCCGGCCGGCCGTGGCAAATCCTGCAGCACACTGCACGTTGTGTCCGAGGCCCAGGGCATCCTTTTGGTGGCCAGTGCGTCCGGGCGAACACCCACGACAGCCTGGCCCTCAAACCCTTGGCGAAGGAGATACCAGCGGTCCGGTCCCGGCGCGGACCGCGCCGCAGGCACCCCGGCAGGCTTCGCGCAAACAAGGCGCACCTCTCCGGCGGCACCCTGTCCTGGCTGTGTGCAAGCGGAATCATCGCCCGGAGCGCCGCCCGTCATGCCAGGTTGTACAGCACCCCCGACGAGCCGCGGGCGATGAGCTTGTACAGCCAGCCAGCCAACCGCGTTGCGGGCGGCCGCTTTGGGTCAGCCCGGTCGAGACGACCACCTCCAGGCCCACACCGTGCGCCGCCGCCTCCCCCGCGTAGCACCGCACCCGACCAGGAGCTCTCCCCGGGGATTGCACGACCAGGTCGACGAGACCGAACGCCTTCGCCGCGTCGAACCGGGGCCTGCAGACATAGCCGAGCCGGTCCAGCGCCTCGGTGACCCGGCGACGAGTCTCGGAGGCGACATCCTCGCGGCCGTTGACGATTTTGGACGAGGTGGGTACGAAGACCCCCCGCCTCGCGGGCCACGACCGCGAGGATCGGCCCCGCCGCCACGCTGGCACTCCCCGTACGGACCATCGGGGAACCACCTCTCCGGTCGGCCAAGGGCCATGAGAAGTCGACCGGCGAGATAACAGTAAACGCTTCCTGTCCTAGATTCACCATTTGGAGTCGGGAGGAGGTCGGGACTTTGTAGGTCTGCGCGACCCTGGGCTTTCGAAACTTCGAACGTGACGACGGCCTACCAGCAGATGAGCCGGAACCTGGTGAAGTCGGCGGTGAAGGCCGCGTCGACCAGGTCCACGGCATGGATTGCGGCCATCGCGCCCGTGAACCGGAGTTTGGACCCGTGGTCGTCGGAGAGGCGGGTGAAGTCCAGTTCCGGACCGACGAACCGCCGTTCACCGTGCTGGTCGAGCAACCAGAAGCGGGCTGCCCCGTCCACCACGGTCACCCCCAGCGTGAAGGCGCTTTCCGCCTGGACGTCGACCAGGGCCACCTGCCGGGTGCTGCCCTCGTCCCGCTCGACCAGGCTCAGCACGGTCCGTCCGCCACCGCCTTGCCACTGCTGGCCCCGCTGCTCCTCGCCCTCGGGCTCCGCCCAGGTCAGGTCGAGGGCCAGATAGGACTCGGTGTTGTACCAGAGCACCAGACCGGCGACCTGGGTGAACGTGGCCGGCCGGGCCTCCACGGTGACCTCGGCCTCCGCCCGGTGCTCGGTGATCCGCTGCGCCAGCAGACTGTGCGCCCACCACGACTCCGGCCCCTGCCGCCCACGCAGCCGGATCCAGCCGGGCCGCACGCTGGTGTCGGCCCAGGACGCGTCGGGCGCGGCCCGCAGGGTGCTCCAGGGCCAGCCCAACGTGGCGTCGGCAAGCGCGGGTTGCTCCGGCGGCCGCGGTTGCGGTCGCGTCGGTACGGCGACACCGGGTGCGGAGTCCGGTCGTGTGGGTACGTCGACCTCGGTCGAAGGATGCGGACCCCCGTGCCGCAGCCTTGGCCAGCCCTCCGGGGTCCAGGTCACCGCCTGGATCGCCGTCTCACGGCCGAGTGGGCAGCGCGGGCCGTCCGGCGTGTTCAGGGGGCGGGCCGTGAGGTGGCTCAATATCCAGCTGCCGTCGGGGAGTTGGACCAGTTCGCCGTGGCCGGCCTTCTGCAGGGGCAGCGAAGGGTCGTCCCGGGACGTCAGCAGTGGCCGGGAGTCCAGCTCGTACGGGCCGGTGATCTCCCGGCTGCGGGCCACCAGTACCCCGTGCTCGAAACCGGTGCCGCCCTCGGCCAGGACGAGGTGATACCAGCCGCCCCGCTGGACCAACTTCGGCCCCTCGACGAGTCGTTCGTGCTGGAGCAGCAGGTGCGTGTCACCGACCGGCGTCAGCGTCTCCCGGTCCAGCTCGGTCAGCACGATCCCCGCGAAACGCCTGCCGCCGGGCCGGTGGTCGTTCTGGAGGTTGAGCAGCCACAGCCGGCCCCCGTCGTGGAAGAGCGCGGGGTCGAAGCCATGGCTCGCGATCCGCCGCGGTGCCGTCCACTCGCCGACGCCCTCCGTCGCCGTAGAGACATAGGTGTCCGTGTCGAAGTACGGCGTTCCGACCGAGCGGACGATCGAGTAGACCACCCAGAACCGTTCGCCGTCCCAGCTCAGGGAGGGTGCCCAGATGCCGCCCGAATCGGGCACGCCCGCAAGGGAGTCGCCCGGGACGGCGCCCTCGACATGGCCCGCGTACTCCCACTGCGCGAGGTCGCGCGAGCGGTGCAGCGGGATCGTCGGGAACCACTCGAAGGAGCTGGTCGCCACGTAGTACCAGTCGCCGACGCGCACCATCGACGGGTCGGGGGCGAAACCGCGGATCACCGGGTTGTGCAGCAGGGTCACTTGAGGGCTCCGAGGGTGACTCCGGAACGCCAGTAGCGGCGCATCGCGACCATCATGATCGCCATCGGGACGATGGACAGCAGGGCTCCGGTCAGGACCAGACTGGTGAGGTCGACGCCGGACTCCAGACGTTTGCCGGACCAGTTGTAGAGACCGATGTTGAGCGTCCAGTTGTTCTCGCCGCGCAGCACGGTCAGCGGCAGGAAGAAGGCGTTCCACGTGTTCACGAAGGCCAGGAGGAACACCGTCGCGCCACCCGTGGTCATCATCCGCAGCACGATGCTGAAGAAGATCCTGAGCTCTCCGGCACCGTCGATACGAGCCGCCTCCAGGAGCTCGAAGGGGATCGTGGCCTCGGTGTACACCTTGGCGAGATACACGCTGAACGGGTTGATCAGACAGGGGATCAGCATCGCCCAGGGCGTGTCCACCAGGCCGATCTCCGAGAACAGCAGGTACAGCGGCAGCGTGAGCAGCGCGATCGGGATCAGGAAGGAACCGACCACGCACGCGAAGACGAGGTTGCGGCCCGGGAAGTCGAAGCGCGCGAGGCCGTAACCGGTTGCCAGCGCCAGCAACGTGCCACCCAGCGAGCCGACACCGGCGTAGAGAAAGGAATTCGCCGTCCAGCGCAGGAAGATGCCGTGCTCGTAGGTGAACAGCTGATGCAGGTTGTCCCACAGATGCCAGCCGGAGAACCACAGGCCGTTGGACTGGTAGAGCCCGGTGCGGTCCTTCGTGGAAGCGACGATCAGCCACCACACCGGAAAGAGGCTGTAGACGCTCGCAAGGGACAGCCCGACGAGCAGAAACCGCTGCCCGCCCCGCGAACGGGCCGCCGGATCAGGCGCGGTGAGACGACGGACGGGCGGGGTCTTCGTAGGTTCCTCGATGAGGGTCATCAGTCGGTCTCCTTCGAGGTGAACCGGTAGAACAGGAAGGAGGCGACGCCGAGGATCAGGGCGAGCAGCACCGAAAGCGCCGCCGCGTAGTGGTAGTTGCCGGCGTTGAACGCCTGGTTGTAGATGATCATGATCGGGGTGAAGGAGTCGCTGACCGTCTGCGGGGTGACGTTCCGGAAGAGCGCGGGCTCGTTGAAGATCTGGAGCATCTGGATGATGGAGAGCATCCCCGTCAGCACCAACGCCCCCCGCACGAACGGGATCTTGATGCTGCGGGCGATCCGCAGCTCGGAGGCCCCGTCGAGCCGCGCCGCCTCGAACAGGTCGCGGGGCACACCCTGGAGCGCCGAGTAGAGGATGACCATGTTGTAGCCGATGCCGTGCCAGGTCAGCAGGTTGCCGATGGACGGCCACACCATCGAGGGCGCGAAGAAGTTCCAGGAGAACCCGAAGATATCGCCGAGCGGGGTGAGCGGGCCCACGTCCGGGCTGTAGAGGTTCAGCCACACGATCGCGGCGACCACGCCGGGGATCATGTACGGCACCAGCAGCAGAATCCGGAACCGGCCGGCCATCCGGGAGCTCAGCGCGTCCAGGAACAGGGCGAGGACGAGACTGACCAGCAGCATGATCGGGATCTGCACGCAGGCGAACAGCACCACCCGCAGCACGGAGCCCATGAACGCCGTGTCGGTCAGCCCCTGTTGGTAGTTGTCCAGACCGGAGAACTCGTCGGTCGTGCCACCGAGCCCCAGCCCGGAGGACTGCGACCGGTACAGCGACTGGTAGACGGCGTACCCGATCGGCAGCAGGTACAGAAAGACGAAGCCGAGCTGGAAGGGCACCGTGAAGGCGGCACCCTTCCAGCGCAGAGAGCGAATCATCAGTAGCAGCCCTAAGCCTCTAGCCCTTGACGCTGATGCCGCGGGACTTCAGGTCGCCCACCGTCCACTCCTGCATGTGGGCCAGCAAATCGGTGACCTTCTCCTGCTTGTTGACGACCTTGGCCCAGCCTGCCTGCATCTCGGGGATCATCGCGGTCCAGTCCGGGCCGTAGACCCAGTCGGTGGTGACCGTGTCCAGGCTGTCGGTGACGATCTTCTTGGCGGGCTCGTAGTTGTCGCCGAGCAGCTTCGGAGAGATCGCCTCACCGACGTATGCGTTGCTGTCCTTCAGTGCCGGCATCACACCGTTGCCGGTGGTGGGGCTCGCCATCGTCTTCACCGCGCCGGCGTTCGTGGACATCCACAGCGCGGCCTCGGCGGCCTGCTGCTGGTGCGCGCACTGCTTGGTCACCAGGGTCACGCTGCCGGTGAGATTCTGGCCGGCCGGGGTCTTGGCCGCCTCGCCAGAGTACGTCGGATAGGGGGCGAGCGCCCAGTCACCGAAGGACTTGGTGAAGTTCTGCACCATGCCGGCCATCTGCCACGTCGAGATCTGCCGGGTCGCGGTCCCGCCGTTGTCGTAGTTGCGCTGCACCGCCGCGTAGTCGGCGAAGGACAGCTTGCTGTTGAGGTCGTTGTCGACGATCTCCTGGATCACCTTGGCGGCCTTCAGTGTGCCCGCGTCCTGGAAGTCGACCTTCCAGGAGTTGCCGTCGATGGAGTACCAGTGCGCCCCGGCCTGCATGGCCAGCACTATCAGGGTGCTGGGGTCCTCACCCGCGAAGTTGGTGATCTTGATGTTGTGCTTCTTCAGCACCTTGCCCGCGGCGATGAACTCGTCCCAGGTCGCCGGCGCCTTGATGCCGTACTTCGTGAACAGGTCGGTGCGGTAGATGGTGAAAGTCGGCGCCGAGCTGGTGGGCACGCCGTACGTCTTGCCCTGCACCTGCGCACTCGCCCATGAACCGGTGTTGAACTTGTCCTTGTCGGATCCGACGTACTGGGTGATGTCGGCGAGCGCGCCCTGCGCGACCCAGCTGGTGACGTACTCGGCGGTGTTCTGCACCAGACAGGGCGCGTTCTTCGCCTTCACCGCGTTCGTCAGCTGCTTCTGCATGGTCAGCTGGTCGGTGACCTTCGTGTACTTCAGCTGGATGTCCTTGTGCGAGGCGTTGAACGCCTTGACGACGGCGTCCTGGCCGTTCGCCCAGCCCCAGAAGGGCAGGGTGGCCGGCCCCGACGCCTTGGCGCCGTCCCCGGAGCCGGACCCGCCGCAAGCGGAGACGGTGAGCGCGAGGGCGCAGACAACTACGGCGAGCGCGGGGCGTCTCAGTCTGATGGACATGGGTGTGCTCCTTGATTTGCACGGCGGGGAGTGGAATTCGGGGGAGGCGCTGGGCGACGCTCCACGGTTCCTTCCGTCGGCCCTCGGCCTGGCCGATCAGGGAAAGTAACCGTTTGCTGTCCAGACGGTAAGTCGCGGGGGCCCGAGAAACAAGAGGGGGCGAGAGTCTTGTTTCTCGTATTTTGCTCTTGGGTTAACCGATCGATTCGCCTGAACTGCGGCAGTCTCTCGACGGCGGCGGCCGGTTTGGCGCCGAGGATCCCGGCCGTCGGTTCGGCGTCCTTGCTGACCTCGTGCAGCGTCCGGGGCTTGACGATCTGCAGGGACTCGAAGGCGTGGGCGGTGTCGTCGGCGGAACCACATGATGACGTGCTGGTACGTGGCGTTGCACTCGTATCAGAGCCCGCCGTTGTCGGCATCCGAGCCGCACCGCGGGACAGCGACCCGCCGTCCGCCACGCAGGATGTGTAGCGAGAAGGGACCGACCTTGATGGCCACAGTAAACGCTTAACTACGCCGGTCGGCCCCGAGCCGCGGAAGTGGCTGGGCTCTCCCCGGCCAGGGATGTGACGCAGGCAAGGCCGATCGCTGGGGTGCCGAGGGCAGTGATCTGCATGAACCGGCGGTGGAACGGGTCTGCGGATGCCGGCTCGGGGTGTGCGGGGGACTCCGGCTCTGTCATGGGCCGTCCTACGGGAGCCGAGTGCGAAAGCCCGACGCTGAAGTGGACAGGGAGAGGGAGCGCCGAGGATGTCGATGCCAGGCGTGGAGCCAGTGCGGACTTCTGCGCCGCACCGGCTCCACCGGCGCTTCAACCGACCTGGCCCCGGTACAGCACGATCGTGCTGCGTGGGCCGATCTTGCGCCGGTCCAGGGCGCCGACGACCTGCCCGGTGGCGAGGTCCCGGGCCGCACCGAACTCGGGGCGGGCGGGCAGGGCGAAGGTCTTGTCGGTGCTGGTGTTCATGGCGATGAGGTAGTCGCCGTACTCGCAGTAGTAGAAGGGAGCGCGCCCGACGAGCACGGCCTCGACGCCGTCGTAGTGGACGCCCATCGTGAGGTCCTGGACGTCGTCGGGGATGGGGGCGAGGGGGTAGACGTCTCCTTCTTGCGACTGATGGAGCGTCTCCCCGGGCGGTGGGAAGCCGCCAGGCGGGACTGAGCTCGCGTCGGGATCGGCGATGGCGTAGTCCCACAGGATCCAGTCGCGAACGGTGTACGTCTTGTCGGTGTTGCCGGCACTGCGCTGGCGGACCGTGGCGGAGCGCTGGTCCACGGGAGTGAGGTGGTGGATACGGGCGTAGTTGTTGACGCCCTGGCGGGACCGCCAGTACAGGGAGGCGAAGAGGATCTCCTTGCCGTTCTTGACGGCGAGACAGCCGTTCTCCTCGTCGGTGAAGAGGAAGTCGGGCTGGTCCCATCCGGTGGGGATGCGTCCGGGGCGGGCCGGGAGGGCCTGGTAGGCGTCGAGATCACGCGAGACCAGGCGCAGTGCGGCGAGCCCGACGCGGGGTGTGAGGTTCGTGACGTGCAGGTCCAGCTGGTTGTAGAACTGGCCGTCGTCCATCATCTCCTGTGTCCAGCCCACGATGTCCGGGTCCTTGAAGACGGCGGCGGACATCAGTGGGTGGGAGTCCCAGGCGGTGCGTGAGGCATAGGCGATCTCGCCGGGGTAGACCTCGTTGCGCCAGCCGATGACGGTCTCGATGCGGGAGACCCGGGAGCCCGTCTCGTCGACGTCGACCACGCGGAACCGGCCGCGCGTCTTGACGATCTTGACCATCTGTTCGCGCAGTTCGGGCGCCTCCTGGCCGTCGTAGCCGCGCGTGACGGACTCGTACATCATGACCAGCCAGTCGGTGACCTCGCCGTAGCTGCCCACGTAGCCGAGTTCACGGGTCAGCCCCGCCTTGGTGACCAGGTAGTAGCTCTCGCCCAGTGGCTTGGTCGGGTTGCCGTCCTTGTCCTCCGAACCGAGGAAGGGCGTCATGCCGAGCGACTCGTACATGTAACCGCGGGCCTTCTCCTCGGACAGGGCGAGGCTGGGGTCGAGGAGACGCAGGCCGCGGTTGGCCTGGTAGATGCCGATGGCGCGGATCTGCGCCTGGTTGGAGTAGTGCCGGTTGTGCTGGCGCCAGTAGTCGCGGCTGGACTTGAGCATGTCGATGTACGCATCGCGGCGCACCGGCTGCTCAGGGATGGCGGCACTCGCTGGCGGGACGAGAGTCACGTCGTCGAACCAGGCGGTGCCAGGGCCGGACAGCCGCAGGTGGACCTCGACCTGGGTGGCGCCGTCCGGGGTCGGCAGGTCGATGGAGACGTACTCCCAGTCATGGGTGCCGGTGGCGGCGAACTTCCGGTGGTCGCTGCCGACTAGCTTGCCGGAGGCGTCGTAGAACAACGGGTCGATATGGGCGCCCAGCCCCGTCACACCGTTCGTCTTGATCCATGCGCCGTAGGTGTACGTGCCCTCGACGACCTGGACCTTGGCGGTGTTGTAAACGGTGATGAAGCCGTTGGCCGCGGTGGCCGTGAGCTTGAGGGAGGCGGAGCCCGAGCGGAAGACCGTTGTGACCCGGGACCAGTGGGCGTCGGTGGTTTGGCCCCAGCTGGGTACACCCCACCGCAGCGGGGTGCCGAGGCCGTCCTCGAAGCCGGGGTTGGTGATGTCGTACGGCGAACCGGTCACCTTCTCGGCCAGGCGGTCGCCCAGGTGCTCCCAGAGCAGGGCGAGAACCAGACCGACCCGGCCGAAGCCCTGCCACTGCTGTTCGGAGGCCGTGAGCACCGTCGGGTCGGATTTCCAGGCCATGTAGCGGCCGTCGAGGGCCCGCAGCACCCGGTCCAGGGCCGCGGGGTTCTGGTAAGCGGGGCTGCCGGACCAGAGGTAGCCCTCGGCGAGGGACTGGAAGGCATAGGGGTCCATGCGGGCCGGGTCCGCGCTGTTGAGGTAGGAGTTCTGGTCCTTCGTGACGCGCTTGCGCACTGCATCCAACACCTCGGGCCCCGGGGCGGTGCGCTGCTGGGGGACCGGTGCGGGGCCTTGGACCTCGCCCTTGGGCGCGACGAAGCAGGGCTCGGTGTGGGTGTAGATGCGGTAGATGCCGCGCGAAGGCGTGACCATGGTGCGGTAGAGCTGGGCCTCGTTCTGGCCGTAGGACCAGATGCGACCCTTCGACCGGATCTCCAGCGTCACCTTCTGCTTGCCCGCCGTCATCTTCTCGGGCAGGGGCAGCGTGTGGAAGAAGAAGCGGCCGGGGCTGCGGGGCGCGTTGTCGATGATGTCGAGGGCGTCTACGGCGCCCTCGTCCTGGAAGCCGATCTGGAGGCCGTCGCAGAACAGCTGGAGCCGCAGCATGTTCGTGCCGGAGGCAGCCTGATGGCCGGTGGGGTCGTAGTCGTCGCCCCACAGCCGGACGGTCACATAGGTCGTGCCGGTGGGGCTGACGGCGACCTCGAACTTGAGCGTGCCGCCCCAGTAGGTCGCTGGATCAGTGGGGTTGAGGACGCGGGCGCTCTGGCCGAGTCCGCCGGTGACGGTGCCGGAGAGAGTGGCGGTGAGAGCGTGGGAGGCCTCGGAGTCCGCGTTACCGAAGACAACGATGTCGAGCGGAGTGCAGACTGCCTTCTTGAACGCGCTGGTCCCCGTGGCGGTCGAAGCGGCGGGAGATGCCGTCGCGGGCTGGGCATTGAGCAACCCGAGGCCGACCGCGGCTGCTCCGGTCGTTCCGGCGTATTTGAGTACCTCGCGGCGTCTGGGGGTGTTCAGCATGGTTGATCCTTTACTTTAGAGTGCCCGTGCCGGCTCCGCTGGGGGCGCTCCTGGAGGGAAAGCGCGGAGACCGCGAACGGAATGACCCAGGGGAGAGAACCGGTGAGGACGAGCATGTTCATGTCGCGGACGCTCTGTGCCTGCTACGGCCAGGAGGGGAGACGCAGGGTGACGGAATAGGCGCGCTCGCCGGCGGACATGGGCATGGGGGAGAAGTCGTTCCAGATGTTGATGAAGTAGAGCGCGGAGGTGGTGGTGCCACTGGTCCGCCTCTGTCGCAGCGCGATCGAGGTGACGATCCGCGGCTCACTGGTGTTGTCGTACTGGCTGCCGCCAGCAGCTCGGTGGGCACGGAGCTGTCGATGTGCACCTTGCCGAGGCAGGCCCTGAACGTGATTGACAGGGATCATCCCGCCCGGCTGTCATCGGCGAGTTCGATCTCGGCCGAAGACCTGACAACGCAGGAGCGGGGTAGCAGCTGGGCGCCCGACGGCAACTGCGAACAGGGCGCTCGTCGGCGGAAACCGAAGTTGGCCAGGCCGTAACCGGCAGCGAGCGAGACAGGTCCGACAAGATTGACTTCCGTCCATTTTCGACGGGCACGCCTTGCTGTCGGCATTCACAGCGGCACGGAGTTCCTGGTGGACCGCTTCACCGTCGCATTGACGATATGACCCGGGTTTCGGTCTGCTCCTTGTGCCACACCTTGGTCTGGTCCAGATGGGCGGGTCCAGCTCCAGAACCCGAAGTGACCTGGCCCTCGGTCGCCGGGAACGTCGAGGCGTCTGCGCCTCCCTTCCCGGAGCAGGCGGCCGGTGCCGGTGCGAGAAAGACTGCGGTGGCCAGTGGGACCGGCACTCTGGGGCGGAACTTGGACATCGGTCCTCCACGGAGGGAACGGGACGACGCGGACGGTGCGGGGAGTGGGCGCGGTCAGAGGGGAGAGGAGAGGGAAGCGAGACGGCGCCTGCATCGATGCGGTGTAGTAATCGCTTGTTGTGGACCGTAGGGCGGTACCTCCGGAAACCACAAGAGGTTGGGGTGGGATTGTTTCGCCGAGTTGCCCAGAAGGTTAACCTTCGGCTCCTCTGACCAGCATGTTCCAAGCGATCTCGGCTTAGTCCGCAGGTGGGGCACGTGAGCACGGTCTGGCTGAGAGCTGAAGCTGAGCCACGGAGAGCGCCCGCTGCGAGAGTCTTCTGCGTCTGAGTCGACCCGACATCCGCTTCCACGCCCCGATCGGGAGCGCGGCAGGGCCAGCACACGACATGCTAGGGCACGCCACCTGCTGATATGACGGCCATCGGGTCAGTCGGTCACGGTCGCGGAGCGCATCCCTTTGAAGTGCCGCAGCAGCAGTTCGTGTCCGCTGCTTGTGTCATCGCTGTCCACGGCCTACCTTCACAGCAACCGTTTACTATCCCGGGCGTCGATACGTTTACTGCGCTCAGCGCGCCTGAGTGAACCCGCATTCTCCACTCGTGCCGACCAGGAGCACCATGCCCAACCCGTTGTTGCCCTCCGCCCTCTTCGCCATGGACCCGGTCCATCTGCCCGAACTGTTTCCGCCCGTCCTGATGTCCCGACTGCGGGAGCTCGTCCGGATCGATCCCGAGTACGTCGTGCATGACTTCGCCGATCCGGCGGCGGCCCAGGCTCTGGGGGAAGCCGAAGTGCTGATCACGGGCTGGGGCTGTCCGCACATCGACGCGGACGTCCTGGATGCGGCCCCCAGGCTTCGTGCCGTGCTCCATGCGGCGGGCAGTGTGCGCAGACTTGTAGGGGAGGCGGTCTGGGAGCGTCGGATCGTCGTTTCCAGTGCTGTACACGCCAACGCGCTGCCCGTCGCCGAGTACACGCTCGCCGCCATCCTGCTCGCCGGTAAGGACGCCTTCCGGCTCCGCGAGCGCTTCCGGGCCGAGGGTGTGTATCCCGCTCCCGGCGAGTACGCGGGCATAGGCAACGCCGGCCGGCGCATCGGCGTGATCGGTGCCTCACGCGTGGGCCGCCGGCTGCTGGAACTGCTGCGCCCCTTCGACTTCCAGGTGTCGCTGTACGACCCTTACGTCGAGGACGCCGAGGCGGCGCGACTCGGTGCGGCACCGATGCCGCTGGAAGAGCTGCTGTGCGGCGCCGACATCGTCAGCGTGCACGCCCCGGACATCCCGGAGACCTACCGGATGCTGGACCGGCAACGACTGGCGCTGATACCGGACGGCGGGGTACTGATCAACACTTCGCGGGGCGCCCTCGTCGACCCCGATGCCCTGACCGAGGAACTGGTCAGCGGGCGGATCAGCGCAGTCCTCGACGTCACGGAACCGGAGCCGCTGCCCACCGCCTCCCCGCTCTACGGCCTGCCCAACGTCTTCCTCACTCCGCACATCGCCGGATCGCTCGGGAACGAGCTGGCGCGTCTCGGCGGCACGGTCGTGTCGGAACTGGAACGCATCGCCGCCGGGTCTTCGCCCGCCCATGCGATAGGTCGCGCGGAACTCGCGATCAGCGCCTGAACGCAACGCGAGCGCGCTCCCCTTGTCGGCTTCTCTTCCACAGGCTCCGCTGAGCGTCGCGCTGGCTGCCCCAGCTGAGCACGCCGCCGGCCACGTCGGACACGTCCGGCCCATCCGCACGTCACGAACACCTGCGCCTTGTCCCATGAACACGATGGAAGGCGGCTTCTGGGCCGAACGCCTCGGCAACAATGCCGAGGCGTGGACGCTCAAGGGTCCCCAGCGCCTGGAGGAAGGCCGACGGCTCCTACCCGGACGACATGCTTGTCGACCCGGCATCATCACTGACGATGCTTCACCGGGCCGCCCGGTTCGGCGTGGTCAATGTCGTCAGCGCTTCGTGGCGGGCACGTCCGGTGGAGCTGACGGCGATCTCACTACGCCTGTCGCTGTTCGTGAAAAACCTTTACTGCGACGGGCCGTGCACTCCCGTCACGCCGCCCCGGCCAGCAGGAATCGAATGCAGTAACGTCGAGATGTGATGGTTCACGAAGACGACCCTCGAAAGACACCTGAACCCAAACCGGGCAGGCGTCGCAACAACGGTGCCGGCGGCAGTGGCGCCAGCACGATCCGAGATGTCGCCGCCAAAGCAGGGGTCTCCGTAGCAACCGTTTCCCGTGCCCTCGCCGGAAACTACCCGGTCTCCACTGCCACCCGTGCCCGGGTCATGGCGGCCGTCGAGTCCCTGCACTACGTGGCGAACGTGCACGCCAAGGCTCTGTCCGGAAGCGTCGCGGGCCCCATCGCCCTGGTTCTCCAGGACATCACCGGCCCTTCACTCGCCCACGTCGCCGCCGGAGCGGAACAGGAGGCGGCCGCCAGGGGTCGGTTGAGCCTGGTCTGCGCCACCCATGACGACAGCGAGCGGGAAGACGACCTCGTACAACTGATGCGGGAGCAACACGCGGCGGCTGTTCTCCTCGTCGGTGCAGCGGTACAGGACGACGCGTACCAGCAGCGCATGGCCGAGTACGCCAGGGTTCTGGACGCCGCCGGGTCCCGACTGGTGCTGGTGGGCCGTCCGCCGTTGCCCGGCGACCTGCCGGTCACGGTGGTGGAGTACGACAACCGCGGAGGTGCGTTCCAGGCCGCCGACCACCTGCTCACCGCAGGGCACCGCCGCATCCTCTTCTTGTCGGGTATCCCTGAGTTCAGCACGTCGGTGCAGCGTAAAGAGGGGTACCTGCATGCCCTGCGCGCTCACGGGGTCCCGTATGAGGAGGAACTCGACGTCCCTGGCCCGTACACCCGCCCCTCGGGCTACCAGCGCACGAGGGACACGATGAACGCAGGAGTGGAGTTCACTGCGATCCTCGCGGGGACCGACCTCGTGGCCCTCGGGGCGCTGTCCGCCTTGCGTGAAGCAGGTCTGGACGTCCCTGGGGACATCTCGCTCGTGGGCTTTGACGACATTCCCTTCGTCGCTGATCTCACCCCAGCGCTCACCACGGTGCGGGTTCCCTACGTGGACCTCGGCCGGGCAGCGGTCAGGCTGGCGCTGGAAGGCCAGGACGGCATGGCTGGCGACGAGCACGTCGTTCTGAGCACCCAGTTGGTGATCCGCCGGTCGGTGTCCCAGCCGCCGCGGTGAGGCCGAGGCGCTCGGCGTGGCCGCGCAGGAGTCGGCGGGTGTAGCGCGCGGATCATCTGCGCGTACGTGGCGGCGTGCTGGGAGCGGGGGTAGAACCGGATGAGGGCGTGGAGCTAGGAGGCGTTGCAGCCGGGCGCGTGCGAGCGGGCGCCGTTCTGCCTCATCGAATGCGGCGGCGATGACCTGGTCCGCGCCGTGTTGAACCGAGGCGGTGACCGACTTCGCACGGGCCTTGGGCCTCTTGCGCGCAGTGCGGCGGGTGGTGCGGCCGCCGGGCGGGGCGATGATGTCGTGCGGCCGGCGCACGGCCGGATCCGCGTCGTGGACTACGGCGAGCGTGGCCATCCGCTTGCGGCAGGTCTTCTCCCCGGCGGACAGATGGGTGCGGAATGTGCGCGTCGCCCGCTCCTCGGCCGTGCGCGTCGCCTCCCGCAGATGTCCCGGGCGCATCACGATCCCTGGCCGTCGACGCTGAACACGGGCAGTGTCGTGCTCGCTGCCGGTGCAGGGGTGCGGACGGCATAGAAGGCGGCGATGTCCACCGCGGCTGCCCGCACGAGCTGTTCGGCCTGGCGTTTGCCGACCGCCGCACTCTCGCAACGACGTTCGATCGCCTCCATGACGTGGTAGTAGGAGCCGCGGACCGTTTCCAGCACGACCAGAGGGAGTGTCTAATCAACGGCGGATCTGCTGATCAAGGAGATGCGTCTGATGACGGGGGTGTGTCAATTTAGCGGCTGATCTTGGTTGTTGAAGGTCAGTTGTTGCTGTTGCGCAGCAGGTGAACCACGCACGTCTGGACAATCGTGCGAGGCCAGACGGTTTCCACGGCCTCGGGAAGGCCCTTGAGCCCGTCGCAGACGAGCATGAGCACATCGTCCAGGCCGCGGTTCTTCAGCTCGGTGAACACATGCAGCCAGTACTTGGCGCCCTCGCCGCCGTCGCCGGCCCAGATGCCCCGCAAACGACGGATCACCGAGCACGAACGATCCCGGATCATCTCGCTGGTCAAGACCGTGCCGCCGGGGCGGCTGCGGTGGGAACCCGTCGGAGAACTGTGGGCCTTCGACGAGTCCGGGCCGGCCGAGTGGACCCTGGATTCCCTCGCCGCAGCAGCACGGGCCGAAGGGATCGAGGTAGGCCGCTCACAAGTGCGCCGCATCCTGCTCGCCGAAGGCGTGCGCTGGCGCAGCACCCGGTCCTGGATGCGCTCCAAAGACCCGGACTTCGTCCCAAAAGGACAAGGATCATCGGCCTCTACACCCACCCGCCCGACGACGCGACGGTGATCTGCGCCGACGAGCTGGGGCCGGTGATCCCCCGAACCTTCCCGCCCGCACCCGCCTGGTCACCCGACGGACACCGGATCAAAGCCGAGCTCGACTACAGCCGCGGACCCGAGAAAACCTGGGTCTACGGGGCCTTACGCGTCCGGGACGGCCAGCAGATCACCATGACCGCTTCCTCCCGCAACAGCGTCTTCTACCAGCGGTTTCTACAACAGGTCGAGGACGCCAACCCGACCGGGGAGATCTGGATCGTCACCGACAACCTGTCCAGCCACAACAGCGTGTCCACCCGGACCTGGCTCGAGGAACATCCCCGCATCCACCACGCTTTCATCCCCGTCGGCGCATGCTGGCTCAACCTCCAGGAAGGCTGGTGGCGCATCTTCCGCAAGGCCGCCCTCGCCGGTCGGTCGTTCGCCAACCCCGACGACATCACCCAGGCCACGACCCTCGCAACCGACCAACTCAACTCCCGCGCACGCCCCTGGGTTTGGGGCCGAACCGCACCACCAACCCGCTCTCTACGACGCCGCTATGTGTACCGCCTTTGAGGAATCCAGCACTAGTAGGACTCCGTTAGGTTGCTCTGGCTCTTGGGTTTGGGCTGGTGGTGGACGTTCTTGGCAGGGGCCGATGGCAGGTGGTGCAGGTACCGGACCAGCAGTTCAGCAGGTCCTGGATGGCGTCGAGGATCTGGTAGAAGGTGAGCCCGCTGTATCGGCTTTTGGGGCCAGGCGCTGTTCGGTGAGGAACGCGTGTGCGGCGGTGACCAGGGTGACGTGGTGGTGCCACCCCGCCCAGGAGCGTCCTTCGAAGTGGTCCAGGCCGAGGCCGTGCTTGAGTTCCCGGTAGTCGTGCTCGATGCGCCAGCGGATCTTGGCCAGACGGACCAGTTCGGCCGGCGGGGTGCCGGCGGGAAGGTTGGACAGCCAGTAGTCGGTGGGTGCTTCGGCGTCCTCGGGCCATTCGGCCAGCAGCGTCACGTCGGGCAGGACGCCGTCCCAGTGGCCGTGCTCGGCAGTGGCGGCGGCCTGGGCCAGGCGGCGGGAGCGGACTCCGGCCGGCCGCACCCGCAGTGCCAGAAAGCGCGAGCGCATCGGCCCGCGTGAGCCTTCACGCCAGGTCACTTCGGTGAATGCCTGCCGCCCATGGCAGGCCGCCAGCGCGGCCACCGAGGACGGCTTGTCGCGGTAGCGGGGCTGCGGCCTGCGGCCGTTTCCGGACCAGACCGGGGCGGTGGGCCGCACGTCGTGCGGGTGGACCGTCACGTCCGAACGGACCGCCAGGACATAGCTGATGCCCCTGGCGTTCAGGCCGTCGCGGAAGTCGGCGTTCTGGCCGTAGCCGGCGTCGGCCACCACCACCGGCGGCACCAGCCCCCACCCGGCCAGCTCGTCGAGGGTGTCCAGGGCCAGGCGCCACTTCTGCCGGTGCCCGACCTCCTGCGGTATCCCGGTCTTCTGCCGCCGCACGGCATCGTCCGCCCACTCCTGGGGCACGAACAACTGCCACTGCAGCGGACACGAGGCGGTGTCGGAGACCGCGTGCACGCTCACCGCGACCTGGCAGTTGGCCTGCTTGCCCAGCGCTCCGCAGTACTGGTGCGCGACCGCCACTGACATCCGGCCGTCCTTGGGGAACGACACGTCATCGACCGCCCAGGCATCCGGACACATTCTCGGCACCATCCGCTCCGCAATCCGCCGCCGCACCGGCACCGGATCCCAGGTCGACTGGTTCACGAACTGCTGCAGATTCTGCTCGTTGCCATCCGGCAGCCGTTCCGCCATCGGCTGGATCGACTTCCGCCGTCCGTCCAGCATCAGTCCCCGCAGATAGCAGTCGCCCTTCGCCCGCTGATCCTTGCGCGGCACCGACGAGAACACGTCAGCTACGAATAACGCCAACGTCGCCCGAGCATGGTCCACTTCATGTGCGTCCACACCCCCAACATGCCCTCAAACAGGACTGCGAGACAGACCTAACGGAGTCCTACTAGCTGGTCGCGTCGGCGTCCAGCAAAAGCGTGGGCAGGTCGAGGACGGGCGTTTCAGCGCCCCGAGCATCCGTTTGGCACCGAGATCCACGGGATCACTGCTGGAACTCGTCGTGCCTCACCGGCTTGCGCGAAACCCGAGGCGGCGATCTTGTAGCGCTCGGGACGGAGGTCCAGCATCTGGAATTCCAGGGGCCGCGGTGGAAGTCCGTCAAGCCGGTGGGCCGTGGCTGCTGTTCAGCAGGCTGCGCGGATCATCACGGTGAGGACGGGCGAGGCCAGTGACGGCTGGCTCTGCCCGATGTCCTCGTATCCCCACGACTTGTAGAGCGCGTGGACTTTTCCGTCGCCAGCGGCCGGGTTGACCATGAGGGTGACGAAGGGCTCGCCACGTGTGGCGAGGAGGGCGTCGTGGATACGCCGGGCAGTGCCGGTCTTCCGCCAAGCCGGCCGGACACCGATCTCCTTCAGGGCAACGGCCGGTCGCTGGGTGTACTTCTCCGGCGGGGCCGGGCTGGTGCGTTGCCAGTACCGGTCGCCGTGCTCGATCGTGTTGCCGTAGGCGTAGCCGACCGGATGCCTACCCGCGTATGCGAGGACAGCCACGAACCCCGGCTCAGTGCCGTGTCGGTCCAGACGTTCGCCGAACGCGGTGACCGCATAGTTCGGCAAATGGAGGAGCGGGGCGCGCACTTCGGCGTAGACGTCGAGGAGGTCGCCGCGGGCGGTGTCGAGGGTGGTGAATGTGCGCAGTTCGATGGCGGGCGCCGTGGTCATGCAGCCATCCTCCAGGTGGCGGCGTGCTCAGTCCAGGTCTGCACGCTGGAGCTGTCCGGCGCCGTGGCCCGAAGCGCGGCCCCGAACTCCTGCAGCATGCGCGTGACCCGGGCGTGCTGGGTAGCGGCGTCGGTGGGGACCTTCATCGCGGTGGCTGTGGCGGCTTCGGGGGCGCCCTGGGCGAGTTGTGCGTGGGCGAGCCGGGTCGTGGTGATGGCCCGGGACCGGACCATGTGGGGCCGGAGGGCGGACAGGCAGCGGTGGGCGTGGTACTCGGCGGTCGAGTAGTCGCCGAGCGCCAAGTGCGCCGATAGGGCCAGGGAGTCCAGTTCAGCCTGGTCGTAGAAGGCGAGCATCCACACCGGCCGGTAGTCGGCGGGGTCGGCGCGCAACATGGCGTCCTGGGCCTGCTCGAAGGCCCGGCGGGTGCCGGTGCGGTCCTGTGCCGCGCCGTGGATGGCGCCTTGGCGGGCCAGGCCGAGGGACGCGAAAAGAGGGTCTCGGCGGGTGAGGTGCAGGTTGCGGGCGACGTCGTTTGCGGCGAAGGCGTCCGCGGGACGGCCCATGTGCCGGTACATGGTGCCTGCGTGGCTCCAGATGCGGAACTTGATCGCCTGGTCGCCGGACATCTCGGCGAGGGCCTGGGCTTCACGCATGTGCGCCTTGGCGATGTCGTAGCGCCGGCCGTCGATGGCGGCCCACATCGCTGACGAACGGAACGCCGCTGCGGAGGCGTAGAGGCTGCTGCGTACCCGTTGGCTGGCGCTGCCCGCGTTCTGGAGATTCAGGGCCTCGTCGGCGAGAGCGGCGGCCCGCTGCTCGATGCCGAGTTGGCCGCCATGGCGGTGGTCGCTGGCGATGATCTCGGCGAAGCGCTTGTTGAGACGGTCGACGTCGCTCATGCCGATGCGGCGCGGGGATGCGGTGCCGGGAGCGGCGGCTGCCGCGGCGGCAGCCGCCGCGATCCCGCCGACGAGGGTACGGCGCTTCATGTCGGGGTCCTCCTGCTGCGATGGGGCTGGGCTGGACGGAGTCCGGCCCCGTGGCACGAACCCTAGAGCGATGGCAGGCAGGCCGCTGACGTCCGCAAGTGCCTTGCGGGTAGCCGATTTGGGCCAGGTGACCCGGCCTGCTTTCCAGTCCCGGACCGATGAACCGTCGAGGCCGCCATGTCTCCCGGTCAACTCCTCTAAGGCCCTGTTCACAGCATCAGCAAGGCTGTTGGAGCTGTAGCCGTGTTCGGCCATCCACGCCTCAAGAACGGTGTTGCGCGTGGTGTCCATGTCCGCACGGTAGCCCTCACCTCCCCTGACCCGCCAGGTAAAGAGATGGTCAAATCGCCCTAGGTCATTCCGATGGATGGGCGGCTGATCGCCCTAATCACCTTGTGCGGGAAGGGAGTTGTCTTTGTGTCGGTCGCCCGCCACGCCCACCGTGCGGGCGGCTGTTGACGGCCCGGCCCGCCCCTGAGGTTCCCCCGCGGGGGTGGGCCGGGCACCGAGACGACACGAAGGCTCAACCCCAATGACGAGTCTCATCAAGCCAGTTCAGGCCGCCCCCACCGGTCACCCCGCCTACAGCCAGACCTTCCCCTGCGAGCCGTCCACGGCCAAAGTCGGCCGCAAGCTCGTCCGTGACGTCCTCGGCGTATGGCACCTCGACAACCTTGCCGACGTCGCCGAGCTGATCATCTCGGAGCTGATCGCGAACGCCGTCAGGCACACCCCGTGCGACTCGATTCGCCTGATCATTGGGCGGCCGAGCGCGACACGGTTGCGCGTTGGGGTGGTGGACCGCGCGCCATCGCGCAAGCCGGTGCTCGGACAGGTCGCGGGAGACGACGAGTCAGGCCGTGGCCTGCTCCTGATCGACGGCATCGCCGACCGCTGGGGCTATGACCTGCACGGCCCGGATGAGCGCCCACGGTGCAAAGAGGTTTGGGCCGAACTCTTCATGAAGGGCGACGAGTGAACCCGGCCGTGGCTACACCGCCCTTGCCGGACGTCGCCAGCCTCCGTCCCAGGCAGCAGATGGCCATGGAGTGCGCACGCTGTGCCCGGTACCTAAGGGCGAGCGGCGAGATCTTGGGCGATGTACGTCATCGGGGCCTGCTGTTCCGGCTCTGGGTGTGCGGGCCCAACTGCCGGTCGCCCACCCCTGGCCCGTGGAGGGGAGCCGAGGCATGACCTCCCGCGTGCATGAGCACTGGGTCACCGGTGACTGCTGGCTCGGGTGTGAGCGCACCGGAGTGCCCGTGATCTGGCTCGGACCACTGCAGTGGGACGGGCAGCACGCCCCGGTCCTCGCCTGCGAGCCATGCCTTGACCGGCTCAAGGCTCAGGCGCTCGCCTACTTCATGGAGCGGCGGCCGACTGCCGTCTGACCAGACTCCCGCTTCCGGCCGTGCGGACTGTGCCGTACGGCCGGAGGCGGGCACCACCCACCGCACAACAACATCCCAACCATTCAGAGGAGTTGGCATGACACGCAGCACCGTAGTACCGAGCAGCACTCATGTGAGCCAGCAGACCCCGAGGACGTCGGACGGCTTCGACCTGGACGTGTCCCTCGTCGAGGTCGCCGATCCCGCGGGTCTGGTCAACCTGACCGACGACAACTGCGGAACCACCTGCGGTGCCTGCACTACCAATGTCGCCTGATCCGAGGCCTCACGTTGCTCCGAGCTGGTGCCGCCGCGCCTTGTGGCGTGGCGGCACCAGCCGCTCGTCGCTCACCTACGGAGGTAGTGGTGGCTGGTCCGCGCCCAGCATTCCGAAGCGGCACGACCGCTCTCGTACGAGCAGTTGCCCGGTCGACACTGCCGTGTCCTCCGCTTCCGGACCTCAACGATCACTCTCCCAATGGGTCCGCCACCTGTGTCGCCTGGCTGCGCGAGATCTGGGCGAACGCCGACCTCGCCGAAGCCCTGCAGCACGCCAGCCCGGTCCTGGCCGCGCGGGTACGAACCCTGTGCACGGCCGATGAGCCGTCAACGCGAGATGTCCGGCGCGCTGCACTGTCCGTGGCCCGCTACCTGCTGCGCTCCCAGCACCGGGCGACGCCATTCGGGCTCTTCGCCGGTGTGACCGTCGCGGAATTCGGTCCGCAGGCGGGCGCACGCTGGGGTGTGGAACACGTAGCCGCCGGCCATGCGGGCGCAGAGTGGTTGGCCGCCGTCGTCGAGAGGCTGGAGTCCTGCCCCGACCTCCTCGAACGGCTGCCGGTGGTCGTCAACAACACGGTGACGAGCCGCGGGGACCGGCTCATCGTGCCGTTTCAATCCGATGCCCAAGACGATCGGACTCGCGCGGTTGAGGCGTCTCTGGCTTTGACCGAGCCCGTACGCGCGGTCCGCGCCGCGACACGGGCGCCAATCCGGGTCGGTGCGCTCGCGGGCAAGCTCCAAGCGGAATTCCCCGAGGCCGGGCCGGAAAAGGTGTACCGGCTGCTGGTGAAGCTGATCCAGCTCCGTGTGCTGATCACGAGTTTGCACGCGCCGAGCACCGAGACCGACGCCCTCGGGTATCTGCTGAACCAGCTCGACGTGATTGATGCCGATACCCTCCCTGCGGTCGCAGAGATCGTGCGCGAGCTGTGGGCGATCCGCTCCGGTCTGGAGGACTGCACTTCGCCGGTCGGGCGGGATGGCGTCGCAACGCATATGAGGGCACTGGTGCAGGGCCTGCGCCGCCACCCAGTTGCGCTCGATCTTCGCTTGGACGCGCAGCTCGTACTGCCGGACGCGGTCGCCCGTGAGATTGAGCGTGCCGCCCTGATTCTTACCCGAGTCAGTGCCCGCCCCTACGGCACCGCGGCGTGGGGTGCATACCACCAGCGGTTCTACGAGCGGTACGGCATCGGCACGATGGTGCCGCTCCAGGAAGTCGTCGCGGACAGTGGCGTCGGCTACCCCGACGGCTACCCGGGAACGCCGCCTGGCGCGCGCCGGCCGCGCGTCTCCGCTCGGGATGACACCCTCGTCCGGCTGGCGCAGGCCGCCGCGCTCGATGGCCGCGACGAGGTGGTCCTCACGGGCGAGTTGATCGACGCCTTGGACGTAGGGCCCGACGACCCCCGCTTGCCGCCGCACCTGGAGGTGGGGGTGCGGGTCCATGCGCCCAGCGTCAGCGAGTTGCAGTGCGGCCGGTTCCGGCTGGAGGTCGTGAGCGTGTCTCGCGGCGTCGGAGTCTCCACAGGCCGGTTCCTCAGCGTCCTGGCCCCTGCCGACCGGGAGGTCCTGGCCGCCGAACTGGCTGACCTTCCGACCGCTGACAGGAATACCGTGCCCGCGCAGCTCTCCTTCCCGCCGCTCCTGGCCGAGAGCACCCACGTCACGCGCGCACCACAAGTCCTGCCCACCGTGATCAGCCTCCAGGAACACCGAGCTCCTGCCGAAGACGTCCTCACACCTGCGGACCTGACGGTGGGGTGCGACGGCCGCCGCATGTACCTGGCCGCCCCCGAGCGCGGCCAGCGCATCGAGGCCGTCGGGATGCACGCGCTGAACCTCCACACGCACACTCCGCCGCTGGTGCGATTCCTCACCGAGCTGTCCCGCGCCCAATGCGCGCAGGTCACCGTGTTCGACTGGGGTGCCGCAGCGGCGATGCCGTTCCTGCCGCGCCTGCGTTACGGGCGCACAGTGCTCGCGATGGCCCGTTGGCGACTGGAGGCGCCCGAGCTACCCGGCCGCGCACGTCCTCGGGCCGAATGGGACACCGCCCTCACCGAATGGCGGACCCGGCGGCGGCTATCTCGGCACGTCTACCTCGTGGAGGACGACCGGCACCTCTTCCTAGACCTCGACCAGGCCGGCCACCGGACGTTACTGCGCCACCACCTCGACCGAGTAGGCCTGGCCGTGCTCGTCGAGGCGGCGGAACCGGAGGCGTTCGGTTGGTGCGACGGTCGCGCCCACGAGGTAGTGGTGCCGCTCAAGGCGACCCGGCCGCCGGCGTGGCCGGCACTGCCCGCCCCCAGCCCGGCCCGCGCCCTCTCGACGGCCCAGATGCAGACCCCGGCCACCTCGTCGGTGGTCCTGGCCACCCTGTACGGAGACGCTCGCCGCCAGGACACCCTGCTTGTCCGCCACTTGCCCGATCTCCTCGAACGGCTCGGCGGCCCGCCCTGGTGGTTCATCCGCTTCCGCGACCCCGAGCAGCACCTGCGCCTGCGCATCGCGCTCCCCGCCCCAGAGGCATCCGCCGAGACGGCCCGCACAGTGAGTGTGTGGGCCGACGAGCTGCGCGGTGCCGGTCTGCTGGCGGACCTGCGTTATCCCACCTCCTACCGGGAGATGGGCCGCTGGGGTTCCGGATCCGCGTGGGAGGCGGCCGAGGACGTGTTCCGTGCGGACTCGCGCGCCATCCTGGCCCAGCTCTTCCAGCCGCGGCGCCCGCACGAGCGCACGCTGGTGGCCGCCCACACCGTCTCTATTGCCTCCGCGTTTCTCGGCAGCACCCAAGCCGGGATGCGCTGGCTGATCGACCACATCCCGCCCTCAGCCCCAGCGCCCGTACCGCGCCCGCAGTTCACCGATGCCGTACGTCTGGCCGACCCGGGCGACGACTGGGCGGCGCTGCGCGGCGCCTCCGGAGGAGCGGCGATCGTGTCGGCGTGGGCCGATCGCGACGCGGCGCTCGCCGCGTACCGGCGGCACCTGCCAGGGCCCCACACGCAGGGCATCGCCCTCGATGACGTCCTGGCCTCGCTGCTGCACGTTCATTTCGTACGGCACATCGCGGTGAACTTCCCGGAAGAAGAGGTATGCCTCTACCTCGCTCGCGCTGCCGCCCTGGCCTGGACCGCTCGCACGACTGGGAGGATGCCATGACCGTGCAGGCTGGGCTGGACCTGGCCGACGCCGTCGCTGAGCAGCTCGCCGACCCCCACACGGCGTACCTTGGGCCAGCGGTCTCTCATCGGCAGCACCTTGCCTATGGCCTGCCGGGCATCGCGCTCCTGCACGTCGAGCGGGCTGCGGCCGACCTGGGGCCGTGGCAGCGCGCCCACGACTGGCTCGCCGCCGCATCCCGCGAACCGCTCACCAGCGGACCCGACAGCCACCCCTTCTACGGGGCGCCCGCCTTCGCGCGCGCTCTGGCCTGCGCCGCCGATCACCTGCCCGGCGCCTACCAGCGCGCCCTTGACACTCTCGACCGACACATGGCTGACGACGTGAGCCGCCGCGTCGACGCCGCACACCGGCGCATCGACGCCGGACTCCTCCCAGCGCTCGCGGAGTTCGACGCCATTCGCGGCCTGAGCGGATACGGCTCCCACCTCCTGCGCCGCAACCCTGGCAGCGCCACCCTGCGTGCCGTCCTCGACTATTGCGTACGCCTCACCCAACCGATCACACACGACGGCGAGAAATTGCCCGGTTGGTGGACGGACACGGGGCCCTCGGGCCGCCCGGACGACCGTTTTCGAGGCGGACACGCCAACAACGGCATGGCGCACGGTATCGGGGGCGTGCTTGCGCTGCTGGCGCTCGCCGCCAGGCAGGGCACTTTCGTCGACGGCCACGGTGACGCACTGGGCCGGATCCTGGTGTGGCTGGACCGATGGCGAGAGGACACAGGCCGAGGCCCGGCGTGGCCGTACTGGGTCACCCGGGACGAGCTGCGCGCCGGCAACCTCACCCCATCCACGCCCTGGCGGCCGTCATGGTGCTACGGCACCGCTGGCCTCGCCCGCGCCCAGCAACTCGCCGCGCTCGCCCGCGACGACGACGGCCGCCAGCTGGACGCCGAGAACGCGCTCGTAGCCGCCCTCACCGACCCCGCTCAGCTCAAGGCCACGACGGGCAACGCCCTGTGCCACGGCTTCGCCGGCCTCGCCCACGTCGCCGCCCGCGCGGCCGACGACGCCCACCCCTCGACCGCCGGACAGCTCCGCGCCACGATCCCGGCACTCATAACCGCAGTCCACCCGCCGGGAACCGACCCCGCACACGCCGCCACGACGCTCATGCAGGACGAGGAGCACGGCCCCGGTCTCCTCGACGGCGCAGCCGGTATCGCCCTGGCCCTCCTCGCGCCAAGCACCGCCGAACCGCCCCGATCCACCTGGGACGCCTGCCTGCTCATCACCTGACCCCGTCGACCGAAGGACATTCGCATGCCCCCGGACCGCTGTGACCCCTGGCAGCAACACAACATCACCTTCGCTGACCGCGAGAGCGCCCAGCGCGCCATCGTCGAACGCATCGCCCCTGTCCTCCTCGCCGCCGAAGGGGACGGGCAACTCACCGGCTGGTGGTTCATGAACAAGCACCCCTGGCCGCTGCGGTACCGCGCGGACGAGCCTTCACCCGCCGTCGAAGCGCTGCTGAGCGACCTCGTCCAGGACGGCACGGCCGTGTCATGGCTGCCCTACATCTACGAACCCGAGACCCACGCCTTCGGCGGGCCCCAGGCCATGGATATCGCCCACGACCTGTTCCACAAGGACAGCTGCCACCTGCTCACCCATCAACCAGGCCCGGAGCAGCTGGGACGCCGGGAAACCGCCGTGCTGTTGGCAAGCGTGATGATGCGGGCGGCCGGCCTGGACTGGTTCGAGCAGGGCGACGTATGGGCAAAGGTCGCCGCCCTCCGACCGGCCACCGGCCTTCTGCCCTCTGCGCGGGCCGCCGAACTGGCGCCCGCGATGCGGAAGCTGATGACGGTCGATGCCCATAGCGTGTGCCGCCCGAACGGCCCGCTCGCCGAGCACCACGAGTGGGTCGCCGCTTTCGAGTGGGCGGGCACCGCGATCGCCGACCTCGCCGGCAGCGGCGCCCTCACCCGCGGTCTGCGAGCTGTCCTTGCCCACCACGTGATCTTTCACGCCAACCGTGCAGGTCTCCTCCGGGACGACCAGAGCGCCCTGTCCCACATCGCACGAGAGGTAGTCATGGGAACGAGTGACAACACCGCGTCGACCGACGAGGCAGCGGCCGAGATGGATAGCGTCAGGGCGGTGAACACCGACGCGATCGCCACCCCCACGGCTGACGCCGAACGCCTCCGCAACGCCCTGGTTGACCAGCTTCGCGCGGACGGGCACGCCCGCACGGCCGCAGTCGAGAAGGCGCTGCGCACTGTGCCCCGTCACGTGTTCGTGCCGGATGCGTCGCTCGAAGACGCCTACGCCAACGCACCTGTGCACATCAAGTACGACACCGACGGCACATCGATCTCGTGCGCCTCCCAGCCGGGCGTCGTCGCCCTCATGCTGGACCAGCTCGACGCCCAGCCCGGCGAGCGCCTCCTCGAACTAGGCGCCGGCACCGGCTATAACGCCGCTCTCCTCGCCCACCTGGTCGGGGATAGCGGCCATGTGACCACCCTTGATGTCGACGACGACCTTGTGGAGGGCGCTCGCGCACACCTGGCCGCCGCCGGTCTCACCAACGTCGAGGCCGTGACCCGCGATGGGGCTCTCGGCTACGCGGAAGGAGCGCCGTACGACCGGATCATCGCCACCGTGGGCGCTCACGGCGTACCGCACTCCTGGATGCAACAGCTCGCCCCCGGCGGCCGGCTCCTCGTCCCCCAGCGCCTGAAGGGCACCGTCTCCCGGTCCATCGCCTACGAGCAGAGCGACGGTCGATGGGTGTCTCTCGGCAGCGAGATGAACACCTTCATGCCGCTCCGGCGGGGCATCGCCGACGACGACCGCCGCGTCATCCCGCTCAGCGCAGACGGCGCCATCCGGCTTCAGGCCCCCGCCGGGCAACACATCGACGCTGATGCCCTCGCTGACGTCCTGGACCAGACGCGCACAGAGGAGTGGACGGGCATGACGGTCCGCGCCATGGAGTCGCCGGAGTGGATGGAACTGTTCGTTAGCTGTTCCCTTCCCTCCGGCCTCATCCGGATGCTGTTCCCCCAGAACGCCAAGGGCACTGCGCTCACGGAGGATCCCTACCCCTCGTCGACTGCGGCCGTCGACAAGGGCGCCGTGACCTACCTGGCACGACGCGTGTCGCAGAAGAAGACCCCCGAGGGCGACAAGCTCTGGGAGTTCGGCGTCATCGGCCACGGCCCCGGCAGCGACGAGCTCGCCACGAAGGTCGCCGACGCCATCCGCACCTGGGACCGCGCATACCGCGGCCGCGAGGCCACGTTCGAAATCCAGCCCCTCGACGCCCGCGCCATCGAGCAGCGCCCCGGACTCTTCGCTCTCGACACCCCGCTGAACCGAATCGTCGTCGACTGGCGGTGACGCCCCTTGCGTAGGGGACGGTGCCCGCCGGCGTACGGCTGGCGGGCACCGTTGCCCCAGCACTTCTCACCCACTCCCGGGGGACCCATGGATCCGCACGGACCTATAGCCCAGTGCTTCCCGCTCGTCGCCCGATTCCGGCCCGCCTGTTTGCCCCTGCCCGACCGCGTGGGCGGCCTCGTCGACCTCGCCGAGACGGCGGTGACGAAGGGCGATCAAGGGCTTGCCTCGGCCGTCTACAACCAGGCCGCGCTCATCGTCTCCGATCTCGGCCTTCCCGATCTCGCCCGGGAGATGTGTCACCAGCACGCCGCCGCCTACCTCGACACTCGCCCCCTGCCCGGCAGGAGCGCAATCCGGGGACTGGAACCGGTCGTCAACCTTGCCCGCCTCCAGATCCGCGCCGGCCACACCGACGAGGGACGCCAGCACCTACTCGACCTGTACAAGGCCGTCGAGGCAGGCACAGCTGCCCGGTTCGAGGGCGTCGCCGTACCGGCGGACCTCACTGCGACCGACGAGGACCGCCACGAGGTCCGCGAGTGGCTGTGGCGCGTGCTCCTCGCCGATGGGACCCGCACCCTCACCACCAAGGGACGTTGGGCCGAGGCCAAAGCACATATCGAGGTTCACCACGGCGTAGGCAAACGGATGCTCGATGGGCGCCAAGTCGCCGTACTCGCCACCCTCGTTGCGGGTGACACGACAGGGGCTGCTGCCCTCCTCGCCGACACTGTGCCCGGCGATCCGTGGGAGCAAGCCGTCACGGCCTGCCTCACCGTCCTGTGCCGCCGAGATGCCGGGCGGCTGGTCGACGGCAACCTGGCGGAATTGGTGACGGCCTACTCCGAGCGGAAGGCCGAACCCGGGATGACCGTCTTCGACATCCGGCTCGGCCTGACCATCCTCGACGCGATTGGTTCCGCCGAGGCGCCCGGCGCGCACCACATTGTCGGGCAGCTGCACCGCACGATGACGGAGGCTGAGGACGGCTACGCGGCCCGCGAGAATCTGCAGCACTCTCTGTTCACCGCGCTTGCCACGGACCGGCAAGTGCAGGACTGCCGCGCTCTGGTTCGCGCCTGCGCCCTCGGGGCAGGGTCCATCCCCGACAAGCTGCATGGAGAACTGGCATCGGCTTTGCGCGCCAGCGACAGCGTGATCAGGACGAGTCTCGCGCGGCCCTTCGACCCAGGACATACACCCTGTGCGAAGAGAGCCTATGGCCGCCCGCTGGCGGCTTGTTTGTGCCACTGCGGTACGCGCGGACGCCGCGGGTCCGGTGATCGGCGACACCGCCCGCAATGCCCATGCGGTCATGATCAGCGCTGCCGGGTCGGCTGCGGCTGTGGCGGAGAGGTGGTGTAGCCAGCTCTTTGTGACGCTGCGAGCCCTCGCTTCCTCGGCGCTGGGGCTGGGCGCATGGCGCTCGCCAAGCGGCGGATGCGCCAGGTCAGTGCGCGGGCGGGGCTATGGGAGTCGTTCACGGTGCGTTGGCCGAGTGCCTGATCGGGGACGGTGGCGGGTTATGTCCTGCTGCCTCTGCCTCGGTAAGCGCGGTGGAGAGTGCGTCCCAGAGCGAGTCGGCCAAAATTCGCTCAGTGTGTTCCGGCCCCCCTGGAGGTGGGGGGGCGCGGGCAGCGCTTGCCAGTGCATCGCGGGGCCCACAGCGGTGAGCAGGGCGTCCACGAGCATCACGAATCCAGCCCCGTCCCTTTCCTGAGGACGGTCGCGCCAGATCGCCTGGACGCTGCGACGCAGGACGAGGGGGCTGCCGAGGTCGGCAGCGACGGGTGGGACGCGCTCGACGACGGCAGTGGCCGGTTCGAGTACGGCCGGTGCATCGACCGGTAGCAGGTCCAGTGCGGAGCCGAGCGCGACCAGTTGTCTCTGGGGCCGTCGGGTCGTCCCCGTGGGTGAGGTAGGAGGATGCGGGCCGAGCTCGTGCCCGCAGCTTCCCGGTCGGCGGCGTGACCGAGGGCGTCCATACACACGCAGTCGGCTCCGAGCAGGGAGCAAGTATCTGCTGGAAACCTTCAGCTCACAGCAGACGGGAAAGAACCCCAACGGACTGGAACCCCCTCCGCGATCATGTCAACGTACAACGAGCCGGGAAACGCCAGGTCAGCAAAGGAATGTGAGCCTCTGAGCCGGACCGGCAGACGGTCGGCCGTCCCCTGTCGCAGCCAGCGCCACCCGATCTCGTGAACGAGCGCAGCCCCAAGGAGGTTCACCCGCAGATTCCCGCAATCCGATCTGCCCGTTTTCACCGCCCCGTCCTCATGGCGCTTGGTGCCTCGATCGTCTTGTGGCCAGCAACCTTGACCGCCTCACCGACGACGGGCAACTGGTGCTTGTCACCGATGGCGTGCCCCGCTCTCCGCTCGTACTGTCTGGCCGCCTGACCGAGGCGAAGAAATGGATGAGGGGCAGGCTCCCGTAGTGCAGCGCGATACATAGCAGACGATCCCCGGTTACCGAAACCGGGGATCGTGCGGAGCATTAATGGTATTCGCACCCGGCTGTGCTTGGCGGTGGAGCCGTAGCGAATAGTGCCTCCTGTTTGCCTACCCGAACGGTAGACGCAGCGTTGTGAAGTCACGTCCACCTGTTCGAGGAGTGTGAGTATTCTGTCCGATCCCATCAAGAAACTTCCGCCGAACTCGAAGGGGAAGGTTCGGTACCAGTTTGTTGTCGACGCAGGAATCGACCCCGAAACCGGGAAGCGTAAGCAGTTGAGGCGTACCTTTGACTCGTTGAAGGAAGCCAGGGCTGAGTACGCGAACATAACTAATCGGCGGCATGATGGGTCGCTTGTGCCGCCCAACAAGATCACCGTCAATGAGTGGCTCGACCGATGGCTGGCCATGAAAGCGGAGGACCTCGAAGAAACCACCATCTATAACTACAAGATCACCCTGGACCGAGTTCGAGGGAGGCTCGGAAATATCCGTCTCCAGGACCTTACTGAAGAGCATGTGGAAGAGTGGAGGGACTGGGCGCTGGCGCATGGCCGCGTGCGTGGTGAAAGGGCCGGGACACCGCTCAGTGTCACGAGTGTGGATATGAGCCTCGCTCGGCTGAAGGAAGCGCTGGGGAGAGCCGTTACCCGACGGTTGGTGTACGTCAATGTCGCTGAGTACGTGACCATTCCCCGGAGAGCGCGCAAGGAAGAGCGGAAGGCTAAAGAGGATGTTCCGCCCTGGAACGTCCAGGAGGTTCAGAAATTCATACATGGAATTAGGGGTGAGCGTCTCTATGCTGCGCTTCTTCTTTCGCTGATGGGGCTTCGGCCCGCTGAAGTCTGTGGCCTCCGGTGGGAAGACGTTGACTTGGAGAACGCCACGATCGTCATCGCCAACACGCGCACGATGATGGGCAACCGGTACGTGGTGGAGAAGGACACCAAGTCTCTTGCGGGTGAGCGGGATCTGCCGCTGCCGGCGCTGGTGCTGGGAGCCCTCAAGGCATTCCGGGCTCTCCAAGCCGAGGAGAGGCTCGCTCTGGGGGAGGCGTACACGGCGTCGGGCTACGTTCTGGTGCACGAGGCGGGCGACGCCTTCACGATCAAGCAACTTCGCCGACGCGCGTACCGGCTTATGGAACTTCTGGGTCTCCGTCGCGTCAGGCTCTACGACGCACGCTCGTCGTGCTTCACCTTCCTGGCCAACAACGGCGTCCCGGACCACATCCTCGCGCGATGGGCCGGACATACGAACGTAAAGACGACCAAGCGGTGGTACGTCAAGCCGGATGTAGAAGATCTTCGCGGAGCCGCCGCCACTTGGGACGGCCTGCACGGGGGTATGGCGGAGGGGCAAGAGTGAGCCGCGCGGTCTATTGGCCGAGCGACCTGCGAGCCGTGTGGCCTGCAGGATTGGGGACAGGTGGGTTCGGAGTCCGTTTGCTGGTTTTGAACCGGTGGCTGTAACTGGGAGCATCCGGCTACGGTCGAACCTTCTACCAAGCGTTCACCGTGTGTGGTGTTCAAGCTGTTGTTGGGCGGGATTCGGAAAATTTCCATGTGAGTCGCGCCGAGCCGCGTCCGTGCCTCCACACTCGATGCTGCAACCCGAACCGCCTGTGAGGCCGTGATCAAAGAGGAAGGCGTTGCTCGTAGCGACGGAAGGAGCGCACGCGCCCGGAGGGTCCGCTGCCGAACGGCCACGAGTACATGCCGGCGAACGTATACCTGGGTTCTCGTCGGTAGGTCCGGCAGTGCCGCAGCGGGGCAAGGTGCGCTCGGTCCACCCCGGCGATGTGACATCTCGTGACAGATGAGAGGCTCAGAAGGGTGAGCGAGACACCACCGAACACCCTGCAATACCGCTTTGACGGGCCAGAAGACGCACCTGTCCTGATCCTGGGTCCCTCGCTTGGTACCACCTGGCACATGTGGGACCGGCAGGTCCCCGAGCTGGCCAAGCAGTGGCGTGTCTTCCGGTTCGATCTGCCGGGGCACGGCGGCGCGCCCGCGTACCCGGCGGGCGCTGTCGGTGACCTCACCGCGCGGCTGCTCGCCACCCTCGACGGCCTCGGTGTGCAGCGCTTCGGCTACGCGGGCTGCGCGCTCGGCGGCGCGGTCGGGATCGAGCTGGCCCTGCGCCACCCCGAGCGACTCGCCTCGCTCGCGCTGATCGCCGCCTCGCCCCGCTTCGGCACGGCCGACGAGTTCCGGCAGCGCGGGGTGATCGTGCGCACGAACGGCCTCGACCCCATCGCCCGTACCTCTCCGGACCGCTGGTTCACCGGTGGGTTCGCCGCCGCGCAGCCCGCCATCACCGAGTGGGCCGTGCAGATGGTGCGCACCACCGACCCCGGTTGCTACATCGCCGCCTGCGAGGCGCTGGCCTCGTTCGACGTCCGGGGCGAACTGGCCCGGGTCGGCGTCCCGACGCTGGTCCTCGTCGGCTCGGACGACCAGGTCACCGGGCCCGCCGAGGCCCGCACGCTGGTCGCGGGCATCCCGGACGCCCGGCTCGCCGTCGTGCCCGGCGCCTCGCACCTGGTGCCGGTCGAGCAGCCCGGCGCCGTCACCGACCTGCTGGTCAGACATTTCTCCACCGCCTGGCAGCCCGGCTTCGACTCCACCACCGGCATGACGGCGATCCAGGCGGCCCCGGTCAAGCCGGTCCTGGCCGCCGCCCCGCCGCAGCCCGCGCAGCCGATCGCCGAGATCTCCCCGGCCGCCGTGGAACCGCAGACCATGGGCCGCCCGGACCCGTACGACGCCGGCATCAAGGTGCGCCGTGAGGTGCTCGGCGACGCGCACGTCGACCGGGCGCTGGGACAGGCCGACGAGTTCTCCGGGGACTTCCAGGAGTTCATCACCCGCTACGCCTGGGGCGAGGTCTGGGACCGGCCCGGTCTCGACCGACGCACCCGCAGCTGCATCACGCTCACCGCCCTGGTCGCGGGCGGCCACCTCGACGAGCTCGCCTTCCACACCCGCGCCGCCCTGCGCAACGGCCTCACCCCGGCCGAGATCAAGGAAGTGCTGCTGCATGCGGCCGTCTACTGCGGGGTTCCGGCGGCGAACAGCGCGTTCAAGGTGGCCCAGCAGGTCATCCGCGAGGAGACGACGCCCACCGAGTGAGCCGCGCGCGCGGCGGAGGCAGGATGGACGTCATGAAGCTCACGAAGAAGTCGCACTCCTGCGTCCGCCTCGAGAAGGACGGGCGGACGCTCGTCCTCGACCCCGGCGGATTCAGCGAGGAGGACGCCGCGCTCGGCGCGGACGCGATCCTCATCACCCACGAGCACCCCGACCACTTCGACGAGGGTCGCCTGCGGGCCGCCCTGGAGGCCGACCCGGCCACCGAGATCTGGACCCTCGCGTCGGTCGCCGAACAGATCGCCGCCGCTTTCCCCGGCCGCGTCCACACCGTCGGCCACGGCGACACCTTCACCGCCGCCGGCTTCGACGTCCAGGTGCACGGCGAGCTGCACGCGGTCATCCACCCGGACATTCCGCGGATCACCAACGTTGGCTACCTCGTCGACGGCGGCAAGGTCTTCCACCCCGGCGACGCCCTCACCGTCCCCGACCACGCCGTGGAGACGCTGATGCTCCCGGTGATGGCCCCCTGGAACAAGATCTCCGAGGTCATCGACTACGTCCGCGAGGTCAAGCCGCAGCGCGCCTACGACGTCCACGACGCCCTCCTCACCGACCTCGCGCGCCCGGTCTACGACCGTCAGATCGGCGCCCTGGGCGGGACGGACCACCTGCGGCTGACACAGGGGGAGTCGGCGGAGGTGTGACGGCCCTCCGGCTCTCAGGGCTTCTCCGTCCCCCTCCGTCCCCCTCCGTCCCCCTCCGGCTCCCTCCGTCCCCCTCCGTCCCCCTCCGGGCCCTCGTTCCCGAGCGGTACCACGCGCGTCCTCACTGTCAGACCCGCCCGGTAGGTTGTGAGGCATGCGTATCGCGACCTGGAACGTGAACTCGATCACCGCCCGCCTGCCGAGGCTCCTGGCCTGGCTGGAGAGCAGCGGCACCGATGTGCTCTGCCTCCAGGAGGCCAAGGTCGCCGAGGCCCAGTTCCCGTTCGACGAGCTGCGCGAGCTGGGCTACGAGGCGGCGGTGCACGCCACCGGCCGGTGGAACGGCGTGGCGGTGATCTCCCGCGTCGGCCTCGAGGACGTGGTCAAGGGCCTGCCCGGCGACCCCGGCTACGACGGCGCCCCCGAGCCCCGCGCTCTCTCCGCGACCTGCGGCCCGGTCCGGGTCTGGTCGGTGTACGTGCCCAACGGCCGCGAGGTGGACCACCCGCACTACGCCTACAAGCTGCAGTGGTTCGAGGCCCTGAAGGCGGCCGTCGCGGGCGACGCGACGGGCAGCCGCCCCTTCGCGGTGATGGGCGACTACAACGTGGCGCCGACGGACGACGACGTGTACGACAGGGCCGCCTTCGAGGGCTCCACCCACGTCACCCCCGCCGAACGCGCCGCCCTCGCCTCCCTGCGTGAGGCGGGCCTGTCCGACGTGGTCCCGCGGCCCCTGAAGTACGAGCACCCCTTCACGTACTGGGACTACCGCCAGCTCTGCTTCCCCAAGAACCGCGGTATGCGCATCGACCTGGTGTACGGCAACGAGCCGTTCGCCAAGGCCGTCAAGGACGCCTACGTCGACCGCGAGGAACGCAAGGGCAAGGGCGCCTCGGACCACGCGCCGGTCGTGGTCGACCTCGACGTGTAGCCCTGGAGCCGAAGCTGGAAAGACACCGGAGACAGGTGCCGGAGACAGGTGCCGGAAACAGGTCCCTGGGACAGGTCAACGAGCCATGCGCGAAGCCGTCGTGGAGCCGTCGTGGAGCCGACGGGAATCGAGGGTCCGCGCGCCTGTGGTGCGTACGGCCGGGTGAATGACACGCTGGGTGTATGAAGATCCCTTTTCTGGGCCACCGGCACGACAAGCCCGGCGCCCCCGACCCCGAGGGCATCGCCGAACTCCTCTCCGAGTGTGAGCTGCTGCGCTCCCAGGCGTCCCGGGAGGGCGTCCGACTCGACGACACCGCGGCCTCGTTGGAGGCGCTGGACCAGCTGGTGCCGCGCTGGCGGGACGACGAGGAGGTCCTGCCCTGGCTCGGGAACGACGCCGGGCTCTACCTCGGCACGGTCGTGGTGCGGACCGTGCCGGGTGCCGCCTGGGATCTCAGACCGGACGGCCAGCCCGTGATCCGGCTCGCCTCCGGCCGCGAGTTCGACGTCGTCGCCTCCGGTCACGAGTGGGCTTCGAGCGGGGTGCCCGAGCTCTCGCAGCTGTATGCCGAGGTCGCCGAAGCGTGAGCCGTCGGCCTACCTGTCGACGTAAATACGGCTAATGCCCGAAAAGTGCGTGTCGTCCGTCAACCGTGATCTTGCCCCGATAAGTTGCGGCACCGATGACACAGCTGAGAGTGGGTAGGACTGGGCATGGCCGTCGATCCGTTGATCGAGCTGCGTGACGTCGACAAGTACTACGGGGAGCTGCATGTCCTGCAGAACGTCTCGCCGGTCCGGATCCAGGTCCGGGGCGGCCGGCGGCCGGGGGTGCCCCACAGGCCCTTCGAGCACGGGGAGGGCGTGGCCGTCGCCCGCGCTCTCGTCACGGCTTTCGCGGCGCGGTCGAACTGACCGTCCACGCCCCCCTGTCACTCCGGCGGGCTCATCGCGCCGGACCTCGACTACGATGTGCCGTTCCTCCCCGTGGTGACGGCCGAGGCCACGGAGGTCGCCCCGGCCGACCCGGGGATGCTGCTGCCGGGTGGGGGTCCCCCCACGGCCACCGGGCCGTAGGGGCAGCGGTCACAGAGCCCATACCCGGCCGGCGCAGGCCGGAGATCACTGCTCGCGCAGCGGGATCGACACGTACGACGGGTCGTTCGCCGGCGAGGAGAAGGTCAGCCGAGCGCCGGACGGGTTGTGCTCCATGTAGAGCGGGTCGACCGTGTCGACCACCAGGGCCAGCCGGTGGCCTGCCGGGACGTCGTAGGCCGTGGAGAACAGCTCCAGGTCGACGTCGAACGGCTCGCCGGGCGCGCGCCCGTGGAAGGTGTACGGCGCGTTGCTGACCAGCTTGCCGAGGCCGAGCGGCCCCACGTCGTAGAGGTACGCGACGAGGGTGCCGCTCTCCTCGGTCGGAGTGAGGGTGGTGTGCAACTTCGCGGTGCCGCGTACCTGTTGGGCACTCGTGTACTTCTCCGACTGCCATACGGCCGCCCAGCGGCGGGGGAGCAGCGGGATCGAGGCGATCGGGGGCAGTCGGGCCACCTGGTCGAGGATGCTGGACAGGAGGACCACGCCGCCGTCGGCGCCCGAGTCGACGTTCGTGCGGATCGTGGTCGTGCCGGCGAGAGCGAGCTTCTTCCGCGTCGCACCCACGGACTTCCAGTCCGGGTAGCCCTCGTAGCCGCCGGTGGAACGGGACTTGATCCGCACCGGCTGTTCGCGGTCGATGCCGTTGTCCGCGCCCTTGAGGTAGTGGTCGAACCAGCGCTCGGTGTCGGTCCACACGTCGTTGGGCAGCCCGAACAGGCCGGTGATCTCGGCGGTGGCATGGTCGCCGGGGCGCAGCTCCAGTCGCTTCGGGCCGGTCAGCCTCTCGTAGAAGTCGGCGTACTGGTTGGGCGAGAAGACCGTGTCGCCCCAGGCGTTGGCGAGCATGAGCGCCGTGCCGTTCTGGTTGAGCTGGTCGACGTAGGTCGCAGCGGAACGTTTCTTCCCCCAGGCGACGAGGTCCGGTTCCTTCGCCAGGTTGGAGGCGTAGAAATCATCGAAGACCTGCCGGGTCTCGGCGCTCTGGCGCCCGGTGACCAGGCTCGCGCCGTCCAGGAGTGCGGCCGCCTGGGCGTGCTGGGTGCGGCCCGAGTAGATCGAGCCGACCAGGTCCGCCCAGCCGCTGAGGGAGGCGACCGCCCGGATCCGCCGGTCGTGCGCGGCGGCGAGCAGGCTGATGCCGGCCCCGTACGAGACGCCGGCCATGCCGACCCTGCGCGCGTCGGCGGGGGTGTGAGCGAGTGCCCAGTCGATGACCTTGGACGCGTCGGCCGTGTCGGGCGGGCCGGCGACCTCTATCTCGCCGCCCGACTGCCAGAACCCGCGTACGTTGTAACTGACCACGACGTACCCGGAGTCGGCGAGCTTCTGCGCCTGCGCGAGGTACTCGATCTGGGGCAGGCCCCAGCTCGTCGGCAGTACGAGCAGCGGGTAGCGGCGGGTGCTGTCGGCGTCGGCCGGAAGGATGACGTTCGCCTTGAGGACGGTGCCGCCCTCCCCGGCGATGTCGACGAAGCGGACGGCCGGCGCCGCCTGGGCGGTGGGGGTGAATCCGAGGGCGCTGCCGGCGATCAGGGTCGCCGAGACGGCACCCACGGCGGTCGTACGCAGGGCTTTGCGCGTGTGTCCCACGGGCCACTCCTCACTCGTGTAAGTGCAAAGTGACCCGACGGTAACCTCGGCGCCTTACTGGAAGTAACCCGTCGGTAAGTTACGTGCGAGTAACGATCGTTGAAACGTGCTGGAAGTCAGGTGGCGCGGTGGGAGTTACGTGGAGCGGCGGGCGCCGGGAGAGGCGTCTTCGCGTCCCGCGTCACGTCCGCGACCAACTCGACGACATCCGGTCCGTACGCCCCGGAGTTGACCACCTTCAGCAGCAGGACGAAGGAGTTGTCGCCGTGCTTGCGGGACAGCCGCTCGTGGTGGCGGGCGAGGTAGCGGGTCGCGGCCTGGTTGGTGATCGCGGTCTGGCCGCAGAAGAGGAAGACCGGACGCGTGCCGTTGCTCTGCTCGACGGTGAGCCGGGCGAGGAGCGCGTACTCGGATCGGCCCACCTCCACGCGGTAGCGCTCGGATCCGATCTGGAAGGCGCCGCGGTCAGGGCTCGGTTCGGCGTCCACGTTCACCCGGACACCGGGGAGCAACGAGGACAGGTGCGCGGCCATGCGGCGGTTCGACGCCGGGCCGCCGACGCAGAACTCGGTGCGCTCACCGAAGCCCTGCCGCGCGGCGTCGTGCGGGACGACCTGGGCGTTGGCGTTGCAGTCCTTGATCAGTGCGGCCAGTTCGAGGAGCGCGAACACGTCGTAGCGCATGACCGCCAGATCCGGGCCCGCCGCTCCGCGGTTGACCACCAGCAACGACTCGGAGTTGTCCGGCAGCCCGAAGAAGGCCTGTTTGCGGCGGAGCTTCCGCTTCCACAGGTAGGTCCGGGCCAGCCAGCCGAGCGCGGCACTGATGCCGGCGGCCACCACGCCCAGGACGAGGTTGCGCAGGTCGTCATTCATGGGCGCGCATGCTAGCGGGCGAACGTTCAAACTCATGTTCGAGTTCGGCCCGTGCGCCACCCTGACGCGGCCATGGCGATCGATTAAGCTGCGAGAACGGTCTCTGGCTGGAGGTTGGGATGCGTCGCCCTGTCGCACGGAAACTGTCGGTCCTGGCGGTCTCGGCCGCCGTGGTGTCGGTGGGGGCGGCCGCGCCACCCGCCGCGCGGAGCGGCCCCGTCGGCGCAGCCGCGAAGGTCCCCGTGGCCGTCGGCTACGGAGGTGCCGTCTCCAGTGTCGACGCGGACGCCTCCGCCGCCGGTATCGAGGTCCTGAAGAAGGGCGGCAACGCCGTCGACGCGGCCGTCGCCACCGCCGCCGCGCTCGGCGTCACCGAGCCCTACTCCTCCGGCATCGGCGGGGGCGGCTACTTCGTCTACTACGACGCCAAGTCCCGTTCCGTGCACACCATCGACGGACGCGAGACGGCCCCCCAGACCGCCGACTCCGACCTCTTCGTGGAGAACGGCAAGCCGCTCGCCTTCGCGGACGCCGTCAGCAGCGGCCTGAGCGTCGGCACCCCGGGCACGCCCGCCACCTGGCAGACGGCACTGGACATGTGGGGCAGCAGGGGGCTCGGCACCGTCCTCAAGCCCGCCGAGCGCATCGCCCGCGACGGATTCGTCGTCGACGACACCTTCCGCTCGCAGACCGCCTCCAACGAGACCCGGTTCCGCTACTTCCCCGACACCGCGAAGCTGTTCCTGCCGGGCGGGCAGCTCCCCGTGGTCGGCTCGACCTTCAAGAACCCCGATCTGGCCCGCACCTACGCGGAGCTGGGCCGCAAGGGCGTCGGCGCGATCTACCACGGCGACCTCGGCGACGACATCGTGGACACCGTGAACCACCCGCCGGTGGACCCGGCCTCCGGCTGGAACGCCCGCCCGGGCGACCTCGAGGAGAAGGACCTCGCCGTCTACCGCGCCAAGCTCCAGGAGCCCACGAAGACGTCGTACCGCGGACTGGGCGTCTACTCCATCGCGCCCTCCTCCTCGGGCGGCACCACGGTCGGCGAGGCCCTCAACATCCTGGAGAACACGGACCTCGAGAAGGCGAGCGAGGTCCAGTACCTGCACCACTTCATCGAGGCGAGCCGGATCGCCTTCGCGGACCGGGGACGCTGGGTCGGCGACCCGGCCTTCGAGGACGTACCCACGAACGAACTGCTCTCGCAGAAGTACGCCGACTCGCGGGCGTGCCTCATCAAGGACGACGCCGTGCTCACCAGCCCGGTGGCGCCCGGCGACCCACGCCACCCGGCTGCCTGCCCGACGGGCGGTACGGCGGCGCCGACGACGTACGAGGGTGAGAACACCACGCATCTGACGGTGGCCGACAAGTGGGGCAACGTCGTCTCCTACACGCTCACCATCGAGCAGACCGGCGGCAGCGGCATCACCGTGCCCGGGCGCGGGTTCATCCTCAACAACGAGCTCACGGACTTCTCCTTCACCCCGGCCAACCCGGCCGTCCACGACCCGAACCTGCCGGGCCCGGGCAAGCGGCCGCGGTCGTCGATCTCGCCGACGATCGTGCTGGACGGACACAACAAGCCGGTGGTGGCGCTCGGTTCGCCCGGCGGCGCGACCATCATCACCACCGTGCTGCAGACGCTGACCGAGTTCCTCGACCGCGGGCTGCCGCTGGTCGACGCGATCGCCGCGCCGCGCGCCAGCCAGCGCAACGCCGCCCAGACCGAGCTGGAACCGGCGCTCTACGACAGCGCGTTGCGGGGGAAGCTCGAAGCCATCGGGCACTCCTTCAAGCTGAACCCCGAGATCGGGGCGGCGACGGGCGTGCAGCGGCTGCCGAACGGGAAGTGGCTGGCCGCCGCCGAGAAGGTACGGCGCGGCGGCGGCTCGGCGATGGTGGTGTACCCGGCGAAGTAGCGGAAGCCGTCGGGGGTCACAACTCGGGGGCGGGCGGCAGGTCTTCCGTACGGAAGGCGAGCTGCCCGTCCGCCACGTCCACCGTCACCCGGCCGCCCTCGGCGATCCGGCCGTCCAGCAGCAGCCGGGAGAGCTGGTTGTCGACCTCCCGCTGGATGGTGCGGCGCAGCGGCCGGGCGCCGTACTCCGGCTGGTAACCGCGCTCGGCGAGCCAGTCGACCGCCGGGCCGGTGAAGTCGACCGTGATGCCCTGCGCGTGCAGCAGCCGGCGGGTCTTCTCCAGCAACAGGTCGGTGATCTCCCGCAGTTGCTCCGTGGTGAGCTGCCGGAAGACGACGATCTCGTCGATGCGGTTGAGGAACTCGGGCCGGAAGTGCTCCCGCAGCGGCCGCAGGATCTGCTCGCGCCGCGCCTCCTCGTCCGCCTCGGCGCCGCCCGCCCCGAAGCCGATGCCGGCGCCGCGCCGGGTGATCGCCTCGGAGCCGAGGTTGCTGGTCATCACGATGACCGTGTTGGTGAAGTCGACGGTGCGGCCCTGGGAGTCGGTCAGCCGCCCGTCGTCGAGGACCTGGAGCAGGATGTTGAAGACGTCCGGGTGCGCCTTCTCCACCTCGTCGAGCAGCAGCAGCGAGTACGGGTGCCGGCGGACGACCTCGGTGAGCTGCCCGGCCTCCTCGTGGCCGACGTACCCGGGCGGGGCGCCGACCAGGCGGCTGACGGTGTGCCGCTCCTGGTACTCGCTCATGTCCAGACGGACCATCCGTTCCTCGCTGCCGAACAGGGACTCGGCGAGGGCGCGCGCCAGCTCGGTCTTGCCGACGCCGGTGGGGCCGAGGAAGAGGAAGCTGCCGATGGGCCGGTCCGGGCTGGCGAGCCCGGCGCGGGAGCGCAGCACGGCGTCGGCGACCACACGGACCGCCTCGTCCTGGCCGATCACCCGCTCGTGCAGATGCTGCTCCAGGCCGAGGAGGCGGTCCTTCTCCTCCTCGGTGAGGCTGCTGACCGGGATGCCGGTCTGCCGGGACACCACTTCCGCGATGGCCTCCGCCGTCACCTCCAGGTGCTGGCCCTCGTCCGCCTCGTCGCCCCCGCTGGCCGTCGCGATCCGTTCCTTCAACTCGACGATCCGGTCGCGCAGGTGCATGGCCTGCTCGTACTGCTCGTCCGCGACCGCCTGGTCCTTGTCCCGGACCAGTTGCTCGACCTCCCGCTCCAGGGCCCGTACGTCCGTGCCCTTGGTCCGCGCCCGCAGCCGTACCCGGGCGCCCGCCTGGTCGATCAGGTCGATCGCCTTGTCCGGCAGGCGGCGGTCGGTGAGGTAGCGGTCCGACAGCTCCACGGCGGCCACCAGGGCCTCGTCGGCGTAGCGGACCTGGTGGTGGGCCTCGTAGCGGTCGCTCAGGCCGCGCAGGATCTCGATCGCGTCCGCGGGGGTGGGCTCGGGCACCAGAATCGGCTGGAAACGGCGGGCCAGCGCCGCGTCCTTCTCGATCCGGCGGAACTCCTCCAGCGTGGTCGCGCCCACGATGTGCAGCTCGCCGCGGGCCAGGGCGGGCTTGAGGATGTTGCCGGCGTCCATCGACCCGCCCTCACCGCCGCCCCCGGCACCGACGACGGTGTGCAACTCGTCGATGAAGACGATCAGTTGATCGGAGTTGGCGCGGATCTCACCCACGATGGTGTTCAGCCGCTCCTCGAAGTCACCCCGGTAGCGGGTGCCCGCGACCACCCCGGTGAGGTCCAGCGCGAACACGCGCCGCCCGATGAGCACGTCGGGCACGTCCCCGTCGACGATCCGCTGCGCGAGCCCCTCCACGATGGCGGTCTTGCCGACGCCCGCGTCACCGATGAGCACCGGGTTGTTCTTGCCGCGCCGGGAGAGCACCTCGATGGTCTGCTCGATCTCCATCTCGCGCCCGATCACCGGGTCGATACGGCCCTGCCGTGCCAGGTCGGTGAGGTCGCGGCCGTACTTGTCCAAGGTGGGCGTGTCGGCGGTGCGCGGCCGTTCGCCGCGGGCCTGCCCGCCGTCCGGTGCGGACTCCGGCGGCAGGCCGGAGGGGGCGAAGTGCGTCGAGTTGAGGATGTGGCCGGCGGCCGAGTCGGGGTTCGCGGCGAGCGCGCTGAGCACATGCTCGGGGCCGATGTAGCCCGCGCCGCGGGTCCGGGCCAGGTCGTGGGCGTCCAGCAGGGCACGCTTGGCGGCCGGGGTCAGGGACAGCGAGGTGGGCGGCGGGGCCTCGCCCGGCTGGTGCTTGACGGGGCCGGAGCGCTCGTCGATCTCCGAGGCGAGCGAGTCCGGGTCCGCGCCGGCCCGGCTGAGCAGCGTCCTGGTCGGCTCGGCGGCCAGCGCCGCCCGCAGCAGGTGCTGCGTGTCCAGGTCCCGGCTGCCGTGCTCGGCGGCGTACTGGGCGGCGCCCCGCACCAGCTGACGGGCGGGCTGACTGAGCAGCCGCCCGATGTCGATCTGGCGCGGACCGGGGCGCTGTCCGCCGAAGAAACGGGCGAGGAACTCACCGAAGGGGTCGTAGCCCTCCGGTCCGGTGAAGCCGCTGGTCATTGGCGTTCCCATCCGGCGTCCCCACGGGGATCCCCCCGGTCCGAGTCCGTTCGAGGACTGGAGGAGGGCCGGGACGCCCTCGCTGATCGACGTGCCGGATCCGGGTAACCCGGGCGGGAGCCGGTACACACCTGGGCGCGCGCTCGTAGAACACCTTCGCACGATCGGAGGCAGGGGGCACCTTCAGCGGGTCCCGACGACCGACGCGGCGCGGCGGCCGTGGGGATGGGCGGGGCCCAGGCCGTGATCGCCGCCGTGTGCTCGGCGCGGGCCGCCCGGGAGCCGTCGTCGGTGCGGGGGACCTGGCCCTACTGGGCCGATCGCCCGAATGCCCACTCAGCAGTGCCCGTCTTCAGCAGGTTCCGTCTCCACCGAGCCAATTATTATACCGGCACTAGAGTGGCGGCATGGTGCGCACCCCCCTCACCCCCGAAGGACACGAACTCGGCGAGCGGCTCGGCGGGTTGATGCCCGCGGCGCGGAGCCGCCGCGGCGTGACCGAGTTCGCGGCGAGCGCCGGCGTCGCCGCCGGGACCCGTCGTGAGATCAGGACCGGCCGCGCGCCGACGCCCGCCTTCTTCGCGGTGGCCGCGCCGGCCGACGCGCTCGGTCTGTCGATGGACGACCTGGTGGGGCGGTGTGTGCCGACGGGGGTGGCAGGAGGTCTCGCCAAGGCTTCGTAGCGTTCCTGCCCGGCGGTCGGCGCGCAGGGGTCAAGATCCAGCAATGAGGTCCCCGCACGGCCCCGGAAAACTGTCCGTAGCTCTCCTGTAACACGACTGGTGTTCCCTACGGACCGGAGTGCTCCGGTCTGGCGGGAGTTGGGCGATGACTGTGGATCAACTCCCCAAACAAGTACGGGAGTTCGCGAACTATCTGGACGGCCTGCTGGCGCGCCTGGACCAGGGCGGCGGCTGGTGCGGCGTGTTCTGGCAGCGGGACCCCGAGGGCATGCAAGCCTGCCTCGACGGCCGTGAGATGCCGCCGTGGGACGTCGTGGAGGCTCTCCTCCAGGACCTCGCGACCGGATACGGCCCACAGGCCGCGGGCGCCGAGACGGAACACGCCCGTGCCCTGCACGCCGCCGCGCTCATCGCGTACGATGCCCGCCCCGGCGGCCGGGACGCCCTCGGCGACCGCTTCGACGTCATGCTCCGAGAGCAGCGCTACGCCGTCGAACGGCAGGCGGAACTGGGCCGGTCGCTTGCCTCCGCCACCACCCAGGAGGAGGCCGACGCCCTCCGCCTCGACCTCGCCTGGGCCCGCGACGACCACGCCCGCGCGACCCGCCGCTGCGCCGAACTCCGTTCCCGCATGACGGACCTCGACCGACGCACCACGCTCGAACAGGCACAGGCGATCCGACGCGGGGCCACCGGGGAGGGCGCCGTGTTCCGGGTGCGGGAGGAATCCCGGGCGGAAGGCGCGGAGGCTGACGGCACGCGGACGCAGGGGTGGGGTGCCGGGGGTGCTTCGCACGGTGTGCCACGTGATGACGGCCGAGGCGGGAGCGGCCCGGGACCGGCCGGGCACGGGCCCGGCGGTGGGCGACCGAGCGGCCACGACACCGGTGACGCCCGCGTCGACGGGTGGAGCGAGGACGGTGCGTACGACGGGCGGCCGGACGGCCACGGCTCGCACAGAGCCCGGTCGTACGGCCGGGAAGCGTACGGCGCCCCGTCGGACGGGCCCGGCACCGACGGACACGGTGCGGGCGGTACGCGAGGGGGCGGGCCCGGCTCGTACGGTGAGCGGGCCTCGTACGGCGAGCAGCCGGGCGGGCACACCTCCTACGGTGAGCGGCCCGACGCGCGCGTCCCACAGGACGATGCTTTCCCGGACATGCCACGCCAGCGCGACCACACCGCTCAGCCCGCCGCCGCGGCGAACGGCTGGCGGGAGGCGGTGGAGCAAGACCCGGGCGGGACGGCGGGCGGCCGGGACGCGCGAGGCCAGACCCCCGCAGGACCGTCCGCGCCCACCGGTTGGCCGCAGGCGGCGGAGGAGATCGCCGCCCGGATGTCGGACGCCCGCGACACGCGACGCCAAACCGCCGCAGGCCCGACCGGCCCCGCAGACCCGACCGCACCCGCCGCCCCCTCCCGCCCCGCCTCCGGTGCCCCTGATCGCCATCGCGCCGAGCCCTCGGCCTACGACCCCCGCATCCGCCCCACCCCTCACCCGTCCGGCCCTGCCCCCGCCCCGCAGCAACAGACCCCCGCTCCCCAGCCGGCGCCCGTCCCCAAGCAACGCAGGCGTCGCCGGGGCAGTGCCCGCTTCGCCGGGATGGCCGAGGGGGAAGCCGCCCCCGTCGTCGTACCGCCGAGGGCCGTACCGCCCACCGCCGTACCGGATCTGCCCGCGGCGCCCGCGCCCGGCGGCCGTACGCCGCGCGGGGCCCGGTTCGCCGGGTCCGCACGGGCGGAGGCGGGGCCGGAGCCGCAGGGCGAGCCGTTGGACGGGGAGGACCGGCGGGAGACGGTCCGGACCGTGGAGCGGCTCATGCGGCTGCGCCGTGAGGGCCGCAGCGGCGAGGCACACGCGCTGCTGGCCGAGCTCGCGTCCTGGCCGGCCGCCCGCTACCCGCTGCTCGCCGTCGAGATGCAGCGCGCCGGGCTGGGCGCCGACTGGGCGACCCTGCTCTGGGAGGCCGCCTCGCTGCCCGCCGACCGGCTCGTCGCCGCCGCCGACGCGCTGGTCGAGGCCGGGCGGGGCATCGACGGCGAGCAGATCCTGCGGCAGGGCGTCGCACGGCCCGCCGCCGAGATCGGGCAGGCCGTGCTGGCGCTGGCGACCGAGGGCCGGCGCCGTGAGGTGCGCGCGCTCCTCGACGCCTACGTCCGCGTCCGGACCCCGGAGGAGGCCGCCCGCAGCGCCGAACCCGACCCGCAGACGCTCGTCCCGCTTCTGGTGGAGGCCGCCCAGCAGGTCTCGGACGAGCGCCACTGGGACCTGGTGCACGCCCTGCGGGTCGCCGGATTCAGCGCCTGACACAGGGCCACCGCCGAGACCGTGCGACACTCCGCCCACCGGGCCGGCGACTGACCCACAGGAGTGTGAAACGTGATCGACTCAGCGGGTTAACGACGATGGTCTTGGCAAGCCCCTCCCGGAGGCTTACGTTCGTGCCTCTACGACCTGCGTCTACGGGCGTAGAGGCTCTGACGTCCCGTGAAGGAGCAGCTCATGGCCAACGTCGTACGCGCCGCCCTGGTCCAGGCCACCTGGACCGGCGACACCGAGTCCATGGTGGCGAAACACGAGGAGCACGCCCGCGAGGCGGCCCGCCGGGGGGCCAAGGTCATCGGCTTCCAGGAAGTGTTCAACGCCCCCTACTTCTGTCAGGTCCAGGATCCCGAGCACTACCGCTGGGCCGAGCCGGTGCCCGACGGGCCGACCACGCGTCGTATGCAGGAGCTCGCGCGCGAGACCGGCATGGTGATCGTCGTCCCCGTCTTCGAGATCGAGCAGTCCGGCTTCTACTACAACACCGCGGCCGTGATCGACGCCGACGGCACCTTCCTCGGCAAGTACCGCAAGCACCACATCCCGCAGGTCAAGGGCTTCTGGGAGAAGTTCTACTTCAAGCCGGGCAACATCGGCTGGCCCGTCTTCGACACCGCCGTCGGCAAGGTCGGCGTCTACATCTGCTACGACCGGCACTTCCCGGAGGGCTGGCGGCAGCTCGGTCTGAACGGCGCCCAGCTCGTCTACAACCCGTCCGCCACCCACCGCGGACTGTCCAACTACCTCTGGCGGCTCGAACAGCCCGCCGCCGCCGTCGCCAACGAGTACTTCGTCGCCGCGATCAACCGGGTGGGCGTCGAGGAGTACGGCGACAACGACTTCTACGGCACGTCGTACTTCGTGGACCCGCGCGGGCAGTTCGTGGGGGAGACCGCGAGCGACAAGGAGGAGGAACTGGTCGTCCGCGACCTGGACTTCGACCTGATCGAAGAGGTACGGCAGCAGTGGGCGTTCTACCGCGACCGCCGCCCCGACGCCTACGACGGGCTGGTGCGGCCGTGACCCGGGACCTGCTCGGCCGCCACCGGTCCGTCCTGCCCGACTGGCTCGCCCTCTACTACGAGGACCCGCTGGAGATCACCCACGGGGAGGGCCGGTACGTCTGGGACGCCGAGGGCAACAAGTACCTCGACTTCTTCGGCGGCATCCTCACCACCATGACCGCGCACGCCCTGCCCGAGGTCACCAAGGCGGTCAGCGAGCAGGCCGGGCGGATCATCCACTCGTCCACGCTCTACCTCAACCGCCCGATGGTCGAACTCGCCGAGCGGGTCGCCCAGTTGAGCGGCATCCCGGACGCCCGCGTCTTCTTCACCACCTCCGGCACCGAGGCCAACGACACGGCCCTGCTGCTGGCGACGACGTACCGCCGCAGCAACACGATCCTGGCGATGCGCAACAGCTACCACGGCCGGTCCTTCAGCGCGGTCGGCATCACCGGCAACCGCGGCTGGTCCCCGACCTCCCTGTCACCGCTGCAGACGCTGTACGTCCACGGAGGCGTGCGCACGCGCGGCCCGTACGCCTCGCTCGGCGACGAGGACTTCATCGCCGCCTGCGTCGACGATCTGAACGACCTGCTGGGCCACACCCGCCCGCCCGCGGCCCTGATCGCCGAGCCGATCCAGGGCGTCGGCGGCTTCACCTCGCCGCCCGACGGCTTGTACGCGGCCTTCCGCGAGGTGCTGCACGAGCGCGGCATCCTGTGGATCGCCGACGAGGTGCAGACCGGCTGGGGCCGCACCGGCGACCACTTCTGGGGCTGGCAGGCCCACGGCCGAAGCGGGCCGCCCGACATCCTCACCTTCGCCAAGGGCATCGGCAACGGCATGTCCATCGGCGGGGTGGTGGCTCGCGCCGAGATCATGAACTGCCTCGACAGCAACAGCATCTCCACCTTCGGCGGCACCCAGATCACCATGGCGGCCGGCCTCGCCAACCTGACGTACCTCCTGGAACACGACCTCCAGGGCAACGCCCGGCGCGTCGGCGGCCTGCTCCTCGAACGGCTGCGGACGGCCGCGGGGGGGATCCCGGGCGTACGGGAGGTGCGCGGGCGCGGGCTGATGCTGGGCATCGAACTGGTGAGGCCCGGGACCGACCAGGCCGATCCGCAGGCCGCGGCCGCCGTGCTGGAGGCGGCCCGCGCGGGCGGCCTGCTCATCGGCAAGGGCGGCGGGCACAACACCAGCGCCCTGCGGGTGGCCCCGCCGCTGTCCCTGACCCTCCCGGAGGCCGAGGAGGGCGCCGCGATCCTCGAAGACGCTCTGAGGAGCATCCAGTAGCACCATCCTGAACAAGGGCCTGCACGAGGTCCTGAACAAGGGAAGCACCGCCATGACCACCACCTCGGAGACCTGGGGAACCGTCGAACCCGTGGAGCCGACCCTGTCGGTGCGGCAGGTTCTCACGCTGGAACGGGTCCTCGCCGGGGAACCCGAGGTGGTGGCCGGCGCGGGCCAGCTCGACCGGCTGGTGCGGTGGGTGCATGTCGCCGAGGCCGCCGACGTGGGCGTGATGCTCAGTGGCGGCGAGATGGTCCTCACCACCGGCGTCCTGCTCGCGGGCGACGAGGGCGCGCAGGCCGAGTACATCCAGTCCCTGCACCGCGCGGAGGCCGCCGCCGTCGTCCTGGGCCTGGGACGGGCCTTCCCCGCCCCGCCGGACGTGATGCGCCGGGCCGCCGAGCGGTGCGGGCTGCCCATGGTCGTCCTCCACCGGCCCTTCCCCTTCGCCGAGTTGACCGAGGAGGTCCAGGCGCGGCTGGTGCGGCGCAAGTTCGCCGCCGTCAGCCTCTCCGAGGCCGTACGGACCGCGCTCACCGGACTGATCACCGCGGGCGCGCCCCTGCAGCCTCTGCTGGACGAGGTCGCCCAGCACAGCGGCTGCCCCGTCGTCGTCAGCAACCTCGCCCACCGCGTCCTCGCCACGGCGGGGGAGCGGTCGGCGGTCGACGACGTGCTGCGGGACTGGGAGCGCATCGCCCGGCAGGCCGGCGGCAGCGAGGGCGACGGCTGGATCCGCGCCGAACTCGGCGGGCGCGGGGAACGCTGGGGCCGGATCGTGCTGTGCGGCTACCGCGGCGACACCGCCACCGGACGGCTGCTCGCCGACCGCGCCGCCGAGTCCCTCGTCCTGCACCGCATGCTCGGCGGCACCTCCGCGCACACCTGGGAGGAACAGTCCGCGCAGAGCCTGCTGACCGACCTGGTCAGCGGGGTCGTACCGGCCCGGCAGCTGCTGCCGAGGGCCCGCGCGGCCGGACTGCCGGTCAACCGGCGCACCTTCGTCCCGCTGGTCGTCCGCGACGCCGACCCGGCCGGGCTCGACCGGGTACTGCGGATGCTGGGGCTGCCCGGGATCGTCGCCGAACTCGCCGACGGCGCGACCGCCGTGCTGCTGAGCCTGGCCCGCGACCAGGACGCCTCGGCGCTCACGGCGAACTTCGCGGCCCGGGTGCGCTCGGAGTCCGGCCGGACGGTGATCGCCGCCGCCGACGCGCGCACCGCCTGGGACGACGTCCCCGCCGGCCTGCGCGAGGCCCAGCACGTCGCCGACGCCGTCGCGGACTCCTCGGCCGTCCTGGTCCTGCCGGACGTGGTCCGGCTCAAGGACGTCCACCTGCGCGGCCTGGTCCGGCTGCTGCGGGACGACCCGCACGTCCAGTCCTTCGCGGAGCGGGAGCTGGACGGGCTGTTGTGCGCGGCGGGCGAGGACCTGCTCGCCGTCCTGCGCACCTACCTCGCCACCGGCCGCAACAAGTCCCGCACCGCCCAGCTCCACCACGTCTCCCGCCCGGCGCTGTACCGCCGCCTGGAGGCGATACAGACCCGGCTCGGCGTCGACCTCGACGACTTCGAGCAGGCGGCCTCCGTACACATCGCGCTCCTCGCGCACGACGCGCAACAGGGCTGACAGCACGCTGCGAAACAGCTGAGAAACACACGACGACCTGGGAAAACGGCGGTGAAACATGGGCTCACGACAGGGTGACACCGTGGCACGCCGGGCGCCCGCAGACGTGACACCGTGCAACTCAAACCGGACCCCCGGGCTTCTTAGGCTCCTCGCACACCGAGTGACCGGAGGTCCCGATGAGCACAGTGATCCGAGCCGCCCTCTTCCAGACCGCCTGGACCGGCGACAAGGAGTCGATGATCCAGGTGCACGAGCAGGCGGCCCGCGACGCGGCCGCGCAGGGCGCACAGGTCCTGTGCTTCCAGGAGCTGTTCTACGGGCCCTACTTCTGCCAGGTCCAGGACAAGGCGTTCTACGAGTACGCCGAGCAGATCCCCGAGGGCCCGATCGTCCGGCGCTTCCAGGCTCTGGCCGAGGAACTGGGCCTCGTGCTGGTCCTGCCGATGTACGAGGAGGAGCAGCCCGGCGTCCTCTACAACACGGCCGCGGTGATCGACGCGGACGGCTCGTACCTCGGCAAGTACCGCAAGCACCACATCCCGCAGGTCCCCGGCTTCTGGGAGAAGTTCTACTTCCGCCCCGGCAACCTGGGCTGGCCGGTCTTCGAGACCGCCGTGGGCAAGATCGGCGTCTACATCTGCTACGACCGGCACTTCCCGGAGGGCTGGCGGGCGCTGGGCCTGGAGGGCGCCGAGATCGTCTTCAACCCGTCGGCCACCTCGCGCGGCCTGTCCGGCTACCTGTGGCAGCTCGAGCAGCCGGCGGCGGCCGTCGCCAACGAGTACTTCGTCGGCGCCATCAACCGGGTGGGTGTCGAGGAGTTGGGCGACAACGACTTCTACGGGACCTCGTACTTCGTGGACCCGGAAGCCCAGTTCGTCGGCGAGGTGGCGAGCGACAAGGAGACCGAACTGGTCGTCCGCGACCTCGACCTGGCCAAGCTGCGCGAGGTGCGCGACCGCTGGCAGTTCTACCGGGACCGCCGCCCGGAGGCGTACAGCCCGCTGACCGCTCCGTAGGACCTGTCCGGACGCCCGCCGGTCCGGCGCACGGGGGCCGGGCCGGCGGCACCGACCGACTTGCACCACACCAGTGTTGATCACGGCAGGAGAGGGAGCCATGAGCAGCCGTACCGTCATCCGCGGTGGCCTCGTCATCACCGCGTCCGACGAGATCCACGCCGACGTCCTGATCGAGGACGGCCGCGTCGCCGCCCTCGCCGCCTCCGGCACCCCGGCCGCCGAGGCCTGGACGGCCGAGCGCACCATCGACGCCACCGGGAAGTACGTCATCCCGGGCGGCGTCGACGCCCACACCCACATGGAGCTGCCGTTCGGCGGCACCTTCGCCTCCGACACCTTCGAGACCGGCACCCGGGCCGCCGCCTGGGGCGGTACCACCACGATCGTCGACTTCGCCGTGCAGAGCGTCGGCCACAGTCTGCGTGAGGGCCTGGACGCCTGGCACGCCAAGGCGGAGGGCAACTGCGCGATCGACTACGGCTTCCACATGATCGTCTCCGACGTGCACCAGGAGACGCTCAAGGAGATGGACCTGCTGGTCGAGGAGGGCGTGACCTCCTTCAAGCAGTTCATGGCCTACCCCGGTGTCTTCTACAGCGACGACGGCCAGATCCTGCGCGCCATGCAGCGTTCCGCCGACAACGGCGGTCTGATCATGATGCACGCGGAGAACGGCATCGCGATCGACGTGCTCGTCGAACAGGCGCTGGCCCGCGGCGAGACCGACCCCCGCTATCACGGGGAGGTCCGCAAGGCGCTGCTGGAGGCCGAGGCCACCCACCGCGCCATCAAGCTCGCCCAGGTCGCGGGCGCCCCGCTGTACGTCGTGCACGTCTCGGCGATGGAGGCGGTCGCCGAGCTGGCCAGGGCGCGCGACGAGGGGCTCAACGTCTTCGGCGAGACCTGCCCGCAGTACCTGTTCCTGTCGACGGACAACCTCGCCGAGCCGGACTTCGAGGGCTCCAAGTACGTGTGCAGTACTCCGCTCAGGCCCAAGGAGCACCAGGCCAAGCTGTGGCAGGGCCTGCGCACCAACGACCTCCAGGTCGTCTCCACCGACCACTGCCCCTTCTGCTTCGTGGGCCAGAAGGAGCTCGGCCGCGGCGACTTCTCGAAGATCCCCAACGGCCTTCCGGGCGTCGAGAACCGCATGGACCTGCTCCACCAGGCCGTCGTCGACGGGCACATCTCCCGCCGCCGCTGGATCGAGATCGCCTGCGCGGCCCCGGCCCGGATGTTCGGCATGTACCCGAAGAAGGGGACCATCGCGCCGGGCGCCGACGCCGACATCGTCATCTACGACCCGCACGCCGAGCAGGTCATGTCCGTCGACACGCACCACATGAACGTCGACTACTCGGCATACGAGGGCAAGCACGTCACCGGCCGCGTCGAGACGGTCCTCTCACGGGGCGAACTCGTCATCACCGAGCGGGAGTACACCGGGCACGCCGGACACGGCACGTACACCCCTCGGTCCACCTGTCAGTACCTCAACTAGGAGTGGCGCAGATGGACTTCGGACTCGTCCTGCAGACCGACCCGCCGGCCTCGAAGGTCATCAGCCTGATGAAGCGGGCCGAGCTCAACGGCTTCACCTACGGCTGGACCTTCGACTCCGCCGTGCTGTGGCAGGAGCCGTTCGTGATCTACAGTCAGATTCTGTCGAACACCTCGAAGTTGACGGTCGGCCCGATGGTCACCAACCCGGGCACCCGCACCTGGGAGGTCACCGCCTCCACCTTCGCCACCCTCAACGACATGTTCGGCAACCGCACGGTCTGCGGCATCGGCCGCGGCGACTCGGCGATGCGGGTGGCGGGCCGCAAGCCCAACACGCTGGCCCGCATCAGCGAGGCCATGAAGGTCATCCGGGCGCTCGGCCGCGGTGACGAGGCCGACCTCGGCGGTACGGTGATCAGGTTCCCGTGGATCAAGCCGGGTGCCGAACTCCCCGTATGGATGGCCGCCTACGGGCCCAAGGCACTGAAGATGACGGGGGAGGAGGCCGACGGGTTCATCCTCCAGCTCGCCGACCTCTACCTGACCGAGTACATGGTCAAGGCCGTCAAGGACGCGGCCGTCGCCGCCGGACGCGACCCGTCCGAGGTGAAGATCTGCGTCGCCGCCCCCGCCTACGTCACCGAGGACGACTCGCCCGAGGCGCTCGCCCACGCGCGCGAGCAGTGCCGCTGGTTCGGCGGGATGGTCGGCAACCACGTGGCCGACCTGGTCTCCAAATACGGTGAGCACTCCGCCGCCGTACCCGACGAACTCACCGACTACATCAAGGCGCGTGAGGGGTACGACTACTCCCACCACGGACGCGCCGACAACCCGGACACCCAGTTCGTCCCCGACGAGATCGTCGACCGGTTCTGCGTGATCGGCCCGGTCGAGAAGCACATCGAGAAGCTGAACGCGCTGCGGGAACTCGGCGTCGACCAGTTCGCCGTCTACGACATGCACGACGCGCAGGAAGCCACCATCGACGCGTACGGGTCGACGGTGATCCCGGCCCTCAACGGCTGACAGCTCCACAACCCTCCCCAAGACCGCTCACCTCCCCATCCCCCCACTCCTGTTCTCCCCTCCCCCGAGTCCCGGGGGAGGGGTGCCGGAGCCCGCACGGCCTTTCCGGATCCGCCCCTCGTTTGATTGGCCTGCCCATGACCGACACCGCTCCGACGGCCATATCGCCGTCCGCCCAAGTCACCCTCCCCGACGGCCGGGTGGAGCTCGCTCCGGGCGCCTCCGCCCCGAGCGGCCCCTACGCCAACGAGGACCTGCTGCCGGTTCCGGTGGAGAAGCGCACCTGGACCACGTACAACTTCTCCGCGCTGTGGGTCGGCATGGCCCACAACACGGCCTCCTGGACCCTGGCCTCCGGTCTGATCGCCGTCGGCATGGACTGGAAGCAGGCGGTGTTCACCATCGCCCTGGCCAATGTGATCGTGCTGGTCCCGATGCTGCTCACCGGACACGCCGGACCCAAGTACGGCATCCCCTTCCCGGTCTTCGCCCGCGCCTCCTTCGGGGTGCGCGGCGCCAACCTGCCCGCCGTCGTACGGGCGTTGGTGGCGTGCGGCTGGTTCGGCATCCAGACCTGGATCGGCGGCGAGGCGATCTACTTCCTCGCAGGGAAGCTCATCGGTGACAGCTGGGCGAACGCCTCGCACATCGGCGGCTACGCCTGGACCATGTGGCTGTCGTTCGCGCTGTTCTGGGTGCTCCAGGTCGCGATCATCTACCGGGGCATGGAGACGATCCGCCGGTTCGAGAACTGGGCGGCGCCCTTCGTGCTCGTCGGCGCGCTGGTGATGCTGATCTGGATGAGCAACAAGGCGGGCGGGTTCGGTCCGCTGCTCGACCAGCCCTCCAAGCTCGGCTGGGGCGGCGACTTCTGGAAACTGTTCTGGCCGTCCCTCATGGGCATGATCGGTTTCTGGTCCACGCTGTCGCTGAACATCCCCGACTTCACCCGCTACGGCAAGAGCCAGAAGGCGCAGACGTGGGGGCAGGCCCTCGGGCTGCCGACCACCATGACACTGTTCGCGTTCCTGTCGGTGATGGTCACCTCCGGTTCGCAGGCCGTGTACGGCCAGGCGATCTGGGACCCGGTACAGCTCGCCGCCAAGACCGACAACGTCGTGGGCCTGCTGTACGCGCTGGTCACCGTGCTGGTGGCGACCCTGTCCGTGAACATCGCGGCCAACCTGGTCTCGCCGGCCTTCGACTTCTCCAACATCGCCCCCCGGAAGATCAGTTTCCGGGCCGGCGCGCTCGTCACCTGTGTCCTCGGCGTGCTGATCTTCCCGTGGAAGCTGTACTCGGACCCGCAGGGCTACATCTTCACCTGGCTCGGTCTGGTCGGCGGTCTGCTCGGCACGGTCGCCGGCATCCTCATCGCCGACTACTGGATCCTGCGCCGCGGCAAGCTCGACCTGACCGACCTGTACCGCACGGGCGGCCGCTACTGGTACGAGGGCGGCTGGAACTGGCGGGCCGTCGTGGCCTTCGTGGCCGGCGGTGTCCTCGCCGTCGGCGGCGCCAGTTTCAAGCCGCTGATCGACGGGCGGCCCGTCCCGGCCCTGGAGCCGCTGGCCGACTACGGCTGGGCGGTCGGCCTGGGCACGTCGATGGTGGTGCACCTGGTGCTGATGCTGGCGCGCGGAAGGGACCGTCTCGAAGCCTGATCCGGCCCCTGGGAGGACGGTCAGCTCTTCTGGCCGTCCTCCAGTGCCGCCACCGCCTCCTTGGCGGCCTTGATGGCGCCCTTGTTGATCACATCCGTGCTGGGCGCCTTCTTGGTCTCGAAGTCGCTGCCGTTGTACGTGACGGTCAGCAGCACGTTGGACGCCCGGACCAGCACCACGCCCTCGCGGGTCTGCTGCTTGTCCTCGGTGCTGAGGTTCACGACCGAGTAGCCCGAGTCGCCGACACCGGGCACGTCCCCGCCGCCGCTCTTCTCCGACACCGTCTCCTGGTACGACTGCCGCGCCTCGTCGTCCGACTCCATGACCTCGTAGGAGACGTCCAGCCAGCGGTAGTCGTATCCCTTGAGCGCGTTCCAGGAACAGGTGCGGCGCACCTTCGCGTCCGTGGACGCGATCTCCTTGCCGGCCGTCTTGGCGCCCGGCACCAGTGACGTGATCGTCTTCTTCGCCACGCTCGCGCACGGCGCCGGTGCGGCCGAGTACGTCTTGGAGGCCGCCGACGTCGAGGGGGCGGAGGCGGTCTGGGTGGCGGTCTTCTGCTCGTCCTTGTGCTCGGCGGCCGGTGTCGCGGCCGGGCCGGACGACAGGGCCCAGCCCGCCGCGGCGAGCACGACGACGGGCGACAGCCGCGCGGTGAGGGCGAGCGGCAAGGGGAGAGAGCTGGAACGCACGGCGCACTTTTCGTGGGGGACGGTGCGGAGGGGGTCCGCACTGCGGACGGGACGACAGTGTCACACGAGTCCCTGCAGGGCGAAAGTGCCAACTCGCTCCGTGGTGGCGTGGTGACTGCGGTCCGCCACCGATGCGCCAAGTGTCCGCTTATGTCCAGGTGGTGAGTCGGTTGAGCGCCGACTCGATACGGTCCACGGCCGTGAACGCCCCGGTGGGCCCCGAGGTGCACCAGACAGTGATCGGTGCGCTCCGGCCGCCGCCGGACCCCCGACCGCCAACGCCTCCGGATCTTCGCCCATGAGCCGGGGCTGGTGACGGCAGGCGGCAACTGAGCCGCCGGGGAATATCCCGTTGCGCGCGGTGAGCGGCGATCAGCACCCTGAGTCGATGACCGACACGACACGGCGGCAACATCCCGCGGTACCCGAGGAGATCCTCGCCTACTACGCCCGGGGCGCGGAGGACGCCCGTCTCAGAGACGGCGGCGCGCCCGCCGGGCGGCTGGAGTTCTGGCGTACGCAGGACGTGCTGCGGCGCCTACTGCCCGCGGCCCCCGCACGCGTACTCGACGTCGGCGGCGGCAGCGGGGTGCACGCGGAGTGGCTCGTGCGGGATGGGTACGAGGTCGAACTCGTCGATCCGGTACCGCTCCACGTCGAGCAGGCCTCCCGGCTGCCCGGAGTGAAGGCCCGGTCCGGCGACGCCCGCTCGCTGCCGGCCGACGACCGTGCGTACGACGTCGTCCTGATGCTCGGCCCGCTGTACCACCTGCCCGAACGGGCCGATCGCGTACGGGCGTTGACCGAGGCGTACCGGGTGGCCCGGCCGGGCGGGCTGGTGGTCGCCGCCACCATCAACCGCTTCGCGCAACTGCACGACCTGCTGCGCGAGGAGCGCTACTTCGTTCCCCTGCACCGCGAACGCACCGACACCGTCCTGCTGGACGGCCGGCACCCCTTCCACGACGACGGCTTCTTCACCGTCGCCTATTTCGCCCGACCGGACGAGGGGCCGGCGGAATTCACCGACGCGGGGTTCACCGTCGAGGGCCAGTACGGCGTCGAGGGCGTCGCCTGGCTCATGGGCGGCGTCGAGGACTGGCTGGACGACCCTGAACGCCGCGAGGCCGTCCTGGCGGCGAGCCGGCACATCGAGTCCGACCCGACGCTCCTCGGGGCCAGCGGCCACCTGCTCACCGCGGGGAGACGGTGACCACGGCCGCGTACGGTCACCGGACCGCCGCCGCGCGGTGACGGGGTCCGCCGTGATCACCACCCGACCCACGCTCCGGGGCACCTTCGGCCCTCAGCCTTGCCGCCAGCGCACCTGCGCCAACCGCCCGGTCCGGGGCAAGGCTTGAGCCTCCGCGACCGGGAGAGACGTGACCGGGCCGCGTGGCACTCACGCGTTCATCAGGTCTTCGGCCTCGGCGCGGTGGCGACCCTTCGGTAGTGCCGTCCTCGCGGTCAGTCCGCGGGACTGCCACGCGTTGTCGCGGAGTTTGAACAGTGCCCAGTAACGGGTGGGGCACAGGAGCACGATGTTCATGAACACGGCCGTCGGGGTTCCGACGAGCCACGAGCGCCACCGCTGGCGTGTGGTCATGTCCGGCCGCATGAGGACGTACAGACCTGACTGGCCGTACCGGACCACGAGGTACACACCGAGGTAGACAAGGGCTACGCCGGGGTTGTCGTACCGGCCGCCCAGGGTCATCAGCGTCATCACGAGAGTCCAGGCCAGCATCACGGGGGTGATGACGAGCTGGAGGAGGCCGAAGGTCGGCGATATGAGCTGCTTGAGGGAAAGCCGGGCGTAGACGAACGGCAGCATCCACCACCATGACCGGGCCCAGCGCAGGCGCTGACGGTAGGTCTTCTTCAGCGTGGTCGGCATGTCCGTGACCACGCCGGCCTCGTTGACGGCCACGACCTCACCGCGCATGAGGGCCCGCAGCGCGAGCCAGCGGTCGTCGCCCGTGCCGCACTCCACCTCGTAGGCGTCCAAGTGGTCGTAGAGCAGCTCGGCCCGGTAGAGGGCCAGTGCGCCCGAGGTGGTCTCCAGCGCTCCGAGCATGGAGCGCGAGGAGCGCATCATCACGCACGAGGTGCCGATGTCGATGTCGGCGGCCCGGGAGACCCAGGTCTCCTCGAAGTTGCGGATGTAGATCATCCCGGTGGTGGCCTGGATCTTCGGATTGCTCATGGCCCGCAGCTGCTGCTCGAGCGCATCCGGGAAGGGCTCGCCGTCCGAGTCGATGGTGAGCACGAAGTCGAAGCGTTTGCCCTCCGACTGCAGGTGGCGCAGTACCGTGACCTGCGCTCCGCGCTTGCCTTTGTTCTCCTGCCGGTGCCAGTGGACCCGGGGGTGCTCGAAGGGCTGAACGGGATGCTGCGTGGAGCCGTCGTCGATCACGTGGATCTCGTCGACCGGGTGTGTCTGGGCCAGCAGAGACCACACCGTGCGGTGCAGGTTTTCCGTGGGTTCCTCGAAGGCCGGGATGATGGCTACCGTTCGGCCAGGAGCCACGGGCAGGTGTGTGAAGGACCTGCCTTTCAGGAACGAGACCAGGCAGAGCACGATCACCGACATGCCCAGCCACCAGTAGGCCGTCAGGATCGGGCTCTTCGACTGAAGGTGCACCACCACGGTGGCGGCGGCCAGAGCCGCCACCACCACCATGGTCACCACGGAGAAGCGGATCCGTGACGACGTGCTCAAGCGGTCACCCGCTTGCCGCGGGTGGCCAGGCGGAAGACCGCCACGCCGCTGATCACGAAGAGCATGGCCGCCAGGACGATCCACCCCAGAGCGGTGCCGCCCGTAGCGGCCAGCGCGGCTCCACCGGTGGCCGTGCCGATCGCGGCACCCACACCATTTTGTCCGTACATGTAGTCCTCTTTCTCGGGCGTCAGAGACACCCGGCTTGTCGCGGGTCGGTAGGGAACCGCGTGTGTTCGGCGCACGGCCGCCTCGTCGGCGAACTCCGTGACGTTGCAGGCGCCCGTGGATGTCAGCCGACTCACGGACACCTGATTTCGGGCTGTCGGCCCTCTGCTCCCTAGAGCCGCTCGACGTGCGGAGCTGTCGCCATGACGCCACGGGTGTCGAGGACGTAGGCGGCCTCGGCAGCCACCCGGGCGAGATCGAACTCGGCGTGCGCGGTGAGCAGGACCACCGCGTCGAAATCGGCGACGCTCGCGTCGTTCTCCGCAGCGGCGAAGGGAATCTCCCGTGATCCGCCGTCCGGCACATAGGGGTCCACGACAGTGATGTCCGCGCCCATGTCGCGCAGGCGGTCGATGACTTGGACGGCCGGTGATTGACGGGCGTCCGCGGTCCCCGGCTTGTAGGCGGTGCCCAGGGCGAGGATGCGAGCACCGTGGACGCTTCGGCGGAAGCGGCGGCTGAGCGCATCCTGCAGACGGCGCACCACGTAGTCGGGCTGGCTGTCGTTGATGTCCTGCGCCAGCTCGATGAGCCGGAACGTCTGCCCGTGCTGCGTCTTGACGTGATGGCTGAGGTAGACAGGGTCGATGGGCAGGCAGTGCCCGCCGACGCCCGGCCCCGGCAGGAACTTGGTGAATCCGAAGGGCTTGGTCGCGGCCAGCTCCAGGGTGTGCCACACGTCGACGCCCAGCGTGTGGGCCATCCGGGACAGCTCGTTGACCAGCGCGATGTTGACATGCCGGTAGGTGTTCTCGAACACCTTGGCCAGCTCGGCCTCCTCCAGCCCCGAGGCCGACACGGTGGCGTCGGTGACCGTGTCGTAGAAGGCCTTCACTCGACTCAGACACGCCTCGGTGAGCCCGGCGACGATCTTGGGCGTGTTCTCCAGCCGCCACACGGTGTTGCCCGGATCGATGCGCTCGGGGCTGAACCCGACATGGAAGTCCCGTCCCGCTGTCAGCCCCGACCCCTCTTCCAGCAGCGGTATGAGGACGTCGCGGGTGGTGCCGGGGTGCGTGGTGGACTCCAGCACCACGGTCGCGCCCGGTTCCAGCCGCGCGGCCAGTTCACGGGCGGCATCGCGCACACAACTCAGGTCCGGCGTGCGGTCGGTGAGCGGTGTGGGCACGGTGATGACGGCTACGTCGAAGCCCTTGAGGTCCTCAGGGTCGTCCGTGGGCCTGTACGCCCCCGAGTGCAGCAGGTCCCGCAGGCGCGAGGAGTCGATGTCCTCGATGTAGGAGGATCCCGCGGCCAGTTGGGCGCAGCGCTGCCCGTTGGGCTCGTATCCGGTCACGGTGTGGCCGGCCTCGGCGGCCCGTAAGGCCAGAGGCAGTCCGACGTACCCCTGCCCGAGAACACAGATGTGCATGGTGGTTTTCCTCAGCTTCGGTCGGCCCGCGGGCATGCGCGGGCCGGGAAAGACGGCGCCCCTGATTGCGGCTCGCTGGTCCTGAAGCAGGCGGCCGCGGCGTCGGGTGCTGCGTGATGTGCGGGGGCGGGACGACCTTTGCTGCGACCCCCCGTTGGGTTGCAGTGACGCCCCAGTTGAGTCATCGCCGGCTCAACAACCGGTCCAGGCCCCCTGCCTGAACGTGCGCCAGACACACGCAGCGATCTTCACAAGTCCCTCTCATTTGTGGACACTCAGAGTTCAACAAGCCGCCCGGAAGTGGAAGCCCCTTTACTCGTTCGAAACCTTCGAATCGCTCGCACCATCCGCGTCTGCCGTCATCGGTGACGTCGAACACTGGACTGGACAGGGCTTTTGTGGCCGCTTGGGGTCGATTGGGCCGGCGCGGACGGCTCCGTCCGGCGGTCTGCCCACGGAGCGATCCCTCGGCCGGAACGGCTGCGTCGAGAGGCGAGCAGCCTTCACAACTCCCCCACACCACACATGATAAAGGATTCAACAACAGATCAGGAAACGGAAGGCCCGTTGCCGTTTTGCGACATGAGGACTGGTTGCGTTTCGAAAGACGGCGCGCTCCCGGCGTGCGCCCCATGTACCACCGGTCGATTCGCTGTGCCCGCCGGTCGATTCACTGGGACGACTCCTCCTGGACGCCTTTACCCGTGGCTCGCTGAGGCTCGAGAGTGAAGGACTCCCACTTCGCCCTCAGGAGGCTCCTGGGTGGGTGGCTGGAGCATGCGTCGCCGCCCCTCACCCCCGACCACTGCGCCCCTACATGCCGGAGGCGGGGAGGAAGGAACGCAGGGCGATCGATAGCCTCCAGAGGGAGTGCACCGAGGAGACCTCTGGCCCGAACCTCCGGATTCTCCCCGGTTCCGATCCTGAGCGCAGACCCGAACGGCCGACGCACCCGAAACAGCGAGGTGAGAGCCCACATGTTCACGTCCCGCCCGACTCTCCAGGGCACCTTCGGGATGGTGTCGTCCACGCACTGGCTGGCCTCGCAGTCGGCGATGGCCGTGCTGGAGGACGGGGGCAACGCGTACGACGCCGCCGTCGCCGGGGCGTTCGTGCTGCATGTGGTCGAGCCGCATCTCAACGGGCCCGCCGGTGAGGTGCCGATCCTGCTCGCGCCGGCGGGCGGACAGGTGCGGGTGCTGTGCGGGCAGGGAGTCGCGCCGGGCGGGGCGACCGTCGCTCACTACCGCGGGCTCGGCCTGGAGCTCGTCCCCGGCACCGGGCCGCTCGCCGCCGCCGTGCCCGGCGCCTTCGACGCCTGGATGCTCCTGCTGCGGGACCACGGCACCAAGTCCCTCGCCGACATCCTCCGGTACGCCATCGGGTACGCCGAACACGGGCACGCGCCCGTGGAGAACGTCGGGGCGACCGTCGAGACCGTACGGGAGCTGTTCGAGACGGAGTGGACGACGTCGGCGGACGTGTACCTGCCGGGAGGCAAGTCGCCCCGGCCGGGCGAGCTCTTCCGCAACCCCGCCCTCGCCGCCACCTGGAAGCGGCTGCTCGCCGAGACCGCCGGGGCGGGGGACCGCGAGGCGCAGATCGAGGCCGCACGGGACGTATGGCGCACCGGATTCGTCGCCGAGGCGCTGGTGCGGCAGGCGCGGCGGCCCACCATGGACACCAGCGGTGAACGGCACACCGGCATGCTCACGGCCGCCGACCTCGCCGGCTGGTCCGCGACCTACGAGGCGCCGGCGACGTACGACTGGAACGGCTGGACCGTGTGCAAGGCAGGCCCCTGGAGCCAGGGCCCGGTCCTCCTCCAGCAGCTCGCCCTGCTCCCGCCCGAGCTGCCCCGCTACGGATCGGCGGACTACCTCCACCTGCTGATCGAGGGCTGCAAGCTCGCCATGGCCGACCGGGAGTCCTGGTACGGGGACGCGGCCGAGGTGCCGCTCGCGGAACTGCTGTCGCAGGAGTACAACGCGGGGCGGCGGGAGCTGGTGGGGGAGAAGGCCTCGTACGAGCTGCGGCCCGGCAGCCCCGGAGGGCGTACGCCGCGATTGTGCGCCCACGCGCGCGTGGTGACCGGCGATGAGCCCGGGTTCGACCCGCTGGGAGCCGGTGAGCCGACGGTCGCGATCCGTGGCGTGCCCGGCGCCGGGGAGCCCACCGTGGCCAAGCACCCCACGTCCCCGGTTCCGGGGGAGCCCGAGGTGGACGCCGACGGGCTCACCCGGGGCGACACCTGCCACCTCGACGTCGTCGACCGCTGGGGCAACATGGTCGCGGCCACGCCCAGCGGCGGCTGGCTGCAGTCCAACCCCGTGGTGCCCGAGCTGGGCTTCCCCCTCGGAACCCGGCTGCAGATGACCTGGCTGGAGGAGGGGCTGCCGAACTCCCTCACCCCGGGTCGCCGCCCCCGCACCACCCTCACGCCCTCGATCGCGCTGCGCGACGGCGTGCCGGTGATGGCCTTCGGGACGCCCGGCGGGGACCAGCAGGACCAGTGGCAGCTGCACTTCTTCCTCGCGGTGACGCTGCTGGCCCGGGTCCGCGGCGGGCTCGACCTCCAGGGCGCGATCGACGCCCCGAACTGGCACAACGACAGCTTCCCGGGCTCCTTCTACCCCCGTGGCATGCGGCCGGGCAGTGTCACGGTGGAGTCCCGCGCTGACGCTCAAGTCGTCGAGGAGCTGCGGCGGCGCGGACACGATGTGACCGTGGGTGATCCCTGGTCGGAGGGCCGGCTGTGCGCGGTCGCCCGGGACCCGGAGACCGGCATCCTGTCGGCGGCGGCGAACCCGCGGGGCATGCAGGGATACGCGGTCGGCCGCTGAACCGGGCTCGACCTCGCACGCGGCCCCGGCCCCGGTATTCATGGTGATTCCACCCACTGTGCACCGGCCGGGAAGGGATTGTCAGTGGCGCGTGCTCTCATGGGAGCGTGATCGAAGACCTCAAGGACAACGAAGACCTCAAGGACAAGGAAGACAGGGCAACCATCGACGAGTTCCTCGCCCGCCACTCGGCCGACGTGGAGGAGAGCGTCCGCAGGGCGGCCGCCGCCGAGATCATGCCGCGCTTCCGTCGGCTCGCCGCGCACGAGATCGACCAGAAGGCCGGTCCGCACGACCTGGTGACGGACGCCGACCGCAATGCCGAGCTGTATCTCACCGAGGCGCTCGGCGCCCTGCTGCCCGGCTCGGTCGTGGTCGGCGAGGAGGCGGTGCACGCGAATCCGGTGTCGTACGAGGCGATACAGGCCGACGCCCCGGTCTGGATCGTCGACCCGGTGGACGGCACACGGCAGTTCGTGCGCGGCGAGCCCGGCTTCTGCACGCTGGTCGCGCTCGCCCGGCGGGGAGTCCTCCTCGCCTCGTGGACGTACGCCCCCGTCCCCGACCAGATGGCCACGGCGGTGCGCGGACAGGGCGCGTTCCTCGACGGTGAGCGGCTGACGGCGGGCGCCCCTGAGCCGGGCCGTGAGCTGCGGGTGGCCACCTCCCACCCGGACTACACGACCGAGGAACAGAAGCAGGCCCTGCGGGGCCTGTGGACCGAGGGCGTGGCCCCGCGCGCGTGCGGTTCGGCCGGTCTGGAGTATCTGGCCGTCGCCCGGGGTGAGTCGGACGCCACCGCGTTCTCCTGGGAAGCGGCATGGGACCACGCGGCCGGACTGCTCCTGGTGGAGGAGGCGGGCGGTACCCACCTGACCCGCGCGGGCGAGCCGTTCCGCATCACCGGTCACAACGCGCTCCCGTTCACCGCGGCACGGGACGCGGCCACGGCCCGCAGGGTGATGGAGCTGCTGCGGGCGCGATAGCCCTCGAAGCCAGGGGTGCGGTAGCCCCGGCTGCCAGGGAGCCGTGATGGCCCTCGGCCGCTGGTTGCCGGTGAGTCGCGACAACCCTCGGCCGCCGGTTGTCAGGGAGCCGCGACGCCCTCGGCCGCCGTAGCCGGTGGCCGTGATCGGTGACCGAAGCCGTAACCGCAGCCGTGGCGTCCGCTCCCTGACGACGCCCCGCCCCGCCCCTGTCAGTACTCCGTCATATCCTGATCCTCACAGGCCATCGGCTGACGAAGGAGTCCGAAGGTGCCGTCGATGCTCGATGCGGTCGTGGTGGGTGCGGGGCCGAACGGGCTGACCGCTGCCGTTGAGCTGGCCCGGCGCGGGTTCTCCGTGGCCGTCTTCGAGGCCCGGGACACCATCGGCGGAGGAGCCCGCACCGAGGAGCTCACCCTCCCCGGCTTCTGGCACGACCCGTGCTCGGCGGCCCACCCGCTCGGCATCAACTCTCCCGCGTTCCGCGCGATGCCCCTGGAGCGGTACGGCCTGGAGTGGCTGCACGCCGACCTGCCCATGGCGCATCCGTTCAGCGACGGTACCGCCGCCGTCCTGGCCCGGTCGGTCGGTGAGACGGCCGCCTCGTTCGGACCCCGGGACGCGGGCCCGTACCGCAGGCTGGTCGAGCCCTTCCTGCCGCGGTGGGACGCCCTGGTCCGGGATTTCATGTCCCTGCCGCTGACCGCGCTGCCCCGCGACCCGGTCACCCTCGCCCGCTTCGGCCTCGTGGGCCTGCCCCCCTCGACCTGGCTGATGCGCCGGTTCCGCGACGAGCGGGCCAAGACCCTGTTCGCCGGGCTCGTGGCGCATGTCATGGCCCCGCTCGGAGGGTTCGCCACCGGCGCCATCGCCCTGGTCTTCGCCCTCGCGGCGCACGCCCGCGGCTGGCCCGTGGCCCGTGGCGGCTCCCAGTCCGTCTCGGACGCGCTCGCCGCCTACCTCAAGGATCTCGGCGGCACGATCCACACGGGCTACGAGGTCAAGCGCCTCGACGACCTGCCGCCCGCCCGCGCCTACGTCTTCGACACCTCGCCCACCGCCCTGGCCCGCATCGCCGGCTTCGGCAACCACTACGCGAACTTCCGGTACGGCCCGGGCGTGTTCAAGATCGACTATGCCCTGGACGGCCCCGTCCCCTGGACCGCGCCCGACGCGCGGCGGGCCACCACCGTGCAGATCGGCGCCGACAGCACCGAGATCGGCACCGCCCTGCGCGCCGCCTCCCGCGAGGGTCGGGCACCCGAGAAGCCGTTCCTGATCACCGTGCAGCCCAGCGTCGTCGATCCCACCCGGGCCCCGGCCGGCAAGCACGTCTTCTGGGCGTACGGCCATGTCCCCAGTGGCTGGACCGGCGACCTGACCGACGCCGTGGAACGCCAACTGGAGCGGTTCGCCCCCGGCTTCCGCGACCTGATCCTGGCCCGCGCGACCGCCGGACCACCCGAAATCGCCGCCCGCAACGCCAACTACGTCGGCGGCGACATCGCCTCCGGAGCGGTCTCCGGACTCCAGACCCTGCTGCGCCCCAAGCTCTCCCTGTTCCCGTACGGCACTCCGCACCCGGCCGTCTTCATCTGCTCGTCGGCCACCCCGCCCGGGCCCGGAGTGCACGGCATGTCGGGGCACAACGCGGCCAAGGCCGTGTGGCGGAGGCTGCGCCGGACATGACCACGATCACCCTCGTCCAGGGCGACATCACCCGGCAGAGCGCCGACGCCATCGTCAACGCGGCCAACTCCTCCCTGCTGGGCGGAGGCGGCGTGGACGGTGCCATCCACCGGCGCGGCGGCCCCGCGATCCTGGCGGACTGCCGCCGGCTCCGCGCCGGTCACCACGGCAAGGGCCTGCCCACCGGCCAGGCGGTCGCGACGACCGCGGGAGAGCTGGACGCGCGCTGGGTGATCCACACCGTGGGGCCGCGCTACAGCCAGGAGGAGGACCGGTCGGATGCCCTGGCCTCCTGCTACCGGCAATCACTGCGCGTCGCCGACGAGTTGGGCGCGCGCACGGTCGCGTTCCCGGCCGTCTCCGCCGGCATCTACGGCTGGCCGCTGGAGGACGCCGCCCGGATCGCCGTGGAGACGGTGCGGGCCACGGAGACGGCCGTCGAGGAGGTCCGGTTCGTACTCTTCGACGAGCGGGCGTACGAGGCGTTCGCGCAGTGGGTGGGATGACGGGGCCGGCCGGATGACGAGGCGTTCTTCCGCGCCTCAGGCCGCCTCCGACATGACCCGGTCGTAGGACGACGACGCGCGCGGTGCCATCGCCTGGTGCGGTGTCGTCATCGCCGGATGCAGCAGGCCGGTCTCGTAGGCGAAGATCACCGCTTGCACGCGGGTGCGGGCGCCGATCTTGGTCAGGATGTGGCTGACGTGGGACTTGACGGTCGTCGGGGCGATGGAGAGCCGTTCGGCGATCTCGGCGTTGGAGGAGCCCGAGGCGACCGCGGTGAGCACATCCCGTTCGCGCTCGGTGAGGGCGCCCAGCCGGGGCACCGGGGCCGCCACCGGGACGGGGCGTTGTCTGCGGACGGTGTCGATGAGTTCCCGGGTCAGCCCGGGGGAGATGACGGCGTCTCCGACGGCGACCGTGTGGATGGCCGCGGTCAGCTGGTCGGGGGTGACGTCCGGGTGGACGAACCCGCCGGCCCCGGCGCGCAGGGCGGCGGAGGCATGGGTGTCCTGGCCGGTGGGGCTCAGCAGGAGCACGCGGGTGGACCGGGCGAGGCGGCGGACCGTCTCGATGCCGCCCGTGCCGAGACCGCGGCCGTCCATGAGGACCACATCCGGTCGGAGCCGCTCGGTCAGGGGAATAGCTTCGGCTTCGGTGGCTGTTTCCCCGACGACGGTCAGACCGGGTCGGGCCGCCAGGAGCATGCGCAGGCCGAGCCGCTGCAGAGACTGCTGGTGGATGACGAGTACGGTGATCATGCTCCTCCCTTCTGAACGAAACGGTTTCGTTCACTTCGATGAGATCAGACTAGCCCCGGCGTTATCGAAACGGCACCGTTTTTATTGTGGCCTGCGTCACACGGGGTGGCCTGCGTCACGCGCTTGGTGGCCTGCGTCGCCTGTGCGGTGGTCTGTGTCGCATGTGCAGTGGTCTGCGGTCGCATGTGCGTGAGAGTCGGCCAACAGGACCGAACAAAGTCCGACAGGATCATTGCTTCGATTGTGTGCGAGTTCTAGGGTTCCCTGGCTGACGCACCGTTGGCCCACGCACCGTTCGACCCACGCACCCCTCAGTCCGCACCCCACTGTCGTACCGAGGAAGGCCCCGCCATGTCGCACCCGCACCCGCACGTGCCCCACGCCGACCGGCCGCTCGTCAGCCGCCGCCGTCTTCTGGAAGGAGGCGCCGCCGTATTAGGCGCGCTCGCCCTGTCCGCGTCGCCCACTCTCGCGCGGGCGGCCGGCCAGCGCGTGGCGGCGGACGGTTCGCCGGAGTGGAACGGCCACATCGACGTCTTCCGGCTGGGCTCCGAGCCGGCGCACACCACCCTCATGCCGTACCAGGACGTCAGACAGGCCCTGGCCGCCGACCGCACCCGTTCGCCGTACCGCCTCAGCCTCGACGGCACCTGGAAGTTCGCCCACGCCGAACGCCCCGACGACCGGGACGTCGACTTCCACCGCACCGACCTCGACGACTCCGACTGGGACACCATCCCCGTCCCCTCCGCCTGGCAGCTGCACGGCTACGACCGCCCGATCTACATCAACATCACCTACCCGTGGTGGGGCCCCAACGGCCTCGGCGAGGAGGCGCAGCCGCCGGCCGCCCCCACCCGCTACAACCCCGTGGGCCAGTACCGACGCACGTTCACCGTCCCCCGCGACTGGGACGGACGGCGCACCTTCCTGCACTTCGAGGGCGTCAAGTCCGCCCACTACGTCTGGATCAACGGGGAGTTGGTCGGCTACCACGAGGACTCCTACGACCCCGCCGAGTACGACATCACCCGGCACCTGAAGCCGGGCGCCAACCAGATCGCCGTCGAGGTCTACCGCTACTCCGACGGCGACTGGCTGGAGGACCAGGACATGATCCGGCTGAGCGGCATCTTCCGCTCGGTCTACCTCTACTCCACGCCCGCCGTGCACCTGCGCGACTTCAAGCTGGACACCCCGCTCAGCGACGACCACACGGCCGCCGAACTGTCGGTCACCGCGAGCGTCCGGGACTACGGCGGCACGGGAGGCGGCCGGTACTCGGTGGAGACGCAGCTCTACGACGACGGCGGACACCCCGTCTGGTCCCGCCCGTTGCAGCAGGCGGTGGAGCTCGGCGCCGGCGACGAGACGACCGTACAGGCCGCGAAGCCGGTGCCCGCGCCGCGCCTGTGGTCGGCCGAGCACCCGAACCTCTACACCGCCGTGCTCCGGCTGCGCGACCCGGCCGGCCAGGTGATCGAGACCCTCTCGCACCGGGTCGGACTGCGCGAGTTCGCGCTCAGGGACGGGCTGATGCGGATCAACGGCAAGCCGGTCTCCTTCCGGGGCACCAACCGGCACGAGATGCACCCCACCCGCGGCTCGGCGCTCACCCGGGCGGAGCTGGTCGAGGACATCGGCATCATCAAGCGGCTGAACATCAACAGCGTCCGCACCTCGCACTACCCCAACAACCCGCTGTGGCTCGAACTCGCCGACGAGTACGGCCTGTACCTCGTGGACGAGACCAACCTCGAGACGCACGGCATCCGCAGCGAGTACCCCGGCAACCACGCCGACTGGACGGCGGCGTGCGTGGCCCGCGCCCAGAACATGGTCCACCGCGACAAGAACCACGCCTCGGTCGTCATCTGGTCGCTGGGCAACGAGGCGGGCGGCGGCAGCACCTTCAACGCCATGTACGACTGGATCCGCTCCTACGACACCACCCGCGTCATCCAGTACGAGGGCGACGACCGCCCGGGCATCAGCGACATCCGCTCCGAGATGTACGACAGCCCCTCCCGCGTCGAGGCCCGGGCGAAGGACACCGGCGACACCCGGCCGTACGTGATGATCGAGTACTCCCACGCGATGGGGAACTCCAACGGCAACTTCAAGAAGTACTGGGACCTCGTCCGCCGCCACGACGTGCTGCAGGGCGGCTGGATCTGGGACTTCGTCGACCAGGCCCTGAACTGGCCGACCCCGACGCGCAAGCTGCTCACCGAGTCCGGGCCCGCCGCCCTGACCGGCGAGATCATCGCCCCCAGCGGCACCTTCGCCCGCGACCGGGGTGTTTCCGGCGGCACCGTCTTCCCGCGCGACGAGAGTCTCGACCTCACCGGTTCGCTCACGCTGGAGGCCTGGGTCACCCCGAACGTCACCGGAGGCCACCAGCCGATCCTCGCCAAGGGCGACACCCAGTACGCCCTCAAGCAGTCCGAGAGGACCCTGGAGTTCTTCATCCACGGCGACGGCCAGTGGGTCACCGCGAGCTGGGCCCTGCCGCAGGACTGGACCGGCCGTGAGCACCACGTCGCCGGCGTCTTCGACGCGCAGGCCGGCACGCTCACCCTCCACGTCGACGGTGCGATACGAGCCACCCGCACCACCACCCGGCGCCCCGCCGTCAACACCGCGCCCCTGGCCCTGGCCACCGATGTCGACAACCCGACCCGCGAGTTCAGCGGCACCGTCCGGCGGGCACGCGTGTACGCCCGGGCCCTGACCGCGACCGAGCTGGCCTCCGACGGCCGCGGCCCCGGCGACGACGGCGTGCGGTTCTGGTTCGACGCCGGCACCGTCGACCTCACCGAGAAGCGGCCCCGCGACAGGACGTTCCTCGCGTACGGCGGCGACTGGGGTGACAACCCCAACGACGGGGCGTTCTCCGGCGACGGCATCGTCACCGCCGACCGCGGCCACACCGGCAAGGCGGCCGAGGTCAAGCAGATCTACCAGGCGATCAACGCGGGGCCCGCATCCGGCGACACCGTCACCTCGGGCCGGGTCACCCTCACCAACGAGTACCTGTTCACCAACCTCCGTGAGTTCGACGGCCGTTGGTGGCTCACCGCCGACGGTGAGATCGTCCAGCGCGGCAAACTGAGCCGCGACCAGCTCGACGTCGCGCCGTTGACCAGCAAGGACATCACGGTCCCCGTACGGCTTCCGGCGAACCCGGCGCCCGGCACGGAGTACTTCCTGCACCTGTCCTTCACCACCAAGGAGCCCACGAAATGGGCCAGGGCTGGCTTCGAGACGGCCAAGCAGCAACTCCCCGTGGCCGCGAGCAGCCCGGCCGTGACCCCCGTACCCCTGGAGAGCGTCCCGGCGCTGCGCCATGAGGACACCGGCAAGGCCGTCACCGTCCGGGGCCGCGGATTCTCCGTCACCGTCGACAAGGGCAGCGGCACCATCACGTCGTACGAGGCCTCAGGCGTCCGGCTCATCACCTCGGGGCCCGTGCCGAACTTCTGGCGGGCGCCCACCGACAACGACCGGGGCAACGGCCAGCACACCCGCAACCAGACCTGGCGCGACGCGGGTTCCCGGCGCCGGGTCACCGAGGTCACTGTCCGCGCCCTGCGTGACAAGGCCGTCGAGATCAAGGTCAGCGGCACTCTCCCGACGACTGTCGAGTCGACGTACAGCACCACGTACACGGTCTTCGGCAACGGCGAGATCAAGGTCGACAACACCCTGCACCCGGGGGCGACTTCCCTGCCGTACATCCCCGAGGTCGGCACCCTGCTGTTCCTGCCGAAGCGCCTGGACCGCCTGCACTACTACGGCCGCGGTCCCGAGGAGAACATGTGGGACCGCAACAACGGCACCGACGTCGGCCTGTACTCCGGCACCGTCGCCGACCAGTGGACGTCCTATCTGCGCCCGCAGGAGAACGGCAACAAGACCGACGTCCGCTGGGCCGCGCTGACCGGCCGCGACGGCGTAGGACTGCTGGTCAGCGGGGAGCCGCTCATCGAGGTCAACGCCTCCCGCTTCACCCCGGAGGACCTGTCGGTCGGGGCGCGCCACGACTACCAGCTCACACCGCGCGACGAGGTCGTGCTGCGCGTCAACCACCGGCAGATGGGCGTCGGCGGCGACAACAGCTGGGGCGCGCACACGCACGACGAGTACAAACTCCTCGCCGACCGTGACTACGCCTACACCTACCGGCTGCGTCCGCTGCGGGACGTCGACGCGGCGACGGCGGCCTCACGGCGGCCTACGGCCACCCGGTAGCGGCGGGGCGGGCCGGGACACCGACGGAAGGTGTCCCGGCCCGCGCCCTGCGACGGACGGTCACGGGGCCTCGGGATCCCGGAGTCCCCGCACGCCGCCCCCACCCGTCTCTCACTCCGCCGCGTCGCTCAGCCCCATCCGCAGATGCTCCACGTGGTACACGGCCTGGTCGAGCAGCTCGGCGACATGGTCGTCGTGCAGCGCGTACACCACCGACCGCCCCCTGCGCTCGCCCACGACCAGCCCCAGATTGCGCAGCAGCCGCAACTGGTGCGAGCACGCCGACTGCTCCATCCCCACCTCCGCCGCCAACTCCGTGGCCGGCAGCGGCCCTTCGCGCAGCCGGGCCAGGATCAGCAGCCGGGAGGGGGTCGACAGGGCCTGGAGCGTGGTGGCCACCTTGGCGACATTGCCCGCGTCCAGACGTACGCGCTCGACGGTGTCCTGCGCTGCGGTGACGGCTCCATGACCCATGTGCCGTATCCTACCCATCCAAGATGAACAGATGAATCAGTCTTCATGTGTTCCTGTATGGTGGGCAGGGTGTCCACGACGCTCACCCCCACGCATGCCCCCGCCCCGACCCCGCGGGCGCCCCGCCGCCGCACCCGCGTCCTCGCCCTGCCCGAGGCCCGCTGGGCCCTCACGGCGACGGTCGCCTTCCTGCTGGGCCTGGCACTGGACCTCACCGGGACACCGGCCTGGACGTACGGGCCGCTGTACGCGGTCGCCTACGTCAGCGGCGGCTGGGAACCGGCCCTCGAAGGGCTGCGGGCCCTGCGCGAGAAGACCCTGGACGTCGACCTGCTGATGATCGTCGCGGCGCTGGGCGCCGCCGCGATCGGGCAGGTCCTGGACGGCGCCCTCCTGATCGTCATCTTCGCCACCTCCGGCGCCCTGGAGGCCCTGGCCACCGCCCGCACCGCCGACTCGGTGCGCGGCCTGCTCGACCTCGCCCCGGCCACCGCGACCAGGCTCACCGGCGACGGCCGCGAGGAGACGGTCCCGACCGCCGAACTCGCCGTCGGCGACGTCGTCCTGGTCCGCCCGGGCGAACGCATCGGCGCCGACGGCATTGTCCTGGACGGCACCAGCGAGGCCGACCAGGCCACCATCACCGGCGAGCCCCTCCCGGTCCCGAAGGGCCCCGGCGACGACGTCTTCGCGGGCACCCTCAACGGCACCGGCGCGCTGCGCGTGCGCGTGCGGCGCGACCCCGCCGACTCGGTCATCGCCCGCATCGTGACCCTGGTCGAGGAGGCCTCCCGCACCAAGGCGCCGACGCAACTGTTCATCGAGAAGGTCGAACAGCGGTACGCGGTCGCGATCGTGGCCGCCACCCTCGCCGTCTTCGCGATCCCGCTCGCCCTCGGTGCCGACCTCACGGCCGCCCTGCTGCGGGCCATGACCTTCATGATCGTCGCCTCGCCCTGCGCGGTCGTCCTCGCGACCATGCCGCCCCTGCTGTCCGCCATCGCCAACGCCGGCCGGCACGGCGTCCTGGTGAAGTCGGCCCTCGCCATGGAACGCCTCGGCGAGATCGACGCCACCGCCCTCGACAAGACAGGCACCCTCACGGAGGGCGCCCCCGAGGTGACCGCAGTCCGTCCGCTGCCCGACTCCGGCCTCGACGAGAACGAACTGCTCGCGCTGGCCGCCGCGGCAGAGCACCCCAGCGAGCACCCGCTGGCCCGCGCGATCGTGACCGCCGCCCGCGCCCGGAACCTGCGGATCGCGCCCGCCGAGGACTTCACGGCGGCACCGGGACGCGGGGTCACCGCCACCGTGGCGGGGCATGTGGTGGGCGTCGGCCGCGCGGAGGACACCGACGGCGACGCGACCGTCGTCCGCGTCACCCTCGACGCCACCCCCGTGGGCACCCTCGCCCTCACCGACCGCCTCCGCGCCGACGCCCCCGCGACCACCGCCGCGCTCACCGCCCTCACCGGCACCGCGCCCGTCCTGCTCACCGGCGACAACGCCCGGGCCGCCGCCCGCGTCGCCGACGCCACCGGTCTCACGGACGTCCGCGCGCAGCTGCTGCCCGAGGACAAGGTGAAGGCCGTACGGGGGTTGCAGGACGCGGGCCGCAAGGTGCTCTTCGTCGGGGACGGGGTGAACGACGCCCCCGCCCTCGCCGCCGCCCACTCCGGCATCGCCATGGGTGGTGCGGGCTCCGACCTGGCCCTGGAGACGGCGGACGCCGTCGTCGTACGCGACGAACTCACCACCGTCCCGGCCGTCGTACGACTGTCCCGGGCGGCCCGCCGGCTGGTCCTGCAGAACCTGGTGATCGCGGGCACCTTCATCACCGGCCTCGTCCTGTGGGACCTGCTCGGCCATCTCCCGCTGCCGCTCGGGGTCGCCGGACACGAGGGGTCGACCGTCCTGGTCGGCCTCAACGGACTGCGGCTGCTGCGGGAGTCCGCCTGGCGATCCGGCCCGGCCCAGGACAGCTCAGGTTGATGTCGGATTCTCGCCAGCCCCGGCCCCGCCGGTACCCGATGCTGGACCCATGCAGATGGGGATGCACACCGACACCGAGCGCTGCGTACGCGCCGTCCAGTCGAAGGACGCGCGCTTCGACGGCTGGTTCTTCACCGCCGTCCTGACCACCCGCATCTACTGCCGGCCCAGCTGCCCGGTCGTACCGCCCAAGCCCGAGAACATGACCTTCCTCCCGAGCGCGGCGGCCTGCCAGCAGGCCGGCTTCCGGGCCTGCAAGCGCTGCCGCCCCGACACCAGCCCGGGCTCCCCGCAGTGGAACCAGCGCGCCGATCTGGTGGCCCGCGCCATGCGGCTGATCGCCGACGGCGTGGTCGACCGCGAGGGCGTCCCCGGACTCGCCGCCCGACTCGGCTACAGCCCCCGGCAGATCGAACGCCAGCTGCTCGCCGAACTGGGCGCGGGTCCCCTCGCCCTCGCCCGCGCACAGCGCGCCCAGACCGCGCGCCTGCTCATCGAGACGACCCCGCTGCCGATGGCGCAGATCGCCTTCGCCGCCGGATTCTCCTCGATCCGCACCTTCAACGACACCGTGCGCGAGGTCTTCGCCCTCTCCCCGAGTGAGCTGCGCGACCGGCTGCCGAAGAAGAACGCTCCCCTCGCGTCCGGCGCCCTCTCCCTGCGCCTCCCGTTCCGCGCCCCCCTCAACCCGGACAACCTCTTCGGCCACCTCGCGGCCACCTCGGTGCCGGGGGTGGAGGAGTGGCGGGACGGCGCGTACCGGCGCACACTGCGCCTGCCGTACGGCCACGGCATCGTGACGCTCACCCCGCGGCCGGACCACATCGCCTGCCGCCTCACCCTCAGCGACCTGCGTGACCTGACCGTCGCCATCAGCCGCTGCCGCAGGATGCTCGACCTGGACGCCGACCCGGTCGCGGTCGACGACCAGTTGCGCACCGACCCGGTCCTCGCCCCGCTGGTCGACAAGGCTCCCGGCCGACGCGTCCCGCGCTCGGTGGACGAGGCGGAGTTCGCGATGCGCGCGGTCCTCGGCCAGCAGGTCTCCACGGCGGCCGCCCGCACCCACGCGGCCCGCCTGGTCACCGCGTACGGCGACCCGATCGACGACCCCGAGGGCGGCCTCACCCACCTCTTCCCGACCCCCGAGGCGCTCGCCGCCCTCGACCCCGCGTCACTCGCCATGCCCCGCCCCCGCCGCACCACCTTCACCACCCTGGTGGGCCACCTGGCCGACGGCACCCTCAACCTGGGGGTGGAGGGAGACTGGACGCGGACCCGCGCCCAACTCCTCGCCCTGCCGGGCTTCGGCCCCTGGACGGCCGACGTCATCGCGATGCGCGCCCTCGGTGACCCCGACGCCTTCCTCCCCACCGACCTCGGCATCCGCCGCGCCGCCCAGGAGCTGGGCCTGCCCTCGACCCCGGCCGCACTCACGGCCCGCGCGGCGCCCTGGCGGCCCTGGCGGGCGTACGCGGTCCAGTACCTGTGGGCGACCGACAGTCACCCGATCAACTTCCTTCCGGTGTAAGGACCTTCAGTGAAGCAGCACTCCGTGATCGACAGCCCCTACGGCCCGCTGACGCTCGTCGCCGACGACGGCGTCCTGTGCGGCCTCTACATGACCGACCAGCGCCACCGCCCGCCGGAGGAGACGTTCGGAAGCCGCGCCGAAAGCACCTTCGCGGCGGCCGAGGAGGAGCTGGAGGCCTATTTCGCGGGCGACTTGAAGGAGTTCACTCTCGAAGTCCGGCTGCACGGAACCCCGTTCCAGCGCAGTGTCTGGGACCAGCTCCGGAAGATCCCGTACGGCGAGACCCGCACGTACGGCGAACTCGCCGACGCCCTCGGCAACCCCGCCGCCTCCCGCGCGGTGGGCCTCGCCAACGGCCGGAACCCGATCGGCATCATCGTGCCCTGCCACCGCGTCGTCGGCGCGAACGGCAGCCTCACCGGCTACGGCGGCGGCCTGGACCGCAAGCAGCGCCTGCTGGACTTCGAGAGCGGAACGGCACTGTTCTAGCCCCGTGGTGATCAGCCGGTGCGCTCCGCCGTGCTGCGCTCCACGCAGAACTCGTTGCCCTCAGGGTCGGCGAGGACCACCCAGCCCGTGCCGTCCGCGCTGCGCCGGTCGTCGACCAGCGTGGCCCCGAGGGCGAGCAGACGCTCGACCTCCTCGTCACGGGTGCGGTCCTGCGGCCGAAGGTCGACATGCACACGGTTCTTGACGGTCTTGGGCTCCGCGACGGTCACGAACAGCAGACCCGCCCCCTCGATCAGCGCCTCCTCGTCACCCGGCTTGTCGTCCTCGTGCACGGGCTGTCCCAGGACCTGCGACCAGAAGGCGGCGAGGTGGTAGGCGTCGGTGGAATCGATCGTCACATGGCGTATCGCGGAGGTCATGACCCAGATTCTTGCCTAGCCGCCGATGTCCCGCAGGACCTTCGGCAACGCCGTCCCGATCGGGTCGCGGATCACCTCGTCCGCCCGTTCGTCGTACGGCGTCGGCTCGGCGTTGACGATGATCAGCCGCGCGCCGTGATCGGCGGCGATCCCGGCGAGCCCCGCCGCCGGCTGCACCTGCAGGCTGCTCCCGACCGCGATGAACACCTGGCACGCCTTGCTGATCGCGAGCGCTTCACCCAGCACCACCGGATCGAGCGGCTCCCCGAACATCACCGTCGCCGACTTCAGGATCCCGCCGCACTCCAGACACGGGGGATCCTCCTCCCCGGCCTCCACTCGGGCCAGCGCGTCCGCCATCGGCCCGCGCGCATGACATCCGGTGCACACGACACTCCGTGCGCTGCCGTGCAGCTCGAGCACCTTGCGGGTGGGCATCCCGGCGAGCTGGTGCAGCCCGTCCACGTTCTGCGTGATCACCCGCACCGGTACCCCGGACCGCTCCAGCCCGGCCACCGCCCGGTGCGCGGCGTTCGGCTCGGCCTGGAGGGTCCGGTTCTCGCGCCGCATCTGCCAGGACCGCCGCCGGATCTGCGGATCACCCATGTAGTACTCGTACGTCACGAGCTTCTCGGCCTCCGGATCCCGCCGCCACAGCCCGTTCGGCCCGCGGTAGTCGGGAATGCCGGAGTCGGTCGAGATGCCGGCGCCGCTGAGGAGGGCGACGAGGGGCTTGGTCATGTCACCGAGGGTAGGACGGGGGGCCGGGGCAGGCGAACGAATACGCACCGGTGTCCGATGGTGCAGGGCAGGGCGTCGCCGTCACCCGAAGGTGTTCGCGCCGTCCCGAGGTGCCCGCGTCACCCCACCCGGTGCCCGTTCTCCAACTCCGCCGTCCCCGAGCCGTCCGCCAGGACGTCCAGCGCGGTCAGGACGCGGCGGCCCAGGGCACCGGGGAGGTACTCGGACAGTTCCTCGCGCGGTACGCGCCTCCACGACAGGAGTTCCTCCTCCTGGAGGCGGATCGCCTTGAACTCGTCCTCGTCGAGGACTCCGCCGTCGTACAGGTACGCCACCAGCGGCGGACGTCCCGCCCCGTGCACCCAGTCCACCGCGAGCAGCCGGCCCAGTTCGCGGTCCAGGCCGATCTCCTCCGCGGTCTCCCGGCGCGCGCCCTGACGCGGGGTCTCGCCGTCGTCCGACTCGATCGTGCCGCCCGGAAGCGTCCAACCCTCCCGGTAGTTCGGCTGGACGAGCAGCACCCGCCCCTCGGCATCCCGGAACAGGGCGGCGGCCCCGGCGATGATCCGGGGCAGTCCCGCGATGTAGGCGGCGAAGTCTTGAGTCGTGGTCATCCAGGAAGGGTAACCAGGAGCACCGACCGGCTTCTCCCGCCGTCCGGCCGGCTACGGCGCCGTCCGAGCCAACCGCACCGTCCGTCTGGCCAGTTCGCTGATCCGCGCACCGTCGAAGCCGAACACCGCGCTGCGCACCGTGTCCTCCAACGGGTCCTTCCACTGCTCCGGGATGGCGTCCGCGCCGGTCAGCACACCTACCACCGAGCCCGCGGTCGCGCCGTTGGAGTCGGTGTCCAGGCCGCCGCGCACGGTGAGGGTGATGGTGCGGGTGAAGTCACCGTCGCCGTACAGCAGCCCGGCGGTCAGCACGGCCGCGTTGGGGACGGTGTGGATCCAGCCGAGCCCGGCGGTCTCCTCGGCGACCGTGGTGAGCGTGTCCTCCCAGGGCAACCGGGTGTCGTGGAGCGAGACGACCCGCCGTACGGTACGGGCGAGGCGACTGCCCGCCGGGACGACGGCGAGCGCCTGGTCCACCGCCTGCCGTACCGTCTCGGCCGTGAACGCCGCCGCGATCAGCGCCGCCGCCCACATCGCGCCGTACACCCCGTTGCCGGTGTGGGACAGCACCGCGTCCCGGCGGGCGAGCGCGGCGGCGCGGGTCGGCGCGCCCGGGCAGGTCCAGCCGTAGATGTCGGCACGGATCAGCGCCCCGATCCACTCCTGGTACGGATTCTCGTACGTCGCCGTCAGCGGCGGCTTCAGCCCGTTGGCGAGGTTGCGGTACGCGGCCCGCTCCGCCGTGAACGTCTGCAGATACGGCAGCCGCAGCAGCCACAGGTCCCCGACCTGCTCCGTGCTGAAGCCGAAGCCGTGGGTCTCCAGGAGGTCGAGGCCGAGGATGGCGTAGTCGACGTCGTCGTCACGGCAGCTGCCGTGGATCCGGCCGCGCACGCACTGGCGCCACTCGGGGCGCAGCTCCAGGCCGGGGTCCTCGCCGACCGGCTCGGGCAGATAGTCGGTGAGCGGCAGGGCGGCGGCCTGCCGGAGATAGCGGTCGATGCGGTCCCGCGTCCACTGGTCGCCCTGCTCGACCGGCTTGCCGAGCATGTTGCCCGCGATCCGGCCGAGCCAGCCCCCGAGGACGCGGTCGGAGAGCTCTGGCTCAGTGCCCACAGGGGTCATAGCTCCGGTGTACCCGATTCCGGGGGCGCCCGCGCGGGGTTCGCACCGGGCGCGCCGCGCGTTCCCGGCCTGACGTCCAGGGAACGGTCCGGGCATGACGGCGGGGGCGTCCTCCGGTTAAGGTCGCAGCGGCGCGACTGGCCCTGACATGCGTCGGGCCTGGAGAGCAAGGGGATGTCAAGGTGGCGGACGCTGGAGTGAGGGGTACCCACAGGGTGCTCATCGCCGCGGACAAGTTCAAGGGTTCACTGACGGCCGTGCAGGTCGCCGAGCGGATCACGGCAGGACTGCGCACCGTACTGCCCGGCCTCGCGGTCGAGGCGCTGCCGGTGGCCGACGGCGGCGACGGGACGGTGGACGCGGCGGTCGCGGCCGGTTTCCAGCGGCACGAGGTCCGGGTCGCGGGGCCGCTCGGCCAGGAGGTGACGGCGGCGTTCGCGCTGCGCGGCGACACGGCGGTCGTGGAGATGGCGGAGGCCAGCGGACTGCAGCGGCTGCCCGCGGGCGTCTTCGCACCACTGACGGCCTCCACGTACGGCTCCGGCGAACTGCTGCGGGCCGCGCTGGACGCGGGCGCGCGCACGATCGTGTTCGGGGTCGGCGGCAGCGCCACCACGGACGGCGGCGCCGGCATGCTGTCCGCGCTGGGCGCGCGGTTCGTGGACGCGGGCGGGGAGCCGGTGACACCGGGCGGCGAGGGCCTCGCCGCCCTGGCGTCGGCCGATCTGTCGGCCCTGGACCCACGCCTGGCATCCGTCGAGTTCGTCCTCGCGAGCGACGTCGACAACCCGCTGACCGGCCCGAAGGGCGCGGCGGCCGTCTACGGCCCGCAGAAGGGCGCCTCGCCCGACGACGTGGCGACGCTGGACGCGGCGCTCGCCCACTACGCGAAGGTGCTGGAGCGGGCGATCGGCGCGAAGGCCGCCGAGTACGCCGCCTCCCCGGGCGCCGGCGCGGCGGGCGGCATCGGCTATGGCGCTCTGCTCATCGGCGCCCGCTTCCGCCCCGGGATCGACGTCATGCTCGACGTTCTCGGCTTCGCGCCCGCGCTGGAGCAGGCCACCCTGGTGATCACCGGCGAGGGCTCCCTGGACGAGCAGACCCTCCACGGCAAGGCCCCCGCGGGCGTCGCGGCGGCGGCCCGCGCCGCGGGCAAGGAGGTCATCGCGGTCTGTGGCCGCCTGGCCCTGCGCCCGGCGGCCCTGGGCAGCGCCGGAATCCGCCGCGCCTACCCCCTCACCGACGCCGAGCCCGACGTGGCGACGTGCATCGCGGACGCCGGCCCGATCCTGGAACGAGTGGCGCAGCAGATCGCCCGCGACTTCCTGACCTGAGCTCGCGACGCCCCCGCCCTTCCGTCTGTCCGGACCAGGGGGCGGAGCTCTCCTGGCCCGGACAGAGCGAAGGGCCCCGAACCCAACCCGGTTCGGGGCCCAGCGACCATCGCCTCGCTCGTTACGGAACCTGCGCCGCCCGAGCCTCGCGTCGATGGTCACGGAAGTTGTTCACCCGCCGAGCCGTCGCGAACAGCGGAATCACGGCGCCCATGACCAGCTGCAGCGCACATCCCGTCTGCAGCAGCAGCTGTCCGCCGGGCGCGTCGAACGCCCATGCCGCCAGCAGCCCCATCGACAGCACGATCCACGAGAGCATCGCCACCGCGAGGCGTCCCCGCGGCTTCGGGTACTCCACCCGGCTCACCATCAGCCACGCCGTACCGAGGATCGCCAGCAGCGTCGCTACGAACGGCAGTTCGAGGAGCACGATCGAGACCACGGTGAGCGCCCCGAAGGGCGACGGCATGCCCTGGAAGGTGCCGTCCTTCACCGTGACGCACGAGAACCGCGCAAGCCGCAGCACCACCGCCAACAGCACCACGATCGCCCCGACGGCGGCCACCCGCTGGGACGCGTCGTCCGCCACCATGCCGTAGACGAGGACGAAGTACGCCGGGGCCAGACCGAAGCTGACCAGGTCCGAGAGGTTGTCCAGCTCCGCTCCCATGGGGGAGGAGCGCAGCTTCCGCGCGACCAGGCCGTCGAACAGGTCGAAGACGGCCGCGCACAGCATCAGGATGACCGCCGTGGCCGCGCTGTTGCGGGCCATGCCGGATTCCTGGCTGTCGGTGAGGTGCGGGATCAGGATGCCGGTGGTGGTGAAGTACACCGCCATGAAGCCGCAGGTGGCGTTGCCCAGTGTGAGGGTGTCCGCTATCGAGAGGCGGAGAGAGAGGGGCATCTCCTCCTCGTCGTCCACGTCGTCGGCCTCGGGCACCCAGCCCGTCTGGGTCTCCGGATCAATCACGGTCAATGCGAGTCACCCCAGCCACGGTCTTCTGACCGACCTCGACCGCCACCTCAACGCCCTCGGGGAGGTAGATGTCAACACGCGAGCCGAAGCGGATCAGACCGATCCGCTCGCCCTGCTCGACCTTCGTCCCCTGCGGGACGTAGGGGACGATGCGGCGGGCGACCGCGCCGGCGATCTGGATCATCTCGATGTCACCGAGTTCGGTGTCGAAATGCCAGACTACGCGCTCGTTGTTCTCGCTCTCCTTGTTGAACGCCGGAACGAACCCACCGGGGATGTGCTCGACCGACGCCACCGTGCCGGACAGTGGCGCGCGGTTGACGTGGACGTTGAGCGGGCTCATGAAGATCGCGACGCGGGTGCGCCCGTCCTTCCACGGCATGATGCTCTGCACCACACCGTCGGCCGGCGAGATCACCCGGCCCTGGGCGATCTCGCGCTCGGGGTCGCGGAAGAACCACAGCATGCCCGCCGCGAGCGCGGTGGCGGGCACGGCGACGGCCTTGGCGGCGCCGGACTTGCGCGCGCGTACCAGGCTGAGGGCTGCGGTGGCGACGGTCGGGAGGAGCCACGGCGATGCTCCGCGCGCCAGGCGTACGCCTGCCAGGCTGTCGCGAGGTGCAGAGGTTTGGCTGTGGGGCATGGATGACCTTCGTAGCGGATGATGCCGCGCTGCGTGAGGGGGACGGCGGCTTTCCCGGGATCGTACCGGTCGCGGGCCGCAACTGGGCAAGCCAGGAAGCCGAGTCGGCGGCTGAAGAGTGCTGACGGGGTGTGATCTTCTTCTCGAAGATAACACCCCGAACCGGGATATCTAGCCCTGGAGTCGATACTCTTCGAGCAGCCTGCGACCGATGATCATTTTCTGGATCTCGGCGGTACCTTCACCGATCAGCAGCATCGGAGCCTCACGGTAGAGGCGCTCGATCTCGTACTCCTTGGAGAAGCCGTAGCCGCCGTGGATCCGGAAGGCGTCCTCCACGACCTCTTTGCAGTACTCGGAGGCGAGGTACTTCGCCATCCCTGCCTCAAGGTCGTTTCGCTCGCCGGAGTCCTTTTTGCGTGCCGCGTTCACCATCATCGCATGCGCGGCCTCGACCTTGGTGGCCATCTCCGCCAGTTTGAACTGGATCGCCTGGTGCTGGGCGATCTGCTTGCCGAAGGTGTGGCGCTGCTGGGCGTACGAGACACCCAGCTCGAAGGCACGCTGGGCGACGCCGCAGCCACGCGCCGCCACGTTGACGCGGCCCACCTCCACGCCGTCCATCATTTGGTAAAAACCTCGGCCGGTGGCCCCGCCGAGCACCCGATCGGCCGGAATGCGCAGGCCATCCATGATCATCTCGGTGGTGTCGACGCCCTTGTAGCCCATCTTGTCGATCTTCCCGGGGATGGTGAGTCCGGGACGGACCTCTCCGAAGCCGGGCTCCTTCTCGATCAGGAAGGTGGTCATCGACTTGTGGGGCGCGGTGCCCTCAGGGTGTCCTTCGTCACTTCGGACGAGTACGGCGACCAGGGAGGACGTTCCGCCGTTCGTCAGCCACATCTTCTGGCCGTTGAGGACGTACTCGTCGCCGTCCTTGACCGCCTTGGAGGAGATGGCCGAGACGTCCGAACCCAGGCCCGGTTCCGACATCGAGAAGGCGCCGCGGATGTCGCCGGCCGCCATCCTCGGCAGGAAGTGGTCCTTCTGCTCCTGGGTGCCGTGCTGCTTGAGCATGTACGCCACGATGAAGTGCGTGTTGATGATGCCGGACACCGACATCCAGCCGCGGGCGATCTCCTCGACGCAGAGCGCGTACGTCAGGAGCGACTCACCCAGACCGCCGTACTCCTCGGGGATCATCAGCCCGAACAGGCCGAGCTCCTTGAGGCCGTCGACGATCTGCTGCGGGTACTCGTCACGGTGCTCCAGCCCGGTCGCGACCGGGATGATCTCCTTGTCCACGAAGTCGCGGACCGTGGACAGGATCTCCTGCTGGATGTCGGTCAGACCGGCGGTCTGGGCGAGTCGCGCCATGGCTACTTCTCCTGCGTCTTCAGCTCCGGGCGGCCGGGCTGCTCGCCGCCGCGCTCCTTGATGTACGTCTCGGTCGGCACCATCACCTTGCGGCGGAAGACGCACACGAGCGTGCCGTCCTGCTTGTAGCCCTTGGTCTCGACGTAGACGATGCCGCGGTCGTTCTTCGACTTCGACGGCCACTTGTCGAGGACGGTCGTCTGGCCGTAGAGCGTGTCGCCGTGGAAGGTCGGCGCCACGTGCTTGAGCGACTCGATCTCCAGGTTGGCGATCGCCTTGCCGGAGATGTCCGGCACGGACATGCCGAGCAGCAGCGAGTAGATGTAGTTCCCGACGACGACGTTCTTGCCGAAGTCCGTCGTCTTCTCCGCATAGTTGCTGTCCATGTGGAGCGGGTGGTGGTTCATGGTGAGGAGACAGAACAGGTGGTCGTCGTACTCCGTGACCGTCTTGCCCGGCCAGTGCTTGTACGTCGCCCCGACCTCGAACTCCTCGTACGTCCGTCCGAACTGCATCGCGTCACGCCTCCGGGATCTCGAACTTGCCCGTGCGCTGCATGCCGGCGGCGCGCCCCTTGCCCGCGATGACCAGGGCCATCTTGCGGCTGGCCTCGTCGATCATCTCGTCGCCGAGCATCGCCGAACCCTTCTTGCCACCCGCCTCGGACGTGTAGTAGTCGTACGCGTCCAGGATCAGCTCGGCGTGGTCGTAGTCCTCCTGGGAGGGCGAGAAGATCTCGTTGGACGCCTCGACCTGGCCCGGGTGCAGCACCCACTTGCCGTCGAAACCGAGGGCGGCGGCCCGCTGGGCGACCTCGCGGTAGCCGTCGATGTTGCGGATCTGGAGGTAGGGGCCGTCGATCGCCTGGAGGTTGTTGGCGCGGGCGGCCATCAGGATCTTCATCAGGATGTAGTGGTAGGCGTCCGCCGGGTAGCCGGGCGGCTGCTCGCCCACGACCAGCGACTTCATGTTGATCGACGCCATGAAGTCGGCCGGGCCGAAGATGATCGTCTCGACGCGCTGCGACGCCTGCGCGATCTCGTTGACGTTGTTGAGGCCCTGCGCGTTCTCGATCTGTGCCTCGATGCCGATCTTGCCGACCTCGAAGCCCATCGTCTTCTCGATCTGCGTCAGCAGCAGGTCCAGCGCGACGATCTGCTGGGCGTCCTGGACCTTGGGCAGCATGATGCAGTCGAGGTTGGGGCCGGCGCCCTCGACGACCGTGACGACATCGCGATACGTCCACTCGGTCGTCCAGTCGTTGACGCGGACGACCCTGGTCTTGCCCGTCCAGTCACCCTCGTTGAGGAACTTGACGATGGTGTGCCGCGCCTCGGGCTTGGCCAGCGGCGCGCACGCGTCCTCCAGGTCCAGGAAGACCTGGTCGGCCGGGAGGCCCTGCGCCTTCTCCAGGAAGCGCGGGTTGCTTCCCGGGACCGCGAGGCAGGAGCGCCGCGGACGCAGACGGTTGACGGGCGTTGTCATGCGGGGACCTCCAGGGGGTCGAGCTTGTTCGCTTTCCGGATCTCGTCGACGATGCGGCCGATGATTCCGGTGATGTCGAAGTCCTTCGGGGTGAAGACCGCGGCGACTCCGGCTGCCCGGAGCTTTTCGGCGTCCCCGTTCGGGATGATGCCACCTGCGATCACCGGTATATCTGTGGCACCGGCCACATGGAGCCGTTCCAGCACGTCCGGCACCAGCTGGGCGTGCGACCCGGACAGGATCGACAGGCCCACCGCGTGCACGTCCTCGGCGAGGGCCGCGTCCACGATCTGCTCCGGGGTGAGCCGGATGCCCTGGTAGACCACCTCGAAGCCGGCGTCGCGGGCCCGCACGGCGATCTGCTCGGCGCCGTTGGAGTGACCGTCCAGGCCGGGCTTGCCGACCAGGAAGCGGAGCTTGCCGACGCCGAGGTCCTTGGCGGTCAGGTCGACCTTGCGGCGGACCTCGGACATGGCCGAGCCCTCCTCGGCGGCGATCGCGACCGGCGCGGACGACACGCCCGTCGGCGCCCGGAACTCGCCGAACACCTCGCGCAGCGCCCCCGCCCACTCGCCGGTCGTGACGCCGGCGCGGGCGCACTCCAGGGTGGCCTCCATGAGGTTGTCGGTGCCCTCGGCGGCCTCCTTGAGCCTCTCCAGCGCCTTGCAGGGGCGCGGGTGGTTGAAGGGCGGCTGGTAGCGGGTGTCGCGCCAGTGCTGGAGCGAGGCGATGACGCGGGCCTCGACAGCTGGATCGACTGTCTGGATGGCCGTGTCGAGATCGGCGGTGAGTGGATTGGGCTCGGTCGTCTCGAAGATGTTGACGCCCACGATCTTCTCCTGACCGGACTCGATACGAGCCCGGCGCTCGGCGTGCGAGGCGACGAGCTGCGACTTGAGATAGCCCGACTCGACGGCGGCCATCGCGCCGCCCATCTCCTGGATGCGCTCGATCTCCTTGAGCGACTCCTCGACCAGCTCGCCCACCTTGGTCTCGACGACCGTCGAGCCCTCGAAGATGTCGCCGTACTCCAGCAGGTCGCTCTCGTACGCCAGCACCTGCTGCATACGCAGCGACCACTGCTGGTCCCAGGGGCGGGGCAGGCCGAGGGCCTCGTTCCAGGCGGGAAGCTGCACGGCACGCGCGCGTGCGTCCTTGGAGAGGGTTACGGCCAGCATCTCCAGCACGATCCGCTGGACGTTGTTCTCCGGCTGGGCCTCGGTCAGGCCGAGGGAGTTGACCTGGACGCCGTAGCGGAAACGACGGTGCTTGGGGTCCTCGATGCCGTACCGCTCGCGGGTGACCTTGTCCCAGATGCGGCCGAAGGCGCGCATCTTGCACATCTCCTCGACGAAGCGGACGCCCGCGTTCACGAAGAAGGAGATACGGCCGACGACGTCGCCCATGCGCTCCTGCGACACCTGGCCGCTGTCGCGCACCGCGTCCAGCACCGCGATCGCCGTCGACATCGCGTACGCGATCTCCTGGACCGGCGTGGCGCCCGCCTCCTGCAGGTGGTAGCTGCAGATGTTGATCGGGTTCCACTTCGGCAGGTGGGAGACCGTGTACGCGATCATGTCGGTCGTCAGCCGGAGCGAGGGCACCGGCGGGAACACATGGGTGCCCCGGGACAGGTACTCCTTGACGATGTCGTTCTGGGTCGTGCCCTGGAGCTTGGTGATGTCCGCGCCCTGCTCCTCGGCGACGACCTGGTAGAGCGCCAGCAGCCACATGGCGGTGGCGTTGATCGTCATCGAGGTGTTCGTCTGCTCCAGGGGTATGTCCTGGAACAGCCGGCGCATGTCACCGAGGTGCGCGACCGGCACGCCGACCCGGCCCACCTCGCCGCGGGCGAGGATGTGGTCGGAGTCGTAGCCGGTCTGCGTCGGCAGGTCGAACGCGACCGACAGCCCGGTCTGGCCCTTGGCGATGTTGCGCCGGTACAACTCGTTGGACGCCTCCGCCGTGGAGTGACCGGCATACGCGCGCATGAGCCACGGCCGGTCCTTCTGACGCTCAGTCATCTGTGGCCTCCGCGGTCTTCAGATGTTCCGGAAGCGGTTGATGGCGTCGACGTGCTTCGCGCGCTTCTCCGCGTCGCGCACGCCGAGGCCCTCCTCGGGGGCCAGGCACAGCACGCCGACCTTGCCCTGATGGAGGTTGCGGTGCACGTCGTAGGCGGCCTGTCCGGTCTCCTCCAGGGAGTACACCTTGGAGAGCGTCGGGTGGATCTTGCCCTTCGCGATGAGCCGGTTGGCCTCCCAGGCCTCGCGGTAGTTGGCGAAGTGGGAGCCGATGATCCGCTTCAGGGACATCCACAGGTAGCGGTTGTCGTACTCGTGGTTGTAGCCGGACGTCGAGGCGCAGGTGACGATCGTGCCGCCCTTGCGGGTGACGTACACGGAGGCGCCGAAGGTCTCGCGGCCGGGGTGCTCGAAGACGATGTCCACGTCCTCGCCGCCGGTGAGTTCACGGATGCGCTTGCCGAAGCGCTTCCACTCCTTGGGGTCCTGGGTGTGCTCGTCCTTCCAGAACTTGTAGTCCTCGGCCGTGCGGTCGATGATCGCCTCGGCGCCCATGGCCCGGCAGATCTCCGCCTTCTGCTCGCTGCTGACGACACAGATGGGGTTGGCGCCCCCGGCCAGCGCGAACTGCGTGGCGTACGAGCCGAGACCGCCGCTCGCGCCCCAGATGAGGACGTTGTCGCCCTGCTTCATGCCGGCGCCGTTGCGGGACACCAACTGCCGGTACGCGGTGGAGTTCACCAGGCCCGGAGCGGCGGCCTCCTCCCACGAGAGGTGGTCGGGCTTCGGCATCAGCTGGTTCGACTTGACAAGTGCGATCTCTGCCAGGCCGCCGAAGTTGGTCTCGAAGCCCCAGATGCGCTGCTCGGGGTCGAGCATCGTGTCGTTGTGGCCGTCCGACGACTCCAGCTCCACGGACAGGCAGTGCGCGACGACCTGGTCGCCGGGCTTCCAGGCGTTGACGCCGGGGCCGGTGCGCAGGACCACGCCCGCGAGGTCGGAGCCGATGATGTGGTACGGCAGGTCGTGGCGCTTGGTGAGCTCCGAGAGCTTGCCGTAGCGCTCGAGGAAACCGAACGTCGACAGCGGCTCGAAGATCGAGGTCCACACCGAGTTGTAGTTGACCGAGGAGGCCATCACGGCCACCAGGGCCTCGCCCGGGCCGAGCTCCGGCACCGGCACGTCGTCGAGGTGGATCGACTTGCGGGGGTCCTTCTCGCGGGTCTGCATGCCCGCGAACATCTCCGTCTCGTCCTTGTGCACGGTGATCGCACGGTACGACTCGGGGAGCGGAAGAGCGGCGAAGTCGGCGGACGTGGAGTCCGGCGACTGGATCGCGTCCAGGATGTCCTTAACGGTCACGGTGTTGCCTCCGGCGATGCGCACCCTGAGGGAGGGGTGCTGAGGGTTACGTCGGTTGCTGCTGAGGGTGGGAAAGTGCCGTCGGTTCGGCGGATGGTGCTGTTCGGCAGCGCTTTGTGGCGCGGGAGGTTGCCTGTGACGCAGGCGCCCGGGCGCGCAGGCCCTGAGGGACTTGCGGGGACAGCCGGCGTACGAAAGGTCTCTGCACGCCGGCCGCCCGGACCTCTTCAACGTATGACACCGCGTGCCACCCCGCAAGGCACGGAGTGCCAGAAATTGCTCTCAGGTGAAATCTTTACGTAACAAATGAGCGATGATCGATCGAACGGGGGGCGAAACGCGCCTGAAAGGTCCGCGAATGGCCCCGAAAAAGGGGCTCTGGCATGCCGAAACGGCCACCCCCGGGGGGTGGCCGTCGTCACATGCGTTCACATGGATGAGGGAGTCTCAGCGGTTTTTGAGTGCCTCTTCGATGGTGCGCATGACCTGGTCGAGCGGGGCGTCCGTGCGGGCGACCGTCACCAGTACCTCGCCGTGTGTGGAGACCGTCGCCGCGGTCGGCTGGGGCGTCGCGGTGCGCCCGGCCCCGATGCCCGACCCGATGGTCCGGCGCACGATCGCGAAGGCGTGGTCCAGCTGGGCCTCGACGTCGCCCTGGCCGCCGGCCCGCAGCCAGCGCCGCAGGACGTGGTTGTGCGCGGTGACCACGGCGGACGCGGCGACCTCGGCCATCAGCGGGTCGTCGTTGGCGTCGTCGTCGTGCGCGTGCTCGTCGAAGTGGCCGAGCAGATAGCGGGTGAAGAGACGCTCGTAGCGGGCCACCGAGGCGATCTCCGCCTCGCGCAGGGTGGGCACCTCGCGTGTGAGCTTGTAGCGGGCGACCGAGATCTCCGGGCGGGCCGCGTACATCCGCATGACCTCCTTGATGCCGCGGCACACCGTGTCGAGCGGGTGCTCGTGCGCGGGGGCGGCGTTCAGGACGGCCTCGGCCCGGATCAGCGTGTCGTCGTGGTCCGGGAAGATCGCCTCTTCCTTGGAGCGGAAGTGGCGGAAGAAGGTGCGGCGGGCCACCCCGGCCGCGGCGGCGATCTCGTCGACCGTGGTCGCCTCGTACCCCTTGGTCGCGAACAGCTCCATCGCTGCGGCCGCCAGCTCGCGGCGCATCTTGAGCCGCTGGGCGGCGGCGCGACTGCCCGCGGCGCTTTCCGGCGCGTCGGGCGTGGCTGGTGGGCGTGCGGACTTGGCGGGCTGGGACATGATCTGAACGTACTGCATGTGCGCAGCGTGATGCGTATGTCCAGGGCTTCCCCCGCCCGAGGCGGGCGGGGGAGGACCGGGCCCGGGGGGCGGGGGAGGGCTGCCGGGGTCGAGCAGCCCGCCCCAGTCCGCCTCCGTCGTGAACCGGTCGCCCGGCCGCTCAGCGGCGGGCATATTCGCGGAAGCCGCGGCCCGTCTTGCGGCCGAGGCAGCCCGCGGCCACCAGGTGCTCCAGGAGCGGGGCCGGGGCCAGGCCCGGGTCGCGGAACTCGCGGTGCAGAACCTTCTCGATGGCCAGGGAGACATCGAGCCCGACGACGTCCAGGAGCTCGAAGGGGCCCATCGGGTAGCCGCCGCCCAGCCTCATCGCGGCGTCGATGTCGTCAAGAGACGCATAGTGTTCCTGCACCATCTTGATGGCGTTGTTGAGGTACGGGAACAACAGGGCGTTCACGATGAAGCCCGCCCGGTCCCCGCAGTCGACCGCATGCTTCTTGATCTTGACGCAGACCTCGCGCACCGTCGAGTGGACGTCGTCGGCCGTCAGCACCGTACGGACAACCTCGACCAGCTTCATCGCCGGTGCCGGGTTGAAGAAGTGCATCCCGATCACGTCCTGGGGGCGCGAGGTGGCCCGGGCGCACGCGACAACCGGCAGCGAGGAGGTCGTGGTGGCGAGCACCGCGCCCGGCCTGCACACCTTGTCCAGCGTCGCGAACAGCTGCTGCTTGATCTCCAGGTCCTCGGCGACCGCCTCCACGGCCAGGTCGACGTCGGCGAACGCCTCGTAGGAGCCCGACGCGGTGATCCGGTCCAGGGTCTGCGCGGCGGCCTCGGCGGTCAGCCGGCCCTTGTCGACAGAACGCGAAAGCGACTTGCCGATACGGGCCTTCGCGGCCTGGGCCTTCTCCTCGCTGCGGGCGGCGAGGACGACCTCGTACCCGGCCTTGGCGAACACCTCGGCGATCCCGGACGCCATGGTGCCGGAGCCCGCGACACCGACGGTCCGGACCGGACGGCCGGGAACGTCGAGGCCGCCCGACCGGGGCGTCAGGGTGTCCGGCACGACCGTCGCGCTGCCGGGAGCCTCGTAGGTGTAGAAGCCGCGGCCCGACTTGCGGCCCGTCAGGCCCGCCTCGCTGAGCTGCTTGAGGATCGGGGCCGGGGCGTGCAGCCGGTCGCGGGACTCGGCGTACATGGCCTCCAGGACCGTACGCGCGGTGTCGACGCCGATCAGGTCGAGCAGGGCCAGCGGCCCCATCGGCAGCCCGCAGCCGAGCCGCATCGCGGCGTCGATGTCCTCGCGGGAGGCGTACTTCGCCTCGTACATCGCGGCGGCCTGGTTGAGGTAGCCGAACAGCAGCCCGTCGGCGACGAATCCGGGCCGGTCGCCGACCGCGACGGGTTCCTTGCCGAGTTCCACGGCGAGGTCGGTGACCGCGGCGACGGCCTGCGGCGCGGTCAGCACCGACGAGACGACCTCGACCAGCTTCATCGCCGGTGCCGGGTTGAAGAAGTGCAGGCCCAGCACGCGCTCGGGTCGAGCCGAGTCGGCGGCCAGGCGGGTGACCGAGAGGGCGTTGGTGCCGGTCGCGAGGATCGTTGCGGGGCCCACGATCCCGTCCAGTTCGCGGAAGATCTGGTGCTTGATCTCGTACGACTCGGGAGCCACCTCGATGACCAGATCGGCGTCGGCCGCGGCCCGCAGATCGGTGGAGGTGCGGACCCGGGCCAGGGCGTCGGCGCGCTGCTGCTCGGTGAGCCGGCCGCGCTCCACCGCGCGGGCGGTCGCGGTCTCCAGTGCGGCGACGGCCTTGGCGGTCGCCGCCTCGTTGATGTCGATGCCGACGACCTCGCGGCCGGCCGTGGCCAGGACCTCGGCGATGCCGGTGCCCATGGTGCCGAGGCCGACGACGGCGACGGTTGTGAGGGGGGACGCAGGGGTGTCGGACAGGGGAGTGGCCATCGCGGGACTCCAGGAATGAGGGTGACGACTGGGAACGCGCCCGGTGCGCCGACGGAACCGGACTGGCCGGACCGCGCGCACCGGATGCGGAATGGAGTGCGGGTGTTGCCGGGCTGACTGGCGCACACGCCCGGGTGTCGTGCCGGCGGGCGTGCACACGCCCGGAACCGGCGGAACCGACCGGCCCTGTCCCGGGGCCGAGTCGTCATTCGGGTACGCGATGTACCGAACCGACTGCGCTCTCGCGGTGGCTGCGTCACCAGGCCACCACAAGCAGATCCGCGAGTGGGTGACTCGCTCGTATGAGCTTAACTCGCCAGTAACGAGCGCGCCAGCCCCCGAGTTTGTGATGTAGGTCCCGGCGATGCGGCGACCCGCCTAATCTCGGGTCCATGGACGAAGAGTTGCGATCACTCACGGAACGCTTACGGCAGGAGGCAGGGGCGTCGGCCGTGTTCGACCGTCTCGTGGCGACCGAGGATCTCGACGAACTGGCAGATGTGCTCACCGAGCCCGGACAGCCGCTGTGGGCCAGGGAACTGGCCGCGTTCCGGCTGGGGTCGGCGGGCGACCCGCGGGCCTTCGAATCCCTCGTCCTGCTCCTCAACCACCGTGACCCGCCGCGCTGCGCCTCCGCCGCCCATGCCCTGGCCCGCCTCGGCGATCCCCGCACCGCCCGCGCGGCCGCCGCCCTCGCCACCAACGAACTGCGCGTGGCCTACGCCCTGCAGCCGGTCCGGCTCCTGGTGGAGCTGCGCGCCCCCGAGGCCGTACCGGCGCTGATCACCACCCTGCGACGCCGGCTGCGCCCGCACGATCCGTACCGCCGGGTGGCGCTCGCCTGCGTGGAGGGTCTCGGCGCGCTCGGTGACAGCCGGGCAGGACCGGTCCTCAACGAGGCGCTCGCCCACCCGACGCTCGCCGAGGCGGCGGTGCACGCGCTGGCGCGGATCCCCCGGCAGCGGTGAGCCCTCACAGCTCTCTCGCGTACCGCACCTCGGGCACCGTCACCCCGTCGACCTCGAAGGGCTCCTCGGCGCCGTCCGCCCGGAAGCCCGCCCGCTCGTAGAAGCGGCGGGCTCGGGTGTTCTGCTTCAGGACCCAGAGCAGCACGCGCCGGTGACCGGTGGCGGCGCAGCGGCGTACCGACTCCTGGAGGAGGGCGTGTCCGATGCCGCCGCCGTACTGCCCGGGGTCCACGTAGAGCGTGTACAACTCGGCGTCGGCGGTGCGCGTTTCGCCGTCCCGGTAGGGCCCGTGACAGGCCCATCCGGCGACCGCGCCGTCCAGCTCGGCGACGAGGTCGACCACGCCGGTGTCGCCCCGGGCGAGGCGGGTGCGATGTCGCTCGGCGTCCGCGGTCACGTCGAGGGTGTCGAGGTACGGCTGGGGCATCAGCCCCCGGTACGCACTGCGCCAGCCCCCGATACGGATCCCCGCCACGCGCGGGCAGTCGGCGGGCATCATGTCCCGCACCCGTGCGACCGTCACCGCTCCACCACCGCCAACGCCTCGATCTCCAGCAGGAATTCGGGACGGACCAGCGCGGCGACCTGGACCGCCGAGGCGGCCGGCAGGCGGTCGTCGGGTATGTGGGCGGCGCGGGCCGCGCGGATGTCCGGCATGTCGGCCATGTCTGTGACGAAGTAGGTGAGTTTGACGACGTCGTCGAAGCCGGCGTCGGCCGCGGCCAGGCAGCGGCGGAGGTTCTCGAAGACCTGGCGGGCCTGGGCGGCGGCGTCGCCCTCGCCCACCAGGCCGCCGTCCTCGTCCAGGGCGAGCTGGCCGGAGATCGCCACGAGGCGGCCGGTGGCCAGGACGACATGGGTGTACGCGGCGGCGGGGAAGACCCCGTCGGGGGCGGGGATCCTGGTCAGCTCACTCATGCGTCCATCCTGGACCACGGGTCTGACAACGCCCCCGACGGGACTCGGCTCGGCACCGGTGTCAGCGGCGGAAGCCGAGCAGCCGGTGCAGGGTGGAGCCTTCGGCCGCCCGCGACGCCGCCTTGTCGGTGCTCAGCGGCTTGGGATCGGGCAGCGCTTCGCAGACCGCGTCGGCCGCGCGGTGGCTGCGCGGCACCGTGCCGTCGGCGAGGTACGAGGCCAGGTACTTGTCCAGGCAGGTGTTGCCGCTGAGGGTGATGCCGTGGTTACCGCCGCCCTGCTCGACCACCAGGCTGGAACGGTCGAGCATCCGGTGGACCGTGACGGCGCCCTTGTACGGGGTGGCCGCGTCGTTGGTCGACTGGAAGAGCAGCGCCGGCGGCAGCTTGTCGTTGTCGATGTTCACCGGCTCCAGGGTCCCGGTCGGCCAGAACGCGCACGGTGCGTTGTACCAGGCGTTGCTCCAGGCCATGAACGGAGTCTTCTCGTACACCGCCCAGTTGTCCTTGCGCCACTGACGCCAGTCGCGCGGCCAGGGGGCGTCACGGCACTCCACCGCGGTGTACACGCTGTAGCCGTTGTCCCCGGAGGCGTCCATGGCGGCGAAGTCCTCGTACACCTGGATCAGCGGGGCGGCGTCCTTGTAGTTGACATAAGCCGCGAACGCCTCGGCCAGGTACGGCCAGTAGCCGTTGTAGTAGCCGCCCGGGATGAAGGTGTCCTCCAGCTCGGAGGCGCCCACCTTGCCCTCGGCCGGTTTCCGGGCCAGGGCCGCCCGCATCGCGTACCACCTGGCCTCGATCCTCTCCGGATCGGTGCCGAGCTTGTACCGTGAGTCGTGCTTGGCGATCCAGACCATCAGGGCCCGGTGACGGTCGTTGAAGGCGTAGTCCTGGGTGAGGTTGTCGTCGTACCAGACGCCGCTGGGGTCGACGATCGAGTCCAGGACCAGACGCCGGACCCGGTCCGGGTGGAGCCTGGCGTAGACCGCGCCGAGGTAGGTGCCGTAGGAGTAACCGAAGTAGTTGATCTTCTTCGCGCCGAGCGCCGCGCGGATCGCGTCCATGTCCTGTGCGGCGCTGATGGTGTCGATGTACGGCAGCACATGCGCGTACTTCTTGCCGCAGGCGGCGGCGAAGGCCTTGGCGCGGGACAGGCTGGCCTTCTCGAGCGCGTGCCTGATCGGCACCGTGTCGGCGCGCACCGGGTTGAAGTGGCCGGGCTTGCAGTTCAGGGCGGGCTTGCTCGCGCCCACTCCGCGCGGGTCGAAGCCGACGACGTCGTACTGTGCCGCGACCGCCTCGGGCAGGGCGGACGCGACGAAGCCGGCGAGCGTCAGACCGCCGGCGCCGGGGCCGCCGGGGTTGACGAGCAGCGGGCCCTGGTATTTCTTCGCGGTGTGAGGGACGCGTGACAGAGCGAGTGTGATCTGCTTCCCGCGCGGGTTCGCGTGGTCGAGCGGCACCTTGAGGGACGCGCACTGGAGCTTCGGATAGTCGGTGGTGCCGCACTTCTTCCAGGCGGGCTTCGCGGCGTGAGCGGTCGGAGCGGGGTGCGGGGTGCTCGCGTCGGCGGGGACGGTGCTGAAGGTTCCGGCCACGACGGCGGCGACGCCGCCGAGCACGGCTGCGCGTTTTCTCATGCGGTCCTTCCAGGACGGAGGGTTTCGGACCGAGAGGGTCACGGTCCCCGCGGGATCGTCCCGGAAAGCACACTCTGAGGAACGCGTTCAGATGAAACTTGACCCGGTTGGGTCGTGGGATGCGCTCGGATGCTTCAGATCAGCGAGAGCTGAGTCGGTTCGGGCAGGTCGGGCACGGCCGGTGCCGGCTGAACCGGTTCGGGCTCCCGGGCCCGGCGCGGCATCCCCGCGCGCGTGGGGCCGATGCCGTACTCCTCGGCCAGCTCGTGGACCTGACGGGTGATCCGGCGCTGGTACCACTTCGGGGCGTAGGAGCCGTCCGCGTACAGCCGCTCGTACCGGCGCACCAGATACGGGTGCTCGCGCTCCAGCCAGGCCATGAACCACTCGCGGGCGCCGGGGCGCAGATGCAGTACGAGCGGGGTGACCGAGGTGGCCCCGGAGGCCGCGATCGCCCGTACGGTCTCCCGGAGTCGGGCCGGATGGTCGCTCAGGAACGGGATCACCGGCGCCATCAGCACCCCGCAGTCGATGCCGCGCTCGCCGAGACTGCGTACGACCTCCAGACGCCGTTCCGGTGCGGGCGTGCCCGGCTCCACCGTGCGCCACAGCTCGGGGTCGGTGAAGCCGACCGAGACCGAGATGCCGACGTCCGTCACCTCGGCCGCCTGGGTCAGCAGATCGAGGTCGCGCAGGATCAGCGTGCCCTTCGTCAGGATCGAGAAGGGGTTGGCGTGGTCGCGCAGGGCGCCGATGATGCCCGGCATCAGGCGGTAGCGGCCCTCGGCGCGCTGGTAGCAGTCGACGTTGGTGCCCATCGCGATGTGCTCGCCCTGCCAGCGGCGCGAGCCGAGCTGGCGGCGCAGCAGCTCCGGCGCGTTCGTCTTGACGACGATCTGCGAGTCGAAGCCGAGGCCGGTGTCGAGGTCCAGGTAGCTGTGGGTCTTGCGGGCGAAGCAGTACACGCACGCGTGCGAGCAGCCCCGGTACGGGTTGACCGTCCACTGGAAGGACATGCGGGAGACCGCGGGCACCCGGTTGATGATCGAGCGGGCCCGCACCTCGTGGAAGGTGATCCCGCGGAACTCCGGGGTGTCGAAGGTGCGGGTGGTCACCGCGTCGGCGCCGAACAACGCGGCGTCGGCCCTGCTGTGGTCACCGGAGTCGGTGAGGTTCTCCCAGCGCATGAGGCCTCCTCGGTAGCACTGCTCCCAGAATAGAACACCTGTTCGCTTGATCGTGCAAGGGCTGTTTCCGATCGCTTCCGTGCCCCCGATTTGGGCGGCCGGGGACCGGGGTGGTTGGCTTGCCCTCACCCCGATAAGCCCTGAGAAACCCGAGAAACCACCCCGAGAACCCAGGTCCTGGAGGACGTCAATGGCGCAGGTCGAGGCCACTACGGAGCGGATCGTCGCGGCGGACGCGGAGAAGGTGTTCGACGCCCTCGCCGACTACACCGGCACGCGCGCGAAGCTGCTGCCCGAGCAGTTCAGCGAGTACGAGGTGCGCGAGGGCGGCGACGGCGAGGGAACCCTCGTCCACTGGAAGCTCCAGGCCACCAGCAAGCGCGTGCGCGACTGCCTCCTGGAGGTGAGTGAGCCCACCGACGGTGAACTGGTCGAGAAGGACCGCAACTCCTCGATGGTCACCACCTGGCGGGTCACCCCGGCCGGGGAGGGCAAGTCCCGGGTCGTCGTCACCACCACCTGGCAGGGCGCCGGCGGCATCGGCGGCTTCTTCGAGAAGACGTTCGCCCCCAAGGGGCTCGGCCGGATCTACGACGCCATGCTCGACAAGCTGGCCGCCGAGGTCGAGCAGTAGTCCCAATCCGCCGCCGGTGACGGGCCGTTGGCCTCTCACCGGTTCGCGTGGATGTCCGCCGGGACCGGCGGTGCGCCGTTCGCCGGCGGCGAGGACGGCCGGTACGCGCTGTCCACGCCGGGCCCGGGCTCGTACGTCCTGACGGCCGCCGTGGGCGGTCTCGGTGACCGTCGGCGAGCGGCCCGTCGAACCCGACGTCGTCCTCGGCGGCGCCGGACGCCTCGCCGGGACCGTGCTGACCGCGGACGGCACCGCCGTGCGCGAGGGCGGCCATGTCATCACCGAGCTGGTGGCCGGCGAGTACACCCTCGCCGCCGGCGCGCCCGCCTCCCGTCCGGCCGTGCTGCGCGTCACCGTGCGGGCGACCGGCGACCGGCGACCGGCGAGCGGCGAGCGGCGAGCGGCGAGCGGCGAGCGGCGAGCGGGGCGAGATGGGGTCCCCCGTCCGAAGGGTGGGGGAGGCCCGTCGAGGACGCGCGCGTGACCTTGCTGGACGCGGTGGGCAACGTCGTGGACACCGTCACCACCGGCCCGGACGGAATCTTCCGGTTCGTCGACCTGTCCTCCGGCGAGGTACACCGTCATCGCCTCGGGTCACCCGCCGCCCGCCACCGTGCTCCAGGTGGCGGGCGGCGGGCGCACGGAACGGGATCTCCCTCTGGGGCACGAGGACCGACAACCCCTCAGTAACTCAGGTCCGGTGGTCATCGCCCCTGTTCAGCGCGGGGCGCGGGGGCGCGCGCCGGTGTGGGGCGGAGCGGTTGATTCCCGGATTGCCACACATCGTGACCAGCCGGCGCCGTACGGTGGTGACGGCAGTTCAGATCTCGCGGAGCCGTGGGGAAAGAGGGCCAGGACCATGGACCGTGGCACCGACAGGGACACAGCTCCCCGCCCTGGAGCCGGGCACGGCGCGGCGGAACCGGCCGCGGCGGGGCGCATCCCGCTGGCCGTGGTCGTGGTGGACCGTGACGGACTGGTGTCCCACTGGAGCACCGGCGCCCGACGCCTGTTCGCCGTCACCAAGGAGGAGGCGATCGGTCGGCCTGCGGCCGATCTGCTGCCCGTCTCCGGAGCGCTGCCCGAGGAGGACGAGTCCGTGTCCTACGGGCCGTACGCGGCCTACGACGGTCTCGGCCCCGACCTGGAGTCGTCCCTCGACGGACGGCTGTCCTACCCGGCCGCGGGCCGCGCCCGGCTCACCGTGTCCGGCAGCGGGCGCGGTGGGAGCGGTGGCGCGTCACTGGCGGCGGGCGGACTTCGCACCTGGGGAGTTGGTCATGAGTGTGACGAGTCGGTACCGGGAGGCCTGGGAGGGCTTCTGGCGTGAGGCTCCCGGCGGACAGGGGGCCGTGTTCTGGGACGCGGAGCCGGTGCTGACCGCCGGTGCCCACCTCGCCCTCTTCGAACCCCACCTGATCGACCACGGCCTGCCGATGGTTGACCTGGGCTGCGGGAACGGCACCCAGACCCGTTTCCTCGCCGACCGCTTCCCCCATGTCATCGGCGCCGACATCTCCACCGCCGCCCTCGACCACGCCCGGCACGCCGACCCGGCGGGACAGGCCACGTACCGGCTGCTGGACGGCGCGGCGAAGGGAGCGGCAAAGACCCTGCACGCTGAACTCGGCGACGCCAACGTCTACATGCGGGGCGTCCTGCACCAGGCCGAACCCGAGGACCGGCAGCAGCTCGTGGACGGGATCGCCGCACTCGTCGCAGAGCGCGGCCGGGCCTTCCTCGTGGAGCTCTCCGAGGACGCCAAACCCGTCCTGCTGGGCCTGGCCCAGAGTCCCGGAGGACCGCCGCCCAAGCTGGCACCGGTCTTCCGGCACGGCATCGCCCCCGGCGAGGTCGCCGACGACGCGATCCCCGTGTACCTGAACGTGGCCGGGCTGACCGTCCTGGCGAGCGGTGAACTCCCGCTCACCACCACGGAGTACCGGCCCGACGGCACCCGCATCGAACTGCCGTCGAGGTGGCTGGTGGCCGGGCGCACCGTGTGAGTTCGGTGGCGGGCGGGGCCACGGGGAACCCATGGCTTCCTGGCCGGTTCCTCCGGCGGCGCGTAACGTGCGGAACATGAAGATCCTGATCAGCGCCGACATGGAGGGCGCCACCGGGGTGACCTGGCCGGCCGACGTGCTGCCGGGGACCCCGCAGTGGGAGCGGTGCCGGTCGATGTTCACCTCGGACGTCGACGCCGCCGTGCGGGGATTCTTCGACGGGGGCGCCGACGACGTCCTCGTCAACGAGGCCCACTGGACGATGCGCAACCTGCTGCTCGAGCGGCTCGACGAGCGGGCCCAGATGCTCACCGGCCGGCACAAGGCACTGTCCATGGTGGAGGGCGTGCAGCACGGGGACGTGGACGGCGTCGCCTTCGTCGGCTACCACGCGGGCGCCGGCATGGAGGGCGTCCTCGCCCACACCTACCTCGCCAACTCCGTCACCGGGGTCTGGCTGAACGACGTACGGGCGAGCGAGGGCCTGCTCAACGCGCACGTCGTCGCCGAGTACGGGGTGCCCGTCGTCCTCGTCACCGGCGACGACGTGGCCTGCGAGGACGCGCTCGGTTACGCCCCCGAGGCGCTGAAGGTCGCCGTCAAGGACCATGTCTCGCGATATGCGGCCGTGTGCCGTACGCCGGCCAGGACCGCCGCCGAGATCCGGGCCGCGGCGAAGGCGGCCGCTTCCCTGGCGATCCGTCAGGAACCGGTGCAGAGTGGACCGTTCACGATCGCGCTGGAATTCGACGCCGAGCACCTGGCGATGGCCGCCACCGTCGTGCCCGGTGTGGCCCGGATCGGTGAACGGAAGGTGGCGTACACGAGTGACACCATGTACGGCGGGATCCGCACCTTCAAGGCGGTGACCACGATCGTCTCGGCCGCCGTGGAGGAGCAGTATGGCTGACCAGCAGGCCCTGGACGAGGTCGTCGAGTTCACCTCGGACCTCATCCGCATCGACACCACCAATCGGGGCGGCGGCGACTGCCAGGAACGCCCCGCCGCCGAGTACGCGGCGGCCCGGCTCGCCGAGACGGGCCTGGAGCCCGCGCTCCTCGAACGCACCCGGGGCCGTACGAACGTGGTCGCCCGCATCGAGGGCACCGACCCGTCGGCACACGCCCTGCTCCTCCACGGTCACCTGGACGTGGTGCCCGCCGAGGCCCGGGACTGGAGCGTGCACCCCTTCTCCGGGGAGATCCGCGACGGGGTCGTGTGGGGGCGGGGCGCGGTCGACATGAAGAACATGGACGCCATGATCCTCGCCGTCGTGCGGGCCTGGGCCCGGGAGGGCGTGCGGCCCCGGCGGGACATCGTCGTCGCGTTCACCGCCGACGAGGAGGCCAGCGCCGAGGACGGCTCCGGGTTCCTCGCCGACGAGCACCCCCACCTGTTCGAGGGCTGCACGGAGGGTGTCAGCGAGTCGGGGGCTTTCACCTTCCACGACGGGAGCGGGCGGGAGCTGTACCCGATCGCGGCCGGCGAGCGCGGCACCGGCTGGCTGAAGCTCACCGCACGCGGACGCGCCGGACACGGCTCCAAGGTGAACCGGGAGAACGCCGTCACCCGGCTCGCCGCCGCGATCGCCCGGATCGGCGAGCACGAGTGGCCGCTGAGGCTCACCCCGACCGTGCGCGCCGCGCTCACCGAACTCGCCGCGCTCCACGGCATCGGGACGGACCTGTCGGACGTGGACGTGCTCCTGGACAAGCTCGGTCCGGCCGCGAAGCTCGTCGAGGCCACGGTCCGCAACAGCGCCAACCCGACCATGCTGGACGCCGGATACAAGATCAACGTGATTCCGGGGGAGGCGGTGGCGTACGTCGACGGGCGCTACCTCCACGGCGCCGAGGGCGAGTTCCGCGCGACCCTCGACCAGCTCACCGGACCCGACGTGGAGTGGGAGTTCCAGCACCGGGAGGTGGCTCTCCAGTCGCCGCTCGACTCGCCGACGTACGCGAGGATGCGGGCCGCCGTCGAGGAGTTCGCGCCCGAGGGGCACGTGGTGCCGTACTGCATGTCCGGCGGCACCGACGCCAAGCAGTTCTCACGGCTCGGCATCACCGGCTACGGCTTCACCCCGCTGAAGCTCCCGGCGGGCTACGACTACCAGGCCCTCTTCCATGGCGTCGACGAACGGGTGCCCGTCGAGGCGCTCCACTTCGGTGTCCGTGTCCTCGACCGCTTTCTGCGCACGGCCTAGGCACACAGGGGGAAGAAGTGCGGACGTTGGCCTACGGTTCCTGGCCCTCACCCATCGACGCGGCGCTCGCCGCCGCACACGACGGGCACCCCGAGTACGTGGGTTTCGTCGGTGAGGAGGCCTGGTGGATCGAGCCCCGGCCGACCGAGGGCGGGCGGCGGACACTCGTGCGGCGGCGCGTCGACGGTACGGAGGAACGGGTGCTGCCCGCGCCGTGGAACGTGCGCAGCCGCGTCATCGAGTACGGGGGACAGCCCTGGGCGGGTGCGGTCGTCGACGGCGAACCCCTCGTCGTCTTCGTCCACTTCGCCGACCAACGCCTGTACCGCTGCCGTCCGGGCGGCGAACCCGTCCCGCTCACCCCCGTCTCCCCGGTGGGCGGCGGACTGCGCTGGGCCGACCCGCAGCTGCGCCTCGAACGCGGCGAAGTGTGGTGCGTGCTGGAGGAGTTCACCGGCGACGCCCCCGACGACGTACGGCGTGTCCTGGCCGCCGTGCCGCTCGACGGTTCGGCCGCCGGGGACCGGGACGCCGTACGCGAACTCACCGACGACCGGCACCGGTTCGTCACCGGCGCCCGGCTGGCGCCCGACGGGCGGCGCGTCGCCTGGCTCGCCTGGGACCATCCGCGAATGCCGTGGGACGGCACGGAACTGCTCGTCGCCGAGGTGGGCGAGGACGGCGCCTTCGGCCAGGCGCGGAGGGTGGCCGGCGGACCGCAGGAGTCGATCGCCCAGGTCGAGTGGTCGGCGGACGGCCGGCTCCTGTACGCGAGCGACCGCACGGGCTGGTGGAACCTGTACCGCGACGGGGAGCCCCTCTGCCCGCGCGAGGAGGAGTTCGGCGGACCCCTGTGGAAGCTCGGGTACCGCTGGTTCGCCCCGCTGGACAGCGGTCTGATCGCCGTCGTCCACGGCTGCGGCGCCACCATCCTCGGCATCCTCGACCCGGAGACCGGCGAACTCGTCGACGCGGCCGGACCGTGGACCGAGTTCGCGCCCAGCCTCGCCGTGCACGGCGACCGTGTCGCCGCCGTGGGGGGCAGTCCGCGCAGCGCGTACGAGGTGGTCGAACTGGACACCGGTACCGGCCGGGCCCGGGTGATCGGGGCCGCGCACGACGACGCCGTGGACCCCGCCTACTACCCCGAGCCGCAGATCCGCACCTTCACCGGACCGGCCGGACGCGAGATCCACGCCCACATCTACCCGCCGCACCACCCCGGCTGCACCGCGCCCGACGACGAGCTGCCGCCGTACGTGGTGTGGGCGCACGGCGGCCCCACCGGACGCGCGCCGCTCGTCCTGGACCTGGAGATCGCCTACTTCACCTCGCGGGGCATCGGGGTCGCCGAGGTCGACTACGGCGGCTCCGCCGGTTACGGCCGGGAGTACCGCGACCTGCTGCGGGAGCAGTGGGGCGTGGTGGACGTCGAGGACTGCGCGGCCGTCGCGACGGCCCTCGCCGACGAGGGCACCGCCGACCGCGACAGGCTGGCGATCCGGGGCGGCAGCGCGGGCGGCTGGACCGCGGCCTCCTCCCTCGTCGCCACCGACGTCTACGCCTGCGGCACCATCCTCTATCCGGTCCTCGACCTGGCCGGCTGGGGCGCGGGGGAGACCCACGACTTCGAATCCCGGTACCTGGAGACACTGATCGGGCCGTACGCCGAGGTGCCCGGCCGGTACGCGCAGCGGTCGCCCAGCGAGCACGCCGACCGGATCACCGCGCCCTTCCTGCTGCTCCAGGGCCTGGACGATGTGATCTGCCCGCCCGCCCAGTGCGAACGGTTCCTCGCCCGGATGACGGGCCGCGGAGTGCCGCACGCGTACATCGCGTTCGAGGGGGAGGGGCACGGGTTCCGGCGGGCGGAGACCACGATCCGCGTACTGGAGTCCGAACTCTCCCTCTACTCCCAGGTCTTCGGCATCGACCCGCCAGGCGTCCCCGCATTGGAGCTCACCAGGTGAAGGAACTCCAGCGGCCGTCGCGGCTCGCTCCCGGCGCCCGCGTGGCCGTCGTCGCACCCAGCGGACCCGTCCCCGAGGAACGGCTGCGGGCCGGGCTCGACGTACTGCGCGGCTGGGACCTCGACCCGGTCGTGGCACCCCATGTGCTGGACCGGCACACCGAGTTCGGCTACCTGGCGGGCACGGACGCCGACCGGGCCGCCGATCTGCTCAGCGCCTGGTGCGACCCCGCTGTGGACGCCGTGCTGTGCGCGCGGGGCGGATACGGGGCGCAGCGCATGGTCGACCTGCTCGACTGGGAGGCGATGCGGGCGGCCGGACCGAAGGTGTTCGTCGGGTTCAGCGACATCACCGCCCTGCACGAGGCGTTCGCCACCCGCCTGGGCCTGGTCACCCTGCACGGGCCGATGGCGGCCGGCATCGACTTCGTCAAGAACACCCGCGCCCAGGCACACCTCAAGGCCACCCTGTTCGCCCCGGAGACGGTCCGCACGATCACCTCCGGCGGCACGGCCCTCGCCCCCGGCCGGGCCAGGGGCGTCACCCTCGGCGGCTGTCTGTGCCTGCTCGCCGCCGAACTCGGCACCCCGCAGGCCCGTCCGGGCGCGCGCGGCGGGCTGCTGTGCCTGGAGGACGTGGGCGAGGAGACGTACCGCCTGGACCGCTACCTCACCCAACTCCTGCGCGCCGGCTGGCTGGACGGGGTGCGCGGGGTGCTGCTCGGGTCGTGGGAGCAGTGCGAGGCCTACGACGGCCTGCGGGCGTTGCTCGCGGACCGGCTCGGCGGGCTCGGGGTGCCCGTCGTGGAGGAGTTCGGATTCGGCCACTGCGCAGGGGCGCTGACGATCCCCTTCGGTGTGGCGGCCGAACTCGACGCCGACATGGGCACGTTGACGCTGGACGAACCGGCGCTGCGCTGACCGGCGCTCGCCGCGTGCCGTTCGCGGCGGACCGGCGTGCACCGCATGCCGTTCGCAGAGCCTTCTCGCGGGCATCGTGGGCCTGCCGCCGCAAGACCCCGGCCCCACGACACCGAGGGCACCGCACCTGCCTTCGCCAAGCTCCACGACATCGCGCGCGACAGCACCAGGACCCTCGCCCACCCCCCGGTCGCCCTTCGGCGACCGGTGGATCGAGCCGGTCCCCGTGACGAGCGCGCCGAGGCACAGCGGGGTGCTGAACTGCCGGTGGCGGGGAGCGAGCCGTAGGGTGGCGGGGTGCCGCACAACACTTCCCGCTACCTCGCCGAAGGCCCACGTGTGGGCATACGCCACTTCACCTACGAGGACGGTGCCGAGTTCACCGCCCGTGCCCGGGAGAGCAAGCAACTGCACCAGCCGTGGCTGTTTCCGCCGGACAGCGCCGGTGCCTACGCCGCGTATGCGGGGCGGCTGATCGAGGACCCGTCCAAAGCCGGGTTCCTGGTGTGCGAGAAGGCCCTGGACAGCGGCGAGGACGGGGCCGTCGCCGGCTACATCAACATCAACAACATCGTCCGGGGCGGCTTCCAGTGCGGGGCGCTCGGCTACGGCGCCTTCGCGCACGCCGCCGGGCGCGGACTGATGCGCGAGGGGCTCGACCTCGTGGTCCGGTACGCGTTCGGACCGATGGGGCTGCACCGGCTGGAGATCAACGTGCAGCCCGCCAACGCCGCGTCCATCGCGCTCGCCCGCGCCTGCGGGTTCCGCCTGGAGGGCTTCTCCCCGGACATGATCTTCATCGACGGCGCCTGGCGCGACCACGAGCGCTGGGCCCTCACCGCCGAGATGCGGGCTTCCGGTTGATCTTCATCGTGTCCAGGTCCGTCACGGTCGACCTCAGGTCGCGGAAGCCGTGGCCGAGGTCCCGGAGCGTCGTCTCCGCCCGGTCCTCCGCGATCGCCGCCGCCATCTCGTCACCGTCCGCCGCGTCCGACACCACCACGTACCGCATCGAGAAGTGCTTCAGCGGCGCCGGCTCGTACGACAGCGACCCCTCCTCGGTGAACCGCATGCTCGTCATCCCGTGTTCCGGTGCCTCGGCGAGCAGCCGGGTGCGCGCCTCGTCGGTCAGCGCGTCCCACGTGCCCCGGACGATCACCCGGTAGGTGTGCTGCTCGTTCACTGCCGCTCCTTCGCGTCCGCCGTCGAAGGCCCGACTCTACGTCTGTGCGGCCGAACCACAGGCGGAATTCTCACGCCCCGCCGCGGTCCGCGTACTCGTACACCGCCCCGTCCGGGTGCATCGCGATCAGGTTGCGGCCCGCCGGGGTGGCGACCGGTCCCGCGATGACGCGGGCGCCCAGTTCCGTGAGGACCCGGCCGGTTTCCTCGACGTCCTTGACGGCGATCGTCGCGGCGACCTTGCGCAGCACCTCCAGCTCGGCCTCGGGCCCGCTCATCAGCAGGAAGCAGCCGACCGCGGCGACCTGGACGCCGCCGCGCTCGAAGCGGAGGGCCCGGCCGCCCGCGAGGCGCTCGTAAAAGGGGACCGCGGTCTCCAGGTCGTCGACGCAGACGCGCAGCGTGGCTCCCAGAATGTCCATACGACGAGCCTAGTTGGAGCGGCCCGGGCAATGAGATCGTTTCACGTGATCCCCACGGTGTCCCCTGCCCGGTCGCCGGGCCCGGAGCCCGTGGCCCGAGCGTTACGCGCCGGTCGGGACGGGTACCCGGCGGGCATGGACCGCTTGGATCACCTGGAGCATCTCGACAAGCACCTGGTCGACGAGCTGGCGCAGGTCGCGCGGGAGACCATCCGCGACGAACTGCGCGAGCAGACGCGCAAGCAACGCCGTACGGCCATGCTGTACGCCGCGTCCGGCGCTACCGCCCTGTACGCGGGCGCGGCCGTCGCGCTCGCCCTGGGGCTGGCGCTCGCCATCGGGCTGCCCGACTGGGCCGCCGCGCTGATCACCGCGGTGATCCTGGCCGCGGTGGCCTACGCGCTGCGCAGCGCCGCCCATCCCGCCGGGGCCCGGCCGACCCCGGGCCGCGCGGCGGAATCCGCCGCGGAGCGGGACCGCGCCCATGGCGGCACCGCACCCGCCGGCCCGTCCGGTGGCCTGGGCGACGCGCCCGTACCGCCCATGCCGACCGCCCCGCCCGGCACGAGCGGCGGCCCCGGCACGGCAGGCAGTGACGGGATCGACCCCGATCCGCACCACCGGGCGTGATGCGAGGTGCGAGTGTTCCGTAAGGGGCCCCTCGCGAAGGTCGCGAGGGGCCCCTGGAAGCACGGCGCGACCGTCGTGGTGACCGGCGCCAGCGGTGGCGTGGGCCGGGCCGCGGCGGTGGCCTTCGCCGCCCGGGGCGCCAGGGTCGCCCTGCTGGCCCGCGGCCGCGAGGGACTGGCCGCCGCGGCGGACGAGGTGCAGCGCGCCGGTGGCGAGGCCCTCGTCGTCACCGTGGACATGGCCGACGCCAAGGCGGTCGAGGACGCGGCCCAGAAGGTCGTCGACGCGTTCGGACCCATCGACGTCTGGGTCAACAACGCCTTCAGCGGGGTCTTCGCCCCGTTCACGGAGGTCACCCCGGACGAGTTCCGGCGGGTGACCGAAGTGACGTACCTCGGTTATGTGTTCGGCACCCGGGCCGCGCTGCGGCACATGCTGCCGCGCGACCGGGGCACGATCGTGCAGGTCGGTTCGGCGCTCGCCTACCGCGGGATCCCGCTGCAGTCGGCGTACTGCGGCGCCAAGCACGCGATCCAGGGCTTCAACGAGTCGCTGCGCTGCGAGCTGCTGCACGAGCGCAGCCAGGTGCGTACGACGATGGTGCAGATGCCGGGGCTCAACACCCCGCAGTTCGACTGGGTGTTGAACCGGATGCCGGGGCGGCCCAGGCCGGTCGCGCCCGTCTACCAGCCCGAGGTCGCGGCCCGCGCGATCGTGCACGCGGCCTTCCACGCGCGGCGGCGCGAGTACTGGGTCGGCGGGTCGACGGTGGCCACGCTGCTCGCCAACGCGGTCGCGCCGGGCTTCCTCGACCGTTACCTCGCGCGGACCGCCTTCGAGTCGCAGCAGGACCAGCACGGCGACGGGGAGTACGCGGGTCCCGGCAACCTCTGGTCCCCGGCCGACGGCCCGCACGGGCGGGACTTCGGGGCGCACGGCCGCTTCGACGACGAGGCCGTGCCGGAAAGCCCGCAGGACTGGGTGTCCCGCAACCGTGGACGCATGGGGGCGGGACTGGTGGCGGCCGGCGGGCTGGGTGCCGTGGTGACCGCCGGGATGCGCCGTCGCGGCCGGAGCTGACCGAGCACCCGGGACCGGACCGGAACGGTGCCGGGACAGAACACGGAACAGCGTCGGTCGAGTCGTTCGCTCACGCCACCCGGTACTGCTCCACCTCCTCGGTCCGCAGCGTCAGCCCGTGGCCGATGCCGCAGACGGGGCGGACCTCTCCGCCCGTGGGATCCAGCGCGCCGTCGAAGAACATGTCCTCGATGCGGACGTGGTCGTGGAACCACTCCAGGTGGCGGATGTTGGGCAGGGACGCGGCCGCGGCGGCGTGGGCGTGCGGGGCGCAGTGGGCCGAGACCTCCAGGCCGTGGGCCTGGGCCAGGGCGGCCGCGCGCAGGAACTCGGTGAGGCCGCCGCAACGCGTCGCGTCGATCTGGAGGCAGTCGACCGCGCCGGCCGTGATCATGCGGGCGAAGTACGGGAGGTCGTACCCGTACTCCCCGGCCGTCACGTCGCACACCACCGCGTCCCGCACCAGCCGCAGCCCCGTCAGGTCGTCCGAGGACACCGGCTCCTCGAACCAGCCGACACCGTGCTCGGCGAGCGCATGCCCGACCCGGACCGCCTGTTTGCGGGTGTAGGCCCCGTTGGCGTCGACGTACAACTCCGCGTCCACGCCGATGACATGGCGGGCCGCGCGGACCCGGGCCAGATCGCGGGTGACCGCGCGGCCCCAGCCCTCCCCGATCTTGATCTTGACGCGGGGGATGTGCTGCCCGTGCACCCAGCCGTTGAGCTGCGCCGCCAGATGCGTGTCGTGGTACGTCGTGAAGCCGCCGCTGCCGTACACCGGCACGCTCTCGTGGGCGACGCCCAGGAGACGGGCCAGGGGGAGTTCGAGCAGCCGGGCCTTGAGGTCCCACAGGGCGATGTCGAGGGCCGAGATCGCTGCGGCCGCGATGCCGGGGCGGCCCGTGTTGCGGACCGAGCGGCACATCGCGTCGTGCAGCGCGGGGATGTCCAGTGCGCTGCGGCCCTCGACGAGCGGGGAGAGCTGCTCGTGCAGGAAGTCGCCGACCGCCGCCGGACCGTAGGTCCAGCCCGTGCCGGTCGCGTCGCCCGCGCTCACCTCGGCGATCACCATGGTCGTGGAGTCCCAGGACAGCGTGCCGTCGGCCTCGGGGGCGTCGGTGGGCACCGTGTACACGGACACGACGGGTCGGCGGAGCTTCATCGCCTGCTCCCGGCCCTCAGCCAGCCTGCTGGAGCTGCGGCAGCACCTTCGTACGGTAGAAGTCGAAGAAGCCGCGCAGGTCGGGGCCGATCTGGTTGACGTAGACCATGTCGAAGCCCGCGTCGGCGAACTGCTTCAGCTCGGCCACGTGCTCGTCCACGTCGTCGCCGCACACCCGGTTCTGGCGGACCATGTCCTCGGTGACCAGGGTCTGCGCCTGCTCGAAGTGCTTGGGGGAGGGCAGCACCTGGCCCAGCTCGCCGGGCAACTGCTCGTTCGCCCAGAGCCGGTGCACGGTCCGTACGGCCTCGTCCTTGTCGGTGCCGTAGCAGACCTTCGTGCCGCCGCTGACGAGTTTTCCGCCACCGCCGCCCTTGCGGTACTGCTCCACCATCGCCGCGTCCGGCTGGATGGTGACGTAGCCGTCGGCGACCCGCGAGGCGAGCTGGGTGGCCGCGGGGCCGAAGCCGGAGATGTCGATCGGGACGGGCTCGTCCGGGACGGTGTACAGGCGGGCGTTCTCCACCGTGTAGTGCGTGCCGTGGTGGTTGACCTCCTCGCCGGTGAACAGCCGCCGCATGACCTGGACGGACTCCTCCAGCATCTCCAGGCGGACGTGCGCGGGCGGCCAGGGGTCGCCGAGGATGTGTTCGTTGAGGGCCTCGCCGGTGCCGACGCCGAGCCGGAAGCGGCCGTTCGTCATCACCGCGCTGGTCGCCGCGGCCTGCGCCACCACCGCCGGATGGATCCGGACCGTCGGGCAGGTCACCGCCGTCTCGATCGGCAGGGACACCGCCTCGGAGAGGGCGCCGATCACCGACCAGACGAACGGGCTCTGGCCCTGCGCGTCGTTCCACGGGTGGTAGTGGTCGGAGATCCACAGGGCCGTGAACCCGGCCTGCTCGGCCATCCGCGCCTGCTCGATGAGCTCCGCGGGACCGTACTGCTCGCACGAGAGGAAATAGCCGTACTCGGGCATGGGGGGTGTGCCTCCACGAGGTGGACGGTGGTTCGCCGTGCCGAGTACCCGGCGCTGGTGGCGGAAACCGGGCGGGCGCGGCGACCGGGCACACGTTTGGGTGCCCTGACCAGGGGGACGCGGAAGGCTGCCGAGGTACGCGACAGCCCCGGAGGCGAACCGTGAGTCGACCCCGCATTGTGATCGTCGGTGCCGGCTTCGCCGGATACCGGACGGCCCGAGAACTGTCCCGGATGTCCCGCGGCAAGGCCGACATCACCCTGCTGAACCCCACCGACTACTTCCTGTATCTGCCCCTGCTGCCCCAGGTCGCCTCCGGGATCCTGGAGCCGCGCCGGGTCACCGTCTCCCTCTCGGGCACGCTGCCGCACGTCCGCCTGGTGCTCGGCGAGGCCGACGGCGTCGACCTGGACGGGCGGACCGTGCGATACACCGACCCCGAGGGCGGCGAGGGCACCCTGCCGTACGACCGGCTCGTGCTCGCCGTCGGCAGCGTCAACAAGCTGCTGCCGATCCCCGGGGTCGCCGAGCACGCCCACGGTTTCCGCGGCCTGCCCGAGGCGCTGTACCTGCGGGACCACGTCACCCGGCAGGTGGAGCTCGCCGCCGCGTCGGACGACCCGGAGAGCTGCGCCGCCCGCACCACCTTCGTCGTGGTCGGCGCCGGCTACACCGGCACCGAGGTCGCCGCACAGGGACAGCTGTACACCCGGGCGCAGGTGCGCAAGCACCCCCTCAGGCAGGGCGTACGGCCCCGCTGGCTGCTCCTCGACGTGGCGCCCCGTGTCCTGCCCGAGCTGGACGAGCACCTGTCCCGCACCGCCGACCGCACCCTGCGGGAGCGGGGCGTGGAGGTGCGCATGGGGACCTCCGTGAAGGAGGCCACGTCGAGCGGGGTGCTGCTCACCGACGGTGAGTTCGTCAAGACGCGGACCCTGGTGTGGTGTGTCGGCGTGCGACCCGATCCGCTCGTGGAGAGCACCGGAATGCCGCTGGAGCGCGGGCGTCTTATCGTCGATCCTTATCTGCAACTCCCGGGCCGCCCCGAGGTGTTCGCGTGCGGGGACGCGGCCGCCGTACCGGATCTGAACGAGCCGGGGACGTACACGCCGATGACCGCGCAGCACGCCTGGCGGCACGGCAAGGTCGCGGCCCGCAACGTCGCCGCCTCGCTGGGCGTCGGCGAACGGCGCCCCTACCGGCACAAGGACCTCGGGTTCGTGGTCGACCTGGGCGGTGCGAAGGCCGCCGCCAACCCGCTCGGCATCCCCCTGTCCGGCCCGGCCGCCGGTGCGGTCACCCGCGGCTACCACCTCGCGGCGATGCCCGGCAACCGGGTCCGGGTCGCCGCGGACTGGCTGCTGGATTCCGTACTCCCTCGCCAGGCGGTCCAGTTGGGCCTCGTACGGTCCTGGTCGGTGCCGCTGGACACGGCCTCGCCGGAGCTGGCCCGGGTGCCCGGGGGACCGGGCGGGGTCCGTGACGAGCAGGGCCCCCGCGGTCAGGAGGCGCAGCGGAAGACCAAGGCGGCCGGCTCGGGGCCCGGAGCGGCCGCCTTGGCCGACACGGAACCGGAGGGCTCCGGGAAACCCCGCCCCGCCGACGGGAAGAACCAGCCGCGCCCTGAAGCCGCGAGCACCCGGCCCGGCGGTGAGCCCGCGAAGAACCGGCCCGACGGTGAGCCTGCCAAGAACCAACCGGACGGCGAACCCGCCAAGAACCAACCCGGCGGTGAACCCGCCGAGAACCAGCCACACGGTGAGCCCGACAAGAAGGCTCCCGGCCCCGTCAAGCGGACCGACGGCACCCCCGGCGTCACCCCCGCGGAAGGAGACTCATGAACACCGGTGAACTCGTAGAACTCGGCCAGCAGTTGCGCGTCGACAGTGTGCGCGCCTCGGCCGCCGCGGGCTCCGGGCACCCGACGTCGTCGATGTCCGCCGCGGACCTGATGGCCGTGCTCCTCGCCAACCACTTCCGCTACGACTTCGACCGCCCCGCCCACCCCGCCAACGACCGCTTCGTCCTGTCCAAGGGACACGCGTCGCCGCTCATGTACGCCGTCTTCAAGGCGGCCGGCGCCATCGACGACGAGGAACTGCTGACCTTCCGCAAGCTGGGCAGCCGCCTCGAAGGGCATCCGACGCCCCGGCAGCTGCCGTGGGTCGAGACGGCCACCGGGTCGCTCGGGCAGGGCCTGCCCGTCGGCGTCGGCATCGCACTGTCCGGGAAGCGGCTGGACCGCACCGGATACCGCGTGTGGGTGCTGTGCGGTGACAGCGAGATGGCCGAGGGGTCGGTGTGGGAGGCCGCCGAGCACGCCGGACACGAGCACCTCGACAACCTCACCGTGATCGTCGACGTCAACCGCCTCGGCCAGCGCGGCCCGACCCGGCACGGCCACGACCTCGACGCCTACGCCCGCCGCTTCCAGGCCTTCGGCTGGCACACCGTCGAGGTGGACGGCCACGACGTGGACGCGATCGACCGGGCGTACGGCGAGGCGATCTCCACCAAGGGCCAGCCGACCGCGATCCTCGCCCGCACCCTCAAGGGCAAGGGCGTCACCGACGTCGAGGACCGCGAGGGACTGCACGGCAAGCCGCTGAAGAACGCCGACGACGCGATCGAGGAACTCGGCGGCACCCACCGGAACATCCGCGTCGAGGTGCACGAGCCGCCCGCCGCCCGCATGCTGCACGCGGTGCCCGCCGGACACCTCGAACTGCCACGCTTCGAGAAGAGCGGCTCCGCCCAGGACGACAAGGGTGTCGCCACCCGCAACGCCTTCGGGCAGGCCCTCGCCGCGCTCGGCTCCGGACGCGGTGACGTGGTCGCCCTCGACGGCGAGGTCGGCGACTCCACGCGCGCCGAGTTCTTCGCCAAGGAGCACCCCGACCGCTACTTCGAGTGCTACATCGCCGAGCAGCAGATGGTGGCCACCGCCGTCGGACTCGCCGCGCGCGGCTGGGTGCCGTACGCCTCCACGTTCGCGGCGTTCCTCACCCGCGCCCACGACTTCATCCGCATGGCGTCCATCAGCGGTTCCGGCATCAACCTGGTCGGCTCCCACGCGGGCGTGGCGATCGGACAGGACGGGCCCAGCCAGATGGGGCTGGAGGACCTGGCGATGATGCGGGCGATCCACGGCTCGACCGTGCTGTACCCGTGCGACGCCAACCAGACCGCGCACCTCGTCACCGCGATGGCCGGCCTGGAGGGCATCCGCTATCTGCGCACCTCGCGCGGCGAGAGCCCGGTGATCTACGGGCCCGACGAGGAGTTCCCGATCGGTGGCAGCAAGGTGCTGCGCTCCTCCGACCAGGACCGCATGACGATCGTCGCGGCCGGCGTGACCGTGCCCCAGGCGCTGGCCGCCGCCGACACGCTGGCGGCGGACGGCATCCGGGCCCGGGTGATCGACCTGTACTCGGTCAAGCCCGTCGACGCGCCCACCCTGCGCCAGGCCGCCGAGGAGACCGGCTGCCTGGTGACCGTCGAGGACCACCGCGCGGAGGGGGGCCTCGGCGACGCCGTCCTGGACGCGTTCGCCGACGGGCGGCCCGTACCGCGCCTGGTGCGCCTCGCCGTCCGTACGATGCCCGGCTCGGCCTCGCCGGACGAGCAGCTGCACGCCGCCGGCATCGACGCCGAGTCGATCGCGGCGGCCGGCCGGCTCCTGGTGGAGGAGGCGATCGTGCGGTGAGCGGCGACGGCACGGCGGGCGGCACACGCAGCGGTGCGCGAGGCGGCTCACGCGGCGGCACGGGCAGTGGTGCGCGAGGCAGCTCCAGCGGTGCCGCACGGGGCGGCGCCCGCGACGGCGTACGGACCGTGCGCGCCGGCCGGCACACGGTCCAGGTGCACCGGCAGGACAAGGTGCTCTTCCCCGGGGACGGCGGCGCGCAGGAGTACACCAAGGGCGACCTGGTCGACTACTACCGGTCCGTCGCCCCGTTCATGCTGCCCCATCTGCGCGGCCGCCCGCTGATGCTGGAGCGGCACCCCGACGGCGTAGACGGCCCCCGGTTCATGCAGAAGAACACCCCGGACAACTACCCGGAGTGGATCACCCGGGTCGAGGTCGCCAAGGAGGGCGGCACCGTCTGCCACCCCGTGTGCGACGACACCGCCACCCTGCTGTACCTCGCCGATCAGGCCGCCGTCACCCTGCACCGCTGGTTGTCCCGCGTGGGCAGCGTGGAGCGGCCCGACCGGCTGGTCCTCGACCTCGACCCGGCCGGTGACGCCGGGGACTTCGCCGCGGTGCGGGAGGCTGCCCGGCTGCTGCGGGAGCTGCTCGACGAGCTGAAACTGCCCTCGGCGCTGATGACCACCGGCTCGCGCGGCCTGCACGTGGTGGTGCCCCTCGACGGCCACCACGACTTCGACGAGGTCCGCGCCTTCGCCCGGGACATCGCCGACACGCTGGTCGCCGGCCACCCGGACCGGCTCACCACGGCCGCCCGCAAGAAGGACCGCGGCGACCGCCTCTACCTGGACACCGGGCGCAACGCCTACGCCCAGACCGCGGTCGCCCCCTACACGGTCCGCGCCACACCGGGCGCCCCCGTGGCCACCCCCCTCGCCTGGGCCCAGCTGGACGATCCCGGTCTCGACGCCCGCCGGTGGACCATCGCCGACGCCGTCGAGCAGGCCCGCACCGACCCGTGGGGCGATGTGCCGACGAAGGGGCGCTCGCTGGGACCGGCGCGCCGCCGCCTCGACGCGTTGATGCCCTCCTGAAGGTTTGGCCAAGGAACGAGCGGCCACCCGGAGAAAGAGGTGGCCATGTCGAACACAAAGAACTCATCAGAGTCACACAATTCACGGAACTCCCCCAAAGGGGAAGACACGGACACAGACAACAACACGGCGGAGGGGCGTCGGCCCGGCCCCATGGAGGTGCTGCGCCATGCGCGCACGCAGCTCGGGGAGCTGACCGGCATGTCCGCCGAGAACGTGTCGTCCTTCGAGCAGACGGAGGACGGCTGGACGCTGGAGGTCGAGGTACTGGAGCTCGCTCGCGTGCCCGACACGATGAGCCTGATGGCGAGCTACCAGGTGGACCTCGACTCCGACGGACAGCTCACCGGCTATCGGCGCGTTCGCCGTTACGAACGCGGGCGTGCCGACTCGCACCGGCCGGGTGGCCGCTAGGCGCCCGCCCGTCCACACATCCGTTCACCCATCCACAGACAAGGAGGCGCGGTCGACATGACCGTTGTCCCGGCCCAGCAGAGCGGCGGCGGAGGCGGCAGCAGCGGCCTCTACGACGTTCTGGAACTCGTCCTCGACAGGGGTCTCGTCATCGACGCGTTCGTACGGGTCTCCCTGGTCGGCATCGAAATCCTGAAGATCGACGTCCGGGTCGTCGTGGCCAGCGTCGACACCTACCTGCGCTTCGCCGAGGCGTGCAACCGCCTCGACCTTGAGGCCGGGCCGCGCAAGGATCCCGGCCTGCCCGACCTGGTCGGCGAGATGACCGAGTCCGGCGCCCGCGGCAAGTCCAAGGGCGCGCTGTCCGGCGCCGCCGAGACCATATCCGGCGCCTTCAAGCAGGCGCGCGAGGAGGGGCAGACCGAGTCCCGGCCGCGTCCGCGCAAGTCGACGGCATCGCGCAGGAAGGAGGAAGAGGAGTGAGCACCTATGTCTACGGCATCACCGCCGCGTCCCAGCCCTCGCTGCCCGAGGGCATGGGAGGCGTCGGCGACCCGCCGCGCCCCGTGCGCATCCTGAAGGCAGGCGAGCTGGCGGCCGTCGTCAGTGACGCGCCCGAGGGACTGCGGCCGAAGCGCAAGGACCTCCTCGCCCACCAGAGCGTCCTGAGCGAGGCCGGCGCCAACGGCTGCGTCCTGCCCATGCGGTTCGGCAGCGTCGCTCCGGACGACGACACGGTCACCGGCGTGCTCGCCGAGCGCGCCGATCACTACCTGGAGCGGCTGCGCACCCTTGACGGCAAGGTCGAGTACAACATCAAGGCCACCCACGACGAAGAGGCCGTCCTGCATCGCGTGATGTCCGAGAACCCGGAGATCCGCGCCATGACAGAGGCCAACCGGCGGGCGGGCGGCGGTACGTACGATGACCGGCTGAAGCTCGGCGAGATGGTCGTCGCGGCCGTCAAGGCCCGCGAGGAGGAGGACGCCACCGTGGTGCGGCAGGCCCTGGAGCCCGTCGGCGACGCGGTCAGTGTGGGCCCCGAGTCCACCGGCTGGATCACCAACGTGTCCTTCCTGGTGGAGCGCGACAAGGCGGCCGAGTTCCTGAACGAGGTGGAACAGGTCCGCACGCGCAATCCGCACCTCGACCTGCGCGTGAACGGCCCGCTGCCGCCGTACAGCTTCGTCGAACCCGGCGACGACAAGCCCGCGGGCACCACGGCCGGCCCCGGCCGCGCGGAGGAATGAGGACGCCGTGGGACTCATCGGAGAGGTGCTCCTGCTGCCGTTCGCCCCCGTGCGCGGCAGCGGCTGGGTGATCAGACAGGTGCTGAGGGAGGCGGAACGCCTCTACTACGACCCGTCCGCGGTCAGGGCCGAACTCGCCCGGCTGGAGGAACGGTTGGAGGCGGGCGAGATCGACGAGGAGGAGTTCGACCGGCAGGAGGACGAACTCCTGGACCGACTGGAGATCGGCCTGCGCGGCGGCGCGGGGACAGGCGACGGGACGGCACGATGAACCGAGTGGGAATGGGCCTCGCGATAGGGGCCGGGTACGTCCTCGGACGCACCAAGAAGATGAAACTGGCGTTCGCCGTCGGCAGCCTTGTGGCGGGCAAGAAGATGAACCTGACCCCCAAGGGCGTCGCCGACCTGGTGTCCGGGCAGCTGAAGAACAACCCCCAGTTCAAGGAGATCGGGGACCAGCTGCGCGAGGACCTGCGCGGGGTCGGCAAGGCCGCCTCCGGCGCCATGGTCGAGCGGCAGGTCGACGCCCTCGCCGACCGTCTGCACGGCCGTACCGCCCAGGTCCGCGACCAGCTCGCGGGCGTGGTGCCGGACGTCGGCTCCGAGGACTCCGAGGACTCCGAGGACGACGAGCGGGCCGAGGACTCCCAGGGCTCCGACGACACCAATGACACCGACGACTCCGAGGGCGCTGAGGACGAGGAGTCGCAGGAGGAGCCCGAGGCCGCCGAGGCCGAGGACGAGGAGGCCGACGAGGACTCCGAGCCGCCGCGGAAACAGGCGAGGAAGGCCCCGGCCAGGAAGGCGCCCGCGAAGAAGACCGCGTCCGCCAGGAAGGCCCCGGCGAGGAAGGCGCCCGCCAAGAAGGCGGCCGGTAAGACGACGTCCGCCGCGAAGAAGACGGCCGGCAAGAAGACCGCCGCGGCCCGCGGCGCCGGCGGCGGAGCCCGCAACCGGCACCAGAAGGGAGGCGGTGAGTGATGACCGAGACACTCGGATCCGCGCGAGAGGCCACCGACAAGGGGACGAAGAACAACCCGCTGACCGACGTGGCCAGAAGCGAGGCGGTGGACCGTCTCAAGGATGAGGTGCAGGAGTACCTCGCGGCCCAGGCGCAGCGCCTGCTGGTCGGCGCCGGTCGCAAGCTCGGCGAGACCACGGTCAAGCTGAACGACATCGCCGAGGGCAACAGCCCCGGCTTCGCCAAACTCGCCCTCGACGGCGGCCGCAAGCTCGCCGAGGGCAAGGGGCCCGTGCGCAGCGCGCTGGAGGTCGGCGCCACCCGCGCCAAGGACAGCGTGGTCGGCGCGTTCAAGAACCTCGGCGGCGGCGGCAAGGGCAAGGGCAAGGGCAAGGGCAGGTCGGGTCAGAAGCCCACGGTCATCATCGAGCACATCGATGTGGGCGTGCCGCTGCGCACGGCCTACGACCAGTGGACCCAGTACCAGGACTTCAGCACCTTCGCGAAGGGCGTCAAGAGCGCCAGCCGCGCCGACGACACGAACTCCGACTGGCAGCTGAAGGTCTTCTGGTCCAACCGCAGCTGGAAGGCGAAGACCACCGAGCAGGTGCCGGACGACCGGATCTCCTGGAGCTCGGAGGGCGCCAAGGGCACCACGAAGGGCGTCGTCTCCTTCCACGAGCTCGGCGAGAACCTGACCCGCGTCATCGTGGTCGTCGAGTACTACCCCAGCGGCCTCTTCGAGAAGACCGGCAACATCTGGCGTGCCCAGGGCCGCCGGCTCCGGCTCGACCTGAAGAACTACGTCCGCTTCATCACCATCAAGGGCGAGGCCGAGGACGGCTGGCGCGGTGAGATCCGCGACGGCGAGGTCGTCCGCGACCATGACGAGGCGGTGGCCGAGGAGGAGCGCGCCGAGGACTCCGAGAAGGAGGACGAGGACGAGGGCGGCGAGGAGGCCTACGACGCCGAGGCCGAGGACGAGGAGGAGGGTCCGTACGCCGAGGACGAGACCGCCGAGGAGGACGAGGAAGAAGAAGGCGAAGGCGAGGGCAAGGGCGCCGACGACGAGTACGAAGACGACGAGTACGCCGAGGATGAGGACGAGGAGGCGGAGGAACCGGAGGCCGAGGCGGCGGAGGACGAGGAAGAGTACGCCGACGCCGCTGGGGGCGGGAGCCGTCGATGACTACGCCGAGCCGGCTGCCCGACCCCTACGGTCAGGGCAGCGGCGCCAACCTCGCGGACATCCTGGAGCGGGTGCTCGACAAGGGCATCGTGATCGCCGGTGACATCCGCATCAACCTGCTCGACATCGAACTTCTCACGATCAAGCTGCGGCTGATCGTGGCCTCGGTGGACAAGGCGAAGGAGATGGGTATCGACTGGTGGGAGGACGACCCGGCGCTGTCCACCAAGGCCCGGCGCGACGAGCTCTCCCGGGAGAACGCCGAGCTGCGGGAGCGCCTGGCACGACTCGAACAGCTCGAACCCGCCCGTGCCGAGGAGGAGCGTTCATGACCGGACTGCGGTACGTCTACGCCGTCTGTCATCCCTTCGGTACGCCCCTGCAGGCGCAGTTGACGGGGGTGGCCGGCGATCCGCCCAGACTGCTGCACCACCACGGTCTGGTCGCCGTGGTCAGCCATGTACCGGAGCGGGACTTCGCCGAAGAGCCGCTCCGCAGGCATCTCGAGGACCTGGACTGGCTGACCGCGACCGCCCGCGCCCACCAGGGCGTGATCGACGCGCTCACCGTCGTCACCACCCCGCTGCCGCTGCGGCTCGGCACCGTCTTCCGCGACGACAGCGGGGTCCGCGTGATGATCGAGGAGCGGGAGGACGCCTTCCGGCGCACCCTCGACCGGCTGCAGGGCCGGGTGGAGTGGGGCGTCAAGGTGTACGCCGGCGCGGAGCCCGCGGACGGTGCGGACAGCGAGGCCCCGCCGGAGAAGGCCGCGTCCGGCCGGGACTATCTGCGCCAGCGGCGTATGCGGGTGCGGTCGAACGAGGACATGTGGCAGCGGGCCGAGACTTTCGCGACCCGGCTGCACGAAACGCTTTCCGAGTTCGCCGAGGATTCCCGGCTGCACGCGCCGCAGAACCCGACGCTCTCGGGTGCATCCGGTCGGAACGTGCTCAACGCGGCCTATCTCGTTCCGCGCTCCGTATCCGAGGAATTCGTGGAACTGGTGGACCGTACGAAGGACGACGTCCCAGGAATGCGTGTGGAGCTCACCGGCCCCTGGGCCGCTTATTCCTTCGCGGGCGAGGAGGAGAACCGGTGACGGTGATCGAGCGTCGTGAGGTCGCCCTGGTGGACCTCCTCGACCGGCTGCTGGCCGGCGGGGTCGTCATCACCGGGGACATCACCCTGCGGATCGCGGACGTCGACCTCGTCCGTATCGACCTGAACGCCCTGATCAGTTCCGTGAACGCGCAAGTGCCGTCGCCGTTCGGAGACTGACGTGACACCGGTGGGGAGCCTGACGTGACCGAGCGACGCAACCGGCTGGACCTCGAGCCCGACACCGTCGAGCGGGACCTGGTCAAACTCGTGCTGACGGTGGTGGAACTGCTGCGTCAGCTCATGGAGCGGCAGGCGCTGCGCCGGTTCGACGCCGGTGACCTCGACGAGGAGCAGGAGGAGCGCATCGGGCTCACCCTGATGCTGCTCGACGACCGTATGACCGAGCTGCGTGAGCGCTACGGACTGCGGCCCGAGGACCTGAATCTGGACCTCGGGCCGCTCGGACCTCTCCTTCCCCGGGAATGACACCCCGAGAACGGATCAAGGACTCCGGGGCTCATCGAGATCATCTCGATGAGCCCCGGAGTCGATTCACCACCTGTACCAGCGTCCCCTGCCTCCGCCAGCGGTCGTACCCCGCATCAGGAAGCCCAGAAGCCATAGCACCAGAACGGCCAGTGCAATCCACCAGAGCACTTTCACTGCGAAACCGGCACCGAAAAGAATCAGCACCAGAAGCAGTACGAGCAGGATCGGAACCATAGTGTGAACCTCCTGCACTCAGAGTTTCCCGAAATCAGGGATTCAGACTTCCTTTCGGCACAGAATCTCTCCGTGCAGGACACAGAACCACCCGTCATCGCGGGCGCCCCATTCACGCCAGGCGGCAGCCACCGCCCGCAGTTCCCCGGCGCTCGCGTGGCGACCCCCGACGGCGCGTTCCGCGTAGGCGGAGGCCACCGTGCGGTCCGCCCACAGGCCGCTCCACCAGGCCCGCTCCTCGGCGGTCGCGAAGGTCCAGGTGCTGGAGGTCGCCGTGACGTCGGTCAGGCCCGCCCGGAGCGCCCAGGACTTCAGCCGGCGCCCGGCGTCCGGCTCGCCGCCATGGCTGCGGGCCACCCGGCGGTAAAGGTCCAGCCAGTCGTCCATCCCCGCGGACGCCGGGTACCAGGTCATCGCCGCGTAGTCCGAGTCGCGGACGGCGATGAACCCGGTCGGCTTCGTCACCCGCTTCATCTCACGCAGCGCCTGCACCGGGTCGCCGACGTGCTGGAGCACCTGGTGGGCGTGGACCACGCAGAAGGTGTCGTCCGGGAAGTCCAGCGCGTGCACGTCCGCGACCGCGAAATCCACGTTCGTCAGGCCCCGCTCGGCGGCCGTCGCCCGGGCCCGGTCCAGGATTTCCGGTGCGTGGTCGACGCCGGTGACCTGTCCGTCGGGGACCAGCGCGGCCAGGTCGGCGGTGATCGTGCCCGGACCGCACCCGATGTCCAGGATCTTCATATGGGGCTTGAGCGAGCCGAGCAGGTAGGCGGCCGAGTTGGCGGCGGTGCGCCAGGTGTGCGAGCGCAGCACCGACTCGTGGTGTCCGTGCGTGTAGACGGCGGTCTCCCGTGCCCTGGGCATGGCTGATCCCCTCTCGGCAGGCCGGCTCACCGGGACCCCGCGGCCCCGCCGACGACACGATCACCGTACGCCCGCGTGCCGAATGCTGAGACCCCATGTCTTGCCATACGGACTGACGGGAGGTCAGCTCTGGGGCAGCGGGCGGTAGACGGTGAGCGCCTCCGGCAGCTTCTCCACCCTCACCTCGCCGTCCACCTCGGTGACTTCACCGTCGTACGCGAGCAGCGTGCCCGGTGCCACGCCCGCCAGCCGGAGCCGGCCGACCTGGACGGCGGCGTGGCCGCGGCGGGGGAGGGTCAGGGGGCCGGCGAGGGCGGCGGCGAGCAGCCGTACGGCGGGGTGACGGCCGCCGTGCACGACCCGTACGTCGAGCTGCCCGTCGGCCAGGTCGAGTCGGCGGCCGGGCGCGAGACCCATCCGGTGGTAGGTGCCGTTGCCGACGAACAGCAGCCACAGCGGCCGTGTCTCGCCGCGGAAGCGGACCTCCAGCGGATGCCGGTCGGCGCGCACCACCCGCAGCGCGGCCAGCACCCCCGCCGGCCAGCCGCCGATCCGGGACGACCAGCGGTCCCGCTCACGCACCAGTTCGGGGTACACGCCCAGGCTGAAGGTGTTGAGGAAGACGCCTTCCTGCCCGCCGCCGGTGAAGCGGCCCACGTCCACCCGTACGCCCTCGCCCTCCTGGACGGCCCGGCTCAGATCGCGCACGCCCTCCACGCCGAGGTCGTAGGCGAAGTGGTTGAGCGTGCCGCCGGGCAGCACCGCGAGGGGCAGGCCGTGGCGCAGGGCGATCCCGCCGGCGGCGTTGACGGTGCCGTCTCCGCCGCACACCCCGAGCACCCGGGCCCGGACCGCGGCCTTCTCCAACTCGGCCCGGACATCGGCCGGGTCGCACTCGACGACCTCGGCCGCGGGCAGGCTGTCGCGCAGTGCGCGAACCCCATCGGCGCGGCCGGCACTGCCGGAGCCGGTGTTCGCGACCATGACCAGGCCCTGACCGTCCGGCAGCGCGGGCACCCGGGCCCGCGGCCGGGCCGGCGGTACGGCCTGCGCCCGGGTCGGCACCAGGGCCCGCACGGCGAACGCGGCACCCGCGCCCAGGGCCGCGCCCGCCAGCACGTCGCTCGGGAAGTGGACACCGGTGTAGACGCGGGACGCGGCCACCGAGAAGGCGACCGGGGCCACCGCCGCGCCCCAGGACGGCGACTCCAGGGCGACCCCGGCGGCGAAGGCGGCCGCCGACGCGGAGTGGCCGGACGGGAACGAGGTGGTGATCGGCTGCCGCCTCAGCCGCCGCACCAGCGGCACCGGGTCCAGGACGGGCCGCGGCCGGCGCACCGAGCGCTTGCCGAGCGTGTTGATGGTCAGCGAGGCCAGGCTCAGCGAGGCCAGCCCCCGCGCGGCCGCCCGGCGGGCCCGCGGGGTACGGCTCGCGGCCATCGCGGCCGCCGTCGCGAACCACAGCACCCCGTGGTTCGCGCTCCGGCTCAGCCGTGGCAGGACGCGTTCGGCACCGGGCCAGTGGCTCGCGGCGGCGAACTCGAACACCTTGCAGTCGAGGGCCAGCAGGCGCTCCCGCAGCACGTGGTGTCCGGGTTTGGGGACGGTGAGGTCGACGTCTGGGCTCATGCCCCTGCGTCTACCCCGGCCCGGCTGGATCCTGTACACACGCGCGCGGAGGGCACCGGGACCCGGGGCGGTCGGAAACCGGTTTGTCAGGGCGGCCGCCCGGCCCCCAGACTGGCTCGTCATGGGACATCTGGAAGCAGCACACCTCGAGTACTACCTCCCCGACGGGAGGGCGCTGCTCGGCGATGTGTCGTTCCGGGTGGGTGAAGGAGCCGCCGTGGCCCTCGTGGGACCCAACGGCGCAGGCAAGACGACGCTGCTGCGGCTGATCTCCGGCGAGCTGAAACCGCACGGCGGGACCGTCACCGTCAGCGGCGGCCTCGGTGTGATGCGCCAGTTCGTGGGATCCGTACGCGACGAGACGACCGTACGGGACCTGCTCGTGTCGGTGGCGCCGCCCCGCATCCAGGAGGCCGCGCGGGCCGTCGACAGAGCCGAGCACGCCATCATGACCGTCGACGACGAGGCCGCCCAGCTGCAGTACGCGCAGTCGCTCTCCGACTGGGCCGAGGTGCGCGGGTACGAGTCCGAGACGCTGTGGGACATGTGCACCATGGCCGCGCTCGGCGTGCCGTACGAGAAGGCGCAGTTCCGTGAGGTGCGCACCCTCTCCGGCGGCGAGCAGAAACGGCTGGTGCTGGAGGCGTTGCTGCGCGGCACCGACGAGGTGCTGTTGCTCGACGAACCCGACAACTACCTCGACGTGCCCGGCAAGCGCTGGCTGGAGGAGCGGCTGGGGGAGACCCGCAAGACGGTCCTGTTCGTCTCCCACGACCGGGAACTCCTCGCCCGCGCGGCCGAGAAGATCGTCTCCGTCGAGCCGGGTCCCGCGGGCGCCGACGCCTGGGTGCACGGCGCCGGCTTCGCCACCTACCACGAGGCCCGGCGCGAACGCTTCGCCCGCTTCGAGGAGTTGCGCCGCCGCTGGGACGAGAAGCACGCCCAGCTGAAGAAGCTGGTGCTGAACCTCCGCCAGGCGGCCTCCATCAGCCACGAGCTGGCCTCCCGCTACCAGGCCGCCCAGACCCGGCTGCGCAAGTTCGAGGAGGCGGGCCCGCCGCCGGAACCGCCGCGCGAGCAGGACATCAGGATGCGCCTGAAGGGCGGCCGGACCGGTGTACGGGCCGTCACCTGCCAGGGACTCGAACTCACCGGCCTGATGAAGCCGTTCGACCTGGAGGTCTTCTACGGCGAGCGGGTCGCCGTCCTCGGCTCCAACGGTTCCGGCAAGTCGCACTTCCTGCGGCTGCTGGCCGGCGAGGAGGTGGCCCACACGGGGGAGTGGAAGCTCGGGGCACGTGTGGTGCCCGGACACTTCGCGCAGACGCACGCCCACCCCGAGCTGCAGGGCCGCACCCTCCTGGACATCCTGTGGAAGGAGCACGCCCAGGACCGGGGCGCGGCCATGTCCCGGCTGCGCCGCTACGAACTGACGGCCCAGGCCGAGCAGACCTTCGACCGGCTCTCCGGCGGCCAGCAGGCCCGTTTCCAGATCCTGCTGCTGGAGCTGCAGGGCGTCACGGCCCTGCTGCTCGACGAGCCGACCGACAACCTCGACCTGGAGTCCGCCGAAGCCCTCCAGGAGGGCCTGGAGGCCTTCGACGGCACCGTCCTCGCCGTCACCCACGACCGCTGGTTCGCCCGCTCCTTCGACCGCTACCTGGTCTTCGGCAGCGACGGCCGGGTCCGTGAGACGGCCGAGCCGGTGTGGGACGAGCGACGCGTGGAAAGGGCCCGGTAACCCTCAGGTCACCGGGCCCGGCCCTCGTACACGGTCACTTCCAGCGCAGCAGCGCGCCCAGGCCGCCCACCGGCACCTCCGTCTCCTCGGCCGCCGGGGCCGGGGTCACCGAGATCGCCGGGGCGCCCGTCGCGACCGCCGACCGGATCAGCGCGTCGTCCGCACGGGCCGGCCACGAGTGCTGCTCGCCGAGGATCTTCAGATCCGTCCGGCGCACGGCCAGCTGGTCCGGGTCCTCGCCGATCCACACCTCCCGGTGCGCGTCGGGGCCGTCGGGCCGGATCAGCAGCTCGTCGATACGGTGCTCACGCGCCGCCTCGACCAGCGCGGGCACGCCCTCGACCGCGGCGGCGCGGCCGTCGTCGCCGGGCTCCCGGGCGGCCAGGAACCGCTCCAGCTCGCGCTCCGCGCGCTGCCGTACGTGCGCGGCGCGGGCCTGCTCCACGTCCTCGTCGAGCAGCCTGCTGCCGGCGCCGTGCGGGGCCTCGACGACGAGATCCTCCAGCCGCTTGGGCAGCCGGTCGTGCACGGACCGCCGCTCCCGGTCGTCACCCACGAGGACCAGCAGGTCGGCGCGGGTCTCCTCCTGGCAGACGGCAAGCGCGTCCGCGATCTCGGCCGCGTTGTGCTCCCAGGTGTTCTCCACCCGCAGCTGGAAGTGCTTCTCCGACCAGTCGGCCGAGCTCGTACGGTGCACGGGGTACTGGCGGCCGGTGACCGTGCCGGCGTCCTGACGGCCGAGCGCGCCGCGCAGCTCGAAGTCCGCGCCCTTGCGGTCCACGTACGCCACGACACAGACCGGGTCCTCGCCGGCCAGCTCCAGCAGCGGAGCGGTGTGCGGCAGCGGTGCCCAGTAGGCGCGGTTTCCGTCCGGCGCCACGGTCAGCGGCGGATCCAGCACCACCTCTCCGGCCCGCGCGAACAGGGCCCGCCCGTGGGGTTCGGGGGAGCGCCGCAGGCCCTCCAGCGCCTCCCGTACAGCCCGGCACGTGTCCTCGTCCGCGCCCTGCCGGGACAGCTCCCTCGACAGTGCCACGGCCGCCAGATGCCGCTCGTGGGCCGTGTCCTCCGTATGACGGGAGGTGTCGACGTACACGGAGGCCCAGGGGCCGGGATGTTCGTAGAGTGGCTGGAGAAAGGCGAGATCCATGGTTCCCTCCCGGATGTCGCTTGGGGGTAGTGCGTCCGGGGCGGGTACCCGGAGGACATGAACGAACACGACGAGCGGGACATGACCATGACCGGAGTCGATGCCGGCCGGCTGGACGACCAGCAGCTCATGAAGGAGCTGGAGACCATCCACCGCACCCGGCACGACACCCTGCTGCACGGGTCGAACGACGCCCTGCGGGCCCACAACGAGCGCATGGCGCAGCTGGAGGGCGAGTTCCTGCGCCGCAACCCGCGCCGCCCGGTCGCCGCGGGCCGCACTCGCGAAGGGGCGCGGGAACGCGTGAGCGGGGAGTCGACGACTCCCCGCTCCTGAACGGAACGACCGGTCAGCGGCGCACCGGCGGCCGGTTCCAGTGCCGGTGCGCGGCGACCGCCTCCACGAACGCCCGGGTGAACTCCTCGCTCGCGGCGCCCGGCGAGGTGTCCGTCACCACGCCCTGGTCGGCGACCACGCGGTGGAACTCGGTGGACAGGCGCAGCCCCTCCGGTTCCAGCGCCGACACGATCCCCACGCCCGAGCCGAGCGCGCCGACCGGCTTGCCGTGCCGGTAGGCGTCCCGCACGAAGCGCATCGCGTCCGGGTCGGCGGTCGTCGGCGGGGTTCCCACCGGCCCGCCGGGCAGCAGCACGGCGTCGTACAGCACCGAGGCCACGGTCGGCAGCGCGCGGTCGACGGTGTACCGCTCGCCGTCGGAGCCCTCCACCGTGCCGTCCGTCGCCGCCAGCGCCTCCACGATCGCGCCCTCGGCGGCCAGCACCTCGCGCACGGACGCCACCTGCTCGGGATCGATGCCGTCGGTGACCAGGACCGCGATCTGCCGGGTGCGGATCGACCCCGCACCGCGCAGCGACTCCAGGCTGAGGGCGGGAGAGGCCCCCTTGGAGGCCGTGGCCTTCTCGGCCGGCTCGGGCACCCCGATTCCGGCCGCCACCTGCGCCGCCAACTCTCCGTCGACCTTGGCCAGTTGCTCGACCGTGCGGGAGCGGACCGCCAGCGCGTCGACCTTGCCGAGCTCGAACCGGAAGGCGTCGACGATGTGTTGCCTCTCCCAGTCGGCCATACTGTTCCAGAACAGGGCGGCCTGGCTGTAGTGGTCCTGGAAGCTCGGGCTGCGCCGCCGGATCTTGTGCCCGTCCACCCGTTCCACGTGGTGCGTGAACGCGTTCCCGCCCGCACCGGCGTGGGCCGGGCAGCCGCCGCCGAGCGAGTTCGGGAAGTAGTTCGTGCCCCGGTGGATCGCGCTCTGGTGGTGGCCGTCGCGCTGGTTGGTCCGCACCGGCGCCACCGGACGGTTCACCGGCAGCTGGGAGAAGTTGGGACCGCCCAGCCGGGTCAGCTGTGTGTCCAGGTAGGAGAAGTTACGGGCCTGGAGCAGCGGGTCGTTGGTGAAGTCGATCCCGGGGACGACGTTGGCGGTGTGGAAGGCGACCTGCTCGGTCTCCGCGAAGAAGTTCTCCGGGTTGCGGTTCAGGACCATCCGGCCGATCGGCCGCACCGGCACCTGCTCCTCCGGAATGATCTTCGTGGGGTCGAGCAGGTCGAAGTCGAAGGCGAACTCGTCCTCCTCCGGCACGAGTTGGACACCCAGCTCCCACTCCGGGTATTCACCGGCCTCGATCGCGTTCCACAGATCACCCCGGTTGAAGTCGGGGTTGCGGCCCTGGCACTCCTGCGCCTCGTCCCACACCAGCGAGTGCGCCCCGAGCCGCGGCTTCCAGTGGAACTTCACGAACGTGCCGCGTCCCTCGGCGTTCACGAACCGGAAGGTGTGCACGCCGAAGCCCTGCATCATGCGGTAGCTGCGCGGGATCGCCCGGTCCGACATCAGCCACATGATCGCGTGCAGGGTCTCCGGCTGGAGCGACACGAAGTCCCAGAGGGTGTCGTGCGCGGAGGCGCCCGTGGGCATGTCGTTGTCCGGCTCCGGCTTCAGGGCGTGCACGAAGTCGGGGAACTTGATGCCGTCCTGGATGAAGAAGACCGGGAAGTTGTTCCCGACCAGGTCGTAGTTGCCCTCCGAGGTGTAGAACTTGGTGGCGAATCCGCGCACGTCCCGCACGGTGTCCGCGGAGCCCTTCGGGCCCTGCACGGTCGAGAACCGCACGAACACCGGGGTCCGCACCGACGGGTCCTGGAGGAAGGCCGCCCGGGTGAACTCCGCACACGACTCGTACGGTTCGAAGTAGCCGTAGGCGCCCGCGCCCCGCGCGTGCACCACCCGCTCCGGGATCCGCTCGTGGTCGAAGTGGGTGAGCTTCTCCCGGAAGTGGAAATCCTCCATCAGGGTCGGCCCGCGTTCGCCGACGGTCAGCGAGTCGTCGGTGTGGTCGACCTCCACACCCTGGTCGGTGGTGAGCGGCCCGGCGGCGGGGTCGTCCGCGTGGAACCTCTCACGCTGCTGCTGCTTGGGGTCGGCCTGGTCCATCAGGCGGCCTCCTGGGCGAACACGTCGAGGAACGCCTCGCAGAACGCCTTGAGGTCGTCGGGCTTGCGGCTGGTGACCAGCTTGTTGTTGCCGTGGTCGCATATCTTGACCTGCTCGTCCACCCAGGTGCCGCCCGCGTTGCGGATGTCGGTCTGCAGGCTCGGCCACGAGGTCAGCACCCGCCCGCGGACGACGTCCGCCTCGACGAGACTCCAGGGGGCATGGCAGATGGCGGCCACCGGCCGGCCCTGCTCGAAGAAGGCCTGGATGAACGAGACGGCCTTCTCGTCCATCCGCAGGAAGTCCGGGTTGGCCACGCCGCCCGGCAGGACGAGCGCGCCGAAGGAGTCGGCCGAGGCCTCTCCCACCACCTCGTCCACGGGGAACGTGTCCGCCTTGTCGAGGTGGTTGAAGGCCTGGATCTCACCCGACTGCGTCGACACCAGCACGGGATCGTGGCCCGCGTTCTTCGCCGCCTGCCACGGATCGGTGAGCTCGACCTGCTCGACGCCCTCGGGTGCCGTCAGAAACGCGATGCGCATGGTGTTTCAACCGCCTTTCATGGAAAGCTTCTTGATGCGCGCGGACCTCCTGTCGCGCGGCCCGGCCGGCGGGCCCCGTCGCCTCGCGCGCCTTTCTTCCGTGCCTTCGCCGCACGCCGGCAGCGCAGCAGCTCCTCGCCGTACGGCAGGAGCACACACGCGCCGATCGCCACGCCGATGCCCGCGAGGTAGCCGGGCGACAGCGGCCGCCGGCGCGGTACCAGCCGCCAGGCGTCCGGGTCGTCCCGGCCGCCCCGCAGCAGGGACCTGACCTGGTCGGCGTGCAGACACATCAGCGAGGCCGGCGCGCCGAACGGCAGCGACTCCAGAAAGCTGTGGATGTGCTGCTCGACGGGCTTGACCTCGCGGTCGCTGCGGACCGCCGTCCGGACGTCCCACAGCGCGGTCGCCTCGTGCACCGCGGCACCGCACAACTGCACCGACAGAGCAGCGGGTTGACCTCGTAGCGCAGAGTCACTGCGATGGGGAAGCCCACCTCGGCCATCATCAGCGTGGGGGTCCCCCCACGCCCTTTTGGGCAGTGGGGGAGGATCAGGGACTCCTTGGTCCCCGCGGTGTCCTCGATGCGGGTGCGCCGGTGCATCGCCCAGTCGGCGAGACCGGGCACGAACCAGCCGGGCAGCAGCCCGTACAGCAAATAGCGCGTGGTGACGTCGCCGACGTCCACAGTGGTGGTGCCGGTGGCGGCGATCTCGTTGGCCTGGCCGCGGCCCAGGCTCATAGGACGTCCAGTCCGTCGCCGCCCCGCTCCCGGTCCGGCTCGGCCCGGCTGATGTCGGCGAGCGTCGAGTCCGGGTCCTCGGCCTCGGCCACGTCGCCGAGGCTGACCATGCCGACCGGCAGCCCGTCCTCGACGACCGGCAGCCGCCGTACGGCGTGCGCCCGCATCAGGGCGACCGCGGCCGACACCGGGTCGTCGGGGGCCACCATCACCGGGTCCGGGGTGCACACGGCCTGGGCGCTCACGGTCAGCGGGTCGACGCCGTCGGCGACGGCCCGCACCGTGATGTCCCGGTCGGTGAGCACCCCGACCACCTGCTGACCGTCGGCCACCAGGACGTCACCGATGTTCTGCGCGCGCATCAGCTGCGCCGCCTCGACGAGCGAGGCGTCCGGGCGGACGGCGACCGCACCGGGTGTCATCACGTCCTTGACGAAGTCGGCCGTCACTGGCCCTCCCTCCGGGTCAGGGCCCGCGCGAGCTCCTGGACGTTCGCGTAGCGCTCGCCGCGCGGCTGCCGTTCCAGGGCCTCGACCAGGCCGTCGGGGGCGCTCTTGCGGCGCAGGACACGCACCAGGTCCCCGGCGCTCGCGGGGAACGAGCTGCGGCCCAGCAGCCGGGCCAGTTCCAGCCGGACCGCCTCCAGCGACGCCCCGGCGTGGCCCGGTGTCACCGGGCCACCCGCGATCTCCGGGTCGTCGTCGGCGGTCGGCTCGGGGTCGTGCCACTCCTCCGTCCGGGTGGGGTGCCCGGACCGCAGCAGACCCTGCAGTTCGTGCTTCATCTCCTCGTCGCGATGGCGGCTCAGCCGGTCACTGCCTCGCTGCATGTTCTCCCTCCAGATCCTTCGGGGTGGGCACCGCGTACCCGAGGGCCGGAGACCGACACGGGGTTTGCACCCCCAATGGCGGGAGACCCGATCCGGGCCCCCCGCTCAGAAGCTCACTCCTGCAGAAGGACAGCCATGGCGGTGCTCGCTGTGATCATTCCGCTCCTCATGCTCGGCGTGGTGCTGGCCCTGGGCCGGTACGAGGAGCTGCTGCTGCCGGGAGATCCCGGGGACGGCGCCGACCGACCGGAACCGGCCGTCGCCCCGTCCGCCGCGACTCCGGTCACATCAGCGGTTGCTCCCGTTGCTCGTGCCACCGCTCGTGCTGCTGCTTCGGCGGCCACTCCGGTTGTCGGACGCAAGGAAAGAGTTCAGTCCGCGTGGCCCTGACCTGGGCACTGAACTCTTCTCCGCAGGGAAGGAAGTAGCGACCCTCGCGCGGAACAGTTCAGTGCGCAGACCGCGATCGCACCGGGCCGCCCATGGCACCAGCGGCTCTCGAGTCAGGCTGGGGTCCAGTGCCCTTCTCGTCCAGCCATTCCAGCCCCCACAGCGTCAATGCTCTGGCGGCGGATTCCGGAACGCGTTCGTGGAACTTCCGCCGGGCTTCGGTCACCGAAGCCGCGCTCAGTCCCTCCCAGCCTCCGGCGTAGACAGGGGAGTCGTGGGCTGGGCTGCCGGTGAGGGCTTGCCAGATCCACGCTGCGGCGTGGCGTTGCCGCTGGCGAGTAACGCCCATCCGTACTGGATGCAAGATCGAGAACAGGCTGTCATAAGGAACCTCGAGAAGTTCGGATAGCGCTCTCCGGCGAGCGGCCAGGGTTGTTGCAAAGTCTTTTGATCTTGCATGAGTGCTGGTCAGGCGAGTCCGAGGAGGTCCAGCGGTCGGCGGAAGCTGTCGTAGGACATCTCGCGGAGGCCGGCTGCGATGTTCACGTGGCCCGCCGCGCGGAGCTGGTTGATCGCAAAGCTGCGGAGGGTGGCCATGTTCTCCGGTCCATGGCCGGTGCGGACTTTCGAGGCGTCCTCGGTGAAGGTGGTGTCGCGGACGAAGTGGAGACGGTTCTCGATGGTCCACTGCGAGCGCACGATCATCGCGAGACGCTCTGGGGATGGCTGGCGGCTGGTGAGGTCGGTCAGCACGTAGACAGTCTCGCGGGTGCGTTTACCGGTCCTCATGCAAGTCCTGTGGCGGACGATCTTCGCGACCTGCGCGGCGTGCGGGAAGTCGACGCCGAGGGCGGTGACGGTCATGACCTGCACCACCCGGGTCTCCAGCCGCCCGTGGCCGTGGGAGCGGTCGTAGAACTTCGCCGTCGCCTTGTCCCAGGGCAGGGTCTTGAGCTGCGCATAGAGGAGACTGTGGCTGGTACGGGGTGACGACCCCTCAGGAGTGGTACTGGCAGCTTGCCCCCTACAGCGCGCGCCTCGCCTGCGCGCGAAGCTCGTCGTGACGTACACCGACGGCTCGGCCACCAGCCTCGTCACCGACAAGGACTGGCTCACCGCGGACGGGCCCACCACCTTCGACCAGGTGTACTCGGGGGAGAAGGACGACGCCCGCCGCGCCGACGAGTTGGAGGAGTGGCGCTCGGCCGGCCACCGTGCTGCTCGCGCCGGGCAGTTGCTCCGGACCGTCCCCCGGGTACCACGGCACGCTTGCCGCGGCGACTATCCCCGACGGCCATCGGCGGCTCACTCGGGCCTCGTACAGGACCGCGTCGACGATCTCTCGCATCTCGTACCGGCCCTCATGACCGCTGACCGAGCGGTGCTGTCCCTTCCAGGACGTGATGACCGGCCGGATCAGCTGCCACGCCTCCAAGTCGCCTTGGCGCCAGCACCGCGCACTGCCCGGACTGTCGCAGCGGCCGACCACGCCGGCTGATCCGCGACACCGGCGCGGGAAGCTCGGAGACCGGGGTGAAGATCAGCCAAATGATGTCCCGGCCACCGTTCGCGCTGCGCCCGGTGGTCGGCCTGGTAGCTCCGACTTGCCGCTGGCTCTGGCCGGTGTCCCAGACCGTCTCATCGTCCAGGCGGTGGGTCGCGCCGAGGGCCGGGTATCAGCGCTGCCGCTGAGGTTCCTCACGACGACGGATGCGATCTATGGGCACTCGGCCATCGCTCACAGCTCCAGCACCAACCGCTCTCCTTCCGGTGCACGCGAGACGCAGGGCAACATGGCGCCGGCCGCACGGTCGCTGGCGGTGAGCCGACGGTCACGATGATCGACCTGGCCATGGGCCACCCGCACCCGGCAGGTACCGCAAAACCCCTGGCGGCAGGAGAACGGCAGGTCCGGCAGGTCCTCGTGGAGAACATCCAGGGCGGAGCGGTCGTAGGGCACCGGCAGAACCCGTCCCGTGTCGCCCAGTTGAAGTTCGAAAGGACGGCCGTCCGTGATCGGGACCGGGCCGAAACGCTCGAAGTGCAGGGCTGATGCGCGACTACCACCGAACGCGCGCCGAACGCCGTCGATCATGGGCGCGGGCCCGCAGCAGTACACCGCACCCGCCTCCGGGATCGAGCTCAGCAGTTCGGCTGCTTCGGGCACGCCGGACTCGTCGTCAGGACGGATGAAGACCCGGCCGGGGGCTGCGGCTGCGAGTTCCGCCAGCTCTGCCGCGAAGGGCATCGAGCCGCGGCTGCGGCCGGTGTGTACGAGCCTCCAGTCCAGCCCGCGTCGGGCGGCTTCCCGGGCCATCGGCAGGATCGGGGTGATTCCGATGCCGCCCGCGATGAGCAGGACGGATGCTTCGGCGGCGAAGGGGAAGGCGTTCCGGGGCGCGGTGACGGCGACCCGCACACCGTCTCCGAGGGTGTCGTGCACCTCGGCCGAACCGCCTTTGCCGTTGGCGATGCGGCGCACCGCGATGCGGTACCGGTGCCGGTCGGCAGGGTCTCCGCACAGCGAGTACTGCCGCTTGCGGCCGGAGGGCAGGTGCAGTTCGATGTGGGCGCCGGGCTGCCAGGGCGGGAGTGTTCCGCCGTCGGGTGCTGTCAGCCGCAGGGAGACGACATCCTCGGCCTCTTGCTGCTTGGTGGCGACCACCAGTTCCCGGATCGCGGGCATCTCGGTGGCCGGCGGGCGCCCAGGCGGAGTGCTGCGCCGCGCAAGGCGCGTGACCGCTTTGTCGCTGAAAGCCGCCAGCTTCTGCATGAAGGAGTCGCTGCGCGGCCTGCCGTACAGGTCCGGCGGCCGAGTGACGGATGTGCTGATGTCCATGTCCATGGGCTGCCTCGTTGGTCGCAGGCTCATCGGGCAGCCGCTCGGGCGGCGGGGGACGCCGCCAGGTAGGCGACCGCCTGCTGGGTCGAGCCCTCCTGGGTCGGGTGGTAGCCCGGGCGGAAGTAGCGCAGCACCGAGCGGGCGAACGCGCCCGGCGGGGGCAACAGGTTCTTGCGGGCCGCGGTCAGGTAGTCGCGGAAGCGGACCTTGACCCGGTCGTCGAGTTCGGGGTCGGCGCTCATCAGGAAGCGGACTCCGCGGATCCACAGCCGGGTCAGCACCGGAGCGGTGACGAGCATGCCGACCACGCGGCGCCGGTAGCGGGGATCGAGGTGCACCAGCAGGTCGAACGCGACCGAACGGTGTTCCACCTCCTCCGCGCCGTGCCAGCGGAACAGGTCGAGCATCGCGGGGTCCGCGCCGGCCTGGTCCAGGTGCCCGTTGCTGAGAATCCAGTGACCCATGTACGCGGTGAAGTGCTCGAAGGCCGCTATGAGGGCGAGCCGTTGGAGGAGGTGCGCGTGTGCGGCGGCCGGCGTCAGCTCGGGCCGGTCTCCGAGCACCCTTCGGAAGATCCATTCGGACTGCAGGGTGTACGGAGCCGGGTCCAGCCCCTTGGTGAGCAGGTGCTCCAGGACCTCCTGGTGCGCCTCGGCGTGCATCGCTTCCTGGCCGATGAAGCCGCGTACGTCCTCACGCAGCCGGTCGTCGGTGATCAGTGGCAGTGCCTGCTCGAAGGTGCGCACGAACCAGCGTTCGAGTTCGGGGAGCATGAGGTGGAGCACGTCGAAGGTGTGGGTCGCGAAGGGCTCACCCGGCAGCCAGTGCAGTGGGGTGGTGCTCCAGTCGAAGGTGACGTCCCGGGGTTGCAGCACCAGGTCGTGGTGGTCGATGGGCTCGGACGGACGCTCCGGGTGGGCATGTGCGGCATGTGCGGCTCGGAACATGACAGGTTCCTCCTCCGTCAGCGATCGGTGTGTGGGAAGGGGCACGTCAGGCAGTCGTCCAGTACTGCTGGTGTCAGATCGGGTGCGCGGTGTGGTCCGGACCGCGGCGGGAGCCGTCTTCGACGCGGTCGGCGAATTCCGCGATCCGGGACGCGACCTCCTCGGGGTGGCTGAGCTGTACCCAGTGCCCGGCGTCGATCGGGCGCCGTTGTATCTGGCCCGTCCAGCCCTCCACGCCGTACGACAGCACCGGGGTGACGCAGAAGTCGCGCGTGGGAATGATGAGTTGAACCGGCACGGTGGTCGGCCGGTGCCGGGGACGCAGCAGGCGGGGCAGCATGTTGGCGCGGTACAGCGCGATGCCGGAAACGGCGTCGCGGGCCAGCGTCGGCGCGGGGTAAGGGGTGTGCCCGGGCACACCCTGGGAGCCGGTGAGGAAAGCGCGCCAGCGGTGTCCCAGTGCTCTCCAGGCCAGGGCGGGCAGGAGCGGAAGGTGGAAGTAGGCGACGTACCAGGACCGTGCGGCCTGCCGCAGCATCTTCGGCAGGTCTGGATGCCGCGGCCGGAGGCGGGCCCGGATCAGGTGGCCGACGTGGTCCAGGCAGGGTCCGGAGATGGACGTGAACGAGGCGATCCGCCCGGCCAGGCGCGTGCCGGTGACCGACTCCCAGGAGTGGATCGATCCCCAGTCGTGTCCGACCAGGTGCACCGGGCGGTCGGGGCTCACGGCGTCGAGAACCGCCTCCAGGTCGGCTTCCAGACGGGACATCCGGTAGGCGCGCAGTCCCCTGGGCCGGTGGGAGGCACCGGCTCCCCGCACGTCGAAGGCGGTGACGTGGAAGCGGTCGGCGAGACGCTCGGCGACCGGGTGCCACACGGCGCTGGTGTCCGGATAGCCGTGGACCAGCACCACCGGAGGAGCCGTGGACGCTCCCCACTGGTAGGCGGCCAACTCCACGCCGTCCGCGCCGTCCACGGTGATTCGGCGGGCGGCCGGGCCGGTCATCGGCCACCGTCGGCAGGGGTCAGTTCGCCGTAGTTCAGACCGCCGTGGAAGAAGCTGGGCAGGACCGGCCACTGCCGCTTGAACGGGGCCAGTTCCGAGGAGGGCAGGATCTGCAGCCAGCGCGGATCGCGTCGGCTGGGGTCGGCGAGGGTCTTCTCCTTGACCATGGAGTCGTACTGGTCGAGGGAGTCCTCCAGGGTGTTGGCGTTGGGCACCACCTCATGGCCGTAGAACGCGGCGTGTCGGCGTACCCCGGGGATGCGGGAGAGCTCGGGCTGCCAGTTGTCGGCCGAGATGCCGTTCTCGGAGGAGACCCACACCCCGTCGGGGGTGTTCAGCACCAGGGAGTGGTTGCCGTCCGTATGGCCGGGGGTCCACAACAGGCTGACACCTACGCCGAGTTCGACATCGCCGTCGAAGGCGGCGACGCGCTCGGGCGGTACCCCGTCCATGCCTCCGTCGACGTACCAGGCCCACTGCATCGGATGCGTCGATTCGAAGGTGCCCAGTTCCCTGCGGTGCACCAGCAACCGGGCGCGCGGGAACAGCGCTTCGCGGGGCGCCCGTTCGCCGGGAATGATGCTGGTACTTCCCATGATCATGCGCACGTCCTGGACGTGCAGGTGGTCGAAGCTGACGAAGTCCACGTCCTCGGGTCGCAGACCGCAGGAGGGCAGGACGGTGTTCGGGTCCTGATAGAAGCGGGCGAAGACGTGCTCGGTGAGAAAGTCCCCCGCCAGCCGCTTGAGCTGGGCGTAGAACGGCGCTTGAGCCGTTCCCGCGGCGACCGTCGGCTCCCACACCAGTGTTTTCGGCTCACCGTCGAAGCCGTCGAACTGCACGACGAGCATCCGATTGACGATGCTCACGAACGGATTGACGGCGAGCGCGGCGCCGTGGAAGCCGAACCGGGTCGGGTACGGGGCGGCGGCGATGTCGAAACTGCGGACGGCGCGGATGCGCCCCTGCTGGACGAACCGCTCACGGTATGCGGCTGCGGCGCCGCGTACGGCGCGCAGCCGGTCACCACGGGGCCATACGTCGTGGACACCTTCGAATTCGGGGATGGGACGCAAAGCGGCGGCGTCCTCGATCTTCTTAGCCTGCTCCGCGCTGGGCGCCGGTTTGGGCGTGGTGGTCACGGGCTCAACCTTCGGGATGGCGGGCGGTCCGGGTGCGCTGCTCGTAGGCCGCGCGGACCGACCGGTCGGACAGGGCGGCGAGCTGGTCGGGGACAAGGAAGTGATGCAGGGCGTCGCGGGCACGGCCCGGCAGCACCGCGGCCAACCGGGTCAGGGCGGCTACCTGGCGGGGAACGAAGACCTCGAACCGCGGGCGCAGCACGACGTCGAGCACCGCGTCGGCCACCTGATCCGTCGTCAGGCGTCGGGTGGGGCCGGTCGCGGTGCCCACGGCCAGTTCGGTGTCCACGACGCCGGGCATCACCAGGGACACGTGCACGCCGGTGCCGCGCAGTTCGGCGCGGGCGGCTGTGCTGTAGCCGTGGACGGCGTGCTTCGTCGCCGCGTAGGTGGCCTCGCCGGCCGGGGCGACCTTGCTGGCGGCGGAGGCGATGTTCACTACGTGGCCGTGACCGCGTTTCCGCATCCCCGGGATCACGAGTTTCATCCCACGCAGTACGCCGTGGACGTTGACGTCGAACTGGCGCAGGGCGGCTTCCTCCGGTTCCTCCGCGAAGGGACCCACCCACATGATTCCGGCGTTGTTGATCAGTACGTCGATCGGCCCGAGCCGGGTCTCCACGGTGTGCAGGAAGTCTTCGAAGGACGGTGTGTCGGTGACGTCCAGAGGCAGCCCGAGCAGTTGGCCCCCGGGATGCGCGCCGATGGCACCGGCCGTCTCCATGGCGAGCTCCGCGTCGAGATCGCCGATCGCCACGGCCGCTCCGGCCGCGGCGAGCCGGGCCGCGACGGCGCGCCCGATGCCGCGGCCCGCCCCGGTGACCGCGATCACCCGGCCAGTCAGCGGTTGAGTGCGGGGGAGCCTGTCGCGCTCTCTTCGGCTGAACGTGTACGGGTGCTTGGGCGGTGCTGCCACGGTCGAGCCCCTTCCTTGCCCTGAGCATGAGCGGAACGCCGAGCGGCAAACGGCCCTCGTACGCTTCTGACACGACGCCGTGTCAGATGAACTGACAAGCTAGAGTGTCAGTTCGGAGCACACCGGTGTCAACACCTCTGCGAAGGGGAAAAATGACCGGCACACAGACCGCCGGGCGGCGCTACGGCGGACGCGACGCGGCGCAACGACAGCAGGAGCGCCGCACCCGCCTCGTCCAGGCGGGCCTCGACCTGTTCGGCACGGCCGGATACGCCTCGGTCTCCGTCAAGCAGGTGTGCTCGCATGCCGGACTGACCGAGCGCTACTTCTACGAGTCGTTCCGCGACCGCGAAGACCTTCTCGCCGGGGTCTACAACGAGCTGATCACCACGATCAGCGCCGAAACCGCGCAGGCCGCAGCCGCTGCCGCACCCGATGTCGACGCCCAGCTGCGCGCCGGCCTCGAGGTCTTCATCCGCACACTCGCCAGCGACGCGCGCAAGGCCCGCCTGGTGCTCATCGAGGTCGTGGGCGCCAGCCCCCGCCTCGAGGTACGCCGCCGCGAGGTCCTGCACGAATTCGCCGCGATGGTCGCCGCCGTCGTCGCAACGCCCCCTGGCCCGGAAGCCCCATCCAGTCGGCTCACCATGACCGCGATGAGCCTGGTCGGCGGAGTCAACGAACTCCTCGTGGACTGGACGCTCGGCCACCAGAACGCCACCGTCGAAGAACTGATCGATCTGTGCCACACCCTGTACATCGCGGCCTACCGAGCCATCAGCGATCAGCCCTGATCACGCAGGCCCGGATTCCTTCAGGAGCTTCTGCACCAGACGGCAGGCCACGCTCTCTGCTCACCGGCCCGGCGTACTCAGCGAACCTGCTTCGATCAGGGAGGCCGGCGAGAACCATTGCGCAATGAAGGCAAGTGCGACGCACCTGCTGACTATCGACTCTCGGACGGGTCACATATCGATCATCAATCCGGAAGCGACGCAAGGTGATCGGGCTGAGCGGCCGCGCACCATGACGCCCGTCACGTCGGGGGGCCTGCCCGGGGGGCCGGCCCGAGCGGGTCCGGCCCTGCCGTATCGCCGGGTGCCCATAAATGCCGGGGCCCGATCAGTGCGCCTGTGCCTGCGTCGCTCTGGAGCGTTTCGGGGCGGGGCCATGTCGTCCGCTTTGGGGAAGGCGTGGAGAGGCGCGATCGTGTCCGAGTGCCCTTTGCCTCGGCTCCTCCCGGTGTAGGCGAGGTGTCGGCGATCGTCGCAAGGAGTTCAGGCCAAGTCCTTGCGCTGGCTCGGAGGAGGTCCAGGCCGCCGCATTGGTCACGTCCGTCTGCGGCACTCAAGCCGGGCTCCGGATCCGCGCACCTGTCGCTTGTCGTCGACTGGTTCAGCTGCGGTGGCACCTCCCCCGGGCTGCTCGCCCGGCCGGGGAAGGATCGTCGCGACCATAGGAACCGCAGCGCGGCCGTGCCTCGCCTCGCCTCTGAAGATGCCGGGCTGCCTGTTTGCGTGACGCCTGCCCGCCCCCCTGTGGTTTTGCCTACCGTGCGCACGGGCCTGCGGAAGAGCCGTGCGTCCGTGCGCTGTGCGACACGCTTCCTTGATGCTATACATTTCTTATAGTGACTGCTAGCGTTTCCATCGAGGGCGGAGGGAGTTACTCACAGGGCTGCGCCCCTTGTCCCCGGCGCCGACTGAGGCCGGGCGCGCAGGAGACGGGCGGGCCAGGTGGGCCGGCAAGGCGACCACATACGCTCGTTGCCGCCCGTGCCATTCGGCGGGCGCAGACCGTCGAAGCGACGGCGGCTGCGCGGACGGTGGCCTCCGGGGCCGGCTCCGGGTGGTTCCTGAGGGCAGTTCGAGGCGGGGACGACGCGTCCGGGCTCCCGGCACGTCCGCAAGACCGGGCGCTGACGCACATCGCATACCGGTACTGCTTGCCCAGCTGAGATGGGCCCGTACGCCGGTATTCCGCTCATCTTCATGCTCGTTCCCGAAACGGACGTGCTGCGCCGATCTCTCCTTCGCAGGCCCCCGAAGGTTGTTCTTGGCCCAGCGGGGCGGTGAAACGCACAAGCCGCGCGAACCGACAGATGGACTGCTTGATCTACCGCACTCATGGCAACGGAGCCGGGGCTGGTCAGTCGGCCCGGCCGCTGAAGGGATCATGGAATGCACATCGACGCCGAGAACCTCACGGCTGCAGAAGCGTACAAGTTGCTGATCGGCAGCGTCATTCCGCGGCCCATCGCATGGGTCAGCACCCTGTCGGCCGACGGGGTCGGAAACCTGGCGCCGATCTCGTTCTTCACCGTGGTCGGCCGTAAGCCCCCTATGGTCTCGTTGTCCATCCAGCCGCGGTCCGACGGTGTCACGCTCAAGGACAGCTTTGTGAACATGCGCGACACCGGCGAATTCGTGACCCACTTGGCCACACTGCCGCAGGCACTTCCGCTGCATCTCAGCGCGCGCGAGTTCGAACCCGACGAGGACGAGTTCGACATGGTGGGGCTGAAGAAGGTGCCCAGTTCCGTCGTGAAGCCACCCCGTATCGAAGGCGCCCCGATTGCGTTCGAGTGCGTGGTGGAAATGATCGTGCCCTCGCCGGACGGTCTCAACCACCTCGTGGTGGGGCGGGTCGCGCAGTTCTACATCCGCGATGACCTCTACCTGCCGGGCGGGCGGATCGACACCGGTGCGATCGCTCCGATCGGGCGCCTGGCCGCCGAGTACACGGTGGTGGACAACGCGTTCGTCCCGCCGCTGGACAGCGAAACCCTTCAGCGTTTCGACGGTCGGCGGATGGAGCGGCTCGACAAGCGGTCCGACGATTACTCGATGATCGAGACTCAGGAGTGGTCGCCGTCCGGTTCCAACATGTGAGGCCCGCAAGACGGCGATGACGGATCGGCTCCGGCTTCGCTTCGGGGGGCCAAGCCGGCCCCGTGCGGCCTGGAGCGCCAAGCCTCTCGACAACTCGATCACGACGTACACCGAGCGTGGTCTGTTCGGGCGCCGCAGATTCACCTCTAAGCAGGGGCACGGCGCGCCGGACCCGACGTTCCTCGACCTCGGGATGGGGGTCGCGGCCTGATACCGCGAGGACGGCGAACTCGCCGAGGACACGATCGTCTGGCAGTACGGCGACTTCGCCCTCCGTCTTGCGGGAGCGAGGTCGGAGCGCGATCCGGCGTGCGCCACTTCGAGGTGTTTGCGGCGAGCAGTGGCGGCGAGGGAAGCTCGCGAGCTCCTATGCAGGCCGCGGCTGAGCAGTCGGTCGGTCGCGAAGCTGCGTACCCCACCTGGTCTCGCCGTCACTGAACGAGCTCGGCTGCAGGGTCGCGGTGCCGGTTGCCGCCGTGAGGGCGTCCGGTCGGATCCAGGGCCCTTGCGGCGTTGAGGTGCGTGGCCGGCGGCCGGCACTCGCCCTTGTCGGGCGCATTTCTCGGTTCATGAACCAAGTCTGCCGGGCTCGCCATCTTGAGCTATACATTTCTTATAGTCGCTGCTAGCGTTCCCGGCCATGACGAAGGAGTCACACCGTAGACCGCGTCCGGGGCCGCCGGTGCCGTGCGCGGCACCAGGCCGGCACGTGCCAGTGAGCCGCATGCCGGTCTCCGCGATGGCCTGCTTCCGTCGAGCAGCCGGCCTGCACGGTCGATCACCAGGCCGCTCCACGGTGTGCCTGCCCTCGCCACCCCTACTCGGCCTTCCATCTCGAGTCGCCAGGCAGATCGTTGACGCCGAAGATCCCGTTCCGGGCCCGCCGCGCAGCTCATGCAAGCTCACCCGAGCCGGGGCGCGCGCCCTCGCCCGCGCTGGGCGGCGCGCTGTCGGGGTCTTCCCGTTCTGATGCGCGAACTGACCGGTTGCTGAAGTCCTTCCTTTCCGAAAGGGATCCGCCAACATGTCTGATAACCCAACCGCGGCGACTCGTGCCGAAGTGACGGAATGGTTCTTCCAGGACTACCTGCCGCGGTGGGTCGCCGTGGCCGCAGGCGCGTCCGACGAGGGGCCCGAGTTCGTTCTCGACTACTGGGGCACCCCGTTGCACGTCACGGCGCTGGAGCAGTCGTTCTGGTGCCTCGACGACGCGAGCGTGCTCGCCTTCCTGGAGATGAATCAGGCACCTCTGCGGCAGGCGGGATACAGCCACACCGCGGTGCCCGACCGGCGGGTGTTCGTCTACAACACCGTCGGTGCCGCGATCGAGGTGATCTGGTCGCGGCGTCGTGCCGACGAGAGCGAGATCGAGCGTTGGGCGGTGCAGTTCAGCGTGGCCAAGTCCGACAAGGGCTGGCGTGTGGTCGGCGTCCACTCGGCGGCCACGGACAAGGACAGGCTCGCCGACATCTGGCCCGTCGGACCGGTCCTGGAAGAGGCGAACCGTGGCTGAGAAGGTCTATCCGCCGCTGGTCATACCCGACGGCGTCGGCCGGCAGAAGGTCACGGTGTTCAGCGACGGCATCGCGCTCGACGCGGATGTGTACCGACCCACGAACCTCGCCCCCGACGCCGCCCTCCCCGCCGTCGTGCTGAGCCACGGCTGGGGCGGCAGCAAACTCACCGCGGAACGCTACGCGGCACTGTTCGCCTCAGCCGGCATGATCACCCTGACCTTCACCCAGGGCAGCTGGTTCGACTCGGGATCCCCGCTGCAACTGATCGGCGACGCCCCCGACCTCGACGACGGCAACGAGGCGCGCGCCCACGTGCGGTTCATCCGCGACCTGGTGGATCCCTTCGCCTGGGCAGCGAACCTGCGCGCAGCCCTGGACTACGTAGAAGGCGAGCCAGGCGTCGATCCCGCCCGCATCGGACTGTGGGGCACCAGCCTCGGCGGAGGCATCGCCGTGCACCAGGCCGCCAACGACCCCCGCGTCAAGGCGCTGGCTGTGCAGGTGGCCGCCATCGCCCCACTGAGCGGCCCCGTCGCACAACTCGCCCGCAAGCGCGCGATCGACACCGCCCGCGGCGAGGCGGACCCGATTCCCCAGGGCGTCGATCCGTGGCCGAACATGGAGGGAACCCCGCACCTGGCGAAGCTGGCGCACTTCAACCCCCTCGCACAGGTCGACCGGCTGCGGATCCCCACCCTGATCATCGACGCCGGCGACGAGGAGATGTACCCCATCGCCGACAACGGTGCCCGCGCGGCGGAAATCATCAAGAACACTCCCCACGGCGTCGTCGACTACCAGGTCATCCCCGGCATCGACCACTACGGCATCTACTTCGACGGTTACGAGCCCGGCAGCCGTGCCGCCCTCGACTGGTGGAAGCAGTACCTGTGAAAACACCACACACGCTCACCGTGCCCACCACCCTGGGCCCGCTCCACGTCCGGGACGCAGGCCCCGCCGACGGCCCCGTGGCCCTGCTGTGGCCTAGCCTGTTCAGCGACGGCGACACCAGCTGGGGCACACAGCTCGACGGCCTGCACGCTCTCGGATGGCGGACGCTGCTGATCGACCCCCCGGGTACCGGCACCAGCGCGCCGGCCGCGCGGCGGTTCACCATGGAGGAGTGCGGTGAGGCCGCGCTGCGGGTGCTCGACGACGCAGACGTCGACCGGGCGGTCTTCTTCGGGCTGTCATGGGGCGGCTTCGTGGCGCTGCGGGTCGCGCTCGCCGCGCCGCACCGAGTGAGAGCTCTGATCCTGTCCAACACCACCGCCCGAGGGGTGGGCCTGCGCGAACGCCTCAGGGTCCGCATGCTCTCCCTGCTCATCCGCGTCGGCGTTCCCGGTGGCCCGGGCCGGCTGGTCGTGGCCGCGATGCTCAGCGACCACTCCCGCCGCCACGACACCGGGTTCGCCGACGAACTCGCCGCCACGGTCAACAGCCTCGACCGCGCGGGGCTGGCCCGTGCCGTGAGGTCGGTGCTGGGAGATCGCACCGACGTGGTCGATGCCCTGCACCGGATCACCGCCCCCACCCTGGTGATCGCCGGCGCCGAGGACAAGGCACTGCCGTCGGCCCCCCATTCCGACGATCTGGCCGAACGCATCGTCGGCGCCCAGCTCGAGGTGCTGCCGCGCGTCGCACACCTCGCTCCCTGTGAGGAGCCCACCGAGGTAGCGAATCTGATCAAGGAATTCCTCGCACCGCTGGATAGCGCCCCCGGCTCCAACTTCCGCACCTGACCGCCCTCCTACGGCACCGCCCTCGTACGGCACATCGCCGCACGGAACCGAAAGGAACACCGCGCATGGCCGAGCTGACCTATGACGTGTACGTCTGTGACGGGGTGCCGCGCGCCCGAGCCGAGCGGTTGCCGGGCGGTGGTCGGATCGTGTCGTCTCCGCTGGCTTCGACGCTGATCCTCGGGGAGCGCGATGCGGTGCTGGTCGACCCACCGTTCACCCGCGAGCAGACGCAGGCGGTCGGTGACTGGGTGGAGCGCTCCGGCAGGCGCCTGGCCTACATCTACGCCACCCACGGCCACGGCGACCACTGGTTCGGCACCGGCCAACTGCTGGAACGCTTCCCCGACGCGATCCCGTACGCCACCGAGGGCACCATCGGCATCATGCGCCGCAACGTCGAAGGACGCGCGCAGTTCTGGGACGCGGACTTCCCGGGCCTGATTCCGGACACTCCGCTCGTCTACCGGACCGTCCCCGCGGACGGGTTCCAGCTGGAAGGGCACCGGGTCGAGGCGGTCGAGGTCGGCCACACCGACACCGATGACACGACCGTCCTGCACGTCCCCTCGATCGGTCTGATCGTCGGAGGCGACGTCGTCTACAACGGCGTGCACCAGATGCTGCTGGAGACGCCGGGCGGCGGATTCGAGTCGTGGCTGGCCGCCCTCGACGTCCTCGACTCCCTCAACCCGCGCTCCGTGGTGGCCGGCCACAAGAACCGTGACCTGCCCGACGACCCGGCCATCATCGACGAGACCCGCCAGTACCTGCGCGACGCGCAGCGACTGCTCGCCGAGAAGCCCACCCCGCAGCGGTTCTTCGACGAGATCACCGCCCGCTATCCCGACCGGCTCAACATCGGCCCCGTCTGGTACGGCGCGCACGGCCTCCTCGAAGTTCCCATGCCTGCGCTGCCCGAGGGCGATTCCCACCAGGCGAACGAGTAGAGGTGACACAGTGACTCAGCCCAGGACAGAAACATCAGCCGGCCCCGACGAAGCGCCCTTGGCAGGCTCCGACGTGTTCCGCAGCGCGTTCGTCGAGGCCGCCGGCCTGACCCTCACCGAGGTCACGGGCACACGGGTGCGAGGGGAGATACAGCTGGGACCCGAGCACCACACCCCGTGGGGAGTGGTACACGGCGGGGTCTACACCACCGCCGTGGAGTCCGCCGCCACCGTCGGCGCGTCCGCAGCGATAGCCGACCGCGGCCAGGTCGCCGTAGGGGTGGCCAACAACACCGACTTCCTCCGGCCGATCACCGCCGGGACGGTTCAGGTGCTGGCCGAAGCGATCCAGCAGGGGCGCAGCCAGCAACTGTGGCAGGTGGCCGTCACCAGCGTCGACAACGGCAAGCTCATCGCCCGCGGCCAGCTGCGGCTGGCCAACGTTCCCGCCACCGGCCTCCCGAACACCCTGGGGAAGCAGTCATGACCACCTCCTCCTCATCCTCCGCAACCCACGGCCGCAGTCCCGCCGGCCTGGACGTATCGGCGTCGTTCGCGACCACGCTGGACACACCCGAGCACATCCGGATCGCCGAGGAACTCGGCTTCAAGCGTGCGTGGCTGTACGACACACCGCAGCAGAGCCCCGACGTGTGGATGACCCTGGCGCTGGCCGCCGAACGCACCCACCGCATCGGGCTCGGACCGGGTGTCCTCGTACCGGCGCTGCGCCACCCGATGGTCAACGCCAGCGGGGCCGCGGCTCTCGAGCGCCTGGCCCCCGGGCGGGTCGCGGTCGCGTTCGGCACCGGATACACGGGCCGTCGCGCGATGGGACAACAGCCCGTCTCGTGGGCGTACATGACCCGCTACGTCACGACCTTCCGCGGGCTCCTGAGGGGCGAGACCGTCGAATGGGAGGGCAGCTCGATGCGCATGCTGCACACCCCCGAACACCCGCGGGGCGCGCCGGACACCATCCCGGTCTACATCGCGGCGATCGGCCCGAAGGGCACGGCGATCGCCGAGTCACTCGGGGAGGGCGTCTTCATCGTGGGAATCGACGGTGTCTCCGAAGGAGCCAAGAAGTTCGAGAACGTCATCTACAACACCGCAGGGTCCGTGCTCGGCGACGGCGAGGACCTCAGCAGTGAGCGACTGCGCACTGCGGCGGGCCCGGCGCTGGCGCAGCTGTTCCACATCTCCTACGAGCTCGGCGGCGAGGAAGCGGTCACGGCGCTGCCCGGCGGGCCGGAATGGCTGGCCGTCGTGCTGAAGACACCAGAGGCCGAACGCCACCTGGCGGTGCATCACGGACACCTTCTACGTCTGAACGAGGCGGATACCGCCGCCTGGAACGCAGGCGGCCACAGGCTGGTCGGGCACACCCTCACCGGCACGGCTGACGAGGTCCTCACCAGAGTGAAGGACCTGGCTGCGCAGGGAGTCACCGAGATCACGTACCAGCCCGCCGGCGACATCCGCCGCGAGCTCGAAGCCTTCGCCGGCGCGGTGGGCCTGCGGCGATGAGTCCGTGCGCTGGACCCCGACGGCGCAGCGCACGGGCCTGGACGTCTCGCGCACGTGGGTGGTGTACAAGCCATATAGTGAGGAGTTATCGAGCCGTACAGTAGAAGCATGACGACCGCAAGAACATACGGCCAGATGTGTCCGATCGCCCGTTCCATGGACGTCCTCGGCGAACGGTGGACCTTTCTGATCGTGCGTGAGCTGCTGCTCGGGCCCAAGCGGTTCAAGGATCTCGCCGACACGCTCCCGGCCCTCGGGCCGAACCGTCTGACCGCGCGTCTTCGCAGTCTGGAGGCGGCCGACGTCGTTCGCCGGAGCACGCTTCCGCCGCCCGCCGGGGTGGCGGTGTACGAGCTCACCGAGAGGGGCGAAGGCCTCCGTGAGCCGCTCATCGCGCTCGGCCGGTGGGGTCTGGGGCTTCCGCCGTCTCCGGAGATCGACCCGACGACGACCCGCGTAGACCTCATCGCCCTGAGTGTGTCGAGCCTTGTCACGCCGGACAAGCTCGCAGGTCTCAAGGAGATCTACGAGCTGCACGTGGGCAGAGAGACGTTCCATGTCGAGATCGCCGACGGCCGGATGTGGACGAGGAGCGGCCCGGCACCCGTTCGCCCCGACCTTGAGATCCACTGTCGTACGCGGACCTTCCTCAAGCTGATTTTCGGCGGCACCCAAGTCACCGATGCGGTGCGGTCGGGCGATGTGCGAGTGGCCGTCGGAACGGACGAACTGGTCGAGCGAGCCTTCGACCTGATGTCCGGTACCGAGATCGACTACCCGGTGTACGTGGGGATGTAGCGGGGAGAGGTTCGTTCCGCGGGTGCCCACCCGTCGACCGGTGGGTCGCCGCCGACTACCGCCAACACAGCTCGGCCGCGCCCGACGGCCCCGAAGGCCTGCGTTGGCTGATGGGGTCACTCACCGACGCTTCCGTCACGAGGAGGCCCGGGTCATCGCCGAGGGCGACCTGGTCGCGGTCCACGGCGTCTACTACGGCTTCGGTCCCAACCCGCTGGTCGCCTTCGACCTGTTCCGCGTCGCCGACGTCAAGCTCGCCGAGCACTGGGACATCGTCGCCCCCGTACCGGACACCCTGCCGCACGACAACAGCCTGTTCTGATCGCTGGACGATCACGTCGAACCAGTCGCCGCCCACCCCGGCGTTGCCGCCCGCAGGCACGTAACGGGACGCCGTCTCCACCGCAGGGTGGAGGGTCGGCTTTCCCGGCAGCAGGGACCGCTGGAGCGTCAGCGCGATGCCGCGCTCGTGGGTGAAGCGACGGGCGTTGTCCAGGCAGACGGCGACCTTGGCCACCAGGTCCTCGATGACGGTCAGGTCATCGGGGCCGAAAGGGTCGGGAGAGGACGAGTGCCGGAGGAAGAGGGCGGCCCCGAGGGTCACGCCGCGGGCCCGGACGGGCACCGCGAGCAGGGAGTGCGTGCCCAAGGCGCGGGCGTACGCCGCCTGAACGGGGTCCTCGGCGAGCCAGCGCACGATGTCGGGGTCCTGCACATGGCCCAGCACTGTACGGCCGGTGACCTGGCAGCGGACGACGGGAGAGGACTGCGGATGGGTGTGGATCGCGCCGACGCCAGGGGCGGCGCCGGGCGGAAGAGGGCGGGTGCCGCCCTGCGCCGCCCGCCGCAGCGAGAGGGGTCCCGTGCGGGTGCCGGGGCCGGGCAGCGCACCGCTGAAGACGTCCTCCAGGAGATCGACACTGACGAAGTCGGCGAAGCGGGACACCGTCACGGTCACGTCGACGAGTTCCTGGGCGGTTCCCGCCACGTCCAGGCTCGCGCCGATGCGGGTCCTGGCCTCGCCGAGCAGGGCCATGCGTTCGCGGCTGTGGTGCTGCTCGGAGTAGTCGTTGCCCACCATGCCCACCGCGTGCACCCGGCCGTGCGCGTCTTTGAGCGGGAAGACGTCCACGGCCCAGGCATGTGCCCGTTCCCGCGGGAGTGCGACGAAGAGTTCGGTGTATTCCGGCTCGCCGGTCTCGCTGACCCTGAGAATCCTGCGCTCCGCCTCTTCGAAAGCGGGTCCCGGGAGGAATTCGGTCAGATGCCGGCCGCGGACTTCGCTCTCTGGGCGAGGTCCACCGCCCGCCGTGCGGCCTCGTTGGACCACAGCAGCCGCCCCTCACGGTCGTAGATCGACAGAGAGGGGGACTGCTGCTCCAGCACCACATGAGGTCCTGCAGCTTCCCCGTCCCCGGTGACGCAACGGTTGTCACGAGGAAGCTCTGCTGCTGCGTGGCGCCGAACAACGGGCTCAGGTGGACCTTCGTGTCCAGCAGACTGCCGTCCCGATGGCGCAGCGTCTCACCGTCGGCGCAGACCAGATCGTCCAGGGGCTGGCCGATGATCTCCGCGGGGGTGTATCCCAGAAGCTCTTGCTTGGGCCGCGCGGCTCCAGTAGGCCACACGGGTGTCCCCGTCCGTCACGGCTATGGTCACGGACTCGGCGGGGTGGGCCTCGTCCGGCCGCCGTGTGTGTCGGCCGGGCGGCCCGGCGGTGCGATGCATGGCGCACCTGGTCTTTCTGCCTGCCGGGGCACTGTCCACGATCGTGCGGGAAGCAGCGGAGGGCAAGACGGGACGGGGCTGCCGGCCGGGCGATTCAGCCGTGTGGTCCCGTGCCGCGCAGGAACGTGTCGACGACGAGCGTGGCCATCGCGTCCGCGTTCTGCCGGACCTGGTCCGGGTCGAGATCCGCGCCGCCTCCGTGCTGGGCCTCTTCGACGAGGGCGTAGTAGACCCGCCGGGCCCACATGAGGTCCGTGTCCGGGGCGAGGAGCCCTTCGCGCTGGGCCCGGGCGAAGAACGCGAGGGCGCCGGCGTTGACCTCGGACCAGATCGCCGCGGTGAGGGGGGAGTCGGCGAGAGGGTGGCCGAGGGTGAACCGCCAGACGCTCTTGATCCGCAGAACGTTCGCCGTGACGCGGTGCAGTGCCACAAGCGGTGGGGCGGTGTCCATGTGGGCGTCCGCCACTGACTCCATGAGCTGCTGCTTTGCCGAGGCGGCGAGTGCTTCGATGAGGGCCTGGCGGTTGGCGAACCGCCGATGCACGGTCGTTCTGGCCACGCCCGCCTGTTCGGCGATCTGCTCCATGGAGGCCCCGGGGTCTTCGGCAAGGACCTGCTCGGCCGCCTCCAGAATCGCGCGCACACTGCGTGCGGCATCCGCCCGCAGGGGTCGGCCCATGACTTATCCACTCCCGTTGTTGATTCGTGATGCACCGAAGACCATACGCCTGACCTGCGAATTTGTACTGATTTGCATCAATGTTGTTGCGTGGGAATGTAAATTTGCGACAAGGATGATGCGGTTATTGGGTTGAACTGCTACGTTCCTGTTTTAGATCATGGACCTACCCTCATGCTCGGCTCCCGGTCGGCGGTTTCTCAAGTCCGCGGAGCGGAGTCCCTCTGGTCCTGGCCTATGTGCCTGATGGCCCCCAGGAGAACGAGCCCACGGGTGAACCGGAGGAATGACACGGTGGAGATCGAGCTGCGGATCAACGGGTCCGCCCAGAGACTGGACGTCGCGCCACAGGTGAGCCTGCTCGACGCATTGCGCGAGTACCTGGGCCTGACCGGCACCAAGAAGGGCTGTGACCAGGGCGCGTGCGGGGCCTGCACGGTCCTCGCTGACGGCCGTCGGATCAACGCGTGCCTCGCGCTGGCGGTGCAGTACCAGGGCCGTGAGATCACGACCATCGAAGGGGTCGACCACCCGCTGCAGGAGGCGTTCGTCCGCACCGACGGGTTCCAGTGCGGCTACTGCACGCCGGGCCAGATCTGTTCGGCGATCGGGATGCTCGCCGAACACAAGGAAGGCGCGCCCAGCGCGGCGACCGAGCACCTCGCCGACACCGGCGGGGAACTGGACGATGCGGAGATCCGGGAGCGGATGAGCGGCAACCTGTGCCGCTGCGGCGCCTACAACGGCATCGTCTCGGCGATCAAGGAGGTCGCGAAGTGAAGTCGTTCTCCTACCTCAGCGCACCGGACGTGAGCACTGCGCTGCGCACGATCGCGGACAGCGATGACGTGAAGTTCCTCGCGGGCGGGACGAACCTCGTCGATCTCATGCGTGAGGGCATCGAACACCCGGCCACCGTCGTGGACATCACCCGCCTGCCGCTGACCGGGATCGAGGAACTACCCGACGGCACCATCCGCGTCGGCGCACTGGTGACCAACAGCAGGCTCGCGGCGGACCCTCTCATCAGGACCCGCTATCCGGTGCTGGCCCAGGCGATCCTGCTGGGTGCCTCCGCCCAGCTGCGGAACATGGCGACCGTGGGCGGGAACCTGCTGCAGCGCACCCGCTGCATGTACTTCTACGACGAGGCCTCCGCCTGCAACAAACGCGAACCCGGCAGTGGCTGTGACGCGATCGGCGGGTTCTCCCGCGGTAGCGCGGTCCTCGGGGCGAGCGAGCACTGCATCGCCACCCATCCCTCGGACATGGCAGTGGCACTGGTGCTGCTCGACGCGGTCGTCGAGGTCGAGAGCGTGCGTGGCATCCGGCGTATCCCGGTCGCCGACTTCCACCGGCTGCCCGGCGACACACCCCACATCGAGACGGTACTGGCCGCCGACGAGCTGATCACGGCCATCGAGCTGCCGCCGGTACCGGTGGCAGCGCACTCGCGCTATCGCAAGGTCCGCGACCGAGCGTCGTACGCCTTCGCCCTGGTCTCGGTCGCCGCGGCGCTCAAGGTCGCCGCCGACGGCCGTATCGCCGAGGTCCGACTGGCACTCGGCGGCGTCGCGACCAAGCCGTGGCGGGCACGCATCGCGGAAGAGCTGCTGCTGGGCGGCGAGGCCACCGATGAGAGCTTCGCCCACGCCGCCGCCGCCGAACTCGCCCCCGCGCTGCCCCTGTCCGACAACGCCTTCAAGATCGACCTGGCCCAGCGGACGGTCGTGGCCGTGCTGCGGAAACTCAACGCCGAGCGGAGCGCATCGTGACCACACGCACCAGGACAGATGCCGAGTCCGGCGCGGACACTTCCGTGCCCGTCGGGGGCGCGGTCGGACGTCCGGTGGACCGCCGGGACGGCCACGCGAAAGTGACCGGGGCGGTGCGGTTCTCCGCCGAGCACCACTACCCGAACCTCACCTACGCGACGCTGGTCCATGCCACCGTCGCCCGTGGCACGATCACTCGCATCGACACGGCCGCGGCGGCCGCGGTGCCCGGCGTCCTGGCGGTCCTCACCCACCTCGACGCCCCGAGGATCCGACCGGTGCGCAAGGCCAACATCGTGCGGGACCTGGGACCGAGCGTGTCGGGAACCAGCCTCGACTACCTGAACACCGATCAGGTCTTCTGGGACGGCCAGCCGATCGCCGTCGTGGTCGCGAAGAACTCGGCCGCGGCGAACGAGGCCGCCCCACTCGTCAAGGTGACCTACGACCTGCTGCCCGCGCGGGTGGACTTCGCCACCGAGCAGCACAACGCCACCCCGGCGAAGGGCGACCTCACCTTCTCCGGCCAGTCGAAGAAGGGTGACGCCGAGGCGGCGCTGGCCGCTGCGGAGGTCTCGGTCGACCTGCGCTACACCACCCCCGGCCTGCAGCACAACGCGATAGAGCCGCACGCCACGGTCGCCGTCTGGGACGGTGACCACCTCACCGTGCACGACACCACGCAGGCCATCAACCAGAGCCGCCGCTACCTGGCCTGGCGGTTCGGTGTGCCGGCGTCCCACGTCCGCGTCCATGCCGAGTTTCTGGGGGGCGGCTTCGGCGGGAAGTTCGCCGTCTGGCCCGGCACGGTCATCGCGGCGATGGCGGCCAAGGCCGTCGGGCGGCCCGTACGCCTGGCGCTGAGCCGCACGGCCGTCAACCGCGCCACCGGTGGGCGTACCGCCTCGACCAACCGGATCGCGCTCGGTGCGACCCGCGACGGCCGGCTCACCTCGCTGATCCAGGACAGCATCACCCGCACCGGCTCGACCGGGGGCCTGCTCGAGGCGACCAGCTCGCCGGCCCGGCACCTCTACGGCGCCCAGAACATGCTGACCCGGCAGAACCTCGTCGCGATGGATCTGATGCCCAACACCTGGCTGCGCGCCCCCGGCGAGGCGATCGGCAGCTTCGTGCTGGAATCGGCGATGGACGAACTCGCCTACGAGCTGTCCATGGACCCGATCGCCCTGCGGCTGCGCAACGAGCCCACAAAGGATCCGACCGGCGGCAAGAAGTTCTCCCAGCGGATGCAGCGTGAAGCCTTCGAGACCGGCGCCGAACGCTTCGGCTGGGCGGACCGCAACCCCGAACCCCGCTCCATGCGGGACGGCGAGTGGCTCGTCGGGATGGGCACGGCCACCGCCTACCACCCGACCCTGCGCCTGGTCGCCGACGTCAAGGTACGGCTGAGCGACGACGGCAGCGCGCTCGTGCAGTGCGGATTCCATGAGATGGGCATGGGCGCCGCGACCGTACAGGCACAGATCGCCGCGGACGCGCTCGGCATCGCGTACGAGAAGGTCCGGGTCGAGTACGGCGACACGGCCCTGCCGACCGGCCCGATGGCCGGCAACTCCAACCAGACGGCGACGGTCGCCACCAGCGTTCTCGCCGCGTGCGCCGAGCTGACCCGGAAGGTGAGTGCCCTGGCCCGGCGTACGGGCACGACCGGTCAGGAACCGGCGGCCGCCCTGCGTGCGGCGAAGCGCCCGTTCCTCGAGGCCTCGGTCGGGTCGGCCACCCGGTGGGGTGTGCTGGGCAGTCAGGGCCGGTTCCTTTCCACCTTCCTGAAGGACCAGCGCTGGTCCAAGGCCGCCCGTGGAGCTCAGTTCTGCGAGGTGCGGGTGAACGCCGACACCGGCGAACTGCGGATCTCGCGCTGGCTCGGCATGTTCGACGTCGGCCGCATCATCAACCCCAAGACCGCGGCCAGCCAGCTCCGCGGGGCCGTGGTCATGGGCATCGGCATGGCGCTGTCGGAGCAGGCCCTGATCGATCCCCGCAACGGGCGCACCCTGAGCGCCGGGCTCGACTCCTACTACGTGCCGGTGCACGCCGACATCCCCCCGATCGACGTCGACTGGCTCGACGAGCCGGACAAGACGATGCCCCTGGGAATCATCGGACTGGGCGAGGTCGGCATGACCGGCGTGGCGGCCGCGATCGCGAACGCCGTCTATCACGCGACCGGCAAGCGGATCCGGGACCTGCCGATCACGCTGGACAAACTGCTCTGAGACGACGGCCCGGTCTGCGCACTGCGACAAGAAAGAAACACCCATGCTGGACATCGCTGACGAGCTGAACCGGTGGCTCGAGGACGGGCGGGACTTCGCCGTGGCCACCGTCGTGGCCGTCAGCGGCAGCGCGCCGCGCGGGCCGGGCGCCGCGCTTGCCGTCGACGCCGACGGCACGGCCATCGGGTCGGTGTCCGGCGGCTGCGTGGAGGGCGCGGTCTACGACCTGTGCGCCCAGGCGCTCGCCGACGGCGAGGCGGTGCGCGAGCGGTTCGGCTACAGCGACGAGGACGCCTTCGCCGTGGGTCTGACCTGCGGCGGTGTCCTCGACATCCTGGTCATACCCATACCCGCCGGCGCGCCCGGCAGGAAGACATTCCAGACGGCGCTGTCGGCCGCCGCCCGGGGTGAGGCGGTGGCGCTCGCCCGCGTGGTCCGCGGCCCGGCCGAGCTCCTCGGACGGGCGCTGGCGGTTCGTCACGACGGATCGTACGAAGGCGAACTCGGCGGATATCCGGGCCTGGACCGAGCCGTCGTCGACGAAACCCGCACCCTGCTGAACGCCGGCCGCACCAGCACGTTCGACGTCGCGCAGGACGGATCCCACTGCGAGCCCGACCTGACCCTGTTCGTCGAGTCGAGCGTGCCGCGACCGCGCATGCTCGTCTTCGGCGCCATCGACTTCGCTGCGGCGCTGGTGCGCATGGGCAAGTTCCTCGGCTACCACGTCACCGTGTGCGACGCCCGGCCCGTCTTCGCCACCCGGTCACGCTTTCCCGAGGCCGACGACATCGTGGTCGACTGGCCGCACCGCTACCTGCGCCGTATCCGGACCGACGACCGTACGGTGGTGTGCGTCCTCACCCACGACGCCAAGTTCGACGTGCCCCTCCTGGAGACGGCCCTGCGGCTGCCGGCCGCCTACATCGGTGCGATGGGCTCGCGCCGCACCCACGAGGACCGTGACCGCAGACTCCGTGAAATCGGCCTCACCGAAGCCGAACTGGCCCGCCTGCACTCACCGATCGGCCTCGATCTCGGCGCCCGCACACCCGAGGAGACGGCGCTGTCCATCGCGGCCGAGATCGTCGCCGTCCGCCAGGGCGGTACGGGCCTGCCGCTGAGGGACTCGCCCACGCCGATCCACCACGACACCGGAGGGCGCAGGCCGGCGTCGATCAGTGCGAGCGACGGCATGACGCGATCGCGAGCCGGCCATCGGGACGACCGGGACATCCAGAGCCCGGTCCATGTCGGCGTGGCATGAGTGACTCGGGAACGCCCCTCGATTTGGCGCGTGAAACCGATCGGTTTACAATGGTGCCGAAACCGGCTGGTTTCCCATATAGGGGGCGGTCACGACCGTGATCCAGTGGGGTTGCCGAGCGGTCACCGTGTTCCCCTGCTGCTGTACAGGCCAAGGGTTGAACCCCAGAGAGCTCCCGGCCTGCAATGGCGCCGTCCGGTCTCCTCCTGATGCGTATCTGTGTTGTCCAGACCGGAGTAAGTCATGAATGGAATTCACCCCTTCCGCCTGCTGCGTGCCAGGCGCCTCTGGATAACCGGCGGCGTCATCACGGGCGTACTTGCGCTGTTGTTCAGCATCTTCTACGTCGGCCCCAATATCGATCCGGCCAGCCATACGAAGAATCTGCCGGTCGGCCTGGTCAACTCCGACAAGGGGGCCGCTGTCGGCGGCAAGCAGGCCAATCTCGGGGCGCAGATCACCGGGTCGATCAAGACGTCCACCGCGGGCGGGGACAAGATCGACTGGAAGGTGATGGGTGAGAAGGAGGCGAGGGAGGAGCTCGGCAAGGGCACGCTGTTCGGCGCGCTGGTCGTACCCGCTGACTTCACCTCCTCCGTCACCGCACTGACCGGATCCTCGGCAACCGACCATCCGGTTCGCCCGCAGCTGACGGTGCTGACCAACCAGTCCGCCGGCAGCATAGGCTCCAGCATCGCCCGGCAGGCGACGACGACGGCGGCCGAGGGCGCCTCGCTCCAAGTGGGCAAGCGGCTGACCGCTCAGACCCAGGCCCAGCAGGCCACGTTGCCGACCGCGGCCCGCGTCCTGCTGGCCGATCCGGCCGCGGTGACCGTCAAGGACGGGCATCCACTCGACTCGCACAGCGGCCTGGGTATGTCGGCGTTCTACTACGCGCTCGTCCTCGTGGTCTGCGGAATGCTCTCCGCCAACGTCATCAGCGGCCAGGTCGACCACGCGCTCGGCTACACCCACAACGACATGGGCCCGCTGCGCATCCACCGCCCGCTGACCCGGGCCACCCGCGTGCAGAGCCTCGCCATGAGCAGCACCCTCATGGCGGCCCTGTCTCTGCTGATGGGCACCCTCGTCATGGTGGGAGCGATCGGCATCATGGGGATGGACGCCTCCCACCTGCCGCTGCTGTGGCTGTACTCGGTGGCCGCCATCGCCGTCGCCGGGATCGGCGCCCTCACTCTGCTCGCCGTCTTCGGTACGCCCGGCATGCTCGTGGTCACGCTGGTCTTCATCGCGATGGCCGTGCCGACGGCCGGCGCCACCACCCCGATAGAGTCACTGCCCGCTTTCTATCGCTTCCTCGCGGAGTTCGAGCCGTTGCGGCAGATCGTCGGCGGCGTCCGCTCGATCCTCTACTACGACGCCCAGGGCGACGCGGGCCTGACCCGGGGCTGGGTCATGATGGCCGTCGGCCTCGCGGCAGCCGCACTGTTCGGCTTCGGTACGACGAGCTGGTACGACCGCAAGGGGCTGCACCGCACCCCCGCCGCGGAGGCGAAGCACAAGGAGCCTGCCGACGCGGCGTAGCGGACCGTACTCACTGTCACCCTGAGACCGGGCCATTGTGCGGAGTGGCCCTCGGTGTGCGTCGCTCCGTGGGGACGGGAGGCGCGCACACCCCAGGGCTCGGCGGCGGCACTCACGCAGCCGCCGCCGAGCCTTCCGCTCGGCCTCGGATGCCCTTCGGTCATGAAGCCCGGCACCCAGCTGTTCATCGGTTTCCTTTTCGTCAGAATCGAGTTCTCCAACCATGGCAACCCAGGCGAAGGCGACTCCCCGCGAGCGACTGTTGGAGGCAGCCGCCACGCTCACCTACCAAGAAGGCGTCGGCGTCGGTGTCGACGCGCTGTGCAAGGCCGCAGGGGTGTCGAAGCGTTCCATGTACCAGCTCTTCGAAAGCAAGGACGAACTCCTGACGGCGAGCCTGGAAGAACGCATCACTGCCTTCGCGGCGCGACTCCTGCCCGCGGCAGACGATGGTCGCCCGTCACGCGAACGGATCCTGCACGTGTTCGAGCAAGTGGAGTCCCGGGCGGGCGCGCCGGAATTCCGAGGCTGCCGCTACCTTGCCGTACAGATCGAGCTCAAGGATGAGGGCCATCCCGCGAGCCAGGTGGTCCGCCGGGTCAAGGGGAATCTCACGGACTTCTTCCGTGCCGAGGCCGAACGGGGTGGGGCGAGCGATCCCGACCTGTTGGCCAGGCAGCTCAGCCTCACCTTCGACGGCGCCGTAGCCCGCGCGGGCAACAGGGCCGAGGACCTGGCTGGGCTCATCGGGCCCACCGTGGGCGTCCTGCTCGACAGTGCGGGCGTGCGTTGACGCACCTCGCACGTGATACCGGCCTCTTGACGGCGCTTTGGTGTGCGCACCCGCACGGGATGGCTTCGTAGCTGCTGCAGCGGCCGGCCTACAACAAGCGGCTGCGAGCCCGCTCTGCGCCGAGTGCGCCCGCTCCCGCAGGACCGTCGAACGCTCCGACCTTGCCGACCGGGCCAACTACGGCTACCGCTATCGCCGCTCCCACTCCCGCTTCCCACGGGGCCTGAAGCTGCGCACCTGGTGTGCATGCCAACCCGGCTGCCCGTGACCTGGCCCCGGACGATCCCAGGGCCGACGAGCGGCAGTTCCGCCGAACGCGACGAATCCCTCGCCGCGCGCGGCATCGGCCGTTTTGGCCAACGACACTCTGCGGGCCGGCACGCCCTCGAACAGCGTGCGGACGTCCCCGTCGAAGGCGGCGGTGTCCGTGGAGCCTTAGACGGGGACGCGTTGTCCGGCGCGGTTACTTCTTCGGCGGCACGGCCGGCATCCCCAGGAACGGCAACTTCAGGGCGCCGAAAGCCTCCGACGGGACTGCCGGGCGGCGGGGCTCCACAGGCGCCAGGCGCTGGTAGGCCGCTCCCTGCGCTGGACGAGGGTCCTCCTCCCCCTTGTTGGGCCAGACCGACATCGCACGCTCGGCCTGGGCCGTGATCGTGAGGGACGGGTTGACGCCCAGGTTGGCGGAGATCGCCGCTCCGTCGACGACGGAGATGCCGGGGTGCCCGTACAGCCGGTGGTACGGGTCGATCACGCCGGTCTCAGGAGTGTCGCCGATGGGGCAGCCGCCCAGGAAGTGCGCGGTGAGCGGCATGCCCATCAGCTCGCCCACGTTACTGCCCGCGAAGCCGTCGACCTCGGCAGCGATGACCGAGGCGGCCTCCGAAGCCGCCTTGATCTGCTTGGGGTTGGGCGCCCCATGGCCCTGGCGAGCGAGCAACAACCCCTTCCCTACGCCCTTCGGCTTCAGATAGGTGGTGAGGGAGTTGTCCAGCGACTGCATCACCAGACCGATGATCGTCCGCTCGGACCAACGGCGGTTGGAGAGTGAGCGGGCCATGAGCACCGGGTGCTTCGCCACGTTCACCAGCCAGCCCAGGAACCTCGACGACCCCTCGGCGTTCGGGACTTGCAGGACGAACCAAGCGCCCGTCGCGTTCGATCCCTTGCCGTAGCGGACCGGCTCGATGTGGGTGTTCTCGTCGGGGTGGATCGAGGAGGTGATGGCCACACCGCGGGTGAAGTCGACGCGCTGCCCTCCGGCGGCCTTGCGGTGTCGCCGGGCGTCCGCGTGCACACTCACCAGGGCCTCGGAGTTGGTGCGCGTCGGATCACCCAGTCGCTCGGACATGTACGGGAGTTGGCCACCCGTTCTCATCCGGTGCAGCAATGTCTGCGTACCGTACGTACCGGCCGCGATGACGACGTTCCGCGCCCTGAAAGTGCGGCCCTCGCTCTTGCGTTTCCGGTCTGTCGGCCGGGTCTTGACCGTGTACCCGCCCGGCGAGTGGTCCGTGATCGAGACAACGGTCGTCATGGGGTGGACGACGGCGCCCGCCTGCTCGGCGAGATAGAGGTAGTTCTCGTTGAGGCTGTTCTTCCCGCCGCGGCGACAACCCGTCATGCACTCACCGCACTCGACACACGCCTTGCGAGCCGGGCCGACGCCCCCGAAGTACGGGTCGGCCACCTCCTGTCCCGGCTTGGCCTTCGTCGTCCCGTCGGCGTCCTGGCCGTCGCCGAAGAAGACACCTACGGGGGCCAGGTGGAAGGTATCGGCCACGCCCATCTGTTCGGCGACCGCCCGCAGGTGTACGTCGGCCGGGGTCGTCGTCGGGTTGAGCCGCACCCCGAGCATGCGCCGGGCCTGGTCGTAGTACGGCTTCAGCTCCCCTTCCCAGTCGGTGATGTCCTTCCACTGCGGGTCGTCGAAGAACGGCTTCGGCGGTTCGTACAGGGTGTTGGCGTAGTTGAGGGAACCACCCCCGACCCCGGCCCCCGCCAGCACCACCACGTTGCCCAGCGGATGGATGCGCTGGATGCCGTACAGTCCGAGCCTGGGTGCCCAGAGATAGTTCCTGACGTCCCAGGAGTTCTTGGGCAGCGTGTCAGCTGTGAACCTGCGGCCCGCTTCCAGCACGCCCACGCGGTAGCCCTTTTCGGTGAGCCGAAGGGCGGTGACGGATCCGCCGAAACCGGAACCGACGACGACCACGTCGTAGTCGTACGCGGAGTCGTCTGTGCGCTCGTTCGGCTTCGTGGAAGAGTTCTTCCGTGACACGTGCTCTCCTCGTTGAGAACGGGTGCGGTCCAGCGCATGACGAGCGTCTTCACCGGAGGGGCGCGAGGTGACACACCGGCGGGTCGGCGCGTCCCGGACCGGGCTCGAAGGGGCAGGCGCTCAGTCAGCCAGTTCCCTGAGGCGTGTCACCTCGGCACGTCGTGACGGTCAGTCGAGGGTGGTGGTGGAGCCCGACGGTGACCAGGCCGGCGTGTCGATCGGCGAGTAGTACGTGTCCTTGCGATCCAGCCGCACCATACGGCGACTGGCGCGTTCCTGGATCACTTCGGCGTCGAGCGGCGTCTCGAACGCGTTGTCCACGAGGGTGTATTCGGCGGCGAGTCGTCCCACCGGGGCGATGGCGCCGAAGTCGATCCGGCCGCCCACATAGAGGTCGTCGCGGACGTAGAAGCGCACCACATTGCCCCAGACGGCGTTGTTGAGGCCGTCGGGCGACGAGAAGATGTGCTCGACGGTGCACTCGAAGGCGATGGGCGCCCCCTTGATACGCGGCGGACGAACGGCCTCGGACGGCACCTTCTCCAGCCCGACCGCGTCGAACTCGTCGACATCGGGCTCGAACTCGTAGGCGCTGCGGTTCAGTCCGTCGATCTGCGGCAGGGTGGCCATGTTGGTGACGAACTCGCCGGTGTCCCGGATGTTGACGAAGCTGTCCTTGAGCGTGGCCCCGTCCGAGCGCGGCTGGAACGACAGCGAGATCCGGGGCGGCTTGCGCCCGACGACCGTGAAGAAGGAGATGGGGGCCAGATTGCCCACGCCTTCGGTGGACAGGGTGCTCACCCAGGCGATGGGGCGAGGGATGACGCTGCCGATGAGCAGCTTGTAGGCAGACTTCGCGTCCAGGTCGGCGGAGTCGATGATCATGAGGTGTCCCTTGGTGAGTGTGGGGGGAGAGGTGCGGGTCAGCGGCCCTTGAAGGGCAGAACGGGGCGGGGGCGCCCCTCCTTGAGGGCCTTGGCCGCGGAGTCCATGCCGTCCTTGACGTCCTCGGTCTCGAAGAGCGGGACGGCCAGGTCGAACAGCTGCTGGTCGGCGGCGGGGATGCCGCCCGTGGCCCAGGAGCGCAGCAACGCCTTGTGCGCCACGTGCGCCCGGGTGGGGCCTTGGGCGACCTTGCGGGCGAAGGCCTCGGCTTCGGCGCGGAGCTCGTCGTCCGGGACGACGCGGTTGATGACGCCGACCTCGGCCATGACCGTGGCGGGTACCTGCTCGGAGGTCAGTGCCCATTCATAGGCGCGGGCCCGGCCCGCCCGTGCGGCCACGCGGTGGATCCCGCCGAGGAGGGTGACGATGCCGAGCGACTGCTCGGGATGGCCGAAGCGGGCGCTCTCACCGGCGAAGATGATGTCGGCCCGCAGCGCGAGCTCGAAGCCGCCGCCGAAGCACAGCCCCTGCACCGCGGCCACGACCGGGAGCGGGAGCTGTTCGAACCGGTTGATCACGGCCAGGGCGTGGTCGAAGTCGGCCCGCAGGCTGGTGCGGTCGGCGCCGACCCAGGGGCGGAAGTCGCCGCCGTAACTGAAGTCGGGTCCCTCGGCCCGCAGGACGACGGCGCGGGCCGGGCTGCGGGTGATGGCGTCGACGATGTCGCTGAGTTCCTGGGCGAACTCGGGCGCGAAGCGGTTCTGCGGGGGGTTGTCGAGGACGATCGTGGCGACGTCGCCGTCGAGGGAGTGGGTGAGTACGGACATGGAACTTCCTTGGCTCGGGACAGTGCGGGCGGGCTCGCCGTCGGTCGGGTGAGGTGCTCGCGGAACCAGTCCGGGGCGGACTGCGCGGCGAGGGGGAACTGCGTGCTGTACGGGGCGAAGCGGCCACCGTCGATGAGCATCAGCCGCGTCCGTTCAGGGCTCGTTCGTAGGCGGTCAGCGCGAGGGTAGTGGGGGAGACGACGCGGTCACCGCCTACACCGGTGCGCCCCGGGGTGCCCACACGCCCGGGTCGTACCAGCGTCACCTGGGCGGCGGCGCGTGGTCGGCGATCGGCGCCGCCGAGGACGAGCGCGCGTGGCCCCCCGGCGTAGCCGGTGTCCACAGCCCGATCCTGGCGGCGACGACCTCGGGCCCGCCTCGGGCGGGAGCGCTGGTGGCCGGACGAGCTCATGAGCGACACCCTTCGTGTGGCTGCGTCACCAATCAGACTGAAAGGACCTTACGCCTTTAGCTCCTTTCACTTCAAGAGGGCGGAGGTGACGTACCCTGAGCCAGTGGCCAAACGGTCACGGTCATGTCGGTGGAGCCGAACGATCAGCGAAAGGGAGGCGGGGTCATGGTGTGGTCCGCGTCCACGCGGTACGAGGTCGAACCGGCGCCGGTCGGGCTGGCGCTCGTGCACGACCTGCTCAACACCATTTCTGCCGGCCGGCCCCGGGCGGCCGATCTCCTGGACGGCCTCTCCGACGCGCAGACCTGGGTCGATCAGGCGCTGGACTGCTGGGCGCAGGAGAGGGGGCAGGTCGCCGCACAGGTGCCTCTCGCCGAGAGTGATCTCGAGGAACTGCGCGGCCTGCGTGCCGAGTTGCGGCGGCTTCTCGCCTCACGAGACGACGACGGCACGGACGCCGACGACCAGACCGTCGCGCCCGCCGTTCATGTCGCGGCGGCGGCCGTGCGGATGGACCGCAACGGACGGGCTGTCCTGGAGCCTCGCGGCCAGGGCTGGCGGTATGTGGCCGCCCTGGTGTTGCTCGAGGTGTTCCAGGCTCAGCAGGCGGACACCTGGCGCCGACTCAAGATCTGCCGCAATACGCGCTGCACAACGGCGTTCTTCGACCGCTCCCGCAACAACAGCGGTGTATGGCACTCCACCAAGACCTGCGGCAACCCCGAGAACCTGCGTGCCCATCGGGCCCGTCAGCGTGTTCGCACCGCCGGGTTGTAGAAGTCGCCTGGGGCGGTCGCCTGGCGGGAGAACTCCAGCGAAATCAGCACAGCGAGTCTGCTCCTTTCAGCAGTGAACATCGCTTTCGCTTGAGTTGAAATGAGTGAAAGCCGTATGGTTGTTGCACTGCGGAGGAGTCCCGACGCGCCCAAGGCCAACCCGCGTGATGTCGCCGTGGCAGCGCTCGATGACCTCAGGGCTCACTACTCGGTCCGGGCTGCCGGCCCGCGATGCCGCGAAAGCGGCCTGGAGGTTGAACGCATGGCACCCGAGACACAGCGACCGCAGACGCATCCGTCCGGCAAGGACTCGACGACAGGTGGGTCCTCGGCTGGTGACGGTATCCGGCGTCGGGCGATTCATGCAGGCGGACTGGAGGTCCCGATCCTGGAGGCCGGCAGCGGGCCGCTCGTCCTGTGCCTCCACGGTTTTCCCGACCATGCCGGCTCCTGGGCAGGGATGCTCGACCGCCTCGCAAAGGACGGCTACTGGGCGGTCGCTCCCGCCCAGCGCGGATACTGGCCCGGTGGCGTGGCGCCCGACGGCTCCTATCGCGCGTCAGCGACCGGGCAGGACGTCCTGGACCTGATCGAAGCGCTCGGGCGCGATCGGGCGGATCTCGTCGGTCACGACCTCGGTGCCCGGGCGGCGTACGCGGCGGCGAGCCTCGACGCGGCACGTGTCCGCAAGCTGGTCGGCATGGCGGTTCCCTACGGGCCGCAAATGCGAACCGCCTGGCTCACCAACGGCGACCAGCAGCGGCGCAGTTGGTACATGTTCTTCTTCCAGACGGCCCTGGCGGAGCCGGCCGTCGAGCTCGACGACTTCGCCTTCATCGACCGGCTCTGGCAGGAGTGGTCGCCCGGCTACGAGCTGCCGGACGCGGAGCGTGCCGCGCTCAAGGAGACCCTCCGCGCTCCAGGAGTCCTGACCGAGACCCTGGGCTACTACCGCCAGCTGTTCTCACCTCCCGCTGATGAGGCGACGCGAGCCCTGGAAGCCCGGGCGAGCGGTGCCATCACCGTCCCGTCGCTGTATCTGCACGGGGCCGACGACAACTGCATTTCCGTGGAGGTGAGCGACGGCATGGGCGCCGTGTTCAAGAACGGCTTCGAACGCGTCGTCGTCCCCCGTGCCGGACACTTCCTCCACCTTGAGCAGCCCAAGCCGGTCGCCGATCACATCCTGAGCTTTCTGAACAACTGACCCATCAGTCTTGTCCTCTGTCCGACGGCGGGGTGGGGGCTCCGCCGCACAGAGGCATAGGACGTGGTCGGCAACGACCCCGACTCGGATGGTCGAAGGTCTTCGGGTACGCCCAGCCGATGGACCACGCCCGCCAGTACCGCCGACTTCGTACAGGCCGCTGACCTGGCGGGCGTGCGTGTCACTCGTTCGAGGCGTCCGCCGACCGGCCCTCTCGTGGCGCTTCTCCTCGAGGGGCTGCCGTTGGACCCGGGGATTCCGAACGCGCTCTGGGAGTGCTCGAAACCGTGCGGACAGCCACTTCTCGCTCGCCGCCGTGCCCCTGGTGTCCGAAGGCGCGTAGAAGGAAGGGCAGCATGCGGTCGGCGGTCTCCTCCGCGGTGGCGGCGTCGACCTGGCTCGGCGGCAGAGGAGTGAGGAAGAACCTGCTCATCATGGGACCGATCACCAGGTCGCCGAGCAGATCGGCGTGCTCCACCGGCGGGATCTCACCCCGGTCCACCGCACGTTGCGTTATCTCCTCCATACGCTCGCGCACCGGCACCATGAAGGCATTGGTGAGGGCCTCGGCCAGGGAGGGGCTGTACGCGGCCTCGCCGATCAGAGTGCGCAGCACCCCTCCCTCGTTGCCGGTCAGGGAAGCCGCTTTGTCCCGGAGCAGCGCGCGCAGGTCACCCTCGAGAGTGCCGGTGTCCGGCTGCGCCGTCAGTTCCTTGGCGTACGCGGCGGCGGCGTCGACGACCATGACCTCCTTGGACGGCCAGCGCCGATAGAGGGTGGCGGTGGACACTCCGGCGCGGGCCGCGACGGCGGCGGTGGTGAGCCCGCCGTATCCGCTCTCGGTCAGAACAGCCAGAGTCGCGGCCAGCAGCGCACGGTCGCGGGAGGCATCGCGAGGGCGCCCCCGGCGTGCCTGTGTCCCGGTCATCAGGCGGCTCCAGAAGAGATCCGGCGGGACGGATGGACGGCGGAGCGGAATGGATGGTCGGGCTGCCGTACGGAACGTCGAGTAAGGGTGCGGTAGGTCACACGACCCAGTATACAAACAAACGAAACGAAAGACTTTCGTTTCGTATATGCTTCTGGGTATGAAGCCCAACGCACCCACCGGCGGTCAGCCGGACATCGCCGTTACGGCGGCCCCTGCGGCGGAGACGGTCGCGCGACTGCGTGCCACGTTCAACACCGGCCGCACCAAGCCCGTCGCCTGGCGCAAGCAGCAGCTGCAGGCCTTGAGGCGTCTGCTGACGGAGCATGAGGACGTGTTCGCGCAGGCGCTGCACACCGACCTCGGCAAGAGCGCGACCGAGTCGCACATGATGGAGATCGGCTTCCTCGTCAAGGAGATCGACCACACCCTGCGTCATCTCGACCGGTGGCTGCGCCCGTCCAGGGTCTGGGTGCCCCTCTCGCTCGCGCCGGCCCATGCGTGGACCGTGCGTGACCCGCTGGGCGTCGTCCTGGTCATCAGCCCCTGGAACTACCCGGTCAATCTGGCCCTGGCGCCGGTCATCGGGGCACTGGCCGCCGGCAACACCGTGGTCCTCAAGCCCAGCGAGGTCGCCCCCGCGACCTCGGCCGTGCTCGCCCACTGGCTGCCCAGGGTCCTGGACCCGCAGGCCGTGGCCGTCGTCGAGGGGGGCGTGCCGGAGACGACCGCCCTGCTGGAGCAGCGCTTCGACCACATCTTCTACACCGGCAACGGCACGGTCGGGCGCATCGTCATGACCGCCGCGGCCCGCCATCTCACCCCGGTCACCCTGGAGTTGGGCGGCAAGAGCCCCGTCGTCCTCGAACCCGGCGCCGACCTCGCGACGGCCGCCCGCCGCATCGTCTGGGGCAAGTTCATGAACGCGGGCCAGACCTGCGTCGCACCCGACTACGTCCTGGCGATAGGTGAGGCGGGCACCGAGATAGAGGCGCACCTGCGCGAAGCGATCCGCGAGATGTACGGCACCGATCCGGCCCGCAGCAACGACTACGGCCGCATCATCAACGAGCGCCACTTCGACCGGCTGGCCGGCCTGCTGAACGACGGCCGGACCGTCGTGGGCGGCGACCACGACCGCGACGCCCGCTACATCGCCCCGACCGTGCTGGCCGACGTCGACCCCGACTCCCCGGTGATGCGCGACGAGATCTTCGGTCCCATCCTGCCCATCGTCCGGGTCCCCGACCTGGACGCCGCCATCGCCTTCATCACCGGACGGGACAAGCCGCTGGCCCTGTACGCCTTCACCGCGTCCAAGCGCTCCAAGCGGCGCCTGACCGCGGAGACATCCTCCGGCGGCCTGGCCTTCGGTGTTCCGACCGCCCAGCTCGCCGTGCCCGGCCTGCCTTTCGGCGGTGTCGGCGAGAGTGGCATGGGCCGTTACCACGGGTCGTACTCCCTGGACACCTTCAGTCACCTCAAGTCCGTCCTCGACAAGCCGCTCCAGGCCGACACGCTGCGCGTGACCTATCCGCCCTACACCCGCCGCAAGGACCGCATCCTGCGACACATCACGTGAGCCGGATCGGCGCCGAGCATCAGGGCGCGGTCGACGTGATCCGCCCCGCAGTCAGGGATGACGACCTTCATCGTCACGACCATCGCCGAGACGGGCCTCCGGGCCCGCCGCGGCACCAGATGACGGTTTCCGACCGTCACAAGGATTGAAAGGAGTAGGGGAAGAGGTACCCGCAGGGCACCGCGTCCCCGACCGCCATGAGCAAGATCGACTACCGCACCCAGACCACATTGATCACCGGGGCGAGTGCCGGCCTCGGCGCGGAGTTCGCCCGCCAGTTCGCCGAGCACGGCTCGAACCTCGTGCTGGTCGCCCGCCGCGCGGACCGGCTGGAGGCCCTGGCCGACGAGCTGTCCGTTAAGCACCACGTCACCGTCACGGTGGTGCCCTTCGACCTCACCGTGCCGGGCGCGGGCGAAGCACTGGCCAAGGAGGTGGCCCGGCGCGGGATCACCGTCACCAGCCTCGTCAACAACGCCGGCTTCGGTACCCATGCCCCCTTCCGCCAGGAGGACCCGGAGCGCGTTCAGCAGGAGATCGGCCTGAACGTTGCCAGCCTGGTCGACGTGACCAGGGCGTTCATCGACCAGCTGACCGGTGTCCTGGTCAACGTCGCCAGCACACTCGGGTACCAGCCGTGGCCGAACGCCGCCGTCTACGGCGCGACCAAGGCCTTCGTGCTGAGTTTCACCGAGGCACTGTGGCAGGAATCGCGAGGGACCGGCCTGCGCGTGCTCGCCATCTCCCCGGGCCCGACCCGCACCGAGTTCTTCGACGCGCTGGGCTCCGATGACATGGCCCGAGGTGTTCCGAAGCAGACCCCTCGCCAGGTGGTCACCACCGCACTGCGCACGCTGGACCGGCGTAACCCGCCGCCCAGCGTCGTCTCCGGCACGTTCAACTGGGTGGGCACCCTCGTCTCGCGCTTCAGCACGCGCCGAGCCACCGCTCTGGCCTTCGGCGCGATGACCCAGTGGCAGATGCGCCCGAGCCGGCCCGGCCACTGACACTCTCCGGACCACCGTCAAACGCAGTGACGCCGTCCCTCGGACGACGACCTTTGGGCGGCTCCGGACATCATCGATCGCCCTTCCCGGGACGCCGTGCTGGTGGCCGAAATGGGAGGCCCCGGCTTCTGCTTCGGCGGCGAGACCCCGACCTGACCGCAGGCGACGCCGACCGCTCTTCACACCAGCACCAGCCCGCGCGGAGTTCGGTGCCCACCACTTACACATGGCTCGTCGTGCCCGTCACCGAGCCGATCCCGCATGGGAATCACACACAGAAGGAACCACCATGAAGGTGAAAGCCGCCATCGCGACCGCCAAGGAACAGCCGCTCGTCATCGAGAACGTCGAAATCGACGAGCCCCGCCCCGACGAGGTGCAGGTGCGCCTGGTCGCCACCGGGGTCTGTCACACCGACGCGATCGTGCGCGACCAGTGGTACCCCACGCCGCTTCCCGCGGTACTCGGCCACGAGGGCGCGGGCATCGTGGAGAAGGTCGGCTCCTCGGTCACCGGCATCACGCCCGGCGACCGCGTCGTGCTCAGCTTCGCCAGCTGCGGTGCGTGCGCCGGCTGCAACTCCGGCCACCCCGCCTACTGCACCGACTTCGCGATGCGTAACTTCGGTGGCGCTCGCCGAGACGGCAGCACGGCCTTCCGCGCCGAGGACGGCTCCGCCATCTCCTCCCACTTCTTCGGACAGTCCTCCTTCGCCGGCGTGACGAACGTCGCCGAGCGGAGCGTCGTGAAGGTGTCCGAGACCGCCCCGCTCGAAATCCTCGGCCCGCTCGGCTGCGGCGTTCTGACCGGCGCGGGCGCCGTGCTCAACGTCCTGGTGCCGAAGCCCGGCTCGAGCTTCGTGCTCTTCGGTACGGGCGCGGTCGGCCTCTCCGGCCTGCTTGCGGCAGTGGCCGCAGGCGCCACGACCGTGATCGCCGTCGACATCGTCGACAGCCGCCTCGAGTTCGCCAAGAGCATCGGCGCCACTCACACGATCAACAGCAGGAACGAGGACCCGGTCGCCCGCATCAAGGAGATCACGGGAGGTGGCGCGGACTACGCGCTGGACGCAACCGGCAACAAGGTCGTCTTCCGTCAGATGATCGACTCGATGGGCCTGCTCGGCCACGCCGCCATCGTGGGCCTGGCGAAGCCCGGCACCGAGTCGCCCGTCGACATCGGCAGCTCGATGCTCACCGGCGCCAGTGTGACCTTCGTCCTCGAGGGCGACGCCGTGCCTCAAGTACTGATTCCGCAGCTGATCGCCCTCTACGAGGCCGGCAGGTTCCCGTTCGACAAGCTCATCAAGCACTACGCGTTCGAGGACATCAACCAGGCCTTCGAGGACAGCGAGAACGGGGTCACGCTCAAGCCGGTGGTCACTTTTTGACGGTGCGCCCCACCGCTTCCCGACCTTGCCATGAGGAAACCGAGCGGTTTAATGTCGTTGCGCGCAGATTGTTGAACGATCCTCCTGTCGCCCATGTGTCGCGTACAGCGGCTGGACCATGAAGGGACCGATGTGAGCAGGAACGAGATGAGCGTGCCCCGCTCCGTCCAGGAGGCGGTTCACGCCTGCGCAGTCCGGGCGATGCAGGGCTCGGCGGCCTTGGCCCGGGCGTCGGACGTGGAGATCGACACCGCGCTGCGGGCCATGGCGGAGCGGTTGCACACGGCACGCGACGTACTGGCAGCGGCGAATCAGGAGGACCTGCGATCGGCCGCCTCGAGCGGGATGTCGGCGGCGCTGCAGGATCGCCTGCGGCTGACCGGCCCGCGGCTGGAGGACATGGCCGCGGCGTTGCGTACGCTGGCTGACGTGCCGCACGAGCCGCGGGACGCCGTCCTCGAAGAGCGTCCAGACGGCCTGGTCCTGCTGGAGCGCCGCCGCCCGGTGGGAGTCATCGGCGCGAACTTCGAGGCGCGTCCGAACGTGACACTCGACGTCGCCTCCCAGTTCCTCAAGTCCCGCAACGGCGGCGTCCTGCGCACCGGTTCGGCAGCCCTGCGCTCCTCCCAGGCCCTGGTCACTCACGTGATCACGCCCGCTCTCACCGACGCGGGACTGAACCCGGACGCCATCCAGCTGGTGCCGAGCGAGGACCGGGCCGCGGCATACGCGCTGGTGTCACTGCCTGAGACCGTCCCCCTGGTCATCCTCCGCGGCAGCGGCGACAGCACCCGGGAACTCGGCCGAGAAGCCGCCCGCCACGGAGTGCGCACGCTGGCCCACGCGGACGGCGGCGCAGTGCTGTATGTGGCCCCGGACGCCGACGAGAAGCTGGTGCACGAACTGGTCACCAGCAGCCTGGACCGGCTGGGCGTCTGCAACCGGCTCAATCTGCTCCTCATCGACCGGGCTGTCCACGACAGGCTGCTGCCGGGCATCGTAAAGACCCTCGATGACCTGGGCATTGCGGCCTCGCTGCCGCCGCACACCCACGCGCGCGGTTACGAGTGGTCCCTGGACTCCGAGCACGCGGCAACGGTGACGATCGACGCGGCGGACGGCCCGGTCCAAGCCGCACGGATCGCCAACGAGGAGACCTCCGGGCTTGCCGCCGCCATCGCCACCCACGACCCGGACATCGCGGCCCAGTTCATGGACGCCTACGCCGGCTCAGGTGTCTTCTGGAACTCCACCACACGCCTCCTCGACGGCTTCAAGCTCCTGCGCCTGCCGGAAACCGGCATCAACATCGACCGGGTCCCCGGCCCCCGCGGCCCCGTCACCTACCGCGACCTGTATCTGCGCCAGTACGTCGTGCGACCCGCGGCGTCCCTGCACAGTTGAGCTGCTGCCGCATCGAGGCGCTTCATGTCGCGGGCGCCGCTGGCTGTTCTGTCCCGGACTCCGGACGCCTGCATGCCCGCACCGGCACGCACACGGCGGCCGGTGAACGGGGCGGTGCGGCACTCGACGAGGGCCATGTCATCGCGCCAGGGCCGCCGTACTCGTACCCGGTCCCGGAAGCCGGGCCGGGTCTCCGGCGTCGACCGAACTGGCATGGGCAGCAGCATGGTTGAGAGGAAGTCGTGCCAGACTCCTGCCGGTCGACAGCGGGTACCGCAGTCCAGACTGCGGTACTCGCCTGTGCGCAGGAGGAGGAACACGGTTCCTGCGCGGATGCCGCAACGGCCGGGGCCGACGGCGTCCGGACTGGGACCGAGCAGCGTCCTCACTGGTCCCGTCCCGCCTGATTCGTCGACGTGTCGCGTCGGATGTCCCGTCTCCCCGTCGGGCGGTGCCCGAGCGTATGGCCGGCCGAGCCAGGTGGCGCGTGAACGAGGCCGCCGTGTTCCAGAAGCGCTCCGCGAGGGAGAGAGGTGGCGGTCACCCGCCCCGGAAGGCGGTTCCAGCAGCAGCCGGAACCGCCTCCGTTTCACGAGCCGGTCGAGGCCGCGTCCGGGTCGAGGTGAGTGCGGAACCACGACAGCGCGGCGCCGCTGGTTTCCTCGAAGTGCACCTTGTAGGCGTCGAAGTGCCCGCCGGGCACCAGGACCAGCTTCTTCGGGGACAGCGCTCGCTCGAAGGCGGCGATCTGGATGTCGGCCGGGATCACCGTCTCGCCGGTCCCGACGATCATCATGAGCGGCTTGGGCGAGATCCGAGTGATCCATACGCCCGGCTCGTACAGCCGCGCGGCCCGGCTGGAGCGCGCCGTCACCGTGTTGTTCTCGCGGCCCGGCGGAACCAGGTCACGGTAGAACCGCACCGCGTCCGGGCTGGTGTACAGGGCGGGGTCGGCCGGATCGTCGCCGATGGAGGTCTGGTATTTCAGTTCACCGCCGGCGGCCAGGGCGCGCTCGTCCTCGGCCTGGGCGAGCTCGAAGGCGGCGATGCGCTCCGGCGGGACCTTGCGCTGCCACTGCTCGAATCCGCTGATGGTGGGCACCTGCGACACCACGGCCTTGATCCGCACGTCGGTCGCGCCGAGCACGATCGCATGACCGCCCGCGAAGCTTGTACCCCACACTCCGATACGGTCCGCGTCGACCTCCGGCCGGGCCTCCAGGAAGCTGATCGCGCGGCGCCAGTCCGCGATCTGACGCCACGGGTCGACGTCGTTGCGAGGCTCGCCGTCGCTGGCGCCGAACGTACGGTGATCGTGGATGAGCACAACGAACCCGGCGTCGGCGAACTTGCGCGCGTACGGGTCGAGGCCCATCTCGCGGTTGCCGCCGAATCCGTGGGCCATCGTGATCGCGGGGCGCGCACCCTCGGCGTCCGGCAGGTAGAGCCAGCCGCGCAGAGTCACGCCCCCGTCCGCCGTGAACTCCACGTCGATGCGTTCTGTCATGGTCATTCGCCTTCCGTGAAGTTGAAGTACTCGGCGGGGATGAGGCCGGCCGCGGTCAGGGCCGCCCCGACCTTCGCGTTGATCTGCACCACGGCGCCGAGGGGGCGGTGGTGAATGGCGATCTCGGTGATGAGCCCCTCGTCATCACGCGTGAGGATCGTGATCCCCTTCATCTCGAAGCCGCCGAACGCGGCGGCCTCCCACTCCAGATACGTCCGCGGGCCGTCCTGCACCTTCCGGACGAACTCGAGCCGTTCGTACACGGAGCTCACCCCGGCCATGAGGGCCTCGACATGCTCCTTGCGCTCCAGTGGCTTGGCGAGCGCGCTCGCCTCCATCCGCACGTTCGGCGAGAGCGCCGCCGCGAAGGAGTCCTGGGTGCGCTGCTCGAACGCGGCCGTCCAGGCCTTGGCCGGGCGGCCGTCGGAGGAGTCGGACGCGGTCGCCTCGACGACCGTGCCGATGACGGCGGCGACCGCCGCCGGGTTCTCGGCGTGCGCCCAGTGACCCGCGCCGGAGATCGTCTGCGAGGTGACGCCGGGGAAGCGGGGCGCGACATACGCGGAAACGATCTCTTCCGTGACGAAGGGGTCGTTCTCGCCGCGCAGGACGGTGACGCTCCCGTCGTACTTGCTGGGCTGCTGTCCGTCCGGGTGGCCGTTGTTCCATGCGGTTGCCGTGTCGGAGATCGTCGACGGGTCGACGTGCAGCGCCAGTTGGGCGAGCCGGTCACTTTCCTCGGCCGGGAACGCGGTGGCGAGCGCGCCGCGGAAGGCGCGCTGCGCGTCGAGTCCGAGATCCGGTGCCTGGAAGGGGGCGATCCGCTCCGGCGGCAGGTGAGTGCCCGCGAGCGGGATCGGGTTGATCAGGACGAGCGAGCGCACCTGATCGGCCAGGCGGGCGGCGACGAGCTCGGCGATCTGACTTCCCATGCTGTGACCGACGAGAACGACGGGGCCCTGAGTCGTGCGCACGACGCTCTCGAGGTCGTCGGCCCAGCGGGCGAGCGTGAACGGCCCGTGATCCGAGGCGCGCGCACCCATGCCGGCGAGCTCGAACGCGATCGAGGGGATCGACCGCTCGTCGAGGACGGTGCGGACGCTGTTCCAGATGGCGCCGTCGTCCAGGTATCCGTGGACGAGCACCGCGGTCGGCGCCTTCGTCGCTGGGCTGTTCATCGCGTGTCTCCTTTGACGATCGCTCTCCTGCGGCGACGAACCGGAGCCAACGGCTCTCGAGATTCTTGGCCGACGCGAGCCCTATGACGTAAGCATAGGGTCTATGCTTGCGTCAATGTCATCGCTCTGTGATCGACGGAACGAGGACCGGCCCTCCGGCTTCCTCAGCGTTCGGGCCGGAGCGCCAAGCGACCAACCCGAGAATCCGAGGAGTCCACCCATGACGTCGAACGCCTTGACCTACGCCGTACACATCGCGGACGGCATGCCGACCACCAACGCCGACGTGCCGCCCGACCAGGACGAGCGTGCTTGGTCGCCGACGTCGAGCATCCTCATCTCGAACGGGGAAGAGGCGCTGCTGGTGGATCCGCTCTTCACGATCGCGCAGTCGGAGAGCCTGCTGCAGTGGCTCGGCGAGCGTGACGCCCCGGTGACGAGCGTGTACGTGACGCACGGCCACGGGGACCACTGGTTCGGCCTCGGAGCCGTACTGCGGCAGTACCCCGGTGCGCGCGCCTTCGCGCTGCCCGAGGTCGTCGAGGACATGGCCTACCAGTCCTCGCCCGAGGTCCTCAAGGCGGTCTGGCACGCCTGGTTTCCCGAGCAGATCCCTGAGCGGCTCGTACTCGCCGAACCGCTCGAGGGCGAGGTCCTGACCGTGGGCGGGGCGGAGGTCCGCCCGGTCCGCCTGGGCCACACCGACAGCGACAACACCACCTGCCTGCACGTTCCCGACCTGGGCCTGGTCGTTGCAGGCGACGTGATCTACAACAACGTGCACCTCATGCTCGCGGCATCGGACGCGGACGGACGAGCCGAGTGGCTGAGGGCTCTCGACACGGTCGAGGCGCTCGCGCCGACCGCGATCGTCGCGGGCCACAAGGATCAGACCGCCGATGACGATCCCCGCCACATCGAGGAGACCCGCCGCTACATCCTTGATTTCAACAGCGGGGTGCGTCGCACCGGCAGCACCCTCGAACTCTACGAGTACATGCTGGAGCGTCACCCGTCCCGCATCAATCCCGGTGCGCTGTGGGGCTCCTGCCGGGCGGCGAAAGGCTGAGCAGGCGGCGCGCCGGTCGGTCGGCCTGCGGCGCGCTACGCGCGCGCGGCGGCCCGACGCTGCCGCGAGGCCCGCAGGTTCACGGCGTTACCGCAAATGCGCACGTCATGCCAGACGCCGTTGTTGGGGTTCGTGCCGTCATAGAACGCAACCGAGCAGGCCCGGTTACGGCACATCTTCAAACGACGCCACGTACCCGTCAGTTGGGCGTTCGTGATCTCGTTGAGCACGGCCGCGACGACCCACGGGACGTCCTTGCCCCGCGGCGCCAGCGAGAACACACCATCGGCGTCGATCCGCACCTCGAGCGCGCCGCTCACCCCCTTCGGAGCGGACCGGACCGGCGCGTCGCGCACCGCACCCGACACCGTCATCTGCAGCGACGCGCGTAGCTGCTGAAGCCGCGCCAGCCCCGGTTCATCGACCTCGATCGCCGGCGCCTCCGCTCCGGTACGCCGACTCCACTCGTCCAGCGCGCCGGAGAGCCATGACGTCGCAGAATCCGGCGTCGAGAGCAGGTCCTCAAGCGCGGGCTTGCCGGCGGCGCGCGTGTTCAAGACCTCCTGGACGAGGATGAGCGGTCCGGTGGCGATGCGGTCGGTGTAGCGTTCGCTCGCGAGTTCAGACATAGGCATAGCTTATTAGCTCTAGTCTCTATTGGCGAGGAAAGCGGGATCGCCGCCGAAAGGACCCTAACGGCGGTGCGGTGCGTTCGACGCACCGGCGAGTGCGCGGCATCGCTTGCCGCCGCCCCCCGCGGGTGCGGATTGGTGCGCAGAGCAGGTATGGAGCCCCTGTGAAGTGGGCCGGTCGGGCCGACGTCGACCACTGTCGCCACACCGTGGTCCGGCCTCCTCCGCGCGGTGACCGTAAGAACCGGCCCAGCCCAGGTGGTGGGCACCCCTGCCCGGGCCATGCTCGGCCGTCTGCCCGGCGCTCGCCCGTGACCTTTCCGGAGGCTGGCCGAGGGGGTGCTGTACTTCGCGCTCATCGGGCCCGCCCGAGGTGTCCACGGCATGGTATGACATAAGCATAGAGGCCATGCTTGCGCCGGATGGTGTCGATTGTCGTGCACTGTCACACGCGGGCCGGCCCTGTGAAATGGAGAGGTCGCGCGATGCCCGAACGCGTGGAGGAACAATGATCGACAAGACCGTCGAGGACACCGCGGCCGCCGAACAATTCACCGCGCTACTGAACTGACCACTGAACTGTTTCGTGCGCAACTGAACTCTTCAGCGCCGTTCAACACCGGTTCCGGTTACTTCCTCTCCCGGCCCGGCAGGAACTCCTGCACCTTCGCCTTGAAGCCCTGCTTGACCACGGACCCGCGGTCCGCGTCGCCCCTGAGGATCGAGGCGGCCGTGGCCTCCATCTGCTCCCAGGTGGCGTGCGGGGGGATCGGCGGCACGGCAGGGTCGGTGAGGAACTCGATCACCGCGGGGCCGTCCGCCTCCAGGCCGGCCCGCCAGCCCGCCTCGACGTCCTCCGGCTTCTCCACGCGGATCCCGGTCAGCCCCAGGGAGCGGGCGAACGCCGCGTACTGCACGTCCGGCAGCTGCTGCGAGGGCAGGAAGGACGGGGAGCCCTCCATGGCACGCATCTCCCAGGTGACCTGGTTGAGGTCGTGGTTGTTCCAGACGGCGACGATCAGTCGCGGGTCCTCCCACAGGTCGCGGTACTTCGCCGCCGTGATCAGCTCCGCCATCCCGTTCATCTGCATCGCCCCGTCGCCGACCAGCGCGATCGCCGGCCGGTCCGGGTGGGCGAACTTCGCGCCGATCGCGTACGGCACACCGCAGCCCATCGTCGCGAGCGTCCCGGACAGCGAGCCGCGCATGCCCGGCCGCATCGTCAGGTGCCGCGCGTACCAGTTCGCCGTCGACCCCGAATCGGAGGAGACGATCGCGTCGGACGGCAGCAGCGGATCGAGCGCGTGCGCCACGTACTCCGGGTTGATCGGGTCGGCCGACTGCTGGGACCGCCGCTCCATCACGTCGCGCCAGCGCGTGACGTTGTCGCACACCGTCCCGTACCAGTCGCGCTCACCCCGGTCGGCGTCCAGCATCGGGATCAGCCGCTGAAGCGTCGCCTTCGCGTCGCCGACGAGATTCACCTCGTACGGGTAACGCATCCCGACCATGTGCGGGTCGATGTCGATCTGCACCCCGCGCGCCTTGCCGAACTCCGGCAGGAACTGGGTGTACGGGAACGAGGACCCGATGGTCAGCAGGGTGTCGCAGTCCCGCATCAGCTCGTACGACGGACGGGTGCCGAGCAGGCCGATCGAGCCGGTGACGTACGGGAGTTCGTCGCTCAGAACGTCCTTGCCGAGCAGCGCCTTGGCCACGCCCGCGCCGAGCATCTCGGCCACCCGCTCCACCTCGGTACGCGCGCCGGCCGCACCCTGCCCGACCAGGATCGCGACCTTGTCGCCGGCGTTCAGGATCTCCGCGGCCCGGCGCAGGGAGTCCTCGGACGGAACCGCCGTCCAAGCGCTGCGGTCCAGGCTGGAGGGCACCATCTTGAACTCGTGCGTGGGCGCCGAGTAGTCCAGCTCCTGCACATCGCCGGGAATGATGACCGCGGTTGGACAGCGCCGCGCGTACGCGGTACGGATCGCCCGGTCCAGCACGTTCGGCAGCTGCTCGGGGACCGTCACCGTCTCCACGAAGTCGGAGGCGACGTCCTTGTACAGCGTGTGCAGGTCGACTTCCTGCTGGTAGGAGCCGCCCATCGCGGTGCGGTGCGTCTGACCGACGATCGCCAGCACCGGCACATGGTCCAGTTTCGCGTCGTACAGCCCGTTCAGCAGGTGGATCGCGCCGGGCCCCGAGGTCGCCGTGCACACACCGAGACGGCCGCTGAACTTGGCGTAACCGACCGCCTGGAAGGCGGACATCTCCTCGTGCCGGGACTGGATGAAACGGGGTTGGTTGTCGGCACGTCCCCAGGCGGCGAGGAGGCCGTTGATGCCATCGCCGGGATAGCCGAAGACGTGCTCCACACCCCATTCGCGCAACCGCTGCAGGACGTGGTCGGAGACCTTGGCGCTCATGTACGGACCTCCCGGACCTAGGTGACACAGGCAGCAGTCCTACGAGTCACCCCGCGCGCCCCCGGAAAACCTGCACGGTTTGCCGCCGGAGGTCGGGGGCAGGCGCACTCCAGTGCTTCGGACCGGAGGCACGTCCATGGGAGCGGCCCCTTTTCGCCGCCCGGACGCGCCTGCCCATGCCGCGGACGCGCTTCCACGGTGACCGCCCGTCCCAGAGCACAACCAAGAGAGTTGTGACGCATATGCCCACTCAAGTGAGCGCGAAGCACCACCCGCACGACGACGCCCCCGACACCGCGGAAGCCTTCCGCAGGCTCGCCGCGCTTCCCCCGGGAGAGGATCGCGACGCCCTGCGCGGCCGGATCGTCGAGGCCTGGCTGCCCATGGCCGACCGGCTCGCCGGACGGTTCCGCAACCGCGGCGAGAGTCCCGAGGACCTGCGCCAGGTCGCGGCCCTCGGCCTGGTCAAGGCCGTCGACCGCTATGACCCCGAGCGCGCCAACGCGTTCGAGAGCTACGCCGTGCCGACCATCACCGGCGAGATCAAGCGGCACTTCCGCGACCACATGTGGACCCTGCATGTGCCGCGCCGGGTCCAGGACCTGCGCAACCGCGTCCGCTTCGCCGGCCAGGAACTGTCCCAGACCATCTCCGGGCGCCGGCCCACGGTCGCGGAGATCGCCGAACACGCGGGCATGAGCGAGGAGGACGTCCTCGTCGGTCTGGAGGCCCTGGAGAGCTTCACCGCGCTGTCCCTGGACGCGGAGATGCCCGGCAGCGAGGACGGCTACTCGCTCGGCGACGCCCTCGGCGCACCCGATCCGGCGCTGGACACGGTGGTGGACCGGGAGTCCGTGCGGTCCCGGCTCGCGGCGCTGCCGGAGCGCGAGCGGGCGATTCTCTACATGCGGTTCTTCGGGGACATGACGCAGAGCCGGATCGCGGAGCAGCTCGGGATCTCGCAGATGCATGTGTCCCGGCTGATCAGCCGATGCTGCGGGCGGGTGCGGGAGCAGGTGCTTCGGGACGCCGCGTAGCTCGTGCAGGGCGCGGGTTCGTTCTCCGGTGCCGTTCCGTCGGTGGCCGCGCGCGGTTGAGCCGTATCGGTACGCGCGGCGGCAGGTGACGTGCGGTACGCGCGCTGTACGGGGCGGACGGGTGCGGGTGCCCGCGGCCGCCGGCCGGTGGCGTGTCACCCGGTCGGCCGTCGGTGTCCCGCGAATGGTGTCCGGCCGCGCGCGGCGCGGCGGTGGGCGGGCTGTGATGGCTGCGGGGCACGACCCCGTGTCCCGCAGTCGGCCGAAGGAGTCCACCCCATGCGCCGCAGCGCACGTGCCTTGTCCGCCGCCGTCCTGGCCGGTGCCGCTCTCGGCCTCGCCGGGCCGGCCGTCTCCGCGGAACCGACCGCCGAGACGGAGCCGGTCGTGGAGGTCAGCCCGAGCGCCGCGTCCCCGGGCGACAGCGTCACCGTCTCCGTCTCCTGCGATCCGAGCGGCGGTGCCCCGCCCGAGTCGATCACCGCCACCTCGCAGGCCTTCGACCCGGGCAGCGCCCAGCTGAGTCTGGTCCCCGGCAATGACGCGGCCGCGAGCCCCTCCTACAGCGGCACCGCCCATATCGCCGCGACCGCCGAGACCTCCGGGACCTCCGGGACCTCCGCGGCCACCGGGACCTCCGCGACCTCCGAGGACGGCGAGAACGGCGAGAACGGCGTCGGCGGCGAGAACGACGTGGGTGGCCAGGCCGGCGAGGACGCCGTGGACAGCGGAGCCGGTGTGGGCGGCGAATCCGGCGTGGACGCCGAAGACGCCTCCGGGCAGGACTCCGCCTGGACCGTGGACGGGAGCTGTCCGCCGGCGTCCGGCGGGCAGGGCAAGCCGTGGAGCGGCACGTTCACGGTGAACCCGGGGAGCGCCGAGCCCTGCGCCGAGTCGTACGGCGGCTCCTGTGCCACCACTCAGTCCTGCACGGAGTCGTACGGCGGCTCCTGCGCCACCACGCAGCCCTGCACCGAGTCGCACGGCGGCTCCTGTGCCACCACTCAGCCCTGCACCGAGTCGCACGGCGGCTCCTGTGCCACCACTCAGCCCTGCACCGAGTCGTCGCACGGCGACTCCTGTCAGGGCGCGGGCGTCCAGCATGGGGTCCGTGCCGGCGTGGGGGGTGCCTTCAGCGACTCCGTGCCCGCCCTGGTCGCCGGTGGCCTGCTGATCGCGGGCGCGCTCGGTGCGGCCCTCCACCGCGTGCGCCACAAGGAGCCCGCCGCACACGACTGACCCCGACCGACGCCGCCCCTGTCCGTACCGGGCGCCCCATCGCGCCCCGACCGCCCCACGTGTGATCCGCGCAACCCGCGTCGGCGCTCATGGCATCCCGCCTCGCTGGGTACTCAGAGGCCGAGGGAACGACCGCACCGCAGGAGCCGTCGGGGGCACCACCACCGCCGGCCGCCGGATGAGAAGAGCAGCGCCACAGGCCCGCACGGCCCCGCACGGGCCCGCACACGGAGGTACGGATGCCGCGGACGGACCCGGAAGGCCACGGCCCCGTCCGTTTCGGGCCGCCGCTCCCCGAGGACGGACTGGCCGTGCTGCCCGAACTGTCCGCCGTGCTCGCCGCGGCGGCCGGCCGTGCGCGGAGCGAACCGGTCGGCGGCGGGACCGCCCTGCTGGAAGCCGCCTGCGGCTACTGGGACCGGCGGGGCCTGCCCACCGAGCCCCACCGGGTGGCGGCCGCCCCCGGCGCCCCCGCCCTGCTGCTGGCGCTGACCGCCGCGCTCGACGGAGACGTCCTGGTGCCGCGGCCCTGCGCCGCCTGGTGGGCGCCGTACGCACGCCTGTTGGGGCGACCCGTCTTCCATGTGCCGACGCCGGCCGAGTCCGGCGGCGTCCCGGACCCGTACGCCATGTTGGAGACCGTGCGCCGGGTGCGTGCCGAGGGCGGTGACCCGCGGCTGCTCGTCCTGTCCGTCGCCGACGACCCCACCGCCACCGTGGCCGCGCCCGAACTGCTGCACGAGACCGTCCAGGCCGCCATCGAGGAGGGCCTGCACCTGGTCAGTGACGAGACCTGGCGCGACACACTGCACGACCCGCACGGCACCATGCTGCTCAGCCCCGCCGAGATGTTCCCCGAGAAGGTCACCGTCGTCAGCGACCTGGCCGGGGCCCTGCTGCCGACCGGCTGGCCGGCCGCCGTCGCCCGCTTCCCGGGGGGCGAGGCCGACGGGGACGCCCTGCACGCGCGCGTGCTCGACATCCTGACCGCGCTCGGCGCCCGGGTCGCCGCACCCGTCGCCGCGGCAGCCGGATACGCCCTCGAAGAGCCGGAGCCGGTCATCGCCCGCCAGAGGGCCGCCGTACGGCTGCACGCGCGCGTGGCCGCCGCCGCGCACACCGCCGTCGCCACCGCGGGCGCCGTCGCCCGGCCCCCGCAGGCCGGCCGCCACCTCTACGTCGACCTCGGTCCCCTGGCGCCCGCGCTCGGCGCGCAGGGCGTGCGCGACGCGCAGGAACTGGAGGACTTCCTCACCGCCCGGCTCGGCATGCCCGCCCCGGGCGGCCATCGCTTCGGCGACGACCTCGGAGCGCTGCGGGTGCGGCTGTCCACCGGTCCGCTGCTGGGCGGCGGCACGGACGACGAGCGCGCCGAACGCCTCGATTCACCCGCGCCGTTGGAACTGCCACAGGTGCAACGCGCGTTGCTTCTTCTGGGATCGGTCTTCGACGATCTCCGCGACGACGCTCAGCGATGGGAGCCTTCTCGATGACGCAGCAGTCCGAGACGCAGCAGCCCGAGTCGACCGCGAGCACACCCACCCGGGAAGCCGGCGCTCCGGCGACCTCGTCTCCCTTCGCCCCGCCGACCGAGCCCCGCCCCCTAGGTGAGCGCCGGGTGTGGCCGCGGACCTTCCACGACCGGCTCACCGCCCCGCTGCCCGGCCTCAAGGCCATGGCCCGCTTCGCCCGCGAGGGCGCCATCCGCCCCGGCCGGGAGGGCCTCGCCGACATCCCCCGGCTGCCGTTCGCACCGGGCCCGCTGCCCCGGGTCGACGCGCGCACGGTCGCCGTCTCCTGGGCGGGGCACGCCAGTTGGGTGGTGCAGATCGGCGGGCTGACCGTCCTCACCGACCCGGTCTGGTCCCGCCGCATCCTCGGCACCCCGGCCCGCATCACCCCGGTCGGCATCGCGTGGGAGGCCCTGCCGCGCGTCGACGCCGTCGTCATCAGCCACAACCACTACGACCACCTGGACGCGCCCACGCTGCGCCGACTCCCGCGCGACACCCCGGTGTTCGTACCCGCCGGGCTCGGCCGCTGGTTCCACCGCCGCCGGTTCACCAACGTCACGGAGCTGGACTGGTGGGAGGCGGCCGAACTGGACGGCGTCCGCTTCGACTTCGTCCCGGCCCATCACTGGTCCAAGCGGAGCCTCGTCGACACCTGCCGCACCCTGTGGGGCGGCTGGGTCCTCACCGCCCCGGACGGCCGGCGCGTCCACTTCGCGGGCGACACGGGATACGGCCACTGGTTCGCCCGTATCGGACAGCGTTACCCCGGCATCGACCTCGCCCTGCTGCCCATCGGCGCCTACGACCCCCGCTGGTGGCTCAGCGACGTCCACTGCGACCCGGAGGAGGCGGTCCGCGCCGCCCAGGACCTCGGGGCGCGGCGCATGGCGCCCATGCACTGGGCCACGTTCGTGCTGTCCGCGGAGCCGGTGCTGGAGCCGCTCACCCGGGTGCGGGCGGCCTGGGAGAAGGCGGGCCTGGACCGGGACGACCTGTGGGACCTCCCGGTGGGAGGCTCTCGGGTACTGCAGGACACGTAAAGGCTCACGGGGCGGCTTCTGACGGATCCTCGCGGCATCACCTCGCGGAGCGGACCCTCTTCCACACGCTCGGTGCCGCGCCGAGCACCACGGTCAGCGCCACCGCCGCCACCACACCCTCCCACGGCTCCTTGAAGAGCGATCCCCCGAGAATCCCGATCAGCTGATACGTCACCGCCCAGGCCAGGCACGCCGGCAGGTTCCCCCGGGCGAACCTCCGCATCGGCCACTTCGCCATCAGGCAGGCCAGCATCACCGGGATCCGGCCGGCCGGCACCAGCCGGGACAGCACCAGCACCGCCACCCCGTGACCGGCCAGCTTCTCCTGGGCCTGCCCGAGCCGGTCCTCGGGGGCGCGGGAACGTATCGCCTCCAGCCAGCGCGAGCCGTTCTTCGACTTCATGCCGCGCCGCCCCAGCCAGTACAGGGCCATGTCACCGAGGAACGCGGCCGTCGAGGCCGTCACGAACACCAGCGCCAGCGCGAACGGCGCCGTCTGGTGGAAGGCCACCACGGCGGCCGAACTCACCAGCGCGCCGGTCGGCACCACCGGCACCAGCGCCCCGAGCAGCACCAGCACGAACAGCGTCGGATACCCGATCGCCTGCTGGGTGGACTCCGGGTTCACGCCCGTCGCGGCGGCGGCGAGCCAGCTCACCGGGCGACCTCCAGCCGCACGCTCTCCCCGTGCGTGAGCCGGTGCACCGCCACCTGCGGCGCGCGTTCGGCCGCGAGGCGCACGAACTCGTCGCCCGGCGCGTGGAACTCGTGCGGGCGCACGGCGTCCATCCCGATCGGCCAGTACGTGCCGTAGTGCACCGGCACCGCGCTGAGCGGCCCGAGCCGGGCCAGCGCCTGAGCCGCCCGCCCCGCGTCCAGGTGGCCCTCGCCGAGGTACGGTCCCCAGCCGCCGACCGGCAGCAGGGCCACGTCGACCGGCCCGACCTCCTTGGCCATCTCGTCGAACAGGCCGGTGTCCCCGGCGAAGTAGGTGCGGGCCTCGCCCTCGACGACGTACCCGAGAGCGGGGGAGCGGTGCGGACCGATCGGCAGCCGCCGCCCGTCGTGCAGTGCGGGCACGACCCGTATCGACAGGTCGCCGACGCGGGTCTCGTCGCCGGGCGCCACCTCGCTCACGTCGAGGTGGGCGAGCCGGCGCAGCCCCGGTACCGCCCGTGGTGCGCCCCGGGGCACGAGCAGGCGCGTGCCCGGCGAGAGCCGCGCCAGTGAGGGCATGTGCAGATGGTCGGAGTGCAGATGGGAGACCAGCGCCACGTCGGCCCGCCAGGCTCCCGGCGGCGGCAGCGCGCCCTGGCGGCGCCGCAGATGCGCCAGTCGGCGGGCGAACAGAGGATCGGTGAGCACGCGGACGTTCGAATCCTCGATCGTGCAGGTGGCATGGCCCCACCAGGTGATCTCCACCGGCACCTCTTTGCCTCCTTCGCGCGACTCCCCCGAAGCCTACGGGCAGGAGTAGGGTCGGCGGCGAAACCCGGAGGTGAGGGGGGACTTCATGGGACAGGTGCGCGGTGCCCTCGGCACGCCCGGACCGCTCCGCGTCACGGCGATCGCGAGCCTGACGCCCCTGGAGGAGCTCGACGACGACCCTTTCCTGGTGGACTCCCGCAGCCAGCACGCGATGTGCGCCCGCTGGGCCGCCGAGCGGGGCCACGTCGTCACCCGGGAACTCCTCGTGTGTGCGCTGCGCCCCGACCACGGCGTCCTGTGGGAGGGCGTGCGGCCCGGCCGTGACCTGTTCGTCGCGCCGAGCCTGCGGGTGCTGCGCAGCGCGCTGTCGTCGGTCGAGGAGTTCACCGCCGAGTGCGCCCGGCGAGGGGTGCGGGTGGAGACGGTCGGCCATGCGGAGCCGTCGTACGACGCCCAGATGAAGGCGCGGGTGCACCGGCGGCTGTCGATGCCGACGGCGGGGTACGACGGGCGCTGAGCGCTCCGTCGGCGCTCCGGTACGCCGCACGGGCCGGTCGCGGACGTCCCGTCACCGGCGTCCCGGCGGAAAACGCGTATGACAGGCTTGGCTCAGGCCCGCATCGACGACGGGCCGGGACGTGAGGTGTCGGGGCGTGCGTGCAGGGCGTTGGCGGCGGGTCGTCAGTCAGATCGGGCGGAGCGTCGCGGTGTGGGGCGTCTCCACCCTGACGATGCTCGTGCTGGCGGGCATCCTGCCGGACTTCAGGCTGCAGTCCGCCGACGGCGACAGCGCCACCCGGATCGCCGTCACCGCCGCGTTCGGCGCCGGTGCCTTCGGTCTCCTGTCGGCCCTGGTGTGGCCCCTTCTCGTACGGCTGCTGCTGCTCGTGCCGGCGCTCGTGCTCGGGCTGCTGGTGTTCTTCCTCAACGGCGGGCTGCTGCTGCTCGCGCTGCGGCTGAACCCCACCGAGCAGGGCGACGCCGCTCCCGAGACGGCGGTCGTGGTGGCCGCCGTGATGTCCGCGGTGGCCTCCGCGACGGGCGCAGCGCTGGCCGTCCGCGACGACGACGCCTACCGGCGCCGCCTGTACCGCCTCGCCGACCGCCGCCGCCGCTTCGGCCCGGCCTGCCCCGCCGGCGCCGGCATCGTGTTCATGCAGCTGGACGGCGTCGGCCACGACGTGCTGCTCGACGCGGTCGGCAAGGGTGTGATGCCCACCGTCGCCCGCTGGCTCGGCGTCAGCGAGAACGACAGCGGGAGCGGTGGTGAGAACGGCAGCGAGTGCGATGGCGAGAACGGCAGCGGGAGCGGCGGTGCGAGCGCCGGCCGCGGCACGGACGCGGGCCGCAAGGCCACCCACCGGCTCACCCCCTGGCGCACCGACTGGTCCAGTCAGACCGGGGCCAGCCAGCTCGGCATCCTGCACGGCAGCAACCACGACGTCCCCGCCTTCCGCTGGTACGAGAAGGACCGCCAGGAGGTCATGGTCTGCAACCGCCCCACCAGCGCCGCCGAACTCCAGCGCCGAGCCGTCCGGGCCACCGGCGACGGCGGACTGCTCACCCTGGACGGCGCCAGCCGCGGCAACCTGTTCTCCGGCGGCGCCGACGAACAGGCCCTGGTGCTGTCCATAGCCGCCCGCCGGCGCAGCCGCGAGACCCGCTCCAGAGCGGGCTACTTCGCCTACTTCTCCGACCCGGCCAACGCCGTGCGCACCGCCATGTCCTTCGTCGCCGAGGTCGGCCGGGAGATGGGCCAGTCCACCCGGACCCGCTTCTGCAAGGTCCGCCCCCGGGTGGGGCGCGGCGGCCTGTACCCGTTCGTCCGCGCCTTCGCGACCGTCGTCGAACGCGACGTCGTCGTCGCCGCGGTGATGGGCGACATGCTCGCCGGGCGCACCGCCGTCTACGCCGACCTCGTCGCGTACGACGAAGTGGCGCACCACTCCGGGCCGATGAGCCGGGACGCCGAGAAGGTCCTGGAACGTCTCGACCGGTCCCTCGCGCTGATCGAGACGGTCGCCGAGCACGCCCCCCGCCCGTACCGGATCGTGGTGCTCTCCGACCACGGTCAGAGCCCCGGCGAGACCTTCCGCACCCGCTACGGCCTCACCCTCGGCGACCTGGTGCGGGCCGGCAGCGGACTGCCCGTACCACGCCGGGCGCGACGCACCCACAGCGGCGCCGAGGCCCGTGCGGCCGTGCGCGCCGCGCTGCGCCGGCCCGTCGAGGAACACCGTGAGCAGTACCGGCCCGCCCGCCGGGCGGAGCCGATCGTGCTGGCCTCCGGCAACCTGGGCCTGATCTCCTTCCCGGACGTGCCGCACCGGATGAGCAAGGAGGAGATCGACGCCCGCCACCCCGCCCTGCTGACGACCCTCGCCAACCACCCCGGCATCGGCTTCCTGCTGGTCCGCAGCGAGGAGCACGGCGGGGTCGTCCTCGGCCCGTTCGGCGCCGAGATACCGCTCGACGAACTCGACGGGAACCCGGGCCCGCTCGCGGACTTCGGTCCCGGCGCCGCCGACGCGGTCCGCCGCACCCACTCCTTCCCGCACACCGCCGACATCATGGTCAACTCCTGGTACGACCCGGCCGAGGGCGAGGTCCTCGCGTTCGAGGAGCAGATCGGCTCGCACGGCGGTCTCGGCGGCGCCCAGGGCCGCCCCTTCCTGCTGTCGCCCCTCGTCCTGACGGCGCCTGTCGAGGACGGGACCGAACTCACCGGTGCCGAGCACATCCACCGCGTCCTGAGCCGCTGGCTGCAGGAGATGGACGGCCCTCAGGTCCCGTTGGCGGCCCGCCAGGAACGCCGCGCGGCCTGACCCCACGACCGCTCCTGTGCCCCGCTGCGGTCGCGGCGCCTCCTGGAAAATCGACTGCGCCCGCCGGTCGCCCCGCCCGCACTGCCGTACCGGACGCCGCGCACCCGCGCGTCCTTCGCGAACACCCCTGGGAGTCGCCTCTCGCAGGCAGCGGTCACCGTCACGCCCACCCGCCTCCCCGAGCTGCTGCTCGGTCTCGCCACGGTGCGGCCGGTCTTCGTCCGGGGCGCCCCGGCATCGGAAAGTCCTCCCTGGTGCGGGACTTCGCCGACTCGCTGGGCCTGGAGTGCGTGAGCGTCTCTGATCAGTTCGGTGATCCCATGTCAGTGTGCTGGCCCGACACGCTCCACTCCGTCTCACCGTGGCGGACCACATGCCGTCCGGCGTGGGCTGTGCCCACCCCCGATGCATCGCGCGCCCGCACTCCTTCGGGCGGTGCCTCGACGAGGAACCCGGTTCACCGGTGCCGGTGATGACCGACGGCTGGTGCGACGTCCCGCGGGTGCGCCGCGAGCGCGCCCGTCCGATCCCGCGGGGCGCCCGCCTGCCGTTCCGCCCGCGCGGGCAGGTCCTTCCGCGTGAGCGAGCCCTAGTGTGGTCGGATAGTGCCCTAACCCGTTACCGGGACCGTATGACCGTACGAAAGGATTGACCGTGGCCACCACGCGCTCCGCTCACACCGTCTGGGAAGGCAACCTGCTCGAGGGCAACGGCGTCGTCACCTTCGACACCTCCGGCGCCATCGACGCACAGCCGGTGACCTGGGCCTCCCGTAGCCAGGATGCCAACGGCAAGACCAGCCCCGAGGAGCTGATCGCGGCCGCCCACTCCAGCTGCTTCTCCATGGCGTTCTCGCACGCCCTCGCCGGGGCGGGCACCCCGCCCACCAAGCTCGTCGCCTCCGCCGACGTCACCTTCCAGCCGGGAGAGGGCATCACCGGCATCCACCTCACCGTCGAGGGCACCGTGCCGGGCATCGACGAGGACGCCTTCGTCGCGGCCGCCGAGGAGGCCAAGGCCAACTGCCCCGTCAGCCAGGCCCTGAAGGCCGTACCGATCACGCTGTCAGCGAAGCTCGCCTGAGCTCCCTCCGGGGACACCACACCCGCCAGGCCGCCCCGCGCCGGGGCGGCCTGCGTGTGCGCCCGGGCCGGTTCACCGACACCGGCCCGGGTACATGGCTGAACGGCGGCGGAAGGACGGCAACGGTGGCGGGAACATCCAGCGCGACGACGGCACTCGACTCCGCGACCCGTGAACTGACCCGTACGGTCCTGTTGTTCAGCCTCGACGGCCGCGCCCGCCCGCGGCCCGCCACCTCCGACGCACTCGTCGACCGGCTGCGCGACACCCTCGGCATCCGCGACAGCCTGGAGAACTCCGCGCGCATGGTCGAGCGCCTCACCTCCGTCATCAGCGCCCGCTCCGCCGCCCTGGACGCCGAACTCGCCGAACTCGCCGAACTCGCCGAACGCGACGACCGCCACGACCGGACCGTCTCCGCCCTGGTCGCGGCGGCCACCCTGATCGTGCTGCCACCGACCCTGCTGCTGGTGTTCTTCGGGGTCAACGGCACCGACGTCCACGACGACCGCTCCATCCTCGACCTCGGCACCTACGGCACGGCGTACGCGCCGGCCCGGCTTCCCTTCGCGGTCCTCGTCGTGATCGGATACGTCCTGCTGCGCCGGGTCGGCAGACGCTCCGGCTCCCTCCTGTCCCCGCCCGACGGCCGGCCCGCTCCGGTGCCCGCGCCCCGATCCCCGTCCGGGAGCTGACCCGCCGATGCCGCGACGACCCGCCGTGTCCGCACACCGGGGCGGCTCCGAACACGCCGGCGCCGCCACCTGGGAGGCGTACGAGGACGCGGTCCGCTCCGGCGCCGAGTACGCCGAGTTCGACATCCGCCGTACGGCCGACGGCGTCCTCGTCGTCTACCACGACCCCCGCGTGGGACCCGCCGGCCCGCCCCTGTCGACGCTCACCCACGCCGAGCTCAGCGAGCGCGCCGGATACGCCGTCCCGGCCGTCGAGGACGTCATGTCCCTGATCGCCGGAAAGCTGGTCGGCCACCTGGACCTGAAGGAGGTGGGCTACGAGCGCGCGGTGATCGACCGGGCCACCGCCCTGCTCGGCGCCGACGGCTTTGTCGCCACCACCCTGGAGGACCGTTCCGTCGCCGCCGTCGCCCGGGCCTTCCCCCGGGTGCGCACCCTGCTGTCCCTGGGCCGCGACCGCCGGGAGATCGCCCCCGCCCGGGTGGCGGCCACCCGGTTGAGCGAGCTGCTGCCGATCCGGCGCGTCCGGGCCTGCGGTGCCTCGGGAGTCGCCGTCCACCACCGGCTGGCGCGGGCCGGTGTGCTGCGTGAGGCGGCCCGGCACGGCCTGTTCAGCATGGTGTGGACGGTCAACGAGGACCTGCCGCTGCGCACCTTCCTCGCCGACCCGCGCGTCGACGTCCTGGTCACCGACCGCCCCCGCCGCGCCCTCGCGCTGCGCGGCGGACGGCACGACGAGCGCCCGGCGGGGTACCCGTCCTCGTGAGCCGGGGTACCCGTCCCTTGACGGGAGCCACCCATTGACAAGAACGCACTCAAGTTTTGTGCTGGAGTGACGGGGCTCCTGGCGTGAGGCTCCCTGGCGGCCGGAAGGGGACAGCGATGGGACGTGCGGTCGGTATAGATCTCGGGACCACGAACTCGGTGGTGGCCGTGCTGGAGGGCGGTGAGCCCACCGTCGTCGCCAACGCGGAAGGGGCCCGGACCACGCCGTCGGTCGTGGCCTTCGCCAAGAACGGCGAGGTGCTCGTCGGCGAGGTCGCCAAGCGGCAGGCGGTGACCAACGTGGAGCGCACCGCCCGCTCGGTCAAGCGGTACATGGGCGACCCGAGCTGGCGGTTCCCGGACCAGGGCGCGATCGACGGCACCCGCTACCGTGCGCAGGAGCTGTCCGCACGCGTGCTGCAGAAGCTGAAGCGGGACGCGGAGTCCTACCTCGGCGAGGACGTCACGGACGCCGTGATCACCGTACCGGCGTACTTCGACGACACCCAGCGGCAGGCCACCAAGGAGGCCGGCGAGATCGCCGGCCTGAACGTCCTCAGGATCATCAACGAGCCGACCGCCGCCGCCCTCGCCTACGGCCTCGACCGGGGCGAGGAGCAGACCGTGCTCGTCTTCGACCTGGGCGGCGGCACCTTCGACGTGTCGCTGCTGGAGATGGGCGACGGCGTCATCGAGGTCAAGGCCACCAATGGCGACACCCACCTCGGCGGCGACGACTGGGACCAGCGGATCGTCGAGCACCTGGTGAAGACGTTCAAGGGGCAGTACGGAATCGACCTCGCGGGCGACAAGATGGCCCTGCAGCGGCTGCGCGAGGGCGCCGAGAAGGCCAAGATCGAGCTCTCCAGCTCCTCCGAGACGACGATCAACCTGCCCTACATCACCGCCTCCGCCGAGGGCCCCCTCCACCTCGACGAGAAGCTGACCCGCGCCCAGTTCCAGGAGCTCACCGCGGACCTCCTCGACCGCTGCAAGACCCCCTTCCACCAGGCGGTCAAGGACGCCGGCATCAAGCTCGCCGCGATCGACCACGTCATCCTCGTCGGCGGCTCGACCCGGATGCCCGCGGTGACCGAGCTGGTCAAGGAACTCACCGGAAAGGACCCGCACAAGGGCGTCAACCCCGACGAGGTCGTCGCCGTCGGCGCCGCTCTCCAGGCCGGCGTCCTCCGCGGTGACGTGAAGGACGTGCTGCTGCTCGACGTCACCCCGCTGTCCCTGGGCATCGAGACCAAGGGCGGCATCATGACCAAGCTCATCGAACGCAACACCACGATCCCCACCCGCCGTTCGGAGATCTTCACCACCGCCGCCGACAACCAGCCCTCGGTCGGCATCCAGGTCTACCAGGGCGAACGGGAGATCGCCGCGTACAACAAGAAGCTCGGCGTCTTCGACCTCACCGGTCTGCCGCCCGCGCCCCGCGGGGTGCCGCAGATCGAGGTCGCCTTCGACATCGACGCGAACGGGATCATGCACGTCTCGGCCAAGGACCTCGCGACCGGCCGCGAACAGAAGATGACCGTCACCGGCGGCTCCGCCCTGCCCAAGGACGACATCGACCGCATGATGCGGGAGGCCGAGCAGTACGCCGAGGAGGACCGCCAGCGCCGGGAGGCCGCGGAGACCCGCAACCAGGCCGAACAACTCGTCTACCAGACCGAGAAGTTCGTCCGCGAGAACGAGGAGAGGGTCCCGGCCGAGACCAAGGGGGAGGTGGAGTCGGAGGTCGCGGAGGTCAAGCGGCTCCTGGAGCAGAACGCCGAGACGAACGCCCTGCGCACGGGCGTCGAGAAACTCGCCTCCGTCAGCCAGAAGATGGGCCAGGCCATGTACGCCCAGGCCCAGCAGACCCCGCCGGAGGACACCTCCGACCGGCACGGCTCACCGCAGGACGAGGAGGGCGTCGTCGACGCGGAGATCGTCGACGACGAGAAGGACCACAAGAGCGGGGGCGCCGGGGGCGCGGCCTAGGGCCGGCTTCAGCGGGAGTTCGGCAGCGCGGCGCAGACGGCGTCCAGGACCGTGGCGTACGGGGTGCCGAACTCGGTGAGGCGGGTGCGGAGTTGCTCCAGGCCGGCCCGGTGCTCGGTGAGCAGGTCCGTGTCGCCGGTGCGGGCCGCGCACTCCAGTACCGCGGGCAGGAAGTCGGGCTGCTCCTCGCCGGCGAACTCCAGCCCGTGGTCCCGGTACACCTCCTCGAACCGTCCCAGCGCCTCGCCCCGGGGCCGGCTCAGGTACAGGCTGCGCGGCCCCTTCCCGGCCTCGAAGACCTGCACATAGTGGGCGACCAGATCCTGCGGGGGTGTCACCGCCGCGTGGTCGGTGAACTTCCGCAACTGCGGCGCCGCCTCGCGCAGCAGCGGGAGGCGGGCGCGGAAGTCGTCGCCTGGGTGAGTCAGACAAAGCGCCGCCGCCTGGTACAGCACCGCGTCCGAGGGCATCGGGCCTCCTCCTTGACGTCGTCGCGCGGGTTCCCTCGCGTGCCGGGGGCTGCTTCGAACGTAGGGCGGGGCGGGGCAGCGCACCCGCTGACGGGGCCCGTACGGGTCAGCGGGCCGAGGGTGTCGCTGTACGGGGCAGTGGGCCGCCGGTGCCGCTCAGAAGTCTTCGCGCCGCTCCCGCAGCAGCTTCTTCGTGCGCTCCGCCGAGGCCGCCCGCGCCGACATGTGGTCCAGGACCTCCAGATGCGTGGCGACCTCCTTGCGGGAGTCGAGGTAGAGGGCGCCGGTGAGGTACTCGGTGAAGACCATGTCGGGCAGTTCCGGCTCACCGAAGCGGAAGAGGGAGAAGGGCGCGTACGTCCCCGGGTGCGGGCCGTCCTCGAACTCCGCGACCTGGAGCGTGACCCGGTCGCGCTCGGCGAACCGGATGAGCTGGTCCAGCTGGTCGCGCATGACCTCACCGCGGATGCTCACCGGCCGCCGCAGCACCGTCTCGTCCATGATGACCCACAGGTGGGGCGGGTCCGGCCGGTCCAGCAGCCGCTGCCGGGCCATCCGCAGCGACACATGCCGCTCGATGGCCGCCGGCCCCGTCTGCCCGACCGTCCCGGCCTCCAGCACGGCGCGCGCGTAGTCCTCGGTCTGCAGCAGGCCGGGCACGAAGTGCGGCTCGTAGGAGCGGATGATCCGGGCGGCGCCCTCCAGGCTCACGTACATGCTGAACCAGTCCGGCAGCACGTCGTGGAACCGCTGCCACCAGCCCGGCTGGTTCGCCTCCTCGGCCAGCGCGACGAACGCGGCCACCTCGTCCTCGGGGACGCCGTACGTCTCCAGCAGCACCTGCACGTACGGGATCTTCAGCGCGACGTCGGCCATCTCCATCCGCCGTACCGTCGCCGGGGCCACCCGCAGCACCTGCGCGGCCTCCTCGCGTTTGAGGCCGGCCGCCTCCCGCAGCTCCTGCAGCCGCCTGCCCAGCACCACCTGACCCACGGTGGGCGCGGGACGCCGCTCACTCACGCCACGCCTCCCCTACGCGTCGAAGCCCGGATGCAGTCTGTCATGTTCCGGTACAAGTTCCAGCGGTCACAGCGGCTTGATTGTCACTGCGACCGCAGGTACTCGGCCGTCGCCGGGTCGGCCGGGACCAGGGTCTCGATGGCCAGCTCGGCGACGGTCACGTCCATCGGGGTGTTGAAGGTGGAGATGGAGGAGACGAAGGACAGGGTCCGGCCCTCGTGCTCGATCCGCAACGGCAAAGCGAAGTGGGGGACGGGCGAAGCCGGTTCGTCGGTCCCGGTCCGGTCGTCCGCCTCCGGCACCGGGTACGCCGCGACCTCCTCGTACAGCTCCCGCAGCCGCTGCGAGCGGTGCAGGGCGATGTGCTGTTGCATCTGTGCGAGCAGATGCCCGCGCCACTGGCGCAGGTTGCGGATGCGCGGCGCCAGCCCTTGAGGGTGCAGCGTCAGCCGCATGGCGTTGAGCGGCTGCGCGAGCAGGGACTCCGGGATGCCGTCCAGGAGCATCAGGACTCCCCGGTTGGCCGCGACGACGTCGTACAGCGCGTCGACCACCAGCGCCGGGTAGGGCTCGTACCCCTGGATCAGCCGCTCCAGTCCCTCGCGCAGGGTGTCCAGCGCGGGATCGTCCAGCGGGGTCTCCGTGTAGCGGGGTGCGTAGCCGGCCGCCAGCAGCAGCGCGTTGCGTTCCCGCACGGGCACGTCCAGGTGCTCGGCCAGCCGGAGCACCATCTCCTCGCTCGGCTTGGAACGGCCCGTCTCGATGAAACTGATGTGCCGTGCCGAGGAGTCCGCCCGCAACGCCAACTCCAGCTGGCTGACCCGCCGTTGTTCCCGCCAGGCCCGCAACAGTGGGCCCACGCCCTTCTCGGCGGGGGTGACGGCGGGCGGGGTTTTGTGGGAGGCGGCGATGGTCATACGGACGACCGTAATCGAGGAACGGGCCACCGCGACACGGGCCGCCGGTGACCGCCAGTGACCCGGACGGCCCCATCCCCGGCGGATGGCCCTGGGCGACCCTTGTGACCAGGACCGCGACAGCCCACCTGTGGCACGCTGAAGGGACCTCCGGCATCCAGCATCCGGCATCCAGGAAGGAGCGAGCCATGCCCGTGGCACCGCTGTCGCAGAAGGAGATCGAGGACCGGCTGGCCGAACTGCCGGGCTGGTCGCTCGACGGTGACCGCCTCACCCGGTCCTACCGCCTCGGCACGCACTTCGCCGCGACCGCGATGGTCGTCCACATCGCCCAGGTCCAGGAGGAGCTCGACCACCACTCCGACCTCACCCTCGGCTACAACACGGTGTCGCTGACCGTGCACACGCACAGCGCGGGCGGCGCCGTGACGGAGAAGGACTTCGAGCTGGCGCGGAGGGTGGCCGAACTCGCCCCCGCTCACGGGGCCCGGTGACGCGGGCGCTGGACCACGACAGTGCTGGACTACGACAAAGAGGCCGACGCCTACGACGTCAGCCGCGGCGGTGAGCCCAGGGCCGCCGCGGCCGCAGGCGCCGTGCTGAGCCTGATCCCCGATCGCGCGAACCGGCTCCTCGACGTGGCCTGCGGCACCGGGATCGTGACCCGGCGGCTCGCCACGGCCCGCCCGGGCCTGCGGGTGACGGGCGCGGACCTGACGTACGGCATGGCCCGGACGGCCGCCGTACGGCTGCCCGGGTCGATCGTCCTGGCGGACGGCCGCAGACTGCCGTTCCCGGGCCGGAGCTTCGACGCCGTCACCAGTGTGTGGCTGCTGCACCTCCTGGAGACGGGGGACGACGTCCGCGCGGTCGTCGCCGAGTGCGCCAGGCTGCTGCGGCCCGGCGGCGTCTACGTCACCACGGTCGACAAGGCCGCCGCGCACGACGTCGGCAGCGACATCGACGCGGTTCTCGCCCCGCGCCCGCGCCGGCCCGCCCAGGACGCCGCCAGGGCCGTCACCTCGTACGCCGCCGCGCGGGACCTGGTCCCGGCCGGGCGGGCCCGCTTCCCCGGCCATGGGCAGGGCCGCAGCCCCCGCGGCACGATCGCGGACCTGCGGCGCGGCTGGTTCACCCGGCTGCCGCCCGGCACCCCCCTCGCCGAACGGTTCGCCGCCCGCCTGGCGCAGCTCCCGGACCAGGACCGCCCACGCCCCGACCCCGTGTTCACGGTGCTGGCGTTCAGGAAGCGCGGGTCACCTTCTCGGCCGTGAGCGGCTGAGCTTGTGCACTCGGTCCGTTCACACCTTGCGGGTGCGGTGACTGGCCCCCACGCCGAGCGTGCACGGTCGCGCACGTCGGCCCCGGCGACGACAAGGTGAAGTCCGTGGACGGGTAGGTGACTGCCTCTCGCCCGCGGGGTCGCCGAATTGGCCGGAAGACACGGCAACCCGCCCCCGCGCGGCGGCGACTGACAGGGAACGGAATCCGTCCGTCCCCCTCCCAGGAGGTTCGCCCCCGTGCAGCACCCGCACCCGCATCCCGAGCCGCACGCCCGCATCCGGCGCAGACGCCGCGCGCTGCTGTCCGCGGTGACCGCCGTCGCGGCCCTCGTCGGCGCCGGACTCACCACGCTCACCACCCCCGACACCTCCCCCACGCTCGAACTGACTCGCGCGGGAGCGGCCCCCATGGCCGCCACCGCCCGCCAGGTCGAGAAACTGGACCGCGGAGTCGTCAGCGTGCACACCGACGCCGGCAACCTGGTCAGCTGGCGCTGGCTCGGCACCGACCCGAACGACGTCTCCTTCAACGTCTACCGGGCCGGCACGAAGGTCAACTCCACGCCGATCACCGGTTCCACCAACTACTTCCACTCCGGCGCTCCCTCCCAGGCCGACTACACGGTCCGTGCGGTCGTCGGCGGAGTGGAACAGGCCGACTCCGTGCACGCCGTCCAACTGCGCACCGGTTACAAGGACGTCCCCATCACCCCGCCCGCCGGCGGCACCACCCCCGACGGCGTCGCCTACACCTACGAGGCCAACGACGCCTCCGTCGCCGACCTCGACGGGGACGGCGCGCTCGACTTCGTCCTCAAGTGGCAGCCCACCAACGCCAAGGACAACTCCCAGTCCGGCTACACCGGCAACACGTACGTCGACGGGATCAAGCTGGACGGCACCCGGTTGTGGCGTATCGACCTGGGCCGCAACATCCGTTCCGGCGCCCACTACACGCAGTTCCAGGCGTACGACTACGACGGCGACGGCAAGGCCGAGGTCGCCATGAAGACCGCCGACGGCACGAAGGACGGCACCGGCGCGGTCATCGGCAGCTCGTCGGCCGACTACCGGAACTCGAGCGGCTATGTGCTCTCCGGCCCCGAGTTCCTGACCATGTTCAACGGCCAGACCGGCAAGGCCATGCAGAGCGTCGACTACGTCCCGGCCCGCGGCACGGTCTCCTCCTGGGGCGACTCGTACGGCAACCGCGTCGACCGCTTCCTCGCGGGGACGGCGTACCTGGACGGCTCCCGCCCCTCCCTCGTCATGGCCCGCGGCTACTACACCCGCACGGTGATCGCGGCCTGGGACTGGCGCGGCGGTGCCTTCACCCGCCGCTGGACCTTCGACACCACCTCCTCCACCAACAGCGGCAAGGGCTACGACAGTCAGGGCAACCACCAGCTGTCGGTCGCGGACGTCGACGCCGACGGCAAGGACGAGATCGTGTACGGCTCGATGGCCGTGGACGACAACGGCTCCGCCCTGTGGACCACCAAGAACGGCCACGGCGACGCGATGCATGTCGGCGACCTCGACCCGTCCCGCGCGGGCCTGGAGGAGTTCAAGGTCGACGAGGACAGCTCGAAGCCGTCGTCCTGGATGGCCGACGCGAGGACCGGCCAGATCATCTGGTCCACGCCCGCCAACGGCGACAACGGCCGGGGCGTCTCCGGGGACATCTGGTCGGGCAGCGCGGGCACCGAGTCGTGGTCGTCGTCGGAGAGCGGCATCCGCGGCCCCAAGGGCACGGTGGTCGCCACCCGCAAGCCCGGTTCGACCAACTTCCTGTCCTGGTGGGACGGCGACACCGTCCGCGAACTCCTCGACGGCACCCACATCGACAAGTACGGCACCTCGGGCGACACCCGCCTGCTGACCGGATCCGGCGTCCACTCCAACAACAGCACCAAGGCGACGCCGTCCCTCTCCGGCGACATCCTCGGCGACTGGCGCGAGGAGGTCGTCTGGCCGACGTCGGACAACACGGCCCTGCGGATCTACTCGACCCCGGCCGAGACCGGCACGAAGATCACGACCCTGCTGCACGACACGATGTACCGCACGGCACTGGCCTGGCAGAACACGGCCTACAACCAGCCCCCGCACCCGAGCTTCTTCATCGGCGACGGAATGGCGACGGCCCCGCGGCCGACGGTCTACATCCCGTGACCTGCTGAACCCCCCCGTTATCCAACCATCAAGGCGCCCTCCGGAGATCGTCCGAAGGGCGCCTCACTCATCAGTGAGCATCGGCGACCCTGCGGCCGATCAGCAGGACATGGGCGGCGTGGGCAATCGCCCGCGATCAGAGAGGAGTCGGGCGTGCGATCTCCGCGCGGGAGAAGGACGGCATGAGGCGATCTACCCCGAGCACGAGCAGCCACCTATCGTGGTCTGGACACGGCCACACCAGCCAAGGGGGGCACATTGGCAGCGACCGCGCAAAGCCTCATTGACGACGTCAAGAGGAAGCAAGAGCAAGTCGCCAGGAAAAAGTCCGCCCACCCGGACGAGATCTCACACCTCAAAATCGCCGCCCACCTGGCCCTCGCGCAAAGCAACATCGAACTCGCCACCGCCATCAAGGCCCTCAAAGAATCCGCCGGCAAGAACAACGGCACTCTCCAAAACGCCATCACCTCGCTCACCACCAAGATCGCCGACCTCGCGAAGAAGTAGGCAATGCTCAACACCCCGCCCTGGAGGGGAACCTGGGCGGGGCCTTGCTGCCGCTCTCGGCCGCGCGTTCTCGGCGGCTCTCCGGCGCACCAGCCACTTCGCAGCACTCCGCCCCGCTGAACCAACTCCAGCGGGGCGGAAGTGACCAACGGTGTCGGACCGTGTCCGGACGGAAGCGTCTTACGGCCTCAGCCGACCGTGCAGTTCTGATCGCCCACCCTGAACGCGGTCGGTTTCGTGTTGGTCCCCGACCAGCTCCCGGTGAAGCCGAAGCTCACCGACGAGCCCGCCGCGACCGTCCCGTTCCAGCCGACGTTCTTCGCCGTCACCGCCGTACCGGACTGCGCGGCCTCGGCGTTCCAGGCCTGGGTGAGCTTCTGGCCGTCGGTGAACGTCCAGCCGAGAGACCAGCCGTTCCAGGCGGTCGATCCGGTGTTGGCGAGTCGCACGTCCGCCTGGAAACCACCGGACCACTGGTTGGTGATCTTGTACGTCACCGTGCAGGCGCCGGTCGGCGTGGGATCCGGGCCGGGGCCGGGGTCCGTGGGGTTCCCGGCGTCGGAGCTGTCGCCGTAGACGACTCCGCGGCCGTTCGTCGACACGTACACCCGGCCGTACACCCGCGGGTCACCGGTGATCGCCGCGCCCGTCCAACCCCACTGGTGGGCGTCGTCGTTGATGCGGGTCCAGCTCGCGCCCCTGTCGGTGGAGCGGAAGATGCCGCGCACGCCGCCGATCTTCGCGCTGGTGTACAGCGTCTGGTACGACGCTCCCGGCGCCGCCTTGCCGAAGCCGATGGTGTCGGCCTGGTCGACGCCGGAGAGCTTGGTGAAGGAGGCGCCGCCGTCCGTGGAGTGCCACAGGCCGTACGCCCCGTCGCTCGCACCGCCCGCCAGCCACACATCGCCCCTGGCGCCGGGCAGCGCCTTGAAGCGCACGCTGTCACCGCTCGGCAGGCCGGTCGCCGAGGAGGCGGTGAAGTTCGCACCGCCGTCCGAACTGACGTAGAGCTTCCCGGACTTGAAGCCGTAGAAGGTCTTCGGGTCGACCCGGTCGGACTCGACGATCGCGCCCGCCGGGATGCCGCTCGAGGCCGCCCAGGAGGTGCCGAAGCCGGTCGCGTACCGCACGCCGGTGCCCGCCGGGCTCCACACGAACCGGCTGCCGTCGGCCCCCGCCGCGACTGTGCCGCCGCCGCTCACGCCCGAAGGGTCCGTCCCGGCGAACCAGTTGGCGCCGTTGTCCGTCGAGAACGCGATGTGCGGGCCGGAGTCGAGGTCGCCGACGCGCACGATGGTGTCCGGGTTGGTCTCGGCGAAGTCCAGGCTGGTGGTCGTGGTGAAGTTCGGCGAGGTGGACATCATCGACGGGACCTTGGCCAGGTCCGTGTGCCGGAACCCACCGATGTCACCGAGCGCGCTGAGCAGCGGAGCGCCCGACGGGGGAGAGGCCAGGTCGTTGACGGCCGTCTCCTCCAGCCCCTGCACCATCGGCCTGACGGTGAACTTGCTCCCGGCGTCCCAGTCGGTGAGGTTCTCGGTGCCGTAGACCGTCGCGCCCGTCCCGTACAGCATCCGGTTCGAGTTGAACGGATCGATCTCCAACGCCTCGGTCATCCAGCCGAGTTTGGGCGACTCCTCGGGCGGCGACGGGTTCGCCCCCCAGGTCAGCCACGGCGAGGACGACACGTCCATCGTGTAGCGGTTCGCGCGGGTGGGGTACGACGTGTAGTCCCACGCCTTCGTCCAGGTGCCGCCGCTGTCCGTGGAGCGGAAGATCTGGGTGTCCGGCCACCAGGAGCTGTAGGCGGTGGCCATGACCGTTCCCGGCTTCTGCCGGTCCACCGTCAGCCCGCTGAAGCCGTAGTAGGTGTCGGCCTCGGCCACCGGGCTGATGTCCGTCCAGGTGCCGGTCGCGGTCGCGTACCGCCACAGCCGGCCCTTGCCGCCGTCGTACGGGCCGCCCTTGTCGCTGTAGGCGAGATAGAGGTAGCCGTTCCTGGCGTCCAGGACGCCCTTGTGCGCGAGGTAACCCGTCGGCTGTCCGGCGAGCCGGGTCCAGGTCGCGCCCGCGTCCGTCGACCGGTACACCGCGTTGTCCTTGTCGGCGACCCCGACGTAGACCGTCTTCGTCGCCGCGCCCGACGTGCCCGTCGACTCGTCGAAGGTGACCCACACGATGCCCTGGTTGTCACTGGCGTAGCCACTGGTGTCGCTCGGATCCTGCTGGTAGTTGCCGACATTGGGGAAGTTCGTCACCTGCGCCCAGCTGACACCGGAGTCCGTCGACCGCCACAGACCCTTGCCGCTCGGCGCGCCCAGGTACAGCACGCTGTTCTTGTTCGGGTCGATCGCCAGCCGCTCGCCCATGCCCCGGCCGGGCATGTTGCCGCCCAACTTGAAGGGCAGGTCCGTCTTCTGCCAGCTCGCGCCCCGGTCGGACGAGCGCATGACCGCACCGTTGCCCGGATCCCAGCTGTTGGTGTACGTGCCCACGGCCACGTACACCTTGTTCGGGTCGACGGAGTCGGAGGCCAGGCTGACCACGCCCGTGTGCCCCCAGTCGTTCCAGCCGACCGAGTCCAGCAGCGGGGTCCAGGTCTTCGACGACTCCTGCCAGCGGTAGGCGCCGCCGATGTCGGTGCGGGCGTACGCCAGGTTCTTCTCGGCGCGGTTGAAGACGATGCCGGGGACGAAACCGCCGCCGTCGACGCGCGCGTTCTTCCAGGTGTACGTGTCGGCGGCGATGGCTGTTGCGGCGGCGGGGGCCGCCAGCACGGACGGCGTGCCCGCGAGCAGGCCGGCCGCCAGTGCCAGCACCGCCGTCAGGATGCGGGTTCTTCGCACGGTGGGGGACCTTCCTTCCGGGAGGGCCATTCATGGTGGGGGGAACGTGCGAGGACCGGGCGGCCCCCCGTGCGGGAGGGGACCGCCCGGCCGACCGGCCCCGTCGTCAGGTGACGAGACCACGCACGCGGAGCCTTCAAGCGGTTCCGCGGACAAGAAGCGGTGGCTCCAGCGCCCGGTCAGGGGCGCGGGGAACTGCGCGACCAGCCACAACGGACCCGCAGTCAAAAACCGCCCAACCCGCGGAGCGCTCGGCGGGGACTATTCGAGGAGCTCCGCGTACGAGCCCATGGCCAGGGCGATGTCCGCCTGGGCCCAGAACCGGTGGTAGGTGAAGGAGGGCGCGGCTCCGCCCGCCAGGTAGGCCTCGATCTTCGACCAGGCCGGGTCGTTCTTGTAGAAGGAACGGAGGGATTCGAAGGTGGACGAGGAGTTGATCGCGTCGCCGTTCGGCATCGTCCCGGTCCAGCCGGACGGGACGTGGACCGCGTCGTCGAAGCGGTTGTAGTCGGCGCGGGTCTCCGGGACGGCGATGCCCAGGGCGTCCTGGTGGTTGTTCCACATGCCGTCGAGGAGTGCCTTCGCGGTGCTCGCCGCCTGGGTGTCGCCGGAGCGGTCCGCGTAGTACGTCAGGGTCTTGGCGTACGCGGCGGCCACGCCGACGTCGTCGGTGTAGTCGGCGACGGTGACGTGAAGTCCGCTGTTGGCGCCCGGACTCGACGCGTTCCAGGTGTCGGGCTGGCCCGACCACTGGAGCGTCGACGGGATCCGGTAGGTGCCGTCCGGGTTGATCGTGGTCTTGGACAGCGCCCAGTCGACCCACTTGTCGAGAACGACCTTGGCGTCCGCGTCACCGGTCTGCTGGTAGTACTCGGCCACCCGCTCCATCGACCACGCCTGGAAGCCGAACCACTGGTTGGACGGCGGGTCGTGGTAGACGGGCTGCTGGTCGTAGTACATGCCGTAGAACGTCGACTTCCCGGCCGGCGGGGTCGCGTACCGGCCCGCCCAGCTGTTGGTCGCGCCGCCCGCGATGGCACCCTCGTCGGACTGCAGCCAGCGGTAGAACTCCAGCTGCCGGTCGAGCGACTTGGCCCAGTCCGACTGTCCGGTGGCCGACTTGGGCTTCAGGTCGGCGTAGGAGCTCAGCGCGTAGGCGGCCAGCGGGTTCTGGTAGCCGCCGTGCGCGTGGCTGGAGCCGATGCGCCAGGCCCAGCCCGCCGAGGTGTCGGTGGCGCCGCCCCAGGCGTAGTACCAGGACAGCAGGTACATCGAGGCGTCCTTGCCGGTGCCGGCCGGGCAGGTCGACGGTCCGACACAGTTGCCGATCTTCTTGAAGTACTTGTCGTACATCGCGTAGCGCAGGTAGTCGCCCATCTTCGCGGCCTTGCCGACGGTCGCGGAGACGTCACCGCCCTTGCCCTGCTGCTTGGCCCAGACGTCCGCCCAGTACGCGGCCTGCACGGCGCGCGCGTCGGCGTCGGGGGCGTTGGTGAACTTCCACTGCTTGGCGTAGGACGCGTCACCGGTGAACAGGTCCAGGTAGCCGTTCTTGCCGCCGTACTTGAAGGCGTCGCAGGTCGGCTGCGGCACCGTCTCCCACACCGACTCCTGCGCGCCGCGCTGGAAGGTGTTGATGTACGACGGTCCGGTGTCCGTGGGGCCCGCCTCGCACTTGCCGGGTGAGTTGCCGTAGCCGTAGACGTTGTCGACGTCCTGCAGCCAGTGCATGCCGTAGACGTCGTCCGTGCCGTAGGCGCTCTTCAGCTCACCGGCGATCGGGTCCGAGCCGACCGAGACCGACGAGTCGAGCTTCGCCGGATACTCGTTCGGGGTGTCCAGCTCGGGCGCGTAGGTGGCCGGCTTCGAGGCGTTGTAGAAGGAGTTGGTCGGCTGGTCGGCGTGCGTGGGGATCATGTACTTCTCCATGATCTCCCAGGCGCCGTTGAACTTCGTCCAGTCGCCGGTGACCTTGCCGTACATGGCCTGGAGCCACAGGAGGTAGCTGTACGCCTCCGACGTGGTCTCGTGGCCGTGGTCCGGCGCCTCGACGATCAGCGTCTCGACCGAGTGGTAGGGGATGCCCTCGGGGGAGAAGTAGCCGCTGGCCGGGTTGGTGATCTTGCCGTACAGGTCCAGGAAACGGGCGTCGTACTGCTTCGACGCGGCGATCTGCGTGACCGTCACCGAGGCCTTGCCGTGACCGGTGGCCGTCGACTCGAAGGTCGCCGCGCCGGTCCCGGAGGAGTCCGCCGTGATGGTGACCTTCTGCGCGGTGCTCCAGTTCGACGGCGTGAAGGTGAGCGAGGCTCCGCCGGTGACCGACAGACCGGAGTTGCCGCCGGTGCGGGCCGTCGTGACGGTCACGTTGGCGGACGGCCGCGTCGACAGCTTCACGTCGTACGTCGCCGTCTTGCCCTGCTGCACGGCCAACTGGTTGGTCGAGGCCACCACGGCCGGGCCCGAGGCGACCGTGATGCCGACCGGAGTGGACTCCGCGGAGGAGCCCAGGCTGTCGTACGCCTTCGCCAGCAGTGAATGACTGCCCACGGACAAACCGGAGGCGGAGAGCGAGTAGGGCGCGCTGGTGTCCGTGCCGAGCAGGGTGGTGTTGTCGTAGAACTCCACCTTGCTGATGGTCGTGTTGTCCGCGGCCGCGGCGGTCGCCGCGAGCGGGACCGCGTCACCCTGTGTGTAGACCGCGCCGGCGGCGGGGCTGGTCAGCACCGTGATCGGGGGCTGGTGCGCACCCGTGCAACTGGTGCCGTTGACCGCGAAGTCGGTCGGTGCGGCGTTGGTGCCGCTGTACGTGAACTGGGCGCCCGTCGAGACGGCCGCGCCGGCGGCGATCGTGGCGTTGTGCGAGGCGTTCTTCACTGTGATCGCCTGGCCGGACTGGGACCAGGTGCCGTTCCAGCCGGTGCCGGAGAGCTTCTGGTTGCCGGTGTAGCCGTAGCTCAGGGTCCAGCCGTTGACGGCGTCCGTGCCGCGGTTGGTGATCGTCAGATCCGCGGTGAATCCTGAGCCCCAGTCGTTCGTCTTGTAGTCGACGCTGCACTGAAGCGGCGCCGCCTGGGCAGGAGTTGAACCCGTACTGAGCATGGCGAGTGGCAGAGCGAGGGCCGCCAGGGCGGCGGTCCACATACGCCGAGCGGCCCGGCGTCTTGTTGTGGGGGGCATGTGCTGGTTCCTCCTTGCGGCTCGGAGAAGTCAAGGCTTGAACCAGTGGGAGCGCTCCCATAGTGGGGACGGGTGTGGTAGGGGTCAAGGTGCTTGAAGAGTCGAAAAGATTCGACAAGAAGTGTTGAGGAAAAGTCAGCAACCCCTCTGTTCTTTACCGTCACTTGGCGCTACCTTCCTGACACCAGTGGGAGCGGTTCCATCAGTCGACGCGTCCGTCACGACGCGCCTGATCTGCAAGGAGTCGCTCATGCGACACCCCCCGCGTTCAGTACTTTTAGCCGTCACCGGCACGCTCGCGCTTGTCGGGTCCATGATGGTTACGGCAGTCACGGCGTCCGGGGCCGCACCCGCCTGCACGGTGGAGTACTCCGTCACCGGCCAGTGGGACGCCGGCTTCCAGGGGGCCGTGAAGATCACGAACAACACGGCCGCCGTGAGCAGTTGGAGTCTCACCTTCGACCTCGGAGACGGCCAGAAGGTCAGTCAGGGCTGGAACGCCAAGTGGTCCCAGTCCGGTAGGACGGTCACCGCCGCCAACGAGAGCTACAACGGGCAGCTGGGCACCGGCGCGAGTGTCAGCGCCGGGTTCATCGCCTCCTCGACGGGCAGCACCGCCGTACCGGCGTCCTTCAAGCTCAACGGCACCACCTGCAACACCGACACCGGGCCGACGGACCCGACGGACCCGACGGACCCGACCGATCCGCCGGACACCGGTGACGGCACGGCACCCGCTCTGCGTGTCTCGGGCAACAAGCTCGTGGACGCCGGCGGGAACACCCGCCGACTGCTCGGCGTGAACCGCTCGGGCGGCGAGTTCATGTGCGTGCAGGGCCGCGGCATCTGGGACGGCCCGGTCGACGACGCCTCCGTGAAGGCGATCGCCGACTGGAAGGCCAACACCGTCCGTATCCCCCTCAACGAGGAGTGCTGGCTGGGACTTTCCAACATCCAGGCGCAGTACGCCGGCGCCAACTACGTGGCCGCCGTCAAGGACCTGGTGGCCAAGGTGAAGGCGCACGGCATGACGCCGCTGCTCGAACTGCACTGGTCCTACGGCCAGTACACCGGCAACTCGGCCGGCTGCTCCGACGTGCACGCCAGCTGCCAGAAGCCGATGCCCGACATGCGGTACGCGCCGTCCTTCTGGACCTCGGTGGCGAACACCTTCAAGGACGACACGACCGTCGCCTTCGACCTGTTCAACGAGCCCTACCCGGACCGCGCCACCTCCACGGTCACCCAGGCGTGGCAGTGCTGGCGGGACGGCGGCACCTGCCCCGGCATCGGGTACGAGGTCGCCGGGATGCAGGACCTCGTCGACGCGATCCGGGGCACCGGCGCCAGGAACCTGATCCTGGCCGGCGGACTCGCCTACTCGAACGACCTGAGCCAGTGGCTCACCTACAGACCGACCGACCCGGCGGGCAATCTCGCCGCCGCCTGGCACGTGTACAACTTCAACACCTGCTCGAACGAAAGCTGCTGGAACTCCACACTCGCCCCCGTCGCCGCCCAAGTGCCGCTGGTGGCAGGGGAGATCGGCGAGAACACCTGCTCGCACGGCTTCGTCGACCAGGTCATGAAGTGGTTCGACGACCGGGGCCTGTCCTATCTGGGCTGGACCTGGAACACCTGGGACTGCGGTTCCGGCCCGTCCCTGATCACCGGCTACGACGGCACGCCCACCGCGTACGGCGTCGGGCTGCGCGACCGTCTGCGCGCCCTGAACGGCTGACAACTCCCGCCGACGATTCACCCGCGACCGATGCACCCGCGACCGATTCACCCGCGACCGAGTCATCCACCCCCAGGCATCCACCCCGAGGCATCCACCCCGAGGCATCCACCCCGAGTCGACTCACCGCCGACTCCATCCACCGCCGCGTCCATTCACCACTGACGCCATCCACCCCCCGAGTCCATCCACAGTCGAGTCACCCGCAACGGAGAAGGAACCCCCACTCATGAGTCGTACCAGAACCGCGATGCTCGCCGCCCTGGCGCTGGTCGCCGGGGCCTCCGGGACGGCGTTCGCCGTCGTCCCCGGAGCCGCCGACGCTGCCGCCGTCGCCCCCTGCACCGTCGACTACAAGGTGCAGAACCAGTGGGACACCGGCTTCACCGCCAACGTCACCGTCACCAACAACAGTGCAGCCAAGTCGAGTTGGTCGGTGAAGTGGTCGTACGCCGGCAACCAGAAGGTCACCAGTGGCTGGAACGCCAAGGTCAGCCAGAGCGGAGCCGCCGTCACCGCGGCCAACGAGAGCTACAACGGGTCGCTGGCCACCGGTGGTTCGGTCAGCTTCGGCTTCCAGGGAACCTACAGCGGCACGAACGCGATCCCGGCGACCTTCACCCTCGACGGCGTGACCTGCAACGTCGACGGCGGCGGCCCCACCGACCCGACCGACCCGACCGATCCGACGGACCCCGGGGGCGCCACCCGGGTCGACAACCCCTACAGCGGCGCCAAGGTGTACGTGAACCCGGAGTGGTCCGCGAAGGCCGCCGCCGAGCCGGGCGGCAGCCGCATCGCCAACCAGCCGACCGGCGTCTGGCTGGACCGGATCGCCGCCATCAACGGTGTCAACGGCGGGATGGGTCTGCGCGCCCACCTCGACGAGGCGCTCCGTCAGAAGGGCTCCGGCGAACTCGTCGTCCAGCTGGTCATCTACAACCTGCCCGGACGCGACTGCGCCGCCCTCGCCTCCAACGGCGAGCTCGGCCCGACGGAGATCGACAAGTACAAGACGCAGTACATCGACCCGATCAAGGCGATCCTCGCCGACGCCAAGTACGCCTCGCTGCGGATCGTCACCACCATCGAGATCGACTCGCTGCCCAACCTCGTCACCAACACCGGCAGCCGGCCCACCGCCACCCCGCAGTGCGACGTGATGAAGGCCAACGGCAACTACCAGAAGGGCGTCGGCTACGCCCTGAACAAGCTCGGTGACGTGCCCAACGTCTACAACTACATCGACGCCGGGCACCACGGCTGGATCGGCTGGGACGACAACTTCGCCGCCAGCGCCACCGTCATGAAGGAGGCGGCCACCTCCGAGGGCGCCACCGTCAACGACGTCCACGGCTTCATCACCAACACGGCCAACTACAGCGCCCTGAAGGAGAACAACTTCACCATCAACGACTCGGCGGGCGGCAAGTCGGTCCGCGAGTCGAAGTGGGTCGACTGGAACCGGTACGTCGACGAGCTGTCCTTCGCCCAGGCCTTCCGCAACCAGCTGGTCACGACCGGCTTCAACTCCGGTATCGGCATGCTGATCGACACCTCCCGCAACGGCTGGGGCGGCACCGCGCGGCCCGCCGGACCGGGCCCGACGACGGACGTCGACGCGTACGTCAACGGCGGCCGCTACGACCGCCGCATCCACATCGGCAACTGGTGCAACCAGTCCGGCGCCGGCCTCGGCGAACGCCCGCAGGCCAACCCCGCCGCCGGGATCGACGCGTACGTCTGGATGAAGCCTCCGGGCGAGTCCGACGGCTCCAGCAGCGCCATCCCGAACGACGAGGGCAAGGGCTTCGACCGGATGTGCGACCCGACCTACACGGGCAACCCGCGCAACGGCAACAACCTGTCCGGCGCCCTGCCGAACGCCCCGGTCTCCGGCCACTGGTTCTCGGCCCAGTTCCAGGAGCTGATGAAGAACGCCTACCCGGCGCTCTGACCGGCTGACCGGCTGACCGTCTCCTGACGTGATCCGCCGGGGTCACCCCTCGCGGGCCGACCTCGGCGGATCGCGTATGTGCCCGGGTGTCCTCGCAGTCGGTTCGTGGCCGTGGGTTCGTGGCCGTCGGTTCGTTGCCGTCCTGGCAACAATGCTGGTCCGCTCCCGGTGCGTCGGGGCACGCTGGCCGCATGGCGACGAGAGGCTGACCACCATGACGCACGACCACCACGAAGATCACCCACAGGGCCGCTCTCCTGGACACCACCACGAACACGCCGACATCGACTGGAACGAGATGGCTTCGGTGCTGGAGGCCCAGGCGGAGCTGTTCACGCCTCTGTACGAGCGGGCCCTGGCCTGGCTCGGGCACAAGCAGACGGCGCCCGGGCTGATCGTGGACGCGGGCAGCGGGCCCGGTGTCGTCTCCTGTCTGTTGGCCGATGCCTTCCCCGGTGCCCGGGTCGTCGCCGTGGACGGCACCGAGCCGCTGCTGGAGCGGGCCCGCGGCCGGGCCGCGAGGCTCGGCGTCGCCGACCGATTCGGCACCCTCGCCGGTGAACTGCCGGGTGTGCTCGACGACTTGGACTACCCGCCCGACCTGCTGTGGGCCAGCCGCAGCCTGCACCACCTCGGCGACCAGCGGGCCGCGCTCGCCGCCTTCGCCGCGCGGCTCGCGCCCGGCGGCACCCTCGCCCTCCTGGAGGGCGGCCTGCCCGCTCGTTTCCTCCCCCGTGACCTCGGCATCGGCCGGCCCGGGCTGCAGGCCCGGCTGGACGCGCTGGAGGAGGAGTGGTTCGCGCGGATGCGCGCGGACCTGCCCGGGGCCGTCGCCGAGACCGAGGACTGGCCGGGACTGATGGCCGCTGCGGGCCTGAGGCACACCGGCACGCGCAGCTTCCTGCTCGACCTGCCCGCGCCCACCACGGACCGGGCCCGCGCCCATGTCGCCACCGTCCTCTCCCGGATGCGGGACGGCTTCGGCGACGAGCTCGACGCCACCGACCGTGCCACCCTCGACCGGCTGCTCGACCCCGAGGACCCCGCGAGCGTGCACCGGCGGCGGGACGTCTTCGTGCTGGCGGCGCACACGGTGTACACGGCGGAGCGTACGGGCTGAGCAATCGCAGGCCGTCGGGCAGCCCGCCGCCGACGTCGACACCGTCGTCGTACGGCCGGTCGGACGGCCCGACCAGCTCTGCGCGGGTCAGTTGTCCTTCAGGAACTGCTGCGCGAGACGGTCGCCCAGGGTGACCGCCGCGCTGTGGCTCTCGATCGGGGACACCTGGGAGTTCTTGAACAGGATGTAGGTCACCCCGGACTCCGCGCCGCCGGTCTCCGGGTCCGGGTCGATGCCGAGGGCCTTGGCGGTGGCGTACGAGGCCTCGCCGATGATCTTCGTGGGGCCGGTGTCGCCGACGACGGCGTACTCGACCTTGTTGTTGTAGATGACGGCGACCACGCCGCCGCCCTTGATGCCGGCGCCGGAGTAGTTCCAGATGCTGCTGGAGCTGGGCACGACCACGTACGGCAGCGAGTCGGCCTTGAGCGGCTTGCCGTTCGATTGATGGAACGCCGTGTCGTCCTGGTACCAGGGGTCGGTGTTCTCGTTGCAGTTCGAGGTGCGCTGGCCGTCGCAGTCGATGTCCATGTCGGCCTTCCAGAACACCGCGCCGTTCTTTCCGCACACGGGGATCGTGGCCGAGGTCTCGTCGTCGGTCCGGTACTTGCCGCTGGAGATCTGCGAACAGCTCGTCACCTTGGCGAGCAGGTCGGCCGCGCTGACCGTGCCCTCCTGGGCGGATGTCGGTGTGGTGGCGCCGGTGGCCGTCGCGGGGAGCACGCCGGCGGTGAGCAGGGCGGCCGAGCAGGCGATGGAGAGGGTCAGTGTTCGCGTACGCACTGTGGGGGACCCTTCTGTTAGGAAAGTTTCCTTACCTGGCGGAACCAAGGTGCCCCCTCGGCATGGCCGCGTCAAGCCTGTCGGCGTGGGACGCGCCGGGGCCCTGCCGGCGCGGGGCTCGCCCGGGCGGTGAGCGAAGGCGCCTCGACCCCATGCCGTCCCTCGCGCTCAGTGCCCTGTTCTCGGGGGAGCGGGGGAGCGGCCGACGCTCGTGCGGTGGGTGGGCTGCGCGGCTGATCCTGGTGAGCGCCTCCGCCACCACGACGCACGACGCGCCCCGGACACCGCGGAAGGGCGGTGCGGGGCGCGTCGGCGACAGGGAGGCCGCAGAAACGATCAGCCCATGTTGAACGTCGACGGGTCCGGGCCCAGGCGCCGGTCCTCGTTCAGGGCGCTGATCGCCGCGAGGTCCTCGGTGTCCAGGCTGAAGTCGAAGACCTCGATGTTCTCCTTGATCCGGGACGGCGTCACGGACTTGGGGATCACCACGTTGCCGAGCTGAAGGTGCCAGCGCAGCACGACCTGAGCCGGGGTGCGGCCGTGCTTCCGCGCGATGGCCACGATCGCCGGGACCTCCAGGAGGCCCTTGCCCTGGCCGAGCGGCGACCAGGCCTCGGTGGCGATGCCCTGCTCGGCGTGGTACTCACGGGCCTCACGCTGCTGCAGATGCGGGTGCAGCTCGATCTGGTCGACGGCCGGGACGACCGACGTCTCGGCGATGAGCCGCCGAAGGTGCTCCGGCTCGAAGTTGGAGACGCCGATCGCCCGGGCCCGGCCGTCGGCGTTCAGCTTCTCGAACGCCTTGTAGGTGTCGACGTACAGGTCCCGGGACGGGGTGGGCCAGTGGATCAGGTACAGGTCCACGTACTCCAGGCCGAGCTTGTCCAGCGACGCGTCGAAGGCGCGCAGGGTGGCGTCGTACCCCTGGTCGCTGTTCCAGAGCTTGGTGGTGACGAAGAGGTCCTCGCGGGGGACGCCGGAGGCGGCGATGGCCTTGCCCGTGCCCTCTTCATTGCCGTAGATCGCCGCTGTGTCGATGCTGCGGTACCCGGTCTCCAACGCGGTGGCGACCGCCCGCTCCGCCTCGTCGTCGGGCACCTGCCAGACGCCGAAACCCAGCTGGGGCATCTCGACGCCGTTGTTGAGGATGATCGGGGGGACCTTGCTGCTCACGAGCTCTTGATCCTTACGGTTGTCGTCAGATGGCACTCCCATCGTCAACGATCACGGGCCGTAATGCATTCCTGACCGCGGAATCCGCCGGAATCCGCCGGAACTGACCGGCAAGTCGGCGTCGGGAGGACGGAACCGGCCGCAGGGCGGCCGGAGTTCGAGCCGAGACCAGCCGGAGGTCGACCGGAGATTGGCCGGAAACGCATCCGACCTCTTCGGTCCGGACCATTGACCGCGACGCCTTGTGCCGCAACTCTGTATGGCGCTGTCGAACGAGTCGCTGAACGCGGTACACCCATGTGAACGTCGACCCTCACCATGCTGTCCTGGGCTTTCCCTTCCCCCCACCTTCCGGAAAGCAGGTAGGCACCCATGACCAACACCACGACGCCGACCGCGTAGCCGAAGGCTCCCGTTCGCCAGACATCGGATGAAAGTCCTTCGAAAGGGAGGCACATGAGACGCCGACCCCTGTCCGCGGCGCTGACGACCGTCGCCCTGGCCGCCGTCACCCTGTCCGCTCTGCCGGCGGCCGTCCCGCCCGCGGCCGCGGTTGCGAGCCGGCCGCCCGCGAGCCGCCCGGCCGCGGCCCCCGACTGGTCCGTGGCCCTCGTCGACTCCACCACGGCCCGCTACACCCCGAGCACCATCGGCGGCTGGTCCTACCCGGTCGGCCTCTACCTCTACGGCCAGTACCTCACCTACCGGCGCACGCACGAGGCCCGCTACCTCACGTACATCAAGGACTACGTCGACCGCTTCGTGGCGAGCGACGGAACCATCGGCCAGTCCTTCAACAGCCTGGACAGCATGCAGGCAGGCCGGCTGCTGGTGATCCTGCACCACGAGACGGGCCAGGACCGCTACCGCAAGGCGGCGCAGAGGATCCGCGACCGTCTGAACACCTATCCGCGCACCGGCGACGGCGGCTTCTGGCACGCCGACACCGCCAGCCGCGCCCACCAACTCTGGGCGGACGGCGTCTACATGGTGAACCCGTTCCTCGTCGAGTACGGCAAGGAGTTCGGCGACAGCGCGTACGCCAACGACGAGGCGGCCAAGCAGCTCTCCCTCTACGGCAGCCACCTGCAGGTCGCGAACGGGCTGCTGAGGCACGCCTACGACGAGTCGAAGAGCGTCAGCTGGGCGGACCCGCAGACCGGGCTGGCGCCCGAGCACTGGTGCCGTGCGGTCGGCTGGTACTCCATGGCGATCACCAACGTGCTCGACGCGATCCCCGCGAACCACCCCCGCCGGTCCCAACTCCTCAAGATCTTCCGGAGGTTGGCGGCCGGCCTGGAGAAGTACCAGGACCCGGCGACCGGACGCTGGTTCCAGGTGATCGACAAGGGCGGACGCAGTGACAACTGGACCGAGACCTCGTGCTCCAGCATGTTCACCTATGCCCTGTCGCGCGGCGCCCAGCAGGGCTATCTCGCCCCGCACTACAGGGCCGTCGCCCGGCGCGGCTACCAGGGTGTCCTGGCGAAGCTGTCGGTCGGCACGGACGGCCGTACGAACCTCGCCGACATCTCCGTCGGCACGAACGTCGGCGACTACGCGTACTACGTCGCCCGCACCCGGGCCACCGACGACTTCCACGGCCTGGGCGCTTTCCTGATCATGAACGAACAACTGCGAGGTGATTAGTGTCATGAGCACATCCAGAAGGGACAGTGCTTCCCGTGCGAGCGCATCCAGGAGGACACTGCTGGGCGCCGCGCTCGCCGGTGCCGCCGGAGCGGCCGTCGGTCTGCCCGTCGCGGGCACCGCACACGCCGCCTCCTGGCAGCAGAAGTGGGCCCCGTCCGCGAGCGGTGACGGGCTCGGCGCCTTCGAGACGATCGAGGACGACCGCGCGGACTCGCACCCCTCGGGAGCGCCGCACATCTACGCCACCGGCAACAACTGGCGCTTCAACATGCACACGGTCGACCGCGACACGTCCACCGACCGCCAGCGGCAGGAAGTCACCGGGCTGCGCAACGGCAGCGGCAGCAACTACCTCAAGTGGACCCAGGGTCAGACCTGGCGCGTCACGTACTCCATGTACATCCCCAGCTCGCTGAAGGCGACCACCACCTTCACGCACATCATGCAGATGAAGCAGCCGGGCGCCGGCACCTCGCCGATCGTCGTGCAGTCGCTGCGCCGGGTGAACGGCAAGCAGACCATCGAGCTGAAGCTCGCCATCGACGACATCCTCATCGGCCGCACCGACCTGGACCCCCTGCACGACAAATGGACCGACGTCGACTTCCAGATCAAGGTCGGCAACGGTTCGGCGGGCTCGGTCCGCTGGATCCTCAAGAGCGGCGGCTCGACCGTCATCGACGCGTCGAAGAGCGGCGTCGACACCTTCCTCGCCGACCGCGTGCGGCCGAAGTGGGGCATCTACCGCTCCCTCGGCGACACCTCCGGGTCCCTGCAGGACACCTACCTCCTGCTCACCAATCTCCGCGGCTACCAGCTCGCGTGAGGAGCGCCCCATGAAACCCCCCACCGTTCCGCGGCGCCGCGCCGCGGTGATCGTCCTGTTCGTCCTCGCCACGGTCCTCGCACTCACCCACCCCGCCGTCCCCGCGGCCCGGCAAACTCCTCAGAGTGCCGCCGCCCTCGACCTGCGCGACCCCGCCACGTCGGCGACCCCCCTCGACCTGGAGAACCCCCGCCAGCGGTTCCTCCGCAACTCCGTCGGCGGCCTCTTCCTGCACTGGGGCCTGCGCACCGCTCCCGCCCACACCGACTGCGCCGCCTGGGAGAACGACGTCACGAACGGCGGCTGGAGCCCCGACTACTGGGTGCGGGAGGCCCAGAAGCTGCACACGCAGTACCTGGTCCTCGCCTCCTTCCACAGCCGCCTCGGCTACGCCCGCGCCTGGCCTTCGAAGATCCCCGGCTCCTGCTCCACCGAGCGGGACTTCCTCGGCGAACTGGTCACCGCCGCGAAGGCCAAGGGCCTGAAGGTCATCCTCTACATGACCGACGACCCCCAGTGGCACGCCGAGGGCGGCCACGAGTGGCTCGACTCGGCCGCGTACTCGGCCTACAAGGGCAAGGACGTCGACCTGACCACCCGGGACGGCTTCGGGCAGTTCAGCTACGACAACTTCTTCGAGGTCATGGACCGTTATCCCGACCTCGGCGGCTTCTGGATCGACAACGACAACGCGTACTGGGAGAGCAACAACCTCTACGCGCAGATCTACCAGAAGCGCCCGGACTACACGATCAGCAACAACAACGAAGACACGCCGATCATGGACATGATCAGCAATGAGCAGAAGACGGGGATGACGCCGGCGTACGACTACCCGCAGGCGGTCTACACGGCCCAACCCCGCCTCACGGAGGCCGACTTCAAGCTGCCCTCCTCCGGAGCCTGGTGGTACGGGGGCACCGACCCGTCGGTCGACAAGATGCTCACCCTCGGCCGCCTCGTCACCAACGCGGGCTCGTCCGTGAAGGCGCTGATGGCCGAGACCGCGCAGGTCAACGGCACGTTCCCGGCCAACCAGGCCGACTTCAACAACTTCGCGAACTCCTACCTCGGCCCCATCTGGGAGTCCCTGCACGGCACCGAGGGCGGCGGCTACATGTACGGCGGCCTCAAGCCGGGCTTCTGGAACGACGGCGCGCACGGCGTGACCACGATCAGCAGGACAGACCCCAACCGCCAGTACATCCACGTCCTCACCCCGCCCGGCACCAGCACCCTGCGCGTCCGCGACAACGGCTACCGCGTCGCGTCGGTCACCAACCTCCGTACCGGAGCGGCGGTTTCGTGGTCGCAGTCGGGCGGTGTGCTCACCCTCACGGGCCTCGGCAACTGGGACCCGTACGACACGGTGTTCAAGGTCACGGCGGCCGGCCGTCAGGGGATCCTCTCCGGGGTCAAGGTGAGCGCGAGCGCCTCGGCGAGCGGGCACGCGGGGTCGGCCGCCGGTGACGGCGACCACCGCACCTACTGGGACAACAACAAGACGCTCCCGGTGAACCTCACCTTCGACCTCGGCTCGGCGAAGAAGGTCCAGTACCTCGGGCTCAACCAGCGCGAGGACTCCGTCGCCTACGCCCGCTCGGACACCGAGCAGTCGGCGCGGATCAAGGACTACAAGGTGTACCTGAGCGCCGACGGCTCGACCTGGGGCAGCCCGGTGAAGACCGGTCAGCTGCCCAGCCGTCGCGGCATCCAGGGCATCGACCTCACCGCCGCGAGGGCCCGCTACGTCCGTCTCGAGGTCGACTCCACCTGGGCCGCCTCCACCGACACGACCCGCTACCAGCGCCTGCGGATCGACGAGGCATGGGTCGGCACCTCGTACGCGACTGGCGCGAAGAGGGGACAGTCATGACACGGATCATCCCGGTCACGCGCGTCAGATCACTGGTCGTGGCCCTGGTCGGGCTGCTGATCGCCTCGGCGATCCCGTTGCTGGCGGCCGCCCGGCCGGCCGCCGCCTCCGACAACGGCCAGTCGGTCCGCCCCGCGATGGGCTGGAGCAGCTGGAGCTTCACGCGCCGCTGGCCGACCGAGGCGAAGATCAAGGCCCAGGCCGACGCGCTCGTGTCGACGGGCCTGAAGAACCACGGCTTCGTCCACGTCAACCTCGACGACTTCTGGCAGAAGTGCGACGACAACGGCTTCGTCGTCGACTCCTACGGCCGCTGGGCCGTCGACACCGCCAAGTTCCCGTCCGGCATCAAGGCGCTGGCCGACTACATCCACTCCAAGGGCCTGAAGTTCGGCTTCTACGTGACCCCTGGCATCGCCAAGAACGCCGTCACCAGGAACACGCCGATCGAGGGGACCTCGTACCACGCCAAGGACATCGCGGACACGTCCAAGACGGAGAAGAACTACAACTGCAAGAACATGTACTACATCGACTACGGGAAGCCGGGCGCCCAGGAATTCGTGAACTCCTGGGCGCGGCAGTTCGCCTCCTGGGGAGTCGACTACCTGAAGATCGACGGAGTGGGCAGCCAGGACATCCCCGACGTCCAGGCCTGGGACAAGGCGCTGCGTGCCTCCGGACGGCCCATCAACTTCGCGCTGTCCAACAACCTTCCCATCGCGGACGCCACCACCTGGAAGAAGCTGGCGAACAGCTGGCGCACACAGGGTGACGTGGAATGCTACTGCGGCCCCGGCTCCAACGGCAGCGGCTATCCGCTCACCGACTGGTCGCACGTCTCCTCCCGCTTCAACTCGGCGGCCTCCTGGCAGCCGTACGCGGGCCCCGGCGGCTGGAACGACCTCGACTCCCTGGAGATCGGCAACGGCGACCGGGTGGGCCTGACCGCCGACCAGCGCCGGTCCCACTTCACCCTCTGGGCGATGGCCGCCTCACCGCTGCTGCTCGGCACCGACCTGACCGACCTCGACCCGGTCGACAAGGCGATGCTGACGAACGACCGGCTCATCGGGGTCAACCAGGACGGCGTCGCCGCCAAGCGGATCGTGAACAGCGGGGTCAAACAGGTCTGGAGCAAGAAGGAGAAGGACGGCCAGTACGTGGTGGCCCTGTTCAACACCGGCACGTCCGGCAACGCGACGGTCTCCGTGGACTGGTCCCAGGCCGGCTTCACCGGCTCCGGTGACGTCACCGACCTGTGGTCCGGCTCCCACAAGGGCGTGATCGCCGACTCCTACAGCGCGACCCTGCGGCCCGGCGAGACCCGGCTGATCCGCGTGAAGCCCGTCAACTCCCTCAAGACGGCGGCGGCTTCACCCGGCATGGCCGTCGCCCCCTACGAGTACCTCGGCTGGGGCAACCCGCCCAGCCCCACCTCGGTGATGTCGGCGACCGGCGTCAAGTGGTTCACGCTCGCGTTCATCCTCTCCGACGGCGGCTGCAACCCGAAGTGGGACGGCACGCGCCCGCTGACCGGAGGCACCGACCAGTCCAGGATCGACGCGATCAGATCCGCCGGCGGTGACGTCATGGTCTCCGTGGGCGGCTGGAGCGGGAACAAACTCGGCGAGAAGTGCTCCAGCGCCTCGGCGCTCGCGGGCGCGTACCAGAAGGTGATCGACGCGTACCGGCTGAAGGCCCTCGACATCGACATCGAGAACACCGAGTGGTCGAACGCCACGGTGCGGCAGCGCGTGGTCGACGCGCTGAAGACGGTGAAGGCGAACAACCCCGGCCTGAAGACCGTCATCACCTTCGGCACCACCACCAGCGGTCCCGACTCCACCGGCGTCGACATGATCAAACGGGCCGCCAACTCCGGTCTGGCGAACGACGTCTGGTGCGTCATGCCGTTCGACTTCGGCGGCGGCACCACCACCATGGGCACCCTCACCACGCAGGCCATGGAGGGCCTCAAGGCCCGGGTCAAGTCGGCGTACGGCTACAGCGACGCCACCGCGTACGCCCACATCGGACTGTCCTCGATGAACGGCAACACCGACGACTCCGGTGAGCGCGTCCGCGTCGCCGACTTCCAGACCATGCTCGCCTACGCCCAGCAGCACCACATCGGGCGCCTCACCTACTGGTCCGTCAACCGCGACCGCCCCTGCGGCTCGGGCACCGACGGCGACTCCTGCAGCGGCGTCTCGCAGCAGCCGTACGACTACCTCAAGGTCTTCACCCGGTACACGGGCTGAGGGGACAACCATGAAACCCACCAGACCACTGGCGTGGGGCCTCTCCCTCGCCCTTTCCCTCCCACTCGTCGGCCTCACCGGAGGCAGCGTCGCCGCTGCGGCCGACACCCAGCCGCCGACCCGCCCCGGCCGGCCCAGTTGCGTGGACATCGGCGAGAACGGCCTGACGCTGGCCTGGGGCGCCGCCACCGACAACGTGGGCGTGACGGCGTACGACCTCTACGAACACGGCAACAAGATCGGTGAGGCGCCGGGGAGTTCGACCTCCAAGGCGCTGACCGGCCTCGCACCCGGCACGACCTACAACCTCACCGTCATCGCCCGGGACGCGGCCGGCAACACCTCCTCCGCGAGCCCGGTCGTCGACTGCACGACCAAGCCGAGCTCCGACACCACACCACCGACGAAGCCGGGCACCCTGTCCGCGGCCGGCGTCACGTCGAACAGCGTCGACCTGAAGTGGGGCGCCTCCACGGACGACCGGGCGGTCGTGGCGTACGACGTGCGCAGTGACACCACGGTCTACAAGACGGTCACCAGCGGTACGTCGACCACCCTCACCGGGCTCGCCTGCGACAGCCCGTACGCCCTGAACGTCGTCGCCCGCGACGCGGCGGGCAACGTGTCCGCGCGGAGCAACACGGTGAACGTCACGACGAAGGCGTGCGCCACCGACGGCGGCGTCCCCTCGTCCGTCTCCACCCTGTCCACGGGCTGGACGATCCCGTGGGGCATCTTCTGGCTGCCCGACGGACAGTCCGCCCTGGTCACCGAGCGGGACGACTTCCGCGTCTGGAAGGTCACGAAGGCCGGGGCGAGGACGCAGGTGGGGACCGTTCCGGGCGCCGTCACCACCAACGGCGAGGGCGGGCTCCTCGGCGTCGCCGTCGACCCGAAGTGGGCGACGAACCACTACGTCTACTTCATGCACACCGCGTCCGAGGGCAACCGCGTGGTCCGTATGACGTACGACGGAAGCTCCCTGAGTGCCTACACCGTCCTCCTCCAGGGCATCAAGAAGAACCGCTACCACAACGGCGGCCGCCTCGCCTTCGGTCCTGACGGCTACCTCTACGTCTCCACCGGCGAGGCCCAGACACCCGACCTCGCCCAGGACAAGAACTCGCTCAACGGCAAGATCCTGCGCATGACGACGGACGGGAAACCGGCCCCAGGCAACCCCTTCGGGAACTACGTGTACTCCCTCGGCCACCGCAACCCCCAGGGCCTGGCCTTCGACCGCAACGGCCGGCTGTGGGAGGCGGAGTTCGGCAACAGCTCCAAGGACGAACTGAACCTGATCAAGCCGGGCGCCAACTACGGCTGGCCGACCTGCGAGGGTTCCTGCAGCGTCTCCGGGATGACCAACCCGAAGGCCACCTGGAACGTCTCCGAGGCCTCGCCCAGCGGCATCGCCATCGTGCGCAACGTCGTCTACATGGCGTCCCTGCGCGGCGAACGCCTGTGGCGGATCCCGATCGACGGCGACAAGGAGAGCGTCGGCACCCCGACGGCGTACTACGTCGGCACCTACGGCCGGCTGCGTACGGTCACCAAGGTGCCGGGCGCCGACCAGCTGTGGCTGTCGACCACCAACTGCGACAACAACGGAGGGGCGGCGGACGGCTCGGACAAAATCTTCCGGGTCGGTGTCAGTTAGCGACGGTCAGGGAGTCAGGCGGTTGCCGCTCTGCCCGATCGCGGTGGCGACGCCGAACCGTGCTCAAGCGGCCGGCCCGCATCCGGTGGCGCCTCGGCCACCACCGGATGCGGGCCGGTCGCATTGTTGACCAGCACGTCCAGGCATCCGCGCTCTTGGTCATGTCGTAATGAGCCGGGCCCCAACCACCGCGAAGAGCGCTCACGGATCGACGCCCCCTGCTGTGCCCTCTCCTGGACTCGGCGGCCGAGTTCGCCGGCAGCCCTCGGACTCGCGGGCTCCCGCGTCAGCGGCCGCTCGTGGCGTCAGGGTGCGAACTTCTCGATGGCGGCCGGGGTGACGGGGGTGAAGAAGTTGACGAGGTTGCCGTCGGGGTCGCGGAACAGCAGCGACCGGTTGCCCCAGGGCATCGTGGTGGGCCCGTTGACGAAGTCGGTGACGAAGGCGGTCAGGTTCTGGTGAACGCGGTCCACGTCGTCGACGAGGAACTCGATGATCACGCTGTGGTTGTCGGCCGGGCGGGCAGAGCCCGGGGCGAACAGCGGGACGGTGCGGGTGCCGGCGATCGCGAGGGTGGCGCCCGGGGTCTTGAGTTCGGCGAAGTCCTCGGTGGCCCACGTCGCCCGCACTCCCGTGGCGCGCTCGTAGAACTCGACGAGACGCGCCACGTCGCTGGTGATGATGCGGATTGAGACGAAGTCCATGGGGATCTCCTTGGCTGTGGGGAGGCGTGCACGTCGCAGGCTAGAACGAATAGTGGACAGAATCGGTCCAGTATTCGCGGTAGGTTGTGGACATGTCCCGACCCACCGGCCGCGTGCTGACCCTCCTGGAGCTGCTGCAGTCGGGCGGTACCCGGACGGTGGCCGAACTCGCCGACCGGCTCGGCGTCGAAGGGCGCACCGTGCGGCGGTATGTGGACCAGTTGATCGACCTCGACGTGCCCGTGGAATCGGTGCGCGGCCGCTACGGCGGGTACCGGCTCGCCCCCGGGTACCGCTTGCCCCCGCTCATGCTCAGCGACGACGAGGCGCTGGCCGTGCTGCTCGGCCTGGTCGTCGGCCGCCGGGCAGGGCTGACGACGACGCAGACCACGGCGAACGAGACGGCGTCGGCCAAGATCCGCAGGGTGCTGCCCAAGCGCATCGCCAGCCGGCTCGACACACTCCTGGAATCCCTCGCCTTCACGGAACCGCCCGGAGCGTTCGACACCCCGGACGCCGGGGTCCTGCTCACCATCGCCGATGCGGTGCGCCACCGCCGGCCGGTCTCGATCCGCTACACCGGTCGTGACGGACGACGCAGCGAACGCACGCTGCACGCGTACGGGATCGTCGCCCATGCGGGCCGGTGGTACGTCACGGGCGAGGACGCCCGGATCGGCGAGGACCGAACCTTCCGGCTCGATCACATCGCGGACGCGCGGACCCTGCCCGGCTCGTTCGAAGCGCCGGCGGGTCCCGGTCCGGCACAGCGCCTGTTGTCGGGGTTCGCCACGGCCGAGTACCGGCATGAGGTGACCTTGCGGATCCACGGGACGGTCGAGCAGATCCGCGCCCGCCTTCCCGCCGGCGTCGCGCACCTGGAGGAGCACGAGCCCGGAGCGGGCGAGGACCTGGCGAGGGAGCGCTGGCTGCGCGTCGAGCTGCGGGCGGAGCGGCTCGACTGGTTGCCTCCGGTACTCGCCTCGCTCGACCGGCCGTTCGTCATCGAGCGCCCCGACGAACTGCGCGACCTCGTCATCGAGCTCGCCGATCGCCTCGCGTCCCACGCCCGCCGAGCCTGACAGCGAGGAACCCATGTCATGAGACGGCTAGGCCCGGTACAGCGCCTCGACCTCGTCCGCGTACGCGTTCTCGATGGCCTTGCGCTTGAGCTTGAGCGACGGGGTCAGCAGGCCGTGCTCCTCGGTGAAGGGCTGGGCCAGGATGCGGAAGGTGCGGATCGACTCGGCCTGCGAGACCAGGGTGTTGGCGGCCACCACGGCCCGCCGCACCTCGGTCTCCAGGTCCGCGTCGCGCACCAGCTGGGCCGCCGGCATCTGCGGTTTGTTGCGCATGGTCAGCCAGTGCTCGACGGCCTCCTGGTCCAGCGTGACCAGGGCGGCGATGTACGGACGGTCGTTGCCGACCACGATGCACTGGGCGACCAGCGGATGGTCGCGGACGCGTTCCTCCAGCGCGCCGGGTGACACGCTCTTGCCGCCGGAGGTCACCAGGATCTCCTTCTTGCGGCCGGTGATGGTGAGGTAGCCGTCCTCGTCGAGGGCGCCCAGGTCGCCGGTGGCCAGCCAGCCGTCGTGCAGTGCCTCGTCGGTGGCCTTGGGGTTGTTGAGATAGCCCTGGAAGACGTTGGCGCCGCGCAGCCAGATCTCGCCGTCGTCCGCGATGTGCACGGTCATGCCGGGGATGGGCTGCCCGACGGTGCCGTAGCGGGTGCGCTCGGGCGGGTTGGCGGTGGCGGCGGCGGTGGTCTCGGTGAGCCCGTAGCCCTCGTAGATGTGCACGCCGGCGCCCGCGAAGAACAGGCCGAGGCGCCGGTCCATGCCCGAGCCGCCGGTCATCGCGTGCCGGATGCGGCCGCCCATCGCCGCCCGCATCTTGGAGTAGACCAGCTTGTCGAAGAGCTGGTGCTGCATGCGCAGACCCGCCGACGGGCCGGGCCCGATGCCCCAGGCCTTCGCCTCCGTCGCCTCCGCGTACTTCACGGCGACCTCGACGGCCTTCCCGAACGGCCCGGCCTTGCCCTCCTTCTCGGCCTTGCGGCGGGAGGCGTTGAAGACCTTCTCGAAGATGTACGGCACTCCGAGGAAGAACGTCGGCTTGAACGCGGCCAGGTCGGGCAACAGGGCGGCCGCGCTCATCTGCGGCTGGTGGCCGAACTTCACCTTGCCGCGGATCGCGGCGACCTCCACCATCCGCCCGAAGACGTGCGCGAGCGGCAGGAACAGCAGGGTCGCGGCCTCGTCGCCCTTCTTGGAGTGGAACACCGGCTCCCAGCGCTCGATGACGGTATCCGCCTCGTACATGAAGTTGCCGTGCGAGATGACGCAGCCCTTGGGGCGGCCGGTGGTGCCGGAGGTGTAGATGATCGTCGCGACCGAGTCCGGGGTGACCGCCTGCCGGTGCCGGTGCACCACCTCGTCGTCGATGTGGGCGCCGGCGTCGTACAGCTCCCGCACGGCGCCCGAGTCCAGCTGCCAGAGCCGGCCCAGCTGCGGCAGCCGGTCGATGACGGTGGCGATGGTCATCGCGTGGTCCTCGTGCTCCACCACCGCCGCCGTGCACTCGGCGTCGTAGAGCATCCAGAAACACTGCTCGGCCGAGGAGGTGGGGTACACCGGCACCACCTGGGCGCCGATGGTCCACAGCGCGAAGTCGAACAGCGTCCACTCGTAGCGGGTACGGGACATGATCGCCACCCGGTCGCCGAAGCGGATGCCCTGGGCCAGCAGACCCTTGGCGAGGGCGAGGACCTCGTCCCGGAACTCGGCGGCGGTCACGTCCCGCCACCGGCCGTCGCCGTCCTTGCGGCCGAGCGCGATGTGCAGCGGGTCTTCCTGGGCATGCTGGAAAACGACATCGGCCAGACCGCCCACCGGCGGTGCCAACGCCAACGGAGGGTTGGTGAACTCGCGCAAACCCCGCTCCCCGCTTCTTGTGGCGCTCCCCACAGCGCCGTGAAAGCTACCCCACCCGGGAACCGCGCGGGAGGGGGGTCGAACACGAACAGTGCTCACGTAGCCACAGATCAGCGACTTGAAATGCGCTCACATGGGTAAGGGCCGGACAGAAAACTGACGATTGAGTAAGTTTCGGTCCCGTAATCTCCACCGAATCTGTACGACGCCATGAGGTCGCTTTGTCCCGTTGGCGGGCCTTTGCGCACGGCAAGCCGGGCGGGCGCACGCGTCAGGGGCGAGCCCCGCGCCCGCGGCGGTCCCGCCACCTCCGTGGCCGGCCCGTACGGCAGCGCGCGGCCCCCTCCTCTGTCAGCGTCGACCCGGCCGGATCCGTCACCTTCGCCTCAGCGCCGGTGCAGTCGGTCCCCGCCCGCCAGGATCGCCGCCGCCAGCGCGTCGGCGGCACCCTCCGCGGGGGTGCGGCGGCGGCCGTGGACCAGGACGAAGTCGACGCGGCCGAGTTCCGGCAGGCCGGCACGGTCGGGGACGCGGACCAGGCCGGGCGGGATCAGACGGCGGGAGTGGGCCATCACACCGAGTCCGGCGCGGGCCGCCGCGATCAGGCCGTTGAGGCTGCCGCTCGTGCAGGTGATGCGCCAGGACCGTCCCTGCCGTTCCAGGGCCTCCAGGGCGAGCGCCCGGGTGATGCCCGGCGGCGGATACACGATCAGCGGTACCGGGCGGTCCGCGTCCAGCCGCAGCCGCTCCGCGCCGATCCACGACAGCTCGTCGCGCCACACGAGTCGGCCGTGCGGGTCCTCGGGGCGCCGCTTCGCCAGCACCAGGTCCAGCTTCCCCGCCGCCAGTTGCTCGTGCAGCGTGCCCGACAGCTCGACCGTCAGCTCCAGGTCGACCTCGGGATGGTCGTAGCGGAAGGCCTCCAGGATCTCCGGCAGCCGGGTCAGGACGAAGTCCTCGGAGGCGCCGAACCGCAGCCTGCCGCGCACCCGCGTGCCCGTGAAGAACGCCGTCGCCTGCTCGTGCACCTCCAGGATCCGGCGGGCGAAACCCAGCATCGCCTCGCCGTCCTCGGTCAGCTCCACGGAGTGGGTGTCCCGGCTGAACAGCTGCCGCCCGGCGGCGTCCTCCAGTCGCCGCACATGCTGGCTGACGGTGGACTGGCGCAGGCCGAGGCGCCGTGCGGCCTGCGTGAAGCTCAGCGTCTGCGCCACCGCCAGGAACGTACGCAACTGGGAAGGGTCGTACACGCGCACAAGGCTATCGCGGAACGTGATGACAGTCAGAGTGGTGTGCCGGATTCCCGATCAAGGGGTGGAGGAGGACGATGGGAGGGGGCCTTCCGGGCCCCGACCGCACAGGCTCAGTACACGTCCCGTGTACAGGGCCGTGCACATGTACGCGCACACGACGATCAGCAAGTGGAGCACCGTGAAACGCCTGCGTTGGCCGAGCTGGATGCCGATCGACCCCTACATCCTGCTGTTGCTCGGGACGGTGGGCCTCGCGGCACTGGTCCCCGCGCGCGGTACGGGCGCCGACGTGGCCTCCGGCGCATCCACGGCCGCCATCGCCTTCCTGTTCTTCCTGTACGGGGCCCGGCTGTCCACCCGTGAGGCCATGGACGGACTCAAGCACTGGCGCCTCCACGTCACGGTGCTGGCCTGCACGTTCGTCGTCTTCCCGCTGCTGGGCCTGGCCGCCCGGGGGCTCGTGCCGGTGTTCCTGACCCACCCGCTCTACCAGGGCCTGCTCTTCCTCACCCTGGTCCCGTCGACCGTGCAGTCCTCGATCGCCTTCACCTCGATGGCCCGCGGCAACGTGCCCGCCGCGATCTGCGCGGGCTCCTTCTCCTCCCTGGTCGGCATCCTCGTCACCCCGCTGCTGGCCGCCGCCCTGCTCGGCAGCGGCGGCGGAGGGTTCTCGGCCGACTCGATCCTGAAGATCGTGCTCCAGTTGCTGGTGCCGTTCCTCGCCGGGCAGGTGCTGCGCCGCTGGATCGGCCCGTTCATCACCCGGCACAAGAAGGTGCTCGGGCTGGTCGACCGCGGGTCGATCCTCCTCGTCGTCTACACGGCGTTCAGCGAGGGCATGGTCCAGGGCATCTGGCACCAGGTCAGCCCGATCCGGCTGGGCGGGCTGCTGGTCGTCGAGGCCGTGCTGCTCGCCGTGATGCTCACCCTGACCTGGTACGGCGGCAAGGCGCTGCGCTTCGGCCGGGCGGACCGGATCGCGATCCAGTTCGCCGGCTCCAAGAAATCCCTCGCCTCGGGACTGCCCATGGCGAGCGTCCTGTTCGGCGCGCACGCCTCCCTCGCCGTGCTGCCGCTGATGCTCTTCCACCAGATGCAGTTGATGGTGTGCGCGGTGATTGCCAAGCGCCGCTCGCGCGACGAGCCCGCGGAGACCTCGGAGGCCGAAGGCGTCACACCGTCGGCTTCAGCCGAAGCGTCACGAACCGCGGTCGGTACAGGGACACGTTCCGGTTGAGCTGCGCGGCGGCCGCGGTGGGCTCCAGCCAGTTGACGTCGTAGCTGAGCACCAACCGCCCGCCGTCGCCCAACTGGGGGTGGAGCTGCGGGTTGTACGCGGCGACCTGGCCGGCCGGCAGCGTGGGCGTGAAGTCCTTCGCCGGGCCGTGCCAGGGTCCGGTGGGGGAGCAGGCCCAGTACGACGTCACCGTGGTCAGCCCGCGCGCTCCCGCGGCCATCGTGAACAGGACGTACGTCCCGTCCCGGCGCACCACGGAGAAGGCGCTCCCCACGCCGGTGCGCCGGCCGTCCCCGAGCACCGCGGCCGGGCGAGCGCGCGCCGCCCAGGCGGAGCCGTCCCAGTACTCCCAGGCGGCCGGGTCCCCGAGCCCGCCCTCGGGCACCCGCGCCACATACGCGTGCGAGGCGGGCCGGGACGCGGCCTGACCGTCGTCGCCGCCGAAGACGTACGTCCAGCCGCCCTGCTCCACCAGCGTCGTGCCGTACAGCACCCGCCGGGACGGGTCCCGGACGGACCGCTGGTCGAGCACCTCGGTCACGGACTCCACCCGCAGGTCGGGCAGGGAGAGCGTGGCGACCTCGGTGGCGGTGGGCACGCCGTACACCCACGGCGCCGCGCCGGCGGTCCGCACCCACAGCAGCACCCGCAGCACCCGCTCCGAGGAGCCGGGGGAGCGGGGCTCGACCCGGGCCGCGACCGGCCAGCGCCACTGGTTCGGGCCCGGGTCGGGGAAGAGGGGGGCGGGGAGTGTGCTCTCCAGGCGGCCGTCGCGCATCACGACGGCGGAGTTGCGCACCAGGGGCGCGCTGCCGTCCCGCCAGGCGAAGGACTCGCCGACCGGGTTCGGCGGGCCGTGCACCTGGCCCAGGTAGGTGTCGGAGAACAGCCACAGGAGCCGGCCGTCCGGCAGCCGCACCGAGTGGGTGCCGTCGCCGCCGGTCCAGTCGTCGGCGCGGGTGGCGTCGTCGCCGTAGCGGGCGAACTCGGCGGTGAGGCGGTCGTCGGCCGACCAGGAGCCGACGGTGTGCGGTCTGCAGGCGCCGGCGTCGCGGCGTCCGTCGTCGTCCGGGAGCGCGGTGAGCAGCACGGCCGCGAGAACCAGGGCCAGCAGCAGTCCGACCCCGGTTCCCGTTCGCTGTCGTGCTCGTGTGTCCTCGGGCACCCTCCGGGACGTTAGCGGCTGTCGCTCACCTGGTCCATGGGGAGCCGGAGGACCAGGCCGGTCAAGGGCGCGGTCCGGGCGGCCGGTTCCGCGTCGGTGAGGGCGAAGCGGTGGGCGCGTCAGGGGCGCAACAGCACCTTCCCGAGGTTTCGGCGCGAGGCGATCACCTCGTGCGCCTTCGCCGCGTCCTCCAGCGCGAACGTCCCGTGCACGGCCGGCCTGAGGGTGCCGCGCGCGAACATCCGCCACAGCTCCCGGCGCCACTCCTCGTACCGCTTCGGCTCCTCGCGGGCGACCCGCGCCATCTGGAACCCGATGACGGACTTGGCGCCCACGAGGAGGTCGTACGCCCGGATGGTCCCGCCGCCCGAGCTGTACGCCACGAGCCGGCCGCCCGGGGCGAGTGCGGCGACGGCCGGGGTGAGCAGGTCGCCGCCGACCGCGTCGAGGAGGTAGTCCACCGGCTCCCCCCAGTCGTCATCGCCGTAGACCACCACCGCGTCGGCGCCGACGGAGCGCACGAAGTCCGCCTTCGCCGGGTCGGAGACCGCGGCCACCACCCGGGTCGCGCCCCGTACCCGCGCGAGCCGCACCGCCAACTGGCCGACCCCGCTCGCCGCGGCCGTGACCAGGGCGCTCTCGCCCGGTTCGGGCCGTGCGGCGTGGAGCGCGCCGAGCGCGACCAAGCCGCTGCGGACCAGCGCCACCGCGTCGGCGGCCGAGGCGTCCGCGGGGACGGGGGAGGCCATGGCCTCGTGAAGGGGCGCGTAGTCGGCGTAGCCGTGGCCGAAGCACAGGCCCGTCACACGGTCGCCGGTCCGGAAGCGGGTGACCTCGGCCCCGACAGCCACCACCTCGCCCGCGATCTCGCCGCCGAGCGGAACCGGCCCGGCGGCCTCGGTGACCTTGCGGACCATGGGGAGCGTCACGCCGACGGACTGGCAGCGGACGAGGAGTTCACCGGGATTGGGTTCGGGGACCGGGACCTCCTCCAGGAACAGGGGGCCGCCGGGGGAGTCGTAGCGGACACGGCGCACGGGTCGCACCTCCAGAGATCTCGAACGTAGGGGTAGCCAACGTTGGAATTACCAACGATATCTTTCAGGTCATGGGGGTGCCCAACGAATATTCGCTAGGCTCGGGGCATGGCCGACGCACCCCTCCCCGCCATCCGCTCCCTGCCCAGCTGGCTGCTCGGCCGCGCGGCAGCCCGCGGGCGCGCCCTGGTCGCCGAGGCGCTGGCCGCGGAGGGCATGAAGATGTGGCACCACGTCGTGCTCTCCGCGGTCCGTGACCTCGCCCCCGTCGCCCAGGCCGACCTCGCCAGGAGCGTCCGGCTCGACCCCAAGGACGTCGTCGGCATCCTCAACGACCTGCAGTCGGCCGGTCTCCTCGTCCGGGCGCCCGATCCCGAGGACCGGCGCAAGAACGCGGTCTCCCTCACCGGCGAGGGCGCACGCCTGCTGAAACGCTGCGAGAAGGCGGCCCGTGAGGCCGCCGACGAACTGCTCGCCCCGCTCTCACCGGCGGAACGCGAGCAGTTCATGGGCCTGTTGACACGGATTTCCGGAACGGAGGGCTGACGGGGGATAACGTTCCGTCATGACCGTACCCCGCACCGCCGATTCCGGCCCGGCGCTCGATCCCGCGCGCACCGCCCTCGTGCTCGTCGACCTCATGGAGCGCATTCTCGCCCTGCCCCTGGAGCCCCGAAAGGGAGCCGAAGTGCTGTCCACCGCCCAGGAGTTGGCGGCCGCGTTCCGCTCCGTGGGCGCGTCCGTCGTCCTGGTGCGCGTCGAGCGCGCCGGTGCCGCCGAGCAGCCGCCCGGCAGTGGTCTGGCGCCGGGCCTCGCCCGGGACGGCGACGTGGAGATCGTCAAGCGGACGATCGGCGCCTTCCAGAGCACCGGACTGGACGAGCGCCTGCGCGAACTCGGCGTCACCACACTGGTGTTCGGTGGCATCGCCACCAACCTCGGGGTGGAGTCCACCGCCCGCGCGGCCGGCGACCTCGGCTACGACCTCGTGTTCGTCGAGGACGCCATGACCGCGCTCACCGCGGCCGAGCACGAGGCGTCGGTGCGACTGGACTTCCCCCGGCTGGGCACGGTCGTGACGGCGGCCGACGTGCGCTTCGTCTGAGCGCTCGCTTCGTCTGAGCGCTCGCACCAACATCCCGTCCGGCGCCGCACCCCGTCCCGCACCGCACCCCCGCACCGCCGAGGCCGCGGAACGGCGTGCGGCGGGCCGAGACGGGGCCCCTGCGGCGCAGGGGGCGCTCCCCGCCGGTCGGGGCCCCGCCGCCGTGTCGCGGGGGAACCGGTCAGCCCTGGGCGGCCGCGGCCCGCAGGGCGATGCGGTCCTCGCCCGCGTACACGTTCATGGAGGAGCCCCGCAGGAAGCCCACCAGGGTCAGGCCCGTCTCGGCGGCCAGGTCCACGGCCAGGGAGGAGGGCGCCGAGACCGCCGCCAGCACCGGGATGCCCGCCATCACGGCCTTCTGCGCCAGCTCGAAGGAGGCCCGGCCGGACACCAGCAGGAGCGTGCGGGACAGCGGCAGGTCCCCGTTCTGCAGGGCGCGGCCGACCAGCTTGTCGACCGCGTTGTGCCGTCCCACGTCCTCCCGTATGTCGACCAGCTCCCCTTCCTCGGTGAACAGGGCCGCCGCGTGCAGGCCCCCGGTCCGGTCGAAGACACGCTGGGCCGCGCGCAGCCGGTCGGGGAGGCTCGCGAGCAGCCCGGGATCCACGCGGACCGGAGGAGTGTCGGAGATGGGCCAGCGGGCCGTCGTCCGGACGGCGTCGAGGCTCGTCTTGCCGCACAGGCCACAGGACGAGGTGGTGTAGACGTTCCGCTCCAGCGTGAAGTCGGGCATCGTCACGTCCGGCGCGGTCCGCACGTCCACCACGTTGTACGTGTTCGAGCCTCCCCCGCTCTCGGCTCCGCTCGAGCGGGAGGGACCCCCACCGGTCGCGCCCGCGCAGTAGACGATGTTGAGCAGGTCGGACGCGGCGGCCAGCACGCCCTCGCTCACCAGGAAGCCGGCGGCGAGCGCGAAGTCGTCGCCCGGTGTGCGCATGGTGATCGCGAGCGGTTTGCCGTTGAGCCTGATCTCCAGTGGTTCCTCGGCGACGAGCGTGTCCGCGCGGCTGGAGACCACCCCGTCCCGGATCCGGATCACCTTGCGTCGTTCCGTGACTCGTCCCATGTCCTGATCAGCCCCGGTTCTGTACGTGCTGGTAGCCGAAACGGCCCTTGATGCAGAGATTGCCGTGGGTCACCGGATTGTCGTGCGGAGAGGTGACCTTCACGATCTCATTGTCCTGCACGTGCAGGGTCAGGTTGCAGCCCACTCCGCAGTACGCGCACACCGTGGTCGTCTCCGTCTGCGCCGACTCGTCCCAGGTGCCGGCCGCCCGCATGTCGAACTCCGACTTGAAGGACAGGGCCCCGGTGGGGCAGACCTCGATGCAGTTTCCGCAGTACACGCACGCAGAGTCGGTCAGGGGCGCGTCGTGCTCGACCGCGATCCGGGCGTCGAAGCCGCGCCCCGTGACCGAGATCGCGAAGGTGTTCTGCCACTGGTCGCCGCAGGCGTCCACGCACTTGTAGCAGAGGATGCACTTGTCGTAGTCGCGCACGTACAGGTCGTTGTCGATCTTGGGTTCCTCGTCGAGGCGGGCGGCGTCCGGGCCGAAACGGTCCGGCTTGGCCTCGTACTCCTTGATCCAGTCGGCCACTTGCGGGGTGGTCGACAGATCGACCGAGGAGGCGAGCAGCTCCAGGACGATCTTGCGGCTGTGCCGGGCGCGTTCGGTGTCGGTGCGCACCTCCATACCGGGCTCGGCCTTGCGGGAGCAGGCCGGGACGAGGGTCCTGGATCCCTCGACCTCGACGACGCAGACGCGGCAGGCGTTCTTCGGGGTGAGGGTGTCGCCCTGGCAGAGGGTCGGGATGTCCTTCCCGGCCGCCCGGCACGCGTCGAGGATCGTCGAGCCCTCGGGGACCCTGGCCTCCTCGCCGTCGATCGTGAACTCCAGCAGCCGGCGGGGGATCCCCAGCGGTGTCACGGTCATGCGGCGGCTCCTGTGCGGCGATGAGCGGTCATTCGTACGCCCCCAGACGGTCGATGGCGGATTCCACGGCGTTCCACGCGGTCTGCCCCAGACCGCAGATCGAGGCGTCCCGCATCGCGCGGCCGACCTCCCTGAGCAGGGCGATGTCGTCGGACACGGCCGCGCCGGTGCGGCCGGCGTGCTGCGCGGCGAGCCGGTGCAGCGCCTCCTCCTGCCGCACGGTCCCGACCCGGCACGGCACGCACTGCCCGCACGACTCGTCCCGGAAGAACTCGGCGATGCGCAGGAGCAGCCGGGGGAGCGGAACCGTCTCGTCGAAGGCCATCACCACCCCCGAACCGAGCGTGGTCCCCGCCTCCCGGGTGCCTTCGAAGGTGAGCGGGATGTCCGTCTCGTCCGGCCGTACGAAACCGCCGGCCGCCCCGCCGAGCAGCACCGCCCGCAGCCCCTCTCGCACCCCGGCCAGCTCCAGCAGCTCGCCCAGCGTCGCCCCGAACGGCAGCTCGTAGACCCCGGGCCGCTCCACACCGCCCGAGACGCAGAACAGCTTGGGCCCGGTGGACCGCCGGGTGCCGATCGCCGCGTACGCCGGGGCGCCCATGGTCAGGATCGGCAGGACGTTGACCAGCGTCTCGACGTTGTTCTCGACCGTCGGCCTGCCGAACAGGCCCTTGTCCACCGGGAAGGGCGGCTTCGAGCGCGGCTCGCCCCGGTAGCCCTCGATGGAGTTGAACAGGGCCGTCTCCTCGCCGCAGATGTAGGCGCCCGCGCCCCGCCGGATCTCGATGTCGAAGGCGTAGCCCTGGCCGAGGATGTCGTCGCCGAGCAGACCGCGGGCGCGCGCCTGGTCGAGGGCGTGCCGCATGCGGCGGAGCGCCCGCGGATACTCCCCGCGCAGGTAGAGGTAGCCCTGGTGGGCGCCGGTCGCGTACGCCGCGATCGTCATCGCCTCGACCAGCGCGTACGGGTCGCCCTCCATGAGCACGCGGTCCTTGAAGGTGCCCGGTTCCGATTCGTCCGCGTTGCAGACCAGGTAGTGCGGATGGTCGGGCTGGGCGGCCGTCGCCTGCCATTTGCGGCCGGTGGGGAAGGCGGCGCCGCCCCGTCCGACCAGGCCGGAGTCGGTCACCTCGCGGATGACGCCGGCGGGGCCCAGCTCGAAGGCCCGGCGCAGGGCGGTGTAGCCGCCGTGGGCGCGGTAGTCGTCGAGCGACGACGGATCCACCACGCCGACGCGGCGCAGCAGCGTCAGTGAGGGGTCTCCTGCCTGGGGCACCGCCATCGCGGCCGGCGGTTCCTCGGGCGCCGAGTCGGGCGCGCTCGCCGCGAGGACGGCGGCCTCCACCGTCGCCGGCGCCGAGACCGCCGTACGCACCGGATCGCCGGACTTGACCGCGAGCGCGGCCGGCGCCCGTTCGCACAGGCCGAGGCAGGGGCCGCGCTCGACCGACACCCCGCTGCCCAGGCCCAGCCGTGCCTCGATCCCGGCGCACAGTTCGGACGCCCCGGCACTCACGCACGCGAGGTCCGTGCAGACGTGGAGCACGGTCGCGGGCCGGGGCTTGACGGAGAACATCGCGTAGAAGGTGGCCACCCCGTACGCCTGTGCCGGCGGCACCGTCAGCCGCCGGCACAGGTAGTCCAGGGCGCCCTCGCTGATCCAGCCGACCCGGTCGTTGATCGCGTGCAGCCCCGGCAGCAGCAGGTCACGGCGGTCCCGGGCCGCGCGGCCGCCGCGCGCCCACCTCAGGTCGGCGGCCCTCATCCCGTCGCGGGCGGCCCCCTCCCAGGAGGACTCGGGCGGGCCCAGCAGGGCGTCGACCGCCGCCCGTTCGTCGTCCGTCGGCTTGCTGTCACCGAAGCGCAGATCCACCAGGTCACCTCACTCTTGAGACCAACTCGGGTCAGCCGACGGTCGTCGTGATCGGCAGCTTCTCGATCCGGATCGCCGACGCCTTGAACTCCGCCGTCCCCGCGATCGGGCAGTTCGCCTCGATCGTCAGCTGGTTGGTGTCCACCTCGTCGGGAAAGTGCATGGTCATGAAGGCCAGCCCGGGCCGCAGGGCGGTGTCCACCCACACCGGCGCCCGCACCGAGCCGCGCCGCGAGCTGACCCGCACCTCCTCGCCGACGACGACCCCGTACCGTTCGGCGTCCTCCGGGCAGATCTCGATGAACTCGCCGCGGCGGAGCGGGGACGCGAAACTCCCGCTCTGCACCCCGGTGTTGTACGAGTCGAGCCGTCGGCCGGTGGTGAGCCGGATCGGATACTGCTCGTCCGTGAGGTCGACCGGCGGGTCGTGCTGCACGAGCCCGAACGGGGCAGGCCGGCCCCGTCTCTCCGGGTCCTTCTCCCACAACCGGCCGTGCAGATACGCCGGTTCGAGCCGGTCGGGATCGGGGCAGGGCCACTGGATGCCCTGGTGCTCCTCCAGACGGTCGTACGTCATCCCGTAGTGGTCCGGCGAGACCGAGCGCAGCTCGTTCCAGACGGCCTCCGAGTCGGCGTACTTCCAGTCGTGGCCCAGCCGCGCGGCCAGGTCGCAGATGATGTCGATGTCCTCGCGCGCCTCACCGGGCGGGGTGACCGCCCGCCGCACCCGCTGAACCCGCCGTTCACTGTTGGTCGTGGTGCCGTCCGTCTCCGCCCAGCCCGCGGTCGCGGGCAGGACGACGTCCGCCAACTCCGCCGTCTTCGTGAGGAAGATGTCCTGCACGACCAGGAAGTCGAGCTGCTTCATGCGGCGGACGGCCTGTTCGCTGTCGGCCTCCGACTGGGCCGGGTTCTCGCCGACGCAGTAGACCGCCCTGAGCGTGCCCTCCTCCATCGCCTCGAACATCTCGGTCAGGTTCATCCCGTAGTGCGGCTCGATGACCGTGTCCCACGCCGACTCGAACTTCCGCCGGGAGCCGGGGTCGAGGATGTCCTGGAAGCCGGGCAGCCGGTTGGGGATCGCGCCCATGTCGCCGCCGCCCTGCACGTTGTTCTGCCCGCGCAGGGGCTGCAGTCCGGAGGCGTAGCGGCCCACATGGCCGGTCAGCAGCGACAGGTTGATCAACGCCCGTACGTTGTCGGTGCCGTTGTGATGCTCGGTGATGCCGAGGGTCCAGCACAGCTGGGCGCGCTCGGCGCGGGCGTAGGCGTGCGCCAACTCCGTGATGGCGGCGGCCGGTACGCCCGTCACCTTCTCCGCGAGCGACAGCGTCCACGGCTCGACGAGCTTCTGGTACTCCTCGAAGTCGCTGGTCGCCCGCTCGATGAACGCCTCGTTCGCCAGGCCCGCGTGGATGATCTCGCGGCCGATCGCGTGCGCCATCGGGATGTCTGTGCCGACGTTCAGACCGAGCCAGCTCTCCGCCCACTGGGCGGTGGACGTCCGGCGCGGGTCGACCGCGTACAGGCGGGCGCCGTTCCTGATCCCCTTCAGCACGTGCTGGAAGAAGATCGGGTGCGCGAAACGGGCGTTGGAGCCCCACATCACGATGACGTCCGTGTGCTCGATCTCCTCGTACGACGAGGTCCCACCGCCCGATCCGAAGGCGGCGGACAGACCGGCGACGCTCGGGGCGTGACAGGTCCGGTTGCAGGAGTCGACGTTGTTGGTGCCCATCACGACCCGGGCGAACTTCTGCGCCACGTAGTTCATCTCGTTGGTGGCGCGGGCGCAGGAGAACATCCCGAACGCCCCGCGCGCCGCGTCCAGGCCCCGGGCGGCACGGTCCAGCGCCTCGTCCCAGGTGGCCTGCCGGAACGGCTCGTCGCGGGAATCGCGCACGAGGGGGTGGGTGAGCCGGGTGTAGGTCTTCGGGGTCCGGTCGCGTTTCCTCATACGACGCTCCTCATACGGGCGCTCCTCATTCGACGCTCCTTATACGGGCGCTCCTCATACGGCACTCCTCATGGGGGCGCTCTTCACGCGGCGCTCCTCAGCGCGAGCAGGTCCGAGATGGCGTGCACGGTGCGCAGGGTGGGCACCGGGACGCCGGTGATCTGCGCCAGTTCGACGACGGCCGCGAGCAGCACGTCGAGCTCCAGCGGCTTGCCGCGCTCCAGGTCCTGGAGCGTGGAGGTGCGGTGGTCGCCGACCCGTTCGGCGCCCGCGAGCCGGCGCTCGATGGAGACGCCGACGTCGCAGCCCAGGGCCTCGGCGACGGCCAGCGTCTCGGCCATCATGATCTCGATGACCTTGCGGGTGCCGCCGTGCAGGCACATCTGCCGCATGGTGGCGCGGGCCAGCGCGCTGATCGGGTTGAAGGAGATGTTGCCGAGCAGCTTGAGCCAGATGTCGTTGCGCAGATCCGGCTCGACCGGGCACTTCAGCCCGCCGGCCCGCATGGCCTCGCTGAAGGCCAGACAGCGCGCCGAGACGCTCCGGTCGGGCTCGCCGACGGAGAACCGGGTGCCTTCCAAGTGCCGTACGACACCGGGTCCTTCGAGCTCGGTCGCCGCGTAGACGACACAGCCGACGGCCCGCTCCGGTGCGAGCACCGCACTGACCGCGCCGCCGGGGTCCACGCTCTCGACGCGGTGGCCGTCGTAGGGGCCGCCGTGCCGGTGGAAGTACCACCAGGGGATGCCGTTCTGGGCGGCGATCACCGCCGTGGAGTCGTCGAGAAGGGGCTCGATCAGCGGCCCGCACGCCGCGTACGAGTGGGCCTTCAGGCCGAGGAAGACGAAGTCGACCGGCCCGATCTCGGCCGGATCGTCGGTGGCATGGGCACGGGCGGTGAAGTCGCCGCGCGGGCTGAGCACGCGTACGCCGTGCTGCCTCATGGCCGCCAGATGCGGTCCACGGGCGACGAGGTGCACGTCGGCGCCCGCACGGTGGAGTGCGGCACCGACATAGGCGCCGATGGCTCCGGCACCGAGTACTGCGACTTTCATGCGAGGGAGCTCCGTTCGGTCGAGGGTACCGAGGAACTGCCGAACTCTGTCGACGAAATATTGTCTACAGTATGGAGGTTGGGGCAGCAAGGGTTCGCGCAGGACCGGGGCCCCGGAAGGAAGCGGAAGGGCGCGGGAAACAGGTGCCGGGAAACCGGTCGGTAGGACCGTTCGGCGCGTCCCGGATACCGTTCATCGAACACGGTCGACGCGCCGCCTTTTCAACTACCCGCGGACTTCCTAACGTTCGGGATCATGAGTCCCCCAGTCGCACCCCCCGGGTGGAGCCGGTGGCTGGTTCCGCCCGCCGCCCTCTCGGTCCACCTCTCCATCGGCCAGGCCTACGCCTGGAGCGTGTTCAAGCCGCCCCTCGAATCGGCCCTCGGCCTCAGCGGCACCCAGAGCGCGTTGCCCTTCCAGCTCGGCATCGTCATGCTCGGCCTGTCGGCCGCGTTCGGCGGCACGCTCGTGGAACGCAACGGACCGCGCTGGGCGATGACCGTGGCCCTGATCTGCTTCTCCTCCGGCTTCCTGCTCTCCGCGCTGGGCGCAGCCACCGAGCAGTACTGGCTGATCGTCCTCGGCTACGGCTTCGTCGGCGGGATAGGCCTCGGCATCGGCTACATCTCGCCCGTCTCCACCCTGATCAAGTGGTTCCCGGACCGGCCCGGCATGGCCACCGGCATCGCCATCATGGGCTTCGGCGGCGGAGCGCTCATCGCCTCGCCGTGGTCGGCGCAGATGCTGGAGTCGTTCGGCAGCGACAACTCGGGCATCGCGCTCGCGTTCCTCGTCCACGGGCTGGCGTACGCGGTCTTCATGACCCTGGGCGTCCTGCTGATCCGGGTACCGCGCACCGCGAAGCCGGTCGAGGGCGCGCCGAGCGTGTCGGCGGGCCCGCAGGTCTCCGCGCGCGGCGCCGTGCGCACTCCCCAGTTCTGGTGTCTGTGGATCGTGCTCTGCATGAACGTCACCGCGGGCATCGGCATCCTGGAGAAGGCCGCCCCGATGATCAAGGACTTCTTCGCGGACACCTCGACGCCGGTGTCGGTGTCGGCCGCGGCGGGCTTCGTCGCCCTGCTCTCGGCGGCCAACATGGCCGGCCGCATCGGGTGGTCCTCCACCTCCGACCTGATCGGCCGCAAGAACATCTACCGCGTCTACCTGGGTGTCGGCGCGGTGATGTACGCGCTGCTGGCGCTGTTCGGCGACTCCTCCAAGCCGCTGTTCATCCTCTGCGCCCTGGTGATCCTGTCGTTCTACGGCGGCGGGTTCGCCACCATCCCCGCCTATCTCAAGGACCTCTTCGGCACCTACCAGGTCGGTGCGATCCACGGCCGGCTGCTCACCGCCTGGTCCACGGCCGGTGTCCTCGGTCCGCTGATCGTCAACTGGATCGCTGACCGGCAGGAGGAGGCGGGCAAGAGCGGCTCGTCGCTGTACGGTCTGTCCTTCGTCATCATGATCGGGCTGCTCGTCGTCGGCTTCGTCGCCAACGAACTCGTCCGGCCCGTCCACGTCCGTCACCACATCCCCGCCCCGAGGGAGGAGGCCGTCGATGTCCAGCGACAGCAGCCAGAGTCCGCCTGACCGGCGGGGGCTGATCGCCTTCGCCTGGCTGTGGGTGGGCGCGCCGCTCGCCTACGGCGTCTATGAACTCGTACAGAAGGCGACACAGCTGTTCACCGGGTGACTGTTCTGGTCACCGGGTGATCGGTCGGAAGTGCTCGGGCGCCCGAAGGCATGGAAGTGTTCGGGCGCCCGAAGGCATGGAAGTGTTCGGGCGCCCGCAGGCATGGAAGTGTTCGGGCGCCCGCAGGCATGACGGAAGCTGACAACCCGGGCGCCCGTTTCCTGTGGCATCACTTGCCGTCGTACCCGCGAGTCACTGATCAGACTGGTGAATCCCGCTACCTGAAGCTCAACGAGGGGGATTCGCCCATGAACGGCACACGCATCGCCGCCGTCGGCCACTACCAGCCCGCCAAGGTGCTCACCAACGAGGACCTGGCGGACCTGGTCGACACCAGCGACGAGTGGATCAGGTCCCGGGTGGGCATCCGTACGCGGCGCATCGCCGGCCCCGACGAACCCGTGGACGAGCTCGCTGGGCACGCGGCCGCCAAGGCGCTGGCCGCGGCCGGCCTCACCCCCGCGGACATCGACCTGGTGCTGGTGGCCACCTCGACCGCCGTCGACCGGTCCCCCAACATGGCAGCCCGTGTCGCCGCCCGGCTCGGCATCCCCTCGCCCGCCGCGATGGACGTCAACGTCGTGTGCGCCGGGTTCACCCACGCGCTGGCCACCGCCGACCACACCGTGCGGGCCGGTGCGGCGACCCGGGCGCTGGTGATCGGCGCCGACAAGATGTCCGACGTGACCGACTGGACCGACCGTACGACCTGTGTGCTCGTCGGCGACGGGGCGGGGGCCGCCGTCGTGGAGGGGGTGGCGGCGGGGGAGGCGCCCGGGATCGGCCCCGTGCTGTGGGGTTCGGTGCCCGAGATGGGGAACGCCGTGCGGATCGAGGGGCAGCCCGCGCGGTTCGCGCAGGAGGGGCAGAGCGTGTACCGCTGGGCCACGACCCAGCTGCCCCCCATCGCCCGGCGGGCCTGCGAGCGGGCGGGACTCGAGCCCGCCGACCTCGCCGCGGTCGTGCTGCACCAGGCGAACCTGCGGATCATCGAGCCCCTCGCGATGAAGATCGGCGCGGTGAACGCCGTGGTCGCGCGCGATGTCACCGAATCCGGCAACACCTCGGCCGCGAGCATTCCGCTGGCCTTCTCCAAGCTGGTGGAACAGGGCGCGATCGCCAAGGGGGACCCGGTGCTGCTCTTCGGGTTCGGCGGGAACCTGTCGTACGCCGGCCAGGTCGTCCGCTGCCCCTGAGCGGGCCGGTGCCGCCCGATGTGACGAGGCCGACTTCCCCTGGGTCTGGCTTCCGCGCACCGTAGACTGTAGACGAAAGACAATCGATACTGGGCGCTACCGGGGTGCCCGGTGACACCGGCTTCGCGCCTGTGGTGCACGGCCCGCCGAGGAGGGGGACCGCGATGCTGTCGACAGGACTGCCGCAGGGAGCAGTGCCCAAGCTCGAACGACCCGGTCCGCTGCGCGACCGTGTCTACGAGGCCCTGCTCGAACTCATCACCACCCGCGCGTTGCAGCCCGGCCAGCACCTCGTCGAGAGTGAACTCGCCGGGCATCTCGGCGTCTCCCGGCAGCCGGTGCGCGAGGCGTTGCAGCGGCTGAACACCGAGGGCTGGGTGGATCTACGGCCCGCCCAGGGCGCGTTCGTGCACGAGCCGACCGAGGAGGAGGCCGACCAACTCCTCACCGTGCGCACGCTGTTGGAGGCGGAGGCCGCGCGGCTCGCCGCGGCGAACGCGGGCAGCGCTCAGATCGCCGTGCTGGAGGAGCTGTGCGCGGAGGGCGAGAAGGCCGTCACCGCGGACGACGTGGACGGCGCGGTCGCCATGAACGCCCGCTTCCACGCGAAGATCATGGAGCTGGCCGGCAACGCGGTCCTCGCGGAACTCGCCGCGCAGGTGGACCGCCGGGTGCGCTGGTACTACACGCCGGTCGCCCGGCAGCGCGGCAACCAGTCCTGGGTCGAACACCGGGAGCTGATCGCCGCGATCGCCGAGCGGAACGGGCAGCGCGCGACCGAACTGATGCGCGAGCACACCGAGCACACGCGCCGCTCGTATCACGCACGCCAGCGCTCGTAGACCGACCGGGGCGCCTTGAGTCGTAGGTCGGCCGAGGTGTCCTTGAGCCGTAGGCCGGCCGAGGTGCCCTTGAGTCGTAGGCCGGCCGAAAGGCCTGTGAGTCGGAAGCCGGCCGAAAGCCCCGTGAGTCGTCGGCCGGCCGCGGGACCCTTGAGTCGTAGGCCGGGCCGAGTGGCCCTTGATCGCACGCGCTCGGGTGCGGCCGGGCCCACTCGGCGAACGTGCGGGGCGGCCGGCCCGGGACCTCCTGGACCGTTCGGCAGCACCCGCGACTCGTCCAGGGGGCCGTCGACGAAGAGGCGCCTTGCCCGTGTCGCCGCCCTCGCCCGCAGGCCGGCCGGCATGACGGCCCGCTCCCCGCCAGCGGCCCGCGCGTCCGCCGGGAGCTGCCGCCGGCCGCCGTAGCCCGGCATCAGGAACAGGGCCCGTACGCCGACCGGCGAACCCCGCACCGTGCCGCGCTCGTCGAGGTAACCCGCCACCGCCTCCACCTCCGGGAGGCCCTGCGACCGGCCCGCACGACTCAGCGCGCGCACCGGCTCCCGGCCTCCGCCTACCCAAGCGGCTTTGTCCTGTGAGTGGAGAAAGTTGGCATCAATTCGTGCACAGCTTCTTCCCAGGTTCGGCAGCCGCTGCTACGTTCCCCTCGAAAGCACCGCAGCAGGCAGCCGATTGAGGCGGGGAGGGGCTCGTGAGACGCATGACGGCACGACCCGCGAACGCCCACCAGGCCCGGCTGCTGAAGCTGCTGCGTGACGGAGGCCCCAACTCCCGTGCTCAGCTGGGCGATCAGGTCGACCTCTCGCGGTCCAAGCTGGCCGTCGAAGTGGACCGGTTGCTGGAGACCGGGCTGGTCGTGGCCGACGGACTCGCCGCCTCGCGCGGCGGGCGCCGCTCCCACAACATCCGGCTGGCCCCGGGTCTCAGGTTCCTCGGCGTGGACATCGGCGCGACCTCGGTCGACGTCGCCGTCACCAACGCCGAACTGGAGATCCTCGGCCATCTCAACCAGCCCATGGACGTCCGCGAGGGCCCGGTCGCGGTCTTCGAGCAAGTCCTTTCCATGGCCGCGAAGTTGCGGGCCTCGGGGCTCGCGGAGGGGTTCGACGGCGCCGGCATCGGCGTCCCGGGACCGGTCCGCTTTCCCGAGGGCGTACCGGTCGCGCCGCCGATCATGCCGGGCTGGGACGGCTTCCCCGTACGGGAGGCGCTCAGCCAGGAACTCGGCTGCCCGGTCATGGTCGACAACGACGTGAACCTGATGGCGATGGGGGAGATGCACGCGGGCGTCGCACGCTCCGTGGGTGACTTCCTCTGCGTCAAGATCGGTACCGGTATCGGCTGCGGCATCGTCGCCGGCGGGGACGTCCACCGCGGGACGACGGGCAGCGCGGGCGACATCGGGCACATCCAGGCCGTGCCCGGCGGACGCCCGTGCGCCTGCGGCAACCGGGGCTGCCTGGAAGCCCATTTCAGCGGGGCGGCCCTGGCCCGGGATGCCACGGAGGCGGCCCAGCAGGGCCGTTCGGTGGAGCTCGCGACCCGACTGGAGGCGAACGGCGCTCTCACCGCCGTCGACGTCGCCGCCGCGGCCGCCGCGGGCGACGCCACCGCGCTCGACCTCATCCGGGAGGGCGGCGACCGTGTCGGTCAGGTCATCGCCGGCCTGGTCAGCTTCTTCAACCCGGGCCTGGTGGTGATCGGCGGCGGGGTGACCGGCCTCGGCCACACCCTGCTCGCCGCGATCCGCACCCAGGTCTACCGCCAGTCACTGCCGCTGGCGACCGGCAACCTGCCAATCGTGCTGGGTGAGTTGGGCCCCACCGCCGGAGTCATCGGCGCGGCCCGCCTCATCAGCGACCACCTGTTCTCACCCGCGTAGTCACCGACTTCGAACGGCCCTGCAAGTAACAGCGCATCGCTCTGCCGTGCCCTGTCTTGCCCTGAAACCCCGCCCTGCCCTGAACCGGCCCGCACGCCAGCCGAGGGGAACCACACATGGCATCAGAACCATCGCTGCTCAGCATGTCCGGCATCACCAAGTCGTTCCCCGGAGTCCGGGCCCTCGACGGCGTCGACCTCGACGTCCAGGCCGGTGAGGTGCACTGTCTGCTCGGCCAGAACGGGGCCGGGAAGTCCACGCTCATCAAGGTCCTGGCCGGCGCCCACCAGCCCGACACCGGCACCATCCGCTGGCGCGGCGAGGACGTCACGCTCCGCTCCCCGATCGCCGCCATGCGCCTCGGCATCGCCACCATCTACCAGGAACTCGACCTGGTGGAGCACCTGTCCGTGGCGGAGAACGTCCACCTCGGCCACGAACCCACAGCCGCCGGGTTCGTCGTACGGGGAAGGGCAGCCCGAGCTTCAACAGCCGCCTTGCTCAAGCGACTTGGGCACTCGGAGATCGATCCTGCCCGACTGGTGGGCCAGTTGTCGGCCGCCCAGCAGCAGATCGTGTCCATGGCGCGGGCGCTCTCGCACGACGTACGGCTCATCGTGATGGACGAACCGTCCGCCGCCCTCGACCCGGACGAGGTCGACAACCTGTTCCGGATCGTCGGCGACCTCACCGCCGACGGAGTCGCCGTCGTCTACATCTCCCACCGGCTGGAGGAGATCCGCCGGATCGGCGACCGGGTGACCGTGCTCAAGGACGGGCGTGCCGTCGCCGTCGGGCTGCCCGCCAAGTCGACGCCGACCCGTGAGGTCGTCGCGCTGATGACGGGACGCAACGTCGAGTACGTCTTCCCGCAGCGGCCCACTGCCGTACCCGAGCAGACCCCGGTCCTGGAGGTCGAAGGGCTGGCCCGGGAGGGCGAGTTCGAACCCCTCGACCTGCGCGTCCGCCCCGGGGAGATCGTCGGTCTGGCCGGACTCGTCGGCTCGGGCCGCTCGGAGATCCTGGAGACGATCTACGGCGCCCGCAGGCCCACGGCCGGCCGGGTCCTGGTCGACGGACGCGTCCTGCGGCCCGGCAGCGTCCGCGCCGCCGTCCGCGCCGGACTCGGGCTCGCCCCCGAGGAGCGCAAGGCACAGGCGCTGCTCATGCTGGAGTCGGTCACCCGCAACGTCTCCGTCTCCTCCATGTCCCGTTTCGCGCGCGGCGGTTGGATCGACCGGGGAGCCGAGCTCGGGGCCGCCCGGGCCGCCACCCGCGAGCTGTCGCTGCGGCCCGACAACCCGGACGTGCCGGTGCGCACCCTGTCCGGCGGCAACCAGCAGAAGGCCGTGCTGGCCCGCTGGCTGCTGCGCGGCTGCCGGGTCCTGCTGCTCGACGAACCCACCCGCGGCGTCGACGTCGGCGCCCGCGCCGAGCTGTACGCGGTCGTGCGCCGACTGGCGGACGAGGGCCTCGCCGTGCTGCTGGTCTCCAGCGAGGTCCCCGAGGTGCTCGGCCTCGCCGACCGTGTCCTGGTACTGCGCGAGGGCCGCGTCGTCCACAGCGCGCCCGCCCCCGAGCTGGACGAACACCGCGTACTCGATCTGGTCATGGAAGGAAGCCCGGCGTCATGACGCAGCATGTCTCCCCGCCCAGGGACAGCGCCGACAAGGTGCCGTCGGCGAACGAAGCCCCGGCCTGGCGTTCCCTGGTGTTCCGCGCCGACCTGCGCACCCTCTCCCTGCTCGGTGTGCTCGCCGCGCTGATCGTCATCGGCGGCGTCACCAAGCCCGACGAGTTCCTCGACACCCGCAACCTCCAACTCGTCCTCACCCAGGCCTCGGTGATCGGCGTCGTCACCGTCGGCATGACCTTCGTCATCACCAACGGCGGCATCGACCTGTCGGTCGGCGCGATCGTCGCGCTCTCGTCGGTGTGGGCGACCACGGTCGCCACCCAGGAGTACGGCTTCGCGGGCATCCTCTTCACGGCGGTGCTCGTCGGCGTCGGCTGCGGCCTGGTGAACGGGCTGCTGATCGCGTACGGCGGGGTGGTCCCGTTCATCGCCACGCTCGCCATGCTGGCCTCCGCCCGGGGCCTGGCGCTGCAGATCACGGACGGCAGGACGCAGATCGTCACCGTCGGCAGCATCCTCGACCTCGGCGAACGCGACTCCTACGTGCTCGGTGTCCCCCCACTGGTGATCGTGTTCGCGATCGTGACGATCATCGGCTGGCTTGTGCTGAACCGGACCACCTTCGGGCGCCGCACGGTCGCCGTCGGCGGCAACGCGGAGGCGGCCCGGCTCGCCGGCATCGACGTGCGGCGCCAGCGCCTGTACCTCTACCTGCTGTCGGGGCTGTGCTGCGGCATCGCCGCCTTCCTGCTGATCATCCTGTCCGGCTCCGGCCAGAACACCAACGGCAACCTCTACGAGCTCGACGCCATCGCCGCCGTGATCATCGGCGGCACTCTGCTCAGCGGGGGGCGGGGCACCATCACCGGCTCGGTGATCGGCGTCCTGATCTTCACCACGATCACCAACATCTTCGCCCTGAACAACCTGCAGAGCGACGTCCAGCAGATCGCCAAGGGCGCGATCATCGTCGCCGCCGTGCTGGTCCAGCGCCGTACCGCGAGCACGACCTGAGGAAAGGGTTCACCGCCATGTCAGACGCCATGCCTTCCACGAGCCGCAGAGGACTGCTCTTCGGGGCCGCCGCCGTGTCCGCCGGCGCCTTCCTCACCGGTTGCACCAGCAATGAGACGAAGGACGAAGAGCCCGCGGCGGACAACCGGCCGGCCGCCGACGACAAGCCCGGCAAGCAGGTCACCATCGGCTTCGCCGGCCCGCAGGCCGACCACGGCTGGCTCAACGCCATCAACGACAACGCCGAGAAGCAGGCCAAGAAGTACTCCGACGTCACCCTGGAGATCACCGAGGGATCCAACGACACCGCCCAGCAGATCGGGCAGATCGAGACCCTCATCAACAAGAAGGTCGACGTCCTGGTCGTGCTGCCCGCCGACGGCAAGGCCCTCACGCAGGTCGGCCTCAAGGCGATGCGCGCCGGCATCCCCGTCGTCAACCTGGACCGGGTCTTCAACACCCCGCAGGCGTACCGCTGCTGGATCGGCGGCGACAACTACGGCATGGGCCTCAGCGCCGGCCACTACATCGGCGAGAAGCTCAAGGGGAAGGCGAACGCCCGGGTCATCGAACTGGCGGGCCTGGACAACCTGGAGCTGACCAAGCAGCGCACCCAGGGCTTCGACGACGCGCTGAAGAACTACCCCAACGTCAAGAAGGTGGCCCGTCAGGCCGCCGACTTCACCGTCGAGTCCGGCCAGGCCAAGATGGCCCAACTCCTGCAGGCACAGTCGAAGTTCGACGCGCTGTGGAACCACGACGACGACCAGGGCGTGGGTGCGCTGCGCGCCATCGACCAGGCCGGACGCGACGACTTCCTGATGGTCGGCGGGGCGGGCGCGCTGTCCGCCTTCCAGGCCATCAAGCAGGACAACGGCGTCCTGAAGGCGACCGTCCTCTACCCGCCGACCATGGCCGCCTCCGCGATCGACCTCGCCCGGGCCCTCGGCCAGGGCAAGGGTGTCAGCGGCCTCGCCGAGTACGAGATCCCCGCGTCGATCACGCTCTACTCGGCCGTGGTCGACAAGGAGAACGTCGATCAGTACATGTCCACCGGCTTCAAGTAGGGCGTTTCCGCCGAAGGCGCCCGGTCCATCGAGGGTCCGGGAACCGAGGCGTCCCGCCCAAGGCGCCCGGTTCCCCGACGGACCGGGCCGCACCCCCCACCGCGCCACGACGAGGAGGACATCGCGTATGGCACAGCCGCAGCAGTCAGAAGGGGCGGACGCACAGCGGCCGGAGCCGGCCGAGGCAGGGCACCAGGGGTCGGCGGAGGTCCCGCGCCAGGAGTCGGCCGAGGCGGCCCCGCCGAAGTCGGCCGAGGCCGCGCAGCCCGGCGGGCGTGCGGCCCGGAAACCGCCGCTGCGTGTCGGCATGATCGGTTACGCCTTCATGGGCGCCGCCCACTCCCAGGGCTGGCGCACCGCCGGCCGCGTCTTCGACCTGCCCCGCGACCCGGTCATGTCCGTGATCTGCGGGCGGAACGCGACCGCCGTGCGGGCGGCGGCCGACCGGCACGGCTGGGCGAGCACCGAGACCGACTGGCGGGCGCTGATCGAACGGGACGACGTCGACCTCGTCGACATCTGCACCCCGGGCGACAGCCACGCCGAGATCGCCCTGGCCGCTCTCGCCGCCGGCAAGCACGTGCTGTGCGAGAAGCCGCTCGCCAACACCGTGGCGGAGGCCGAGACGATGACCGCGGCGGCCGAAGTGGCGTACCGCAACGGTAGGTTGGCGATGGTCGGCTTCAACTACCGGCGTGTTCCCGCCACCGCGCTGGCCCGTTCCATGGTCGCCGAGGGCCGTCTCGGCGCCCTGCGGCACGTGCGGGTGGCGTACCTCCAGGACTGGCTGGTGGACCCGGAGTTCCCGCTGACCTGGCGGCTGAAGAAGGAGCTCGCGGGCTCGGGTTCGCTCGGCGACCTGGGCGCCCACATCGTCGACCTGGCGCAGTACCTGGCGGGCGAGCGGCTCGCCGGGGTCTCCGCGCTCACCGAGACCTTCGTACGGGAACGCCCGCTGCCCGGCGGAGCGACCAGCGGCCTGTCCGCCGTGTCGGCGAACGGCACCGGACAGGTCACCGTGGACGACGCCGCCGTGTTCACCGGCCGTTTCACCTCCGGCGCCCTCGCCTCCTTCGAGGCCACCCGTTACGCCACCGGCCGCAAGAACGCCCTGCGTATCGAACTCAACGGCGCACGCGGCTCGTTGGCCTTCGACCTGGAGCGCCTCAACGAACTCGCCTACCACGACGCCACGGAACCCGGAGCGCACGCCGGCTTCCGCCGGATCCTGGTCACCGAGCCGGAGCACCCCTACCTGGAGGCCTGGTGGCCGCCGGGCCACGGGCTCGGCTACGAGCACACCTTCGTCCACCAGGTCCGCGACCTCGTCCACGCCATCGACGAAGGCCGCCGTCCCGAACCCTCCTTCGCCGACGGGCTGCAGGTACAGCGCGTGCTGGCGGCCGTGGAGGAGAGTGCCGAGAAGAACTCCGTCTACACACCCATCGCGGTCTGAGGAGGCGCACGCACATGCCGCGCAGGTTCACGCTGTTCACCGGCCAGTGGGCGGACCTCCCGCTCGAAGAGGTCTGCCGCCTCGCCCGCGACTTCGGCTACGACGGGCTCGAACTCGCTTGCTGGGGTGACCACTTCGAGGTCGACAAGGCCCTCGCCGACCCGTCGTACCTCGACTCCCGCCATCAGCTCCTCGACAAGTACGGCCTGAAGTGCTGGGCGATCTCCAACCACCTGGTGGGCCAGGCGGTCTGTGATGCCATCATCGACGAACGCCACCAGGCGATCCTGCCGTCCCGCATCTGGGGCGACGGCGACGCGGAGGGCGTACGGCAGCGGGCCGGCGCCGAGATCGCCGACACCGCGCGGGCCGCCGCCGCCTTCGGCGTGGACACCGTCATCGGTTTCACCGGCTCCGCGATCTGGCACCTGGTCGCCATGTTCCCGCCCGCCCCCGAGTCGATGATCGACCGTGGCTACGAGGACTTCGCCGAGCGCTGGAACCCGATCCTCGACGTCTTCGACGCCGAGGGCGTGCGGTTCGCGCACGAGGTCCACCCGAGCGAGATCGCCTACGACTACTGGACGACCCACCGCGCTCTGGCGGCCGTCGACCACCGGCCCGCCTTCGGCCTCAACTTCGACCCCTCCCACTTCGTGTGGCAGGACCTCGACCCGGTGGGCTTCCTGTGGGACTTCCGCGACCGGATCTACCACGTCGACTGCAAGGAGGCCCGCAAGCGGCTCGACGGCCGCAACGGCCGCCTGGGCTCCCACCTGCCGTGGGGCGACCCGCGCCGCGGCTGGGACTTCGTGTCGGCCGGTCATGGTGACGTCCCCTGGGAGGACGTCTTCCGGATGCTGCGGTCCATCGACTACCAGGGCCCCATCTCCGTGGAGTGGGAGGACGCCGGAATGGACCGGCTCCAGGGCGCCCCCGAGGCCCTCACCCGGCTCAAGGCGTACGACTTCGAGCCGCCCTCGGCCTCCTTCGACGCGGCGTTCGGCGGCAACGAGTAACCCGAGTCCGTCTGTCACCGCAGCGAGTTCTTCCGTGACTTCCGGGATGACGGCGCATCCCGGCGTACCCGCACCCGCATGTACAACCGGCCCCTTTCTGGAGGCACCCGTGCACGGGAACGACCACCGCACCAACCGCACCACCAGCACCGACAGAACCGAGATCCACAGACGACGCCTGTCCTTCCGCAAGGCATCGCCCTCCGGTGGGACCGTGTCCTTCCGCAAGGCAGCCGCCCTGCTCACCGGGGCCCTGCTGGCAGGCGCGTCCCTCACCCTCACCGCACCGCAGGCCGGCGCAGCCGTCGCCGGCGCGGGAGCCGCGCCGGCTGCCCCGGCCGCCGCGGCCGAGGACTTCCAGCAGGTCACCCTCGCCAAGGGCGAACCGGAGACGGGCGAGCCCATGTCGCTCGCCGTCCTCCCGGACCGCTCGGTCCTGCACACCTCGCGCGACGGCGAACTGCGTATCACGGACGCGGCCGGCACCACCCGGCTGGCCGGCAAGCTCGACGTCTACTCCCACGACGAGGAGGGCCTGCAAGGCGTCGGTGTCGACCCGAACTTCACTCAGAACCGTTTCATCTACCTGTACTACGCGCCCCCGCTGAACACCCCCGCGGGCGACGCCCCCGAAACCGGTACCGCCGCCGACTTCGCTCCCTTCGACGGGGTCAACCGGCTCTCCCGGTTCGTGCTGAACACCGACGGCACCCTCGACAAGGCCAGCGAGAAGCAGATCCTCGACATCCCGGCCTCCCGCGGCCTGTGCTGTCACGTCGGCGGCGACATCGACTTCGACGCGGCGGGCAACCTGTACCTGTCGACGGGCGACGACACCAACCCCTTCCAGTCGGACGGCTTCACGCCCATCGACGAGCGTGACGGCCGCAACCCCGCCTTCGACGCCCAGCGGTCCGCGGGCAACACCAACGACCTGCGCGGCAAGATCCTGCGCATCAAGGTGAACGCCGACGGCTCGTACGCGATCCCCGACGGCAACCTCTTCGCGCCCGGCACGGACAGGACGCGGCCCGAGATCTACGCGATGGGCTTCCGCAACCCGTTCCGCTTCAGCGTCGACAAGAAGACCGGCATCCTCTACGTCGGCGACTACGGCCCCGACGCCGGCGCCGCCGACCCGGCCCGCGGACCGGCCGGCCAGGTCGAGTTCGCACGTGTCACCGGCCCGGGCAACTTCGGCTGGCCGTACTGCACCGGCGCCAACGACGCCTACGTCGACTACGACTTCGCCACCGGCACCTCGGGCGCCGCCTTCGACTGCGCCGCCCCGAAGAACACCTCCCCGCACAACACCGGTCTGACCGACCTCCCGCCGGCCCAGGCCGCCTGGATCCCGTACGACGACGGTTCCGTGCCCGAGTTCGGCACCGGCTCCGAGTCCCCGATGGGCGGCCCGGTCTACCACTACGACCCCGCGCTCGACTCGCCCGTGAAGTTCCCCGAGGCCTACGACGGCGACTTCTTCGCCGGGGAGTTCGGCCGCCGCTGGATCAAGCGGATCACCAGCGACGACAACGGCACCGTGCAGTCGATCAACGACGTCCCGTGGACCGGCACCCAGATCATGGACATGGCCTTCGGCCCGGACGGCGCGCTGTACGTCCTCGACTACGGCGTCTCCTGGTTCGGCGGCGACGAGAACTCCGCCCTGTACCGCATCGAGAACGCCACCGACGGCCACTCCCCGGTCGCGCAGGCCGCGGCGAACCGCACCTCGGGCCAGGCACCGCTGAAGGTGAGCTTCTCCTCCGCCGGCACGGCCGACCAGGACGGCGACGCCCTCACCTACAGCTGGGACTTCGGTGACGGCGGCAAGTCGACGGCGGCGAACCCGACGCACACGTACCGGAAGAACGGCACCTACACGGCGACCCTGACCGCCAAGGACCCGTCCGGCCGCACCGGCAGCGCGAGCACGCAGATCGTGGTGGGCAACACCGCGCCCAAGGTCACCCTCGAACTCCCCAAGGACGGCCAGCTGTTCAGCTTCGGCGACGCGATCCCGTTCAAGGTGAGGGTCACCGACCCGGAGGACGGCACCATCGACTGCGCCAAGGTCAAGGTCACCTTCGTCCTCGGTCACGACAGCCACGGCCACCCCATCACCTCGGCCAACGGCTGCACCGGCACCCTCCAGACCAGCGCCGACGGCGGCCACGACGACGACGCCAACATCTTCGGTGTCGTCAACGCCGAGTACACCGACGGCGGAGGCGGTGGCCAGGCCCCGCTCACCACGCACGACGAGAGCGTCGTCCAGCCCCGGCACCGCCAGGCCGAGCACTTCGGCGACTCCTCGGGCGTCTCGGTCATCGCCAAGGACACCGCGCACGGCGGCAACACGGTGGGCGACATCAACAACGGCGACTGGATCTCCTTTACGCCGTACGTCCTGAGCAACGCCAAGAAGATCACCGCACGCGTCTCCTCGGGCGGCGCGGGCGGCACGCTGGAGATCCGCGCCGGGTCCGCGCGGGGCACCCTGCTGGGCAAGGCGACCGTCCCGGTGACCGGCGGCTGGGACACCTTCCAGGACGTCACCGCCAACCTGTCCCGCGCCCCCAGGGGCACCACCACGCTGTTCCTGGTCTTCAAGGGCAGCGGCACCGGAGCCCTGTACGACGTGGACGACTTCGTCTTCACCACGAGCTGAGAGGAGGTGATCCTCATGCGCTCAACCGGACGCATCAGTACGACGGTTGTGGGCGCCGCCCTGCTCCTGGGCGGCGTGTCAGGACCCGCGGCCTCCCAACCGGACGCCGGTGCGCGGGTGCTGGTCTTCTCCAAGACGGCCGGTTTCCGGCACGACTCGATCCCCGAAGGCATCGCGGCGGTCAGGGAACTGGGCCAGGCGGCCGGCTTCAAGGTCGACGCCACCGAGGACGCGAGCGCGTTCACGACCCGCAACCTGCGGCGGTACGGCGCGGTCGTCTTCCTCTCGACGACGGGAGACGTCCTCGCCCCCGCCCAGCAGCGCGCCTTCGAGAGCTATATCCACCAGGGCGGTGGCTACGTCGGCGTCCACGCGGCCGCCGACACCGAGTACGACTGGGAGTTCTACGGCGGCCTCGCAGGCGCCTACTTCCAGTCGCACCCGGCGATCCAGCCCGCGACGGTGACCGTCGAGGACCGAGCCCACCCGGCGACCTCGGGACTCCCGCGGGCCTGGCAACGCACCGACGAGTGGTACAACTACCGCTCCAACCCGCGGGACCGCGCCCACGTCCTGGCCTCCCTCGACGAGTCGTCGTACACGGGCGGCACCATGAACGGCGACCATCCGATCGCCTGGTGCCAGACCTACCAGGGTGGCCGCGCCTTCTACACGGGCGTCGGCCACACCAAGGAGTCCTACGCCGAACCGGCTTTCCGGCAGCACCTGTTGGGCGGAATCCGGTACGCCATCGGCGATGCCCAGGCGGACTGCCGGCCGGAGACGGGCTACCGCCCGCTCTTCGACGGCGGCCAGGCTTCCCTCTCCGGCTGGAAGCAGGCAGGCCCGGGCTCCTTCACCCTGAACGCCGACGGTACGCTCACGTCCGCCGGCGGGATGGGGATGCTCTGGTACGCCGACCAGGCCTTCGGGGCGTACTCCCTGAAGCTGGACTGGAAAATGGCCGGCACCTCGGGCGACGACAACTCCGGTGTCTTCGTGGGCTTCCCGCCCTCCGACGACCCGTGGTCGGCCGTGAACAACGGTTACGAGATCCAGATCGACGCCACCGACGCCCCGGAGAAGACGACCGGGTCCGTCTACGGCTTCCAGTCCGCCGACCTCGACAGGCGCGACCGCGCGCTGAATCCGCCGGGGGAGTGGAACACGTACGAGATCCGGGTGGAGGGCGAGCGCCTCCGCGTCTGGCTCAACGGCGTGAAGATCAACGATTTCACCAACACCGATCCGGCCCGCAGCCTGGCTGACGGACACATCGGCATCCAGAACCACGGAGCCGACGACCAGGTGGCGTTCCGCGACATCCGGATCAAGGAACTGCCCGCGAAGTCCCCGGCACTTACGGCTTCGCAGGGCGGCTGAGCGACGGCGGGCGGGGGACGCCGGACCTCCGCCCGCCGTCATCTTCCCCATCTCGGGGTGCCTACGTCGTCTTTCGTACGTCGTCTTTCGTACGTCGTCTTTCGTGCGTCGTGCGTCGTGCGTCGCGTGTCGTGTGTCGTACGTCGTGTGTCGCGTGTCGTACGTCGTGTCTCGTACGTCGTGTTCGAGAAGGAGGCTGCCCATGTCCGCGTCCGTTTCCGCACCGCGTGTCGGTGTCTGGCTGATCGGCGCCCGCGGCTCCGTCGCCACCACCGTCGTCGCCGGCTGCGCCGCGCTGACCGCGGGTCTGAACCCGCCCACCGGCCTGGTCACCGAGACCCCCGCGTTCGCCGACAGCGGGCTGCCGGCCCTGGCGTCGCTGGTCTTCGGCGGCCACGACACGGTGGACTGCCCCCTGCCCAAACGCGCCGAGGCCCTCGCGGCGGGCGGCGTCCTCCCACCCGGCCTCCCGGAGGCGGTCGAGGCCGAACTCACCGCCGCCGACCGGGAGATCCGACCGGGTGGCCCCGGCCCCGGCGACACGCGCGGCGAGGAAGAACTCATCGCGACGTTCGCCGCGGACATCGACGACTTCGTACGACGCCACGGACTGGCGCGGGCCGTGGTGGTGAACGTCGCCTCCACCGAACCCGCGGCCACCGGGACAGCCCTGCCGCCCAGCTCGCTGTACGCGGCGGCGGCCCTGCGCGCCGGCTGCCCGTACGTCAACTTCACCCCCTCGACCGGTCTCCACCATCCGGCACTGGCGGCCCCGGCCGCGATGAGCGGGCTGCCGTACGCGGGGCGCGACGGCAAGACCGGCCAGACCCTGCTGCGCTCCGTGCTGGGCCCGATGTTCGCGCAGCGGGCGCTCGCCGTGCGGGCCTGGTCCGGCACGAACCTGCTGGGCGGCGGAGACGGCGCCGCCCTCGCCGACCCGGACGCCGCGGCGGCGAAGAACGCCGGCAAGGAAAGGGTGCTGGCCGACACCCTCGGGACCGTCCCCGAGGGTGAGGTCCACATCGACGACGTCCCCGTACTCGGAGACTGGAAGACCGCCTGGGACCACATCGCCTTCGACGGTTTCCTCGGCGCCCGCATGATCCTCCAGACCACCTGGCAGGGCTGCGACTCGGCCCTCGCCGCCCCCCTGATCCTCGACCTGGCCCGCCTGACGGCCCGCGCCCACGAACGCGGCCTGACCGGCCCCCTGTCCGAACTGGGCTTCTACTTCAAGGACCCGGTCGGCGAGGGACCCGCGGCACTGGGGGAGCAGTACGCGGCGCTTGCGGGGTTCGCGGAGCGATTGCGGGAGAGCTCGGGCGGCGGGACGGACGAGGAGCCGGGGGAGGAGCGATGAGGGGGCGGAAACGGGCCTGGTTCAGGCATGGGCACGGTGGGGGAGCGGGGTCAGGGACAGGGACAGGGACAGGGACAAGCTCAGGGACAGGGTCAGGGACAGGAACAAAAACAGGGACAGGGACAAAAACAGGGACAGGGAGAAGCTCAGGGACGGGGACGGGGACAAGGTCAGGGTCCACTGGCCCGCGTCCTGTTGCCCGTGCGCGGGCCTGGGCGGAACTCCTGCGCCTGCCCGCCCTGTTCACCGTGCCCGGCGACGCCCTCGCCGGTGCCGCCGCGACCGGCGCGCAGGCCCACCCCCGCACCCTCCTGGCCATCGGCTCCTCCCTGTGCCTGTACGAGGCCGGCATGGCCCTCAACGACTGGGCCGACCGGGCCGAGGACGCCGTGGAACGCCCGCACCGCCCCCTTCCGTCCGGCCGCGTCCACCCCACCGCGGCCCTCGCGGCGGCCTGCGCCTTCACGGGCGCCGGTCTGGCCCTGGCGGCGCGCGCCGGCCGCCCCGCCCTCACCGTGGCGGTCCCGCTGGCCGCGACCGTCTGGGCGTACGACCTCGCCCTGAAGCACACCCCGGCCGGCCCCGTCGCCATGGCGACGGCCCGAGGCCTGGACCTGCTCCTCGGCGCGGCGGCCGCCACGGGTACGACTCGAGCGGGTGCCGTCACGGGCAGGACAGGCCGCGAGGCCGCCCCGCGGACGACGGGAGCGGGTGCCGCCACGGGCAGGACAGGCGGGGCGGTCGCCACAGGCGGGGCGGGCTGGACAGGCAAGGCGGCGGCCACTGGCGGGGCGAGTTGGACAGGCAGGGCGGCGGCCACTGGTGGGGCGGGCTGGACAGGCAGGGCGGCGGCCACAGGCGGGGCGGGGGGGCCGGTCACACACGGTGTCCGCCGAGCCGTTCCCTCCGCCGTCCTGCTGGGCGCGCACACCCTCGCGGTCACCACCGTGTCGCGCCGGGAGACGCAGGGCGGCTCACCCCTGGCTCCACTTGCGGCGCTGGCCACCACCGCCGTCCTGACACGCCTCCTGACCCGCCGCCCCACCACCGCGCCCGGTGCCACCAGGTCGACCACTCCCGCGTTCCCCGCCGCCGGTGCCCTGCGGGCAGCGCTGCCCGCCGCGTACGCGGCGACGGTCGCCCGCCCCTACGTCCACGCCGTCCTCAACCCGTCACCTCCGCTCACCCAACGTGCCGTCGGCGGTGGCATCCGCGCGATGATCCCGCTCCAGTCCGCTCTCTCCGCCCGCTCCGGCGCGACCGTCACCGCGCTGCTCACCACGGCCCTGGCCCCGCTCGCCGCGAGGTTCGCGAGGAAGGTGAGCGTCACATGAGCCCCGAAGCCCAACCCCTGCGCCCCGCACCCGCACCCGCACCCGCACCCGCACCCGCACCTGCTCCCACTCCCGAAGCTCTCGACCGCAGCCACACCTCCACCCCCCTCCGCTTCGGCTACGGGACCAACGGCCTCGCCGACCTCCGTCTCGCCGACGCCCTCGCCCTGCTCGCCGACCTCGGGTACGACGGGGTCGGACTGACCCTCGACCACATGCACCTCGACCCGCTCGCCCCGGACCTCGCCGCCCGCACCCGGCGCCTCGCGCACCGGCTGAACGCGCTCGGACTGGCCGTCACCGTCGAGACGGGCGCCCGCTATGTGCTCGACCCACGCCGCAAACACGGCCCCTCCCTGCTGGACCCCGACCCCGACGACCGCGCCCGACGCGCCGACCTGCTGGTACGTGCCGTCCAGGTCGCCGCCGACCTCGGTGCCCACGCCGTCCACTGCTTCAGCGGGATCACCCCGGCCGGCACCGACGAGGACACCGCGTGGAAGCGCCTCGCCGAGACACTCACCCCCGTCCTGGAAGCCGCCACCACCGCCGGCGTCCCGCTGGCCGTCGAACCCGAACCCGGTCACCTCCTCGCCACCCTCGCGGACTTCCACCGGCTGCGCCGCACCCTCGGCGACCCGGAGCCTCTCGGCCTGACGCTCGACATCGGCCACTGCCAGTGCCTGGAGCCGCTACCGCCCGCCGACTGCGTACGCTCCGCCGCTCCCTGGCTGCGCCACGTCCAGATCGAGGACATGCGCCGCGGGGTCCATGAGCATCTCCCGTTCGGGGACGGGGAGATCGACTTCCCGCCCGTACTCGCCGCCCTCGCCGCCACCGGCTACCAGGGCCTGACCGTTGTCGAACTGCCCCGCCACTCCCACGCGGGCCCCCACTTCGCCGAACTCTCCCTCCCATTCCTCCGTCACGCAGCGGCGCCCTCACAAGGGAGCACCCCATGACCCACCCGCACGCCCACCCGGCGTCCCCGGCGGCCGGCGTCCAGGGCACCACCCTCGCCCGCGTCGCACCGTCCGACCTGCACCGCCGGCTCGCCGCCGACCTCGACGAAGCCGCCCGCGCCTGGCTGGACCGGGCCCTCGACGAGGCGGCCACCCACCCCGGCACCCACGGCCCAGTCTCCGTATGGGAGCTGCGGCTCGCCGAGGCCGGGCGGCGCTGCGGCCCGGAGCACGCCGACGCCGTCCGCGTCCTCATCCTGCACGCGGCCCGCGCCGACGCGGACGCCCTGACCCGCGTCTACGCCCAGGGCACCGCCGCCGAACGCCGTGCCGTCCTGTACGCCCTGCCCCACCTGGTGTCCGGCCCCGAGGTCCTCCCACTCGTCGAGGACGCCCTGCGCACCAACGACACCCGGCTCCTGGCGGCCGCCGTCGGCCCCTACGCCGCCCGGCACCTGCCGGCCCACGCCTGGCGGCACGCCGTCCTGAAGTGCCTGTTCACCGGTGTGCCCGTCGCCGAGGTGGCCGACCTGGACCGCCGCGCCCACGGCGACACGGAACTCGCCCGGATGCTCGGCGACTACGCCGACGAACGCACCGCCGCGGGCCGTACCGTGCCCGACGACCTGCACCGCGTCCTGACCCTGACCGGCCCCACGCCCACGCCGCCCGCCGACCCCGGCACCCGCGGCTTCGACGGCAAGGAGTCCTGATGCGCCTCTTCGACCCCCACATCCACATGACGTCCCGCACCACCGACGACTACGAGGCGATGCGCGCCGCCGGCGTCCTCGCCGTCGTCGAGCCGTCCTTCTGGCTCGGCCAGCCCCGCACCTCTCCCGCCTCCTTCCTCGACTACTTCGACTCCCTCCTGGGCTGGGAGCCCTTCCGTGCCGCCCAGTACGGCATCGCCCACCACTGCACGCTCGCCCTCAACCCCAAGGAGGCGAACGACCCGCGCTGTGCGCCCGTCCTCGACGAACTTCCTCGGTATCTCGTCAAGGACCACGTGGTGGCCGTCGGCGAGATCGGCTACGACTCGATGACCCCGGCCGAGGACACCGCCCTCGCCGCACAGCTCCAACTCGCCGCCGACCACGCCCTGCCCGCCCTCGTCCACACCCCGCACCGCGACAAACTCGCCGGTCTGCGCCGCACCCTGGACGTCGTCGGGGAGTCCGCCCTGCCGCCCGAGCGGGTCCTGGTCGACCACCTCAACGAGACCACCGTCAAGGAGGCCAAGGACAGCGGCTGCTGGCTCGGCTTCTCCGTCTATCCGGACACGAAGATGGACGAGGAACGGATGGTCGCGATCCTGCAGGAGTACGGTCCCGAGAAGGTGCTCGTGAACTCCGCCGCGGACTGGGGCAGAAGCGACCCCCTCAAGACCCGCACCGTCGCTGACGCCATGCTCGCGCACGGCTTCACCGACGACGACGTGGACCGCGTGCTGTGGCGCAACCCCGTCGACTTCTACGGACTCAGCGGCCGTCTGGTCCTGGACCCGGCGGACACCCAGGCCACCCACGAGGGCAACTCCGTGCTGCGCGGCGGGGAGTGAGCGATGCGCTTCAGGCATCCCGACGGCAGCGTCGTGCACCTCGCCTACTGCACCAACGTGCACCCCGCCGAAACCCTCGACGGCGTCCTCGCGCAACTGCGCGACCACTGCGAACCCGTGCGCCGCCGCCTCGGCCGGGACCGCCTCGGCATCGGGCTGTGGCTCGCCAAGGACGCGGCGCGCGCCCTCGTCAGCGACCCGTCCGCCCTGAGGGGACTGCGCACCGAACTCGACCGGCGCGGCCTCGAGGTCGTCACTCTCAACGGCTTCCCCTATCAGGGCTTCGGCGCCGAAGAGGTCAAGTACCGGGTCTACACGCCCGACTGGGCCGACCCCGAACGCCTCGACCACACCACGTCGCTGGCCCGTGTCCTCGCCGGACTCCTCCCCGACGACGTCACCGAGGGCAGCATCTCCACCCTTCCGCTCGCCTGGCGCACCGCCTATGACGAGCAACGCGCCGAACGGGCCCACGACGCCCTGACCAGCCTCGCCGACCGCCTCGACGCCCTGGAGGAGCTGACCGGCCGCTCCATCCGGCTCGCTCTGGAGCCGGAACCCGGCTGTGTCGTCGAGACCACGCACGACGCCATCGCCCCGCTGACCGCGATCGCGCACGACCGGATCGGCATCTGCGTCGACACCTGCCACCTCGCCACCTCCTTCGAAGACCCGCACACCGCCGTCGACGCGCTCACCGCCGCCGGTGTCTCCGTCGTCAAATCCCAGCTCTCGGCCGCCCTGCACGCCGAACACCCGCACCTCCCCGAGGTCCGCGAGGCCCTCGCCGCCTTCGACGAACCCCGCTTCCTGCACCAGACCCGAACTTCTCCCACTCTCCACTCCGTTCGAGCGGGAGGGACCCCCGTCGCAGCCGGTTTACGCGGCACCGACGACCTCGGCGAGGCCCTCGCCGGCGACGCCCTGCCCGACGCGGCACCCTGGCGAGCCCACTTCCACGTCCCCCTGCACGCGGCCCCCGCCGCACCCCTCACCTCCACGCTCCCCGTCCTGAAGGCCGCACTGACCCGGCTGGTCGGCGGCCCGCACCCGCTCACCCGCCATCTGGAGGTCGAGACCTACACCTGGCAGGCGCTCCCGCCCGAGCTCAGGCCCCGCAGCCGGACCCAGCTCGCCGACGGCATCGCCGCCGAACTCGCCCTCGCCCGCGACCTGTTGACCGACCTCGGCCTGAAGGAGCTGCCGTGAACCACCCCGCCGAAGCGCGGCCCACTCCTCTCCTCGTCCTGGACGTCGTAGGCCTCACCCCCCGTCTCCTCGACCACATGCCCCACCTCAAGGCGCTCGGCCAGTCCGGCTCGCGCGCCGCCCTCGGCACCGTGCTGCCCGCTGTCACCTGCGCCGCCCAGTCCACCTTCCTCACCGGCACCCACCCGTCGGAGCACGGCATCGTCGGCAACGGCTGGTACTTCCGCGAGCTCGGCGACGTACTCCTGTGGCGGCAGCACAACGGCCTGGTCGCCGGGGACAAGCTCTGGGACGCCGCCCGCCGCGCCCACCCCGGCTACACCGTCGCCAACATCTGCTGGTGGTACGCCATGGGCGCCGACACCGACATCACCGTCACCCCCCGTCCGGTCTACTACGCCGACGGCCGCAAAGAACCCGACTGCTACACGCGGCCCCCCGCCCTGCACGACGAACTCACCGAGAAACTCGGCACCTTTCCCCTCTTCCACTTCTGGGGACCCGGCGCGGACCTGGTCTCCAGCCAATGGATCATCGACGCGACCCGCCACATCCAGCGCACCCGGCACCCCGACCTGACGCTCTGCTACCTCCCCCATCTCGACTACGACCTGCAGCGATACGGCCCCGACGACCCGCGCTCCCTGAAGGCGGCCGCCGACCTGGACACCGCCCTCGCCCCGCTGCTGGACGACGCCCGCGCCGAGGGCCGTACCGTCGTCGCGCTGTCCGAGTACGGCATCACCCGCGCCGACCGTCCCGTCGACATCAACCGCGCCCTGCGCCGCGCCGGTCTGCTGGAGGTGCACACGCAGGACGGCATGGAGTACCTCGACCCGATGGCCTCCCGCGCCTTCGCGGTCGCCGACCACCAGATCGCCCACGTCTACGTCCGCCGGCCGGAGGACCTCGACGCCACCCGGACCGCCCTCGACGGACTGCGTGGCATCGAGCGACTCCTCGACGACGAGGGCAAGAAGGACCACCACCTGGACCATCCGCGCTCGGGCGAACTGGTCGCCGTCGCGGAACCGGACGCCTGGTTCACGTACTACTACTGGCTCGACGACGCCCGCGCACCCGACTTCGCGCAGCTCGTCGAGATCCACCGCAAACCCGGCTACGACCCGGTCGAACTCTTCATGGATCCGCTCGACCCCTATGTGAAGGTCAAGGCGGCAACGGCGCTGGCCCGCAAGAAACTCGGGCTGCGCTACCGCATGGCGGTCGTGCCCCTGGATCCCTCACCTATTCGAGGCAGCCACGGCCGCCTTCCCGCGAGCGACGACGACGGTCCGCTCCTCATCTGCTCCACCCCCCGCGCTGTCGGCGACCGCGTCGCGGCCACCGATGTGAAAGCACTACTGCTCCAACTGGCCGGTCTGGCCTGAGCTGTTCAGACCTGACCTGTTCAGACCCGGCAGACCCGTTCCGACCTGTCCGTCCTGTTCTGACTGGTCACCAGTGAAGCACTCACCACTGACAACGCCCTCCGACACATGGGAGTTCCAGACATGAGCCGCATGTCCCCGACCGACCCCGAGCTCACCCACCGCCTCACCAGACGAGGCATGCTGGGCGTCGCCGCGGGCGCCACCGCCGCCGCCCTGCTGGGCACGGCAGCCACCCCCGCGACCGCCGCCACCGACAACGCGACCGCGGCCGCCGGCCGCCCGGTCCTGCCCCCCGGCCGGCTCGGCATCCAGCTCTACAGCCTGCGCGACAAGGTCTCCACGCTGGGCTTCGCGCCCGTCTTCGCCGAACTGGAGAAGTTCGGGTACGACGAGGTCGAGTTCGCCGGGTACACCCAGGGCTCGGCGGGCCCGATCACACTCGCCCAGCTCAAGCGGCTGGCACGCGATCACGGCCTCAACCCGATCGGCAGCCACGTCGGCTACTACTCCGACGACCCGAACGCCTACACGTTCGCCCAGAACCTCACCAAGGTCCTCGACGACGCCCAGGCTCTCGGCCTCAAGCACATCGGCACCGCCTCCGGCCCATTCCGCTACGGTTCCACGGTCGACGCGTGGAAGCGGGCGGCCGAGGAGTTCAACACCTACGGCGCCGCGGCGAAGGCGCGCGGCATGAAGTTCTACCAGCACAACCACTCGGAGGAGTTCTCCTTCGCCACCGACAACCCCAAGGTCCGCCTCTACGACGTCCTGCTCGCCGAGACCGACCCCGACCTGGTCTACCTGGAGATGGACATCTTCTGGGCGTACTCGGGCCAGTTCCGCTTCTCGAAGCGGCCCGACGGCAAGCCCGCGCCCTTCGAGCCGCTGGACTACGTCCTCCGGCAGCCCCACCGTTACCCGCTCTTCCACGTCAAGGACGGGGTGAGCGACCCGGCGAACACGTACGGCTACCGCATGACCGACGTCGGCGACGGTGACATCGACTACCAGCGGTTCATCTCCGCCGTGACCCGGCTGCGCGGCGAACGGCTGGCCCACCACTGGCAGGCCGAGCACGACAACCCGACCGAGTCCTTCACCTTCGCCCGTCGTTCGAGTGCCCATCTGCACTCGCTGCGGGAGAAGTGCTGACACGACACGCCGGACATGCGAGGAGGCCCTCCCCACCAGTGGGGAGGGCCTCCTCGCATGTCCGGCGTGTGCACCGGCCGATCCGTACCCGCGATCCGTACCCGACGGATCAGCCGGTCGGCTGGGGTTCCGCGGTCGAGGTGACCCGGGATGTCCGTCCCGGCTGCCGCAGCAGCAGCGTGATCGCCGCCGCCACCATCGACACGCCGCCGGCCAGCGCGTACGCGCCGTTGTAGCCCCAGGCCGAGACCACCATGGAGCCGAGACCGCCGCCGAACAGGCCGCTGATCAACTTGCCGCTGTACACCAGCCCGTAGTTGGTGGCGTTGTAGTTCTCCCCGAAGTAGTCCGGTGTCAGTGCCGCGAACAGCGGATAGAAGGCGCCGCCGCCGAAGCCGGAGAGGAACGCGAAGAACAGGAACAGCCACTCGCTCTTCATGTCACCGGCCCAGATCACGCCGAACTGGGCCAGCCCCAGGACGACGATCACGAACACCAGGGTGGACTTTCGGCCCCACGAGTCGGACAGCCAGCCCACCACCCCCCGTCCGATGCCGTTGATGACCGCCATGACACCCATCGAGGAGGCGGCGACCAGCGGCCCGAACCCGACGTCCCTGGCGAAGTCGACCTGGAAGGAGATCCCGAAGATCGACACACCGGCGGTCAGCACGATGGACAGCCACATCAGCGGCAGCATGCCCGTCCTGATGGCCTCCTTCGGTGTGTACTGCCGTACCGCGGGAGGGTTCTTGGACAGGCCGGCGGCGTTCTTCACGTCGCCGGAGAACGTCAGCGGGTCCACGTCCGCGGGCCACCAGTTCTTCGGCGGGTCCTTGAAGAAGAAGGCGCAGCCGAAGACCACGATCACGACGTAGCAGCCGATGAGGTCCAGCACGCGATGGTAGTTCGCGGTGTCGAAGCCGTAGTTGAAGAGGAAGATGAACGGCAGCGACCCGTACGCGAACCCTCCGTTGACGAAGCCGGTGCGGGCGCCCCGCCGCTCGGGGAACCACTTGCCGACCATGTTGATGCAGGTCGCGTAGACCAGGCCGGCACCGATGCCGCCGACAACGCCGAACCCGACGATCGCGAGCCACACGTTGCCCATGTGCGACAGGGCGAGGAACCCGACGAGGCACATGAAAGAGCCGATGTACATCGCCTTGCGGGCCGTCAGGATGCCTTTCTCGCGCAGCCAGCCCGCCGGGAAGGCGATGCCGGCCTGGAAGAACACCCAGACACTGAGGATCCAGAAGGTGTTGCTCTGCGTCCAGCCGTGGGCGTGGGACAGGGTGTCCTCCGCCGAGCCGTACGCGTACTCGAAGACACTGATGGCCATCATGGCGATCCACGGCAGATACACCATGAGCTTGCGGGAGTGACCGAGGATGTCCCGGTCGGTCTCGCCGACGCGGTAGACGCGGCCGTGCGCGTCGGTCACTTCACGGTAGGGACGGTGCGCGGCGTCGAGGTGTGCCGACTTGCTGTTCGCTGCGTAGGGATCTGCCGTCATATCACGCCATTTCCTCGCCGAGCGGTTGCGGGTTGGGGACGATGCGGCGACGGGGCTGGGGCCTGCCGGGGGCCCTCAGGAAGAGGGCCAGCACGGCGGAGGCCAGGCCGATGGAACCGGCCAGGGCGAACGCGCCCTCGTAGTCCCAGGCGCCGACCACGATCGAGCCGACTCCGGAGCCCACGAGCCCCGAGATCAGCTTGGAGCTGTAGACCATGCCGTAGTTGGAGGCGTTGTTGTTCTCGCCGAAGTAGTCCGCCGTCATGGCCGCGAACAGCGGGAAGATCGCGCCGCCGCCGAAGCCGGAGACCATGGAGCAGAACAGGAAGAACGGCATGCTGCCCATCTGGCCGGAGATCAGCACGCCGAACTGGGCGGTCCCCAGCACCAGGCAGACGATGACCAGTGTGTTGCGGCGGCCGAACTTGTCGGAGATCCAGCCGATCACACCGCGTCCGGTGCCGTTGACGATGGCCTTCAGGGACATCGCCGTGGCCACGACGCCGCCCGCGAAGCCCATGTCCTTGCCGAACGGCACCTGGAAGGCGATGCCGAAGATATTGATCCCCGCCGTGCACAGCAGACAGAACCACATCATCCACAGGACGGGGGTACGCGCTGCCTCCTTGGGCGTGTACTGCTTGATCGCCGGAGGGTTCTTCTCCAGCGCGCGCCGGATCTTCGGGTCGTCGGTGAGCCTGAGCGGGTCGACGTCGGCGGGCCACCAGTTCTTCGGCGGGTCCTTGAAGAACCAGCCCGCGAACGCCACCACGGCGCAGCAGATCACGCCCACCGTCACCAGGACGTTCTCGTAGTTGCTCAGGTCCATGTACGAGGTGAACAGGAACACGAAGGGCACCGAGCCGTAGGCGAAGCCGCCGTTGACCATGCCGGTCTTGCCGCCCTTGCGCTCCGGATACCACTTGCCGACCATGTTCACGCAGGTCGCGTAGACGAGTCCGGCGCCGATGCCGCTGCACATGCCGAAGCCGAGAAAGGCGACGATCACGTTCGGCGCGAACGCGAGCGACAGATACCCGAGGATCGTGCCCAGCGCGCCGAGCATCATCGCGTAGCGCGCGGGCAGCTTGCCGCTCTCGCGCAGCTGCCCGGCCGGGAAGGCCACGGCCGCCTGGAAGAACACCCAGACGCCCATCAGCCAGAAGATGTGCCCACTGCTCCACAGGTGGGCCTCGTGCAGGGTGTCCTCAGCGGAGGTGAACGCGTACTCCGAGGAACTGATGCCCAGCATGCCCATCCACGGGAAGAGCACCATGGTCCATCGTGGCCGGCCCATGATGTCCCGGTCGCTCTCGCCGATCCGGTACACGCGGCCGTTGTGGTCCGTCACCTCCCGGTAGGGAACGGACGTCGAGAAGTCGGTGGTTGTCATGTGTGTCGCACCCCTTGCGTCGAAAGCTCTGGCCAGCGCCCCCTGTCCAATGCCTTTCGTGTGCGCACGGGTCCCGGGCCGGCCGACGCGCACCGTCGGCCGATCCCGCGTCCACCTACGTCATGGACCGCCCCCCAACATCCCGCCCGTCTCCCGCCACCGCCCTACCGGAGGGCCTTCGGCCCCCAGCCTTTCTGCCGCCCGCGCCCACCGGGCTGCGTTCCGCCCGGGGGACAGCCCCCGGGCCTGCGGCCGAAGCCGGGCGCGCCCCGGACTTCACAGGAGCCCCGCCGCCCGCGCCCACCGATACTTCGCCCCGAGCACCGCCACCGGCTTCTCCGTCGTGTACGGGTACGCCACGACCCCTCGCTCGTAGAGGTACTGGCAGGCCTCCTCGACCTCGACATCGCCCGCGAGCGACGCCACGACGGGCTTCTCGATGCCGCGCTCCCGGAACTCGGCCACCACGCGCGCGGTGAGCTCCGCGAAGACCATCGGGGGAGTGACGATGGTGTGCCAGTAGCCGAGGACGAGCGCGTGGATGCGCGGGTCCTCGAGGCCCAGGCGGATGGTCGCCTCGTACGTCGACGGCGGCTCGCCCCCGGTGATGTCCACCGGGTTGCCCGCGGCGCCGAAGGGCGGGATGAACGTCCGGAACGCCTCGTCCAGGTCCGGCGGGATCTCCATCAGGGTGAGGCCGTTGTCGGTCACCGCGTCCGAGAGCAGTACGCCGCTGCCGCCGGCCCCGGTGATGATGACGATGTTGTCGCCCTGGGGAGTCGGCAGAACGGGCAACCCGCGCGCGTACTCCAGCATGTCGTTCAGCCCCGGCGCCCGAATGACACCGGCCTGCTTCAGGATGTCCTCGTACACGGCGTCGTCGCCCGCCAGTGCCCCGGTGTGCGACCCGGCGGCCTTCGCCCCCGCCGCCGTACGGCCCGCCTTGAGGACGACGACCGGCTTCTTCGGTACGGTCGCCCGCGCGGCCTGCACGAAGGCGCGCCCGTCCTTGAGGTCCTCCAGGTGCATCGCGATGCACTGGGTGTTCGGGTCCTCGCCGAACCAGGTCAGCAGGTCGTCCTCGTCCAGGTCCGACTTGTTGCCGAGACCGACGATCGCCGACACGCCCGTCTTCGTGGTCCGCGCGAAGCCCAGGATGGCCATCCCGATACCACCGGACTGCGAGGTCAGGGCTACCCCGCCCTTGACGTCGTACGGCGTGCAGAACGTGGCGCACAGGTCCTGCCACGTCGAGTAGTAGCCGTAGATGTTCGGCCCCAGCAGCCGCACGCCGTGCCGTTCGGCGATCGCCACGATCTCCGCCTGGAGGGCGTGTTCGCCGGTCTCCGCGAACCCTGAGGGGATCAGTACGGCGTTCGGGATCTTCTTGCGTCCCACCTCCTCCAGGGCCGCGGCCACGAACTTGGCGGGGATCGCGAAGACCGCCACATCCACCTCACCGGGAACGTCCGTGACACTCTTGTACGCCTTGCGGCCCAGAATGTCATCGGCCTTGGGGTTCACCGGATGGATCTCCCCGGCGAAACCCCCGTCGACGAGGTTGCGCATCACCGAGTTGCCGATCTTGCCCTGCTCGTTGGAGGCACCGATCACGGCGACCCAACGGGGCTGCATCAGGCGGCGCATCGAGGTGAGGATCTCGTCGCGCGTGTACTGCCGACGCGGTGGCGGCTGGGACTCGGCGAGGATGACCCGGATGTCCGCGGCGACCGCGCCCTGAGGCGTCGCGATCACCGGGTTGAGGTCCACCTCCGCGATCTCCGGGAAGTCCGCGACCAGTCGGGACACCCGCCGGATCTGCTCGGCGATCGCCCACCGGTCCACGGCCGGCGCGCCGCGCACCCCGCGCAGGATCTCCGCCGACCGGATCGAGTCCAGCATGGACAGCGCCTCGTCGGCGTCCACGGGCGCGAGCCGGAAGGTGACGTCCTTGAGGACCTCGACCAGCACCCCGCCGAGTCCGAACGCGACGACCTTCCCGAACGTCGGGTCCGTCACCGCGCCGACGATGACCTCCTGCCCCTGCGGCAGCAGCTCCTGCACCTGGACACCCTGGATGCGGGCGTCCGCGTGGTACGCGCGCGCGTTGTCGATGATGGTGTGGAACGCGGCCTTCACGTCCGCCGCGCCCTCGACGCCGACGATCACGCCGCCGGCGTCGGTCTTGTGCAGGATGTCCGGGGAGACGATCTTCATCACGACCGGCCCGCCGAAGCGCGCCGCGTACGCCACCGCCTCGTCGACATCGGTCGCCAACTCCTCACCGGGTACGACGATCCCGTACGCGTCGGCGATCACCTTGCCCTCGGGCGCGGTGAGCGCGGTGCGTCCCTCGGCCCGCACGGAGTCGAGCAGCGCGCGCACCCTGACGGCGCGGTCTTCGGCCATCACGTCAGATCACTCCGTTCGACTTGAGCAGGCGCAGCTCCTCGTCGCCGAGACCGAGCTCGCCGACGTACACCTCTTCGTTGTGCTCGCCCAGCAGGGGTGAACTGGTCACGTCCACGGGGGAGTCCGAGAGCTTGAGCGGGCTGCCCACGGTCGTGAACTCGCCGCGCTCGGGGTGCGGCACGGTGACGACCATCTCGTTGGCGACCAGCGACCGGTCCTCGATGATCTCCTTGGTGGACAGGATCGGACCGCACGGGATGTTGTGGGCGTTGAGCTTCTCCAGCACCTCCCACTTGGGCAGGGTCGAGGACCACTCCTCGATCAGCTGGAACATCTTGTTGAGCTTGGGCAGACGGGCCTCGGGGGTGGCCCACTCGGGGTCCTGGGCCAGCTCGGGCCGGCCGATGAGCTCGCTGATCGGCTGCCAGCCGACGGGCTGCACGATGACGTACACGTAGTCGTTGGGGCCGCCCGGCGCGCACTTGACCGCCCAGCCGGGCTGGCCGCCGCCGGACGCGTTTCCGGACCTGGGAACCTCGTCGCCGAAGTCGTCGTTGGGATATTCAGCGAGCGGGCCGTGTGCCAGGCGCTGCTGGTCGCGCAGCTTCACCCGGCAGAGGTTGAGCACAGCGTGCTGCATGGCCACATTGACCCGCTGCCCGCGCCCGGTGTTCTCCCGCTGGTACAGCGCCGCGAGAATCCCCGCCACGGCGTGGATGCCCGTGCCCGAGTCCCCGATCTGGGCCCCCGTCGCCAGCGGCGGCCCGTCCTCGAAACCGGTGGTCGCCATCGACCCGCCCATGGCCTGAGCGACGACCTCGTATGCCTTGAAGTTGGTGTACGGGCCGTCCCCGAACCCCTTGATGGAGGCATAGACGATCCGCGGATTGATCTCCCGGATGCGGTCCCAGGTGAAGCCCATGCGGTCGACCGCGCCCGGCCCGAAGTTCTCGACCATGACGTCGGAGCGCCGGATGAGCTCGGTGAGGATCTCCTTGCCGCGTCCGGTCTTGGTGTTGAGGGTGATGCTCCGCTTGTTGCAGTTGAGCATCGTGAAGTAGAGGGAGTCGACGTCCGGGAGGTCACGCAACTGCTTGCGTGTGATGTCACCGGTCGGCGCCTCCAGCTTGACGACGTCCGCGCCGAGCCAGGCGAGGAGCTGTGTCGCTGAGGGGCCGGACTGGACGTGCGTCATGTCCAGGACGCGGATGCCTTCGAGTGCCTTGGTGGACGTAGCGGTCACCTGGGTCACCTCACTTGTACATCGTCTGGTTCATGGTTCCGGGGGCGTACGCGTCCGGGTCGACCCAGACGTTGATCAGCGACGGCTTGCCCGACTCGCGGGCCCGGCGCAGCGCGGGGCCGATGTCGGCGGGGTCGCGGACCTCCTCGCCGTGACCGCCCAGCATCTGGGCGAACCTGTCGTAGTGGACGTCACCGAGGGTGTTGCCGATCCGCTCGCGTTCCTGGCCGTACTTCTGGGCCTGGCCGTAACGGATCTGGTTCATCGAGGAGTTGTTGCCGACGATGCCGACGAAGGGGAGGTCGTAGCGGACGAGGGTCTCGAAGTCCCAGCCGGTGAGGGAGAAGGCGCCGTCACCGAAGAGGGCCACCACCTCCTTGTCGGGCCGCGCCTGCTTGGCCGCGAGCACGAAGGGGACGCCGACGCCGAGCGTGCCCAGCGGGCCCGGGTCCATCCAGTGCCCGGGCGACTTGGGCTGCACGACCTGCCCGGAGAAGGTGACGATGTCGCCGCCGTCACCGATGTAGATCGAGTCCTCGGTGAGGAAGTCGTTGATCTCGCTGACCAGGCGGTACGGGTGGATCGGTGAGGCGTCGGACTTCAGGCTGGGCAGCCGCTTCTCGATGGCGGTCTGCTCGGCGGCCCGCAGCTCGTCGAGCCACTCCTTGCGCCTGGACGCCCCGCCGTTGATGCGCCCGGAGGCGGCCGCCGCCACCGACTTGAGCACGAGCCCGGCGTCGCCGACGATCCCGAGGTCGATGTCGCGGTTCTTGCCGACCGTGCGGTAGTCGAGGTCGATCTGCACGACGGTCGCGTCCGGGGAGAGCCGCTTGCCGTAGCCCATGCGGAAGTCGAAGGGCGTACCGACGATCACGATGACGTCGGCGTTGGAGAAGGCGTACCGGCGCGACAGCTGGAAGTGGTGCGGGTCGCCGGGCGGCAGGGTGCCGCGGCCCGCGCCGTTCATGTACGCGGGGATGTTGAGGGTGCGGACGAGGTCGATGGCCGCTTCGGTGCCCCGGGTCGTCCACACCTGGCTGCCCAGCAGGATGGCCGGTTTCTCCGCGTGCACCAACAGGTCGGCGAGCTTCTCGACGGCCTCGGGGTCGCCGGCCGAGCGGGTGGAGGCACGGTAGGCGCCGGCCTTCGGTACGCGCGCCCTGTCCGCCGGGACCTTGGCGTCGAGGACGTCGCGCGGGATCTCCAGGAAGGAGGGGCCGGGAGCGCCGTGGTAGCACTCGCGGAACGCCATGGACACCATGTCCGCCGCACGGGCCGTGTCCGGCACGGCCGCCGCGAACTTGGTGATCGGGGCCATCATGTCGACGTGCGGAAGGTCCTGCAGGGACCCCATCTTGTGCTGGCTGAGGGCCCCCTGACCGCCGATGAGCAGCATCGGGGACTCCGCGCGGAAGGCGTTGGCGACACCCGTGACGGCGTCGGTGGTGCCGGGACCCGCGGTGACGACCGCACAGCCGGGCTTGCCGGTGACGCGCGCGTAGCCGTCGGCGGCGTGGGCGGCGACCTGTTCGTGCCGGACGTCGACGACTTCTATGCCCTCGTCGACGCAGCCGTCGTAGATGTCGATGATGTGGCCGCCGCACAGGGTGTAGATGCGGTCGACCCCCTCGGCCTTCAGCGCCTTGGCAACGAGATGACCACCGGAAATGACGTCCTGAGTGTCGTCGGGCATGGCGAAGTCCTGTCCCTTCGTAGGGGGTTGGAAGGCTCTCGCGGTACATTGCATACAGTCGACGAATACTGTATGAAGCTTGTTATCCCGCATCCGGTGGGTGGTGTCCAGGGGGCGTGCGGCACTTTCAGTCATCGGAGTTCGGCCTCGCGATGACTTTCCAGACGGGAGCCGAGATGGACCTGTACGAACATCAGGCAAGGGAACTCTTCGAGGAACACGGCATCCTGGTACCGAGGGCCGAGGTCACCGACTCTCCCGGGCAAGCACGCGAGATCGCCCGCAGGCTGGGCGGCCGTGTCGTGGTGAAAGCCCAGGTGAAGGCCGGTGGCCGAGGCAAGGCGGGCGGCGTGCGACTCGCCGCCGACCCGGCCGCGGCCGAGCTCACAGCACGTCAGATCCTCGGCATGGACATCAAGGGCCACACGGTCGGCACGGTCATGCTCGCCCAACCGGTGGACATCGAGACCGAGTTCTACGCCTCCTACGTCCTCGACCGCGCCGCCGGCCGCTTCCTCGCCATCGCCTCCGCGGAGGGCGGCATGGAGATCGAAGAGGTCGCCGCCAGTCGTCCCGAGGCCGTCGCCCGTGTCCACATCGACCCGGCCGAGGGTGTCACCTCGGCGAAGGCCGCCGAGATCGCCGAGGCGGCCGGACTGCCGCCGCAGACCGTCGACGTCCTCGTACGCCTGTGGGAGGTACTGGTCCGTGAGGACGCCGTCCTCGTCGAGGTCAACCCGCTCGTGCGCACCCGGCAGGGCCAGATCCTCGCCCTCGACGGCAAGGTCACCCTCGACGACAACGCCCGCTTCCGACAGACACGTTGGGGCGACGGCGACGCCGCGCACGACGATCCGCTGGAGGCCGCGGCCGCCGCGAAGGGCCTCAACTACGTCAGACTCCACGGCGAGGTGGGCATCATCGGAAACGGCGCCGGCCTGGTCATGTCGACGCTCGACGTGGTCGCCGGCTGCGGAGCCCGCCCCGCCGACTTCCTCGACATCGGCGGCGGGGCGTCAGCCCAGATCATGGCCGACGGGCTGTCGGTCATCCTCTCCGACCCGGCCGTGAAGTCCGTCCTCGTCAACGTCTTCGGTGGGATCACCGCCTGCGACGCGGTCGCCGACGGCATCGTCCAGGCCCTGGAGCAGGTGCAGTTGACCAAACCGCTCGTCGTACGCCTCGACGGCAACAACGCCGTACGAGGCCGCGCCATCCTCGACGAACGCGCGCACCCGCTGGTCCAGCAGGCCACCACCATGGACGGCGCCGCCCGCCGTGCCGCCCAGCTCGCCACCACAGCCTGAGGAGACGGGACGACATGGCCATCTACCTGACCAAAGAGAGCAGGGTCCTCGTCCAGGGCATGACCGGCGGCGAGGGCATGAAACACACCCGCCGCATGCTCGCGGCCGGCACGAACGTCGTCGGCGGCGTCAACCCGCGCAAGGCCGGCCGCACCGTCGGCTTCGACGTCCCCCAGGGCCTGAACGGTCTGGGAGGCGCCCCCAGCGCCGTCCCCGTCTTCGGCTCGGTCGCCGACGGTATGCGGGCCACCGGCGCCGACGTCACCGTCGTCTTCGTGCCGCCCGCGTTCGCCAAGGCGGCCGTCACCGAGGCCGCCGACGCCGGCATCGGCCTCGCCGTCGTCATCACCGAGGGCATCCCGGTCCACGACTCCGTCGCCTTCACGGCGTACGCGCAGGAGAAAGGCACCCGGATCATCGGCCCCAACTGCCCGGGCGTGATCACCCCGGGCCAGTCCGACGCGGGCATCATTCCCGCCGACATCGCCAAACCGGGCCGTATCGGACTGGTGTCCAAGTCCGGCACGCTCACCTACCAACTCATGTACGAGCTTCGCGACATCGGCTTCTCCACCTGCGTCGGCATCGGCGGCGACCCCGTCGTCGGCACCACCCACATCGACTGCCTCGCCGCCTTCCAGGACGACCCCGACACCGACATCGTCGTCCTCATCGGGGAGATCGGCGGCGACGCGGAGGAACGGGCGGCCGCGTACATCCGCGAGCACGTCACCAAGCCCGTCGTCGGCTACATCGCCGGTTTCACCGCGCCCGAAGGCAAGACGATGGGGCACGCGGGCGCGATCGTGTCCGGTTCGGCCGGCACCGCGCAGGCCAAGAAGAAGGCGCTGGAGGCGGTGGGCGTCCAGGTCGGCAGCACGCCCACCGAGACGGCCCGCCTGGTTTCGGCCCGGCTGGGAGCGTGACACCACTCCTTCCGAGACGGGCCCTGCGGGCCCCGTTTCTTCTCGACTGTGCACCGAGAGCGGAGAACCCTCCATGGCAACCACCCTCACCCCCACGCCCACCCTCACCCTCAAATCAGGCACATCCTGGACCGACGCCTGGCAGCGCTGTCTCGCGGTAGCGCCCGAGGCGTTCCGCGACGACCGTGTCCTCAACCTCTGGGGCGCGACCTGGCGGGCCGACGGCCGGGCCCTGCCCGCCACCAGCCCCGTGGACGGCAGCCCCATCGCCGGCCCGCCGCGCCTGGACCGGGACACCGCCCACCAGGCCGTCCGCGCCTCGCTCGACCAGCACCGCGCCTGGCGGCACATCCCCCTCGACGAGCGCCGCGCCCGCGTCGCCGCCACCCTCGACGCCCTCACCGCCCACCGCGAACTGCTCGCGCTGCTGCTGGTGTGGGAGATCGGCAAGCCCTGGCGGCTCGCGCAGGCGGACGTCGACCGGGCCGTCGACGGGGTGCGCTGGTACGTCGACGGCATCGGTCCCATGCTGGAGGGCCGGGTCCCGCTGGACGGTCCGGTGTCCAACATCGCCAGCTGGAACTACCCGATGAGCGTGCTCGTTCACGCAGTGCTGGTACAGGCACTGGCAGGCAACGCGGTCATCGCCAAGACCCCGACCGACGGCGGTGTCGCCTGTCTGGCCCTGGCCTGCGCGCTCGCCGCCCGCGAGGGGATCCCCGTCACCCTGGTCAGCGGCAGCGGCGGCGAGCTGTCCCAGGCGCTGGTGCGGGCGCCCGAGATCGGCTGCGTCTCCTTCGTCGGCGGCCGCGACACCGGCGCCGCGGTGGCCACGGCCGTCGCCGACCTCGGCAAGCGGCACGTACTCGAACAGGAAGGACTCAACACCTGGGGCATCTGGAACTACACGGACTGGAACACGTTCACCGCGGTCGTGCCCAAGCTCTTCGACTACGGCAAGCAGCGGTGCACGGCGTACCCGCGCTTCGTCGTCCAGCGGCACCTGTTCGACGAGTTCCTCGCCGCGTACCTCCCGGCGGTCCGCACCCTGCGCGTCGGCCACCCGCTCGCCGTCGAGAAGCGCGACGACCCGTACCCGGAGCTGGACTTCGGGCCGGTGATCAACGCGACCAAGGCGAAGGAACTGTGTGACCAGGTAGCCGAGGCCGTCGAGCGCGGCGCCGTCCCGCTGCACCGGGGCAACCCGGCCGACGCCCGCTTCCTGCCCGGTCAGGACACCTCGGCGTACGTCCAGCCGGTCACGCTCCTGAACCCGCCGCCGTCCTCCCCGCTGCACCACGCGGAACCCTTCGGCCCGGTCGACACCATCGTCCTGGTCGACACGGAGGCGGAGCTGCTGGCTGCGATGAACGCGTCCAACGGCGCGCTGGTGGCCACGCTGTCCACGGACGACCGGGCGACCTTCGACCGGCTCGCCCCGCAGATCCGCGCGTTCAAGGTCGGCCATGGCAAGCCGCGTTCGCGGGGTGACCGCGACGAGCTGTTCGGCGGGTTCGGGGCGTCCTGGCGGGGCGCGTTCGTCGGCGGCGAGCTGCTGGTGCGGGCCGTGACGCGGGGCCCGGCACAGGAGCGGCTGCCCGGGAACTTCCCGGACTACCACCTCATGCCGTGACCAGCGGCCGGGTGATGCCCCACCCCACCGGCATCACCCGGCGACCGTCACCTTCAGGGTCGTTCGCCCCGCATTCATCCGGTGCCCGTCGGTCATCACCAGATGCTCGTCGCGCTCTCCCACCAGCAGCGGCGCGAGGTACGGGCGGGCGATGCCCTGGCACGGAAACGCAGGTGAAAGGCACTCCGAAAGCTTGGTATTGTTGTCCATGTCGCCACGGGGAACACCCCCGTCAAGGCGACGGACACCTGGTCCGGGTGGCGGAATGGCAGACGCGCTAGCTTGAGGTGCTAGTGCCCTTTAACGGGCGTGGGGGTTCAAGTCCCCCCTCGGACACAGAACCAGATACACATCGCATCGCACCTTGTGCGGGCCGAGCACTGTCTCGGCCCGCACAAGCGGTTTTCCGGCGCCGACGACGCACGCCGACCGCGGCCACGCGGGCCAGGAGGGCCAGGGCGACACCCCCCGCCACCGAGCAGCAGCCGCGCCGCCCGCCGCGACCGTGTGGTGGTGCCCTCGTTGCCGGCGACCGCACGACCGGGCCACGGGACCACACCACCGGGCCACGCGGCCGCACCCCCGGGCCACGCGGCCGCACCCCCGGAGGCCGGAGCCTTGCTCCGCGCCGCTAATTCGGTTGACCGGGGCGCCGCGGGGCGGGCTGAATGCGGGGCATGGCCGACATCCAGGGCACGTACGACGATCTGTTCACGGCAGTGCCGAACGCACTGTCCGACCTGCTGGACGCCCAGGACGTGGGGGGCTCGGTCGCCGTCTTCGTCGACGGCGAGCCGGTGGTGGACGTGTGGGGCGGCTTCGCGGACGCGGACCGTACGGTGCCGTGGCAGCGCGACACGATCGTCAACGTCTACTCCGTGACCAAGACCATGACGGCCCTGTGCGCCCTGATCCTGATCGACCGCGGCGAACTCGACCCGGACGCGCCCGTCGCCCGGTACTGGCCCGAGTTCGCCGTCGCCGGCAAGGAGAAGGTGCTGGTGAGGCACGTGCTCTCGCACACCGCGGGGCTGCCCGATTTCGACGGACCGCTGATCGTGGCGGACCTCTACGACTGGCCGTCCGTCACGGCACGCCTCGCCGCTCAGACGCCCCGGTGGGAGCCGGGCACGGCGGCCGGCTACCACTCGCTCACCCAGGGTTTCCTGCTGGGCGAGGTCGTCCGCCGGATCACCGGCCGGGGCGTCGGGGAGTTCCTCGCCGAGGAGGTCACCGGTCCGTTGGGCGCGGACTTCCACATCGGACTGGCGGCCGAGCACGACCACCGGGTCGCGCCCACGGTGCCACCGCCGTCGCGGGACGAGGACTACACCGCGAGAGCGCCGGGCAAGAACCCGGCTCCCGAGGCCGGACAGGGCCTGAGGGTCCGCGACGGCAACAGCGTGGCCTGGCGCCGCGCCGAGATCCCCGCGGCGAGCGGCTTCGGCAATGCCCGCTCGGTCGCGCTCGTGCAGTCGGTCGTGGCGTGCGGGGGAACCCTGCGCGGGGTGCGGCTGCTGTCGGCGGCGGGCTGCGAACGCGCGTGGCAGGAGCAGTTCGCGGGGGAGGACCGTTCCCTCGGCATGCCGGTGCGCTGGGGCCTGGGGTACGGCCTGTTCGGCACCACCTACGGCTGGGGCGGCTGGGGCGGTTCGCTCGTCGTGATCGAGCCCGATTCCCGGATGGCGGTGGCGTACGTGACCAACCAGATGCGCGAACCGGAGAGCGACACCCGGGGGCTGGATCTGGTGATGGCCGCCTACGACGGACTCCAGGGCCTGCGCGCATGAGGTGTCAGTAGGGTCGTGGGCATGGACGACGTGCGGGTGGTGCTGATCGGCGGGACGTCGAATGTCGGCAAGTCGACCGTCGCCCGGGCGGTGGCGGAACGGCTCGGGTTCGCGTACCGGCCGACGGACCTGCTGGCCCGGCATCCCGGCCGGCCCTGGCGGACGCCGGAGCGGGAGGTGCCGCCGCACGTCGCCGAGCACTACCGGTCCCTCGACGTCGAGGAACTGATCGAGTCGGTCCTCGATCACTACGAGCGACTGTGGCCCCGCATCGAGGACCTGATCATGCTCCACGCAGCCGGTCCCGGAACCGCGACCGCGACCGGTTCCGGAACAGGCTTGGTCCTGGAGGGATCTGCCCTCTGGCCCTCCCGGGTCGCCGAATTGACGGTCCCACGGGCGGCGGCCGTCTGGCTCACCGCCGACCCCGCCGTCGTACGCGAGCGGGTGCACAGTGCCGGCCACTACGCGACCGCGACGCCGGAGGAACGGCATCTGATGGACAAGTTCCTTGCCCGCACGGAGCGTTACCAGACCCTCATGACCCAGTCCGTCGACCGCCTGGGCCTGCACCGCATCGACGCGGGCGGTGGACGGTCGGTCGCGGAGCTGGCGGACGCGGTGCTGGCGGCCACGGCGCGCCGATGACGCCAGGCAATGGAGAGTCGGTGCGCGGAGAAAATTCCGTGCTCCACCCCTCCCCGGCCCCCTACACTCACCACGGATCACGCGCCGCCCCCGCACAGGGGCCGGGCCGCGTGTGTGCTGACAAGGCAGACCAGTGAGGGGAGACCGGCCGTGTGCTACCGCACCGCTGTCGTCGTTCCCCGGTCGCTTCGCGAGGTGCTCCTCGTGTCTTCGTCCGTCCGGTGCCCGCTGCGCGGCCGGTACCGGATGCCCATGACGACCTCCTGATCAGCACGCTCAACTCTCGCGTCCACGCGTCCACGCGTCCACGCGTCCGGTCGAGGTGCCCTCGAGGCAGTCACGGGAATCGCGCCGCCCTGTCACATCTCGTCCGAAAGGCCCTGGGCCGTGCGCACCAACCTCAACGCCCTCACCACCGTCCGCAACCTCGGCATCCTCGCCCACGTCGACGCCGGCAAGACCACCGTCACCGAGCGGATCCTGTACGCCACCGGCACCACCCACCGGCGGGGCGAGGTCCACGACGGTACGACCGTCACCGACTTCGACTCGCAGGAACGCGATCGCGGCATCACGATCTTCGCGGCGGCCGTGAGCTGCGCGTGGGACGGCCACCGGATCAACCTGATCGACACCCCGGGACACGTGGACTTCGCCGACGAGGTGGAGCGTGCGTTGCGCGTCCTCGACGGCGCGGTCGCGGTGTTCGACGCCGTCGCGGGCGTCGAGCCGCAGAGCGAGTCGGTGTGGCGGCAGGCGGACCGGTACGGCGTGCCGAGGATCGCGTTCGTCAACAAGCTGGACCGGGCCGGCGCCGACCTCGACACGGCCGTCGAGTCGATCCGGGACCGGCTGCACCCGGCCCCGCTGGTCGTGCAACTCCCCATCGGCAGCGAGGACGGCTTCACCGGTGTCGTCGACCTGCTGCGGATGCGGGCGCTGACCTGGGCCGACGGCGAAGAGGCGGCCCAGGAGGGCCCCGTACCGGAGGCGCTGCGCGAGGAGGCGCTGCGGCGGCGCCGGCTGCTGGAGGAGGCCGTTGCCGAACGGCACCCGGCCGCGCTGGAGGAGTTCTGCGACCAGGAGACACTCTCCGCGTCGACGCTCGCCTCGGCACTGCGCGACCTCACGCACAGCGGCGACGGCGTGGTCGTCCTGTGCGGCTCGGCCTACCGCAACCGCGGTGTCGAGCCGCTGCTCGACGCGGTCGTGGCCTACCTGCCGTCCCCGCTCGACGTGCCCGCCGTACGGGGCACGTACGACGGAACCGAACAGGAACGGGCCGCCGACCCGCACGCCCCGTTCGCGGCATTGGCGTTCAAGGTGCACGCCACCGCGACGGGACGGCTGACCTACCTGCGGGTGTACTCGGGAACGATCGGAAAGGGGGACACGGTGATGGACGCGGGCACACGCCGCAGCGAACGCGTCGGGCGGATCCTGCGTGTGCAGGCCGACCGGCACGCCCAGCTGGACCGGGCGCTGGCCGGGGACATCGTCGCCGTGGTCGGGCTGAAGTCCGCCCGGGCCGGCTCGACGCTGTGCGCGCCGGACGTTCCGCTCGTCCTCGAACCGCCGAGCGTGGCCGACCCGGTCGTCTCGGTGGCGGTCGAGGCCCGCAGGTCGGTCGACACCGACCGGCTGGCCACAGCCCTCGCGCGACTGGTCGAGGAGGACCCGTCGCTGGTGGTCCGCACCGACCCCGAGACCGGGCAGACGGTGCTGTCCGGCATGGGTGAACTGCACCTGGAGGTGGCGGTGGAGAAGGTCCGGCGCGACCACGGGCTGGAGGTCACGGTCGGCCGTCCGAGCGTGTCCTATCGGGAAACCGTCGCCCGAGGGGTGTCCGGTCTGGTCTACCGGCACATCAAACAGGACGGCGGGGCAGGGCAGTTCGCGCATGTCGTCCTGGACGTGGAACCGCTGGAGACCGGTGTCGAGGCCGGTGGCGGTTTCGAGTTCCGGTCCACCGTCGTCGGCGGGCGCGTACCGCAGGAGTACGTCCGCGCGGTCGAGGCCGGCTGCCGGGACGCCCTCGCCGAGGGACCGCTCGGCGGACATCCGGTCACCGGGCTGCGGGTCACCCTGACCGACGGGGCGACCCATGTGAAGGACTCCTCGGACACGGCGTTCCGCACCGCGGGCCGCTTCGGCCTCCGGGAAGCCCTGCGCGCCTCGGCGATGACCCTGCTGGAACCGGTCGTCGAGGTCACGGTCACCGTGCCCGAGGACGCCGTCGGTACCGTCCTGGGCGACCTGGCCGCACGTCGTGGCCGGGTCTCCGGCTCGGTCACGCGGGCGGGGTCGGCGGCCGTCACGGCTACCGTGCCGCTGGCCGAACTCTTCGGCTACGCGACCCGGTTGCGCAGCCGCACCCAGGGCCGCGGCACCTTCACGGCCCGCCCGACCGGCTACGCCCCGGCGCCGACGAGCGTGACGCCGGTGCGGTAGCCGACGCGGGGCGGCCCCGTCCGTACGCGGGCGGGGCCGCCCCCCCGGGTCACCCCGGATTTACGGGCCCAGGGCCGGGCCCCCATCCCGCGGATCGCGCGTCAGCAGTCCCTGAACTCCGGCGACTGGTTCAGCACCTGCGACCGCACCGACGTGAAACGCCCGTACGTCTCACCGTCGCGGGCCGCCGGCCGGAACGCCGCCACCCGGTGGCAGTTCTGGAAGGCGAGGGCGATGCCGAAGTGGCGTTCCAGGCTGGTGCGGATGGCGTCGCTGGCCAACGCCCGGAGCAGCTGGCCGCGTTCCCTCTCGGACGGCGGAGGGGTCCGGTTGTCGGTGAACTCGGCGGTGGTGCCCTTGAGTTCGGTGGCCAGGGAGGCGATCAGGTCGTAGGCGTAGGGGAGGGACGTGCGGACGGTGTGCACGAAGTCCTCCTCGCGGATGTCACCGTGCTCGGCTTCGGCGAGGAGCTGGGGGGAGACGTCGAGAGACATGAGCTGCGTTCCTGTTCAGTGGTCGTGAGGGAGGAGCTGGAAAGGGTCAGGGGCAGGCGAGGGCGGCCGGCCCCGGTACGAAGTCCGGGTCCACCTGTGCGGACAGGTCGTGGCCCGTCGTCTCGTTCGCCCAGGAGCGTGCGTTGCGCAGGTGGAACTCGACGGCGTGGCGGTGGAGGGTCGTCCAGTCGCGGGGGGCGGCGTCGACGGTCTCGCGCAGGATGTTCAGGGCATGCCGGTTGGCGGGCTCCAGGGTGTCCAGGCCGGTGTCCGCGCGGCCCTGTTCGGCCGAGCGGACCCAGGGGGAGTGGACGAGATGGGTGAGGAGGTCGTCGCCGACCTGTTCCTTCAGGAAGAGGAGGTCGTCCTCGCCGGTCACCTTGTTGCCGACGACGGCGATCCGGATGCCGAACTCCCGGGCGTGGTCCCGGTACTGGCGGTAGACCGAGACGCCCTTCCGGGTCGGTTCCGCGACCAGGAAGGTGATGTCGAAGCGGGTGAACAGGCCCGAGGCGAACGCGTCCGCGCCGGCTGTCATGTCGACGACGACGTACTCGCCGGGGCCGTCCACCAGATGGTTGAGGTAGAGCTCCACGCCGCCGAGCTTGGAGTGGTAGCAGGCCACGCCCAGGTCGCTCTCGTCGAACGCGCCCGTCACCATCAGCCCTACGTCGCCCACGCGCCGGACGTGGCGTGCGTGGAGTTCGTCGTCACCGAGCAGGCGGAGCAGGCGTGAACCCCGGCCGGGGGGTGTTGTCTTGATCATCGCCTCGCGGGAGGCGATGCGTGGGTTGGTGCCGCGCAGGTAGTCCTTGATGTCGTCGACGTGAGTGCCCAGGGCAGGGGCGCCCCACGGGCCGTCGTCGTGGCCGAGCGCCTCGGCCAGGTGCTGGTTGATGTCGCCGTCGACGGCGAGGACCGGCGCGCCGGAGCGCGCCAGATGCCGGGAGAAGAGCGCCGACAGGGTGGTCTTGCCGCTGCCGCCCTTGCCGACGAACGCGATCCGCACTAGCCCTCCACCTTTTTGAAAATGAATGTCATGTGGTTAGGTTCTAGGGGTGGCCGGCGGCGGGTGTCAAATCGCCCGGCGGTCGCCGCTCGTTGATCACTCCCATGGCTTAATGCATATGATTGGCAAGTGCGTGAATACAGCATCAGGACGGCAGGCCCCCACGACCTCGAAGGTGCGCGAGCGGTGATGCTCGACACCGTCTACCGCGACTTCGGCACCGGCTACGTGCCCCGCTGGCACGCCGACATCATCGATCCGGCCGCCGCCTACCTCGCCCCGGCCCGCCACACCCTCCTCATCGCCCTCGACCCGGACGACCGGACCGTCGTGGCCACCGCCGCCCTCGACTCCCGCGGCCCCCTCCACCCGCCGAATCCGCGTGCCGTGGCCGAGCGCTTCCCCTCCGGCGAGACCGCCCAGCTGCGCCGGGTGTACGTCCGCCCCGAGCACCGCAGGCGTGGGCTCGCCCGGCGGCTGGTCGACGAGTTGCTCGCCTTCGCGGACGCGGACGGCGGCTACCGGTCCGTCTATCTGCACACCGACCCGGCCGTACCGGGCGCCGAGGCCTTCTGGCGGTCCCTCGGCAAGGTCGTGCACGACGAGCGCGGGGAACCCGGCGGCGACAACAGGACCGTCCACTTCGAGATACCGATCGGACGGTGACCGACCCCATGCGACGCCGTCACCTCCTCGGATCCCTGCTCCTCGCCCCGCTGCTCACCGCCTGCTTCGCCTCCCAAGGCGGCGACGCGGACTCCTCCGGTGACGCCGACTCCGGCTCCCGGCTGCGGGTCGCCCTCGCCTTCCCGCCCGCCGAGAACCTCTCGCCGTACGGCGCCGACGCCACCATCCTCAGCCGCCTCGGTGTCACCGAGGGCCTGACCGCGCTGGACGCCAACGGCGATGCCACCCCGGCGCTCGCCCGGTCCTGGCGCCGCGAGAACGACCGCACCTGGCTGTTCACCCTGCGCGAGGCCACCTTCCAGGACGGCTCCGACGTCACCCCCGCCGCGGTCGCCGCCGCCCTCACCCACGCCACCGAGGCCAGGCCCGCGCCCGCCGCCCTGTCCGGCGTCACGCTCACCGCCGAGGCCGACGGCGGCACCGGCGTACGGGTCACCACCGGCGCCCCCGACCCCGTACTGCCCCTGCGCCTGTCCAGCCCGAGCCTCGCCGTCCTGTCCGCCAAGGCCTACGACGGCAAGGACCGCGTCGACCCGGCCGGCACCGCCACCGGCCCCTTCGAACTGACGAAGACCGTCGGATCCACGTCCGCCGCACTCGACCGCTACGACGACTACTGGGGTGGTCGCGCCCAGGCCTCCGGCGTCGACGTGCGCTTCATCGCCGACGGCACCGCTCGGGCGAGCGCCCTGCGCACCGGCGAGACCGACATCGCCGAAGCCGTACCCGTCGCGCAGGCCGCCACCCTCGACGAGAACACCCGCAAGGAGTCAGCCACCACCCGCACCACCAGCCTGCTGCTCAACGCCGCGTCGGGCCCCTTCGAGAACCCGGCGCTGCGCGCCGCCGCCCGCCGGGCCGTCGACTCCTCCGCCCTCGCCCAGGGCGTCTACGAGGGACACGCCGACCCCGGTGCCGGCGTCTACGGGCCCGCCGTCACCTGGGCCGAGGGCAAGCGGCAGCAGCCGCGAAGGGTGAAGGCCGGCGACCCCGACGGTGCGCGGATCACCCTCGCCACCTACGACAACCGGCCCGAACTCCCGGAAGCTGCACAGGTGTTGAAGCAGCAGCTGGAGAAGGCCGGGTTCCGGGTCACGCTGGAGGTGCGCGAGTACTCGCGGCTGGAGAGCGACGCGCTCAAGGGGAGGTTCGACGCCGTCGTCCTCGCCCGCAACACCCTCGTCGACACCGGCGACCCCCTCGCGGTCCTCGCCGGTGACTACACCTGCGACGGCGGCTTCAACATCGCCCAACTCTGCGATCAGAACGTCGACCGGGCCGTCAGGAAGGCGGAGACCATCGCCGACACCGGGGAGCGGCAGGACGCGGCCCTGGCCGCCGAGGCCGCCATCCTCGGCACCGACGCCGTCGTCCCGCTGGTCCACCAGCGCGTCATCACCGGCGTCGGAACCTCGGTCAGCGGCGTGCTCCTCGACCCGTACGAGCGCACCCTCGTCGGCGCCGGCACCCGGCGCTGACCCGTGGGACGACACGTGAGCGCCCTGGTGTGGCGCGCCGTGCTCGCGGCGGCCCTGGTGTGCGGCATCGGCCTGCTGCCCTGGCTGACCCGGACCGATCCGGCGCTGACCGTCCTCAAGGCCCGCTCGGCCGACCGCGACCCCGGCCCCGCGGTGCTGGCCGACATACGCGCCGGGCTCGGGCTGGAAAAGGGCCCGTTCGCGCTGCTCGGGCAGTGGCTCGGCGGGCTGTGGCGCGGGGACGCCGGACGGTCGTGGCTCTCCGGCGACGAGGTCGCCCCCGCTGTGCTGCACGCCCTCGGCGTGTCCCTGCTGCTGATGGCGGTGGCCCTCGCGGTCGCCGCCGTCACCGCCGCACTGGTCTGCGCCCGCACCCTGTGGCTCGGCGCGCACCGGCGCCTCGACGGCCGCCGCGCGGGCGGTGGCGGCTCGGCGGTGCTCGCCGCACTGCCCGAGTTCCTCACCGCGTCCGTCCTCGCCACCGTCGTCGGCGTGCAGTGGGGCTGGCTGCCCGCCCTCGGCTGGTACGGGCCCCAGTGGACCGTGCTGCCCGCGCTCGCCCTCGGTCTGCCCGCCGGCGCCGTCATCGGACGGCTCCTCGACGATCTGCTGCCCGGCGCCTTCGCCGAACCCTGGGCCCTGGCCGCCGCCGCCCGCGGGCTGCCCGGCCGGCGCATCTCCCGCCAGGCGGTACGCCGCTGCCTGCCCGGACTCCTCCCCAACCTCGGCCTGTTCGTGGTCGGCCTGACCGGCGGGGCCGTCGCGGTGGAGCAGAGCTTCGACATTCCCGGCCTCGGCCGCACCACCCTCCAGGCCGCCCTCGCCCAGGACCTGCCCGTGCTCCAGGCCGGCACGCTGGCCCTCGTCCTGCTGGCCGCGGTCACCGCCGCCCTCGCCGCCCTCGCGACGCGGTGGCTCGTCGGCCCGGCCCTGCGCGACGGCGCGCTGCCCTCCCTTCACCGGCCCTCACCACCGGCCCGCAGGATCCTGCCCCTCGTCCAGGGCGGACTGCTGATCGTCGTCGTCGCGCTCGGCCTGCCCCGCGACCCGCTCGCCCTCGACACCGGCGAACGCCTCCGATCTCCTTCCCGGTCCCACCCCTTCGGCACCGACGCGCTGGGCCGGGACGTGCTCGCACGGGTCGCCCACGGCGCCCTCGACACCCTGCTGCTCGCCCTCGCGATCGGCGCCGTCACCCTGCTCACCGGTGTCCTGCTCGGACTGCTGCCCCGCCTGTCGGGACCCCTGGTCGACACGGTCAATGCCGTACCGCCCGTCCTCCTCGCCCTCCTCGTCACCGCCGTCGCCGGCAGCGGACCCGCCACGCCCGCGCTCGCCGTGGGCGTCGTCGCCTGGGCACCCCTGGCCGCCCACACCTCCGCGCTGCTGCGCCAGGAGCGCGCCGCCCTCCATGTGACGGCCACCCGGGGCCTGGGCGCGGACCGTTGGTACCTGCTGCGCCACGACCTGCTGCCCGCCGTCCTGCCGCCCGTCGTCCGGCACGCCCTGCTGCGCCTGCCCGGCATCGCGCTCGCCTTGGCCTCGCTCGCCTTCCTCGGCCTCGGCGCGCAGCCGCCCTCCCCGGAGTGGGGCCTGCTCCTCGCCGAGAACCAGCCCTACGCCGAACGCGCCCCCTGGGCCGTCCTCGCCCCCGCCGCCGTCCTCGCCCTGCTCGGGGCGCTCGCGGTGAGCGCGGCGGGTGGGGTGGCCGGGGGACGGCGGCGACGCGGGCGCGCGGGGCCTCGTACGCCCGCGGCCGCCGCCACCGAAGCACCCGCAGCTTCAAGGGAGTTGGTGAAAACGGGATGACCGCGCTGTGGACCGGTGTGCGTGAGCCGGCCAGGCGGCGCTCCCGCCTCTCCCCCCTGCTGCGGCTGCTGATCCTCACGCAACTCGCCTTCAACACCGGCTTCTTCGCCGTGCTGCCCTTCCTGTCCGAACATCTGGGGCGGGCCGTGGGCATGGCGGGCTGGCTGGTCGGGCTGGTGCTGGGGCTGCGGACGTTCAGCCAGCAAGGGCTGTTCGTGGTGGGCGGGGCGCTCGCCGACCGGTACGGGATCCGGCCGGTCGTCCTCGCCGGGTGCGTGCTCAGGATCGCCGGGTTCGGCTGGCTCGGGTTCGCCGCACAGACCTGGACGGTCATCGGTGCCGTGCTGATGATCGGGTTCGCGGCCGCGCTGTTCTCACCGGCCGTCGAGTCCGAGGTCGCCCGGCAGGCGGTGGCCCACGAAGAAGCGGGTGGCGGGCCACGAACCCGGGTCCTCGCGCTGTTCACGGTCGCCGGGCAGGCCGGGGCGTTCGTCGGCCCCCTGCTCGGCGCCATGCTGCTGTCCGTCGACTTCCGCACGGTGTGCCTGGCCGGAGCCGGGATCTTCGTCCTCGTCCTCGCCGGGCACACCTGGCTGCTGCCGCAGCACATTCCCGGGCGGACCCGCGTCCACGTCCGGGGCGGCCTGGGGCTGGTGCTGCGCAACCGGCGCTTCCTGGCGCTGTGCTGCGGATACGGCGCCTATCTGCTCGCCTACAACCAGCTCTACCTCGCCCTGCCCGCCGAGGTGGAGCGCGCGGCCGGCTCACAGGCGCCGCTGGCCTGGCTGTTCGCGCTGTCCTCGCTGCTGGTGGTGACCGCCCAGCTGCCGGTCACCCGCTGGGCGGGGACACGGTTCACGCTGCCCCGGTCCATGGTGGCCGGTCTGCTGCTGGTGGCCGCCGCGTTCGCCGTCGTGGCGGCGGCCCGGCCCGCCGACGGGACCGGTACGGCGGGGTTGCTGCCCGCGGCGGGCTTCGTCGTACTGCTCACCCTCGGCCAGATGCTCATCGCCCCCGTCGCCCGCGCCTGGGTCCCCGACCTCGCCGAGGACGGCCGGCTCGGCCTCTACACAGGGGCTTTGTCCTCGGTCTCCGGTCTGATCGTCCTGGCCGGCAGCTCGGCGACCGGACTGCTGCTCGACAGCGGGCTGCCCGCGGCGGTGCCGTGGCTGGTGCTGGCGGCCCTGCCGGCTGCGGCGATCGGAGTGCTGCCGCGGCGGTAGGGTCCACGGCATGGAGACCCAGGACGTCCGGGTGGAGATCGCCCGGGAAGCGGACCAGGAGCTGGTCGACGCCTTCCACCGGATGCTGCCGCAGCTGTCCTCGGCGGCCACGCCCCTCGATCTCGCCGCGCTCGGCCGGGTCCTGGGATGCGAGACCAACACCGTGCTGGTGGCCCGTTCGGCCGACGTGATCGTGGGCACCCTGACGCTGGTGCTGTATCCGGTGCCGAGCGGGCTGCGGGCCCGTATCGAGGACGTCGTCGTCGATCACGCGGCGCGCGGCCACGGAGTCGCCGGGATGCTCACCCGGGAGGCCCTGCGGCTGGCCCGGGAGGCGGGAGCCCGGACCGTCGACCTCACCTCACGCCCGGAGCGGGCGGCGGCGAACCGGCTGTACGAGCGGCTCGGCTTCCGGCAGCGGGAGTCGACGGTGTATCGCGTGCCGCTGCACGGCTGACGACACGGCGGGCGATGGCCCGGTGGGCGCGGGCGGGAGTGGGCAGGCGCGTACGTCGAAGGCAGTGGGTGACGCGGCGTCTCAGGACGCCACCGGCTCCCACTCGCGCTCGGACGCCACCGGCTCCCGGTCCTGCTCCCACTCGGACACCACCGGTTCCGCCTCTCGCGCCGGCACCAGCTCCAGCATCTCCGCCACCACCGCCTGCTCGGCCCGGTGCGTCTTCCACAGCCACAGGATGTCCCGGCCGAACGACCAGACCAGCAGGGCGAGGGCCAGGGCGACGACGCCGAAGGTCGCCGGGCGGGGCAGAAGGCCGGACGCGGCCAGCAGGAGCAGGACCCCCTGGAGCGCGGCGACCGTCTTGCGGGCCGTGCTCGGCGGGAGCGGGGCGTTGAGCCAGGGCAGGGCGCGGGCCGCGGCGACGAAGGCGTAGCGCATCGCGCCGATCAGCAGGACCCACGGGCCCAGGGACATCGACACGTACACGCTCAGAACCAGGATCAGGAACGCGTCGACCTCCATGTCGAAGCGGGCGCCCAGCGGGGTCGAGGTGCCCGTCGCGCGGGCGACCTTGCCGTCGACCCCGTCGAGGATCAGCGCCACCGCCGTCAGACCGACGAACAGCGTCACCGGCGGGGAGCTCTCGAAGGAGTCCGCGACCAGCGCCGTCACCACGCCGACCAGAGTCGCCCGGCCCAGGGTGACCCGGTTGGCCGGGCCGAAGGAGCGCGGCCGGGTGCGGTGCAGCGCCCGGGAGAGCACCGCCCACGTGGCGACGGCGAAGGCGAGGCCGGTGAGCCAGCCCGCCGGCCCCATGCCGATCGCCGTGCCGAGCAGGGCCAGCAGCAGGATCTGCAGGCCCGCTCCCACCGCGGTCTCCTGCTGGACCAGCCTTGCTTCGTAAGTGTTGTTCAGGGCCACCGCACATTCCTCCGGCCAGGTGACAGAGTCGATCAAGGCCGCGTACTGTGCGCGACCTGTGCACACCTCGGTACGTGAACAGCTTCCCGATCGTTCAGGAGGACGCCGATGAACCGCACCGCACGCGCGTTCTGGATCAGCTCCCCGGGTCAGGGCGAGATACGCGACCTGACCCTGCCCGCCCCCGCCGACGGGGAGGTCCTGGTCCGCTCTCTGTACTCCGGAGTCAGCAGGGGCACGGAGACCCTCGTGTTCCGGGGCGGGGTGCCGGAGAGTCAGTACACGGCCATGCGGGCGCCCTTCCAGGAGGGGGACTTCCCAGGCCCGGTGAAGTACGGCTATCTCAACGTGGGAGTGGTGGAGGAGGGGCCGGAGCACCTCGTCGGGCGGACCGTGTTCTGCCTCTATCCGCATCAGACGCGGTACGTCGTCCCCGTGGACGCCGTGACGGTCGTACCGCCCGCCGTGCCCGCCGAACGGGCCGTCCTCGCCGGCACCGTCGAGACCGCCGTGAACGCCCTGTGGGACGCGGCGCCGCTGGTCGGCGACCGGATCGCGGTGGTCGGCGGCGGGATGGTCGGCAGCTCGGTCGCCGCGCTGCTGGCCCGGTTCCCCGGCGTGCGGGTCCAGTTGGTGGACGCCGATCCGGCCCGCGCCAGGACCGCCGAGGCCCTCGGCATCGACTTCGCCACGCCCGGGGACGCGCTCGGCGACTGCGACCTCGTCGTCCACGCCAGCGCCTCCGAACAGGGCCTCGCCCGCAGCCTGGAGCTGCTGCGGGCCGAGGGCACCGTCCTCGAACTGAGCTGGTACGGCGACCGGCAGGTCTCCCTCCCGCTCGGCGAGGCCTTCCACTCCCGCCGCCTGGTCATCCGCAGCAGCCAGGTCGGCACCGTCTCCCCGCGCCGCTCGAACCGGACGTACGCCGACCGGCTCGCCCTCGCCCTCGACCTGCTCGCGGACGCCGCCCTCGACACCCTCGTCACCGGTGAGTCAGCTTTCGAGGAGTTGCCCGAGGTGCTGCCGCACCTCACCTCGGGTCGCATTCCGGCGCTCTGTCACCGCATCCGGTACCCGGATCCGGGCACGGGCGCCTGACCTGAGAAAAGAGTGAGAGTCGGCTGAACAAGGGAAGGCGAGGAGCCGTACTACACGGCATCCCCCGGCAGCTCAGTGGGGGAACCAGACGCGCCGCACCTGGAGGGTCGTCCGTTGTTCAGCATCACCGTCCGCGATCACATCATGATCGCCCACAGCTTCCGCGGCGAGGTCTTCGGTCCCGCGCAGCGCCTGCACGGAGCGACGTTCCTGGTGGACGCCACGTTCCGGCGCGAACAGCTGGACGACGACAACATCGTCGTCGACATCGGACTGGCCACGCAGGAACTGGGTGCCGTAGTCAGCGAGCTGAACTACCGCAACCTCGACAACGAGCCCGACTTCGCCGGAATCAACACCTCCACGGAGTTCCTGGCCAAGGTCATCGCCGACCGGCTCGCCGAACGCGTCCACAAGGGCGCCCTCGGCGAGGGCGCCAAGGGTCTCGCCGGTCTGACCGTCACCCTGCACGAGTCGCATGTCGCCTGGGCGAGTTACGAGCGTGCGCTGTGACCGACACGACGATGGAGCGGACCACCGGGCTCGGCTATGTGCCCGTGCAGCACTCCGCCCTCAAGAACGCGGAGATCGTCCCGATGTCCCTGCGCTCTGTGCACTTCGTGCTGCCGGGCGGTGTCGACGACCCGGCCGCGCCCAGCGGTGGCAACGCCTACGACCGGCGCATCTGCCTGGACCTGCCCGGCTTCGGCTGGCAGGTCCACCAGCACGCTGTGAACGGCAGCTGGCCCCGCCCGGACGCCACCGCCCGCGGTGAACTCGCCCGCGTCCTGCGGGACCTTCCGGACGGCACGGTCGTCCTGCTGGACGGGCTGGTCGCCTGCGGGGTCCCGGAGATCGTCGTCCCCGAGGCGGAACGGCTGCGCCTCGCCGTCCTCGTCCACCTCCCGCTCGGCGACGAGACAGGACTGGACCCGGTGGTGGCGGCCGAACTGGACGCCAAGGAACGGACGGTGCTGCGGGCCGTCCCCGCCGTCATCGCCACCAGCGACTGGGCCGTACGCCGGCTCGTCTCCCACCACGGCCTCGCCCCCGACCGGGTCCATGTCGCCGCCCCCGGCGCCGACATCGCCCCCCTCGCCTCGGGCACCGACGGCGTCTCCCGGCTGCTGTGCGTGGCCGCGGTGACCCCGCGCAAGGGCCAGCACCGCCTGGTGGAGGCCCTGGCCACGGTGACCGACCTGCCCTGGAGCTGCGTCTGCGTCGGTGGCCTCGGGCACGACCCCGAGTACGTCGCCGGACTGCGGGACCTGATCAGGAAGTACGGCCTCCAGGACCGCCTGCACCTGGCGGGCCCCCAGGCCGGCGCCGAACTCGACGCCAGCTACGCCTCCGCCGACCTCATGGTCCTCGCCTCCTACGCCGAGACCTACGGCATGGCGGTCACCGAGGCCCTCGCCCGCGGCATCCCGGTGCTGGCGACGGACGTCGGGGGCCTCGCGGAGGCGGTCGGCCGGGCGCCCGACGGGGGCGTGCCCGGCATCCTCGTCCCGCCGGAGGACCCCGCCGCCCTCGCCGCCGAACTGCGCGGCTGGTTCGGCGAGGCGGACGTACGGCGTCGTCTGAAGGCCGCCGCGAGAGGCCGACGGGCCGCCCTCGACGGCTGGGCGACCACGGCCCGCAGCCTGGCCGGAGTACTGGGCCGACTGCCGAACGAACCCAGGAGGGCGGCATGACGGAGACGGCGATGACCAAGCAGGCGGGGATTCCCACACAGCCCGGGCCCAGGGAGGCCGAAGTGACCGAAGCGGTCATCGCCGGAGCCGGACCCACCCTGCGTCCCGGCGAGCGGCCCACCCTGCGACTGCGGGACGCCGGGACCGGATCCGACGAACCGCCGCGGTACGCGCCCGAGTGGCTGGAGCTGCGCGAGGGCGCCGACGCCGCCGCGCGGGCGCACGACCTGCTCGATCCGCTGCGGATCCGGCTCGCCAACCTGCCGGGGAAGGCCGGGCTCGTCATCCACGACCTGGGCTGCGGCACGGGCTCCATGGGCCGCTGGCTGGCCCCCCGGCTGGACGGCTCCCAGCACTGGATCCTGCACGACCGCGACCCCTACCTCCTGCACTTCGCCGCCGTCGCCTCCCCGCGCTCCGCCGCCGACGGCAGCCGGGTCACCGTCGAGACCCGGCGCGGCGACGTCGGCCGGCTCACCCGGGACGTCCTCGCCGGAGCGTCCCTGGTCACCGCCTCCGCCCTGCTCGACGTCCTCACCCGCGAGGAGATCGACACCTTCGCGGACGCCTGCACCGGCGCCGGCTGCCCGGCCCTGCTGACCCTCTCGGTCGCCGGCCGCGTCGACCTCACCCCGTCCGACCCGATGGACGCGGAGATCGCCGAGGCGTTCAACGCACACCAGCGCCGCGACGGCCTGCTCGGGCCGGACGCGATCACCGCGGCCTGCGAGGCCTTCTCCGACCGCGGCGCCACGGTACGGCTGCACCCGAGCCCCTGGCGGCTCGGCCCCGCCGAGGCCGCGCTGACGGCGCAGTGGCTGCGCGGCTGGGTCGGCGCGGCCGTCGAGGAACGCCCGGACCTGGCTCCCCGCGCGGAACGCTACCTCCGCGAGCGCCTCGAGGCCTGCGCGGCCGGCGAACTGCGCGTCGTCGTCCACCACAGCGACCTGTTGGCCCTGTCCCGCCCGACCGACGGAGCGTGATGAGCGTGCAGACGGTGAGGGCGGTGGGAACGGCGGGGCTGTGGGTGATGCGACCGGGCGTCGAGCCGCGCGAGCGCAACGCCGAGCCGTTCGACCCGACCGCTGAGCCGTGCGCCGGGAACGCCGCCGCCCGAGAGGGGAACGTCCGGGCGGGCGAGGGGGCCGGCGGGGTTCGGCGGGGAACTGCCGCGGCGGGCGAGGGGGCGGCCGTGTCGCGGGACGGGAACGTCCGGGCCGGTGAGGGTGCGGTCGAGGCCCGGCAGGGGAAAGCCCCGGCGCGCGGCGGAATCGCCGAGGCGCGCGGCGGGGACGTCGAGGTCCGGGCGGGGAACGTCCGGGCCGGTGAGGGTGCGGTCGAGGCCCGGCACGGAATCGTCGAGGCCCCGGACGGGAACGTCCGGGCGGGTGAGAGTGCGGCGGAGGCCCCGCAGCAGAACGCGTCGGCGTTCGGGACGGGCGTCGAGCCGGGTGCGCGCAACGTCTCACCGGGCGAGGACGAGCGCGAGGGCCGGCGCGACGCGACAGCCTGTGCACGGCAGGCCGTGTCGTCGCCGTCGCGGCGCGCGAACCTGGTCGAGGTCTTTCCGCTCCCCACCGACACGCTCACGGCCCGGAACGCGGTGTTCGCCGCCCGGGCCGAAGCCCTGGGAGCGCGGGCCGAGTTGTTCGCCGCCGGCGGTGTCCCGGCCGCGGTGCGCCCAGGCCCCGCTGTCTCGCCGGCCCGGATCGGTGTGATCGTGAGCCGGGCCCGGCCCGACGCCGGCCAGGACACGCCCCGTTGGCGCACCGCGCTCCGGGCCGGCCTCACCCTTCTCAACTCACGGGTCGTGCGTACCCATTTCGGCACGGTCGCCGGGGTCGTCATTCTCGCCGTCCTGCTGTGGCGCATGGGCACCGGCGTGTTCCTGGACGGACTGCGGCGGATCGACACGCCGACGCTGCTGGCGGCCCTCTTGGTCGGGCTGCTCACCACCGTGTTCAGCGCCTGGCGTTGGGCGCTGGTGGCCCGGGGTCTCGGTATCCGGCTGCCCCTCGTCCCCGCCCTGGCCGACTACTACCGCGCGCTGTTCCTGAACGCTGCCCTGCCCGGCGGTGTCCTCGGCGACGTCCACCGAGCGGTCCGGCACGGGAAGAGCTCGGGTGACCTGGGCCGCGGCGTCCGCGCGGTCGTTCTCGAACGGGCCGCCGGACAGGCCGTGCTGGCCGTCGTCGGCGCGGCCGTCCTGCTGACGATGCCCTCGCCGGTGCTGGCCGACGCCCGCCACCTCGCCCCGCTGCTCGGCCTCGCCGCGCTGGGCGCCCTCGCCGTCGTCCTCGCCCTGCGCATGAACCGGACCGAGCCTTCCCGCCGGGGACGCGCCCTGCGCGCCGGCCTGGCCGAGGCCCGCGAGGGACTGCTGTCCCGCCGCAACGGGCCGGGCGTGGCCGTCTCCTCCGCCGTCGTCCTGGCCGGGCACATCGGCATGTTCGTCCTCGCCGCCCGCGTCGCCGGATCCGCGGCGTCCGTGGCCGCTCTGCTGCCCCTCGCGGTCCTTGCCCTGCTCGCCATGGGACTTCCGCTGAACATCGGCGGATTCGGCCCCCGCGAGGGCGTCACCGCCTGGGCGTTCGGTGCCGCCGGCCTCGGCGCGAGCAGCGGTCTCGCGGTCGCCGTGGTGTACGGCGTGCTCAGCTTCGTGGCCGCGCTGCCGGGCGCCCTGGTCCTGGTCGCCCGCTGGTACACCGGCCTGCGCGGCACGGACGACGGCGCCGGAAACGCCGTGACGGACCCGGCGGCCGGGACGGTCGTGGCGGACCCGGCACCGCACCGCGCACCCGACGGTGACTATCCGCGCTCCGCCCCCGCGGTGCTCGTGGTGCCGTCCGGGGACGTGAGCATCGAGAAATACGTCCCGAAGGAATCGGCGAAGCCCGCCAGCAGTTCTTTCCCCTTTTCCGCGGACCCCAGGGAAGGACGGCCAATGACGCCCGAATCGGTATAGGCGGACATTCCGACGGTGAGCAGATGACGGCGGTCGTCCGCGACGAAATCGGCCGACTCGTAACCGGGCCGGACCATTTCGGGATGGGCGTGCAGAAGGATGGAGGTCTCGATTTCCCCCGCGTGCATGTCGGTCAGCAGCGAGGTCGCCACCCCGGCCCGTACCCGGGCCGCCTCCCAGTCCTCGGGGGCCGGGAAGAGCGCCATCCGCTCACCGCGTGCGGAGGACTCCTGGACGACATTGCCCAGGACGTAGTTCCCGCCGTGCCCGTTGACCACAACCAGGGCTTCGACGCCCGAGCGGCGCAGTGAGGCCGCGATGTCCCGTACCACCGCGTGAAGGGTCACGGAGGAGATGCTGACGGTTCCCGGCCAGGCCGCGTGCTCGTGCGAGCAGGCGATGGTCACCGGCGGAAGGAGGTGCACCGGGTACGCGGTGGCGATCTCCCGGGCGATGGCGCAGGCGACGAGCGTGTCGGTCGCCAGGGGAAGGTACGGGCCGTGCTGTTCGAAGCTTCCGACGGGAAGGACGGCCACCTGGGTTGAGACGCCCGCCCCTCGCGTGCGTACGTCTTCGGTAGTGTCCGCCGGCACCGGACCGTATGCCGCCGACCGTATTCCCGAACCACTCATCATTCCACGGCCTTTCGTCTCTGCTTAGGAACCAGATCATGACAGAAAAAATTGGCGTGCTCGGCAAGAAGTCACCGCAGCGCACGGGTGTGGAACGCGTCGTGAATGCCCCGCTGCCCACCGTGTACGGGAAATTCCAGGCGGTCGGCTACCTCGATCACGATCGCGGTGACGAACAAGTGGCCCTGGTCTACGGCGAGATCGGCACGGACGACGTTCTGACCCGGCTGCATTCCGAGTGCCTGACCGGTGACGCCTTCGGCTCCCAGCACTGCGAGTGCGGCGACCAGCTCGCCTCCGCGCTGCGCGCGGTCGTCGCCGAGGGCAGCGGCGTCGTGGTCTACCTGAGAGGGCATGAAGGCCGGGGCATCGGCCTGCTCGGCAAGCTGCGGGCGATGGCGCTGCAGGCGGAGGGCCTGGACACCGTGGAGGCGAACCTGGCGCTCGGTCTGCCGGTGGACGCCCGCGACTACGGGGTCGCCGCCGAGATCCTGCACGACCTGGGCGTGAACTCGGTCCGTCTGATGTCCAACAACCCGCGCAAGCGGGAGGCGTTGCTGCGGCACGGCATCCAGGTCGCCGAGACGGTGCCGCTGCTGATACCGCCGTGCGAGAACAACATCACGTATCTGCGCACCAAGCGGGAGCGGCTGGACCACCACCTGCCCCACCTGGACGCGGTCGTCAGCTCCTCCTGACCGGGGGCCCGCGGCGGCCGGCACGCCTCCTTCCGGCGTCGGCCGCCGCGCTGTCCCCGATCGTCGCCGCACCGCCCGGGACGTGCAGACCCCGGTCCCGAAGGGGAGCATGAGGGGAGGGGACACGCGGGACGGCGACGAAGGGACCACGCAGTGAGCGACGACATCCCCTCCGACTCCCCGGAGCCCTTCCCCGAGTCCTTCCCCGAGTCCTTCCCCGTCCTCTTCCTCGCCGCCGAACGGGTCGCCGGACTGCTGGACGCCGACACGGCCATCCGGGCGCAGCGGGCCGCGTTCACCGCGCTGGGCGGCGGTACCGCCGACCTGCCCGGCAAGATCATGCACCCGAGCCGCTTCGACGACAGCGTCGTCTTCTCGTACGTCTCCCGGCTGTCCGCGGACTCCGGCGCCGTCGCCAAGTTCGGCAGCGTCAACCCGGGCAACGCGGCGGCCGGGTTGCCGACCGTGCACGCCGTGATCACCGTGCTCGACCCGGTCACCGGCCGCCTCGCCGCGGTGCTGGACGGCACGACCGTGACCACGCTGCGTACGGCCGCGGCGAGCGCCGTCGCCGTCGACGCGCTGGCCGTCCCGGACGCCGCCGACCTGGCCGTCCTCGGCTCGGGCACCCAGGCCCTCGCCCACACCAGGGCGATCGCCCGGGTGCGGGAGCTGGAGTCCGTACGGCTGTGGAGCCCCACCCCGGAGCATCGCGCCCGCGCCGCCGAGACGCTCGCCGTCGAACTGGACCTCCCGGTCGAACCGGCCGGCACCGCCGAGGCGGCCGTGACCGGGGCGTCCCTGGTCGCGGCCTGCACGCTCAGCACCACGCCCGTGGTGCGCGGGCAGTGGCTGGCACCCGGGTGCACGGTCGTCAGCGTGGGCTCGTTCGAGCCCTCGCGCCGCGAGGTGGACGCGGAGGTGGTTCGGCGGGCACGGGAGTGCGGGGCCGTCGTGGTCGACGACCCGGCGACCGCGGCCGAGCACGCCGGGCCGGTCGTCAAGGCCCTGCGGGAGGGCCTGCTGACCCCCGAGGACCTGATCCCGCTGGGCGGTGTGCTGACCGGCCGGCGCACGGCCCGTGACGGCCCCGAGGACATCGTCTACTACAACAGTGTCGGCCTCGGCATCCAGGACGCGGCCGCCGCCTGGGCCGTCGTCGAGGCGGCGAGGGCCGTCGGGGCGGGGGAGGGGGAGCGCCGGTGACGCGCCCCGGAGCCGCTGGATCTCATCGCCATCGACAACCTTCCCCGTACGCGGCACCCTCCGCCTGGAGGGCTGGCTGAAGGCCTGGGACGGCGTCGTCGCCGAACTCCGCACCGGCGACGACGCCCGCATCGCCGTCCTGGCCCAGGAGTTGGCCGCGACGTACCCGACCACCGAAGCCGACCGCGACCGCGTCGTCCTCGCCGTCTCCCTCGACGTGACCGGCGAGGGCGGACAGACCTGGTTTGGCGCCTGCCTGCTGGACCTCGTCGGCGACGCGGAGGAGAGCGCGATGGCCCGCTGCGTCTGTCGCACCCTCGCGGTGGGCGTCGGGCACGTCCTGGACGACACCCTGCCGGCGGGTCTGAACCGGGCGGCCGAGACGCCCGACCAGTCCGACCCATGGCTGGGTGAACTCGCCCGTGCCGGCCTGCACTTCACCCTCCGGGTCGATCAGCAGGCCGATTCGGCGGAGCGACGCCGGGGCGGCAGCCGCCGTACGGCTGCCGCCCCGGCTGATCAAGGGCCTGACCGAGGTCGGGCATCCGTCACCCCACCGCCGCCCCGCACATTCTTCGGAGCACCCCGCGTCGGCGGGAGCACGAGGTGGAGCCTGCGCGGTCTCGATGGTGCTGGACGGGTAGCGGGCTCAAGCAGGGGGCGTGTCCACCTGACATCCGGCTGATCTGTGCTGTCGGTGCCGTGTCGGAGCGCTGTCGGGGGCTGTCGAGGGCTGTCGGTTGGATGTCGGTGGCTCGTCGGCGGGGGCCGGCACCTTTCCAGAGACGGCCGACCGGAGTTCACCGGGCGGCTCGATCCCGAAGGAGCCAGCATGCACACCCCCGTCACGATCATCGGCGCCGGACTCGGCGGACTCACTCTGGCCCGCGTCTTACACGTCCACGGCATCCCGGTCACGGTCTACGAGGCGGAGTCCTCCCCCTCGGCGCGCGCGCAGGGCGGATTGCTCGACATCCACGACTACAACGGGCAGCTCGCCCTCAAGGCGGCCGGCCTGATGGACGAGTTCCACGCCATCGTCCTGGAGGGCCGCCAGGCGATGCGGGTCCTCGACCGGGATGGGACTGTCCTGTTCGACCAGGCCGACGACGGCACGGGCGGACGCCCCGAAGTACAGCGCGGCGACCTGCGACAGGTCCTGCTCGACTCGCTCCCGGCAGGCACCGTGCGGTGGGGGCACAAGGTCAGCCGCACCCGTGCCCTCGGCGAGGGCCGCCACGAGGTGACGTTCGCCGACGGCGGCACCGTCGTCACCAGCCTGCTGGTCGGCGCGGACGGCGCGTGGTCACGGGTCCGGCCGCTGCTGTCCACCGCCACACCCGAGTACGTCGGTCAATCGGTCGTGGAGACCTACCTGTTCGACGCCGGCACACGGCACCCGGCCGCCGCGAAAGCGGTCGGCGGCGGGATGCTGATCGCTCCTTCGCCGGGCAGGGAGATCTTCGCCCACCGGGAAAAGGACGACACCCTGCACGCCTACGTGGGGCTGTCCGAGCCGCAGGACTGGTTCGCCGCCATCGACTTCGCCGATGCCGCCACGGCCACCGCGCGGATCGCGCAGGAATTCGACGGCTGGGCGCCGGAGCTCACCGCGCTGATCACCGACAGCGACGTCGCACCGGTCCTGCGCCCCCTCTACACTCTGCCGACCGGGCACCGGTGGGACCGGGTACCGGGGGTGACCCTGCTCGGCGACGCCGCCCACCTCGCGCCCCCCAACGGTGAGGGCGCCAACCTGGCCATGCTCGACGGCGCCGAACTCGGTGAAGTCCTCGCCGCGCACCCCGACGACATCGAGACGGCGCTCACCGAGTACGAGCAGGCCATGTTCGCCCGCGCCGCCGAGACCGTGCCCGAGGAGATGCCCGGGATCGACTCCGCCCACAACACGGCCCAGGGCCTGATCGATCGGTTCACCGAGAAGGGCCAATGACCCACGCGAACCCGAACTGACGCCCTCCTCACCGCCCCCGCCGCGCAGACCCTGCGGCCCGCGGCATCCGCGCTGTCCTGCCGAACGCGCCGACCAGCAGGCCTAGGGCCCTTCTGATGGATCTCCGCGGCGTCGCGACGCCCGGCACGCACGCTCACCGCACGGCGCGAAGGGCCAGGTGGCTCCGCCACATGACCCTCCACGCCGCACGGGGCCGCAGCTGCGTCATGAACTGCACGGTCAGGTCCCGGCTCGGGTCGACCCAGAACGTCGTCGTGGCCACGCCGCTCCAGCCGAACGTGCCCGGCCCGGAGGGCGCCAGGGTGCGGGACGGGTCGATCACCACTGAGACGCCGAGGCCGAAGCCGACGCCGTCGTTGCCGGGCTCGTCGTGTGCCGGTTTGCTGCCGACGGCGCGCAGGTCGGCGCCGTCCGGAAGGTGGTTGGAGGTCATCAGGTCCACCGTCTCGGGGGCGAGGAGACGGACACCGTCGAGTTCGCCCCGGCGGCGCAGCAGCTCCATGAAGCGGTGGACGTCGTGCGCGGAGGCCACCATCCCGCCGCTGCCGGACAGGAAGCGGGGCCGTCCGCGCAGCGGAAGACCGGGGATCGGTTCGATACCGCCGCCGTCGGCGTCGCCGTACAACTCGGCGAGCCTGCCCGCCTGTTCCGGGCTGACCTGGAACCCGGCGTCGGTCATGGCGAGCGGGCCGAAGATCCGCTCGGCGAAGAACGCGTCGAGCGGCTGCCCGGACACCACCTCGATGATCCGGCCCAGCACGTTGGAGGCGACCGAGTAGTTCCACTGTGTGCCCGGCTCGAACTGCAGTGGCAGGCTCGCGTACACCTCGACCGTCTCCGCCAGGGTGGTACCCGGCACCACCGACGACTCCAGCCCGGCCTGGCGGTAGAGGGCGTCGACGGGGTGGCTGTGGTAGAAGGCGAAGGTCAGGCCCGCGGTGTGGGTCATCAGGTGCCGCACCCTCATCGGCCCGTCGGCCGGCCGGGTCACCATGTCGGCGCCCGCCCCGCTGACGTACACGCGGGGCTCGGCGAAGGCCGGGATGTGGCGCTCGACCGGGTCGTCCAGCGACAGCCGGCCCTCCTCCACCAGCAGCAGCGCGGCGACCGCGGTGACCGGTTTGGTCATGGAGTAGATCCGCCACAGGGTGTCGGCCTCGACGGGCAGGCCGGCCGCGAGGTCACGCCGCCCGTGGGTGGTGAGGTGGGCGACGCGTCCGCCCCGGGCGACGGCCAGGAGGTAACCGGGCAGGCGGCCCTCGTCCACGTAGTGGGCGACGTGCTGGTCGAGACGGTCCAGCGCCTTCGCGTCCAGCCCGACCTCGCTCGGGTCCACCTCTTGCCGCAGCTGTCCCATCGTCATCCTCCGTCGCGTTCGTCGAGGTGCGAACCGGCATACCCCGCCGGAACGGCCTCAGACATCATCGTCGCGCAGGAACAGATGAACGGGACCCGGGATCCACATGATCGTCATCACTTCGCCCCCCGAACGCGACGGTGGAACGCCCCGGCAGCGCACCGCCCGCCACCGCCCCGGCCAGGGCCACGGCGGCGAGGACCGTGAGCGGGAGCAGCCGCTCGCCCCCGGGCCCCATGAGCACGGTCGCGGCGGCCACGCCGAGCGTCGGCCCGACGTTCATCGCCGTCTGCTGCAGGCCGCCCGCCACTCCGGCCGACTCGACGGCACTGTGCCGTACGACGACATGGGTCGCCGCCACCATCACCGTGCCGAATCCCGCCCCCAGCAGCGCGAAGCCGGAGCACAGCGCGAGCGTGCCCGACGCCCGGGTCAGCAGCAGGATCCCGAGGGCCAGGACGACCATCGCGGAAACGGTGGTACGACGGGCGCCCGCGCGCCGCAGGAGTACGGCGCAGCCGGCCGCGGCGAGCACCATCAGCGCCGCCAACGGCAGGCTGCGCAGAGCGCTTTGGAAGGAGTCGAGGCCGAGCGTGTACTGCAGGACGTACGTACTGACGAACAGCGTGCCGGACAGGGCGGCCGAGGCGGCGGTCAGGATGCCGAGCGCCGGGCCGACGGCCGGCGAGCCGACCGCCTCCGGCGGGATCAGCGGCCTCGCCGCCCGGCGCTCGTGCCGGACGAAGGCGAGGGCCGTGCCCACCACCAGGGCGGTCTCTGCGGCTGTCGTCCAGCCGGGTTCCGGCAGGGTGACGAGGACGTGGACGAGCCCGGCGAGGGTCACCCCGAGCAGCAGGGCGCCGGGCAGGTCCAGGCGGGCGGGACGGGGCTGCGCCGGTGCCGGTCCGGGCACGACCAGCGCGAGCACACCGAAGACGACGGCGGGCACCACACTGAGGAAGAACACGGCACGCCAGCCCGGACCGGCCACCAGTGCCCCGCCCACCAGGGGCCCCACGGCGGCCGCCAGCCCGATCGCCGCCGTGCGTACGGCGATCGGCCCCCGCAGCCGGTCGGCGGGGAACGCGGCGCGCAGCATTCCCAGCGTGGCGGGCTGCGCCAGCGCGCCGAACACGCCCTGGACGACCCGCAGTCCGATCACCCAGCCGATTCCGGGCGCGAGCCCGATGCCCGCCGAGGCGGCACCGAAACCGAGCATCCCGACGGCGAAGAGCCGCTGGTGTCCGTACCGGTCGCCGAGCCGTCCCGCGAACACCAACAGGCTCGCCACCGCGATGAGATAGCCGGTGCTGGTCCACTGGACCTGGCCGAAGGACGCGTCCAGATCGCGTTGCAGGGTGGGCTGCACGACGCTGAGGACCGTACCGTCCAGGGCGACGATCACGGCCCCGGCCACACTGCCCGCCAGTGTGAGACGCCGGTGGCCGGTCATACGGCGGCCTCCGGGCCGAGGTGCGCGTCCAGCGCGGACCGCAGCAGCGGTACGAAGTCGTCGGCGCCCGTGGCGAGTGGGAGGCTTCCCCAGCCCCACAGCTGGGCGATGCCGTGCAGGTTCGCCCACAACGCGCCCGCGACCAGCCGGGCGTCGGCATCCGGGCGGACCCGGCCGACCAGATCCACCAGACCCCGGAACAACGGCAGGCTGGTGTCCCGCAGCCCCAAGTGACCGCTCTCCAACAGGTCATGGCGGAACATCAGCTCGTACATGCCGCGGTTGCCCAGCGCGAACTCCAGATAGCGGCGTCCCAGCTCCGCCAGTTGCGCGCGCGGATTCGCCGTACCGTCGCCGATCGCCTCCGCCGCCCGGGTCGCCAGGGCGTCGAAGCCGCGGCGGGCGATGGCGGACAGCAGTTCCAGGTGGGTGGGGAAGTAGCGGCGCGGCGCCCCGTGGGAGACGCCGGCCCGGCGCGCGATCTCCCGCAGGGTCAGCGCCTGGGCGCCCTCCCGGGTGACCAGATCCACTCCGACGTCCACCAGGCGGGCACGCAGCCCGGGCTCGGGTTCATCCATAGACACTGTCTACCAGGCTGCGTAGACAGTGTCTACCGACTGTGGAGCCGACCCCTGTCAGGAATGCGCGAGCCCTTCGGGCCGGTTGATCCAGGCATGACTCACGACGCGACTCAGGACGCACTGCTCCGGCTGCTCTCCCGGGGCCACGGCGGGGTGCTGGTCACCCTCAAGAGCGACGGCCGGCCCCAGCTGTCGAACGTCAGCCACGCCTACTACCCGGACGAGCGCATCATTCGGGTCTCGATCACCGACGACCGTGCCAAGACCCGCAATCTGCGGCGCGACCCCCGTGCGTCGTACCACGTCACCAGCCCTGACCGGTGGGCGTACACGGTCGCCGAGGGCACGGCCGACCTCTCGCCCGTGGCGGAGGACCCGCACGACGCGGCGGTGGACGAACTCGTCCGGCTCTACCGCGACGTCCTGGGCGAGCATCCCGACTGGGACGACTTCCGCGCCGCCATGGTCCGCGACCGCCGACTGGTGCTGCGACTGGGAGTGGAGCGGGCGTACGGGATTCCCGAGAGGGCCGACAGGGGCTGATCTCCCGCGGTTCGAGGCCGCCCTCGGTCTCAGTCTCCGTGCTCCTGCCCGTGCCCGTTCGCGGAGCGTGCCTCGAGCGCCCGCAGGACCGCCGCCATGTCCTCGCCGCCGTGCCCCGACGCCACGGTCTCCTCGAACAGTGCGTGGCACACGTCGAGCAGGGGTGAGGCGAGGCCGGTCCGGCGGGCGGCCTCGGCGATCAGCCGGTTGTTCTTCAGTACGTCGTGGGCGGCGGCCTGCACCGTGAAGTCGCGGTCCAGCAGCTTGGGCGCCTTCATCCGGGAGACGGCGCTGGCCATCGGGCCCGCGTCCAGGACGTCCAGGAAGAGCCGTCGGTCCAGGCCCTGTCGTTCGGCGAAGTGGAACGCCTCGGTGAGGCCGGTGACCTGCGTGATCAGGAAGAGGTTCACCGACAGCTTCATGAGCAGGGCGTTCGGCGCGGGTCCGCAGACGAACGTCTCCCGGCACACCGGTGCGAGCAGCGGGCGTACGACCGCCACGGCGTCCTGTGCTCCGGCCAGCATCCCCACCAACTGGCCGTTCCGCGCCGGTACTCGGGAGCCGGAGACGGGCGCCTCGACGTAGCGTCCGCCCGCCGTGCGGATGTCGGACTCCAGGGCCTGCGAGTACTCGGGCGAGGTCGTGCCCATGTGGACGATGACGTGTCCGCGGACCCGCTCGGCGAAGCGCGGGGTGCCGCGGCCCAGGACGGTGTCGACGGCGAGGCCGTCGGCCAGCATGAGGAGGACGACGTCCGTCCGCGCGAACACCTCGGCGGGTCCGCCCGCCACCTCGGCACCGGCCGCGCGCAGCGGCTCGGAGCGTGTGGGCGTGCGGTTCCACACCACCAGGGGGGTACCGGAACGGGCCAGTCGCAGCGCCATGGGCTGTCCCATGATGCCGAGTCCGATGAAGCCGACGTGCCGCACGGCGTACCGCCTGTCCGAGGTGGGGCGCTGTCTATGACAGCGGTCATAGTAGTGCGCGTTATGACGGCGGTCATAGGGTGGGCGGTACAGATCGGTGCGAGGAGGTCGAGGATGGCGGAGTCCGCCCACGGGCCGCGTGAGCGGATGGTCTTCAGCGCGGCCCAGCTCATCCGCCGCGACGGCGTCACCGCGACCGGCATGCGGGACGTCGCCGCGCACGCGACGGCGCCCCGGGGCTCCCTCCAGCACTACTTCCCCGGCGGCAAGGAACAGCTCGTCAACGAAGCCGTCGACTGGGCGGGCCGCTACGCCGGCAAGCGCGTCGCCCGCTTCCTGGCGGGGCCGGCGACGCCCACGCCCAGCGGGCTGTTCGCGGCGATGGTGCGGCAGTGGACCGACGAGTACGGCACGGAGGGTTTCGCCGCGGGCTGCCCGGTCGCGGCGGCGACCGTCGACTGCGCCGAGTCCGTCCCCTCCACCCGCGAGGCCGCGGCCACCGCCTTCGCCACGTGGACCGGACCGGTCGCCCGGGCCCTGACCGACATGGGCGTCCCGTCCGAGCGCGCGGAACCCCTCGCCACGCTGATGATCAGCGCCCTGGAGGGAGCGATCCTGATCGCCCGAGCCGAGCAGGACGTCCGGGCCTTGACGACCGTGACCCGGGAGCTGGGGCCGCTGCTCGACGCGGCGGTGGAGGCGGAGGGTGAGGAAGGGGGCGGTCCGCAGGCCCGGGGCCCAAGGACCAGGACTCGATGAGGACGCCATGAGGACTCCACGACGACTGGATTGTCAGTGGTGCGCAGTACGGTCCTGACATGGCACCCGTCATCGATCTCACCCTTGACTGCTCGGACGCGCGGCGCCTCGCCGCCTTCTGGAAGACCGCCCTGGGATACGTCGACGAGCCGCCACCGGCTCCCTTCGAAACCCGTGAGGAGTGGCACGCGAGCTTCGGCCTGCCGGAGGACGACTCGGTGGACGACGGCGCCTGGCTCTGCGACCCCGGCGGCGTCGGCCCCCGTCTGTCCCTCCTGACGGTTCCTGAGCCCAAGACGGCCAAGAACCGCCTGCACATCGACATCCGCGTACCGGGCCACGGCAGTCCCGAGGAGCGGTGGGCTCGGATCAGAGCGGAGTCCGGGCGGCTGGTGAAGGCGGGCGGCGCCGTCCTGGAGGAGGTCGACGGGCACCACGTCGTGATGGCCGACCCGGAGGGCAACGAGTTCTGCGTGGCGGCGGCCTCCCGTTCGTGATCGGCAGGGGCGCGGCCTCCCGTTCCTGATCGGCAGGGGCGGCGGCCGCCCCGTCCGTGCCCCGGGCGCCGTCGCGGCACCCCGGGGCACGCGCGCGGGGCAGCGCTCAGGCCGACACCGTCTCCGGCTGGGCCGACGCACGGGAGCCGTGCTCGCCGAGCCGCTCCGTCGGCACCTTGTGGGTCTCACGGGCCGAGAGCACCGCGATCACCGGCGGCACGCACAGGGCCGCCGTGAACAACGCGACCGCCGACCAGTCGTCGCCGTCGGGGCCCGCGATCTGCGCCGCGAAGGTCACCGCGAACCCGGCCACGGCGAAGCCGATCTGGGTGCCGATGGCCATGCCGGACAGCCGGACCCGGGTCGTGAACATCTCGCCGTAGAAGGACGGCCACACGCCGTTCGCGGCGCTGTAGACGACGCCGAAGGCCACGATGCCCAGGACGAGAGTCAGGCCGTAGTTGCCGGTGGAGATCGCCCAGAGGTAGGCGAACATCGCCACGGCGCTGCCGGCCGCGCCGATCAGGTACACCGGGCGGCGGCCGATACGGTCGGAGAGGGTGGCCCACAGGGGGATCGCGGCGAGCGCGACGACGTTGGCCAGTGCGCCCACCCACAGCATCGAGGACCGGGACATGCCGACCGAGTCGCTGGTGGCGTACGACAGCGCCCACACCGTGAAGATCGTGCTGACCGAGGCGACGAGGGCGCCCGCGATCACCCGCAGGACGTCCGCCCAGTGCTCGCGCATCAGGATCATCAGCGGCAACCGGACGACTCCGTCCGAGGCGGCCTGCTGCGTGAAGGCCGGGGTCTCCTCCAGGCGGCGGCGGATGACGAAGCCGACCACGGCGACCGCGACGCTCATCCAGAACGGCACCCGCCAGCCCCAGGACAGCAGTTGGTCGTCGGGCAGCGCGGCGACGGGGATGAAGACGAGGGTGGCGAGCAGCTGCCCGCCCTGCGTGCCGCTGAGGGTGAAACTGGTGAAGAAGCCGCGCCGGTTCGGCGGCGCGTGCTCCAGCGTCATGGAGTTGGCGCTGGCCTGCTCACCGGCCGCCGAGATGCCCTGCAGCACCCGGCACAGCACCAGCAGGACCGGGGCGAGCGTGCCGACCTGGCCGCGGGTGGGCAGACAGCCGATGAGGAACGTCGACAGGCCCATCAGGACCAGCGTGAAGACCATGATCTTCTTGCGGCCGAGCTTGTCGCCGAAGTGCCCGAGGAAGAGCGCGCCCACCGGACGCGCCGCGTACGCCACGCCGAACGTGGCCAACGACAGCAGGGTCGCGGTGGCCGGGTCGGACTCGTCGAAGAAGACGTCGGGGAAGATCAGCGCGGCGGCGCTGCCGTAGATGAAGAAGTCGTAGTACTCCAGGGCGCTGCCGATCCAGGCCGCCAGGGCGGCTTTTTTCGGCTGGCCGACAGGTGCGGCGGGGACGGACACGGCGTGCTCCTTCGAAGGGACTCCACGGTAGGCGGAGTGAGCGGAGACAGAGCGGAGACAGAGCGGAGACAGAGCGGAGGGGAGGCGCAGGGGAGACAGACCGGATCGCGGCTAATTAACCCACTGGGTAGTTAGTGGCGGTGGGTGGGATGTTGCGCCGACGTTTCCCGGGTGTCAAGGGGTCGCGCCGAAGGAGCCGCCCGCCCCGGAGGGGGTCTCAGTCCGCCGCGCGCTCCGCCGTCAGGTACGCGATCACCATGTCGCCGAGCATCGCGCGGTAGTGCTCGCGCTGCGCGGGATCGACCAGGTCACGGCCGAACAGGGCGCCGAACGTGTGCCGGTTGGCGACCCGGAAGAAGCAGAACGAGCTGATCATCGCGTGCAGGTCGACCGCGTCCACGTCGGCCGTGAACAGCCCCGACTGCTGCCCCGAGGCCAGGATCCGGCTGATCACGTCGAGCACGGGCGAGCTGAGCCTGCCCAGCTTCTCCGAGGCCGCGATGTGCTCCGCCCCGTGGATGTTCTCGATGCTGACCAGGCGAATGAAGTCCGGGTGCTGCTCGTGGTGGTCGAAGGTGACCTCGGCCAGCCGCCGGATGGCCGCGACCGGGTCCAGGTGCTCCACGTCGAGCTGCTGCTCGGCCTCGCGGATCACGGCGTACGCCCGCTCCAGGACGGCTGTGAACAACTGCTCCTTGCCGCCGAAGTAGTAGTAGATCATCCGCTTGGTGGTGCGGGTGCGGGCGGCGATCTCGTCGACCCGGGCCCCGTCGAAGCCGGCCCGGGCGAACTCCTGCGTGGCCACGTCGAGGATCTCGGCCTGGGTGCGGGCGGCGTCACGGATCCGCCCGTTCGGTCGTGCCGGTTCTTCGACGCTGGTCATCGGGTTCCTTCGGGCAAGGGGCCAGTGCCGGAGATTGTATGAGGCGGGCCCTCGCGCCGGTCCGGGATTCCCCGCCGAGGTCTTCCCGTGGCCCCTCCCTGCTGGTATAGCTAACGTACTAGTTCGTACATTGTGAGCCGCTCAGGAGGACCTCGGTGCCGTCCCAGGACAAGGACTCGTATCTCGTCGGACTGATCGGTTCCGGCATCGGTCCCTCGCTCAGCCCGGCGCTGCACGAGCGGGAGGGCGACCGTCAGGGGCTGCGCTATCTGTACCGGCTCCTCGACATCGACGCCCTCGGCGTCCGGCCCGAGGCGGTCGGCGATCTGCTGCGGACCGCCCGTGACCTGGGCTTCGACGGGCTCAACATCACGCACCCGTGCAAACAGCACGTCATCCGGCACCTGGACGCCGTCGCCCCGCAGGCCGAGGCCCTCGGCGCGGTCAACACCGTCGTCTTCGAAGAAGGCGGCCGGGCCGTCGGCCACAACACCGACGTGACCGGTTTCGCCGCCTCCTTCGCGCGCGGCCTGCCCGACGTACCGCTGGAGCGGGTCGTCCAGCTGGGGGCTGGCGGCGCGGGCGCGGCCGTCGCCCACGCCACGCTCACCCTCGGCGCCGAACAGATCACCGTCGTCGACGCGCTGCCCGAGCGGGCGGCCGCCCTCGCCGACTCGCTGAACCGGCACTTCGGCGACGGCCGCGCCGCCGCCGCCACCCCCGACCGGCTCGCGGAGCTGCTCGCGCGGGCCGACGGCCTCGGCGGCCTGGTGCACGCCACCCCCACCGGCATGGCCGCCCACCCCGGCCTGCCCCTCCCGGCCGGCCTGCTGAACCCCGGGCTGTGGATCGCCGAGGTGGTCTACCGCCCGCTGGAGACCGAACTGCTGCGCACCGCCCGCGAACTCGGCTGCGCCACCCTCGACGGCGGCGGCATGGCCGTCTTCCAGGCGGTGGACGCGTTCCGGCTGTTCACCGGCCTGGAGCCCGACAGCGCGGCGATGCTCGACGACTTCGCCGAGCTGGCCGGGGCCGTGGGGGCTCGCAAGTAGCCCACGAAACCAGGGACCTTCAGAGAAACAGAGGTACCGACGTGCGTACGTCCATCGCCACCGTCTCCCTCAGCGGATCCCTCACCGAGAAGCTCACGGCTGCCTCCCGGGCCGGCTTCGACGGCGTCGAGATCTTCGAGAACGACCTGCTCGCCAGCCCCCTCACCCCCGAGGAGATCCGGGCCCGCTGCGCCGACCTCGGCCTCACCGTCGACCTCTACCAGCCGATGCGCGACATCGAGGCAGTGCCGCCGGACGAGTTCACCCGCAACCTGCGGCGCGCCCGGCACAAGTTCGAACTGATGGGCCGGCTCGGCGCCGACACCGTCCTGGTCTGCTCCAGCGTCTCCCCGCTCGCCGTGGACGACGACGCCCTCGCCGCCGAGCAACTGAGCGAACTGGCGGGCCTGGCCGAGGAGTTCGGCATCCGGATCGCCTACGAGGCGCTCGCCTGGGGGCGGCACGTCAGCACGTACGACCACGCCTGGCACATCGTCGACACGGCCGGCCACCCCGCGCTCGGCACCTGTCTGGACAGCTTCCACATCCTGTCCCGGGTCTCCGGCCCCAAGGACCTCGAAGGCATCGAGGCCATCCCCGGCGAGAAGATCTTCTTCCTCCAACTCGCCGACGCCCCGCTGCTCGCGATGGACGTCCTGCAGTGGAGCCGGCACTACCGCTGCTTCCCCGGCCAGGGCGGCTTCGACGTGGCCGGGCTCCTCGGCCACGTGCTGCGCACCGGTTACGACGGACCGCTCTCCCTGGAGATCTTCAACGACGTCTTCCGGCAGGCCGAGGCGGGCCCCACCGCCGTGGACGCCCGCCGCTCCCTGCTGGTCCTCCAGGAGGCGGTGGGTGCCGTCGCACCGCCCGCGCCGGTCGTCCCCACGGGCGTCGCCTTCGCCGAACTGGTCACCCCGGACGCCGACCCCCTGTCCACCCTGCTCGGCGCCCTGGGCTTCGCCCGCACCGCACGGCACCGCACCAAGCCCGTCGACCTGTGGCAGCAGGGAGCGGCCCGCGTCCTGGTCAACACCGGGACGGCCGTACGCCGCGACGGCACCCGACTCGCCGCCATCGGTCTGGAGTCACCGGACCCGGCCGCCGCGGCCCGCCGCGCCGAGGCCCTGCTCGCCCCCGTCCTGCCGCGTCGCCGCGCTCCCGAGGACGCCCTGCTCGACGCGGTCGCCGCCCCCGACGGCACGGAACTGTTCTTCTGTGCCACGAACCGCCCCCGTTTCCCCGACTGGCGGGCCGACTTCGAGGACGTCGAGCATCCGGCCGCCGCCTCGGACGTGTCCGGCATCGACCATCTCGCCCTCACCCAGCCCTGGCACCACTTCGACGAGGCGGCCCTCTTCCACCGCAGCGTGCTCGGCCTGAAGGCCCAGGAGAGCGTCGACGTCGCCGACCCCTACGGCCTGCTGCGCAGCCGCGCCGTCACCACCCCCGACGGCAGCGTGCGCATCGCCCTCTCCGTCGGCGCGGCACCCACCGACGACACGGTCCACGCCCAGCACATCGCGCTCGCCACCGACGACGTGGTCACCGCCGCCCGCCGCTTCGTCAAGGCCGGCGGCCGACTGCTGCCCATCCCGGTCAACTACTACGACGACCTCGCGGCCCGGTACGAGTTCGCCGACGGCGAGCTGGAGACGTACCGCGAACTCGGCATCCTCTACGACCGGGACGCGCACGGCACCTTCCGCCACTGCTACACCCACACCGTCGGCCGCGTCTTCTTCGAACTCGTCCAGCGCGACGGCGGCTACCGGGGCTACGGCGCCCCGAACGCCCCCGTGCGGCTGGCGGCCCAGCACGCGGTCAGGCGGCTCACTGGCGGCTGACGGTACGGGTCACGCCCGCGAAGACCGTCGTGGCCAGGACCCAGCCGGCGATGACGAGGGCGTACGACAGCGTCTGGTACCAGCCGTCCGGCGCGAACGCCCCCTCCTGCCCGAAGGAGATCACCGGCAGCAGCAGGTCGAGGGTGTAGAACACCGGGTTGAAGTGCGGTGCCTCGGCCGCCTTCAGCGGACGTGGGTGGTGCAGGGCGTACGCGAGCGAGCCGGCCGCGAGCAGCGAGAGCAGCCAGCCGCAGGCGCGCAGCGGGCGGAAGCCGTAGCCGACGGTGGCGTCCTGGACGTGGCCCCACAGCCGGCCGTACCAGGGGAGCGTCCCGCGGTGGCGGCGCTGTTTGGCGAGCTGGACGAGCCGGGCGGCGTGATCGTCGCCGATGCGCAGGTAGGAGGCGGTCAACTGCTCGTAGGCATGCGGGACGTAGCCGTCGCCGTCGCGCTCCAGCATGGGCAGGCGGCGCTCGGCGGGCTCGTGCGGGGTGAGCGTCGTGTAGACGAGGTCACTGAGGAGGACCTCTTCGGGCACCGCCTCGGGCTCCAGGAAGAGGGCTTCCATCGTGGTGCGCCGCAGGTTGAGGGTGCCGCGCATGGGTGTGGCCCGGCGCAGCCACAGCTCCCCGACGGTGCAGCTGCTCGCCCGCAGCGCCGCGCCGCCGGGGTTCTCCAGATCCGCGTAGGACAGGTCGAGCCGCCCGCCGATCCGGGCGCCCCGCAGCCCGATCCAGCCGCGCACCCGCGCCTGCCGCATGAGCGCGTCACCCTGCACGGTGAGGGTCTCGGCGTCGAGGGCGGGTCGGCCGGGACACGCGAGCCGGGCTTCGTTGAGGTTGACCGACCCGGCGACCGAGGCACCGGTCAGGCGCACCTCGCCCTCGGCTCGCAGTCCGGGCGCCCACAGGTCGTTGCCGATGGCCGCCTGGTTCAGCTGGAGTACCGGCTCCTGCGCGTCGGGCCCGCTGATGTCCGCGCTCTCCATGTACAGGCTGCCCGCAAGCTGTGCCCCGCCGAGCCGTACCGGGCCGCGGAACCGGGCACGCGTCATGCGCAGCACGCCGTCCACCCGCACGGCCTGCGCGGTGAGCCCGGGCAACGCGGACTCGCTGAGGTTGAGTTCGCGCAGTCGGCAGGCGTAGAACCGCGGGGCGGCGTCGAAGTGGCAGTGCCGGAGCCGGACGGGGTGGTCGATCGTCGCGTACTGCAGGTCGAGCATCCCGGTGACGCGGGCGCCGGCCAGACGCAGGGAGGCTATTTCGCCGTCCTCCTGCGGGCCGTCGAGGAGCAGTGCCCGCAACACGCTTGCCCGCACGGTGCGTTCCGGGCCCCACCCGTCACCGTTCGCCGCGTCCTCGCCGGTCACCTCGCGGAAGTCGACGTCCGCACCGGTGGAGAAGGCCCGCCACACCCGCTCCTCCGGCGGCGTCAGATCCTCGATCTCCATCAGCGTGGACTCTGGCGCGCGTCACCGGCGGCTGTCAACCGGCGCGGAACAGGCCCGGGCGTCACACACCCGGGCCTGTGGTCGGACATCCCTCCGGAGATCCCTCTGGAGGCCTTTCTACGGCCGGGCGTTCCACTCCGCGATGACCGGCCGTTCGTGCTCCGTAGACAGCCGGCTGACCGTTCCGGTCGCGAGCTGGAACAGCCGTCCGTCGGCGGGGGGCAGTCCCAGCCGCCGTGCCGTCACCACGCGCAGGAAGTGGCCGTGGGCCACCAGCATCACATCGCCGTCCAGGAGGGCGGGGGCCACCCGGGCGAGCAGCCGGTCCGCGCGCCGCCCCACCTGCTCGGGCGACTCTCCGGGGTGGCCCTCAGGGCCGGGCGGCACGCCGTCGGTCCACAGGTACCAGTCGGGGCGGGTGCGGTGGATGTCGACGGTGGTGACGCCCTCGTAGGCGCCGTAGTCCCACTCGTGCAGGTCGGGGTCCGCGACGACCCCGTTGATGCCCGCCAGTTCGGCGGTTCGTATCGCGCGGTTCATCGGGCTGGCCAGCGCGAGGGCGAAGGTCCGCGAGGAGAGGAGCGGAGCGAGGGACTTGGCCTGTTCCTCGCCGTGCTGGGTGAGGGGCAGGTCGGTCCAGCTGGTGTGCTGGCCCGACACGCTCCACTCCGTCTCACCGTGGCGGACCAGAAGGAGGTCCCCCACGGCCGGACTACTCCTTCGCCGACTCGACGGCGTGGCCGCCGAACTGGTTGCGCAGCGCCGCGACCATCTTCATCTGCGGAGAGTCGTCCTGGCGGGACGCGAACCGGGCGAAGAGGGAGGCGGTGATCGCGGGCAGCGGCACCGCGTTGTCGATGGCGGCCTCGACGGTCCAGCGGCCCTCGCCGGAGTCCTGGGCGTAGCCACGCAGCTTCTCCAGGTGCTCGTCGTCGTCCAGGGCGTTGACGGCCAGGTCGAGCAGCCAGGAGCGGATGACCGTGCCCTCCTGCCAGGAGCGGAAGACCTCGCGCACGTCGGTCACGGAGTGGACCTTCTCCAGCAGCTCCCAGCCCTCGGCGTACGCCTGCATCATGGCGTACTCGATGCCGTTGTGGACCATCTTGGAGAAGTGCCCGGCGCCGACCTTGCCGGCGTGGACGTAGCCGTAGTGGCCCTCGGGCTTGAGCGCGTCGAAGATCGGCTGAAGCCGGTCGACGTGTTCCTTCTCGCCGCCGACCATCAGGGCGTAGCCGTTCTTCAGGCCCCACACACCGCCGGAGACGCCCGCGTCGACGAAGCCGATGCCCTTGGCGCCGAGCTCCTGAGCGTGCTTCTCGTCGTCGGTCCAGCGGGAGTTGCCGCCGTCGACCACGGTGTCGCCGGGGGAGAGGAGGCCGCCGAGTTCGTCGACGACGGACTGGGTGGGGGCGCCCGCAGGGACCATCACCCAGACCGTGCGCGGCGCTTCGAGCTTGTCGACCAGTTCGGCCAGGCTGCTCACGTCGGAGAGTTCGGGGTTGCGGTCGTAGCCGATGACGGTGTGGCCGGCGAGGCGGATCCGCTCGCGCATGTTGCCGCCCATCTTGCCGAGGCCGATGAGACCGAGCTGCATATCAGAGCACTTCCTTCAGTTCACGATAGGTGGCCACGAGGGCGGCGGTGGAGGAGTCGAGACCGGGGACGTCCGCGCCCTCGGTGAGGGCCGGTTCGACGCGCTTGGCGAGGACCTTGCCGAGTTCGACGCCCCACTGGTCGAAGGAGTCGATGTTCCAGATCGCGCCCTGCACGAACACCTTGTGCTCGTAGAGGGCGATCAGCTGGCCGAGCACCGACGGGGTGAGGTCCTTCGCCAGGATCGTGGTCGTCGGGTGGTTGCCCTTGAACGTGCGGTGCGGGACCTGCTCCTCGGCCACACCCTCCGCGCGCACCTCGTCGGCGGTCTTGCCGAAGGCCAGCGCCTGCCCCTGCGCGAACAGGTTGGCCATCAACAGGTCGTGCTGCGCCTTGAGTTCGTCGCTCAGCTCGTCTACGGGACGGGCGAAGCCGATCAGGTCGGCCGGGATGAGCTTGGTGCCCTGGTGGATCAACTGGTAGTAGGCGTGCTGCCCGTTGGTGCCGGGCGTGCCCCACACCACCGGCCCGGTCTGCCACTGCACCGGGTGGCCGTCACGGTCCACCGACTTGCCGTTGGACTCCATGTCCAGCTGCTGCAGGTACGCGGTGAACTTCGACAGGTAGTGGCTGTACGGCAGCACGGCGTGGCGGGCGCGTTGCGGAAGTGCTCGTCGACGATCCGGAAACCGTCGAGCATCTCCCGGAAACGGTCCGGGCCGATGGCGATCATCAGGGACAGACCGATCGCCGAGTCGTGAAGTGCCGGGCGACCGCCTTCTCGTCGCCCCCGAGGCCCTTGAGGAGCCAGGTGCGCGCCGAGGTCGCGTTGGTGATCGTCTCGATGGTGGTGAACGTCTTGGACGCGACGATGAACAGGGTTTCCGCCGGGTCCAGGTCGCGCACGGCCTCGTGCAGGTCGGCGCCGTCCACGTTGGACACGAACCGGAAGGTCAACGAGCGGTCGGTGTACGCCCGCAGCGCCTCGTACGCCATCGCGGGACCGAGGTCGGAGCCGCCGATGCCGATGTTGACGACGTTGCGGATCCGCTTGCCGGTGTGGCCGGTCCACTCGCCGGAGCGCACCCGCCGGGCGAAGTCGCTCATCTGGTCGAGGACCGCGTGGACCTTGGGGACGACGTTCTCACCGTCGACCTCGATCACCGCGCCCGCAGGGGCGCGCAGCGCGGTGTGCAGCACGGCCCGGTCCTCGGTGATGTTGATCTTCTCGCCGCGGAACATGGCGTCCCGCAGCCCGAACACGTCGGTGGCGGTGGCCAGTTCCTGCAGCAGCGCCAGCGTCTCGTCGGTGACCAGGTTCTTCGAGTAGTCGATACGCAGGTCTCCCACGCGTACGACATACCGCTCCGCGCGCCCGGAGTCCGACGCGAACAGGTCACGCAGATGCGCGTGCCACTCGGCGCGGTGGTCCTCCAGGGCCGCCCACTGAGGCCTGCGGGTGAGCTTGGGGGAATCGGAAACGGAGTCAGACATGAGCAGGGATCTCCTTGGTGCCCTCGCCCTGCAGGGCGACGGCGTACATCTCGTCCGCGTCGAGGCGCCGCAGCTCCTCGGCGATGAGTTCGGAGGTGGTGCGGACCTTCAGCGCGAGGGTGCGCGAGGGCTGGCCCGGCAGGGACAGCGTGGCCAGCGGGCCCTCGGGGCGGTCGATGACGATCTCGCCGTTCGCGGTGCCCAGGCGCACGGCCGTGACCACCGGTCCGGCGGTGACGATCCGGTCGACGGTGACGCCGAGCCGGGCCTCCAGCCAGCGGGCCAGCAGTTCGGCGGCCGGGTTCTCCTCCTCGGCCTCCACCGCCGCCGAGGTCACCTTCACCCGTGCCTGGTCCAGGGCCGCGGCCAGCATCGAGCGCCACGGGGTCAGCCGGGTCCAGGCGAGGTCGGTGTCGCCGGGCGCGTAGGAGCGGACCCGGGCCTCCAGCACCTGGAGGGGGTTCCCGACGGCGTACAGGTCGGTGATCCGGCGCTGGGCCAGCGCGCCCAGCGGGTCCTTCGCCGGGTTCTCCGGGGCGTCCACCGGCCACCACACCACGACCGGGGCGTCCGGCAGCAGCAGCGGCAGGACGACGGAGTCGGCGTGGTCGGACACCTCGCCGTAGGTCCGCAGGATCACCGTCTCGCCGGTGCCGGCGTCGGCGCCCACCCGTACCTCGGCGTCGAGGCGGGACTGGGTGCGGTCGCGCGGGGTGCGGGCGTGCCGCTTGATGACGACCAGGGTGCGCGAGGGGTGCTCGTGCGAGGCCTCCTCGGCCGCCTTGATCGCGTCGTAGGCGTTCTCCTCGTCCGTGACGATCACCATCGTCAGGACCATGCCCACGGCGGGTGTGCCGATGGCGCGGCGACCCTGCACCAGCGCCTTGTTGATCTTGCTTGCCGTGGTGTCGGTCAGGTCGATCTTCATGGCCTGCGCCAGCTCCTACCGTCTCGTGCGAGCATCTCGTCCGCTTCCTCGGGTCCCCAGCTGCCCGACGCGTACTGCGCCGGCCTGCCGTGGTTCGCCCAGTACTCCTCGATCGGGTCGAGGATCTTCCAGGACTCTTCCACTTCCTGGTGGCGGGGGAACAGGTTGGCGTCGCCGAGGAGGACGTCCAGGATGAGGCGCTCGTACGCCTCCGGGCTGGACTCCGTGAACGACTCGCCGTAGGCGAAGTCCATCGACACGTCCCGGATCTCCATCGACGTGCCCGGCACCTTCGAACCGAAGCGGACCGTCATGCCCTCGTCCGGCTGGACCCGGATGACGATGGCGTTCTGGCCGAGCTCCTCGGTGGCGGTGGAGTCGAACGGGGAGTGCGGCGCCCGCTTGAAGACCACCGCGATCTCGGTGACCCGGCGGCCCAGCCGCTTGCCGGTGCGCAGGTAGAAGGGGATGCCCGCCCAGCGGCGGTTGTCCACCTCCAGCTTGATGGCCGCGTACGTGTCCGTCTTGGACTGCGGGTCGATGCCCTCCTCCTGGAGGTACCCGGGCACCTTCGCGCCGCCCTGCCAGCCCTCCGCGTACTGCGCCAGCACGGTGTGCTCGCCGATGTTCTCCGGCAGCCGCACCGACTTGAGCACCTTGAGCTTCTCGGTGAGCAGCGACTCGGCGTCGAAGGCGATCGGCTCCTCCATGGCGGTGAGGGCCATGAGCTGGAGCAGGTGGTTCTGGATGACGTCACGGGCGGCGCCGATGCCGTCGTAATAGCCGGCGCGGCCGCCGATGCCGATGTCCTCGGCCATCGTGATCTGTATGTGGTCGACGTACGACCGGTTCCACAGCGGCTCGTACATCTGGTTGGCGAAGCGGAGCGCCAGAATGTTCTGGACGGTCTCCTTGCCGAGGTAGTGGTCGATGCGGAACACCTGGTCCGGCTCGAACACGTCGTGCACGAGCGCGTTCAGCTCACGGGCGCTCGCCAGGTCCCGCCCGAACGGCTTCTCGATCACCGCACGCCGCCAGGACCCCTCCGGGGCGCTGGCGAGCCCGTGCTTCTTCAGCTGCCGGACGACCTTCGGGAAGAACTTCGGCGGTACGGAGAGATAGAACGCGTAGTTGCCGCTCGTACCGCGCGACGCGTCCAACTCGTCGACGGCGGACCGCAGTTGCTTGAACGCGGTGTCGTCGTCGAAGTCACCGGGGATGAACCGCATACCTTCGGAGAGCTGCTGCCAGACCTCCTCGCGGAACTCGGTGCGCGCGTGCTCGCGGACCGCGTCGTGCACGACCTGCGCGAAGTCCTGGTCCTCCCAGTCCCGGCGGGCGAACCCGAGGAGCGAGAAACCCGGGGGCAGCAGACCGCGGTTGGCGAGGTCGTAGACGGCCGGCATCAGCTTCTTGCGGGACAGGTCGCCGGTGACGCCGAAGATGACCAGACCCGACGGGCCGGCGATCCGGGGGAGCCGGCGGTCCTGCGGGTGGTGCAGCGGGTTGGACCAGTCGGCCGCCGGGAGGACGGGGACGGTCACCTCCGCCGCGGTCTCCTCCGTGGTCGTCTCGGAACGCTTCTTGCTCATTCCCCGTCCACTCCCTTGCTGTTCAGGGACTTCGTCACGGTGTTCAGCAGGTCCTGCCAGGCCGCCTCGAACTTGGCGACGCCCTCGTCCTCCAGCTGCTGGACGACCTCGTCGTAGGAGATCTGGAGCCGCTCCACGGCAGCGAGGTCGGCGCGGGCCTGGGAGTAGCCACCGGTGACGGTGTCGCCGGTGATGTCGCCGTGGTCGGCGGCGGCGTTCAGCGTGGCCTCCGGCATCGTGTTGACCGTGCCGGGCGCGACCAGCTCGTCGACGTACAGCGTGTCCTTGTACGCCGGGTCCTTCACGCCGGTGGAGGCCCACAGCGGACGCTGCTTGGTGGCCCCGGCCCCGCCGAGGGCCGTCCAGCGCTCACCGGAGAAGACGCTCTCGTACGCCTCGTAGGCGAGCCGCGCGTTGGCGAGGGCGGCCTTCCCCTTCAGCGCGAGGGCCTCGTCCGTGCCGAGCAGCGTCAGCCGCTTGTCGATCTCGGAGTCGACGCGGGAGACGAAGAAGGAGGCCACGGAGTGGATCTGCGAGAGGTCCAGGCCCGCCTTCTGCGCCTTCTCCAGGCCCGCCAGGTAGGCGTCCATGACCTCGCCGTAGCGCTCCAGGGAGAAGATCAGGGTGACGTTGACGCTGATGCCGAGGCCGATGACCTCGGTGATCGCCGGGAGACCGGCCTTCGTCGCCGGGATCTTGATCATGACGTTGGGGCGGTCGACCAGCCAGGAGAGCTGCTTGGCCTCGGCGACGGTGGCCGCCGTGTCGTGCGCGAGGCGCGGGTCGACCTCGATGGAGACCCGGCCGTCCCGGCCGCCGGTCGCGTCGTACACGGGCCGCAGGATGTCGGCGGCGGCGCGGACGTCGGCGGTCGTCATCATGCGCACGGCCTCGTCGACCGTGACGCCCCGCACGGCGAGGTCGGTGAGCTGCTCCTCGTACCCCTCGCCGGAGCCGATGGCGGCCTGGAAGATCGACGGGTTGGTGGTGACACCCACCACGTGCTTCGTCGCGACGAGTTCGGCGAGGTTGCCGGACTCGATCCGCTTGCGCGACAGGTCGTCCAGCCAGATGGAGACGCCCTCGTCGGACAGGCGCTCGAGTGGTTCCGCGGGCGCGGTTGCTTCGGACACTGTGATCATCTTCTTTCGGGCGATCGGATCAACCGCGGGCGGCGGTAAGGGATTCCCTGGCTGCGGCGGCGACGTTCTCGGCGGTGAAGCCGAATTCGGCGAACAGGACCTTCGCGTCGGCGGAGGCGCCGAAGTGTTCGAGGGAGACGATGCGTCCCGCGTCACCCACGAACCGGTACCACGTCAGACCGATCCCGGCCTCGACCGCGACACGGGCCTTCACGGACGGCGGCAGGACGCTGTCGCGGTACTCCCGCGGCTGCTGCTCGAACCACTCCACGGACGGCATCGACACCACGCGGGTGCCGACCCCCTCGGCCTCCAGCGCCTCCCGCGCGGCGACGGCGAGCTGCACCTCGGAGCCGGTGGCGATCAGGACGACGTCCGGGGTCTGCTTCGAGGAGTCCTTCAGGACGTAACCCCCCTTCGCCGCATCCGGGTTGGGCGCGTAGGTCGGCACGCCCTGGCGGGTGAGCGCGAGGCCGTGCGGAGCCGGGTCGGTGGCGTGCCGCCTGAGGATCTCGGCCCAGGCGATCGCGGTCTCGTTGGCGTCGGCCGGACGGACGATGTTCAGGCCCGGAATGGCGCGCAGGGACGCGAGGTGCTCGACCGGCTGGTGGGTGGGGCCGTCCTCGCCCAGGCCGATGGAGTCGTGCGTCCAGACGTACGTCACGGGCAGCTGCATCAGCGCGGAGAGACGGACGGCGTTGCGCATGTAGTCGGAGAACACCAGGAAGGTGCCGCCGTAGACGCGGGTGTTGCCGTGCAGGGCGATGCCGTTCATCTCCGCGGCCATGGAGTGCTCGCGGATGCCGAAGTGGATGGTGCGGCCGTACGGGTCGGCCTCCGGCAGCGGGTTGCCCTTCGGCAGGAAGGAACTGGTCTTGTCGATGGTGGTGTTGTTCGAGCCGGCCAGGTCGGCGGAGCCGCCCCACAGCTCGGGGAGGACCGCGCCGAGCGCCTGCAGCACCTTGCCGGAGGCGGCACGGGTGGCGACCGCCTTGCCCTCCTCGAAGACCGGGACCTTCTCCTCCCAGCCCTCGGGCAGCTGACCGGCGACGATCCGGTCGAACAGCTTCGCCCGCTCCGGCTGGGCCCCGCGCCACTTGTCGATCTGCTTGTCCCAGGCGGCGTGCGCCTCGGCACCCCGGTCCAGGGCCTGGCGGGTGTGGGTGAGGACCTCGTCGGAGACCTCGAAGCTCTTGTCGGGGTCGAAGCCGAGGACGCGCTTGGTGGCGGCGACCTCGTCCGCGCCGAGCGCGGAGCCGTGCGCGGCCTCGGTGTTCCGGGCGTTGGGCGCGGGCCAGGCGATGATCGTGCGCATCGCGATGATCGACGGCCGCTCGGTCTCGGCCTGCGCGGCCCGCAGTGCCGCGTACAGGGCGTGGACGTCGATGTCGCCGTCCTCGCCGGGCTCGATCCGCTGCACGTGCCAGCCGTAGGCCTCGTACCGCTTCAGCACGTCCTCGGAGAACGCGGTCGCGGTGTCACCCTCGATGGAGATGTGGTTGTCGTCGTAGACGAAGACGAGGTTGCCGAGCTTCTGGTGGCCGGCCAGCGAGGAGGCCTCGGCGGAGATGCCCTCCTCCAGGTCGCCGTCGGAGACGATTCCCCAGATGGTGTGGTCGAAGGGGGAGGCGCCCTCGGGGGCCTCCGGGTCGAACAGACCGCGCTCGTAGCGGGCGGCCATCGCCATGCCCACCGCGTTGGCGACGCCCTGGCCGAGCGGCCCGGTCGTCGTCTCGACGCCCGCCGTGTGGCCGTACTCGGGATGCCCGGGCGTCTTCGAACCATGGGTCCTGAAGGCCTTCAGGTCGTCGAGCTCCAGCTCGTAACCGGCGAGGTACAGCTGCGTGTAGAGGGTGAGCGAGGTGTGCCCGGGGGAGAGCACGAAGCGGTCACGGCCCGTCCACTCCGGGTCGGCCGGATCGTGGCGCATCACCTTCTGAAAGATCGTGTACGCGGCCGGGGCCAGACTCATCGCGGTGCCGGGGTGGCCGTTGCCCACCCGCTGGACGGCATCCGCCGCCAGAAGGCGGGCGGTGTCGACGGCACGCCGGTCGAGTTCGGTCCATTCGAAGCTGTCCGGTGTCTGCGTGCTCATCTTCAAGAAATCCTCGATCGGAGCGGGATGGCTGGTCTGACGTGTTCAAACTTAAAAGTCTGACTTTTACGGGGGAAGGTCGCGGTGTGTCAGCCTGTGGTGAAAGTGGGACACAGGGCGGGCGATCGAGGCGGCACGAGAAGGACATGGTGGACAGAACCATCCAAGCCGGAGACGGTGGCGGCGGTATTGACGCGATCAGAACGTTCCCCTTCCCGGTCGAGCTGAGCGTCGGCGGCGTCGGCATGCAGGTCGGCCCCATGGGAACGGGCCGTACCTGGCTCGCCGACGCGCCCCTGCACCGCGTCCACCGCATCGACTTCCACGTCGTGATGCTCTTCGACGACGGCCCCGTACCGCACATGATCGACTTCGCCGAGTACGAGGCGACGGCCGGTGACCTGCTGTGGATCCGCCCGGGGCAGGTCCACCGCTTCTCGCGTACGTGCGAGTACCGCGGAACCGTGCTGACCATGCAACCCGGCTTCCTGCCCCGCTCGACGGTCGAGGCCACCGGCCTGTACCGCTACGACCTGCCGCCCCTGCTGCGCCCCGACGAGGCGCAGCGGGGCGGCCTCAGACCGGCCCTCGCCCAACTCCAGCGCGAGTACGAGGACACCACGACGCTTCCGCTGAGCCTGCACACAGCGGTCCTGCGGCACTCGCTCTCGGCGTTCCTGATCCGCCTGGCCCACCTGGCGGCCAGTTCCGCGGAGGCCGCCAGGCGGCAGTCGGACACCACCTTCACCCTCTTCCGGGACGCGGTCGAGAAGGGCTTCGCCACCAACCACAGCGTCAGCGCCTACGCCGACGCCCTCGGCTACTCCCGCCGCACGCTTGTGCGCGCGGTCCGCGCCGCCACCGGCGAGACACCCAAGGGCTTCATCGACAAGCGCGTCATCCTGGAGGCCAAGCGCCTGCTGGCCCACACGGACATGCCCATCGGCAGGATCGGCGCGGCGGTGGGCTTCCCGGACGCGGCGAACTTCTCCAAGTTCTTCCAGCAGCACACGGAGATGACGCCGGCGGGGTTCCGGGCGGAGCTGCGCTGAGCGCCGTCGGCACGGGAGAGGGGCTCCACGCACGCGTGGAGCCCCTCTCCCGTGCCGACGGTCAGTGACCGAAGGTGAACCAGTTCAGGTTCACGAAGTCGGCGGGCTGGCCGCTGGTGAAGGTGAGGTAGACGTCGTGGGTCCCGGTCACCGCGCTGATGTTGGCCGGGACCGTCTTCCAGGACTGCCAGCCGCCCGTGCCGGCGATCGAGAAGCTGCCGACGGGGGTGGCGGTACGGCTGTCCAGGCGGACCTCGACCAGTCCGCTGACGCCGGCCGCCGCGCCGCTCGCCACCCGGGCGGAGAACTGCCTGGCCGCCGTGGAGCCGAAGTCGACGCCCTTGTAGAGGGCCCAGTCACCGTTGGCCAGGGAGCCGATGTTCTGGCCGCCGCCGGTGTCGGAGGTGGTCTCGGTGGTCGTGCCGGACTGGGTGTCGTAGGACTCGGCCTGGACGGTGCCGTAGGCGTCACGGTTGCCGGACGGCGGGGGAGTGGTGCCGCCGCCGCTCGACGACAGCACCTGGACGTAGTCGACGGTCATCGGCACCCCGGAGCGTGTGTCCGCGTCCAGGCCGCCGCCGAACGCGTCCGGGAACGCGCCGCCCATCGCCACGTTCAGGATGATGAAGAAACCGTGGTTCGTGGCGTTCGACCAGGTCGCCGCGTCCACCTGACTGGCCGTGACCGTGTGGTAGGTGACGCCGTCGACGGAGAAACGGATCGCCTCCGGGCTCGCCGAGCGGTCCCACTCCATCGCGTAGGTGTGGAAGGCGGACTGACAGGTGCTCCCCGGGCAGGCGGTGGAGTTGCCGAGGCCCGTCGTCTCGTTGCACGGGCCGCCCGGATTGGTGCCGCAGTGCATCGTCGCCCACACGGTGTTGCGGCCCTGGACGTTCTCCATGATGTCCAGCTCGCCGACGCCCGGCCAGTTCTGGTAGTTGCCCCGGTAGGGCGCGCCCAGCATCCAGAACGCGGGCCAGTAGCCCTCGGCGGCGGTGCCGGTGACGTTCGGCATCTGGATGCGGGCCTCGACGCGCAGCTTGCCGCCGGACGGGGGCTGGAAGTCGGTGCGGTTGCTCTCGATGCGGCCCGAGGTCCAGCGGCCGGCCGCGTCGCGCAGCGGGGTGATGCGGAGGTTGCCGGTGCCGTCGAGTGAGACGTTGCTCGTGCTGTCGGTCATCGTCTCGACCTCGCCGGTGCCCCAGTTGGCGGGCCCGCCCGGATACGAGGTCCCGGTGTCGTACCGCCAGTTGGCGGTGCTGACGCCGGTGCCCGCCGCGCCGTTGAAATCGTCGAGGAAGACCTGCGTCCAGCCCGCCGGGGGCGTGGGCGCGGAGGCGTTCGCGGAGGGGGAGGCGACCGTGGCGGCCGCCGCCGCGAGGCCGAGGGTGCTGACGACGGCGACGAGCGCCCGCCGCAGCGGGCGCCGCCGTCTGCGGAGTGTGCCGGAGGTGTCACTCATGGGGGGCCTCTCGGGTGCGGGTGCGGGGTGAATGTGCGGGTGCGGGGGTGCCTTCGAGAGCCCTGCCCGACGTCTTGAGAGCGCTCTCAGCGCCGCCAATGTGCTCCTCGTCACTCCGGTCGTCAAGAGTTGAAGCAGGGAAAGTGCTTCCGCCGCAGGTGAGTTCAACCGGATCCGCCGCCACCGCCCCGCGTGCAACCGGATCCGCCGCCACCGCCCCGCGTGCAACCGGATCCGCCGCCACGGCCCCGCGTGCAACCGGATCCGCCGGCACCGCCCCGCGTGCAACCGGATCCGCCGGCACCGCCCCGCGTGCAACCGGATCCGCCGCCACCGCCCCGCGTGCAACCGGAACCGCCGCCACCGCCCCGCCTGCAACCGGAACCGCCGCCACCGCCCCGCCTGCAACCGCCCCGCCCCGCCCCGCCCCGCTCTCACCGGTGCGAGGGATGTCCCCCGGCCCGCCGGGACCCGCGCCCGGCCCGGCTGCCCTCCGGCTGCCAGCCCAGCGCCCGCGAGATCCCGCGCGCCGCGAGCCGCACCGCGGGGATCAGCACCGGGACCTGGGCCCCGGCCTCGGGCACCACGACGGACACGGCCGCGACCAGGGCGCCGTCCGGTCCGCGCACCGGCGCGGCCACCGACAGGGCGTCCTCGGTGACCTGACGGTCGCTCACCGCCACGCCGGAACGCCGCACCTCGGCCAGTACCCGGCGCAACTGCCCGCCGTCGGTGAGGGTGTACGGGGTGTAGGAGGCGAGCGGGCTCGCGCAGTACTCCTGCTGGAGTTCCGGGTCGCCGTGCGCCAGGAGCGCGAGACCGACGCCGGTGACGTGCAGCGGCCAGCGGGCGCCGACCCGGATGTGCACACCGACCGCCGAACGCCCCGAGAGCCACTCGATGTAGACGACCTCCGAACCGTCGCGCACCGCCAACTGCACGTTCTCGTGCGTGGCTTCGTACAGGTCCTCCAGGTACGGCAGCGCGGTCTGCCGCAGCGCGAGCCCGCGGGGCGCGAGTGCCGCGACCTCCCACAGGCGCAGTCCGACGTGGTAGACGCCCGACTCGTCGCGCTCCAGCGCACCCCACTCGGTCAGGGCGCCCACGAGGCGGTGTGTGGTGGTCAGGCTCAGCCCGGCCCGCCGGCTGATGTCCGTGAGGCACAGCGCGGGGTGGTCGTGGTCGAACGCGGCGAGGACGGACAGCAGCCGGTCGGGCGCGGACCGCATCCCCTGCGACGGGCCGGCGTCGGTGGTCATCGTCATGGCGTCACCCCAGCCCGGTCTCGGCGACTCTCTGCAGCAGCGAGTGGAGCACATCGCGCTCGGCGGGGTCGAGGGGCTGGAGCAGTTCGTTCGTCACGCGCAGTCCCGCCTCGTCGGTGTCGCGCAGGAAGGCACGGCCGTCCGCGGTGAGCACGACGATCCGGCTGCGCCGGTCGTCGGGGGAGGGGCGGCGCTCGGCGAAGCCCAGCTTCTCGAGGTCGTCGACCAGGCCGACGATCGCGCTCGGGTCGTAGCCGAGGGAGGTGCTCAGCTCGCGCTGGAGCGCGCCCTCGGACGTGGCGAGGAAGCGCAGCAGCGCGTAGTGGCGCAGGCGCAGGCCGGACTCCTGGAGGGAGGCGTTGAACAGCTGTCCGGAGCGCAGGCCCAGCCGGTACAGGAGGTAGCCGGTGTCCGCGTGCAGTCCGCGCATCCACGGCTCGTACGCGTCGATCGAAGCGGGGCCTGCGGCAGGGGACGTCGGGTGCGGCTGGCGGGCGATGGCGGTCTCCCTGTTCGGGGCCCCGGGCGGGGCGGTGGTGCGGGCTGCTCCCAGTCTGGCGCACCGACGGGTCGGCAACAACTATTGACGTCAACAATTATTGCTCTTAGCTTCGATCTCGTAGCCGCACCACCCGCGTCAGTTCATTTGATTTCGTGTCATTCGTGCCAGTTTGTGAAGGGACTCACCCGTGCCCAGCATCGATCTCACCGGCAAGGCCGCCGTCGTCACCGGCAGCGGCCGGGGCCTCGGCCTCGCCTACGCGCACGCACTCGCCGCCCATGGCGCCTTCGTGGTCGTCAACGACATCGACGAGGCCGTGGCCGAGCAGGCCGTGAAGTCCATCACCGCGGCGGGTGGCAAGGCCGTCGCCGAGGTGGTCCCGGTCGGCACCGCCGAGGCCGCGGACCGGCTGGTCAACCGCGCTGTGCAGGAGTTCGGGCGGCTCGACGTCCTGGTCACGAACGCGGGCATCCTGCGCGACAAGGTGCTGTGGAAGATGACCGACGACGACTTCGACGCGGTGATCACCACCCACCTCAAGGGCACCTTCACCTGCGCCCGTGCCGCCGCCGTCCGCATGCGCGAGCAGGGCGAGGGCGGCAGCCTGATCCTGGTCGGCTCACCGGCCGGGCAGCGCGGCAACTTCGGGCAGACGAACTACGCCGCCGCCAAGGCCGGCATCGCCGCCATGGCCCGCACCTGGTCGATGGAGCTGGGCCGCGCGAACATCACGGTCAACGCGATCGTGCCGGTGGCCGCGACCGCGATGACCGAGACCATCCCCGCCTTCGCCCCGTACATCGAGGCCATGAGGAACGGCGAGCCCCTGCCGGACTTCCTGCGCAAGGGCGAGGGCTTCGGCACCCCCGAGGACTGCGCGGCCCTGGTTCCCTTCCTCGCCTCCGAGGCCGCCCGGGGCATCACCGGGCAGGCCATCGGCATCGGCGGCGACAAAGTGGCACTCTGGTCGCATCCGCAGGAGATCAGCGCGGCCTACGCCGACGGCGGCTGGACCCCCGAGACCCTGGCCGACGCCTTCCCCACGTCGGTCGGCGCCGAGCTCCAGACGGTCGGTATCCCGGCCCCCAAGTTCCCGGAGGCCTGACCATGACGACCCTCAATGTCGAGGATCTCGTCGCGATCGACGTCCACACCCACGCCGAGGTGTCCTCCAAGGGCCACTCCTCCCTGGACGACGATCTGCACGACGCCTCCTCTGCCTACTTCAAGGTCGAGGGCAAACGGAAGCCGACCCTTCAGGAGACGGCCGCCTACTACCGCGAGCGGAAGATGGCCGCCGTGATCTTCACGGTCGACGCCGAGTCCGCGACCGGAACGGCCCCCGTCCCCAACGAGGAGGTCGCCGAGGCGGCCGCGGCCAACGCGGACGTCCTGATCCCCTTCGCGTCCATCGACCCGTTCCGGGGTAAGGCGGGCGTGAAGCAGGCCCGCCGGCTGGTCGAGGAGTACGGGGTGAAGGGCTTCAAGTTCCACCCCAGCATCCAGGGCTTCTTCCCCAACGACCGCGCGGTGGCGTACGACCTCTACGAGGTGATCGAGGAGACCGGCACCATCGCCCTCTTCCACACCGGCCAGACCGGCATCGGCGCCGGTGTGCCCGGCGGGGGCGGGATCCGGCTCAAGTACTCCAACCCGCTGCACGTGGACGACGTGGCCGCCGACTTCCCGCACCTGAAGATCATCCTGGCGCACCCGTCGTTCCCCTGGCAGGACGAGGCGCTCGCGGTGGCCACGCACAAGCCGGGTGTGCACATCGACCTGTCCGGCTGGTCGCCGAAGTACTTCCCGCCGCAGCTGGTGCAGTACGCCAACACGCTGCTCAAGGACAAGGTCCTCTTCGGCTCCGACTTCCCCGTCCTCACCCCCGACCGCTGGCTCGCCGACTTCGCGAAGCTGTCGATCAAGGACGAGGTCAAGCCGAAGATCCTCAAGGAGAACGCCGCCCGCCTGCTCGGGCTGACGAAGCCGTAAGGGGCCCAGATGCGCAACGAGGGACTGGGGTCGTGGCCCGCACGCCGAGCCCGCAAGACCCCGCACCGCACCGCCCTGATCCACGGCGACACGAGCCGCTCGTACGCCGAGCTGTACGACCGCACCACCCGCCTCGCGCACGCCCTGCGTGCCCGGGGCGTCCGGCGCGGCGACCGGATCGCCTACCTCGGCCCCAACCACCCCTCCTACCTGGAGACCCTGTTCGCGGCGGGCACCCTCGGCGCGGTCTTCGTCCCCCTCAACACCCGCCTCGCCGGCCCGGAGATCGCCTATCAGCTCGCCGACTCCGGAGCCAGGGCCCTCGTCTACGGCCCCTCGTTCCAGGGCCTGGTCGCCGGGCTGCCCGGCACCACCGACGTACGCGCCTACGTCGAGGTCGGCGCCGAGTACGAGGAGGCGCTCGCCGAGGCCGGAACCGACCCCGTCGACGAGCCGGTCGTGCCCGACGACACCTGCATCATCATGTACACCTCGGGCACCACCGGCCGCCCCAAGGGCGCGATGCTCACCCACGGCAACCTCACCTGGAACGCGATCAACGTCCTCGTCGACACCGACCTGATCGCGGACGAACGCGCCCTTGTCTCCGCCCCGTTGTTCCACACGGCCGGCCTCAACATGCTCACCCTGCCGGTGCTGCTGAAAGGCGGCACCTGTGTCCTGGTCGAGGCCTTCGACCCGGCGGCCACCCTGGACCTGATCGAACGGCACCGGATCACCTTCATGTTCGGGGTGCCGACCATGTTCGAACAGGTCGCCCGGCACCCGCGCTGGAAGGACGCCGACCTGTCCTCCCTGCGCATCCTCACCTGCGGCGGCTCCCCGGTGTCGACCCCACTGATCGCCGCGTACCAGGAGCGCGGCCTGACCTTCCTCCAGGGCTACGGCATGACGGAGGCGTCCCCCGGCACGCTCTTCCTGGACGCCGAACATGCCGTGAGCAAGGCGGGCTCGGCCGGGGTGCCGCACTTCTTCAGCGATGTCCGGGTCGTGCGGGCCGACCTCGCCCCGGCCGCCGTCGGCGAGACCGGCGAGGTCGTGGTGCGCGGACCGCACGTCATGCCCGGCTACTGGGGCCTGCCCGAGGAGACGGCCGCCGCCTTCGCCGACGGCTGGTTCCGCAGCGGGGACGCGGCCCGCATCGACGAGGACGGCTATGTCTTCATCGTCGACCGCATCAAGGACATGATCATCTCCGGCGGGGAGAACATCTACCCGGCGGAGATCGAGGACCTGCTCCTCGCCCACCCGGACATCGTCGAGTGCGCCGTCATCGGCGTGCCCGACGACAAGTGGGGCGAGGTGCCCCGCGCGGTCGTCGTACCGCGCGAGGGAGCCTCGCTGGATCCCGACGAGGTGCTGGCCGCGCTGGCCGGGCGGCTCGCCAAGTACAAGATCCCCAAGTCGGTCGTGCTCGCGGACGAACTCCCGCGCACCGCCTCGGGGAAGCTCCTCAAGGCCCGGGTGCGCAAGCGCTTCGGCACCCGTTCATAGATCTCTCAGGTCTTACAGGTCTCTCAGACAAGGACAGCTACATGAGCGTCACCGTCAACGGTCTCGACGAACTGAAGAAGCTCGCCGGCAGCGACCTCGGCACCAGCGAGTGGGTCGAGGTCACCCAGGAGCGGATCGACACCTTCGCCGACGCCACGGGCGACCACCAGTGGATCCACGTCGACCCGGAGCGCGCGAAGGACGGCCCGTTCGGCGCCCCGATCGCCCACGGCTACCTCACCCTCTCCCTCTTCATCCCCCTGTTCACCGAGCTGCTGGACGTCCAGGGCGTGACGACGAAGGTCAACTACGGCCTGAACAAGGTGCGCTTCCCCTCCCCGGTGAAGGTCGGCTCCCGCATCCGGCTGGTCGGGAAGCTGGCCGAGGTCGAGGAGGTGAAGGGCGGCGTACAGATCGTCGTGGACGGGACGATCGAGATCGAGGGCGGCACGAAGCCCGCGGCGGTGCTGCAGAGCCTGTCCCGGTTCTACGTGTAGCCCACGGTGTGCCGGGGCCCGGCGCTCCTCAGGCCCCGGCCACATCCACGAAGATCGGATTGGCGTAGAACCACGTGTCGGCCCACGGGTCACCGTCCCCCGGCACGTGGGGAATCGGCCCGTGCGGGTCGACGGAGGCGCCGAGGTAGCCCGTGCCGTTGCGCTTCCCGTCGCTGCCGCGCAGTCGGACGTAGAAGGACTCGTCCCCGGCGGTCAGCGGGATGCGCAGCGTGTACGTGCCCTCGCGGCCGGACACGTCCGTCGTCTGTACGACCTTGGTGTCCGGCGCCCGCCAGTCCTCCCGGTCGGCCACCGGTCCGCGCACCGCGCCCCGGATCACGTCCACGTGCGCCAACTGCGGCAGGATCCCCTGGGTGTTGGGACGCGAGGCGGTCGTCACGGTGACGTTCAGGGTGAGCTTCTCGCCCTTGCGGACCCGCAGTCGGCCGCCCAGGGTGACGCCCTGGCCGTGGTCGCAGTCCCGCGTCAGCCGGACGTCGAGGCCGTCGAGCAGATGCCCGTGGTCCAGCCAGACCCGGCCCGCGCGCAGGCCCGCCATCACCGCCCGGTAGCCGTAGCGGGTGACGCCGACGTGGGTGCGGCTGAACTGGCCGGGCCAGAAGTCACCGCCCGGCTGGGGCGAGTCCGTGTTCACCGGATCCGGGATGTGGCCGGTGTTGTCGAAGTTCTGCCCGGGCAGCCAGTCGCCGTTCTTCCAGGTGTCGAAGACGACGCGGTGCACGTCCGAGTTGGTGGTGATGGTGAACAGCTTGCCCTCGGCGAGCATCGCGTCCCACATGCCGCCCACGGTCGCCGTCATCCAGTCGAACCCTCCGTACAGGACGTACGCGTTCTCCGGATAGCCGGGCCAGGAGTTCACGGACGGCTTGTTGGTGTACTCGCCGCGCTGGGAGTCGGGCCCCTCCCAGCCGGGAATGCCTCCGCCCTGAGCGCCGGGCGCCCCCTCCATCCCGATCATGATCTCGGGGGCCGCGTCCCGCCAGTTGCGCATCTCGTGCGGTGAGTCGATGCCCAGCCGCATCGGGTGGTTGGCGAGGACCAGCACGTCGTCGACGTAGCCCGAACGACGTTGGTCGGCGAGCCACTTGATGGCCTTCACGGCGTGCGCCTCGTTGCGGGCCGTGTTCGGGTTGTCGGCCGCGCCGTCGGTGTAGCCCAGCAGCTTGCCGTCGTAGGCCAGCTCGAACTGCGTCAGTACGTCGACCTCGTGCGGGCCGGGCGCCGCGAAGATCGTGCAGTGTTCGGCGGCCGGGATGTACCACTCCAGGCCCTGGAAGATCAGCTGACGGGGGTTCTCGGCCCGGGCCTTGAGGATCTCCTGGTGCTCCAGCGCGGCGCCGTAGGAGGCGTGACCGAAGTTGGAGTGCTCGTTGAAGACCATCCAGTCGAGACCGTACTTGGCCGCCGCGGTGGCCAGTTGGGAGAACGTGTACTTCGCGTCGTGGCTGTAGACGGAGTGCACGTGGTGGTCGCCTACGAGGTAGGCGAGACGGGGGTCGTCGCCGCCGAAGCCCCGCTGGTCGGCGGCGAGCGCGGGGGTCGCCGCCGATCCGAGGGCGAAGGCGGCGCCGAACAGGCCCGCGCGGCGCAGGAGCCCGCGCCGGGAGACGCCCTGGGCGTCGAGGTCGGCGGGGGAGACGGACGGGTCGGCCCAGGAAGGGAGTTGCTGCTCGCTCATCGTGTCTGTCCTCTGCTGTTCGACGGATTCAGTGGTTCATGAACGAGGTGACGGGCAGCGCCCGTTCGACGATCCGGACGTCACCGAGCCGTCCGTGGAGAATCTGGTCGATCTTGCCGCCGTACTCGTAGCCGCCCAGCAGCCACGGCAGTCCGACCGAGGTGATTCCGACGGCGGTGGCGTGGGGATTGCGGGCGACCGGGCAGCCCTGCACGTACATCGTGGTGTGGGAGCCGTCGTTGACGACGGCGACGTGCCACCACACCTCGCGGGCCGTCTCGTCGCCCCAGTTCGTGGCGATGCCCTGCTGGTTGAGCGGGCGGACGGCCCACTGCGGGCCGGGCCCGTCGGACAGGGAGAGCGTGGCGAGCGGCTCGTCGGGGTCGTCGGCGGTCTTGCCGGCGGCGCCGCCCGTGCCGGTCCGGCTGACCAGCCCCGACCAGGCGTTGTGGTCGGGGTCCCAGTCGGCCGGGACGCGGTAGAAGGCCTCGATGGTGTAACCGGACTTGAAGGTGGCGGAGTTGAGGGGCGCGCTGTCGACCGTGCGCAGGTAGGCGCCCGTCAGGGGGGACTTGTAGCCCTGGAACTCCAGGCTGCCGTGGCCGGGCTGGTCGGGGTGGTGGTCCGCCGACCAGCCGAGTGTGCCGCCGCCCACGGACACCAGGGTGAGGTCGTTGCCGCGGCCGGACAGGTCACGGACGGTGCCGGACGCGGGGGACTCGAAGCGCCAGTAGGCGACCGTGCCCGGGACCAGCATCTTCGAGACGGGGCGGGCCGGACGCGGGGGCACCGGGGCGAAGCCCGAGAAGCGGTCCGCGAAGTCGATGTCGACGGAGAACCGGTCGGCGTCGCCGCTCAGTTCCATCTCCTGCCGCTCCAGCTCGTTGAGCCCCTTCGAGGCCCGGCCGAGGATCCACGGGGAGACCGTCTCCACATCGATGACGTTCCGGTCCAGGTCGAAACGGTAGAGACGGATCATCGCCGCACCGCCGAAGTACCGGTTCTGGTAGTTCGTCAGGTGCAGGTGGACGTCGTTGCCCGCAGCGTTCGTGCGAGTGGCCCGGCCGGCCGGCCAGTAGTGCCCGTTGAGGGTGAGGAAGATCTGGTCGTGGTCCGCGACCAACTGGTCCCACAGCTGCTGCCCGTAGTCCGACAGAGTGTCGTCCTCGACGACCAGCTCGTGCGTGGTGAGGACGACCGGCGTCTTCGGGTGCTGGGCCAGGACGTCCTTGGCCCAGGCATACCCCTTCGCCGACAGCCGCCAGTCCAGCGCGAGCACCATCCACTCGCGCCCGGCCGCCTTGAAGAGGTGGAAGGTGTTGTAGCCGTCGGGAGAAGCCCCGCCGAACGTCGGCCTGCCCTGGAACCGCTGCGGCCCGAAGGCCTCCAGATACGGTGTCGAGCCCCGCTGGTCGTCGGTCGAGGACTTCACGTCGTGGTTGCCGGCCAGGACGCTGTAGCCGACGCCGCGCCGGTCCAGCAGCCGGAACGCCTCGCTGATCGCGGTGACCTCGGCCGGGGCGCCGTTCTCGGTGAGGTCGCCGAGGTGGGACAGGAAGACGATGTTCTCGTCCTTGCCGTGCTCCAGCAGATAGCGCAGGGACGCCTCGAACGGCGTCCTGTCGATGCTCGGCCCGTCGAAGAGGTACTGGGTGTCGGGCATGACGGCGAGTGTGAAGCGGCGGCTGTCGGGGTCCGGCCGCCAGCCGCTGTCCGTCGCCTCCGCCGCGGTCGGCAGCGCGATCCCCGCTGTGGCGGCGGCGCCCAGCAGCGCGGTCGCCCGGAGGAAACCGCGTCTTCCGGCACCGGCCTGCGGGGCCTCGCCCTGGTCCTGCTCATGCGAAACGCACACGTGTGCTCCGTAACACTGCGTAAGGGTGGTGACAGGGGAGGTGTGGGGGGCTCAGAGGGCGCGCAGGGTCCAGCTCCAGCGATGGATGCCCGGTGCGACGAGGTACGAGGGTGAGGTGTCCGGGCCGCACGAGGCGGTGCCCAGGCCCCGGTGGGCTGCGTCGAGGTGGACGACGCAGCCGGACCGTGGAACGAGTTCGTCGTGGTGAGCCACGGAGGTGAGGTCCTCGGCGCGGTAGCGGGTCACCGAGACCTGGCGCGGCTCGTCGAGCGCCACCGTCAGGCCGGTGGCGTCCGGTGCCGAGAGGGTGAAGCGCCGTACGCCGTGCCGGCCACCGCTCTCCTGCGGACGCAGGTAGGGGGTGAACAGCTCGTCCACGGGTACGGAGTGATGGCCGACGGGCGGTCCGAAGGAGCGGTCGGGATACGACTCCCAGGGGCCCTGCCCGTACCACTCCATCAGGTCGAGCCCCGGGACCGTCTCGAACACGGAGCCGACCCGCGCCACATCGGTGAGCGCGTCCGGCAGTTCGGCCGACTCCTCGATGTGGATGCCGCCCTCGACCGCGGTGAACACCTGCGTGTGCCGGACGACGCCGGCCGCACCGGCGTATTCCGCGGCCACGGTGACGCGGCCGTCGGACCTGCGGATGTCGACGACCTCGCGTTCCAGCGCGTCCAGGCCCCAGGCCCGCCAGTTCACCGCCATGCCGCCGAGTTCGTCGTTGTCGGTGGGGGCCCGCCACAGCGACAGCGTGGGCGCCGAGGTGAGCAGGGGGTGGACGAGCAGACCGTCGCCGTCGACCTCGACGAAACGATTCCGCACAGGCGGGGGAGGAGACTGAGGGGCGGCCGCCCGCAGCCGTACCTGAGGTACGCACACCACCGTCCCGCGTGGCGCCCACGGCTCGTCGCCGGCGGTGGTCACGTGCAGGGTCAGCCACGCCTCCCCGCCGTCCTCGGGGAGCTCGAAGGGCAGCGGGACGGCCGCCGTCTCGCCCGGCCGCAGAGCGGGCAGCTCGGCGGGCGCCGTCAGGGTGCCGCCGTCGGCCAGGGACAGCCGCCACTCGGCGGCCAGCCAGTCCAGGCCGCGGAAGTGCTGGTGGTTGCCGACGACGATGCCCTCGTGCCGCAAGCACTCCAGCCGCACGGGCGCCGCGATCTCCCGGTGCTCGGACATCACCGGCTTGGGCGTGCGGTCGGGGAAGACCACGCCGTCGGCGATGAAGGCGCCGTCGTGGATGGTCTCGCCGAAGTCGCCGCCGTACGCCCAGCGGTGGCCGGGTGCGGCGACACCGTTGTCATAGAGCCCGGCGCCCCCACGCCCGACCGGTCTTGCGTCGTTCACGTGCTGCAGGATGCCGTGGTCCCAGAACTCCCAGATGAAGCCGCCCTGAAGTCCCGGGGTGGACTCGATGGCGGCCCAGTGGTCGGCCAGGGTGCCGTTGCTGTTGCCCATGGCGTGGGAGTACTCGCACTGGATGAGCGGCCTGGTCTGCCGGCCCGACAGGGCGTGGGCGACGCAGTCCTCGATGGGCGCGTACATGGGGCAGGCGATGTCGGAGGCGTCGTCGGTCGCCGCCCAGTCGAGCTTGGCCGCCCCCTCGTACTGGATCGGCCGGGTCGGATCGTGCCGGCGGGCCCAGCCCGCCGCGGCGTCGTGGTTCGCGCCGTAGTCCGACTCGTTGCCCAGCGACCAGATGATGATCGAGGGGTGGTTCTTGTCCCGCAGCACCATCCGGGCGACCCGGTCGACGAAGGCGTTCAGATAGCGCGGGTCGTCGGCGATCTCGTGGGCGTGGTCGTGGGACTCGATGTCCGCCTCGTCGACGACGTAGAAACCGAGTTCGTCGGCGAGGTCGTACAGCGTCGGGTCGTTCGGGTAGTGGGAGGTGCGGATCGCGTTGAAGCCGAAGCGCTTGAGGAGGGCGAGGTCCCCGCGCAGGTCGTCGTACGACACCGTGCGCCCGGTCAGCGGATGGAAGTCGTGCCGGTTGACGCCCCGGATGAACACCCGCTCGCCGTTGACCAGCAGGTCCCGGCCGTCGATCTCGACGTCCCGGAAGCCGACCCGGTGGTGCGAGGCGTCGGTGACCGTGCCGTCGGCCCGGTGCAGCCGGACCGTGAGGTCGTACAGCTCGGGCGTCTCCGCGTTCCAGGTGCGTACGTCCGCGACGGTGGTCAGTAGCCGTGCCTCGCCGAGGAAGTCGGAGACCCGGTCGTCCTCGGCGTTGGCGCGGTCGAACTCCGTGTCCTGGGTGAGGAGGTGGCCGGCCAGCTCACCGCTGACGTACCAGCCCTCCGGCAGCGCGCCGCCCGCCTCCCGTACCCGGCAGTCCACCCGCAGATCGCCGTATCGCCCGGCCCGCACGGTGACGTCGGCGAGGTACAGCGGATCCGTCGCGTACAGCAGCACCGACCGCGTGATGCCGCCGTGCCACCACTGGTCCTGGTCCTCGATGTGCGAGGCGTCCGACCACTTCACCACGGTCAGCCGTACGACGGCCCGCTCGCCCGGGCTCACCACCGCGCTCAGGTCGAACTCGGCGGCCAGACGAGAGTCCTTGGAGACGCCGACCGGCCGCCCGTCCACGTGCACCAGCAGTACGCTCTCGGCGGCCCCGACCTGGAGCACGATCCGCCGCCCGGACCAATCGGCGGGCACGTCCACCTCGCGCTCGTACACACCGGTCGGGTCGGCCGGCGGCGAGGCGGGCGGGAACTCGGCGAACGGCATGCGGACGTTGGTGTACTGCGGCAGGTCGTCGGTGCCCTGCATCGTCCAGACACCGGGGACGTACGCCGACGACCAGACGTCTGCGAGGGGCGCGTCCGGCGCCGGCAGCAGCTGGAAGCGCCAGTCGCCGTCCAGCTTCAGTGCCCCGGCGCGGCGGTCGACGGCGTTCATCGGCAGCCGCCCCCAGGAGGTCACCTCGGGGGCCTGCCAGGGACGGAGTGCCAGGAGAGGGTCCATCAGCGGATGGCCCCCTTGCCGAGGTCGCCGATGATCTGCCTGGCGCCGATCGCGAACACGATCAGCAGCGGGACCAGGGCGAGCAGCGCGCCGGTCATCACCATGCCGTAGTCGGTGGTCCCGTGGACGCCGTTGAGCTGGGACAGCGCGACCTGGAGGGTGACGTTGTCCGGGTTGGTCAGGGCGATCAGGGGCCAGGCGTAGTCGTTCCACTGGGCCATGAAGGTGAAGATGCCGAGGAAGGCGAGGCCCGGTCGGACCACGGGGAGCGCCACGTGCCAGTACTGGCGCAGGAAGCTCGCCCCGTCGATCTTCGAGGCGTCCAGCAGTTCGTCGTGGATCGCGCTCCGCATGTACTGGCGCATCCAGAAGATGCCGAACGCGTTGGCCGCGGCCGGCACGATCAGCGCCGTCATCGAGCCGATCCAGCCGACCTTCGCCATGATCACGAACTGCGGGATGATCGCCATCTGCGTCGGCACCATGAAGATCGCCATCAGCACGACGAACAGCGCCCTGCGGCCGGGGAACTCGAACTTGGCGAAGACGAACGCGGCCAGCGAGTCGAAGAGCAGGACCAGGAAGGTCACCGCGCACGCCACCAGCAGCGAGTTGACCATGGAACCGAAGAAGTCGACGTTGTCGAAGAGGCTGCGCACGTTCTGCAGGAAGTGCGAGCCGGGCAGCAGCTTCGGCGGGTAGGAGAAGATCTCGGTCGACGTGTGCGTCGACATGATGATGGCCCAGTAGAACGGGAAGGCCGACAGCAGCAGCCCGATGACGAGGACCGCGTGCAGCGCGATGCCCCGGCCCCGGACTCCCCGGATGCCCCTGGAGCTTTTGGTGTCCTGGACGGATGCCATGGTGGTCCGGCCTCCCTAGTCTTCGTCCCGGCGCTGCACCAGGCGCCAGTTGATGATCGAGAAGATGACGACGACGAGGAAGATCCCCCACGCCACTGCGGCGCCGTAACCGAAGTCGTTGTTGTCGAAGGTCTGCTGGAAGAAGTAGAGGACCATCGTCCGGCCCGCGTGGTCCGGACCGCCGGAGAACGTCGAGTCGTTCGAGGTGTTCTGCAGCAGCACTTGTGCCTCGGTGAAGCTCTGCAGACCGGTGACCGTGGAGACCACGAGCACGAACAGCAGGGTCGGCCGCAGCAGCGGCAGCGTGATCCGGAAGAACGTCTGCACGGGCCCGGCGCCGTCCATGCGCGCCGCCTCGTACAGTTCGCCCGGAACGGTCTGCAGACCCGCGAGGAAGATGATCGCGTTGTAGCCGACCCACTGCCAGGTCATCAGCGTCGCGATGGCGACCTTGATGCCCCACGGTGTGTTCAGCCAGGCCACCTGGTCCAGGCCGACGGCCCGCAACAGGGCGTTCACCAGGCCGAAATTGGTGGAGAACACCGAGCCGAAGACGATCGCGATCGCCACCACCGAGGTGACGTTCGGCAGGAAGTAGGCGAAGCGGTAGACGTTCTTGAAGCGGACCGCGGAGTTGAGCAGCACGGCCGTGACCATCGCCAGGAAGATCATCGGGAAGGTGGCCAGCGCCCAGATGATGAGCGTGTTGCCGATCGAGCTCCAGAAGTCGCTGTCGCTCACCAGGTACCGGTACTGCGACAGGCCCGCCCACTCCATGGAGCCGAGGCCGTCCCAGCGGTGGAAGGAGAGGTAGAGCGAGAAGCCGACGGGTATCAGTCCGAAGGCGAGGAAGAGCAGATAGAACGGGGAGATCGCGGCGTACAGGTGCCAGTACTTGCGCCACCCCTGCCTGGGCCGTACGGCGGGCGTCTCCGCCAGGACCACGGGGGGCTTCTCCAGCGCGGGGACGGTGGCCATCAGTAGCTCACCCCCAGGTGCCGCGCGATCCGACGGCACTTGCTCATGGCGTCACTCCAGGCCTTCTTGGGGTCCTTGCCGAGGACGCCGACGTTCTTGATCTCGTCCTTGATGGGCTGCCCGAGCGCCACGTCGAACGGGCTGTTGTAGGCGACGGCGATCTTCTGCGCGGCGGGCCCGAAGACATCCGTCGTCACCTGGCCGCCGAAGAACGGGTCGGGTTCGCGCAGTTGCCTCAGGCCGTACGAGGCCGGGGTGGAGGGGAAGAGACCGGCGTCGACGTAACCCGAGGCCTGGTTGGCCGCGTTGAGCATCCACGCGATGATCTCGAAGGCCCGCTCGGGCTCCCGGCACGCCTTGGTGATCGACAGGAAGGAGCCGCCGTTGTTGGAGGGCCGCACCGGCATGTCGGCGATCCGCCACTTGCCCTTGGTCTTCGGGTTGCCGTTCTTGATGTCGTACGTCGCCCAGGAGGCGCCGAGCTGGCTGGGCAGCTTGCCGGAGTCCACCGCCGATATCTGGTCCGGCGTGCCGGTGACCAGGTTGGAGACGATCCGGCGCCGCTTGGCCTCCACGGCCAGCGCCCAGGCGCCCCGCACGTGCTCCTGGTCGCCGATGAAGTGGCGGTCCTTGTCCACGTACCGCTTGCTGCCCTGCTGCACCACGTTCTCGAAGACGCTGCTGACGTCGGTCAGCAGGGAGGTTCCCGGAATCCGCTGCCTGAGCCGCTCTCCCGCCGCGAAGAACTTCTCCCAGGTGTCCAGTTCCCGGGAGACGTCGGCGGGCTCGTACGGCAGTCCCGCCTTGCGGAAGACCTCGTACTGGTAGAAGTGCGCGACCGGGCCGCAGTCGATGGGGAAGCCGATCATCGTGCCGTCGTCGGCGATGCCCTGCTGCCACTTCCAGGGCAGGTACTGGCTCCTGTACGTGTCCGCGCCGAGTGTCCGCAGGTCCACGAACTGGTCCGCGTTGGGCAGGTAGGACGCCATGTCCTCGCCCTTGAGGCCCGCGATGTCGGGGACGTGGGCGCGGCCGGCCATGGTGGTGATCAGCTTGGACCGGTAGTAGCCGCCGATCTTGACGGCCTTGAGGTCGACCGTGCTGTCGTAACGGGCCTCGGCCTTGCCGATGACCGTGTCGCCGAGGCCGCCGTCCCAGTACCACAGGACCATGTTCCGGCCGGTCGAGCCGGCCGGAACGGCACAGCCGGACGCCAGGCCGCCGAGCGCCGTGGCGGCCGTACCGGCCAGCCCCGCGCGCAGCAGGCCCCTTCGTGAGAGCCGCACAGCTCCCACCGCCTTTCGGATCTGTTCATGACGTCGCCAGACGTACGTGGGGGTTTGGTGGGGGATTTCGCCGGGGGACGAGTCAGTGCCGGGGTGCGGGCGGAGTGACGGGGGCGTGGTGCACCGGGGGGCCGGGGTCGGCCGGCAGCCGTTCCGCCAGGAACCCGTACGCCCGCTTCAGCCCGGGATCTGTCAGCGAGCGCCACCAGCGGTCGACGCCGTACCAGCCGGGGGCCGCGAGGGCGCCGCCGTGGTGCCGGACGGACAGGCCGGCGGCCAGGACCGCGAACCGCAGCCGTTCCTCCAGCGGCCAGCCGTCGAGCGAGGCGGCGACGAAGCTCGCGCCGAAGACGTCCCCGGCGCCGGTGGCGTCCAGGACGTCGATGTCCAGGGCGGGGACGTCGGCGTACTCGCCCGTGCTCTGGTCGACGGCGATCGCGCCGTCACCGCCCCGCGTCACCACGGCCACCGGCACCAGTTCGGAGAGCGTGCCGAGCGCCGCGACCGCGCTGTCGGTGCGGGTGTAGGCCATCGCCTCGGTCTCGTTGGGCAGGAAGGCGTGGCACAGGGCGAGCTGGTCCAGGAGGTCGCGGGACCACTCCTGGGTGGGGTCCCAGCCGACGTCGGCGTAGATCTGCGTGCCGTTCGCCGCCGCCTTGGCCAGCCAGGCGCGCGGCTCGGGCTCCAGGTGCACCAGGGCCGTGCGCGCCTCGGGCGGGTCGCCCATCAGCGCGTCCTGCGAGTACGGCGGTTCCTGGCCGTGGGTGACCAGGGCGCGGTCCTGCCCGTGTGCGAGGGCGACGGTGACGGGGGTGTGCCAGCCGTCCGCGACGCGGGAGAGCGCGAGGTCGACGCCCTCCTGGCCGGCGAGGATCTCCTGGCAGTAGGCGCCGTAGAAGTCGTCGCCGAAGACCGTGGCCAGACTGGTGCGCAGGCCGAAGCGGGCGGCTGCGACCGCCAGGTTGGCGATGCCGCCGGGGCCGCAGCCCATGCCGGCGGTCCAGATCTCCTCGCCCGGCGTCGGCGGCCCGCCCAGTCCGGTGAGGACGAGGTCGTAGAAGAGCAGCCCGGTCAGCAGCACCTCGGGCCGGTCGTCGTCCACGCGCACACCTCTCGTCGGGCGAGCTCGTCGCAGCGGGGAGCTCGTCAGAACTCTTCATTTCTGTGACCGGAATCGTGCGCCGCTCCGCGAGTTTGGTCAATACCCGAACAGAACTGAGCATAGAAATGATTGAAGATGACGAGTAGTGTTCACGCCGTGCTGGCAGAACGACGACATCAACTCATCCTGCGGGCCCTGCGCTCCGGCGGTCCCGCGGCCGTGACCGATCTCTCCGAGCAGCTGGGCGTGAGCCCTGCCACGGTCCGTCGTGACCTGGTGAAACTCGAGGAGGACGGGCTGCTGACACGGGTGCACGGCGGCGCCGTCGTCGACGAGGGCGACCAGCCCTTCGAGGAGGTCGCCGAGGTGCGGGTGGCCGAGAAGGACGCCATAGCCGCGCACGCCGCCGCCATGGTCGCCGACGGCCAGTCGCTCCTGCTCGACATCGGCACCACCGCCTACCGCCTGGCCCGGCAGCTGCACGGCCGCCGGCTCACCGTGATCACCAGCAACCTGGTGGTCTACGAGGAACTCGCCGACGACGAGGGCATCGAGCTGGTGCTGCTCGGCGGCATGGTCCGGCGCGAGTACCGCTCCCTGGTCGGCTTCCTCACCGAGGACAACCTGCGCCAGCTGCACGCCGACTGGCTCTTCCTCGGCACCAGTGGAGTGCGCCCCGGCGGGCAGGTGATGGACACGACCGTCGTCGAGGTCCCGGTGAAACGCGCCATGATCAACGCCAGTGACAAGGTCGTCCTGCTCGCCGACTCGGCGAAGTTCCCGGGCACGGGCATGGCGAAGGTCTGCGGTCCCGAGGACCTGGACGCGGTGGTGACGAACGCGCCGGTGAACCCGGCCACGCGGTCCGCCTTCGAGGAGGCGGGCGTCGACGTGGTGCCGGCAGGGACGGCAGGAGAACAAGGAGAGGCGGGCGCAGCGTGAAGCTGACGATTCTGGGCGGCGGGGGATTCAGGGTGCCGCTGGTGTACGGGGCGCTCCTCGGGGACCGAGCGGAGGGCCGCGTCAGCCATGTCGTGCTGCACGACCTGGACCCCGAGCGGCTGTCCGCGGTGACCCGGGTGCTCGCCGAGCAGGCCGCCCACGTGCCCGACGCGCCCGAGGTGAGCGCCACCACCGACCTCGACGAGGCACTGCGCGGCGCCGACTTCGTCTTCTCCGCGATCCGCGTCGGCGGCCTGGAGGGCCGGGCCGAGGACGAGCGGGTGGCGCTGGCCGAGGGCGTGCTGGGCCAGGAGACGGTCGGCGCGGGCGGCATCGCCTACGGCCTGCGGACCGTGCCGGTCGCCGTCGACATCGCCCGGCGCGTGGCCCGCCTCGCCCCCGACGCCTGGGTCATCAACTTCACCAACCCGGCGGGACTGGTCACCGAGGCCATGTCCCGCCACCTCGGCGACCGCGTCATCGGCATCTGCGACTCGCCGGTCGGCCTCGGCCGCCGGATCGCCCGGGTGCTCGGCGCCGACCCGGGCGAGGCGTGGATCGACTACGTCGGCCTCAACCACCTCGGCTGGGTCCGCGGCCTCAGGGTCGCCGGCCGCGACGAGCTGCCCCGGCTGCTCGCCGACCCCGATCTGCTCGGCTCCTTCGAGGAGGGCAAGCTCTTCGGCGTCGACTGGCTCCAGTCCCTCGGCGCGATCCCGAACGAGTACCTGCACTACTACTACTTCAACCGGGAGACGGTCCGCTCCTACCAGCAGGCCGAGAAGACCCGCGGCGCCTTCCTGGCCGACCAGCAGGCCCGCTTCTACGAAGAGATGAAGCGCCCCGACGCGGCGGCCCTGACCGCCTGGGACCGCACCCGCGCCGAACGCGAGGCGACGTACATGTCCGAGAACCGGGAGACCGCCGGCGCCGGCGAGCGCGACGCCGACGACCTGTCCGGCGGCTACGAGAAGGTGGCGCTCGCCCTGATGCGGGCCATCGCCCGCGACGAGCGCACCACCCTGATCCTCAACGTCCGCAACCAGGGCACCCTCTCGGTGCTCGACGCGGACGCCGTCATCGAGGTGCCCTGCCTGGTCGACGCCAACGGCGCCCACCCGGTCGCCGTCGCCCCGCTGCCCGACCACGCCACCGGTCTGGTGTGCTCCGTCAAGGCGGTAGAGCGCGAGGTGCTGGCCGCCGCCGAGTCCGGCTCGCGTACGACGGCGGTGAAGGCGTTCGCGCTGCACCCGCTGGTCGACTCGGTCAGCGTGGCCCGCAGGCTGGTCGAGGGGTACACCGACGTCCACCCGGGCCTCGCGTACCTTGAGTAAGCCCTCTGAGTAAGCGCTTTCCGGCCTTCGGGCCACCCCGCCCCTGGCTTCCCGGTTTCCTGGAGATCCCCATGCACGACGAACGCCGCCGGATCGAGGAGCGCGTCGAGCGCGTCCACACCCAGCGCATCCAGCCCGCGATCTACGCGGCCACCGTTCCCTTCGAGGTCGAGGCCTGGCAGGCGCCGGGCGAGCCGGTCTCCTTCGAGGAGGCGGCCGCCGCGCGGTACCAGCCCTTCGCCATGGACACCCCCTGGGGTCCGCCCTGGGGCACCACCTGGTTCAGGATGCGCGGACAGGTGCCTGCCGAGTGGGCCGGAAAGCGCGTCGAGGCCGTCATCGACCTCGGCTTCGTGGGCGACTGGCCGGGCAACCAGGCCGAGGCGCTGGTGCACCTGCCCGACGGCCGGCCCCTGAAGGCGGTCAACCCGCTCAACCAGTACGTCCCGATCGCCGACCCGGCGGCCGGCGGCGAGCAGATCGACTATCTCGTCGAGGCCGCCTCCAACCCCGACATCCTGGCGAACAACTTCTCGGCCCCGACCCGGCTCGGCGACGTCCTCACCGCCGGCGACAAGCCGCTGTACACCTTCCAGCGCGCCGACCTCGCGATCCTCGACGAGGAGGTCTGGCACCTCGACCTGGACCTGCAGGTGCTGCGCGAACTCATGGTCCACCTCGGCGAGCACGAGCCGCGCCGCCACGAGATCATGCACGCCCTCGACCGGGCCATGGACGCCCTCGACCTGGACGACGTCTCCGGCAGCGCCCCCGCCGTCCGCGCGGTGCTCGCCCCCGTCCTGGCCAAGCCCGCCCACGCCAGCGCCCACACCGTCTCCGGCGTCGGCCACGCCCACATCGACTCCGCCTGGCTGTGGCCGATCCGCGAGACCAAGCGCAAGACGTCCCGCACCTTCTCCAACGTGACGTCGCTGGCCGACGAGTACGACGACTTCGTCTTCGCCTGCTCGCAGGCCCAGCAGTACGAGTGGGTGCGCGACAACTACCCGCACGTGTGGGCGCGCATCCAGGACTCGGTGAAGAAGGGCCAGTGGGCGCCGGTCGGCGGCATGTGGGTCGAGGCCGACGGCAACCTGCCCGGCGGCGAGGCCATGGCCCGCCAGCTCATCCACGGCAAGCGGTTCTTCATCGAGCACTTCGGCGTCGAGACCAAGGGCGTCTGGCTGCCGGACTCCTTCGGCTACACCGCCGCCTACCCGCAGCTCGCCAAGCTCGCGGGCAACGAGTGGTTCCTCACCCAGAAGATCTCCTGGAACCAGACCAACAAGTTCCCCCACCACACCTTCTGGTGGGAGGGCATCGACGGCACCCGCGTCTTCACGCACTTCCCGCCGGTCGACACCTACAACGCCCGCTTCAGCGGCGAGGAGATGGACCGCGCCGTCCGCAACTACTCGGAGAAGGGCGGCGGCAAGCGCTCCCTCGCCCCCTTCGGCTGGGGCGACGGCGGCGGCGGCCCCACCCGCGAGATCATGGAACGGGCGCGCAGGCTCGCCGACCTGGAGGGCTCGCCGAAGGTCGTCGTGGAACACCCCGACGACTTCTTCAAGGCCGCCCGCGACGAATACCCGGACGCCCCCGTGTGGAACGGCGAGCTCTACCTGGAGCTGCACCGCGCCACCTACACCTCCCAGGCCCGCACCAAGCAGGGCAACCGCCGCAGCGAACACAAGCTGCGCGAGACGGAGTTGTGGGCGACGACGGCCGCCCTGCACGCGCCGGGCTACGTCTACCCGTACGAGAAGCTCGACCGGCTGTGGAAGACGGTTCTCCTCCACCAGTTCCACGACATCCTCCCCGGTTCCTCGATCGCCTGGGTGCACCGCGAGGCGGAGGCCGAATACGCCCGTGTCGCCCAGGAGTTGGAGGCGCTGACGGCCGAGGCGGTCGCGGCGCTGGGCGCCGGCGGCACGCGGGTGTTCAACACCAGCCCGTACGACCGCGCCGAGGTGGTCCGTACGACCGACGGCGCACCCGCCTACGTCGAGGTCCCCGCGAGCGGCAGCGCGCCCCTGACCGACGCGCAGCCCCCGCAGCCGGTGAAGGCCGAGGGCCGGGTCCTCGACAACGGCCTGGTCCGGGTGGAGGTGGCCGAGGACGGCACCCTGTCGTCCGTGCTCGACCTGCGCGCCGGCCGTGAAGTCCTCGCGGGCCAGGGCAACCTGCTCCGCCTGCACACCGACCTCCCGAACTACTGGGACGCCTGGGACATCGACAAGCACTACCGCAACCGCTACACGGACCTGCTGGAACCGGAGTCGGTGACCGTGGTCGAGGAAGACCCCCTGGTCGGCGCGATCCGCGTCACGCGTCACTTCGGCAAGGGCTCGACCCTCACCCAGACCATCACCCTGCGCGCCGGCAGCCCCCGGATCGACTTCGAGACCGAGATCGACTGGCACGAGGCTGAGAAGATCCTCAAGGCCGGTTTCCCGGTGGACGTCCGGGCCGCGCACTCCTCCGCGGAGATCCAGTTCGGCCACGTCCAGCGCCCCACCCACACCAACACCAGCTGGGAGGCGGCCCGCTTCGAGGTCTCCGGCCACCGCTGGGTCCACATCGCCGAACCCGGCTACGGCGTCGCGGTCATCAACGACTCGACCTACGGCCACGACGTCACCCGCACGGTCCGCGAGGACGGCGGGACGACCACCACGGTCGCCCTCAGCCTGGTCCGCGCCCCGCGCATCCCCGACCCCGAGGCCGACCAGGGCACGCACCGCCTCACCTACTCGCTGCTGCCCGGCGCGAGCATCGAGGACGCGGTCGCCGAGGGCTACTCCCTGAACCTGCCGCTGCGGGTCGCGGACGCGGCGGGCGCTCCCGAGCCGGTCGTCTCCGTGGAGGGCGACGGCGTGACCGTCGAGGCGGTCAAGCTCGCCGACGACGAGTCCGGCGACGTGATCGTACGGCTCTACGAGTCCCGCGGCGGCCGTGCGCAGGGCGTCCTGCGCACCGGCTTCCCCCTCGCCGGCGCCCAGATCACGGACCTGCTGGAGCGGCCCCTCGAAGAGACCGAGGCGGACGGCGGGGTCGCGGTGTCGCTGCGCCCCTTCCAGATCCTGACGCTGCGTCTGCGGCGCGCCGGGGTGAGCTGACCCGTGCCCATGCAACCGTGGTTCACCGACGCCAAGTTGGGGATCTTCATCCACTGGGGCATCTACGCCGTCGACGGCGTCCAGGAGTCCTGGTCGTTCTACGACGACATCGTCCCGCACGACCGGTACATGTCCCAGCTCGACCGCTTCACGGGCGCCCGATACGACCCGAAGGCCTGGGCGGACCTGTTCGCCCGGGCCGGCGCCAAGTACGCCGTCCTCACCAGCCGTCACCATGACGGCGTGGCCCTGTGGGACACCGCGTACGGCGACCTCAACCTCGGCCGCGACTACATCGGCCCCTACGCCGACGCCCTGCGCGAGAAGGGCCTCAAGGTCGGCCTGTACTACTCCCACTCCGACTGGAACCACCCCGACTACGCCTCCACCCGCAAGCCCGGCCGCCCGCCGGAGCAGGAGGACAACCGCTACTCCGAGGTCGCGGCCGAGTTCGAGGACCTGGACGCCTGGGAGCGGTTCATCGCCTACCGCGACGGCCAGATCCACGAACTCGCCTCCCGCTACCGGCCCGACCTCATGTGGTTCGACGGCGAGTGGGACCGCAGCGAGGAGCAGTGGCGCATCCCCGAACTGGCCGCGCTCATCCGCTCCCACTCGCCCGACGTCGTCTTCAACGCCCGCATGCTCAGCGAGGGCGACTACGCCACCCCGGAACAGGGCGCTCCCATCGAACCGCCCGACGGGCCCTGGGAGTTGTGCCTGACGATCAACGACTCGTGGGGGTACCAGCACCACGACCACAACCACAAGTCGCTCAGCCAGCTGATCCGCTACTTCACCGAGACCATCGGCGGGGGCGGCAACCTGCTGCTCGACGTCGGCCCGATGGAGGACGGGACCATCCCCGAGCCGCAGGTCGAGCGCCTCGAAGGTCTGGGGGAGTGGATCCGCACGCACTCCGACGCGGTGTACGGGACGGTGCGCGGACTGCCGGCCGGGCACCACTACGGGCCCAGCACCCTCTCCGCCGACCGCCGCACCCTCTACCTCACCCTGTACGACATCCCGCGCGCCGAGATCGGCGTCCGCGGCCTGGTCACCCCGGTCCGCAGGGTCACCGTCCTCGGCACCGGCACCGAACTCGCCCACCGGGTCGTCGGCGGACTGCACGAGGCCGTCGGCGTGGTGTGGATCGACCCGCCCGCCGAGGGGGACCTCGACCCCTACGCCACCGTGCTCGCGGTCGAGCTGGACGGGGAGCTGGAGCTGTACCGGGGATCGGGGCGGTTCTGAGGGCGGAACCGACCCATGATTCCGACCCGGAAATGCCCCCTGTCACCGGTCGATCTGCTCCCTGGAGTCGTAGTCATGACGACGAAGAAGAACGAGACCGAGCAGACCACCCCCTTCGGCGCCCGGCAGGACGGCCGACGTGCTGTTCGTCTTCACACCGGGCGCGGGCCGCTTCGACTACCTGCGCCTGCTCGGCCGGGTGATGCGCGGCGAGGCCGATCCGCAGGAGATCAAGGACTCCTCGGAGCGGTTCGACAACCACCGCGTCGAATCGCCGCCAGTCCGGTGTGGCACGAGGCGCTCGCGCACGGGGCTGAAGCACGTCGGGTGAACCCGGCACCCGCGCGGTGCCGGGGACCCGGCGTGCTCGGCGGGTGAACCCGGACATGACGGAGGCGCCCCACAGGGCGCGGGGCTGTGTCCATATGCGGCTCCGCCGCGTGGGCGCGATCGACCCCGGACGACCCGCGGCCGGCCGACAACCTAAAGCGGCAGAACAGTCGCCGCCCCGGTCCTCACCGAGGAAACCGCAGCCGCCTCCGCGTCCACAGGTGCCCGCTCCACCACCAAAGGCGCCGACTGGGACGGCAACGACACCGCCCTCAGCTGCCGCGGACCCGACACCACCGTGTAGTCCTGCCCCAGGAACGGCGGAGTCACCTCACCGGGATCCTCGCCGAGCGCCAGCTGCACCGCCGCCCAGGGCGCGTTGACCCCGCACAGCGACAGCTGGTGCAGGCCGCCCGCCGGACGTGTGTTGACGTCCATCAGGACCGGCGTGTCGCCGAACATCCGGAACTGGATGTTGGACAGGTAGTGCAGTCCGAAGCCCTCCGCGATCCTCCGTGCCGGCTCCAGCCACTGCTCGGAGAGCGTGAACCCGCGCCGCCGGCCGTTCTTGGTGCGGCCTATGGCCATACGGATCCGGTTGTCGGGGCCGGTGAGGCAGTCCACCGACACCTCCGGCTGCTCGAGACGCGGCATCACCAGCCAGTCCACCGCCTCCTCGGCCTGCTCCAGCGCTTCGAGCACCAGGTCGAGCGGGACGTACGGACTCGGGAAGCCGTTGAGCTGCATGAGCGAGAAGGGGGAGCGCGTGATCACGCGGAAGCCCACCCCGCCCGCGCCGGACGCCGGCTTGAAGCACGCCTTGTGTCCGTCCGCCTCCAACTCCTCGACGGCGGCGACCAGTTCGTCCGCCGATCGCACCCGCCACCACGGCGGTACGGGGGTCCCGATCGCCTGGACGGCCTCGTAGGCGATCACCTTGTCGTGGAAGACGGCCACGGCCTCCGGCGGCGGCGCGAGCAGCGCCGTACCGGCCGCCTCGAAGTCGGCGCGGTGCGCCACGATCGCCGCCTGCTGCAGCCGGGGCACGAACACGTCGATGCCGCGGCGTACGCACTGGTCCAGCGCGTACTCGACGTAAGCGGCCGGGGACAGGCCCTCGGGCTCCAGGTCGGCGGTGTCGGCGGCGGCCAGCACGGGGGAGTCGGCGTCACCGTGTGTCGCATGGATCTCCACGGCGCGGTCGCTGGGATTTCTCCGCAGCTGGTCCATGAAGAACACGTTCTCCGCGTACGTGCGGTTGAGCCAGACGCGTACGCGAGAGACCATGCAGGCCGCCTTTCAAGGTTCGCGGGCAGGGCGAAGCAGGCCCGTGCCCGGGCAGGGTGGTGTGGAGGTACACCGAACCGCCCCCGTGCGAAGGGACGTCATGGCGGTGGTGTTGGGGCGATCATACGGCGTCCCAGAGGCCTCGCGTGCAACGTGCGTGTTACGGAATTCCCGATCATGTGGACGCCGCTTTCCCGATCATGTGGACGTGGTTTCCGCGATCACGCGCACGCGGTTTCCGCCAGCGTGTCCACCCTCCCGGTGCGGGCACCGTACCGGCGCGGGCCACGGCGGCCGGCGTGGCGGAGATCGGCGCGAGCGGCGAAGATCGACTGACGGGATACGCCCTTGTCCTCGGGACCGCGGGTGTGTTCTCGTGGTGACATTCGTGAGTCCGGAAGGGGCGAGAGGTGACGTCGACGGCCGGCGGTGCCGGGCAGCTGCTGGCCATCAGCGACCTGCACATCGGCTACGAGGAGAACCGCGCGCTGGTCGAACGGATGCGGCCGGAGAGTGACGACGACTGGCTGCTGGTGGCCGGTGACGTCGCGGAGACGGTGGCCGACATCCACTGGGCCCTCAGGACGCTCGCGGGCCGCTTCCACAAGGTCGTGTGGGCCCCGGGCAACCACGAACTGTGGACCCACCCCAAGGACACCGTCACCCTGCGCGGCCTCGCCCGCTACGAACACCTCGTCGACCTGTGCCGGGACCTCGGCGTGACCACACCCGAGGACCCCTACCCGATCTGGAACGGCCCCGGCGGGCCGGTCGCGGTGGCCCCGCTGTTCCTGCTGTACGACTACTCCTTCCTGCCGGCCGGCTGCGCCACCAAGGAGGAGGGGCTGGAGTACGCGCACGGCACGGGCATCGTCTGCAACGACGAGTTCCTGCTGCACCCCGACCCCTATCCGACCCGCGAGGCCTGGTGCCGGGCCCGGGTCGCCGAGACCGAACGCCGGCTCACCGCACTGCCCGACCACCTGCCCGTGGTCCTCGTCAACCACTACCCGCTGGACCGGCACCCGACGGACGTCCTGTGGTACCCCGAGTTCGCCATGTGGTGCGGCACCCGCCTCACCGCCGACTGGCACCGCAGGTTCCGCGTCGCGACCATGGTCTACGGCCATCTGCACATCCCGCGCACCACCTGGCACGAGGGTGTCCGTTTCGAGGAGGTGTCGGTGGGCTACCCCCGCGAGTGGAGCAAACGCACCGAGCCGCCGGGGCGGCTGCGCCGCATCCTGCCCCAGGAGGTCGGGGCGCGGTGATCGAGGAACTGCTGCCGGACTCCGTGGTGACCGTCGAGGCGTACGGCCACGACGAGGCCGAGAACACGCGCCTGTACCCCGAGGAAGAGGCCGTCGTGGCGCGGGCGGTCCCCAAGCGCCGCCGTGAGTTCACCGTCGTACGCTCCTGCGCCCGCCGGGCCATGGAGAAGCTCGGAGTGCCGCCGCAGCCCGTCCTGCCCGGGGAGCGCGGTGCCCCGCGGTGGCCCGCCGGACTGACCGGCAGCATGACCCACTGCGACGGATACTGCGCCGCCGCCCTGGTCCGCGCCACCGACCTGGCCTCCCTCGGCATCGACGCCGAACCCGACGGGCCGCTCCCGGAAGGGGTCCTGGACGCGGTGTCGCTGCCCCAGGAACGCGAGCGCCTGCTCCGCCTCGCCGACGGCCACCCCGCGATCCACTGGGACCGGCTCCTGTTCAGCGCCAAGGAGTCCGTCTACAAGGCGTGGTTCCCCCTCACCCAGCAGTGGCTGGACTTCTCCGAGGCCGACATCGACATCCGTGTGGACGACGCGCAGACGCCGCAGGGCTCCTTCCGCGCCGAACTCCTCGTGCCCGGACCGGTGGTCGGCACCCGCCGGCTCGGGCACTTCGACGGTCGCTGGACCATCGGGCGCGCACTGGTGGCGACGTCCGTCACCGTGCCGCACGACTGACGTACGGCACGGCACGGCCCATGACGCGCGGCCGTTAGGGTTCCGGTGGGCACCAGGTGGCCAGCAGCCGGAAGAACGCCTCCTCGTTGCCCGTCAGCCCTGCCTCGGCCAGGGCCTGTTCGGCCTCGGCGAGTACGGCGGGCGGTACGACAGGTGGCCGGCCGGCGTCGGGCGGGCCGGGGGCCACGTCGAACGCGGCCCGCACTGTGTGCAGCAGCCTCAGATAGGCCTGGACGGCGGTGCGCTCGCGGTCGGTCAGTACGGCGGTGGGCATCGGGCGGCTCTCCCCGGGTCGTGGTCGTGCGTTGCCTTTCCAGCTTGCCGTCCACCACTGACAATCCGGTCCCGCCGCGACCCATCGCACGCCGGCGCGCCCCCTTAGCGGAGGTGAAACCTCGCCGAAATCCCCCGGGGAAATGCCGCTCTACGCTGGGTTGAACGATTTTCGGCCGACCTTCGCGGCCGGCGGAACAGGAGGCGAGCACATGGTCGACGCCCCGCGACGGCGCCCGGAGCGCACCGCGCGGCTGCGCTCCGTGGGCGAGGCGGAACTCCGGCTCAGGCACCGCGTCGTGCACGGCTACCGCCGCGCCTTCCGGATGGCCGGCCAGGGCCCGCCGCTCGTCCTCATCCACGGCATCGGGGACTCCTCCGCGACGTGGGCCGAGCTGATTCCCGACCTCGCCCGCACCCACACCGTCATCGCCCCCGACCTCCTCGGCCACGGTGCCTCCGACAAACCCCGCGCCGACTACTCGGTGGCCGCATACGCCAACGGGGTACGCGACCTGCTCACCACCCTCGGCATCGAGTCCGCGACCCTCGTCGGCCACTCGCTGGGCGGGGGAGTGGCCATGCAGTTCGCCTACCAGTTCCCCGAGCGCACCGAGCGGCTCATCCTGGTCAGCGCGGGCGGTGTGGGCCGCGAGGTCAACCCCGTGCTGCGGCTGGTCTCGCTGCCCGGCGCCCATCTGATGCTGTCCACACTGCGCCTGCCCGGTATGCGGCTCCAGGTCGGCCTGGCGGTACGGCTGATGAAGCTCCTCGACACCGACCTCGGCCAGGACGCCCCGGAGTTGCTGACGCTCGTGGACGCGCTGCCCGACGAGACCTCCCGCAACGCCTTCATCCGCACCCTGCGCGCGGTCGTCGACTGGCGCGGACAGGTCGTGACCATGCTGGACCGCTGCTACCTCACCGAGGGCATGCCGACCATGCTGCTGTGGGGCGATCGGGACAGCGTGGTGCCGGTGCGCCACGCGTTCGGCGCGCACGAGGCGATGCCGGGCAGCCGACTGGAGATCTTCGAGGGCGCCGGGCACTTCCCGTTCCACAACGACCCCGCCCGCTTCGTGTCCCTCGTCGAGGAGTTCACCGCCACCACCGACCCCGCCGACTGGAGCCGCGAGCACTGGCGCGACCTCCTGTGCGAGGGGCGTCCCGTCGTGGGCCGCCCGGACAGTGCCCACAACCGTGCGCGGGACCGCGACCTGCGAGAGGCGAGCGAACGCAGCGCGACCTGACGCGCACCGCGGTGGGCTCGGCACCGCGGTGCGCTCAGGGGTGGCGCGGGGCGGCCTCGGGGGCGGACTCAGCCCTGCGGCCCCAGGTAGCCGAGCGAGGCCTCGATCCGGCCCGCCAGGTGGTCCCGGGGCACGGGTCCCCGCGACGACGAACCCGACAGCCACGTACGGCACTTGCTCGCCAACAGCAGGCCGAAGGTCTCGGCCTCCTTCTCGTCGGCGCGGTCGAACCGGCTGCGGGCGGCGACCTGGAGGACCGTCGCGCTCAGGTCTGCCTCGTCGTGCTCGTCGTGCAGCAACCGGGCCGCGACCGCGGCGCCCTCGACGTGATGACCGTGGTGGCCGGCCTTCATGTGCCACAGCTCGTGACCGAGGATCACCAACTGGTGGTCGGGAGCGGTGCGTTCCTCGATCACGACGAGGTCCTGCTCGGCCATGTCGAGCCACAGTCCGCTGGCGGTGCCGGGCGGGAAGGCGGCCGTCCGGTACAGGACGGGGCGGCCGCGGCGTCTGCTCATCCCGTCGCACAGCGCGCCGTACAGGTCGGCGGGCCGCGCCGGTGCGGGAAGGGACAGCTCTTCCACCAACTCGCCGCACAGGCGGCGCATTTCCCTGCCGATGCCCACAGTTCTCCCCCGGATCAGGACTCGGGCCGCTTGACGCTCTCCAGGAGCATGTCCAGCCACTCCGCGACCTTGTCACGGTGCTGGTCGGTGGGCAGCTGCGCGGCCCGCCAGGCGATCCCGCGGACGCCGTGGTCCTGCAGCAGCCGCTCCAGCGGGTCGTCGAGGGCCGCGGCCGCCTCGCGTTCGGCGAGCTTCTGCAACAGCTCCTGCTCGGTGCGCTGGAGGGCACCCGCGAGCGCCTCGGGATCCTCGGCCGTCAGGAACCCGGCGTGCACCCGGAAGAAGCGCTGGAGGGCGTCGCAGTGCTCCATCGTGGGCCGCCGGTCGCCGTTGATCAGTGCTCCGGCCTGCTGCCGGGACATGCCCGCGCCGTCCGCGATCTCCTGCTGGGTGTACCGGCGCCCGTTCGGCTTGAGCCGGGTGCGCCGCAGCAGGTCCAGACGCTGCAGGAACCGTGCCTGCACATCGGGTTCACCGGCGGGCCGGCCGCTGAGCAGGGCCTTGACCACGGGCTCGGGAACGCCGGAGGCGACGGACAGGCCGGCGGTGCCGAAGACCTCCGCGTGCGGTACGCCGAGCCGGTCGGCCAGTGCGACGACGCGGGCGACGACGGCGGACAGCACAGCCGAGGCCGCCTCGCCGGGATCCTCGAAGCCAACCGACACCGACAGATCTCCTACGTCTTCTCTCACTGGCTTCTCACAGGCTTCTCACAAGCGGTTGCCGTGAACTTCCCGGAGAGTAGCCCGTCGTTCGAACTCACATCCAGGTCTCGCCACAACTGTGGCCTATTTCAGCCGTCAACCGGCACGAAATGCCACGATAGTTGACACCGCTCGCGTCGGGGAAGCAGGATCAAGGGCGCCGCGTGAAGGCCGCATAGGCAAGAGGGGTGACCTCCCGATGGCATATCAGGCAGGTGGGCAGCGGCCCGTACCGCGACCCGTCCCAGAAAGTCCCGGGGCCCAGGCCTATCTCCAGGACTACGCCGCCCTTCTGGAAGCGGTCAGCTTCCCGTCCGTCGTCATCGACCACCGCTGGGACGTCGTGCTCGCGAACACCGCTTTCGCGTCACTTTTCCGCGGTGTGGGCCCTCACCCGACGGCCATGCCGGGCGACAACCTGCTCAGGTTCGTCCTGTTCCACCCGGACGCGAGCGCGGTCCTCGCCGAGCACGAGTCGCGCTGGTGCCTGCCGATGCTGGCGCACTTCGCCGCCGCCGTGGAGCGGCACGGCCAGGACCACGGCCTGCAGGCCATCCGCCGGGACATCGCCCAGGACCCCCTCATGGAGGCCGCCTACCGGCAGGGCTTGCCGCACTGGATCCGCGCGGTGGGCGAGCGGGCCGTCGAGCACGACGGCGCGGTCCGCCCACTGGTGCACCCCGACCCGCGCTGGGGCGCCACCGACTGCCGGATCGTCGACGAGACCCCCCGGACCCTGAGGGAGTTGGGCTACACCCGGCTGACGCTGGTCCTGCGCCCCGTGCGCCGTCCGGCACCCGCGGCGCGCCGGACGGTACGTCCCCGCCGTACGGCGGGCCACCTCAGCGTGGTGCCCGTCCCCGAGGCCTGACAGGCACCGCCGGCGTTCAGGTCGCCGACGGTGCCTTGTCAGCTCCCCTTGCCTGTCGGGTTCGTCCCGCGCCAGGGTGACGGCCCCCGGCGGCGGGGTCGCCCCAGTGGGGCGTAGGGAGGACCACGGGCCCTCACCACCGCAGGCGTCAGCCACCGCGCCGAGTGCTACACGGACGCCGACCGCTGCAACGCCGAAGCCGCCCGACGCCACTGGGCCGGAGTGCCCGGCGTCCGGAGGTGGACGTCGGGCACTGTCGGACTCCGGCGGAGGGATTACGCCGCGAGTTCCTTGGTGATGCGGTCGAGCATGAACGCGGAGGACTCGCGGGCCCGTTCTTCCCAGGCGAAGACGCAGGCGGTGGCGACGCCGTCGAAGTTGAGTTCGCGGAGTGTGCCGAAGAAGGCGTTCCAGTCGACTTCGCCCTGGTCGATGTCGAGGTGCTGGTGGATGCGGGCGGGGGTGCCGGGCGGGTTGAGGATGTAGCGCAGGCCGGAGGAGCCCTTGTGGTTGAAGGAGTCGGCGATGTGGACGTGCTGGAGCTTGTCGCCGGCGTAGCGCATCATCGCCGCGATGTCGGCCTTCGGGTCCGCGCCCGAGAGGTGGAAGGAATGGGGCGCGCAGTAGAGGTAGTTCACCCAGGGCTTGTTGATCGCGTGGACCAGGTCGACGGCGGGGGTGTTCTCCTCGCAGAAATCGTCCGGGTGTGCCTCCAGGTTGAGGGCGATGCCCTCCCGCTCGAACAGCGGCAGCAGTTCCTCCAGCGAGCGCCAGAACGCGGCCTCGCTCTCGGCGGCGCGCTCGGGACGACCGTTGAACTCGCTGTTCATCAGTGGGCATTCGAGGTCGGCGGTGATCTCGATCATCCGCTTCCAGTAGCGGACGGCCGCCTGCCGCTCGGTCTCGTCGGGTGAGGACCACTTGTACAGCGGCAGTACGGAGGAGAGCCTGACGCCGTGCGTGCGCAGGGCGTTCTTCAGTTCGGCGATGCGCTCGTCGTCCGCCCGCGGGTGGAGGAAGAACGGCATGAAGTCGTCACGTGGCGACAACTCGATGTATCCGTAGCCGAGTTCGGCCACCGTGCGGACCATCTCCTCGATGGGCAGAGCGCGGAACATGTACGGGTCGAGGGCGATCTTCACGCGGCACCTCCGTAGAAGGCGGGACGGGGCTTGAGGTCGGTGGCGACGACGAGGCCCGACTCCAGGGCCTCGACGGTCGCGCCAGTGATGACGGTGGCCGCGTAGCCGTCCCAGGCCGACGGGCCCGTGGGTGCGTTGCCGGCCGTCAGGTTCGCGATCCACTCGCGGAACTCCGTGTCGAAGGCGTCCGCGAACCGGCCCACCCAGTCCGTCAGGACCTCCGTGCTGTGCTGACCGGCGCTGCGCAGGCCGACCGTGGCCGGGTCGGGCAGCCGGACCAGCCCCTCCTCGCCGACGGCCTCGCACTGGATGTCGTAGCCGTACTGGCAGTTGACGAAGACCTCCAGATCGATGCGGACGCCCTTGGCGGTCTCGAAGAGCATGATCTGCGGGTCCTTGAGGTGCTCGAACCGCTTGTTCGTGGCGCGCGGGGTGATCACCTGGCTGGAGATGATCTCGTCGTCGAGCAGCCAGCGCAGTACGTCCACCTCGTGCACCGCCGTGTCCAGGGCGGCCATGGAGGACGTGTACGACTCGGGAACGGTCGGGTTGCGGTGGGCGCAGTGCACGATCAGCGGCTCGCCGATCCGGCCGGAGTCGATGACCTGCTTCATCTTCCGGTAGCCGGCGTCGTAGCGGCGCATGAAGCCGACCTGGACCAGCCGGCGGCCGTGCGCCGTCTCGGCCTCGACGATCTCCAGGCAGTCCTCGGCGGTCGTGGCCAGCGGCTTCTCGCAGAAGACCGGTTTCCCGGCGGCTATCGCGTTCAGCACGTGCTCGGCATGGGTCGGGCCCCAGGACGTCACGAGGACGGCGTCGACGTCGTCCGCCGCGATCAGGGCAGCGCCATCGGGCAGCACCCGGGCGCCGACCGGCGCCGCTGCCTCCTCGGCGCGGGTGGAGTCGAGGTCGGTGACCGCGGTGACGCGGGCGCCTGTGACGGTGTCGGTGAGGCGCCGGATGTGCTCCTTGCCGATCCAGCCGGCGCCGATGACCCCTACACGTACAGTCATGATCGTTTCCTAACTGGGTCCGACTGGGAGAAGCGCGCCCGGAGTTCGGCTTCGAGGGTTTCGAGGGTGCGGCCCTTGGTCTCGGGGACGTAGAGCTTCACGAAGGTGAGCGAGAGGACGCCCGCCACGACGAAGAGGAAGAAGGTGTTGGAGATTCCGATCCCGGAGACCAGCAACGGGAAGACCAGGCCGATCGCGAAGTTGGTCAGCCACAGCACCACCGCCGCGACACCCATGCCGAAGCCGCGCATCCGCATGGGGAAGATCTCCGAGAGCATCAGCCAGGTCACCGGGGAGATCGCGCCCTGCTGGAAGGCGAGGAAGGTGACCGTCATCGCGAGCACGGCGTACGCCCGGCCGTCGCCGGACGGCAGCGTCAGCGAGAACACACCGATCAACAACAAGGCTGCCGTGGTACCGATCTGGCCGGTCATCAGCATCGGCCGACGGGGCACGCGGCCCAGCAGCCAGATGCCGACGAAGGTGGCCAGTACCGAGATGACGCCGTTGGCGATGTTGGCGGTCAGCGCGCTGTCGGCGGCGAAGCCTGCGTCGGTGAGGATCTGGGTGCCGTAGTACATGATCGTGTTGACGCCGGTGATCTGCTGCACGATCGCGATGCCGAAGCCGATGAACATCAGCTTGCGCAACCACGGCGTGGAGCGCATGTCCTGCCAGCCGCCGAGCCTCTCCTGCTCCTCCTTGACCGCGAGCGCGGAGACCTCGGCGAGCTCGGCGTTGGCCCGCTGCTGGGAGCGCACCTGCTTGAGCACGTCGAGAGCCTCGGTGAAGCGGGTCTGGGAGGCCAGCCAGCGCGGGCTCTCCGGCATCACCAGCATGCCGAACCACAGCACCACGGCCGGGATCGTGGCGAGCACGAGCATCCAGCGCCACACCCCGCCGGACTCGCCGCCGACCTGGGCGATGATCGCGTTGGAGGTGAAGGCCAGCAACTGCCCGCTGACCACCATCAGTTCGTTACGGGTGACCAGCGCGCCGCGCCGCTCGGCGGGGGAGACCTCCGCGAGGTAGACGGGCACGGTCACCGAGGCGCCGCCGACCGCGAGGCCGAGCACGAACCGGGCCACCACCATGACCGCGACGTTCGGCGCGAGTGTGCAGCCCAGCGCGCCGACGAAGAAGATCACGGCGAGGGTGAGGATCGTACGGCGCCGTCCTCGCGCGTCCGAGAGCCGGCCACCGGTGATCGCGCCCAGCGCCGCGCCGAGGAGCAGTGAGCTGGTGACCATGCCTTCGGTGACCGCGGTCAGACCGAGGTCGTCCGTCATGTACGGCAGGGCGCCGTTGATGACGCCGGTGTCGTAGCCGAAGAGCAGGCCGCCGAAGGTGGCGATGACGGTGATGACGCGCAGCCGCCGGGAGACGGCGGGCGGGGCATCGTTCGTGCGGGTTGGGGCCTGAGTCGCGTCCCTGACGTCCATGGCGCCTCCTAGCGGTCGAGGTTCGGGCGTCGGGTACCCGTCAGCCCGCAGCCAGCCAGGTGCTCACGCGTGCTGACCGCGATGGGCAGCGGTACCTCGGGAGCGCACGGGTACAGGTCCTGCTCGACGATCACGAACAACTCGGCATCCGCCTCGGCCAGTTCGGCCACCACGTCGGCCGGGTTCGGCACACCGTCCGGGGGCGACACACAAACTCCGCGCTTGACGGCGTCGCCGAACGACAGGTCCTCGGCCGCCACTTGGGCCAGCACCGCCGGATCCATCTGCTTGATGTGCACGTAGCCGACGCGCTCGCCGAAGCGGCGGATCAGGTCGAGGTTGTCACCACCGCCGTAGGCCACGTGCCCGGTGTCCAGGCAGAGGTTGGTGTAGCGGGAGTCCGACTCGTTCAGCAGCCGTTCGATCTCCGGCTGGGTCTGGATGTGGCTGTCGGCGTGCGGGTGGATGACGAGGCGTACGTCGTACTCGTCGAGGAGCAGCTTGCCGAGCCGGTCGGCGGCCTTGCCGAAGCCGGCCCACTGCTCGGCGGTCAGCTCCGGCGACTCCGTGAACGCGCCGCTCTTCTCGGCCCGGTACATCGGCGGGATCAGGACCAGATGGTGGGCGCCCGCGGCAGCCGTCAGCGTGGCGACCTGGCGGACGTGGGTGAGCATGTCGTCCCAGGCTTCCGGCCGGTGCAGTGCGCCGAAGGCGGTGCCGCCGGAGACCTGGAGCCCACGGGCGTCCAGCTCGGCCTTCAGCCGCTGCGGGTCGGTGGGGAGGTAGCCGTACGGTCCGAGTTCCAGCCACTGGTACCCGGCCGCGGCCAACTCGTCGAGGAAGCGGGTGTACGACACCTGGTGCTCGTCCTCGGGGAACCAGATGCCCCAGGAGTCGGGGGCGGAGCCCAGGCACAGGTTGCCGGCGGTGGTGCGGAGCGGGGATGGCGCCGTTGCCATGGCGTGTCCTTCGGGGGGAGGGGGGAGGGACGGGGTCAGTTGGAGGTGGGGAAGTCGAAGCCGGCGGCGATGTTCTGGGTCTGCCGGGGCCAGCGGGTGGTGACGACCTTGGGGCGGGTGTAGAAGCGGATGCCTTCGGGGCCGTGGATGGGGTTGTCGCCGATGAGGGAGTCCTTCCAGCCGCCGAAGGAGTAGTACGACATCGGGACGGGGACGGGCACGTTGATGCCGATCATGCCGACGTGGATGGTGCGCTGGAATCGGCGGGCGGCCTCGCCGGAGGCGGTGAACAGGGCGGTGCCGTTGCCGTAGGGGTTGGCGTTGATCAACGCGATCGCTTCGTCGAGGGACTCGGCGCGCACGATGGCCAGGACCGGCCCGAACAACTCCTCCTTGTAGGCGTCCATCTCGGCGGTGACGTGGTCGAGCAGGGACGGGCCCGTGAAGAAGCCCTCCTCGTGGCCGTCGACCTTCAGCCCACGCCCGTCGACGACGACGGTGGCGCCCTGGGCGGCGGCGGTGCCGACCGCCTTGTCGACACGTTCCCGTGCGGCCTTGGTGACCAGCGGGCCCATCTCCGTGCCGGGCACGTCACCGGGGCCGACCTTCACCTCGCGGGCCTTGCGCTCCAGGACCTCGACCAGGCCGTCCGCCGCGTCGCCGACGGCGACGGCCACCGAGACGGCCATGCAGCGTTCGCCCGCGGAGCCGTAGGCGCCGGCCGTGATGTGGTTGGCGGCGAACTCCAGGTCCGCGTCCGGGAGAACGACGGCGTGGTTCTTGGCGCCGCCGAGGGCCTGCACTCGCTTGCCGTGCGCAGTGGCCTGCTCGTGCACGTACTTGGCGATCGGCGTCGATCCGACGAAGGAGACGGCCTCGATGCCGGGGTGGGTCAGGATCGCGTCGACCGCGTCCTTGCCGCCGTGCACGACGTTGAAGACGCCGTCCGGGAGACCTGCCCTCTTGTACAGCTCGGCGACGAAGTTTGCGGCGGAGGGGTCGCGCTCGGAGGGCTTGAGGATGAACGTGTTGCCGGTGGCGATGGCGATGGGGTGCATCCACAGCGGGACCATCGCGGGGAAGTTGAAGGGGGTGATGCCCGCCACCACACCGAGCGGCTGGCGGAAGTTGTGCACGTCCACGCCACGCGAGACCTGGTCGGAGAAGCTGCCCTTGAGGACGTCGCCGAGGCCGCAGGCGAACTCGACGACCTCACGGCCGCGGGTGATCTCGCCGCGCGCGTCGTCGACGGTCTTGCCGTGTTCGGCGGAGATGATCCGGCCGAGTTCTTCCTCGTGCTCGACGAGGAGCTGGCGGAAGGCGAACATGACCTGGGTGCGCTGGGTGAGGGACGACTCCGACCAGGTCTCGAAGGCGCGGGAGGCTGCCTGGACCGCCGTGTCGACGTCGGTGGCGCCGCCGAGGACCACCTGGGCCTGCTCCAGTCCGGTGGCCGGGTTGAACACCGGCTGGGCGTCGGAGGCGGAGCCCGGGGTGAGGGAGCCGTTGATCCAGTGCTCGATGGTCTTCACGGTGCGGGTTTCCTTTGCGGGGACGGGGTCTTACAGGTAGTGGCGCTGGGTCTGCTTGTGGCCGGCGTAGGTCTCGTAGGCGGCCTGGGTGGTGCCGAGGGCGGAGACCTCACTGACCGGCACGTCCCACCAGCCGTGGCCGGGCGGGTTGGGCCCGTAGAGGTCGGTCTCGACATGCACGACGGTGGTGCGGCTCGACGCCCTGGCCTTCTCCATCGCGGTACGGAAGTCCTCGACGGTGGCGGCGTGCAGCACGTCGGCGCCGAGCGATGAGGCGTTGGCAGCCAGGTCGACAGGGAGGACGTCGCCGTCGAGCTGACCTGAATCGCCGTTGCGGTAGCGGTACTTGGTGCCGAAGCGCTGTGAGCCGAGCGACTCCGACAGGGCGCCGATGGAGGCGAAGCCATGGTTCTGGACCAGGACGATGATGACCTTCAGGCCTTCGGAGATCATGGTCACGATCTCCTGCGCCATCATCAGATACGAGCCGTCACCGACCAGGACGACGACCTCGCGGGAGGGGTCGGCCATCTTGACGCCGACGCCGGCAGCGACCTCGTAGCCCATGCAGGAGTAGGCGTATTCGACGTGGTAGGCCTTGGGGTCCCGGGCCCGCCACAGCTGCTGCAGGTCGCCGGGCATCGAGCCGGCCGCGTTGATGACCACGGCGCGGTCGTCGAGCACGGAGTTGAGCGCGCCGAGGATCTCGGTCTGGGCAGGCAGCGGGCCGTGGCCGATGGTGAAGCACCGGTCCTCGATCTCCCTTGTGCGGGCGATGAGGTCGCGGGTGCGTTCGCGGTACGACGGGTCGACCTCCCAGTCCGTGAGCGCGCCGGCGAGGGCCTGGATGCCCAGCCGGGCGTCGGCGACCAGTGGTTCGGCGGAGTGCTTGACGGCGTCCAGGCGGGCGACGTTGAGGTTGACGAAGGTGACGTCGGGGTCGGCGAAGACGGTGTGGCTGGCGGTGGTGAAGTCCGAGTAGCGGGTGCCGATGCCGAGGACGACGTCGGCTTCCTTCGCGAGCTCGTTCGCCGCGTATGCGCCGGTGGAGCCCAGGCCGCCGACCGCGGAGGGGTGGTCCCAGGGGACGGCGCCCTTGCCGGCGTGGGTGTCGGCGACCGGGATGCCGGTGGCCTCGGCGAACGCCCGCAGGGCGGTCTCGGCACCGGAGTACACCGCCCCGCCACCGGCCACGATCAGCGGCTTCTTCGCGTTGCGGAGCAGGCGGGCGGCGCGCTCGATCGCGGCCGGTTCCGGCACCGGGCGGCCGACGTGCCATACCCGCCGCCGGAAGAAGGAGAGGGGCCAGTCGTGGGCCTCGGCCTGCACGTCCTGCGGCAGCGCCAGCGTCACTGCGCCGGTCTCCGCCGGGTCGGTCAGCACCCGCATCGCTGCCAGCGCGGCCGGGATCAGCTGCTCGGGGCGCGAGACGCGGTCGAAGTACTTCGACACGGCGCGGAAGGCGTCGTTGACGGTGACGTCGCCGCCGCGGGTGTCCTCCAGCTGCTGCAGCACCGGGTCGGCGGCACGGGTGGCGAACATGTCGGACGGCAGCAGCAGCACCGGGATCCGGTTGGTGGTGGCCAGCGCCGCGCCGGTGATCATGTTGGTGGAGCCGGGGCCGGTCGAGGCTGTGCAGGCGAAGGTGGCCAGCCGGTCGCGCATTTTCGCGTAGGCGACCGAGGCGTGCACCATGCCCTGCTCATTGCGGGCCAGGTAGTAGGGCAGGTCCGCCTCGCCGGTGGTGGCTGCCTGCAGAAGCGCCTGCCCGATCCCGGCCACGTTGCCGTGGCCGAAGATGCCCCACACCCCGGGGACGAGGCGCTGTTCCTGGCCGTCACGCTCGCTGTACTGATGCGCGAGGAAGCGCACCAGGGCCTGCGCGGTGGTGAGTCGGACGGTGTTCATCGCTGCGTGAGTCCTTCGAAGGGGAGCCGGTCGTCGATGTCCTGGGACTCCCAGGTGGTGCGGACCCAGCCGTGGGCGGGGTCGTCGCAGATCAGCCAGGCGCGGTCCTGGCCCGGGCCGGCCATGACGTGCCGGGAGCAGGCGCCGGCGCCGCGCAGCTCGACGGGGACGGCCTCCTTGGGCCCGTACCGAGCGGAGAGTGAGCTCCGTTCGGTACGGGCGGAGGGCAGCGCGAACAGACCTCCCTGCGCGCTGCTGATCAGGGCCGCCGACTCGGGCGGCAGATGGGCGAAGTCAGTGACCGAGGCGAACACGCCTGTCCTGCCTTCGAGTTCGAAGGACGTACCGTCCGTGGTGACGGTGCAGGAGCCGGTCAGCGGCAGGACCAGGAACTCGGAGTCGTGGGTGGACAGGGCGTGTGCCTCGCCCGGCTGCAGGGTCAGGATCCTGAGGCCGGCGTAGCCCCAGCCCGCCGACTCGGGCGTGACCAGGACGTCGTAGGGCCCGTCGGCCGAAGTGTCCCTGGGCAGGTGGTATTTGTTGCTCACAGCAGGCTCACCGCCTTGTCCACCGCACCGGCCACGTCGCCGCCCGCCGGATAGAGCAGGGAGCGGCCCACGACCAGGCCCTGCGCGGTGGGCTGCTTGAGCGCCTTGCCCCACGAGGCGAACGCCGCCTCCGGGTCGGTCACCTCACCACCCAGCAGCAGGGCCGGCAGGGTCGAGGAGGCCAGCACGCGCTCCATGCCGGCCACGACCGGGAGCTTGAGCCAGGTGTAGGCGGTACGTCGGCCCAGCCCGGACGCGATCGTGACGGACTTGACGACGGCGTCCGTCGACAGGTCGTTGCGGATCCGGCCGTCCTGCCATGCCGACATGAACGGCTCGACCATGGCGATGAGGTGGCGGTCATTGAGCTCGTTGACGGCACGCGCGGTCTCGGACAGGGCGGTCGGGGTAGCCGGGTCGTCGAGGGCGATGCGGGTGAGCATCTTGCCGCCGTCGAAGCCCATCGCTGCGATGGTCTCGGCGTCGTAGCCGGTGAATTGGTCATCGATCTCGAACACCGAACCCGCCAGCCCGGCCCGGTTCATCGAGCCGAAGACGCTCTTGCCGTCCAGGACGCCGAGCAGGAGGAGGTCTTCGAGAATGTCGGCGGTGCCCAGCACGCCGGTCACGCCGGGGCGCTCCAGGGCGGTGCACAGGCGGTCCAGGAGCTCGGAGCGGTCGGCCATGGCGTTGGGGTCGCCGCCCACACCGTTGGCGCCGCGCGCGGGGTGGTCGGCGGCGATGATCATCGCCTTGCCCTGCTCGCCCAGCGGCGAGGTGGCCTTCACCCGGCGGGCGGCGGCGGCCGTGATGGCGCCGGGGTCGCCCACGCGGGCGGACACGATCCGGCTCAGCTTCTCACACCGCACGGGCCACCTCATCGAGCTTGGCGTTGACTTCGACCTCGGTCGGCATGGCGTCCGAGCAGGACAGTCGGCCGGCGACGAGGGAGCCGGCGGCGTTGGCGAAGGACACCGCGCGGCGGGTGTCCCAGCCGGAGAGCAGGCCGTGGCACAGGGCCCCGCCGAAGGCGTCACCGGCGCCGAGGCCGTTGACCACGTCGACCGGGACCGGGGGGATCTCGGCGACCGCGCCGCTCTGGTCCATGGCCAGGACGCCCTTCGGGCCCTGCTTGACCACCGCCAGCTCGACACCGGCGGCCAGCAGCGCCTTCGCCGCCGCGTAGGGTTCGCGCTCGCCGGTGGCGACCTCGCACTCGTCGAGATTGCCGACCGCCACCGTGCTGTGCCGCAGTGCCTGGCCGTACTGGGTGCGCGCGTGGGCGGCGTCGGACCAGAACATCGGCCGCCAGTCCAGGTCGAACACCGTCACCGCGCCCTTCGCCCGGTGCTCCAGTGCCGCCAGGGTGGCCGAGCGGCTGGGTTCCTCGCTCAGCCCGGTGCCCGTCATCCAGAACACCGCTGCGTCCCGGACCGCGCCCAGGTCCAGCTCACCGGCGGCGATGTCCAGGTCGGGCGCCTTGGGCAGGCGGTAGAAATACAGCGGGAAGTGGTCCGGCGGGAAGATCTCGCAGAACGTCACCGGGGTCGGCGCGATGTCCGACGTACCGACGAAGCGGCTGTCGACGCCATAGCCGGCCAGTGCGGTGCGCACGAAGTCGCCGAACGGGTCCCGCCCGGACTTCGTGATCACCGCGGCCGTACGGCCGTACCGCGCCGCGGCCACCGCGACGTTGGTGGGGCTGCCGCCCAGGTACCTGCCGAACGAGGTGACCTCGGCCAGCCCCACGCCCGTCTGGAGCGGATACACATCCACTCCCACGCGGCCCATGGTCAGCACTTCGAACGGCATAACGCTGGTTTCCCTTCGTTCCGGAGACGCCGGTGAGGGCTCCGGGGAGCTGTCGCGGAAGAATTCCTGCCGCGCTCTACTAGCGCGCTCTAGTGCGAGTACGATGACCCCAGTCCAAATGTCATGTCAATAGGTTGTTGCCAGAAGATTTCGCGATCATCGCCAAGGTCGCGGGTGTCGGAGGGGGAGTTCACGGTGGATGCATCGGGCAAGCAGCGGCCCACGATGGCGGACGTCGCCGAGAAGGCGGGCGTCTCGCGGGCGCTCGTCTCGATCGTGTTCCGCAACCAGCCGGGCGCGAGCGAGGAGACCCGGCAGCGGGTGCTGCGGGTCGCCGACGAGATCGGCTACCGGCCCGACAGCGCGGCCCGGCTGCTGGCGCGCGGCCGAAGCCGCACACTCGGCGTGATGTTCACCGTCCAGCAGACCTTCCACACGAACCTGATCGAGGGGATCTACCCCGAGGCCGAGCGCCTCGGCTACGAGGTCCTGCTGTCCGGCGCCACGTCGGGCCGCAGCGAGGAGAAGGCCGTGGAGGCGCTGCTCAGCCACCGCTGCGAGGCGGTGATCCTGCTCGGCTCCTTCGCCGAACCCGACTTCCTGGACGAGCTGGGACGCCGCACGGTCGCGGTCTCCGTCAGCCGCCGGGTCCCGCACGCGCACGTGGACTTCGTGCACTCCGCCGAGGCCAAGGGGGTGCGTCAGGCGATGGACCACCTCGTGGAGCTGGGACACCGCACGATCGTGCACATCGACGGCGGCCGCGGCCCCGGCTCGGCCGAGCGGCGACGGGCCTACCGGGCGGCGATGCGCCGCCACGGCCTGGAGGCCGAGGAACGCGTCATCCCCGGCGAGCACACCGAGCAGTCCGGCATCGAGACCGGGCGTCTGCTGCTGACGGAGCGCGAGGAGGGGCGCCCGCTGCCGACGGCGGTCCTCGCGGGCAACGACCGCAGCGCAATGGGCCTGTTGATGTCCCTGACCCGTGCCGGCGTCGAGGTTCCGCGCGACATGTCCGTGGTCGGTTACGACGACAGTCATCTCTCCCACCTGATGCCGATCGGGCTGACCACCGTCCGCCAGGACGCGGGACTCATGGCCGAGCACGCGGTCCGGTACGCGGTGGAACGGCTGGAGGACCCTCAACGCGAGCCGCGGGAGGCCGTGGTGGAGCCGAAGCTGGTGGTACGGGGGACCAGCGGGCCGCCACCGAAGCGCTGACGCCGAGCGGCGGTCAGGCCCTCGTACGACGCTGCGGTGCCGCCTCTGCCCGGACCGCTCCTGAGTCCTCGCCGGGGAAGGAGATGCCGCACAGTCGGCGGATCTCGTCCATCACCCGGAGCGTGGACACGGAGTCGTCCAGCGGCCGCAGCGGCGTCTGGAGCCGTCCGGCGCCGATGCATCGGGCCACCTCCGCGGCCTCGAAGTGCAGGGCGTCGTGGGCGGTGCGCGCTTCGCCGTACGACAGCGGTGTCCCGCCGCCCGCCGGGGTGAGGAGCACCTCGCCGGGTTGGTAGAAGGGGCCCGGCAGGCTCAGGGTGGCCTGGGTTCCGGCGACCGTGGCCGTGGTGGGCGTGTCGCTGAACAGCGTGGTGTGGACGCTGCCCTGGCCGCCGTCGGCGTCGCGGAGGAGGGCGGCGGTCTGGCCGTTGACGCCCGCCGGGTGGGGCTGGGCGAAGGCCTGGACCTCCACCGGCTCGCCGAGCACCGACACGGCGAAGGAGAGCGGGTACGTGCCCAGGTCGAGAAGGGGCCCGCCGGCCAGGTCAGGGCGGAGAATGCGGTGGCCGACCGCGAAGTGCTCGCCGTGGTCGGCCAGTACGGTGCGGATGTCACCGAGGACGCCCGCGTCGAGGATCTGCCGTACGACGTCGAATCTGGGCAGGAAGAAGGTCCACAACGCCTCGGCGCAGAACAGGCCGCGCTCCGTGGCCAGTCGGGCGATCTCCGCGGCCTGGGAGGCGTTGAGTGCGAGGGGCTTCTCCACGAGCGTGTGCTTGCCGGCCGTGAGGGAGATCCGGGCGCAGTCGAGGTGGGCGGTGTGCTCGGTGGCGACGTAGACGACGTCGACGTCCGCCGCCGCTGCCAGCTCCTCGTAGGAGCCGTACGCGTGCGGGATGCCGTGGCGGCCCGCGAACTCCTTTGCGCGGGCGCCGTCACGCGACGCGACGGCCGTGAAGATCTGCCGGGTGTGGCGCTGCACGGAGGAGATGAAGCGCTCGGCGATCCAGCCGGTGCCCAGAACACCCCAGCGCAGTGCGGGCGCTTCCATCGAGGCCGGAGTGCGCGGGGCGGGAAGGGTGGTGGGGAAGGCGGGCATGCTCAGACCTCCGGGACCTGGACAGCGACGCTGCGGCCCCCGTCCTTCATGGACGTGATGACAGCTTCGGCCACCGCGCTCGCCACCAGCCCGTCGTCCGCGGTCGCGAGCGGGGAGGGCGTGCCGGAGGCGACCGCGTCGGCCCAGGCCTGGAGTTCGAGGCGGTAGGCGTCGGCGAACCGGGGGCGCCAGTCGGCCGGGTGGCCGAGGGAACGGGCGCGGGCGGAGTCGGTGACGACGCGCGCGGGGTGGGTCAGGGCCAAGGTGCCGCGCTCGCCCACCACTTCGCAGCGGACGTCGTAGCCGTAACCGGCGTTGAGGAACACCTCGACGGTGGTCAGCGCGCCGTCAGCGGTGCGCAGCAGCATCAGTTGCGGGTCGCGCAGGCCAGTGACCGTGCTCGTGGAGCGGGCGGCATGCCAGCTCACCTCGTCGATTCTCGAGTCGAGCAGCCAGGGCACAGTGTCGAACTCGTGGACGGCCGACCCGGTGATGCTGAGTTCGTCGGTGGCACCAGGAGCTGAGGAGACGCCACGGCTGACACAGTGCAACAGCAGCGGCGCCCCGCAGACACCGTCCGCGATCGCATCCCTGAGCTCGGTGTACGCGGGGTCGAAGCGGCGCATGAAGCCCAGTGAGATCAGCCGTCGGCCCGTCTGCCGCTCCTCTCGTACGACACGGACACATTCGGCCGATGTGGGGGCGAGGGGCTTCTCGCACAGCACGGCTTTCCCGGCCCGTACGGCCGCGACGGTCAGATCGGCGTGGGTGGTGTCGTGCGAGGCGATGACGACGGCGTCGACCTCCGGATCGCCTATCAGGGCATAGGGGTCATCGGTCGCACGCGCCCCGGGGACGGCGTCCGTGACGGTGGCGGCCCGCTCCACGTCGATGTCCGCGACCATGGTGACCACGGCCCCGGAGACATGACGGTGCAGGGTGTTCACGTGATCGGCGCCCATGTTGCCGGCGCCGATCACTCCGATGCGTACGGTGCTCATGCGAGGTTTTCCCCAAGGTGGCTTGGATGCCGGTGGGCGCCTTCGGCCAGGCGTCCTGGGAGCGGGGGCCTGTGGCCGGACCGTGACGCCCACCTGGCATGTGTGGACAGTTGACGCGTGCGCCGTTGTCAGGACGCGGCCGCCTCGCCCGTGGCCGCCACGGGTACGGTGAGGTCGACCTCTTCGGGGAGTTCTTCGACGTCGACGCCGCGGACCTGAGACAGCTCGTGTTTGAGTGCGGCGAGTTCGGTGCCGCCGGCCATGTGGTGGGTGAGGTCTTCGAGGGTGATCCGGCTGCGTTCGGCGGACAGTTCGAGGGTGCCCAGGCGCAGCACGCTGAAGTGGTCGCCGACCATGTAGGCGTGGTGCGGGTTGTGGGTGATGAAGATGACGCCCAGACCGCGCTCGCGGGCGGCGGCCACGTACTTGAGGACCACACCGGACTGCTTGACGCCCAGCGCGGCGGTCGGCTCGTCCAGGATCAGCACGCGGGCGCCGAAGTAGACGGCGCGGGCGATGGCCACGCACTGGCGCTGGCCGCCGGAGAGGGTGCCGATGGGCTGGTCGAGGTTGTCCAGGACGATGCCCATGTTGCGCAGCTCTTGGTCCGCGGTCTGTTTCATCTTCTCGATGTCGAGGCGGCGGATCGGCCAGGGGCCCTTGGTCATCTCGGAGCCGAGGAAGAAGTTGCGCCACACCGGCATCAGGGGCACGGTCGCCAGGTCCTGGTAGACGGTGGCGATGCCCCGGTCGAGAGCCTGGCGGGGGGTGGTGAAGTGCACCGGCCGGCCGTCGACGAGGAACTCGCCCTCGGTGTGCTCGTGCAGCCCCGAAATGATTTTGATGAGGGTGGACTTGCCGGCGCCGTTGTCGCCCAGGATGCAGGTGACCTGGCCGGGGTGCACCTGGAGGTCGACGCCGTGCAGGGCGCGGACGTTGCCGTAGGCCTTGCCGGCGTTGCGCAGCTGGACGACGGGGCGGTCGGCGTCGTCGGGGACGGTGTCGGCGAGGACGGCACCGTGGGTGCCGCTTGCGTTGTTTGTCATAGAGGTCACCTCCCGGTCGCGGTGCGCTGGACCCACAGATTGATCAGGACGGCGCCGAGCAGCATGACGCCGAGGAAGGCCTTGAACCAGTCGGGGTTCCAGCCGGCGTAGACGATGCCCTGCTGGACCATGCCGAACATGAACGCGCCGAAGACCGGGCCGATCGCCGAGCCGGCGCCGCCGGTGAGCAGGCATCCGCCGATGACCGCGGCGGAGATGTAGATCAGTTCCTGGCCCACACCCTCACCGGACTGCACCGTGCTGAAGGAGAACAGCTGGTGCATGCCCACGAACCAGGCACCGAAGCCGACCAGCATGAACAGCGAGATCTTGGTGAAGGCCACCGGTACGCCGACGGCCCGCGAGCTGTCCTTGTTGCCGCCGACGGCGAAGGTCCAGTTGCCGTAGCGCGTGCGCAAGAGCACCCAGGTGGCGATCGCGGCGAACAGCAGCCACCAGAAGATGGTGATCTTCACCTGCACGCCGCCGATGTCGAAGCTGGAGGCGAAGAGCTTCCTGGCCTGGTCGAAGCCGTCCATGTCGCTGATGTCGTCGGTGGCGACGTTGCCGGTGACCAGTTTGGTGACCGCGAGGTTGACGCCCTGCAGGATGAGGAAGCTGCCCAGGGTGACCAGGAAGCTGGGCAGTCCGGTCTTGACCACGAGCCAGCCGTTGAGGAAGCCGATGCCCAGGGAGACGACCAGGGCGGCGATCACGCCGACCCAGACGTTCGCGGTCAGCTGGTAGCTGAGCATGCTCGCGGTGAGGGCGGAGGTGATCACGGCGACGCCGGCCGACAGGTCGAACTCGCCGCCGATCATCAGCAGCGCCACCGGCAGGGCCATGATGCCGATCGTCGACGACTGGTAGAGGATGTTCGCCATCGATCCGGCGTCACGCACCGGCGGCGCCGAGATCAGGAAGAACACGTAGACGGCTGCGGCGCCGAGGAAGACGCCCACATCGGGCCGGGCCAGCACCCTCAGCGTCAGGGTACGTTGCACGGCCCGGCCGTCGGTTTCCTTCGGGCCGGGGGCCGGCGGTGTGTTCACCGCCGGCTCGGCATGCTGGGCCGTGCTCATCACCGGGTCCCGTTCGCGGCGAACTTGGCGACCGTGTCGACGTTGGTCTTGTCAATGAAGGCCGGGCCTGTGAGGACGGGTGCGGTGCTGCCACCGCTGAAGTTGCCGTTGGTCTTGTAGAGCCACAGCGAGTCGACCGCCAAGTAGCCCTGCAGATATGGCTGCTGGTCCACGGCGAACTCGACGGTGCCGTCCTGGACGGCCTTCACCAGATCCTTGTTGAGGTCGAAGGTGGCGAGCTTGGCCTTGCTGCCGGCGTCGGACAACGACTGGACCGCCGTCAGCGCGATCGGGGCGCCGAGGGTGACCACCTGGTCGATGGAGGAGTCCTGCTTGAGCTTGGCGGTGATCGTCGACTTCACCGACGGCATGTCGGTGCCGTTGACGTAGAGGGTGTCCGTCTTGCCGCTGAAGCCCTTCCTCAGGCCGGCGCAACGGGCCTCCAGCGCGACCTGCCCCTGCTCCTGGATGACGCACAGGGCGTGCTTGGCGCCGAGCTGGTTCAGGCGCCGGCCGAAGGCCTGGCCCGCGATGTTCTCGTCCTGGCCGAAGTATTCGAGCATGCCGAGTTTCTTCCAGTCGCCGACGCCGGAGTTGAAGCCGACGACGGGGATGCCGGCGGCGGTGGCCTTGGCCACGACGTCCTTCATGGCGGCGGGCTTGGCGGCGGTCAGGGCGATGCCGGCGACTTTCTGGTCGATGGCGTTCTGCACCAGGCTGGCCTGGTTGCCCGCGTTGGGGTCGCTGGAGTAGACGAGCTTGATGTTGTCCTTGGCGGCCGCGGCCTGGGCGCCCTTGCGGACCAGGTCCCAGAAGGTGTCACCGGGGGAGGCGTGGGTGACCATGGCCACCGTCATGCGCGGGGTGGTGGCCTTGCCCGCCGAGACGGCCGCGTTGCCTTCCTCGGACTTCTTTCCTCCGGAGCTGCTGGAACAGCCGGCTGCCAGCAGGGTTCCGGTGAGGACGGTGGCGGTGAGAACGGCGACTCGGTGGTTTCTGTGCATGTCCCTTGCACCTCGCTGTGCTTGTCGGGGTGGAGTCTGTGATGGGCCGAAGCGCGTCCGACGTCGGCGGTCGATGCCTGATCACCGAGAAACGACGCGGTGCGCGGATGGTGTGCATGTGCCGTGCGTGGCGCGACGTGTGCTTCTGCGGCGGTCGTAGGTGTGGACCACCTGTTTCACGGGCTGGAGCGCTTTAGTAGCGCGCTCTAGTTGGAGAGACTATGGAGCCGCTCCGCAGGGATGTCAACAGATATGTCAGGACGTACCAACAAGGTGTCCCGAATGAAATTGAGGCGCGGATCCGGCCACCGGCGAGCGGTCCCGACCGTGCGGGTGGTCGTCTCGAGGAGCCGAGTGCCCCGTGTGTTCAGTAGGGCCGCGGCATCCCGCAGGCAGCCTGGGTCGACTGCGGCGGCGAGTTCCGGTGCCGTGCAGCGAGCGTCATTCGACGCGTCAGCCCGGCGCATGCCGAGGCCTTCCTCGGTGCGTCGGTGTTTCGGCGCGGTCATGCACGGGTGCACGAGTGGGCCGATGCGCATGTGGGCGTGTGCGGCGGAGCCCCGTGAGGTCGGCAGGTCGGCATGCGGGTGGTGCTCGAGGACGGTGCGGCGGCCGCGGATCCGCCGGTGGGTCCCGTCGCGTGAACGGTTACCGCATGGTTGAATTTCATTCGAAAGACAAGCCGCGGCGGGAGGTGCGGGAAGATGGGAGTCTGTTCGCAGTCGGAGCGTTACCTGGCGCGGAATCGCCGCGTTCCGCCCCTTGCGCTCGCCCTGCTCACCGCCCGAACTGCCGAGCAGGCAACGAAATGCTAAGCCTTGGAAGGTTTGGGGAATCGTGATGCGGGATTTGGGAAGAGGAAGCGCGCTGTGACCCAGTCCAAGGCCCGCGGCCCGTACACCAAGACGCCCGCCAGACGGGCCGAGATCGTCCGGGCGGCGCGCGAGAGCTTCGCGGAACACGGGTTCACCAGGGCATCGCTGCGGGACATCGCCGAGCGGGCCGGCATCACCCATGCCGGGCTGCTGCATCACTTCCGCAACAAGGACGACCTGCTGGCCGCCGTGCTCGCCGAACGCGACGCCGAGGAGCGGCAGTACGCCGAGTCACAGGTGCCGGACATGGACCATCTGGCGCCGTACCTCGGCGACCTGCTGCGTCACCACCAGAAGGCCCCCGAGCTGATGCGCCTGTGGATCGAGCTCGCGGCGGCCGCCTCCCGCCCGGAGCACCCCGCGCACGGCTATTTCGCGCAGCGCTACGCCTGGGGGCGCGATCAATTCGCCCAAGGCATGAGCGGGAAGGCCGAGCGCGGAGAACTGCACGAAGCGCTCACCCCCGAACACGCGGCCACCCTGCTCCAGGCCGTGCTCAACGGCCTGCAGTTGCAGTGGCTGCTCGACCAGGATCTCGACATCGTCGGGCCGGTACGGGCGTTCATGCGCATGACCTTCCCACAGGTCGCAGAGCCAGACCGCGAAGAATGAGCCCCGGCACCCCCGCGGTCCAGCTGTACAGCGTGATCCAGGCTCTGGAGGCCGACTGCCCGGCACCGGGGGCGACTGGCCGCGCTCGGCTTCCGGCACGTCGAGCCGTTCGCACTCGGCCTGTGCAGCACGCCTGGCCGAGGTCGATGTCCACTGGGCCGCCGTGGCCGTCCATGACCCGGCCGAGGTCCTGAAACGCCTCGGGGAACATGCCGTGACCGCCCACCTCGAGGAGGGCCCTGCCGCACCGGACACACCGCTGGCCCTTCCGACCGTTGCGAACTGCTCGCGGCCACCCGGCGATCACTTCTGGTGGGCGGCCCGACCCCCCGCGTGACAGGCCCCCGGCCGCCGTTTCCCTGAGGGACCGGTCCAGGTCGCGGCGTACGACATCCGCCGTGACGGCGGACGGCCTTGACGAGGTCACGCCTGGATCAGCGTCGGAGAGATCGACCTCTTCCATCAGGAGGCGGTCGACTCCGCGCGCCGCTTTGACGAAGCCGGTGCGGAGGCGATGCGAGAGGCCGTCCGGCCCGCGGACCGATCTGCACGACCACCCCGCCCCGGCGGCGGACCACCCGCGGCGTCACCGTCGACGGGCCCGCTCCTCGGTCGTCTCAACCCGTCTTCCCACCCGCCGGGTGGCGCTGAACCTGCCGGATGCCACAGGCTCCTCGATCGTGCCGTCGGGGAAGACGATGCGGGCGGTGGTGGCCGGTGGGACGTCGACCGTGATGGTGAGGCGGTCGCCGGTCGTGCGCCACTCGACGGCGATCGTGCCCTGCGGGGACTCGTGGGTGCCCCGGGCCCATGGCACTGACGGGTGCGGGACGGGCGCGACCTCGACGGACTCCCAGGCGATCGACCCGGGCGTCTGCCGCAGCCCCAGGGTGTGGGTGTGCAGGAAGCGGATCACGGCGCCCTTGCTGTAGTGGTTGAGCGAGTCGTGGGCGGTTCCGGTGTCGTCGATGCCCTCCCAGTCCTCCCAGATGGTGGTCGCGCCGCGGTCGAGCATGTACAGCCAGGAGGGTGCGGTGCGCTGGAGGAGCAACTCGTAGGCGACGTCGGCGTGGCCGGAGTCGGCCAGGACGGGGAGCAGATCGCCGGTCGAGAGGAAGCCGGTGGTGAGGTGGGTGTCGGCGGCGCGGATCAGCTCGACCAGCCGCGCGGCGGCGGCCTCCCGCAGCTCGTCGGGGACGAGCCCGAGGGACAGCGCGCGAACGTAACCGGCCTGGGTGTCGCCGGTGGTGTGTCCGCCGGGGGTGAGGAACTCGGTGCGCCAGGCTTCGCGGACGCGCTCCGCGGTCTCGGTGTAGCGGGCTGCGTCCTCGGTGCGGCCCAGCACCCTCGCCACGTCGGCGAGGGTGGACGTCGAGCGGTACAGGAACGCCGTGCCGACCTCACCCTTGTCGGCCATGAACCAGGCGATCGGGTTGGTCTGGATCGGATCGATGCGGCTGCCGTCGGCCGCTTTCGCCTTCGGCTCGGTCCACTCGCCCCAGTGGAAGGAGCCGTCCCAGAGGTACTGCTCGTGCGGCAGCGGCTCGGGCGAGCGCTCGATGCGGGACTGGTGGCGGGTGGTGCGGGCGGTGTGCAGCGCCCAGTCGACCCAGCGGACCATCGCCTCCCAGTTCTCGGTGAGGATGTCTCGGTCGCCGTAGGACCGGTACAGCTCCCAGGGGACGGCGATGATCGCGTCGCCCCAGCCGGCGGAGCCGGTCATCATGGCGAACTGGTCGTCGAGATGGTGCTTGATGCGGCGGCCGTCGGGCGAGAAGTTGGCGATCCGGCCGTCGGGCAACTGGTCGTCGCGGACCGAGCGGAGCCATTTGCGGCTGAAGCCCAGGACGTCGTACAGGCGCGTGGCGGTCGGTGCGAAGACCTGGTAGTCGCCGGTCCAGGCGAGGCGTTCGCGGGTCGGGCAGTCCGTGGGCACGTCGACGGCGTTGCCGCGGAAGCTCCAGTCGGCGATCTCGTGCAGGCGGTTGAGGTCGTCGTCGCTGCAGGCGAAGGTGCCGGTGCGGCGCAGGTCGGTGTGGACGACGCGCATCGTGATGCTCGCGGGGTCGAGCGGGGCGCCGTCGCGTCGGATGCGCGCGTACCCGAAACCGTGCACGGTGTGGCGTGGCTCGAACGTCTCGCCCCGGCCCGCCGAGACGACCTCGTCGCGTTGGACGAAGGGGATCGGGCCTTCGCCGGGGCGTACGGAGTCCAGGTGGGACGTCGTCAGGTCGCCGTCGGCGCCGACGTGTTCGCCGTAGTCGATGACGGTGCGGGTGTCGGCCGGGCCGAGGTCGCTCAGGGTGATCCAGCCGGAGGCGTTCTGCCCGAAGTCGGCGATCCAGAGCCCGTCCTGCACCTGCTTGACCGACTGTGCCGGACGCGATGCGACGACGCGGACAGGCGGTGCCGGCGACCAGTCGATCGCGGGCGCCTCGACCTGGTCGACGAGGACCGGCTGTTCGGCGCCCGGCCCGGCGTGGAAGTCGGTGGTCTGCCCGTCCATGAGGTCGGCCCGGGTGATGACCGACCGGGTGCTCGTCCAGGTCTCGTCGCTGCGCACGACCTGGCGTGAACCGTCCGCGTACACGATGTGCAGCTCGGCACGTGCGCCGAGTACCGTCCCCCAGCCGGCCGGCAGGCGGAACGCGCCGACCTGGCCCCGGTACCAGCCGTCGGAGAGGACGATCTCGACAAGGTTGCCGCCCGCCTTGACGGCGGCCGTGACGTCCGATGCCTGGGCGTAGAGCGTGCGGTCGTAGGAGGTGGACCCGGGCGACAGTTCGGCGGTGCCGGCCCGCTCGCCGTTCACGTACGCCTCGTACACGCCGAGCGCCGACGCGTACAGCCGAGCCGAGCGCACCCCGGCCCGTGCCTCGAACCGGGTCGTGAGGGTGTGCGCCGGGCGCTTGCCGTAGCCGGGGTCGACGGTCTCGGCCGGCGATATCCAGCGCGCCTGCCAGTCCTCGTCGAGGAGGCCGACCTCGAACGTGTTCCACTCCGACCACGGCGACGGGCCCTCGGCGTCGCTCGCCCGGACCCGCCAGGCCACCTGCCGGCCGCTGAGCAGCGCCGCCCATGGCCACGGGAGGAAGCGGTGCCGGCCGGGCACGACCCGCACCACGGGCTGTGCCTGGCTGTCGATGGTGCATTCCAGTTCGTATCCCGTCGGGTACTCGGCGTCCGACGGTGGCTTCCACGAGAGGCGGGGTGCGGGGCCCGACACGGTGAACTGGTCACCGCCGCCGTCGATGCGCAGGTCATACGGTGCGTTGTTCATGCTCTGCCTTCTCGGGACTCGTTGAACTCTGTTGTGTGCACGGGCGGTTTGCTGTCTCGTACGACGGTTGTCGCAGCGGCGCGTACGGCGAGGGTGGTGGCCGCGCGGGCTGTCGTTCGGCGTGCCTTGGTGGCGACGCCCCACAGGCGTGTCGCCGTTCGTCCGCGGCTCCCCCTGTACGCCGTACGCCGCCGGGGTCAGGGGGCGGGAATGGGCCGGACCCCTTGCGCGCACCGCGGATTCTGCAGGAGCCCCGCTACCGGACCGACTTGATCTTGAACTTGATGATCAGGCCGCCGACGAGGGCCAGCACCGCGCCGCTCAGGTAGAGCAGTGTGTAGTTCTTCTCCCCTCCGCTCGTGACACCGATGGTGATGACGAGCGGTGCGATGAGCGGGGCGAGGGCGCTGGGGATCTTCTGCGCGAAGGCGACCACCGCGAGATAGCGGCCGGCCTGGGCCCGGTCCGGGAGGACGGCGAACACGATCGCCTGGTCGACGGCGCTGAACATCGCGATGGCGAGCTGCATCAGCACCGCGCCGACGACGAGTTGGGGCAGCGAGTGGGCGAACGCCTCGGCGACGGCCCCGGCGACGAAGATCGTGGAGCCGAGCATGGTGAACAGCTTGCGCCGGCCGAGCTTGTCGGAGAGGAAGCCGCCCCCGATGGCGCCGCCGGCCGCCGCCACAACCCCGATGATCCCGATCGCCGCCACGACGCCGGCGACCTCCTTGACGGGCATGTCGAGCCGTTGGGCGTAGAAGAAGGTCCCGAAGGTGGTGTTGAAGTAAAGACCCATGAAGAAGACGAAGCGGCCGAGCCAGTTCCAGCCGAAGTCGGGGTACTTCCGCGGATTGAACCCGTAGCTGGCGACCAGGCCCCTGAGGCTCACCTCGCTGGAGCGGACGAGTGCGCGGGAGTCGCCCTCCGGCTTGAACAGCGGGAACAGCAACAGCATGGCCGCTCCGATGACGCCTGGTACCAGGAACACCAGAAGCGTGCTGGAAGCCACCGTGTACGCGATGCCGATGCCGACCACCGGCGCGATCTGGGTCATGACGCCGGTCACCGCCGAGACGCGTCCGCGCTGCTCCTCGGGCACGCGGTCGGCCTGGACGTTCTGGATGGCCTGCCCGACCGTGGACCAGCCGATCATGCCGACGACCCACGCCAGGCCCACCAGGAAGACGGTCGGTGCGACGGCGACCCCCAGGAGCCCGACCATGCCGAGGGCCGTGCCGGCGAACATGAACGGTGCCCGGCGGCCCAGGCGGGAGCGCATCCGGTCGCTCCAGAAGCCCATCAGAGGGCTGAGGACCAGATAGACGACCTGGGCGCATCCGGTGACGTATCCGAGCAGTTCCTCGCGTCCGGGGACGAGGTCGTCGATCCGCACGGCCAGCGAGTAGGAGAGCGGAACCATCAGGGCCAGGGAGGCCCCGAAGCTGGCGATCATGATCCAGGCGAGGTAACTACCGCTGACCCTCTCCAGCGGCGGAGCCTCGATCTCGGGGGCGGGGGTCTCGGCCGGTTCCTCTCCGCCGCCCGTTGCCGGCCCTGTCGGCTCCTCACCGTCAGCCTTCGCCGTGTCGGTCGGCGGGGGTCCGGCCACGCTGATGTCACGGTCGTTCTGAGGCATGAGGACTCCTTTGTCTCATGAGTGCCAGGTGGCGCGGCAGTTGGTGGCGGACGGCACATGCGCTTGTGGATGAACTGGTGGGGTTGCGCACGGAGCGGCGCGTCACCAGGCCCGCCTGCCGATCGACTGCCTCGGGGTGTGGGCATTACTGGACCGACCAGCCCCCGTCGGACGGGAGGACGGCGCCGTTGATGTTGATGCCGTCGTCGCTGAGCAGGAAGGTGATGGAGGCCGCCAGTTGCTCGGCGGTGGCCAGGGTCGGAATCGCCTGCTGGAAAGGGGCGAGCCGGGCGGAACCCGTCTGCGACATGTGCGCGGGCATGGGGATGCCGGTCGCCACGCCGCCGGGTGCCACCGCGTTGACCCGGATGCCGTGGGGGCCGTACATGAAGGCGGCGGACCTGGTCAGGCCGACGACACCGTGTTTGGAGACGGTGTACGCGGTGCCCGAGGAGTTGCCGCGCAGGGCCGCTTCCGAGGCGACGTTGACGATCGAGCCCGCGCCCGCGGCGATCATGACCGGCAGGACCGCGCGGGACAGTTGAAACCGCCGGTGAGGTTGATGCCGATGACGCGGTCCCACATCTCGTCGGAGGTCTCGTGGACCGGCGAGAAGTCGTCGTTCACTCCGGCCACGTTCGCGAGGGCGTCGACGCGGCCGTCGGCCGCCATGACGATTCGATCGATGTCGTCCTGCAGGGTGATGTCGCCGACGGCGGCGACCGCGCCGTCGGGGAAGGACGCGGCGAAGGCTTCCAGGCGTTCGGCCGAGACGGCGACGGCGATCACGCGGCCGCCTTCCCGCGCGATGCGCGAGGCGGTCGCCCGGCCGATGCCGGATGCCGCGCCGGTGACGATGACGGTGCTGCCGTCGAACCGGCCGGGCGTGACACGCTCCGTCCACACGCCCGGCGAGCTCTCCTCGGTGGGCATGACGCCGTCGTTGACGTGGAGCACCAGTTCGTCGACGACCGCCTGCGGCAGCTGCCCTTGGCTGACGGCGACCAACTGCTGGAGCGGGAGCGCGCGGACGGGAGCGAGCATCTCCTGCTGCACCCGGCCTGGTCCAGCAGCGCCTTGATGAGCGGCGCGCCCTTCGGGTGGGTCAGCCATGCGTCGATGGTGCTGTGTGCCGTGAGCGGGGGAGGGGGAGGCGTGGTGGGCATCGGGTGCGGCCCTTCTCAGTTGCTTGAGCAAGACGTCATTGGAACGTTTCAACAAGGGGTTGTTGCGCCGCCGAGGTGCGCGACGGGGCCGGGGATGCGGGGAGGAGGCAGGGGGTGCGGGGGAGAAGCGTCAGTCCTCCGCGGCCCGGCCGGGCTTGCGTCCGTTCAGGCCGTGCCAGCGGCGGCGGAGGGCGAACGCGGCCGTCTTGGGCTTGCGGTCGCGGGTGAAGACACCCTTCTTGTTGCCGTCGACGCGGTGGATGCCGGCGGAGGTCTGGAAGTCGGCGAAGTTCCAGACCTGTTCGCCGATGAACTCGGGGATGCGGTCGAAGACGCGGTGGTACATGGCGAGGTAGTCGCTCTGGTACTCCTCGCTCCACGGCGTGTCCCAGACGGAGTGCAGGCCGGCCTGGGTGTCGGCGCCGTACTCGGACATCATGACCGGCTTGCCGAAGCGCTCGGCCCAGCCGCGCAGGTCCTGCTCCAGATACTGCTCGGCGGTCGCGAGGTCGCCGGTGAACAGGTACCAGCCGTAGTAGCGGTTGATGCTCAGGACGTCGAACAGCTCGCCGATCTGGTCATTCTCAGGCGTGGCGAACATGACCGCGGAGTAGGTGAGGGGGCGGGTCGGGTCGAGCTTGCGGGCCAGTTCGACCAGTGGCTCGAAGTACTCGCGGGCGCCGTCCTCGTTGGAGGCCGGTTCGTTGGCGAGGGACCACATCACCACGCTCGGGTGGTTCTTGTCCCGCTCGATCAGCTCCCGCAGGTGTTGGGCGTGGACGTCGCGGGTGGTCCCGCCGAAGTTCTCCGGCGCGAAGGTCGGGGTCGGAGCCTGTCCGGTGAGACCGCCCATGACGCCCAGGTTGAGGCCGACGGCGGCGGTCTCGTCGATGACGACGATGCCGTGCCGGTCGGCGAAGTCGAGCACCTCCTCCGCGTACGGGTAGTGCGAGGTGCGGATGGAGTTGGCGCCGGTCCACTGAAGGAGCTGGAAGTCGTGGACGAGGTAGGCGTCGTCGTGGCCCTTGCCCCGCACGGGGGTGTCCTCGTGCTTGCCGAAACCGGTGAAGTAGAACGGTTCGCCGTTGATGAGGAAGTCGGTGCCCCGCACCTCCACGGTGCGGACACCGAAGGGCTGGGTGTAGCTGTCGACGAGTTCTCCCGCACCGGTCCCGCCCTCGGCGACCAAGTCCACGACGAGGTCGTACAGATAGGCGGCGCCGGGCCGCCAGAGGGTGACGCCCTCTATGCGCAGGACGCCCTCGATCCCGTCCGCCTCCGCCACGGTCCGGCCCGCCTCGTCGACCGCACGCACCTGGACGGCGATCGCGTCGGCGGCCTCGCCGCCGGTTTCCACACGGTACTCGACGAGGCCGGCGGCGATGTCGAGTCCGGTGACGACCGTGACGTCCTCGACGAAGGTCAGCGGCGTGCTGCACAGGCGGACCGGGCGCGCGATGCCCGCGTAATTGTAGAAGTCGTGCAGATACGACTGGCGTTCGCGGCCGTCGGGGCCGGTGGTGACGGTGCCGGGCGGGATCGTCTCGTTCGTCAGCCGGTTGTCGACGCCGACCGTCAGTCTGAACTCGGCGCCGGGAAGGACGATCCCGGTCAGATCCGCCTCGAAGGGGGTGTAGCCCCCGGTGTGTTCGGCCACCAGCCGGTCGTCCACGTAGACCTGCGCGGCGTGGGTGACGGAGCCGAAGCGCAGGACCACCCGCTCACCCGCCCAGCCGCGTGGCACCCGCGCATCGCGCTGGTACCAGACGACGCCGACATGGTCACGGATCTCCGGGTCCACGAACAGGTCGTTGTAGCTGGCGGGAACGGGTGCTTCGAGGGGGGAAGTGAGCCGCGACGTCCACGGAGTGGCGCCGGCGCGGCTGTCGAGAGCGAACCGCCACAGGCCGTCGAGGCCGATGATGTCGCGGGTGGGGCTGGTGCGGGGGGAGAGCATGCCGCTCCTACGCGTCGTTGCGGGGCAGTGGCCCGAGAAGGACGGGGTGGTGAGGTGTCGCGGATCGCGGATCAAATCGTTTCACCGGCGTCCGCCAGGAGCGTGCTCCCCGTCATGAAGGCCGAGAGGTCGCTCGCACAGAACAGCACCACGCGGGCGATGTCGTCGGGGACGCCGAGCCGGCCGAGCGGGCCCGGTTTCATCACGGACATGAGGGACTCGGGGTCCAGAGGGAGCCCGGCCTCGGCGGCTGCCGCCATGTTCCCCTCGGTCGGTACGAACGTCGGCGCGACGCCCAGTACGCGAATGCCGAGCGGTGCGAATTCGAGGGCGAGTTGCCGGGTGAGGCCGCGTGCCGCGTGCTTGGAGCCGACGTAGGCGGCGAGCCCGGGGGCCGTTCCCCGGAATCCGGCCGTGGAGACGACGTTGACGATGACGCCGCCGTTCCCGGCCTCGCGCATCCGGCGCGCGGCCTCCCGGGATCCCAGGAAGACACCGCGCGTGTTCACGGCGAACACCTCGTCCCAGGTCTTCTCGGACATCTCCAGCGCGGGAACGCTGGGAAAGATCCCGGCGTTGTTGACCCAGATGTCGACCCCGCCGAGCTCCCGGACCGCGAGATCGGCGGCCGCGACGACGCTCCCCGCGTCGGTGACGTCGATGTGGGCGGCCACCACGGAGCCCGGGCGGCGGGCGTTCAGATCCTCGGCTGCGGTGTCGGCGAGCCCTTGCTCGATATCGGCGACGACCACGTCCGCGCCCGCTTCGGCCAGGCGCTCGGCGATCGCCCGGCCCAGTCCCCGGCCCGCGCCGGTCACGACGGCGCGCCGCCCGGACAGCGAGACCAGTTCGGCCAGGGACCGGGACGAGACGTCGGGTACGGATACCTGCACGATGTGTCCTTCCGGTGGGGAGGCGCTCAGTTGCCCGCGCGGCGGGCGGTCTCGCCCAGCCAGGCGAGGCTGGGCTTGGGACGGCGCTCGAAGGTCTCGCGGTCGACCTCGACCAGTCCGAACGTCGGCGCCCAGTGGCCCCACTCGTAGTTGTCCAGGAGGCTCCAGTGCAGGTAGCCGCGGACGTCCGCGCCGTCGGCGATCGCCGCCTCGAGATGTTCGAGGGCCTCGCCGGTGTAGGCGATCCGGCGGGTGTCGTCGCCGGTGGCGATGCCGTTCTCGGTGACCAGGATCGGCATGCCGCCGGTGACCTCGACGGTGTGCCGCACGGCGATGCTCAGGGCGTCGGGCCGGTAGGCGGTGCCGACGAGCGTGTTGTCCGGGTGCTGCGGATGGGGCTCGACGCCGTCCGGGCCGACCCATTGGCTGGAGTACGACTGCACACCGACGAAGTCGTCGCCGCGCGATCCCTGCAGGTAGAGGTCCTCCCAGATGTACTCCAGCTCCCGCTTCTTCTCCTCGGAGCCGGGGCGGGCGACGAAGGCCCGGTTGGCGACCGTCCAGCCGACCTTGGCGCCGGTGCGCTCTCGCAGCACCTCCCGGGCGGCGTGGTGCGCCTCGACCAGCCGCTCGCCGATCTTCACATCCGGGGCCGGCGTCTTCGGCCGCGGGCCCTCGTCGTCGACGGTGGGGCTCAGCCACGGGTCGGCCGCGTGCGGGTCGTCCTGCAGCGCCCGTGCCATGCCGATCATGATGGCCAGCATGTTCGGCTCATTCATCGTGACCACCCACTCGACACCGTCGAGGATCGGGGAAACAGCCTCGGCATACGCCCGGAACCGTTCGACGGCGCGGTCGCCGAGCCAGCCGCCCTCCTGAGCGAACCAGAGCGGGCTGGTGAAGTGGTGCAGGGTCACGACCGGGATCAGGCCGAGTTCCAAGGCGGTCTCGATCATGCGCCGGTAGTGGGCGAGTTCGGCCCGCGAGATCACCCCGGGGACCGGCTCGATCCGTGCCCACTCGATGCCGAAGCGGTACGCGTTGAGCCCGGCGTCGGCGAGCAGCTGCATGTCCTCGCGGTACCGGTGGTAGCTGTCGCAGGCGTCACCACTGCGCTCCATGCCCGGCATGCGCCCCTCGTGCGCCCAGAAGTCGCTGTTGAGGTTGTTGCCCTCGATCTGGTGCGGTGCCGTGGATGCGCCCCAGAGGAAACCGGGAGCTAGTTCGGTCATCGTCGACTGCCTTCCTGACGCCAACAGTTACCACGTGGTTGGTTTTCGCTGGAACGTAGACCGGGATCGTCAGGCGGGGAAGGGCACAGGGTGGTTTCGTAACCTGAGCGTTACATTGACGTCAGGCCGGGTCACCCACTCGAGCGGCAGACGTGCAGAACCCCGGACCGGTGGTGACATGCGCCGCCATCGGTCCGGGGTTCACCGGGTCCAGGGAGTGTCAGTCGTCGGGATGGGAGAGCTCGATGTCGTGGCTTTCCACGCCCGAGCCGTGAACGGTCACCTGGGTTGCCTTCGGCGGGTAGCCGGCCGCCGTGACCGTGTACTGGCCGCCATCGAGGTCGGTGAAGGCATAGCCGCCGTCCTCGCCGGTGGTCGCGGTGGCCACCACGTTGCCGGCCGTGTCGACGAGCGTGACCCGCGCGTCGTTCAGCGGCCGGCCCGCGGCCTGGACCATGCCCCGCACGTGCAGGCCGGGTGAGAGTTCGAGCTCGGTCCTGGTGACGCCCTGCGCGGCGATCTCGACGGGCAGCGCGATCGGCCGGTAGCCGGCCGCGGTCACCGCGAGGGTCAGTGGACCCGGCACCAGCTCGGCGAAACCGAAGGTCCCGTCCGTGTCGGTCAGTTCGGTCGCGAGCACGTCGCCGCGCACGTCGGCCGCGACCACCATCGCGCCGGCGACGGGCTTGCCGAGGTCGGCCGACCTGACCGTGCCGACCAGACCGCTGGTGCCGGAGAGCAGGATGTCGTACGAGACCGGCTCGCCGCCGACCACGACCGTGGACGCCTGCGGCTGGTAGCCCTCGGCGGAGGTGATGAGCACGTAGCTTCCCGCGCCCGGCGCGTCCACCGCGTAGGCACCGTCCGAGTGGGCCACCATGCGTCCCACCTGCCGCCCGCCCAGCGAGATCAGCGTGATGACCGCGCGCGGCACGGGGGCCGACTCGGCGCCGACGACGTGCCCGCTGACCGGGACTCCGGCGGAGGACCGGACGGCGGCCGCGGCCGGGACGACGGCCGGGCTCGGCACCTTCGCGCCGTGCTCGGTGTGCCCGGTGTCCTCCTGGGTCCCGTCCTTCCGGCCGCGGAGGCCGAACGCTGCGAGGGCGGCGCCCACCAGGGCGAGGACGCCGGTGACCAGGACGGCGGTGTGCACGCCGTTCATGAAGGCGGTGTGGCTCCCCTCCACCACGGCCGCCCTGAGCTGGGCGGGCATCGCGTCGGAGACCGGGGCGACGCCCATCGCCACCGCGTCCTTCGCCTCCTCGAAGCGAGCGGCCGCCGAGTGGGGCACGCCGGCGTCGGTCAGTGAGTCCGTGAGCGTGGAGCCGACGCGGCTGCTGATCAGGGAGACGAGCACCGAGGTGCCGAGCGCGCCGCCGACCTGGAGCGAGGTGGCCTGGAGGCCTCCCGCGATACCGCCGTCCTTGACGGGGGCGTTGCCGACGATCGCGTCGGAGGACGCGGCCATCACGATGCCGACGCCGAGACCGAGCGCGACGAACGGCGGCCACATGGCGGCGTACGAGGAGTCGGCGCTCCACGCGAGCATCGTGAACGCGGCGCCGGCCTGGAGCACCATCCCGAGCGGCATGGTCAGGCGCGCGCCGAACTTCTCCGTGAGCTTCGCGCCGAGCGGCGAGGCCACCATGGAGGCGAGGCTGAGCGGCAGGGTGCGCACACCGGCCTGGACGGGCGTGAAGCCGTGCACGTTCTGCAGGTACAGCATCACGAAGAAGATCATGCCGAGCAGGACGAAGAAGTTCAGCGCGGTGACGACCGTACCGATGGTCAGGGCCGGGTTGCGGAACAGCCGCATGGGCAGGAGAGGGTGCGCGACGCGGGTCTCGAACCAGCCGAAGAGGACCAGGACGACCACGCCCCCGGCGATCACGCCGAGCGTGCCGGCCGAAGTCCAGCCCCAGGTCTCGCCCTTGACGACGCCGAAGACGACGGCGAGCAGTCCGAGCGCGAGCAGCACGACGCCGGGCACGTCGAACTTCTCGCTCGCTGCCGCCTCGTTCCTGGACTGCGGCAGCACCAGGAGGCTGAAGACGAGGGCGATCACGCCGATGGGGGCGTTGATGTAGAAGACGGACTCCCAGTTGACGTGCTGGACGAGCAGTCCGCCGACGATCGGGCCGAGCGCGGTGGCGACGGACGAGATCATCGCCCAGATGCCGACCGCCATGCCGAACTTCTTCGGCGGGAACACCGCACGCAGCAACGCCAGGGTGTTGGGCATGAGCATCGCGCCGAAGAGGCCCTGAACGGCCCGGAAGGCGATGACGCCCTCGATCGAGCCGGCGAGACCGATCGCGACGGACGCGACGGTGAATCCGACCACCCCGACGAGGTAGAGGGTGCGGCGCCCGAAGCGGTCACCGAGTTTGCCGCCGAGGATGAGGGCGGCGGCGAGGGCGAGCAGATAGGAGTTGGTGACCCACTGCAGTTCGGCGGTGGAGGCGTTCAGGTCGCGGGCGATCTCGGCGTTGGCGATCGAGACGACCGAGCCGTCGAGGCCGACCATGAACAGGCCGAACGCGACAGCGAGCAGCGTCAGCCAGGGGTTGGCGCGAAGACCGCGGGGGTGGGGGTCGGACACGGGAGTGGGCGCTGTGGAAACAGCGGTGACAGGCATGTGTGAGCTGTCCTCGGGACGTGTGGCGCGCCGCTGGGGCGCGTGGACATGGGGGGCGAGCTGTGAGTGGGGGATGCGCAGCAGCCCGCACATCCGGCCCTGCCGCAGCAGCGGCAAGGGCAGGAGACGTACGGCGGCCGGACCGGACGGTCAGGCGGCGGAGTGGTCGCGCAGGCGCCGGGTGAGGGCATCGAGGGCACCGAGCGCCGAGCCGAGGGCGTCGCGGTCGCCGTCCGTGAGAGTGCGCAGCGCGGCCGCGAGCTGTTGCGCCGCGACGTCCTCGGCCTGGCGGATGCGCTGACGCGCCTTGGCGGTGACACGCAGGTGCGCGACGCGCTTGTCGGTGTCGTCCTGGTGCCGTTCCAGCAGGCCCGCGTCGGTGAGGCGGGTGACCAGGGCGCTGACGTTGTTCGGCATCATCCGCAGCGCGCCGGCAGCCTTGTGGACGGTCGCGCCGTCGTGCTCGGCGACGTACTGGAGCAGGGCCAACTGCCGCTCGGGGAGCTTGGTATAGGGCAATCGGCGGTCGACGCTCTGTTTGACAAACCGGTTCAGCGCGGGCAGGCACGCCACGAGGCCTGCGGCCACCTGGTCGACGCCCTGGCTCGGAGGAGCCTCACTGATTCCGGTCACGACACAAAGTTACCTATGAAAAGAAACCTATGTCAAAATACTGAACTGGCCGGAGCACGTCAGACGGTGCTGGGCGGTGGGGCCCACCGGTGGGTGCGGGGCACCGCGCTCGTCGGCCGGATCGATGTCCGCCACCGCGATGTCCGCGCCCTCCGCCGCGAGGCTGCGGGCGATCTCCTGCGGCAGAGCCGTCGTGCAGGGATGGCGCGCTTGGAGAGTGCGGATCAGTGGCGGCTTGTCCGTCCAATGAACATGACCGTTGAGCGTGATGGGTGTCACTCCTAGCTTGACGCTGCTCGGCCGGTTGTCACCGCGCCGAGCAGCCTCCTGAATCAGGTGGGGTGGATGGGCGACGCGGAGACGCTCCGTGAGCTCAGGGGCGGCACGGCAGCGGTGTTGCCGGGATGACCGCGACAAAAAGCACCACAGCAGGGTCCGGCAGCGGACGCCGGTTCCCACAGCAGCGCTTCGCGCAAGGAGCCGTCCATGGTTCAGATCGATTCACCCAAGGTGGCAGAGGGAGAGGGTGGCAGATACACCCTGACCTCGGGCACCCTGGCCGCGGTGGTTCTCGCCGTGTGCCTCGCGCAGATGGCCCTTGCCGTCCCTTCGCTCATCACCGGGCTGATCCAGCAGGATCTTGCGCCGTCGTCGGCCCAACTGACGTGGGTCGCCGACGCCTTCTTTCTTCCCGTCGCCGCTTTGGAACTGGGCTTCGGCGTGTTCGGCGACCTGTTCGGCCGTAAGCGTCTGCTCGTGGGGGGCGCCGCGCTCATCGCCGTCGGCTCGACCGTCGCGGTCCTGGTTCCGGGTTCGGGACACTCGACCGACACCCGGGTGTCGTTGCTGATCCTCGCCCAGCTTCTCAGCGGCATCGGGGCCGCGGCCATCTTCCCGACGAGCCTCGCCATGGTGGCGGCCGGCACCCACACCACCGCCACCCGCGCTCGCGGCGTGGCGATCTGGGCCGCCGCGCTGTCGATCGGCGGTTTCCTCGGACCGCTGCTCGCGGGCCTCTCCACCAAGATCCACAGCGGCTGGGCCGGGAACGCGAACTGGCGCTGGGCCTACGTCGGTGTTCTGGTCATCGCCGCGGTGAGCGTGCTCCTGTCGCTGGCCATCGCCCGCAACTCCTCCGCGCCCGAGGGCCGGTCCCTCGACTGGCCGGGGCAGATCACCTCCGCACTCGGCCTGTTCGCTCTGCTCTACGCCGTGATCCAGGGCTCCGAGAGCGGCTGGGGGAGCCCGCAGATCGTCATCGCGTTCCTCGCCGCGGCCGTGCTCCTCGGGCTGTTCGTCTTCGTGGAGAGCCGCGCGGACGCGCCGCTTCTTCTCCTGAGCGTGTTCAAGAACCGGGCGTTCGCCGTGAACTCGGTGGTCACCGTGATCGGGATGCTCGGCTTCCTCGGGATCATGTACTCCACCAGCATCCGCCTCACCATCGTCCAGGGAATCAGCCCACTGAAGGCCACTGTCGCCTACCTCTTCTTCGGAGGCATCGGCCTTGTGCAGCTGCCCCTCACCTCCAAGCTGCTCGAGCGGTACAACCCCCGGTGGGTGCTCTTCGCCGGTCTGGTCCTCATCGGCGCCAGCGGGCTGTGGTTCGCCGGCGTTCCGACGAGCGATCGGACACTGACCGCCATCGTCGGGCCGCTGATCCTCGCCGGCGTCGGCTCGGCGCTCGCCTTCGCCGCCATCAGCGCGGTCGCGGTCAACACGCTGCCCAACCACCTCGCCGGCATGGCGAGCGGCGCCACGAGCACGTTCCGGGACCTCGGGTTCGCGCTCGGCCCCGCGATCATGGGCGCTGTCGCGCTGAGCCAGGCCGCCAAGGAGATCTCCCGCAACCTGGCCGACAATCCGACCCTGAGCAAGGCCTATGCGGCTTTCCAGGCCGCTCCGGCCCATGCTCCCGCGGATCGGAAGCCGCAGCTGGAGGCGGCGGTGCACGCCGTGGGCTCGGGCCCGCTCGGCGCCAACTCGGTACCAGGCAGCATCACTTCGCCGGACGGTCACGTCATCCCCTTCAACCCGCTCAAGGACATCGCTTTCCACGCCCTCAGCAGCAGTTACTCCCTGGCGTTCGTGCTCGGTGGCGTGGCCGCTCTGGTGGCGGCGGCGCTCACCCTCGTGGGCGGGCCCGGTGGCGTGGACCAGGCTCATCTCGACGACGACCCGGACACCCTCGACGGCTGACCGCCCGACGAGCACGCCGGCGCCGGGACAACCGGAGCGCTCGCCGCGATTCCCCGAGAGCGGTAGTCGCGGCGGGTCATGGCGTACAAGAGACAACGATCGACCGACACACTCGGACAGGAGTCCCACCATGACCACGACACACCCGGGGAGGAGCAGGAACGACGTCCGGACACCGGCCACGGTCGCCGAGGCGGAGGCCGCTTGGCTCGTCGCGATCACGAAGGGAGACGAGGAACAGCGTGAACTCATGCTTCCCGACTGCGTGATCGTGCACGGCCCGGTCGGGAACGTCCATGAACGCGAGCGTTTCCTCGGCTACAACGCGTCCATGGGACCCACCGTCGAGGCCGAGACCAGCGAGGTGACCTGCCGGGAGCGGGGCGGACGGGCCATCGTGACGTGCTTCCAGAAGATGCGCATCCGGCGCCTGCCCGACCTGCCGCCGTTCCTGGTGCAGGCCGCGGCCACCCGGGTGTGGTTCTCGACCGACGAGGGATGGCGCCTCGGCCACATGCAGCTCTCCCGGCGGCAACCGTCGGCATGACGCGCATGACGCGCATGACGTGCCGGTTTCCCCGCCCCGCGAGAGGTCACGAGGTGCGAATGGGGATGCCCGGCCTCCAGCCGAGGCTCCTGGACAATCCCAGTCCGCTCGCGACCAGCGAGGGAACGGCCGCCTGCAGTTTGATCGAGCCCGCGGCCACCACGACGGAGAGAGCCGCGACGACTTTGCCGTGGCCGTCGACGATGCGTGTCGCGACCGACTCGGCCCCCTCACTGAGCTCCTCCTTGACGACCACCGTTCCGGTCGAGCGACAGGACGCCAGCTGGCCTCGGAGTTCGGCCGGGTCCACGATCGTTCGGGGAGTGAAGCGTCGCAGTCTTCCGGCCAGCACCTCGTCGATGAACGCCGGACTGCTGTGGCTCAGCAGTACCTTGCCGACGCCCGAGCAGTGCAGGGGCAGCTGGCCGCCGACCTGTGACGTCAGACCGACGGCGTTGTGGGCCGACAACCGCTCGATGATCACGGCCTGGTCGCCCTGGAGGACAGCCAACTGCACATGCTGGCGAAGAGCCGTGTACAGGTCCTCCACGAACGGCTGCGCGGCGCTGCGCAGCGTCTCGGCGCGTGGTGCGAGGGTCCCGAGGCGCCACAGCGGCAGGCCGATCGCGAAGCGGTTGTCGCTGGTGCGTTCCAGCGCGCCTGCCTCCACGAGTTCGAGCGTCAGGCGCCTGGCGGTGGCGTGCGGCATGCCGGTGCGCCGGACCAGGTCGGCGAGACTCAGCTCGGTGTTGTTGGGGTCGAAGGCGAACAGCAGATCCCAGAGGCGGGAGCTGACAGTGCGTCCTGGCTCGTTCGCACGAGGCATGGGCCTCCCCCTTCATCCTGCGTGGCGCCCGTGACTCTACCTCCAATGTTCGTTGGATGGATGAAGCTGTTCTTTCAGCGCGTACTTTGCCGAACTCTTGCAGGCAGCCAGTCACCACCTCGCCAGAGGTCAACGGGAGTGAAAGAGCATGATGACTACGGAAGCAGGCCCCAGGATCGCGATCCTCGGTGGCGGCATCGGAGGCCTCGCTGCCGCGGCCTTCCTCCGCGACAAGGGCTTCCACAGCGACGTCTACGAGCAGGCCGCAGCCCTGACCGAGGTCGGTGCCGGCCTGGTGATCGCCCCCAACGCCGCCCGCCTGCTCCGGCGTCTCGGCGTGCTGGACCGGTTCATCGAGCGCGCGGTGCAGATGGAGATCGGCTGGGAGTTCCGGCGCTGGGAGAACGGCACCGTCCTCTCCGCGGAGAACCTCCAGGCCGGCTGCAAACGCTTGTACGGCGAGCACACCTACACCGCCCACCGCGCAGACCTGCTGGATGCCTTGAGGTCGGCCGTCCCCGAGGACTCGCTCCATCTCGGCAGGCGCTGCGTCTCGGTCGAGTTCGAAGGCGACCAGGCGGTGCTGCGGTTCGAGGACGGCGAGACGGTTCGCCCGGACATCCTCATCGGTGCCGACGGAGTCCACTCACGCGTGCGTAGCGCGATCGTCGGCCCGACTCGGACCAGGGACTCGGGCATCTGCGCCTACCGGGCCCTCGTGCCGGCGCACAAGGCACCCGAGTTCGCCAGGCGGCGCGCCCAGACCCTCTGGATCGGCCCCGACCACCACCTCGTGCACTACCCGGTCTCCGGCGGGGAGTACGTCAACCTCGTCGCCTTCGCACCGGCCGGCGCGAGCAGTGTGGAGTCATGGACGGCCACCGCGACGCTCGCGGAACTGCTCGACGAGTTCGACGGCTGGGATCCGCGTCTGGTGGAGCTGATCAGGTCGGCCGACACACCGGGACGCTGGGCGCTGCTCGACCGCGAGGCTCTCGACAACTGGAACCGCGGCAACGCGACCCTGCTGGGTGACGCGGCCCACCCGATGTTCCCCTTCTTCGCCCAGGGCGCTGCCCAGGCGATCGAGGACGGCGCCGTCCTGGCCCTCTGTCTCGCGGAGGACCCGGACAACCCGCTGACGGCCCTGGGGCGCTACGAAGAACTCCGCCGACGCCGCACGGCGCGCCTGCAGGAGGTGTCGCACGGGCGGTCCCACATCAACCACCTTCCGGACGGTCCCGACCAGCAGGCCCGCGACCTGGCGTACTCGCAGGCCGACCCGCTCAGGTCGAACGGCTGGATCTACGAGTACGACCCCGAGGTCGCCGTCTCGGCCTCCGTGTGAGCGGTCCTGCGGGAGGCACATGTGCCTCCCGGGGGACATGGACGCGTTGGTCGATGAGAACGTCAGGCGAGCCCGATCTGCCGCATGAAGGTCAGCTGGTCGTAGAGGGTGAACTCCGGCCGCCTCGTAACTCGCGGACGGCGTGATGCAACCGCGTCACGCCGTCCGCGCGGCTGCGCCGACCGGACTCGCACCGCCTGGAACGACGTACCGGGCCACCCAAGAGTCCTGCCCAGAGATGTCGGCCTGTCTCTGTCGGACAAGGCGTTGACCATCCAACGAACACGGCCATTGTCGTCACCCGGGCCGCACCCGAGACTCCGGTACGGATGGCCCGAGATACGGCCCTGTTCCGGCGACTTTTGTCGGAACCCTGAGTATGTCCAGAAGGGCGGACCACCGAATGGCACCCGCAACCGGTAGTGGGCTCGTCGTGCGAACGCTGCAGCGAGCCGGAGTCAACGTCGCCTTCGGCCTGCCCGGAGCACATATCGACGGCATCCTCCAGGACGCCCTCGACGCCAAGCTCCGGATCGTCGACGTGCGCCACGAGATGAACGCCGGCCACGCGGCCGAGGGCTATGCGCGCGTCACCGGAAACCTGGGGGTCGCCGTCGTCACGGCCGGCGGCGGCTTCACCAACGTCCTGACCTCTGTCGCCAACGCCCATCTGGACCGAACCCCGGTCCTCTACATCGCCGGCTCCGGCCCCCTCGAGACGGACCAGGTCAACGACCAGCAGGCCGGGTTCGACCAGGTCGCGATGGCCACCCCGGTGACCAAGTTCGCGCACCGCGTCACCCGTACCGAGCTGATCCCCCGCCTGGTCGCCCAGGCGATACGCATAGCGCAGTCGGAGCCCAAGGGCCCGGTGCTCCTCGACATTCCCTGGGACGTCCTGCGTCAGCAGGTCGACGCGGACGAGGTCGAGGACTACCGCCTCGACATCGACGGCACCGGCATCGCCCCCGCCGGTTCCGTCGACCGGATCATCGAGGTGCTCGCCGCCGCCCGGCGGCCGATCGCGCTGGTCGGCAAGTCCTTCGTCACCGCCGAGGCACGGAATCAGCTGCACGAGTTCGCAGCCCGTACCGGAGTGCCCCTCTTCTCCGACTGGGAGGGCCTCGGGGCGATCGTGGGCTCAGAGCAGCACGTCGGTCTCATCCAGTCCCTGGCCACCGTCCCCGAGGACGAGCGGCCCGACCTGGTCCTGTTGCTGGGGCTGCGCTTCGGACTGGCCACGCAGTTCGGCACGGGCAGACTGCTCCCGAAGAGCGCGCGGATCTTCCAGATCGACCCCGACGGCCGTGAACTCGGCCGTCTGCAGGACGTCGAACTCGGCGTCCAGGCCGACCCGATCGGCACGATCGGCCTGCTGAACGAGCGCCTGGGCGACAGCCCCGTGCCCTCCGGGCGCGACGACTGGCTGGGGACCCTGCGGGACATCTCGGCCACTCGGCGATCCGCGCTCGCCGCCGAGACCGAGGAGCACGAGGACGACGCGATCCACCCGTACCTCGCGGTCCGTACGATCGCCGAGAGCGTCCCCGACGACGCCACCGTGGTCGTCGACGGCGCCCTGACCGAGCTGTGGCTCTCCGAGACGATCGCCCTCGCCCCGCTGGCCCACTACCTCGGGCACGGCTACCTCAGCTCGATGGGCAGCAACTTCGGCGTGGCCCTGGGAGCGCAGTACGCGGCCCCCGACAAGGCGACGATCCTCGTCACCGGCGACGGCGCCGTCGGCTACAGCCTCGCCGAGTTCGACTCCCTCGTCCGCGCGGGACTCCCGGTCGTCGTGATCGTCCTCAACAACCAGGCCTGGGGCGCCACCCTGCACACCCAGCAGTTCCTGTTCGGACAGGACCGCGTCACCAACAACCGCCTGCAGAACGGCTCCTACAGCGGCGTGGCACGGGCTCTCGGTGCGGACGGCGTCGACGTCACCGAACTCGACCAGCTCCGCCCGGCGATCGAGGCCGCTCTGGCCGCCCGCCGGCCGACCTGCATCGACGTACGGGTGAGCCTTGCGCCCATTCCGCCGGAGGAGCGCGTCCTGAACGGCGGGGCTCCGTTCGGCGGCATCGAGATCGACGCATGAACTTCCAAGACTGAACCGCCACTGCTGAACCGCCACTCCTGAACCCCCACGAAGGAGAACCATGAACGACACGACTGACGCCGGAAGCAGCGACGGGGCCGTCGATGACCGGCGTCATCGTTTCCTCGGAAAGACCTGTCTCGTCACCGGCGGCAGCAGGGGCCTGGGTCTGGCGGCCGCACAGGCCTTCGCGCGCGAGGGTGCGCGTGTGGTCATCGTCGCGCGGGACCCGGACCAGCTGAAGCTCGCGAGCGATCTGATCGGCGAGGGCACGATCGCCGTGGCGGCCGACCTCTCCTCAGTGGCCGGCATCAAGGCCGCCGTCACCGAGGTCGCCGCACAGGTCGACCACCTTGACGCCGCCTTCCTCAACGCCGGGCAGGCGGGCATCAAGCGCCTCGACGACATGGACGAAGCCACCTGGGACATGGTGTTCGACACCAACGTCAAGGGCTCGTTCTTCCTCATGCAGGGGCTCAGGCCCTTGCTCGCACCCGGCGGGGCCGTCGTCTTCTGCGGCTCGGCGGCCGGCCGGAGGGCCAGCGCGGGAACCGCCGCCTACGGGACCAGCAAGGCCGCGCTGGAGCACCTGACACGCATCCTCGCCGCCGAAGTCATCGGCGACGGAATCCGGGTCAACATCGTCATTCCGGGCGGCATGAACACCGACATCGCCGCCCGCACGACGGGCCTTCCGCCCGGCGGAGCCGAGGCGTTCCGGGAGCGGGTCAGGCTCAGCACTCCCATGCTCCGAGAGGGAGAACCGGACGAACTCGCCGACGCGGTGCTCTTCCTGGCCTCATCCGAAGCCGGCTACATCACGGGCGCGGCCCTCCCGGTGGACGGCGGCGCCACCGGCTTCACCCGCCCGTCGGCATAGAGACGAGCGAGGACAACCAGCATGGAGTTGCCCTTCGGCCAGCCGACCGACGCCATCATCCAGTTCGCGTACACGGTCCCCGACCTCACCGCCGGGATGCGCTGGTGGACCGGTGAACTCGGCGTCGGCCCCTGGTTCGTGAACGAGAGGATCGGCGGAGCGGGCTCCACCTACCGTGGTGAGCCGGGAAAGGCCGAGTTCACCCTCGCCCTCGCCTTCTCGGGCCACACGATGGTCGAGCTGATCCAGACCCTGGACGACGAGCCGTCCATCTACAGGGACGCCCACGCGCGCCGTGGCTACGGCTTCCATCACGTCGCCAAGGCCGTACCGAACGTCAAGGAAGAGGTCGCACGTCGTGAGGCGGGCGGAGCGTCGGTGCTCTTCCACGGTCGTGTCCCAGGGGGTGAGGTCTTCTTCCTGGAGACCGGTGAGGAGGCCCCGGGGATGATCGAGCTCGTCCAGGACAACGAGGTCACGCGCGGGATCTTCACTTCCGTCTGGCGGGCATCGGTCGACTGGGACGGCACGCGCCCGCTGCGCGACTTCGCGGAGTTGCTGCCGGCGGCCTGACGGGAGCCGAGCGGGACGCGGGCCGCCTTCCGGCAGGAAGGCCGGACGAGCGCTGTGGACGGTCGGCCGTCCACAGCGCTCGCCGCCTACCGGATCAACGCGGCAAACCGTACCTGGCCCTGCTGCTTGCGGACGTCGCCCGCCGCGGCACTGGCTGGTGTGAGACGCCTCGCCTCGCGCCGCTGTACGTAGGACGGGTGGGCCATCGTGCCCTCCGGGCCGCCCGTCGGCGTCTCCGCGTCCGTCGCGACGGCGGCGCACCGCCCCAGCGACGGGAACCGCCTCATCGGTGGGAACGGCGGGCAGGTCACACGCCCTTGGGGGCAAGGACGATGTCGAAGCGCACCCGACTCCATGTGCCGTCGAGGACGCGGCCGTCGGGGGTGGGCGTACCGGCGGGCTGCTGCTCGAATCGCTTGATCAGTGAGTCCTTCACGCCGAAGACGGTGTCCTTGCGGCCGATCGGGTCGCCCTCGGGGAAGATGTGGGTCACCAGCGTGCGGGCTCCTTCGTGGGACACCATGAAGTGCAGGTGGCTGGCGCGCAGCGGTGAGCGGCCGACCGCTTCGAGCATCTTGCCGACAGGCCCGTCGTCGGGGATCGGGTACGGCGTCGGGGTGAGGCCCCAGAAGCGGTAGCTGCCGTCGGCCGCGGAGAACAGGTGCGCCCGGCCGGCGCGCTTTCCGGCCTCGTACTGCACGTCGTACAGCCCGTCCTCGTCGGCCTCCCAGACCTCGATGAGCGCGCCGGCGAGCGGGGTGCCGTCGGTGTCGGTGACGGTGCCCTCGACCCAGCAGGGCTCGCCGGGGGCGCCGAAGGCCAGGTCCTCGCCGAGCTCGATGGCGGGGGAGTCCTCGACGAAGAACGGCCCGAAGACGGTGGCCTCGGTGGCGCCCTTGTAGGCCTGGTTGTTGACGTTGATGGTCTGCATGCTCGCGCCGAGAGTGTCGGAGAGCAGGATGAACTCCTGCCGGACCTCGTCGGTGATGTGGCCGGCCTTGGTGAGGAAGTCGATCGCCGTCCCCCACTCCTCCTCGGTCAGCCGGACCTCGCGGATGAAGGAGTGCAGGTGCTTGACCAGGGAGGTCATCAGCTCCTGCAGCCGCGGGTCCTTGCAGGCGTCGAAGGAGGCCACGACGTTGTCGACGAGTTGCTGCTCGACGGTCTGCTGCTCCGGCGACACCTCGCGGTAGATGGTGCCGTGGGCACCGGCCTCGGCCGAGCCAGGGTTGACGTAGGTAGCCATGACGGCCTCCTTCAGTTGATCGGGTCGCCGGACCACGCCGCCTTCAGCAGCGCGGTCAGGTTCTCGTCGGTGACGGGGGCCGGGTTGTTGTCGGGGATCGCCTTCATGATCGGCCCCAGCGCCTTGGCGATGCCGTCCTCGGGCATGCCGTAGTCGCGCAGTGCCCTCGGCGCGTCGAGCACCTCACGCAGGGTGGCCAGGCCGGCGCCGGCCTTCTGGGAGCCGAAGGCCTGGGCGATACGCGCCTCCGCCACGGGGGCGTGCGGGGCGTTGAAGGCCAGCACGTAGGGCAGCACCACCGCGTGGGTCTGTGCGTGCGGGAGGGCGAACATGCCGCCGAGGACGTGACAGATCTTGTGATGCATCCCGGAGCCGGCCGAGGCGAACGCGACGGCGGCGAGGTAGGCGCCGTACAGCGTCTGCTCGATGCCCTCGACGCCGGTCGAGTCGTGGGCCACCGCCGGCAGACCGGTCGCGAGTGCGCGGATGCCCTCCTGTGCCAGTGCCCGGTCGATCGGGTCGGTGCGCGGTCCCCACATCGAGTCCACGCAGTGCGCCATCGCGTTCAGGCCGCTGGCCACGGTCATCTCGCCGGGCAGGGAGGTGAGCAGAGCGGCGTCGTAGACGACCGAGGCGGGCAGCACCTTGTCGTCCACGCCGGTGGTCTTGGTCTCGCCTTCGGTCAGGCCCCACACGTTGGTCGCCTCGGAGCCCGCGTACGTGGTGGGTACCGCGACGATCGGCAGCCCGGTGGTCAGCGCCACCGCCTTGGCCAGCCCCGTGGTCGAGCCGCCGCCGACGCTGACCAGGATGTCCGCGCCCGCGTCGACCGCCGTCCGGAGGGCTCGCCCGGCGACCTCGACCGGCACGTGCATCACGACCTCTTCGTGACGAAGGACGACCGGGATCTCCTTGGCGATCGGGTCGGCCAGCTCCTTCTCGCGGTCCGACGCGATCAACATGACCTTGGAACCGCCGAGTGCCTCGACCTCCGCCGCCACGGCGGCGGGTGACTCCCCGGCCGCGAACACCACCCGCTGGGGAAGGGTCGCGTGGGTGAACTTCATCAGGCCTCCACCAGCCATTGCTTGCCTTCACCGTAGAGCTGCTCGACGGCTGCGCCGGTGAGGCCGGGAAGCCCGTCCTTCACCGTGAAACCCGCCTTGGTCTGCAGGTAGGCCAAGTACCGGTAGCCGGCCGGGAATTGGTCCAGGAGTTCCGGGGCCAACGTCAGCGAGGCGGCGGGGTCCACGACGTCGAGCCGGTCCTTCTCGTAGATCGGCTGCCGGCGCACCAGGGTCCAGCGACCCTCGTGGCGGGAGAGGAAGTCGTAGAAGCGGCCTGTGCATACGACATCGACCTCGACGCCGTCGACGCTCGCGCGCTGATTGATCGTCATCTTCGTCTGGGCGATGGCGCGGTCGCCGACGATGTCCGCGGTGTGGCCGCCCAGGAAGTGCAGGATGCTGACGCCGTTCTCGAAGCCCTCGCGGCTGGCCTTGATGAAGTCGGTGGCGCTGCCCTGGAACCAGGTGGCGCTCATCCAGCCGTCACGCGGATGCCAGACGGTGGCGAAGCGGTCCCAGTCCCCGGCGTCGCGCCACAGCGCCCAGTTCTCGATGAGCCGCCGTATCTCGTGGCGGTCGTTGTCGGCCTGCGACATTGTTGACTCCTCGGAGAGGTGGAGATGCTGGTACAGGGGCGCCGTCAGACGGACCGGAAGAACTCCTCGAGCTCTCGGTCGAGCCGCTGGGAGGCCTCTGTTTCTCGGGCGTCCGCCAGCCATGCAGCTCCCACCGCCGGGCTGAAGGCCGCAGCGAGGCCCCACAGCCATGGGAGCAGGGGCTCAGGGCGCGGCGCACGCCGTGTCACGTGCGCCGTACGACCTCGTCGCATGTCAGATGGGGTAGTGGCGGGATCCGGACTGGATGGTGATCCAGCGCAGCTCGGTGAACTCCTCCAGCGCGGCGCGGGACCCGAACCGGCCCCAGCCGCTGGCGCCGACACCGCCGAAGGGCATCTGGGGTTCGTCGTGCACGGTGGCGCCGTTGATGTGGCAGATGCCGGACTTGATCCGGCGGGCCACGTCGAGGGCGGCGGCCGCGTCCTTGCCGAAGACCGCGGCGGACAGTCCGTACTCGGTGTCGTTGGCGACCGTGACGGCTTCGTCGGTCGAATCCACCTCGATGATGGAGACCACCGGTCCGAAGGTCTCCTCGGTGTAGATGCGCATGTCCGGCGTGACCCCGCGCAGCACGGTGGGGTGCACGAACAGGCCGTCGGCCGTGCCGCCCGCCAGAACCTGCGCGCCTTTGGCGCGGGCGTCCTCGATCAACTCGACCACGTGGTCGCGGGCGGCGCCGTGGACCAGCGGACCGACCTGTGAGGCGGGGTCGCTCGGGGGTCCGACGACGAGCTTGGCGGCACGCTCGGCCAGGCGGGAGGACAGCTCGTCGGCGACAGTTCTGTCGACGATGACGCGCTCGGTCGACATGCAGATCTCGCCCTGGTTCATGAAGGCGCCGAAGCTGGCCGCCGCGGCGGCCTCCTCCAGATCGGCGTCGGGGAGCACCAGGAAGGGCGCCTTGCCACCGAGTTCGAGCACGACACGGGTGAGGTGGCGGCCGCCGAGTTCGCCGATGATACGGCCGACCCGGCTGGATCCGGTGAAGTTCACGCGTGTCACGGCGCGGTGGGCGATCAGCGCCTCGACGACGGCGGGACCGTCCTCGGGCGCGTTGCTGATGAGGTTGACCGCTCCGGCGGGCACGCCGGCGTCGTGCAGCACCTGGACGATGGCGGCCTGGGTGAGGGGTGTCTGCTCGGAGGACTTCAGCACCACGGTGTTGCCCCACACCAGCGGCCACACGATGGAGCGCACGCCGAGGATCAGCGGCGCGTTCCAGGGTGCGATGCCGACGACGACGCCGACCGGCTGACGCACTCCGAGGGCGGTCAGGCCGGGCACGTCCGAGGGGATGACCTCGCCGACGGCCGCGTAGGCCTGGGCCGCCGCCTCGACGAGCATGCCCTTCGCGACGTGCACGTTGAAGCCGCACCAGGGGAGGGTGGCACCCATCTCGCGGCTCATCGTGGCCACGATCTCGTCGGTGCGCTCGCCGAGCAGGACGGCGGCCCGCTCCAGGACCGACCGGCGCGCGGCCGGCGGGAGGCTCGACCACTCCGGTAGGGCGGCCGCCGCCGCGTCCACCGCAAGGTTGACGTCCTCGACGGAGGCCGCCGCGACCCGCGCGATCGGCTCACCGGTGAGGGCCTCGGTCGTATGGAAGTAGCGGCCGTTCCTGGCCGCGACGTGCTCGCCCGCGATGAGGAGGTCGCTGGTCCGGACCGCACCGGATGCGGGTGCCTCGGTCTCAGTGGCTGACATGTGTTGCCTCACTTCCACGACAGCGGCGATCGCCGCATGAACCATGCAGGGCGATCGCCGCACGAACCACGTAGTCGAACACTCCATGTCCGGCGGCAGAATCTGAACGCCGTTGTCCATTCATCGAACAGCGGCGTGAGGATTGTGGCCGTCGGCCTTCCGGGATGTCAGACCGGCGGGAAACGCCTGCCCATGACCATGTGGGCCAGGAGCCAGCCCTCCGCGGTCTCCTCCCAGACCTTCGTCACCACCTCCTGCATCGGGAACGGCGCGAGGTTCTCGTCGAGGACGGTGTACATCTCGTGGAAACACGTGGTGATCGCGGTGTTGCCACGCACCGTGATCTCGAGCTCCGTGGCCTTCGCGGCAACGGAGCGGCGGCGGGTCACATGGAAATGGGCCCAGGTCTCCCGGTCGTCGACCATCCCGACCGGGCCGTGGACGACGCGGCTGTCCTCGAGCATGAGGGGGATCAACGCTTTCTCGCCCTCGACGAGAGCGGCGAGCCATGCGGCCTCTGCCTGCTTGATCGCCTCGACGGCTTCGGGGTTCGCGGTGGACGTCGTTGTCGTCATAGGTCCAGCTCCAGGATCGGTGAGAGTGCTCGTGACGAGCACGTGGTGAACATGCCGTCGGCGCGCTCACGGTCGGTCAGGACGTCGTCGCGGTGATCGGGCTCTCCGGCGATCACGCGCACGATGCAGTCGCCGCAGATTCCCTGCTGGCAGGAGTAGGGGGCGTCGACGCCGGCCGCGAGCAGGACATCGAGGATGCTCTCGCCGTCCTCGATCTCGAACTCGCCGCCGGTCTTGGCGAGCCGCACCGTGAAAGCCCCGCCGGCCGTGTGGGCGGCGGCGTCCTCCACGGGGGCGAAGCGCTCCTTGTGAATCGCTTCGGCGGGCCATCCCGCTCCGAGTGAGGACGAGATCACGAAGTCCATGAAGCCGCCGGGACCACAGACGTAGACCACCGTGTCGGGGTCGGGCGGGCCGATGTCGGTGGCGGTGCTGAACCGCTGGTCGTCCGGGCCGTCGTCGAAGTGGAGCCGAACGCGTGGGTTGTGCTCCAGCTCGTCGGCGAACGCCGAGTCCGCCCGGCTTCGGGCGCAGTAGTGCAACTCGTACTCCGCGCCCCTGGCTTCGAGCTCGTGCGCCATGGCCAACAGGGGAGTCACGCCGATACCGCCGGCCACCAGCACATGGCGACGTGCCTCGTCCGAGACCCCGAACCTGTTCCGCGGCATGGAGATCCGCAGCCGGTCGCCCTCGCGGAGCCGGTGCATCCCCAGCGAGCCGCCGCGCGACGCCGTCTCGGCCAGCACTGCCAGCCGGTACCGGGTGCGGTCGTGCGGCGGCCCGCACAGGGAGTACTGGCGGACCAGGCCGGCGGCATCGTCCACCAGTACGTCCACGTGGGCACCGGCGGCGAACTCCGGGAGCTCGGCGCCGTCGGGACTGACCAGTTCGAGCACCACGACCCGGGCGGTCGCGTCGCGCCGGGCGGCCACGATGGTGTCGAGCCACTCAATGCTCATCATTCTTGCTCAGACACCAGCCGCGGCCGGGGCGCCGGCGTCGTCGCCCGCGGGGCGCTTGCCGAGGGTGAAGAGGCCGGCGTGGGTGTGGTGGACCTCCGACGCGTCGCGGATGATGTTGATCGGGTCGCGCCCGGCCTCGACGTCGTCGACGATCGTGAGCAGCATGCGACGCAGCGCGACGACACCGCGGTCCTGGGTGGCCAGGGTCTCCTCGGAGTCCAGGGTGATCGCTCCCTGCGAGCCCTGGGCCTCCGCGTCACCGGGGAACGTCTGGCGCTCCTCGTCGGTCAGCTCGTGGTTCTGCTTGCCGTTCTGCGTGATGCCGACGGCGAAGTCGACCATGCGCTGGGGATCGTTCGTGCGGATCGAGAAGAAGAGCCGGTGGCTGGTGTCGTCGGAGGGCACGACCCACAGCAACTGGTCCTGCCGTTTGTCGGGGGCGACGGTCACGAAGTCCGGCAGGCCGAAGACGTTGGGAAGGAGCTGCTCCATCGTGAAGCCGAGCTCGACGACCTCGCCGTTCTCGCCCTCGACCTCGAGTCGCTGGGTCTGCTTCAGGCCGTGGTCGGTGCGCTCGTACGTCAGACGCTCGGCGATGGTGGCTGGGTCGAAGAAGTTCTCGGGGTAGCCGAAGGTGCCGGTTCCCTTCATCTGGTATCCACTGTGCGCGGAGTGGAGCCAGGTGACGTGCGACGGGTCGGCGGAGTTCTCGTAGAGGTTGAGCCAGCTGAAGTCCGCAGGCATGCCGGTGACCGCGGCGTGGGGAACCGGCCAGCTGGCGAAGTACTTCTCGTCCTCCGCGGGGTTCTCCAGCGCGTCGTAGCGGGGGAGTTCGGGCTTGAGCTCGGGCGGGCCCATGTAGACGAAGACCAGGCCGTAGCGCTCCCCGACGGGGTACCACGGCTGACGGGCGGCGTCGCGCTTGCGCCCCAGGCCCGGCTCGCACGCCTGCTCGATGCAGCGGCCCTGGACGTCGAACTTCCAGCCGTGGTAGCAGCAGCGGATGCCGTCGTCCTCGACGCGGCCGTAGAAGAGACTGGCGCCGCGGTGGGTGCAGCGCTCGATCACGACACCGGGGTTGCCCTGCCCGTCCCGGAACACGACCAGGTCCTCGCCCAGGACGCGGGTCTTCTGCGGCAGGGCGCCGGCGATGAGCGTTTCCGAGCTTGCGATCGGGTGCCAGTAGCGACGCAGTGCCTCGCCCATGGGCGTACCGGGGCCGACCTCGCGGAGGCGGGCGTTGTACGAAGGCTTCGGGCGGCCGTAGGCCGTGCCGGTGTCGACCTCTGAAGTGGTGGTCATCGTTCTGTCTCCCGTGCGGCTCGGGTGCACAGCAGATGGAGCATGCAGGGCAGTGGGAACACCTGCGAGGGCACCGTCGTGTGCGACCTCGAATAGGATTGTTGATTCACATTCGCATTTAACCCGCCAGTGCGTCAAGGGTCGTGCTCAGGTGCCCGTCGGCCGGGGAAGTGGTCGCTCGGCAGAAGGCATGGTGGGGGCAGGGGGCGATGAGGTGCACCGCTGATCGCTGTCCGGCGGCGCCGCTACAGGGGCTGCCGGAGGGGACGTTGGCGGCGTATACGCTGGTGCGGTGAGTATCGAACCGTCCCTCGACCTGCCGCCGGCACAGCAGGCGCGCAGTCGGCTGACCCAGCAGCGCATCCTGGAGGCGGGCACGGCCCTGCTCGAAGAGGGCGGCACCGAGGCGCTCACCGTCGCGGCCGTCGCCGCCCGGGCGGGTGTCTCGGTGGGCAGCGTCTATCGCCGGTTCGGTGACAAGGACCGCCTGATCGCGGCCTTGCAGCACGACATGATCGACCAGTTCCGCGCCGACATCATCCGCCGCTTCACTCCACTGCGCACGGATCCGGCCGCGCTGATCGCCTCGGCGGTCTCCGGACTCACTGAGACGTATCAGGCGCACGAGCGCCTGATGCGCGTCTTCCTGGCCGCGGGCGCCACCGATCCATCGGTGGCCCGGGTCGGCTCCGAGGCCGCCATCGACGCCGTCCGTGTCTTCCGGCAGTTCCTCGAGCCGATCGTGCCGTTGATCGACGCGCCGGAGCCGGAGGCGCGCGTGGATGTCGTCTATCGCTTGATCTACGGGACCTGCCAGAACCGTGTGCTGTACGGCGAACCCTTCGAGTCCGACCGGCCGCTGACGTGGCGTCAGCTCACTGATGAGCTGGTGAACGTCGCCTGCCTGTACCTGCTCGGGACGGCGGCGCAGTGAGCTCTGCCGCACCGGATGTGAATGTGATCCGCGCTTCACATTCGCGTCCGGTGGCGACATACTGAGCGGACTCCACGGAAGACGGCCCCTCGACCTTTCGGTCGACGAGAGGCCGGCAAGGGAAGGAACCGCTCCATGCGAGAGCCGCTCAGCTACGAGATCGCGCACGGTGCCGCACTCGCCGCTCTGGAAGCAGGACGGGCCGAGGGTCACAAGGTGTGTGCCGTCGTGGTCAACCGAAGTGGTGTCACGAAGGTTCTCCTCAGTGACGACGGCGTGGGTCTGCTCGGTGTGGAGACCGCGCGACGCAAGGCCTACACGTCGGCCGTGAGCGGTGTCCCGACAGCCCAGTTCGCGGCCTTCGCGGCGTCCCCCCAGATGCAGCTGGCACCTCCCCACCTGGTCGATGCCAACCTTCTGCCGGTCGCCGGCGGCGTGCCGATCGTGACGGCCGACGGCGAGGTCATCGGCGCCATCGGCGTGGGCGGGGCCGACGACACCACGGACGACCGCATCGCGCAGCAGGCCCGCGATTCCGTCGCGAAGGTCGTCGCGTAGGTCGTTGTTGCGCGGGGCTGCAGGCTGGTCGCTACAGCGGCTGCGCTGAGGGCCGCTGCCGCCGTTGCCACCCCGGTGTGACGGCGGCACCGTTGGCGAACTGGTACAGGCCGGGCTCGGGGGCACCCGCAGCTCCGCGCTGTCCAACCCGCTGCAGCGAGTGTGGCGCGACCTCGAGGTCGCCAGCCGCCACGGCCTGAACAACACCCTGATGAGCCGGGGCGAATACGCACTCAGCCTGCTCGGAATGGACTAGGCGTTGCCCGACTTCCTCTGAAATCCCGACGACCGAGATCACCGGCCCTGGTCCCCACGGCCCCCACCCGCCGTCACGTCGCATCGCGGGCTTGACGTGTCGGAAAGGGATCTGATGATGGCGGGGTGAGGACACAGAACGGCGAGTCGGTGCTGGCGAGGGCCGTCCGCATCTTCGAGGCGTTCACGCCGGAGGAGTCGGCCCTGACCGTCTCGGAGATCTCCCGGCGCACGGGGCTGCACGTGGCGACCGCGTCGCGCCTGGTGGCCGAGCTGGTGTCGTACGGCTTCCTGACCCGGGACGACGACCGCCGGGTGAGGATCGGCATGCGCCTGTGGGAGCTGGCCACCCGGGCCTCACCTTCCCTGTCGCTGCGCAACGCGGCCATGCCGTTCATGGAGGGCGTCCACGACGTCGTCGGTCACCACGTGCAGCTCGGCGTGCTGGACGGCGACGAGGTGCTGTTCCTGGAACGGCTGACCGCACCGGAGGCCGTGATCAACTACACCCGCATAGCGGGCCGCCTCCCCCTGCACGCCTCCTCGAGCGGCCTGGTCCTGCTCGCCCACGGCCCCGCCGACCTCCGGGAACGGGTGCTCGACGGGCCCCTGGACCGTTACACCCCGGACACCCCCGTCACCCCCGCGCGGCTACGGGCCGTACTGGCCGAGGTCCGCCGCCAGGGGTACGCGTACTGCCCGGGTTACGTCCACCCGGACGCCCTGGGGGTCGCGGCGCCGGTGCGGGACGCGCGGGGTGACGTGGTGGCCGCGCTGGCGGTGATCGTGCCCAACGAGGCGGGGGGCTCGTCCGTCGTGCCCGTGGTGCGGACGGCGGCACGAGGTGTCTCCCGCGCGCTGGGAGCCGGCGGAAGTGCGTCTCTCAAGGATTCGTCTCTCACTGATTGAGAATGCCGTCGCGGCCGTCTCCCGTCGCCGCGCATCCTGCGGGCAACCCCAACGACGGGAGGCGACAACGTGGTCGTAACCAGTGCGGTGGCGGACGCCGGGCCCGGTGTCGGTCCGGGACTGATGGTCTCCGCGAAGGAGCACGTCGCCGAGGGCGTCGTGTCACTCACCCTCACCCACCCGGGCGGCGCCCGGCTGCCCGACTGGACGCCGGGTTCGCACATCGACCTGGTGCTGCCATGGGGGTCCCCCCGCTCGAGCGCAGCCGAGAGTGGGGGAGGGACGACCCGGCAGTACTCGCTGTGCGGCGACCGATGGGACGCGCACACCTACCGGATCGCCGTGCTGAGGGAGGCCGCGGGCCGGGGAGGATCCGCCCAGGTGCACGACCGGCTGCGTCCGGGTGACCGGGTCGGTGTCGGCGGTCCGCGCAATCACTTCCCCCTCGTGCCGTCGGAGAAGTACCTCTTCATCGCGGGCGGCATCGGCATCACCCCGCTGCTGCCCATGGTGCGACAGGCCGAACTGCTCGGCGCTGACTGGCAGTTGCTGTACGGCGGGCGTACGCGGGCGTCGATGGCCTTTCGTGAGGAGCTCACTGCGGCCTACGGCGAGCGGGTGCACGTCGTCCCGCAGGACGAGCTCGGGCTGCTGGACCTGGTGGCCTGGCTGGGCACACCGCGCAGCGACACCAAGGTGTACTGCTGCGGCCCCGCTCCGTTGCTCGCCGCTGTCGAAGCGGTCTGCGCCGACTGGCCGCCGTACGCCCTGCGCACCGAGCGCTTCACCGCCGCCGCGCAGTCCGCGCCGGTGCGGGAGGAGCCCTTCGAGGTCGAACTGCGCCGCACCGGACGGACCGTGACCGTCACCCAGGAGATGTCCGTGCTGGAGGCGGTGCGCCGCGCCGGTGCGGACGTGCTGTCCTCCTGCGAACAGGGCACCTGCGGAACGTGCCTGACACCCGTGCTCGAAGGCCGGCCGGACCACCGGGACTCGGTGCTGTCCGACCACGAACGGGCCGCGAACGACTGCATGTTCCTGTGCGTGTCGCGCTCCTGCGGCGACCGTCTCGTCCTCGATCTCTGAGATCCCTGTCTTTCCCCCTTGTCTCAAGGAGCCGCGATGACCGAGGCACTGGAGCGTGCCGTCGTGCCGCCCGTCAGTGACGCCGACCCGTTCGCCCACGAGGTCCTCCTGGACCCCGAACCGCTGCACCGGGCCCTGCGCGAGGCCGGTCCTGTCGTGTATCTGTCGCGCTACGACGTCCACGCGCTGGCCCGCTACGAACAGGTGCACGCGGCCCTGGTGGACTGGCAGCGTTTCGAGTCGGGTTCGGGCGTGGGCCTGGCCAACTTCCGGCACGAGAAGCCATGGCGTCCGCCGAGCCTGCTGCTGGAGGCCGACCCGCCCCGGCATGACGCCCCGCGCCGGGTGCTGCGCGAGATCCTCGCCCCGCCCGCCCTGGTGCGGCTACGCACGGCGTGGGCAGGGGTGGCCGAGGAGCTTGTCGACCAAGTCCTCGCCGAGGGAACCGAGTTCGACGCCTTCGCCGCGCTGGCGCAGGCGTTTCCGCTGCGGGCGTTTCCGGACGCGGTCGGCCTGGGCCCGGACGGCCGGGAGCACCTCCTGCCGTACGGCAACATGGCCTTCAACGCCTTCGGCCCGCGCAACGACCTCGTCGCGGCGGACGCGCACCGAGTGGCCGAACTGTCGGCATGGGTGAACGCCCAGTGCGCACGGGAGGCGTTGAGCGAGGACGGCTTCGGCGCACGGATCTGGGCCGCCGCGGACCGTGGCGACCTGACGTACGAACAGGCACCCCTGGTGGTGCGTTCCCTGCTCACCGCCGGCGTCGACACCACCGTGCACGGACTGGCGGCCTGCCTGTACGCCTTCGCCACCCATCCCGGCGAGTGGCAACGACTGCGGCAGCGGCCGGAGTCGGCGCGCTCCGCGTTCGACGAGGCGGTCCGCTGGCAGTCCCCGGTGCAGACCTTCTTCCGCACCGCCACCACCGACGTCACCCTCGCCGGTACCGTCGTCCCGGCGGGCACGAAGATCCTCATGTTCCTGGGCGCGGCGAACCGGGATCCTGACCGCTGGCACGAGCCCGACCGCTTCGACCTCACCCGTGACCCTTCCGGGCATGTCGGCTTCGGCATGGGCGTCCATCAGTGCATCGGCCAGCACGTGGCCCGCCTGGAGGCCGAAGCACTGCTGACCGCCCTGGCCCGCCGCGTCGAGCGCATCGAACTCGCCGGCACACCGCACCGCCACCCCAACAACACCTTGCGCTCATGGGCATCCCTGCCCGTGCGCGTCCACGGAGCGTGACGGGACACGGCGCGGCACGCGTCCACGGAGCGTGACGCGACACGCCGCGGCCGATGCGGTCGTAGCGCCGTGGTGTGTCAGGTGTTCCAGGGGTCGTTCCGCAGGTGGCGGTCGAAGAAGCGCTCGACCAGCTGGGGGGTCAGCCGCACGGAGCCCACGGCGTCCGGGAAGCGGGAGGACCGCACCGTGGCCGTCATGGGGTTCAGTTCCCAGGCGCCGGTGTTGAGGAGGCCGTGGTCGGCGCCGTGCACCAGCAGCAGATGGGACTCTGTGCCCGCGGCGACCAGGGTGTCGTGGAGGCGGCGGCTCTGGCCCGGGCCGATGAGCAGGTCGGCGTCACCGTGCAGGAGGAGCACGGGCGGCACCCGCGGGTGGACCTGCCGGGCCGGGCTGGCCTCGACCGCGGCGGCGGCCCGGTCCGCCGGCGGGCCGCCCAGCAGACCCCATGCCGGATCGGAGGGATCCACGCCCAGCATTCCCCCGGGCAGCGCGTCCTCAGTGAGCCGGAGCAGATCGCTCGGGGGATAGCCCGCCACCACCGCGCGTACGCCGGGCACCGCGGGGGAGCCGTCGGCGTCGGTGGCGAAGGCCGTGAGCAGTGCGAGGTGCGCGCCGGACGAGCTGCCCCACAGGCCGATCGACGCCGGGTCCAGGCCGTGGGTGTCCGCGAGGTCGTGCAGGCGGCCCAACGCGGCCTGGACGTCGTGCCGTTGCGCGGGCCAGACGGCGACCTCGGAGGAGCGATACTCGATGTCCGCCATGGCGTATCCGCGTTCGGCGAAGAGCCGGGTCAAGCGGGGCCCGTAGCCCCGGCGTTGATGCCGCCAGCCGCCACCCGGAAGCCACACGATCACGGGAGTGGGGGCCGTCGCGAACGTAGGCAGGTACAGATCCATCCGCAGGTCCGCGCCCGGTGCCGCGCCGTATGCGATGTCGCGCACCACCCGGACGGGAGTCGGGTCGACCCTCTCGGACGGGAGCGGTGCCCGGCTGAGCCCTTCCATGAAGCGGCCCATGACGGCGGCGTTGTTCGCCGTTACGGCCGTCAGGCCCAAGGCCTGCGTCTGCTGCGGGGGCTCACTGGTCACCTGCTGGTCCTGTCCTGGTCATGGCGAGAAGGGGGAGGGCGCGACGCTTGTGTTCGCGGTGTTCGTCGAGCCGTTGCCGGTAGTGCGGTGCGAGCCTGTCCGGGGTCCAGTCGAAGTCGTCCGCCAGCCGCACGTCCACCGCGGACACTCCGGTCAGAGCCGTGAGCCGGACCTGGGCCTCGGTCGCGAACGAGCCGATGAGCACGCAGCTCGGCTCGGTCACGCCGACAGTGACCGTGATGCGCTGACCGCCGGCGCCGTCGTCCTGCACGCGAATGTCACCGACGAGTCCCATGTCGTCGAGTCCGGCGGGGACTCCCGCGGTGATGCTGCACGGATCGAGGATCTCGTTGAGCGTCGCGCGGACCTGGGTCTCCGTGACCGTCATCGGGCCCCGGCCAACGCGTCGTCGGCCGGGGCGACCCGTCCGCCCCACGGCTCCTGGAGTTCGGTGGTGTCGAACTCGTCGCCGCGGATGCGCTCGCGGAGGCCCTTCTCGTCGATGCCGTGCATCCGCAGGAAGTTGCGGCCGAGGATGTCGGCCTTGATCTCCTTGGTGAGCTCGGGCATCCCGTACTCCTCGATCAGGTCACGGGGCATCTCGAAGTTCCAGAACGCCTCGATCGCCGGCCGGGGATGGACGGCGTCGCAACCGGTCGCCCAGATGATCCGCCCGGCGGCGCCGGCCTGCAGGAAGGCACCCATCGCCTCGGCGAAGCGGCGGGGCGCGTAGACCGCCATGAACGATGTGGCCTCCAGGTTGACCCACACGTTGCGGAAGGACTCCAGCTGCAGGGCCGTCTCCTCGACGAAGGCCATGCCGCCGTGGACGACCTCGAAGGTGAGGTCGGGGAAGGCCAGTGCGGCGGCTTCGACGTCGGCCGTCCCGAGGGCGGAGGTCGGCCCGGGCCCGACCGGGAGGGCCTTGTGGATGGCCACGACCTTCAGACCGTGCTGCCGGGCCCGCTCGAACAGCGGGAAGCAGATCTCCGGGTCACCCATGTCCAGGGCGGTCGCCCGGCCCTCGACGACGTCGATCGGATAGAGCTTGAGCGCGTTGACCCGGTGCTTCTCCACCAGCTCGTCCACCCGGTCCAGGGCGCCGGGGCGCAGTGGGGACACCGCGCCGTAGATCAGCACGCGCTGCGGCCACTTCTCGCGCATCTCCAGGCCGAAGCCCAGCGCCGAGCCCCCGTCCCGGAAGTGGCCGTAGATGGGGGTCTCGTGGTAGGCGATCACATCGGTCTGGCTCTCCGCGAGCAGGGCCCGGCCGATGACGTCGGCGCCCGCACCCTGCATGTAGGTGGAGCGTTCGAGGGTGTACGCGGGGCCGCTGACCCGCTTGTGCAGGCCGTAGAGGTGCTCGCCGATGGCCGCCCCGATGTGCGGGTTGACGCAGTTCTCGGGCCGGAAGTTGTAGTTGTGGGCCACGCCCTCGACGACGAGGAAGTCCTCGATCACGGTCGTTCTCCTTCGGTGTCACGGGTGGCAGAGGCACTCACGCGATCAGGTCCTTGAGGCCTTCCAGGGCGCGGGAGGCGAGTCGTTCGTCGGTCTCGCCGTCGGCTCCGCCGACGCCGACGCCGCCGATGACCTCGCCGTCGTCCACGGTGATGGGCACCCCGCCCGGCACCGGCAGGAGGTGCGCGTCGACGAGGTGCACGGGCGCGACAGCCATTGCGGGTGACGCGGCGAACTGCGAGGTCGAGACGCCGGTGACGGCGGCGGTGCAGGCCTTGCGGCGCGCGGTCTCGATCCCGATGGGGCCGACTCCGTCGTCGCTGAGGAGCACCTTGGTGACGCCGCTGCGGCCCACGACCGCCACGCAGATCCGCGCCCCCTCGGCCCGGGCCGCCTCCAGCGCGGCCTCGGCCGCCCGGTACGCGATGGCGTACGACAGCGGTTCCCTCATCCCGCGGTCCTCTCGTGGAGCGGGGCACCGGAGGCTGCCGGGATCCCGCGGATCAGGTCCGAGGCCTTCTCCGCCACGGCGATGACGGTGGCGTTGATGTTCGCCCCGGGCACGGTCGGCAGCACCGACGCGTCGACGACACGCAGCCCGTCGATGCCGCGCACCCGCAGTTCGGGGTCGACGACCGCGGTCTCGGAGGTTCCGATGGCGCATGTGCCGCAGGCGTGGTTGGCGGAGTAACCGGTCTCGCGCAGATAGCGCTCGAGGCCGGCGTCGGTGCGCACGTCGGGGCCCGGTGCGAGCTCCGCCCGGATCATCGGGGAGACCTCAGGGCTGCGCAGGACGGCCAGCGTGGTGCGTACGGTCTCCCGCAGCGCGGCGACGTCCTCCGGCTCGGTGAGCAGGTTGAACGTGATCCGCGGCGCGGCAGCCGGGTCGGCGGAGCCCAGCCTGACCTCGCCCCGGCTGCGGGGGGTCGCGACGGCGTTGAGTGCCACGCAGTGCCGGTCCTTGAGCGGCCGTATGCCGGGGAACCACGGCCGGGCGTCGAAACCGCCGCCCAGGATGCCGAGGAACCCGTCGGGACGGTCCAGGTCGGGGCGGGTGCGAATGTACGCGGAGAGGAACTCCGGCATTCCGGCCAGCGGACCATTCCCCGTGAGGAACCAGCGGAGCGCGCCCACGGCCGCGCGGTCGACACGCAGGTGTTCGTGGAAGGTCACCGGATCCTTGACGTCGAAGAGCACGGGAGCCGCCGGGTGGTCCTGGAGGTTGGCGCCGACACCGGCCAGGTCCGCCACCGGTTCGATGCCGTGCTCGCGCAGGTGATCCGCCGGACCGATGCCCGAACGCATCAGCAGCTGCGGCGAGTTGTAGACACCCGCGCAGACCACGACCTCGCGGGCCGCCCGGATCACCCGGCTCTGTCCGCCCTTCACGACACGGACGCCCGTCACGCGTCCCTGGCCGAGCACGAGCGTGTCCACCAGCACCCCGGTGAGCAGGGCGAGGTTTTGGCGTCGCCGCAGTGCCGGGCGCAGATACGCGGCGGCGGTGCTGTGCCGTCGCCCGCGGTGGATGGCGTTCTCGATCTGGCCCGCTCCGGTGGGGTCCCCGCTCTGGGTGTCGTCGGGGAACTCGATGCCCAGCGACCGGGCGGCGCTGTCCAGACGCCGGCCGAAAGGACCTCGCCGGACCGTGGTCGACACGGTGACCGGCCCGTACCCGCCGTGGTGCTCGGTGTCGCCGCGCCAACTGCTCTCCGAGCGGCGGAAGTACGGCAGCAGGTCGTCCCAGCCCCAGCCCGTCGCACCGGACTTGACCCAGTCGTCGTAGTCGAGGCGGTGCGCGCGGACATGGGTCGAGCCGTTGATCGACCCGGTGCCGCCGACCAGCCGGCCTCGCGGAACGGGGATACGCCTGCCGTCGAGGCCCGGCTCGGGCTCCGACTCGTAACCCCAGCCGATGCCCTTGCGTCCCGACAGCAGCCCGACCCCGAGGGGCAGTTGAACGAGCAGGCCGCGGTCCGCGGGCGGGCCGGCCTCGATCAGCAGCACCCGTGTCCCGGTGTCCGCGGACAGGCGCGCGGCGAGGACGCAGCCGGCCGTACCCGCGCCGACGACGACGTAGTCGTACTCGGCGCCGTGCCCGGCGCTCATATGGAGGGTCCTTCGGAGGGTGCGGACATCTCGTCTCCTTCGGCTCTGGAGCGAACGCGCGCTGGAGGAGCTGCGGAAGTCGCGGGGAGGCGGTCGCCGGCTCGGCACGTTCTCAAGGGTTGTCGCGAGGTGCGGCGGAGCCCGCGAACGGGTCGTCACCTCGGTGCCGGGTCACCGTAACAAGGGCGTCCGGCGTTCTGACAGAGGTCTGCAAGTAATTCATCAAACCAGGTCGGAGCCATTGACAGTTTTTCATCAGAGCCGTACAACGGCATGAACGCCTCATGGGCGCACACCGCTCGCCGCGCCTGTCCGTCACTTTCCGAGCGTGCCGCAAGAGCCGCCGCACGCTCGTGCCGTGTCGCCTCGCGACAGCGCGAAGAAGCCTCGACCGCGGGCTGTCCCACCACTCGAACGGCCCTCGTACCCGCGTCCCCACTGCCTCAACGCCGAGGAGATGGTCCACATGACCGACACGACCGTGCCCGACACGGGAACCGGCTACGGCCGCAAGCCCTCCTCCCACGACGCCCGCCTGACCGAGGTCGGCCCCGGCACCCCGATGGGCGAGGCGCTGCGCCGCCACTGGCAGCCGATCGCCAGCTCCACTGCCCTGACCAGCGAAGTGCCGCACCGCGTGCGCCTGCTGGGCGAGAACCTGGTCGTCTTCAGGGACGGTCAGGGCCGCCCCGGCGTCGTCTTCGAGCGGTGCGCGCACCGCGGCAGCAGCCTCTTCTACGGCCGCATCGAGGAGGACGGCATCCGCTGCTGCTACCACGGCTGGAAGTTCGACGTGCGGGGCCACTGCCTGGACCAGGCCTGCGAACTCGACGACGGCAAGCGCCGCAACCTCGCACGTCAGCCGTGGTACCCGGTGGAGGAGGCCTACGGCCTGGTCTTCGTCTACATGGGGCCGCCCGAGCTCAAGCCCCCGCTGCCGCGCTACGACAGCCTCGAACCCCTGGGGGAGGGCGAGACTTACCACACCAGCTGGATGGTGCCCGGTGCCGAGGTCGTCGGCCTGGAGCAGGACTTCAACTGGCTCCAGGTGTTCGAGAACGCCGTCGACCCCGTGCACGCGGCGTGGCTGCACTCCCACCACAGCGGGTTCCAGTTCCAGGGCACCGGCACGACCGGCTTCCCCGAGAGCTACTACGACCACCGCACGGCCGCCGAGCGCACCAGCTACCACCGCACCGACAACGGCGTGCGGTACATCTGGCGCTACCAGGACACCGAGGGCGACGGTGGCGCACCCGTCGACCTGGAGTGGTCCGTGGAGTGCATGCTGCCCAACATCATCGCCCTGCCCGACTTCATCCGCTCGACCCCCGACGTCCGCAACGACATGCTGATCTGGGTCGTCCCCGCCGACGACACCCACCACCGGCTGGTCTTCTCCATCCGCTCCGCCGACCCCGAGCGGGCCACGTCCTTCATGTTCGGCATCAAGCAGAACGGCAAGGACGGCTGGCTGCTGAGCGAGGAGGAGAAGCAGCGCTTCCCCGGCGACTACGAGGCGCAGTGGTCGCAGGGCCCCATCACCCAGCACTCCGAGGAGACCCTGGCACCGTCCGACAAGGGTGTCGTCATGCTCCGGCGCATGCTCCGCACGATGCTGGACGACGTCGAGGCCGGACGCACCCCCCTCGGCGTCGCCACCCCCGGCGAGCCGGTCCGCCACGTGGAGGCCGGCCTTGTCACCCGACCCGAGGCGCCCACGGAGACGGACCGGGCGGCAGCGCCCACGGCGGCAAGGGGGTGACCGAAGCGTGAGCACCACCTGGACGGACGCGGTCGTCGTGGCCCGGTACGACGCCACGCCGAGAATCGCGGTCTTCGACCTCGCCCGGGCCGACGGCGACGAGCTGTGGGAGTACGAGCCCGGCGCCCACATCGACGTGACTGTCGGTACGGCGGAACTGATCCGGCAGTACTCCCTGTGCGGGCCACCGGGCATCCGCAAGCAGTACCGGCTCGCGGTCCTCGACGAGCCCGCCTCGCGCGGCGGCTCACGCGCCATGCATGCCCTCGCCGAGGGCGACATGCTGCGCATCGCCGCGCCGCGCAACCGCTTCCGTCTCACGTCCGCGCATCGGCACGTGCTCCTGGCGGGCGGCATCGGAATCACCCCGCTGCTGTCGATGGCCCAGAGCCTCGACGCCACCGGGGGCGACTACCACCTGCACTACTGCGCCCGCAGCCGGAGCGAGGCCGCCTTCCTCGCCGAGCTGGAGAACCATCCGCGGGTCACCCTCCACTTCGACGATCAGGCACCGGAACAACTCCTTGACCTGCGGCGCGACCTGGGGGAGCCGGCCTCGGACACCGCGGTCTACGTCTGCGGTCCCGGCGGGTTCATGGACTACGCGCTGGGCCGGGCGGCCGAACTCGGCTGGCCCGCGTCCGCCCTGCACAAGGAGCGCTTCAGCGCCTCGCCCCCGGCCGCGCCCCAGCCCGGCGGGGGAGGGGAGGACGGATTCACCGTGCGCCTGTCCTCCACGGGAGCGGAGTACCTCGTCCCCGAGGACCAGAGCGTCCTGGACGTCCTGCTCGCGAACGGCATCGATGCGCCCAACTCCTGTGGGCAGGGCATCTGCGGCGAATGCATCGTGCGGGTGCGCGCGGGCGAGCCCGACCACCGGGACGACGTCCTGACCGACGAGGAGCGCGGGGAGGGGCTGTTCACCCCGTGCTCGTCCCGGTCGAAGTCCCCGATCCTGGAGCTCGAACTGTGACCAGCCCATCGACCGAGGCGACCGCGGCGACAAGCCGTCCCGACGACGCCTGCGCCCCCGTCGCCGCCTCCGCTCCCGCCACGGTCGAGGACGCCGAGGCCGCCTGGCTCGCCGCGCAGACGCTCCCGGACCCGGAGCCGGCGATCCGTGCCCTGCTGCATCCCGACTGCGTGATCGTGCACTCGGCGGTCGGCCACATCCACGGCGCGGACGACTGGCTGGTGTACGCGGGACGCCTGGGCCGCACCAGCCAGGTGGACACCTTCGACGTGACCGTCCAGCGGTTCGCCGCCACGGTCGTGGTCAGCTGCCTGCAGGAGATGCGGGTCGCCTTCATGCCCGAGCTGACTCCCTTCGTCATCCAGGCCGCCGTCACCAGGGTCTGGGTGCGATCCCCGTCGGGTGGCTGGCAGTTGGCGCATCTGCAGATGGCCCGGCGGCTGCCGCCCGGCTGACGGCATCCGGATGTCCGGCTCCTGGGAAGCCGGCCACCGTCAGTCCTGGGGCTCGCCGTTCACCGGCGAGCCCTCGTCCGGTGCCGCCGGTGCCGCCGGTGCCGCTTCGGCGAGCGCGGAGACGATCCGGCCCAACTGGTCCGCGTAGTGGTCGATGAACTCCGGTGAGGCAGGGTCCTGTTGGCCCAGTTCCCGGGCGATCCACGGGATCGCCGCCGGAGCGATCGAGGCGGCGAAGAAGACGAGGGCCACGACCCCCACGTCGAGGTCACTGCGCAACTCACCGCGCGCCTGCCGCTCGCGGAGTTCCTCGACGTGCTTGAACAGCTCGGCGGCCCGCTCGTCCTCGGCGGGTGGGCGGGTGCCGGGTTCCTCACGCGTCAGCGTGTGCACCCATCGCGTGTCCTCATGGGCCCAGTGGACGTAGCGCCGCACGGCGTCCGCGAAGGTGCGGGCGTGACTGACGCGCATGGACTCCTCGAGCCACTGCTCGCTCAGCGCCTCGTACAGCCCGCCTTTGCCCCCGAAGTAATAGGTGATCAGCTGATGGCTGACGCCGGCCGCCTCGGCGATCCGTACGACCCGGGCCCCGTCGAACCCATGGGTGCCGAACTCTGTCGCGGCGGCGGACAGGATGGCCCGCCGGGTGCCCACCGGGTCCCGCTGACGACCGGGATCATCGGGGTGCCTCCGGCGCTGCTGCCTGCCGGACGCCGTTCCCGACTTTCCTGATGTCGTCTCGCCCTCTGTCACATGGACGACCTTACCGGCGGCCTTGTCGGACAGGTCAACTACCTGCGGTGTCGCAGGCCGGACCGGTGCGGGACGGCGTGCGGGCCCCGGGCGACGCGAAGCGCCGGTCCACGATGTCGAAGCGCACCCCCTGCGGTGGCAGGCCCTACGACTCCACCACCCTCATGAGACCTCCGAGGACCCGCTCGCGGCAGCAGGCGCGGCAGCCGTCGGGGCATGGTGGCCGGAAAGCCTGGGCGAGGGTGTCGGCGCCACGCACCAGCAGGCCTACGTCCACGCCGACGGCGGTGAACGTCGCGCCTCGATCGACACCGTGCGCGGCGAGGTGTCCTCGCCGTGGCGGCGTCGCGACGACGGCAGGATCGACCTCACGGTCACCGTCCCGTACAACACCGAGGCCGAGATCCGGGTCCCCACCCAGGACAAGCCCGTTACCGCGCCCCGGGGTGTCACCCACGTACGTGACGACACCTCGGGCGGTGCGCCGTACAAAATCTACCGGGCCTTTGCGGCGTCCTGCCGCTTCAACGCCGCCTGACCGACCGCACCGACCGCCGCACCGTGCCGAATGGGCGCTCTCGGCACGGTGCGGCTCGCTCGACCGGGACGGTGTACCGCTTCGGCGCCTGACGGGGACGCCTCACCGCGGCAGGTCGGCCAACCGCGGCGGGGTTTCCCGGCCGCTGGGCTGCCCGCGGCGACCGGTCAGGTACGCGGCGAGGGCGAGGACAGCGGCAACGGCGATGAGAGTGCAGACGGCACCCCAGCCCAGCTGGACGTAGGCGCGGGTGCCGAGCCATGACCCGGCGCTGCCGCCGAGGAACGCGCAGGTCATGTAGCCGGTGTTCAGTCGGCTGCGGGCCTCGGGGCGCAGCGCGAAGATCCGGGCCTGGTTGGCGACCTGACCGCACTGCACTGCCACGTCCAGCAGGAGCAGTCCGACCGCGAGCGCCACCAGCCCCGCCACTCCGCCCAGCGAGCCCGCGGTGAGCACCGCCGCCGCGGCGAGAGCGGCCAGGATGCACCACAGGTTCACCCGGTCGGCACCGAGCCGGTCCACCCAGCGTCCGGCCGCAGGGGCGCAGAACATGCTGCCGGCCCCGATCAGGGCCAGCAGCCCCACGGCCTGGGTACCCATGCCGTAGCGGGGCCCGGTGATGAGCAGGGCCAGCGCGGTCCAGGCCGCGCTGAACCCGCCGAAGAGGGTGACCTGGAAGAGCACGGAGCGCCGTAGTTCCCGCTCGTCGCGCAGCATCCGCAGGGTGTCGGCGAGCAGGGTCGGGTAGCGGTCGTGCACGGCCGGGGCGTTGCCCGGCAGGGCGAGGCCGAGGACGACGGCCAGCAGCCCGGTCAGCACGGCGGCGACGAGATACGGGGCGCGCCAGCCCAGGTGCTCGCCCAGGACGCCGCCGAAGGTGCGGGCCAGCAGGATGCCGCCGATCAGGCCCGCCTGGAGGGTGCCGATCACACTGCCGCGCCGATCGGGCTCGACCAGACCCGCGGCCATGGGCAGCAGGAGCTGCGGAACCACGGTCGCCACACCCACCACGGCACCCGCCGCAAGGAGGAGGCCGGTGGCCGGGGCGAGACCGGCGACGAGGAGAGCGACACCGGTCGTCGCGAGCAGGCCGGTGATCAGAGGGCGGCGGGGGAGTCGGTCGCCAAGGGGCACCAGCAGAAAGATTCCGACGGCGTAACCGAGCTGGGTCACCGTCGCCGCGATCGCCGCTGTGGCCGGTGGGACGCCGAGACCGTCGGCGATGAGGGGGGTGAGGGCCTGCGGGAAGTAGACGTTCGCCACGCCGACGCCACAGGCCAGCGCCATCAGAAGAGGCAGCTTGCGGGTCATCACTCAGCTCCAACCGAACGAACTGGATGGTTCGGTTATCGAGCGTGACACTCACACCTTGGATTCGTCAAACGAACCAGTTCGTTACCATCGGATGCATGGCATACGACTCCACGGCGACCAAAGAACGCATCCTCGCTGCGGCGACCACGGAGTTCGCCGGACATGGCGTCGCCGGCGCCCGGGTGGACCGTATCGCCGCCGCGGCCAAGGCGAACAAGCGCGCGATCTACGACTACTTCGGCGACAAGAGCAAGCTTTTCGCCCTCGTCGTCGAACGCACCCTGGCCGACCTCGCCGAGGCCGTCCCGCCGAGCGACGACCTGCCCGGCTACGCCGAGCGCCTCTTCGACTACCACCGCGCCCACCCCGAGGCCCTGCGACTGGTCATGTGGGAGGCCCTGGAGATCGGTGAGGAGCCCGTCCCGGCGGAAGAGGCCCGCACCCGCCACTACCAGGACAAGATCGACGCCGCCGAATCCGGTGGGGCGGACGGCGACGCACGGACCCGCGTGTTCTTCACCCTCGCCCTGGCCGGCTGGAGCATCGGCATGCCCCAGTTGCGGCGCATGGTCCTCGGCTCCGACCACAGCCTCGACGACCTCCGCGACGAGGTCGCGCGGTCCGTACGGGCCCTGTCGACAGGGGGAGAGGCGCCCCGGCAAGACCGGTGACCCCGCCGCGGACGCACCCGCGGCGGGGAGGGCGCGGCGACCTGCCGGTCGACGAAGCCGGACCACACGCGGTGGCAGGACATCGGCATGGGGGAGCATCGGCTCAGCCGGCGTGCCCCTCCATCAGCCACGTATGGATGAACGGCCAACCAGCTCCGGTTGTTTCCCGCCCCCATCCGCAGCCGAGGAACTTGTCGCTGAGGGTGGCGAGTTCGTCGTTGCCGAGGCATTCTCCTGGTCCGCCGTCGTGTACCGGGGGAGCCGCACTACAGCTCACGGGGTTCCTCCTCGAGTGGGCTGACTCACCCCGGAGCGGAACTGCCGCACGAGCGTTCCCGGGTCCCGTACGGCCTGCCACATGCCCATCGACAGCAGCGCCAGGCTGCAGCGAAGCACCAACGGAGGAAGGGGCCGGTGACGATCGCAATGGTCGGGTTCAGGTGGCGACCACTGGGTGGCCGTTCGGCAGCGGTTCGCTGTCCTGGCTGATTGAGGCCGGTGGCGGCACGGATCTCGCCTACGGGCTGTGAGCCCTTGGGCCCGAGATCTGCCCGGCGTCAGCAGGTCGAGACCGTTCGCATCTCTCGGACCGCCCTCTCCGGTCAGTGTCCTCGTCCCCGGCGACACTTCGTCGTCAGCGAGGTCGTAGAGAACGGCGCGCCATGTGAACTCGTTCATCTCGCGGGCCCGGACGCCGGGGGTGACGGCGGCGGCGAGGCCGCCGCCCGCGCCGGCACCAGCGAGCCGGGCGCGGTCGATCCGCGAGCAGCGGCCGCCCAGATTCATCCTGCCGCCGTGCATCCAGTACACGCGGGGTGCGGCGCCGGTGTGATCAGTGTTCGCGGGGCTGAAGAGCGACAGAGGGGATCGGAGCACCGTCCCTTCCGCCGTCCGGCGCTCACCCCGATACCCGCGCCTGCCTTCACCGCGCTTTCACGGTCCGCCACGCAGTGAACCGGCCGGGACCCGCCGCCAGTTCCTCACCCCCGGGGAAGACGACGGTGGCGGTGGAGGCGGGAGGGACGTCGACGGTGACGTGCAGTTCGTCGCCCTCGGTGAGCCACTCGACCGCGATGGTCCCCCGTGGGCCCTCGAAGGTCCCGCGCGCCCAGCCGAGCGACGCATGGAGCACGGGCGCGACGACGAACGACTCCCAGGCCACCGAGCCCTCGGCCTGCCGCAGTCCGAGGGTGTGGGTGTGCAGGAAGTTGACGACGGCGCCCTTGCTGTAGTGGTTGAGCGAGTCGTGCGCGTGGCCGTTCTCGTCGACGCCCTCCCAGTCCTCCCACATGGTGGTGGCGCCGCGGTCGAGCATGGCGAGCCAGGACGGCGCGGTGCGTTGCAGCAGTACCTCGTAGGCGAGGTCGGCATGGCCGGTGTCGGCGAGCAGGGGCAGCAGGTCGGCGGTGGAGAGGAAGCCGGTGCCCAGGTGCGTCCCGGCCGCGCGGATGAGGGCCACCAGACGCTCGACGGCCGCGTCACGCAGCTTCTCGGGCATCAGTCCGAAGGTGAGGGCGCGGACGTAGGCGGCCTGGCTGTCGGTGGTGGTCCGGCCGGTGTCGTCGAGGAACTCCGTGCGCCAGGCGTCCTTGATCTGCTGCGCCAACTCCGTGTAGCGGGCGGCCTCGGCGTCGTGACCCAGGAGGGCGGCCACCTCGGCGAGGAGGGAGGTGGAGCGGTACAGGAAGGCGGTGCCCACCTCGCCCTTGTCGGTGCTCATCCAGCCGTCCGGGCCGTCCTCCACCGGCTCGATCGGCGTGCCGTCCTCGGCGCGGGCTTTCGGCTCGGCCCACTCGCCCCAGTGGAAGGAGCCGTCCCAGACGAACTCCTCGTGGGGCAGGGGCCGGGCCGAGCGGGCCACTCGGGAGGGGTGGCGGGCGGTGCGGGCGGTGGTCAGTGCCCATTCGACCCAGCGGACCATGGCGTCCCAGTTCTCGGCGAGCACCCGGCTGTCGCCGTAGGTCTCGTACAGCACCCAGGGCACCAGCACGATGGCGTCGCCCCAGCCGGCGGAGCCCGTCATCATGTCCAGCCGCTGGTCGGTGCGGAGCTTGGCGCGTCGTCCGTCGGGGGAGAAGTTGGCGATGCGACCGTCGTCGAGTTGGTCGTCGCGGACCGAGCGGAGCCACTTGCGGCTGAAGCCGGACACGTCGTAGAGGCGTGCGGCGCTGGGCGCGAAGACCTGGTAGTCGCCGGTCCAGCCGATGCACTCGCGGGTGGGGCAGTCGGTGGGCACGTCCACGGCGTTGCCGCGGAAGCTCCAGCGGACGACCTCGTGCAGACGGTTGAGGTCCTGGTTGCCGCAGGCGAAGGTACCGGCGGGCCGCAGGTCGGTGTGGACCACCCGCGTGGTGAGGCCGGCGGCGTCCAGCGGGACGTCGCCGCGCTCCAGTCGGGCGTACCGGAACCCGTGCACGGTGTGGCGGGGCTCGAAGGTCTCGCCGGGGGCCCCGGAGGAGACGACCTCGTCGCGCTGGACGAAGACGGTCACCGGATCGCCGGGGCGCTGGATGTCCAGGTGGGAGGTGGTCAGGTCCCCGGTGACGGGGTCGAGGTGCTCACCATGGTCGATCACGGTCCGGGTGCCGGCCGGTCCGAGGTCGGTGAGGACGAGCCAGCCGGAGGCGTTCTGGCCGAAGTCGGCGATCCAGGCGCCGTGCGGCAGGCGGGTGAGCGAGACGACGGGGCGGTCCTCGACGCGGCGCACGGGCGGGGCAGGGGACCAGTCGACGGGGGGCGCGGTGACGGCGTCGACGAGGACGGGCCGCTCAGGGCCCCGGGGGGCGAGGAAGTCGGTGATCTGGCCGTCCCTCAGGTCGGCGCGGGTCACGGAGCCCCGGGCGGAGGTCCAGTGCTCGTCGGTGCGTACGACCCTGCGCGTCCCGTCGGCGTACTCCAGATGCAACTCCAGCCGAGCTGCGAGGAGTTCCCCCCAGCCTGCCGGTTTGCGGAAGGCGCCGACCTGGCCGCGGTACCAGCCGTCGGACAGCAGGATCTCGACGGTGTTGACGCCGGGGCGAACGGACGCGGTGACGTCGGCGGCCTGGGCGTACAGCGTGCGGTCGTACGAGGTCGACCCGGGCGAGAGTTCGACGGTGCCCGCGCGCTCGTCGTTGACGAACGCCTCGTACACGCCCAGGGCCGTGGAGTACAGGCGGGCGCGGACCACCTCGGCGGTGGTGAAGGTGGAGCACAGGACGTGCGTGGGGCGGGTCCCGGGCTCGCGGCGCGCGTCCTCAGGATCGTCCGCGGGCGTGATCCAGTGTGCCGTCCAGTCCTCGTCGAGGAGCCCGGCCTCGAAGACGTGCCAGGCGCTCCACCGCGAGCTCTTCGCGTCCGCGTGCGTTCGGACGCGCCATCGCACGCGCTCACCACTGCCCAGCGGGCGGGTCGGCCAGTCGACGAACAGGTGGTCGCCGACGTGCGCCGTCTGCGGCGAACGCCCGTCGACGTGGATCTCCAGCTCGTGGGCTGTACGCGTGGGTATGCCACCCGGAGGCTTCCACGACAGTCGCGGACGGCTTCCGGAGACCGGGAACTGGTCGCCGCCGAAATCGATCGTGAGGTCGTACGGAGCGAGCATGGCCATTGACGCCCTCGCCTCCCCTTCCATGTGGGTCAGTCGGTTGTTCACTGCCGGTGCCGGACGAGTGCGCGCGGGGCGTTCTTGGCCCGCGAGGGCGTGCGGCAGCCGGGGTCGCCGTCCGCCGCGTCCCGGACGGTCAGGCGTGCGTGCCGGACGGGGTCAGAAGGCGGCACCGGTGTCGGTCTGCCCTGCGCCGTCGGGGTCGGTATCGGCGGGGACCGGTCCGGTCGATTCCCGGAGCACCAGCCTCGTGGCCAGCTCGACGTGGTGGGAATCGATCTCCTCCGCGGCAGCCAGACGAAGAGCGGTCCGCACGGCAACGGCACCCATCTCGTTGATGGGTTGGTGGACGGTGCTCAGCGGCGGTGAGGTGACCCGGGCCAGCGGCGTGTCGTCGAAGCCGACGACGCTGAGGTCCTCCGGGACCCGCAGGCCACGCAGCCGGGCGGCCTCGATGACTCCGGCGGCCAGCTCGTCGCACGCGGCGAACACCGCGGTCGGCGCGGGGTCCGCGGCCAGCAGCCGCTTGCCGTGCTCGACGCCCTCCGCGGTGTGGAAGCTGCCGGCGTGCCGGACCAGGTCTCCCAGTACGGGTACGGCGGCCGCCTCCATGGCGCTGCGGAATCCGTGCAGTCGGGCCTGGTTGGAGCTGGCGTCCTCCTTGCCGCCGAGGTAGGCGATGCGGCGGTGGCCGAGGGAGAGCAGATGCGTGGTGGCGGCACGGCCACCGGCGAAGTAGGTCGAACCGACGCTGACGATCGAAGGGTCGGGCACCTCCGGGTCGAGCAGCACGAGCGGCAGGCGAACCCGGCTCAGGGCTTCGACGATCGGAGGGGACAAGGTGTTGGCGGTGACGGCGATGACCGCGCGCCGGCCGGCGGCGGCCAGATTGTGCGCCCAACCGGCGGGGTCTGCAGCAGGATCACGATCGCCCCGTCTGCTGACCACCACGCCGACGCCCTCCCGGACCCCGGCATCCACCACGGCCTGGACCATGGCGGTGCAGTAGATGCTCAACTCCTCGAAGCCGAAGAACAGCTCGACGGTGGGGTGTGAGCGCAGGTCGTCCCGGTTCCCGCCGTAGTTGTGCTGACGCATCAGCTCCAGCACCGCGTCACGGGTCTGCTGGGCGACATCAGGGCGCCCGTTGACGACCTTGGAGACGGTGGCGACCGAGACGCCTGCGTACTCGGCGATCTGCGCCAATGTCACTCGGTTGGAAACGGATGCCATGAGTCCCCTTTGGCGCCAGTGCCGGTCTGAGCATTCCTCGTCCTGAACACACTAGCATCGAAATATTTTTCGTAGACCTTTCGACCCCTTCAGGCGGGAAAACCCGGTCGAAACAAGGTCGACGCAGGGGGTTGACGAAGGTCATCGACATGCTTAGCGTTCTCGGTCAGCAGGATTCTAGGAAATCAATTTCGATGTTCTGGGTCACGAATTTTCGGAGTACTTCCGACGGACGTGACCCCATTCGAACTTGGGCGGCACGGTGAGCACCTGGCACCCGCCCCGGTCTTCCTCTGCGGCAGCAGCCCGCCTTCTGGTCAGGTCGCCCTGCTCAAGAACCTGCAGATCCCGCCGGTCTCGATCGTCCGGCGCCTCGACACCATCGTCACCGACCCATGGAGGAGGACTCGCGATGAGGCGAGACCACACCGCGGAGGCTGTTTCGCCGACCGCAGCCACATTCCTGTCCCGGCGCGGCTTCCTCGGCGCCGTCGGCGGCGGGCTGGCTGCCACCACGCTGGCCGCCTGCGGGTCGGACGGGGGCAGTACGGGAAGCAGCTCCGAGATCGTGTTCATGAACCAGTCCCGCGGACAGGCGGCGGCGCTCGGACAACTGGCGCGGAAGTACACGCAGCAGACCGGCGTGAAGATCAAGGTCGACAACGTCGGACCGGCCGACTTCCTGACCAAGCTCCAGTCGAGCTCCCAGTCCCGCGACATGCCGGACATCTACTCGGCGATGGACTCCTTCTCCATGGCGCCCTACTACAAGGCCGGTTGGGCCATGGACCTGAGCGACCGGCTGAAGGGCAGCTGGGGGGACACCTTCCGGCCCGCCACGATCAAGGCGTCGACGTTCGCGGCGGACAATTCACAGGGCGTGAAGCCGGGCATCTACAGCGCCCACTGGGAGGCCCCGGCCCTGGGGATCTTCATCAACGCCGCGATGTTCGAGGCCGCCGGACTCGACCCGGACAAGCCGGCCGCCACCATGAGCGAGTTCATCGACCAACTGGTCAAGATCAAGAAGTCCGGGAAGGACCCCTTCTGGTTCGCGGCCAGCAACTCCAACCAGCTCGTCCAGTCCTACGCCTCCAACTACTTCACCGACGAGGAGCTGAACGCCACGTTCCTCGGCAAGGCCGGCTGGAAGAGCGACGGCTGGCGCAAGAGCCTGCAGATCCTGGTCGACCTGCGGGACGCCGGTGTGATCTCCACGGGCTCGATTCCCTCGGGCAACAGCGACAACCCGAACGTGGAGAAGGCCTTCTTCAACACCCAGGGCGTCGCGGCCATCTTCGACGGCACCTCCGCCGTCGGTGTGGCCCGCGCGACCGCCCCGGACTTCACGGACTTCCGCTCTCTCGCGGTCCCCAAGGCCGACGACGGCACGCAGACGCCGCGCCTGGTGGGCGGTACGGCCAAGGGAGCCGCGATCAACCCCAGGAGCAAGAACGCGGCCAAGGCCCTCACGTTCGTCCAGTGGCTGACCGAGCCGGGCCAGCAGCAGGTCTTCGCCGAGAAGGTTCCGCTCATCCCCTCCGCGCGCTCGGTGCCCGAGAAGAACATTCCGCAGCAGCTGGCGGGCATCGCCGCGAAGATCTCCGACGTCCAACTCGTCCAGAACCAGATGAAAGTGCAGGTCATCACCGCCCTGCAGAAGGGCGCTCAGGCCATCGTGCTCAAGGAGCGCACGGTCGACCAGGTCCTCGGCGACCTCGACGCGGCGCAGCGGAACGCGTAGTGAGGCACCGCACCCGGATGCTGGCCGCCGGTGTCTTCCTGGCTCCGGCGCTGGCCATGATCGCCATGTTCACGGTCGTCCCCTTCGTTCAGGGCATCCTGCTGAGCTTCCAGTCCTGGGACGGGGTGAGTCCGGACGCGCCCTACGTCGGGCTCGCCAACTACCGCTTCGTGCTGCACGACACCGAGTTCTTGGGCTCGATGAAGAACGCCGTCGTCTTCGGCGTCGTCGGTCTGGTCGTCGCCAACGCGGTGTCGCTGGTCATGGCCCTGGCCGTGCACCGCGCCCGCCGCGGGGCGGCGTTCTTCCGCACCGTCTACTACCTGCCCGGGGTGTTCTCCACGGTGGTGGTGGGCGTGATGTTCGCGTGGTTCCTCGACCCGAAGATCGGGGTCGTCAATCAGACGCTGAAGGCGGTCGGACTCGACGGTCTCCAGCACAACTGGCTGGGTGACCCCAAGACGGTCCTGATCGCGGTCGCCGTCGTGTTCGTCTGGTACCACTGGGGCTTCGGCTTCATCCTCTTCCTCGCCGGCCGGCAGGACGTGCCCCAGGAGCTGTACGAGGCCGCGTCGCTGGACGGGGCCCGCGGCTGGGCCCAGTTCCGCTATGTCACCTGGCCGTCGATGTCCCATGTCACCGGCATCGTCAGCGTGCTGACCCTGCTGAGCGGCCTGCAGATCTTCGGCACCGTCCAGGTGCTGACCAACGGGGGCCCCGCCGGTCATACCGAGGTCCCCACTCTCGACATCTACCAACAGGCCTTCCAGTTCAGCGAGTACGGTCGCGCGGCCGCGATGTCGGTCATCTTCGGGGTGTGCCTGATCGTCCTCGCCTGCGTCCAGCTGTGGGTCTCCCGCAGGCTCGGCGGAAGCACGGGCTCACGGGCGGAGAAGGGAAGTTGACGGTGAACACGCTTGTCGACACGGCACGGGGAACCAAGACGCCGCCGGTGCCGACGCCCAGCACACGACGCCGTGGTACCCGCCTGCGCGGACCACGCATGGCCCTGTACGCCCTGCTGATCGCCGGAGCGCTGGAAGCACTGGTGCCGGTGCTGTGGATACTGAGCGGATCCCTGCAGAGCGCCGAGCAGCTGTACAAGGGAACCGACCCCATCCCTCACCCCTTCGAATGGGGCAACTTCGCCACCGCGTGGAACGAGGGCGGCTTCAGCCAGTACCTGCCCAACAGCCTCCTCTACACCACGGCCTCGGTCGTCGGGATCCTGGTCATCGCGAGCATGGCCGGGTACGCCCTGGCCCGCATCGAGTTCCCCGGCCGAGGCGTCGTGGTGGGCGCCATCCTCGTCATCATGATCATCCCTCTGCCGGCCTCGTTCATCGCCCAGTACAAGCTGCTGATCACGCTCGGGCTCGCCAACACCCGCATCGGCTACATCCTCGTACTCATCGCCGGCGGGCTGCCGATCTCCATCCTGATCATGCGTGGGTTCTTCGCCGGCCAGCCCAAGGAACTGGAGGAAGCCGCCGCCATCGACGGTGCCTCCCTGCTCGGCACCTTCTGGCGGATCATCCTCCCGCTGGCCCGGCCCGGCCTGGTCGCGGTGGCCGTCATCCAGGCCATGGGGGTCTGGAACGAGTACCTCATGGGACTGGTGCTGTTCAACGACAGCTCGCTGATGCCCGTGCAACGCGGGCTCACCAACTTCGTCTCGGCGGAGTCCCCGCAACAACAGATCCTGCTCGCCGCCTCGCTCATCGCGGTGCTGCCGATCGTCGTCTTCTACGCGGTCGCACAGCGCCACATCATCAGCGGTCTCTCGGCCGGAGCGCTCAAGTGACCAGGCAGCGACCACCAGTGAGGCGCTGACCACGAGCATCGACGAGACCACCCACAGCCAGCCTGCCAACGGCAGCTGATCCGGGGGCGGCAGGTCTTCCCCGCCGCCCCGTGCACCCAACTCAGCCTTCAGGAGGCCCACCTCATGGCGGACCTGCCCGCCCGCGTTCTCTTCGGCGCCGCGTACTACCACGAGTACCGACCGCCCTACGGCACCGAACAGGCCGAGGAGCAACTCAAGAACGACCTCGCCCTGATGGCCGAGGCGCACTTCACCGTCATCCGGGTCGGCGAGTCGGTCTGGTCGACCTGGGAGCCGGAGAACGGAACGTTCGACCTCGACTGGCTCCAGCCCGTCCTGGACGGGGCCCGAGAGCGCGGCATCTCCGTCATCCTGGGCACACCGACCTACGCGGTCCCGCCGTGGCTGGCCCGGCAGTACCCGGAGATCTGCGGCGAACGGGCCACCGGGCAGCGCATCGGCTGGGGAGCCCGTCAGGAGGTCGACTACACCCACCCCGCCTTCCTCTTCCACGCCGAACGCGTCATCCGCCGCATCCTCGACCGCTACGCCCGCCACCCCGCGGTCATCGGCTTCCAGGTGGACAACGAGCCCGGCCTGGAGCTCTTCCACAACCACGGTGTCTTCCAGCGCTTCACCGACCACCTGCGCCGCAAGTACGGCGACGTCGAGACCCTCAACCGGGAGTGGGGCCTGGTCTACTGGTCGCACCGCCTGACCACCTGGGCCGACCTGTGGACGCCGGACGGCAACGCCCAGCCGCAGTACGACGTCGCCTGGCGGGAGTTCCAGGCCAGGCAGACCACCGAGTTCATCGCCTGGCAGGCGGGCATCACCCGCGAGTACGCCCTCCCCGAGCAGTTCGTCACCACCTGCGTCTCCTATCCGCGCCCGGGGGTGGAGGACCACGAGCTCAACGCGGCCCTGGACATCGCCGCGGGCAACCCGTACTACGCCATGCAGGACGCCCTGCTGCTGCCCGACGAGCGCGAGGCCGAGCACAACAAGACCACCGGCGCCTGGTCGATCTCCCAGATCGCGGACCGGATGTACTCCTCCCGCCAGGCCCCCTTCCTGGTCACCGAGACCAACGCGGCCACCATCGGCGGCCCCTGGGACAACCGCCCCGCCTACGACGGACAGTGGCGGCAGGCCGCATGGATGCTGGTGGCGCGCGGGGCGCGGATGATCGAGTACTGGCACTGGCACACCCTGCACTTCGGGGCCGAGACCTACGTGGGCGGCATCCTCCCGCACAGCGGCAGGCCCGGCCGCGTGTACGACGAACTGGCCCGCCTGGGAGGCGAGTTCGAAACCGCGGGCCCGCTGGTCGCCGGCGTCGAGCCGGACGCCGACATCACCATGGTGTACTCGACGCCGAGCAAGTGGCTGATGCAGAAGTACCCGCCCCTGGCGAACCAGAACGGCGAACCCGATCCGGCCGCCTACCACGGCATCTTCGATCCCTTCTACCGCGGCGCCTTCGACGCGGGCCGCCAGGTCCGCATGGTGCACGCCCGCCAGCTGCACGACCCGCGCGGCGAGGTCCCCGGTCCGAGCCCCGAGGAGGCCGTACGCCTCCATCCCGTCCTCGTCGTCCCGGCGCTGTACGTGGCCGCCGACGGGACGCTGGACTGGCTCGCGGCCTACGCGCACGCGGGTGGGCATCTGGTCCTCGGGCCGCGGACCGGCTACGCCGACCACGAGGCACGGGCCCGCCAGGAACCGGCGCCGGGACGACTCACCACGGCCGCCGGGGTCCAGTACGAGGAGTTCAGCAACCTGGTGCGGGACATCCCGCTGCGCGCGGTGCCCGGCAGCCCGCTGGAGCTGCCGGAGCAGGCGACGGCCACGCGCTGGGTCGACGGGCTCACCGTCCTGGACGCCGAGATGCTCGCCGCCTACGACCACCCGCACTTCGGCCGCTGGCCCGCCGTCACCACCCGCCGCCACGGTGCGGGCCGGGTCACCTGCGTCGGCACGGTTCCCGGCCGCGACCTCGCCAGGGCACTCGCCACCTGGCTGGCACCCGTCCCGAGCAGCGGCTGGCGGAACCTGCCGCCGTCGGTCACCGCCACCACCGGGACCTCGCCCGACGGCCGCCGCGTCCACGTCGTCCACAACTGGAGCTGGGACCCCATGGACGTCACTTCACCGGTGGCACTCTCCGACGTGCTCGACGGCACCTCCGCACCCGCCGGCACAGCACTGCGCCTCGGTGCCTGGGACGTACGGATCTTCGTCACCGCCGGCGACGAGGCGCCCTCCGCCTGAGATAGCTGCCCCTCCTGACGCCCCTCCCCTGGCCGGGGGCCGAGGCCGGCCCCGACGAAACCCCGCCCGTCACCACACCACGAAGGGACCGCCTCAATGGCCTCCGAGCTCAACACTCCGGCCTCCCACCGCACTCCCCCTGGCCCCCTGCTGAAGGTCTCCGGCACCCGGCTCGAAACCCGGGACGGCACCCCGGTCCGGCTCCGTGGCGCCGGACTCGGCGGCTGGATGAACATGGAGAACTTCATCACCGGCTACCCCTCCAATGAATCCGCCATGCGTTCCGCGGTACGGGAGGTCCTGGGTGAGCGCCGGTATCAGCTGTTCTTCGACCGACTGCTCACCGTCTTCTTCGACGAGGCCGACGCCGCGCTGCTCGCCTCCAAGGGCGTCAACTGCCTGCGCCTGCCGGTGAACTACCGCCACTTCGAGGACGACGCCCACCCGCTGGAGATCCGCGAGGAAGGCTTCGCACAACTCGACCGCGTGGTGGAACTGTGCGGACGACACGGCATCTACACCGTCATCGACCTGCACTCTCTGCCCGGCGCCCAGAACCACCAGTGGCATTCCGACAACCCCACCCACCTGCCGTCCTTCTGGGACCACCGGCACTTCCAGGACCGGGTCGTGCACCTGTGGGAGGTCATGGCCGAACGGTACAAGGACAACCCGTGGGTGGCCGGATACAACCCGGTCAACGAGCCCGCCGACGAGTCCGGGCATGTGCTGCCCGCCTTCTACGACCGTCTCGTCGCAGCCATTCGCTCGATCGATCCGCACCACATCCTCTTCCTCGACGGCAATCGCTACTCCACCGAGTTCGACCTCTTCGGCGAACCCATCGAGAACACCGTCTACACCTGCCACGACTACGCGCGCGCCGGCTTCGCCCGCACTGGCGGCTACCCCGGTCACACGGACGGGATCTGGGTCGACAAGGAGCACGTCGAGGACGTATTCCTGCGCCGCACCGCGTACATGCGCAAGACCGGCACCCCCATCTGGATCGGCGAGTTCGGCCCGGTGTACACCGGCGACCCGGCGCGGGACGAACAGTGCGCGCAGTTGCTCGCCGACCAGTTGGAGATCTACCGTCGGCACGAGGCCAGTTGGTCGATCTGGACGTACAAGGACGTCGGCCTCCAAGGGCTTGTCCACCTTGGCCCGGGCAGCCCGTACCAGCGCCATTTCGCCGAGTTCATGGCGAAGAAACACCGCCTGGGCGCAGAGGCCTGGGGTTCTCCGGACGGCGGCATCCGCGAGGCGGCCAAGCCGCTCGAACAGCTTGTCGCCGACGAGTTCCCGGGCTTTTCTCCGTACCCGTTCGGTACCCGCCAGTGGATCGAGATCATCGTCCGGCACATCCTGCTCGGCCAGCCGCTGGTCCAGGAGTACGCCGAACTCTTCCGAGGCCTCGGTGACGACGACGTGCTCGCGCTGGCCGACTCCTTCGCGCTGGAACACTGCGTGCGGCGCGACTGGCTCCTGGACGCGCTCGCGAACGGATGACGCACTACCGTTCACCAAAAGCCACCCATGTGGTGATAATTTGCTCGGCTGCGGCAGGCGGCGGAGATGACGATCCGCCACTCCCGCCCGACCGTCGCGGCCCGGCACGGCGACGTTCATGCTGGGCACGATGCGCACCGCGCGCGTCATGCGAACCGCCGCTGCTCGGGCAGGCGGAGCCGAAAGCGAGGCTATATTCAAAAGGTGATCGACAAGGACGAGCACACTCCTGACTCCGCGGGGGAGCGGAAGCGCCATCGGCGCTCGGCCGATCCCCGCCGCCGGCACGATCCGGAACGCACCCGCCAGAGCATCATGGAGGCGGCGAACGAGGAGTTCGGCAAGCACGGCTTCAAGGGGGCACGTGTCGAGCGGATCGCCGCCGCGGCTGGAGTGAACCACTCGCTGATCACCTATCATTTCGGCAGCAAGAAGGGCCTGTACGACGCCCTCACCGAGCGCTGGATCACCAAGGGCGCGACCATGATGGGTGGCGCGGAGCCGTTCGCCGAGATCGTCCGGGACTACGTGCGCTGGGAACACGACGACAAGGTGCCGATCGTCCGTACGCTGGTCCGTGCCGAACTCGACGGCAAACCCCCACCTCCCGAGGCATGGGCGAACCGTCTGCTCGACGTCGTCGCCGAAACCCGGAAAAGGCAGGGCAAGGGAGAGATCCGCGCCGATCTCGATGCCGGCGCGTTGACGCTCGCGTTCTTCGCCGCGGCGATCGCGCCGGAAGTGCTGCCGCAGTTGGCTGCCGCCGTCACCGGTGAGGATCCTTCCTCACCCGAGTTCCTCGACCGCTACGCCGAGCAGTTGGCGCGCGTGCTCTACGCGCTCGCCGAAGCGCCCCGAGGAGGGGCCGCGGAGTCGGATGATCCCCGTGGGGGCATCGATGAGGCGCAGGACGAGGATCAGCCCAGCAGCTGAAGGGGCCTCGGCCGGACACAGGTCGGCTGGGCCGCCACGCGTCCGTGCGCCACCCCGCTGCGCGCGCCGACGCACGCGTGGGCGACGCGTGCGGGAGGCCTTTTCGTTGAACGGAATCCCCCGTATCGCCGCGACTGGGAGCCGGGCACTATGGCCGGTCAGAGAACTGCGCCGCGGTCCGGCTGCAGGGGCCAGGGGCATCGTTCGCCGTGCGGACGGCGCTCGGCCTCTCCCGCGGCCGAAGCCGAGGTGGGCGTGGGGGAATTGGTCGAGGGGCCGGGAAACGGCTGGGCGGGCAACGCTCGAGGACCTCCGGCCCGCGAAGAAGGAGTTGTGTCATGGCGGGACGTCTGGCGGGAAGAATTGCCGTGGTGACCGGCGGTAGTGCCGGGATCGGTCAGGAGATCGCCCGGACGCTGTCGTCCGAGGGCGCCGACATAGCGGTCGCCGATGTGGACGCCGCTGACGATACGCAGGGGCTCGTCGAGGGGAACGGCCGCCGGTTCTTCAGCACGAAAGTCGACGTCTCCGACGAGGGCCAGGTGAATGCGTTCGCCGCGGAGGTCCGGTATGCGCTGGGCCGGGTCGACATCGTCGTGAACAACGCGGGCATCGTGCCCTTCGCCGACATCGACGACGTGACGTTCGAGCAGTGGAACCAGACTTTCGCGGTCAACGTGAACGGAGCCTTCCTGACGGTCAAGGCTTTTCTCGATGACCTCAAGCAGTCCCACGCCGGTCGAGTGATCAACATAACGTCCGGGAGTTACTGGGTGAGCCCGCCGCCGTTCGTCGCGTACGTCTCTTCAAAGGGCGCCCTCAACGGGCTCACCTACGTGCTGGCGGCGAACCTGGCGAAACACGATGTCACGGTCAACGCGGTCGCCCCCAGTCTGGTCCCGACCGCCAAGGCGCTGCAGAGCGCCGGCGAGGGCTTCTTCGACATGACCGTACAGATGCAGAACCTGAAGCGGCGCCAGACGCCGGCGGACGTCGCCAACACGGTCGCCTTCCTCGCCACCGACGAAGCCGCATTCATCACGGGCCAGATCCTCGCCGTCGACGGAGGACTCACCCGCCGTTGACGGCACGCTCTCGGACGGAACGCGTCCGCAAGACCAAGTGCTGAAACGGCGGTCCGCCGAACGCCCCGCGCGGCCCAGCCTCAGCCGCGGGGCACCCAGGGCGTCGGGAAGTGGCGTCCGTGTGTTGCGCTGCTCGTCGGTCTCGCGGTCGAAGGCCTGGGCCTGGGCCTGCCAACCTCGGCTTCCGGCAGCCGACGCAGTTCTCGGCGGCAAGGTGGATCCTCGTGGTCGGTCCGCCGCGGGACCGGCCATGGCATGGTCGTCCGGCGCGCCGGCCGGAACCCCTTTCGCGGCCCCGGCCGCATGCTGGAGAGTCCCGCACGATCGGGGAGCAACAGCTCGATCCGGCGCCCGCTGCGCATCGGTCAACGGCCCACCCGGACCAGCGACCAGCTGATCACTTCAGTCGACGGATGGCATGTTCCTCTATGTAGGCGGACAGCCCGGTGGTGCTCCACTCGCGGCCGATCCCGCTCTGCTTGACACCGCCGAACGGCATGCGCAGGTCCAGTGACTCGAACGAGTGGGTGTTGATGAACGTACTGCCGGCCTCGATACGGCGGGCCATCGCGAGCCCTCGGTCCGGGTCCGTGGTCCACACCGACGAGCAGAGCCCGTATTCACTGTCGTTGGCCCAGGAAACCACCTGCTCCTCGTCGTCGTAGGCGATCAGCGGGACCACCGGGCCGAACTGTTCCTCACAGGACACCGGAGCGGTGTGCTCGACGTCGCGAACAACGTGGGGAAGCACGTAGTAGCCGTTGTCCCAGGAGGACGGGTCGAGTTTCCGGCCCAGTTCCACCAGGGTCGCCGAGGAGTCGCGGGTACGGTCCAGCAGGCCGAGTACCTTCTTGAACTGCGCTTCGTTGTTGAGCGGACCGAAGGATGCCCGGGGGTCCAGGCCGTGGCCGACGGCGTACTCGTCGACCCGGTCGCACAGCGCGTCGGCGAACCGCCGGTACATGCCGCGCGGCACGTAGATGCGCTTGACGGCGAAGCAGATCTGGCCGCTTCGGGTGTAGACGCCTTTGAGCATCCGGTCGAGGACGGCGTCGGTGTCGGCGTCGTCCAGCACGATCGCCGGATCGTTGCCGCCCAGTTCCAGGGTGACGTTCTTGATCGTCGCGGCGGTGGCCTCGACGACCTTACGGCCGGTGGCGGTGCCGCCGGTGAACACCACCTTCCGCACCAGCGGGTGGCCGCACAGGGCAGCCCCGACATCGCCCTCGCCGTGGACCACGTTGAGCACACCGGGCGGCAGAGTGGCCGCGATCTTGTACAGGACCAAGGTCAAGGCGGCCGGGGCGAACGGCGAGGGCTTGAGCACGAGGGTGTTGCCGGTGGCCAGCGCAGGCGCCAGCTTCATCATCGTCAGGACCACGGGCATGTTCCACGGCACGATCGCCGCCGTGACACCCCGGGGGACCTTCTCCACGCTGATGAAGCTCTGCTCGTCGTCGAACTGGACGGGGCGGAGGAATTCCTCGACCTGGCTCGCCGTGTACTGCAGCACTCCGGTACCGAGTGCGAAGTCGGTCTGCGCTTCCCCGAGCACACCGCCGTGTTCACGCACGAGCAAAGGGGCGAGTTCGTCGGTGCTGCCCGCGAGGAGCTCCGCGGCGGCCAGCAGTTTCTGGACGCGCTCGGGGACGGGCGTGTCGCGCCAGCCCGGGAAGGCAGCGTGCGCCGCGCGGACCGCGCGGTCGACGTCCTCAGCCGTGCCGACGGCCACGCGGGCGACGACCTCGTCGAGTCGCCCCGGGTCGTACGCGTCCTGGAACTGGGCGGCCGACATCTGTCCGTCAATCAGATGCTCGATCTGCGGCACTGTGGTCTGGGTCGTCATGGGGGAGCCCCTTTCGGTGCGGAACGGCGCTGTTCGTCACACTGCGGACCTGGCCACATGTGGAATCGGTGTCGATGACCGCCGTGGAGCGTGGCTGTTCGATGCTGAAGACAGGCCGGGGCTGCGTCAATACGAAGTTCCGTTCAACGGAGGGTGCTGTTTCACTGCGTTTCGGCCGGGACAGGGGAACCGCTCTCGAGGCTTGGAGCGCCGCCGGGAGAGGACGGAGGAACGAAGGGCTGATGCGACTGCGAAGAAGTCTGCGGACGGCGCGGCGGTGCTGCGGCCAAGGAGCGCGGCGTAGCCGGGACGAGCGTCGCAGATCCGGGGCAGCCATCCCCCCTTGCCCCGCACGGTGAGCGCAGGCCTGGCAGGCCCGCCCTCACCCGGGGGGATTCCTTCGACAGCCGCCCGTCCCGGGGCCGTTCTGCGGCTGACGCAAGCCGATCAGTGCCCTGTCGGGGTCGGCGTCTCAGCCTTGTCCGGCTCGCTCTCACCGGGCTGATCGGCCGGCGTCGCGTCGGGGTCGTTGTCGTCGGCGAGCTTCTTCTCCGGGAGGATGAAGGCGAGCACGAGGCCGAGGAAGAACACCGGGACCAGGTAGCGGAATACCGGTGTCAGGGCGTGCTGGTAGGCCAGGACGACCGCGTCCTCGATCTTGCCCGGCAGGGAGTGGACCAGGGCCGGGGTGAGCGAGTGGGTGTCGCCGACGGTCTTGGTGGCATCGGCGGGGAGGCGGTCGCTGAGCTGGTTGGTGAGACGATGGGCGAACAGTGAGCCGACGGACGCGGTGCCGAGGGTGGAGCCGATTTCCCGGAAGAAGTTGTTGGCGGAGGTCGCGGTGCCCACGGCGGAGGCGGGAAAGTCGTTCTGCACGGCCAGGGTCAGGGGCTGCATCGTCAGGCCGACACCGGCGCCCAGCAGGAATACGTAGACGCAGACCACGACGAGTGAGGTCTCGGTGTCCAGGGTCGACATCAGCAGCGCGGCGACGCACACGAGGACCGCGCCGACGATCGGGAAGATCTTGTAGCGCCCGGTGCTGCTCATCAGCCGTCCGGACGGGACGGAGGCGGCCAGCATGCCGACGACCATGGGGATGAGCAGCAGCCCGGACTCGGTCGCGCTGACGCCGTAGACCATCTGCAGGTATGTGGGCAGGTAGCCGATGATGGCGAACATGCCGATGCCGACGATCAGGAGCCCGATAAGAGTGGCGATGTTGAAGATCCGGCTGTGGAACAGCCAGAGCGGGATGATTGGCTCCGCGGCACGGCGCTGGGAGAGGAAGAACAGGATCCAGGTCAGCAGGCCGGCGGCGGCCATGCCGATGATGAGCGGGTCGGACCAGGCGTACTCCGTGCCGCCCCAGGTGGTCACGAGTACCGTGCACGTCACCGCGGCCGCCATGAGGGCGAAGCCGATGTAGTCGAAGGTGACCTCGACGGCCCGGCGTGGCAGGCGCAGGGCGAACGCGCCGATGACGAGGGCGACGGCGCCGACCGGCAGATTGATCCAGAAGCACCAGCGCCAGCCGATGCCGTCGGTGAACCAGCCTCCGAGCAGCGGTCCGACGACGGAGGAGAGGCCGAAGACGGCACCGATCGGGGCCATGTATTTCGCGCGCTGCCGCGGCGGTACGAGGTCGGCGATGACCGCCTGCGAGGTGATCATCAGTCCGCCGCCGCCCAGACCCTGTACGGCGCGGCCGATGATCAGCATGGTCATGTCCTGCGCCGCGCCCGCGACCACGGAGCCGACGAGGAAGAGGGAGATCCCACTGAGGAACAGCGCCTTGTGGCCGAGCAGGTCGCCGAGTCGGCCGTAGACGGGCATGGCGATGGTGGCCGCGAGGATGTACGCCGTGGTCACCCACGCCATGTGGTTCACGCCGTGCAGCTCGCCGACGATGGTCGGCAGCGCGGTGCTGACGATCGTCTGGTCGAGGGACCCGAGCAGCATCGCGGCAATGAGGGCGGAGAATATGAGGCCGAAGCGTCTGGGTGTGCCGGAGGTGTTCTCCGCCTCCACGGCCGGTGTCGAGTCACTCACGAAGGGCTCCAAGCTGGATGAGTGGGGAGGAAGCATGTGACGGCCCGGGCACGCGCGCGCGGCATGCAGCGGTTGCGCATCTGGCCGTCACAGGTCAGTCGGGTGTGCAGAAGTTCCGTGGAGCGTTGGACGTACGGGAGCGGGGAGTCGTCACGTCAGGACCTGCTCGAAAGCCGTGCTCCTGCGGCGACCGGGGAGTGACGACATGGGTCTCGCGCTGTGTCCGCCGACGCCGAGCCGACGGTCACGCGGACTCTCGGTCGTGAAGCCGGCGTGCCGACCGGACACCGTCGTCTCACCGTTCGCTGCGAGCGCCACCTCCGGAGTGCCGGGCCCTCGGTCACGACAGCGCGAGGACCGCCCGGGCGGCCAGGGTGAGCTGCTCGGCCGGGTCGCCCGGGAAGGGCCGCTCGGCGTGCTGTGCACGCCCGCTGTTCCTGCGAGTGCCCCGTCCGCCTCACCGGACAGACGTGTTCTCATCCGTCGGCGGATCGAGGCTCGGCACTCACGGCGAAGCTGGTGCCGGTCAGTTCTTCGGACAGCGTCCACAGTCGCCGCGCCGCCGCCGGGTCGCTCGCGGCCGCGGCCGGGCTGACCAGGGTCGGGCCGCCGCGCAGCCCGGAGATGCCGTCCGGCCCCACGTAACTCGCACCGGGAAGATCCTGGGTCGCGGCGAAGAGTGTCGGCAGGGCACCGGCCTCGGGGTCCTGCGCCACCACCCGCATGAACAAGCGCAGCGCCGGATTCGGGGTGCGCTGCAGTTCTGTCGCCGCGAGGCCGGGATGCGCGGAGAGCGCGCGCACCGGTGATCCCGTCTCGCTGAGCCGCCGCTGCAACTCCAGCGTGAAGAGCAGGTTTGCCAGCTTGGACTGGCCGTATGCCCGCCGGGCGGTGTACGCGGCGCTGAGGTCCAGGTCGTCGAAGTTGATTCCGTTCACCCACCGGTGCGCAGCGGCGGAGACCGTCACGACGCGGCCGGTGATGTGCGGCAGCAGCAGATTGGTGAGCGCGAAGTGGCCGAGATGGTTGGTGCCGAAATGCGTCTCGAAACCGTCCTTGGTGCGCCCCTGCGGCGCCATCATCACGCCCGCGTTGTTGATCAGCAGGTCGAGATCGCCGTCCCAGGACGTGGCGAACTGACGCACCGATGAGAGGTCGGCGAGGTCGACGTGGCGGACCTCATGGCTACCGGGGACAGTGGCCGCGGCCTTCCTGCCCTTGTCGAGGTCGCGCACGGCGAGCACCACGTGCGCGCCGGCCCTGCCCAGCGCCTGCGCCGTGGGGAGCCCCAGACCGCTGTTCGCGCCGGTGACGACCGCGGTGCGGCCGGCCAGGTCGGGCATCTGGCTGGTGGTCCAGGTGCTTTTCACAGGGCCGGCGCCACGGGAAATGGCGTAATCGTTGTCACCCCGCGATTTTCGGCCGGGCTCGCCGCCTGCCGCCAGCCGGCCTTCCGATCATCGAAACCCAGACCCCGAGGAACGTCACGCGTTGGCCGGAAGACGCCGTGAGATGGCATCGGCGGCCCTGCGGACCTCGGGTGCCAGCCGGTCGACCTGCTCCGCTTCCGGTGCCAGCAGGCCAAGGGCCGCGACGAACCGGCCCTCGGCGTCAAAGACGGGTGCGGCCACCGATGTCGTTCCGATCGTCAGTTCGCCCCGCGAGTATCCGACCTGCGAGACCCGGACCCCGGCCACCTCGGCTGCCAGCCGACCGGGACCGGCGATCGTCCGGGCGGTGTACCGGTGCAGCGACACGGCTCGCAGGACGGCGCGGACGTCCGGGTCATCGGAGTAGGCCAGGATCACCTTCCCCACGCCGGTGGCATGAAGGGGGAGGCCGCCGGCCACCTCCGCCACATTCACGATCGCCCGTGACCCGATGATCTTCTCGATGCACACGGCCTCGTGGTGGCCGGCGACGGCCAGTTGGACGACTGTGCGGGTATGGCCCGCGAGCGACTGCATGACCGGGCGCGCAGCGTGGCGCAGGTCACGCTGTCGCGGTGCGGCGGAGCCGAGTTCCCACAGCCCGATCCCGATCTGGAGGCTGCCGTCCTCGTTCCGCTCCAGGGCGCCCTCGGCCATCAGCTCGCGGGTCAGCCGGTAGGCGGTCGCCGCCGGGATCCCCGACTGGCGCGCGAGTTCCGTGAGCGTCAGCGGGGTGGCGCTGCGCCGGCAGGCGTGCAGAATCGCGAAGACGCGGCTCGTGCTGCTGCGGCCCGGTTCATTTGCAATTGGCATGACTGCGCCGACGCCCTCTCAGATTGCCGATCCAAAGCCGCGGCGCCGGTGGTCGATCACGCCGGGGTGCGGCTGGGACACCGGACAGTGGTCGCGGGCCTCCGCGAGCCGGGCCGCGGGATCGGCATGGTGGGCGGGGTCGAGCGGATCGTAGGGGGCTAGGTGCGGAAGAGCCATGGTCATGCCCTTACGTCTGAGTTGTCGTACGGACGCGTGCGGGGATCGGCGCCGCTCCAGCTCCGAGGCGCTTGAGCTTGATGACAGGGAGTCGGTGGTTGACGGCCACGGCGGTTGCCGTACCCCCGTCATGGCGCCATCTCAGCAGGGGGAGCGGCAGCAGAGCCGACTCCACGGACTCCCGGCCTGCCAGTACGCCCTTTGAGAGTGGGACGCGCGAGTAGGGAGGATGAGGCTCCTCGGAGAGTACGGTCACCTGGCCGTCGTACCCCTCGGCCCGCAGACTCTGCGCCGCCGTGACCGCGGCGATGGACCCACCGACCACGACGATCCGTTTCACGGCTGCACCGTCAACGCCGCGACGGGACACACCCGGACGGCGGCCGCGACGAGACTTTCGTGCTCCGCGTCCACCTCGTCACGCGTCAGGTGCAACTCGCCCTCGTCGTCGAGCCGAAACACCTCGGGCGCGGTCTGCTCACACAGCCCATGGCCCTCGCAGCGCTCGAAATCGACCACGATCCGGGTCATTTCACTGTCCTTCCATGTCTACGACGGGAAGCGAAACGGTGGCGGGCACACCACCGGGCTGGTTCGAGGCATGACGGCTTCGTACGCGGTGCCGCCCGCCGTGCGAGCTGCAGACGCGGTTCGATTGATGTCGGAACGTGCGGGGGCTCTCCGTGCGGGAGTCGGGCGAGGAACCGCTCGATCACACCGGAGAGGAGGATGGTGTCCCCGCAGGGGCTGTCGGGCGGTCCTTGGCAGCGGCCCTTCTCTGGTTGATCGGCAACGTAGCACCGAGATGTCGCTTGGATTAATACCCGTGACAAAAGTTTGTCAAAGCCATTTCGCGGCGTCGGTGGCTCGCAAGATCGAAGGGGCGGTGCCAAGGCGCCGGGGGACCGCGGCCGCGGCCGCGCGCACTTCGGGTCACCGGCCGTCCGGCTCGGCCCGCCCCCCCGACGTCACCACCGACAGTCACCCAGAGTTCTGACAAAATTTTGTCAGAGCTGCTCATCGAGGCGATTCGCGGTGTTACGTTGTTGGTGACGCGGAGGCGGGGCGGGCGATCAGGCCCCGCCTGACCGCGCCGAGCGCTCTGTGCGTCGTCCTCGGAGAGCGTGCCGACCGCGGACTCTCGCCGTGAGCGCGAACCCCACCACGTACTGATCGATGCTTCAGCGACTTGGCTTGCGCTGACGCGGGACCGGCCGTTTCCGGTCCCGATCGTGTCGCCATGGACGTCGGCCGGTGGATCAATGTCCCGGCCGGCCTCCGGCGGCTCCACGACAACGCCACCGTCACCGTCGGTGCCGAGACGTATGCGGCCTGACGGACCGTCAGTGAAAAGAAGGCCGGACGTGAATCCGGCGACGCCGTTGGAAAGGGAACGACATGAGGGAACCGCTGAGCTACGAGATCGCGCATCGGGCAGCCGAGGCGGTCCTTGCCGCGGCGCGTGCCGAGGGAGCCCGAGCCTGCGTCTCCGTGACCAACCGCAGCGGAATCACGAAGGTCATACTCGCCGACGACGGCGCCGGAAAGATCGCGGTCGAGACCTCTCGGCTCAAGGCCTACACGTCCGCGGTGATGGGCGTGTCGACCGCCGACTTCGCCAAGTTCGCCGCCGAGCCCGTACTGCAGGCGTGCCCGCCCCATCTGGTGGACAGCCAGCTGCACCCGGTGCCGGGGGGATACCCGATCGTCACGGACGACGGCGAAGTCATCGGCGGCATCGGGGTGGGCGGTGCCCATGGAGACGTCGACGCCCGCATCGTGAACGAGGGGCTGAAGAGCATTGCCCACTTGCTGGCTTGAGGGATGACCGCAAGCACGGCGGAGAGTGATCAGGACGTCCTCGGGGGCCGGCGCATCGCACGTGATGCGCCCTGGACATGGTGACAGAAGGGATGAATCGCATTGATCGTCAAGGTGCACCGTCGCCTGCCACGCCCAGCCGAGCTTCGTGAGCTGTTGCGCCCCGCTCCGATCCGGCTCAACGGGACGGAGAGGGGGCTGGCGCGAGCGGCCTCCATCGCCGACCTTCGGGCCCTCGCGCGACGACGGGCGCCCAGGGCGGTCTTCGATTTCGCCGACGGAGGGGCCGGCGTGGGTGAACTCGCACTGCGTCGAGCTCGTGACACGTTCCGGCGCCTCGAGTTCCATCCTTCGGCGCTCCGGGACGTCTCCCATGTGAGCGCGGAGACGATGATCCTCGGCAAGCCGTCCACTCAGCCGTTCGCGTTCGCTCCCACCGGTCTGACGCGCATGATGCACACCGGAGGGGAACGAGCCGTCGTCGCCGTCGCCGAGCAGGCCGGAATTCCCTACGCCCTCTCCATGATGGGCAGCACCTCGATCGAGGACACCGCGGCGGCCGGCCCTCAGGCGCGGAAGTGGTTCCAGCTGTTTCTGTGGCGTGATCGGGGCCGGGTCAAGGAACTGGTCGACCGTGCGGCCGCCGCTGGGTTCGACACGTTGTTCCTCACCGTGGACACCCCGGTCGCCGGGACTCGGCTCAGGGACGTGCGCAACGGGCTCACCGTGCCGCAGCAGCTCACGTTGCGCACCTTCGTCAACGGAGCCCTTCACCCCCGCTACTGCTTCGACCTGCTGACCACCGAGCCACTCACCTTCGCCAACGTGGCTGCCTCCGAGGGCACGGTCGCCGACCAGATCGACCGTGTCTTCGATCCCGCCATCACGGTGGCCGACCTCGAGTGGCTCCGCGGCCACTGGCAGGGCAGCCTCGTGGTCAAGGGCATCCAGTCGGTGTCCGATGCCCAGCGGGTCGTCGACGCCGGCGCGGACGGCGTCGTGCTCTCCAGCCACGGCGGCCGACAGCTGGACCGCGCCCCCGTACCCGTCGAGTTGGTCCCGGCAGTTCGCGAGCGGCTGGACGGGCGGGCCGACATCCTGGTCGACAGCGGTGTGACGACCGGGGCCGACATCGTGGCCGCCCTGGCGCTGGGCGCCGACGCCGCGCTGGTGGGTCGTGCCTTCCTCTACGGCCTGATGGCCGGCGGTCAGCGCGGCGTCGCTCGCGCCGTGGAGATCCTGTCGCGTGAGGTCGTCCAGACCATGGCACTGCTCGGGGTCAACAGCGTCACCGAACTACGCCCGGAACACGTTTCGATCCGCTTCCCCTGACCACTGGTGGGAGCGCCGGACGTGTGAGGACGGCGAACGAGCCGGAGGACTTGCGGTCTCTCCCGGAGTACCGCCCAGGTTGCCACTGCGCTCCCGCTCGTCCGGTCCGACCGGCCGCACCCCCGCCGGCCGACGCGACCGCCGCGCTCATCCGCTCCGTCCGGTCCGCCGCGTCACCGCCCGGCCCTGACGGGTCTGGTGGGCGGCCTCCTTCGAGTCCCCAGAGCGCCCCACTGACTGAAGATTTCTTGTCAAGCTCGGTAGAGAGTAGTGAGAACATGGCCAACGAGATCAGTGCCCCCACCGCCCCCAGCGCAGCCGACGTGCCGTGTGCCGGCGAGGACATCACCGTGGCCGGGCTGAACGCGTATCTGTCCCGCCCGCGCGAGGCATCCACAGGAGGCATGCTGCTGCTGCCGTCGATCACCGGGATCTCCCCGCAGTTGCGCGAGTTCGCCGACGGCCTGGCCGCCGCCGGCGTCAACGCGTTGTCCTGGGACCTGTGGCGCGGTCGGCCCGGCAGCGATGACCCGGCAGAGATGGAGACCCAGTTTCAGTGGGCGTCGGAGCTGGATGACGAGTCCAGCCTGACTGAAATGGGCAAGCTGCTCGACCACATGTTTGACGAGCTGGGTTGCCGACAGGTCGGTGTGATCGGCTGGTGCATCGGCGGCCGGTTCGCGCTGCTTCTCGGCGGAAGCGACAGCCGGTTGGCGAACGTCGTCGCCTATCACCCCACCGTGCCGGGCTCCCCGGCACCGAACCACACCTTGGATGCCACCGAGTTCACTGCCCGGATCGCCGGGCCTGCCATGATTCTCTATCCGGGCGCGGACGAAGTGGTGCCGGTGGAGAGCTTTCATCGGCTGCGGGACGCCCTGAACTCGCGGACCACCGGGCCGAGCATCGCCCATGTCTACCCCGGAGCCGGGCACGGCTTCACAGCCCGCGCACTGCACGGCGACCCGGTCAACAAGGCGGCCACCGATCTGTCCTGGCCCCAGGTCGTCGCGTTCATCCGCGCCACCACCCTTGTCTGAGCGGACCCGTTCCCACGTCCTGCCGGTGTCCTCGGCAAGGATCGCCTGAACGAGCCCCCTTCCGCGGATCCGCGCAAGGGGGCTCGTTCATCGTCGGCCGTGGAACACGGCGGGAGCTCACCCCGCACAACTCCCGGCCGGGACAGCCCGCGGTCGGCCGGGGCGTCCGCTACCGGAATGCTCCCGACGTCACGGTGACGGGGAGACTTCCCAGGCCCCGGATGACGTTGTTGAGGTGCCGCCGAGGCGGGCCGGCCAGATGGATCGCCTCCACATGATCCAGCAGCGCCGACAGGATCGCGGCACCCTCCACCCGTGCCAGTCCCTGGCCGGCACAGGCGTGCACGCCGGAGCCGAACCCGACGTGGTCCCTCGGCTCTCTGCCGATGTCGAACGTGTCCGGCTCCGGCCACTTACGCGGATCCCGGTTCGCCGAACCGAACAACATCGCCACCTGAGCCCGCGGCGGGATCGTGACGCCGTCGATCTCGACCGCCCGCGTCGTGCGGCGGAAGAACGTCTGCACCGGTGACTCGAAACGCACGACCTCTTCGAAAGCGGAACGGAGCAACGTCCGGTCGGCGCGCAGGGCCGTCCAGGCGGTCGGGTGCTCGGCGAACAGCCACAGCGCGCTGCTGATCGCGTTGATCGTCGTGTCCATGCTCGCCACCAGGTAGGCGCGCAACAGGCGCCCCACCTGGTGCTCCTCGATCACCCCCCGGTCGGCCGCCTGATACAACGCCTCGCCCCAGCCGCCTGGGGTCAGGTCGTCGCGGTTCATCATCGAGATGAGTTCGTCGAGCAGCCGTCCGGAGACCTGGACCGACGCCGTCGTCCGCTCGTTGAGGGGGCCAAAGGTGTTGAAGAACGCGTCGGCGAACACGAGTACCTCGTCCCGGGCGCGCAGGGGCATCCCGATCAGATCCGCCACCACCGTCAGCGGGAACACGCGCGCCAGATCACTCACGACGTCGAAGGAACCGCGGGCCACCACGGACTCGACCAGTTCGGTCGCGCGCCGACCGATGTCGTCCTTCAGGCCCGCCAACGCGCGCGGGGCCATGCTCTCCGACAGCACCGAGCGCAGCACGTCGTGTTCCGGCGGGTCCGTCGCCAGCACACCACCCCGGCGTGCGTCGTTCAGCGACGGCTCGTAGCCCACGCTGTCCACGGAGGAGAACCGTTCGTGGTCGCGCAGCGCGGCCCGTACGTGTTCGTACCGAGGCAGCGCCCAGCAGTCGTAGCGCTCCAGATACACGGCGGCGCCCGTCTCCCGCAACACCGCGTAGGCGGGGTAGGGATCGGTCAGGACATCGTCGGCGAAGATGTCCACGTCGGACACCGGAGTAGCGGCCGTAGTCATCGTTGACTCCCCATCATTCATCGCAGTGAACTGCATTCGCTCGTGTTTGCGGCTTCCTTCGACCCGCTTGCCCACAGGCCGGTGGCGCCCCGGGCGTGGCAGGCCTGGACGGGCAGGGAGGGTGTGCGGAGCCTGGGTGTGGCCCGACTGCGCTGTGACGCATCTGTCGACAGGGAAGCTGGCGTGCCTGCCTCAGGCGCCGATCATGTTGAAGCCGCCGTCGGCGTTGAGGTAGACACCGGTCATGTGAGAGGCGTCGTCGGTGGCGAGGAAGAGGGCGGTGCCCGCGAGTTGGGCCGGGCCGGGGATGCGGCCCATCGGGGTCTTGGCGATCATGTCCTCGCGGCGGCCGGACTTCCAGTCCGCGCGGCTCAGGAGTGTCTCGGTCTCGATGAAGCCGGGTGCGAAGGTGTTGACCCGTACAAAGGGCGCGAAGGCCTGGGCGTAGGACTTGGTGATGCCGAGGATGCCGTACTTCGCGGCGGCGTACTGCGGCGCCCGCGCGCTGCCGCGTACGATCACGGTGGAGCCTATGTTGACGATCGATCCATGGCCCTGGTCCAGCATCCGGGAGCCGATCTCGTGTGTGCAGAGCATGGTTCCCTTGATGTCCACGGCGAGTACGTGGTCGATGGACTCCTCGGTGAGGTCCCGCCAGGACATCTGGTCGCTCGCCACGTCACCGACGTTGTTGACCAGCACGTCGAGGCCGCCGAACTGGAGGAAGACCTCCTCGGCCATGCGGATGACGTCGGAGTGGACGGCGATGTCGGCCTGCACGGTGAACGCCTCGCCGCCCACGTCCTTGATGCGGGCGAGGGTCTTCTCGGCTCCGGCGGCGGAGCTGCGGTAGTGGACGGCGACGCGGGCGCCCTCCTGGGCGGCGCGCACGGCGATCTCGGCGCCGTAGCCGGTGCCGGCGCCGGTGACCAGGACCGTGCGGCCCTCGAAACGGCGGGGGATGGGCATGGCGGGCGGGGTGTGGTCGGACATGCGGGTCCTTGTCTGCGATGGTCGGACGCCGGTTTCCGGGGGTGGAGTCGCAGAGGCAGCCGACGGGCTGTCGCGGCTCTCAACTCCCAGGCGGCCGCTGGGCGGGGCCGGTGAAGTGCTGGCGGATCTCGCCGATTCCCTCGATGCGGCTGACGAGTTCGTCGCCGGCGGTGAGGTAGCGCGGCGGGTTCATGCGGTTGCCGACGCCTGCCGGAGTGCCGGTGAAGATCAGGTCACCGGGGAAGAGTGGCAGCACGGCCGAGAGCCGGGCGATGAGCTCCGGCACCGGGAAGATCATGGACTTGGTGCGGTCCCGCTGGACGACCTCGCCGTTCAGCACTCCGGTGATCTCGAGGTCGTCGGGGTCGTCGAGTTCGTCCGGGGTGACCAGGACGGGGCCGACGGGGCCGAAGCCGGGGAAGGACTTGCCCAAGCTGAACTGGGCGGGTTTTCCCTGGAGTTGGGTGACACGTTCGGACAGGTCCTGACCCACGGCCAGAGCGGCCACCGCCTCCCAGGCGTCGTCCTCGCTCACCCGGTACGTCTCTCGGCCGACCACGGCGACGAGTTCGACTTCCCAGTCGACCTTGCCCGGGGGGAGGGCGACGCTGGTGTGCGGACCGGTGACGCAGGCCGGGAACTTGGTGAAGACGAGCGGTTCCTCGGGCGGGGTGAAACCCGCCTCCGCGGCGTGCGGTGGGTAGTTGAGGGCGACGGCGAACACCTGGCGGGGGCGGGGCACCGGCGCGTCGAGCGCGGTGGGGACGACCGGGATGTCGTACGCCTCCTCGGGCAGCCCGGCCGCCCAGTCGCGTAGGCGTGGCCAGTCCTCCAGCAGTGCCATGGGGTCGTTGGGCAGCCTGCCCTGCGAGGCCCAACGGACGTTCGCGGCCCGGTCGCCGCTGACCACGACGCTGTGGCCGCCGAGGACGCCGAGCCTCACCAGTCCACCTTCGCGGGTACGGGGGTCCCGTGCCCCTCCTGCCAGCTGACGATGGGGGTGCGCAGCACGCCGAGGCGCTCGACCTCGGCCTCGACGACGTCGCCGGGCTTGAGGTACATGTCGGGGTCACCGCTGAAGCCGGCCACGCCCTGGACGGTTCCGGTCGTGATGAGGTCGCCGGCGCTGTAGCCCTGCGGGGAGTGGTAGGCGACCAGGTGCGGGATGGAGACCGACATACGGCTGGTGTTGGACTTCTGCCGGACCACGCCGTTGACCCGCAGTTCCATGTCGAGGTTCTGCGGGTCGGGGATCTCGTCGGCGGTGACGATGTACGGGCCGACCGGGCAGAAGGTGTCGATGGCCTTGCAGAAGGAGAAGACGCCGGACTCCATCTCGCGGCGCTGGATGTCGCGGGCGGTGATGTCGTTGAAGACGACGTAGCCGGCGATGTGGTCGGACGCGTCGTCGACGCCGAAGAACTTGCCCCGCCTGCCGATGACGACGGCGATCTCCAACTCGTAGTCCAGCTCGCTGGTCAGGTGCTCCGGGTAGATGACCGGCTCCTCCGGGCCGACGATCGCGTCGACGTTCTGGAAGAACACGATGCCCTTGTGCATGGGGTGCGACCAGTCGACGTTCTTCGACTCGTCCTCGTGCTCACGGAAGTTGCCGGAGGTGTGGAAGAACTTCTTCGGCACGATCGGAGCGCGCGGTGTCACGTCGTCCAGCCGCAGCCGGTCACCGGTCTCCGAGACCTTGCCGTCGCGCTCGAAGTACTCCCGGGTGCTGCGGACTTCGAGGGGCAGCACAAGGCGTTCCTCCAGTTCCAGCCTGCCGACCCGTCCGTCGTCGAAGGTGATCAGTTTCACTGTGCCTACTTTCGTAGAGTGAAAGTTATATTCACTGTGTGAATTGAGTTGAGTATTGAAGGGTCACCGTGGGCTGTCAAGGCGTTCCCGTGGCTGAGGCCCGCGGTCATCCGCACCGGATGTGCCGCCCTCGCCCAGGAAAACCCGCAGCTGGAGAGCGAGCATGGAGTAGTAGCCGACCAGCGTCGTCAGCTCGAACACACCGCGTTCTCCGGTTGCGGCCAGGGCGTCGGCGTACTCGGCGTCGTTCAATGTGCCGTGCCGCAGCAGTGCCCTCGTCGCCCGCAGGGCACCGCGCTCCGCCCGCTCGGTGAGTTCCGGCATCCGGCCGGCCCGCAGTGCGGCCATCTCCGATTCGTCCAGGCCCGCGCTGGTGCGGCCGACGGCTTCGTGGGCTTCCCGCTCGAAGGCGCTGTCGAAGTGGGCGGCCACGGCGAGGATCGCCATTTCCCGCACGCGATCGCTCAGCGAGGAGTTGTAGCGCACGGCCGCGCCGAGGGCCTGCGTCGCGAGGCCCACCGGGGGACTCAGCAACATGGCGTTGAAGGGGCCGCGCAGCCGTCCCTCCTGGTCGGTCAGGGGAAACGCCTGCGGCCCCGAGGCGCGGGCGCCGCCGGTGATGGCCCGGTAGACCTCGGCCTGCTCCTCGTCCAGTTCACCGGGCAGCAGCCCGCCCAGACGCACTCCCATGTCCGTCCTCCTGGTTGCCCCATGGGGGATAAATCTGATGCTGACTTCCATACAATGAAAGTGGACCGGGTTCCTCCTGGCGTCCACTGTGCCCAGCAGACAGAAAGCGAGACCTTCCGTGTCGCCGCGTGAAAAGCCGACCGACTCCCTGCCCGCCGACGGCTCCGCGGCGTCCAGGCGCAGCTACCACGTCGAGGCACTGGCCAAGGGACTGCGGCTGCTCGGGCAGTTCTCCGAACAGCGGTCGTCGATGAAGCTGACAGACATGGCCGCCGAGGCCGGAGTGCCGTTGCCGACCGCTTTCCGGATGGCCGCCACCCTGGTGACCGAGGGCTTCCTGGAGCAGTTGCCGGACGGCGCCTATCGTCCGGCCCCCAAAGTCCTCACACTGGGCTTCGCGGCGTTGCGCGGCATGGACGTGGTGGAACTCGCCGACGGGCCGCTGCGCCGGCTCGCCGCCACGACGGGTCAGACGGTCAACCTGGGCACCCTGTCCGGCGATCGAGTGCTGTACCTGATCCGGCTGCGCAACAACGACCTGGTGACCGCCAACATCCAGGTGGGCTCGCGGCTTCCTGCCGTCAACACCTCCATCGGAAAAGTCCTGTTGAGCGGTCTGGACGACGCCGAGCTGCACAAGCGCCTCACCGAGGAGTCCTTCACCGGGGCGACCGGCCCCAACGCGATCCGGTCCCTGGCGGAGCTGGGCCCGGTGCTGGCCGATGTTCGCGAGCGGGGTTGGGCGGTACAGGACGAGGAACTCGCCTACGGCCTGCGCTCGGTGGCCGCGCCCCTGCGTGACGCCTCCGGTTCGGTGGTGGCCGCGGCCAATGTCGCTGTACCCGCGATGGGATTTCCCGTCACCCGACTGCTCGACGAGCTGCGCCCGCGCCTGCTGAACACCTGTCAGGAGATCACGCGGCTGCTCGGCGGAAGGTGAGGGACGAAGCGGTCTGCGGTGCCGTCCTGTCCGGTCGGCTCCTGGCTCAGACGAGTGTGCGGCCACCGTCCACATAAAGCACCTGCCCCGTGATGAATGACGCCCGCGCCGAGGCGAGGAACAGCACGGCGCCGACCACGTCCTGCGGGGTGCCCAGACGCCCGGCCGGAACCAGGCCGAGCATCTCCTCGCGCATCCCCGGCCTGGCCAGGTACTCGCGAGTCAGTTCGGTCTCCGTGTAGCCAGGGGCGACCGCGTTGACGGTCACGCCGTCGGCGGCCCACTCCCGGGCCATCACCTTCGCCAGCTGGTCCAGTCCGCCCTTGGTCGCGGCGTAGGGGGCATGGTGCGGGTGGGCGAGCCGGGAGGAGACGGAGGAGAAGAACACCATGCTCCCGCGCCCGGCCTGGCGCATCAGACGTCCCGCCGCCCGCCCGGCATAGAAGGCGCTCGACAGGTTCAGCGCAAGGATCCGCTCCCACGTCTCGTCCGGTGTGTCGACCACAGCCCGGCGGTCGTTGGTTCCCACCGCGTGCACCAGCACGTCCAGCCCACCGAGCGCGTCGGCCGCCGCCCGGACGGCTTCCTCGCAGCCCGTCGAGGTCGTGACATCGGCCGGAATCACGTGCACATCGACGTCCGCGAGTGCCGGCTCGTCCCGCAGAGCCTTGAGCTTCGACTCGTCCACGTCCACGACGGCCAGGTGCGCGTCGGCGTCCGCGAGTCCCCGGGCGCAGGCGGCACCCAGGCCGCCGGCCCCTATGACGAGCGCCCGGCTGCCTTCCAGTCCCAACCACGTCACGGCTGTTTCCCTCACTTTCGTGGAATGAAAGTAACTTTCACTGTGACGACAGGCGCTTCAGTGATGGGATGTCCATCGCGGGAGTGCGACCCGTCGGTGGCCCCCGGACCGGCCGACGAACGGGCATCCGGGGCATACCATGCGGTTGATCAGGCCGACTGGGTGTAATGCTGCGTGACCCCGGCGTGGAGGGGAACGCGCCCTTTCGTTGATTGAAAACGGTGTCCGGCACGGAACGGGACAGCGGGCGCGGGTGCCCTGGGTGAGCCGCTTGGGCCGGTCGACACCCGAAAGCTCGCAGGGCCGCACCGACCAACTCGCGGCGGCTTCGCGCTCGTGAGGGATCGGTATGCCGGGCGCGAGAGTGACGTGCGGTGAACGGCTCCCGCCGCCGGGCGAGGCGCCTCCCCGTAGACCGGGCGTCCCGCGCTGAGGGTGTCAGTGCGGGGGAATCAGCCGTCGCTGGGGTTCGGCGAGCGGTTGGGGCTGATGCCGGGAGACCTTGGCGAGCAGACGCGCGAGGGTGAGTTCCTCGTCGGGAGTCAGGTGCTCCAGCCAGCTCTTCTGACGATGCGCGGTCCACCAGTGCAAAAACTCGTCGATGACGGTCTCGCCCTGCTCGGTGAGGGTGACGACGAGCATGCGTCCGTCGTCGGGCCGGGGCGTCCGGGTGAGCAGGCCGGCCCGTTCCAGGGTGTGCAGTGCTGAGGTGACGCTCGCGGTGGAGATGCTCAGCAGGTCGGCGAGTCTGCGCGGGGACATCGGACCGTCGTACTTGAGCGTGGTCATCAGCCGGAAGCCGGCGAAGGTCAGCCCGGCGGGGCGGGCGAAGTTGGTTTCGATGTCGCGTTCGATCTTCTTGGCGACACGGACCAGGTTGAAGCCCACCGACGTGGACGCCAGGTGCGGGTCGACGTCGGGCAGGTCGAAGCCGGAGGCGGCGGCCAGACGTTCGCCGTGGCGCCGCGCGGCCGGATCTTGTGTCACGGCCACCACTCTGCCTTCGTCACCAGGACCCTCACAAGAGACTCAGGCTTCATCTTCTGCCCTCCACTGTCTTGACATATCGGTTTCGGGCGCCTTCTACTGCACCCAAGTCGCTAGAAGTCTAGCAATCTTCGGAGGTCTTCCATGACTGCGCCGTCCACGCCCTCCCCCAGCCGCACAGGCATGCGGTTCCCCGACCAGCCGATCTACTCGGGCTGGGACACCCCCTCGCGCGTCGAGGCCGATCTGTTCGAGATCCTGGCCGACGGGGAGATCCCCCGCGACCTGTGCGGCCGCTACTACCAGATCGCTCCCGACCCGGCCTTTCCCAACCGCACTGGTGACGACATCCCCTTCAACGGCGACGGCATGCTGCGCATGTTCACCTTCGCCGACGGTCACGTCGACTACCGCAGCCGCTACGTGCGGACCGAGAAGCTGAAGCTGGAACGCGCCGCCCGCCGTTCGCTGTTCGGCGCCTACCGCAACCCCTACACCGACCACGTCACCGTGGCGGGCAGGAGCCGGGGGGCGGCGAACACCAGCGTCGCCTTCCACGCCGGGAAGCTCCTGGTCCTGAAGGAGGACGCCCGCCCCACGCGGATCGACACCGACTCCCTGGAGACCGACGGGGTTTGGGACTTCGACGGTGGGGTCAGCAGCCCGACCTTCACCGCCCATCCCCGCGTCGACCCCGTGACAGGTGAGATGTTCGCCTTCGGATTCGAGGCGAAGGGTCTGGCCAGCCGGGACATCGCGTACTACGTCCTCGACGCCCACGGCAAGGTCGTGCACGAGGTGTGGTTGGAGGCCCCGTACACCAGCATGATCCACGACTTCGTCGTCACCCAGGACTATGTGATCTTCCCGGTGATGCCCACCACCACCGACCTCGACCGGCTCAAGGCGGGCGGACCGCACTGGAAGTGGGACCCGTCCAAGGAAACCTGCCTCGGAGTGATGCCGCGCTACGGCACCGCCGACCAGATCCGCTGGTACCGCGGCCCGGCCCGGTGGGCCTACCACTTCTTCAACGCCTACAACGAAGGCACCACCACCCACATCGACGGCTGTGTCGCGGAGGCGCAGGCGGCCCCGTTCATGTACCCCGACACGCTCGGCGGCCAATATGACGCCACCAAGGGCGTCAACAGGATCACCCGCTGGACGGTCGACTACGCGGCCGACGATGGCAAAGGCTTCGAAGAGCAGGTGCTCCAGCCGGAGTTCACCGAGTTCCCGCTCATCGACGACCGGGTCGAAACGGGCCGGCACAGCATCGGTTTCGCGGGGGCCTGTGTCATCGGTGACGAGCACAAGGGCGGCAACGGCATAGGGCGTCTCAACTCGATCCTGCGCTATGAGTTCGACAAGCAGCAGGCCACCGGACAGTACGTGCTGCCCGAGCACTTCACCTTCCAGGAGCCGGTCTTCGTGCCCCGCAGCGACGACGCTTCCGAGGGCGACGGCTATCTCCTGGCCCTGGCCAACAACTGGACCACGATGCTGAACGACCTGTTCATCCTCGACACCGCCGATCTGGCCGCCGGCCCTGTGGCCACCCTCCATCTCCCCCTTCGCCTGCGCAGCGGCATCCACGGGGCCTGGGTCCCTGAGCACCTCGTCCAGGTCGGCTGATCCGGCGCAACGGCGACGACCGTCTCCACGCGGTCCCCGGACAGGACGCATCGAGCGCCATCTGTGGGGCCGCTTCCCCACCCGTGAGGACGGCGGTCAGCCTTCTCGGCCGTAGGCCCCGTCCCGCACGACGGGCCGTGCGGCGGGATGCCAGCCGCCACGGGCCCTGAGCAGTGCCGCGCGCACCTCGCTGCTGTGCTCGGCGGCCATGACCCTTCCGTAGATCGGCGCGGCGGCCGGGCGGCGTGGGCGCGTCGGATCCCCCTCCGAGTCCGGACAACGGTTACCGGCGACGGCCGAGCAGCAGCCCGCCGGCGACCAGGGCCGAGGCGAGACCGAGGATGCCGACGGCGTGGGCCATGCTGCCGGTGGCCGATTCCAGGCCGATCAGGACGAGCGGGCAGATGAACTCGCCCGCGAAGAAGGCGGCCGTCCACAGACCGGTGCCGCGGCCCCGGTCGGCGTAGCTGAGCCTGGACATCGCGATGGTCAGCAGCGAGGGCAACAGCATGCCGGTGCCGAGGCAGTTGAGCACCGCACCGACGATCACGATCACCGGACTGTTCGCCAGAGCGATCACCACGAAACCGGCCGCGCACAGGGCGAACACCAGGGGCAGCCTCCGGTCCGGGCTGCCGGACAGTCTGGTGAAGGCGATGGAACCGACCACGGTGGCGGCGCTGGCGACCGCGGTGGCCAGGCCGATGACGCCGGTGGACTTCACGCCCAGGTCGTCGAGCAGGTAGGACATCTCGACGGGCACGGTGTAGAAGACCATCGCGCCGAACACGGTGAGTGCGCAGATGCCCGCCAGCAGGCGCACGGGGAACGGCCTCTTCTCGCCCGCAGGTTCTTCGGCTTCCACGGTGCCGGCCGGCCTGGGCCCGGACAGGGTGAGCGCCATCGCGGGGGCCAGCAGCAGGCCCACGGCGTAGATCCAGAAGGGCGCGCGCCAGCCCGCCGAGCCGAGGGCGCCGCCGATGACGAAGAACGCGGTGGCGGAGATGGAGGCGCACATGGTCTGCAGAGCCAGGTAGCGTTCCCGCGTCCGACCGCTGTAGTAGTCGCCGATCAACGTGGTGCAGCAGGTCATGATGGCCGCCTCGGCGATGCCGACCAGCACCCGGCTGATCACGATGGCGCCGAGCGAGTCCAGCCACAGCGGGGCGGTACCGAGCAGCGCGTACACAAGCGTCGCCGCGACCAGCAGCCGTACCCGGCCGAGGCGGTCCACGATGACACCCGCGAAGGGGGCGAGCAGGGCGAGCGCGAGTGCGGGGATGGTCAGGACGACCGGGACGAGGGTCTTCACTCCGGGCACGGTCGCGAAGTGTTCCTGCATCTTCGGCAGGACCGGCGCGAGGAGGACGGCGCCCAGCACCGGCAGACAGCTGCCCGCCATCAGGAGCACGGCGCGCAGCGGCCCCGCGCTCTCGGTACTCGGGCGGAGGCTGTCGGCGGGCGCGGGCGCGGGTGGGGAAACGGGTCTGGACATGCCGAACTCCACGGGTGGTGGCAGGGGTGCGGCGCAGAACCGCTGCGGCTGGGTCACGCAGCGGGGCACCGGCGCACCAGGGGGACGCGCCCGGGACAGCGGGCGTCGGGGACTGCCCCGACTATGAGCCAGGCCGTTCCCGGCGACTACCCCTCACGTGATCGCACTGCCGGATCCTCGTCATCCGCGCCGTGGATGGGGTCTGTCCGCACGGCCGACGCCACGCGGGCGGCCGTGTCCCGCAGCCAGATGTGCGCGGCGTCGTGGGTGTGGACGGGGTGCCACCACAGCGCCTCCCGCAGGGGGACCGTCTCGTAGGGCGGCGTCATGATCCGTACTGGTGCGGTGCCGCGCATGCGTTCGGCGAGGAGTGCCGGGACGAGGGCGATCCGGTGGGTGCCGGCGACCAGGAAGGGCAGCACCGTGAAGCTGTCGACGGAGACGCTCACCCGCGGTTCGATGCCGAGCATGCCGAGCTGGTGGACCGCCGGGGTGTCGTAGGCGCGCAGGTAGGTCACCCACGGCAGGCGCGCCAGGTCGTCGCGGGAGAGGCGGTCGCCCACCTCGGGGTTGTCCTCGGCGACGAGGAATACCCAGCCGTCCTCGTACAGGTCGGTGACCGGGAAGTCGCTGATGATGCCGTGTGGCATGACCACGCCGTCCAGGCTGCTCAGCACGCCACCGGCCACCTCGGTGATGCGGGGCGGGATCTGGACGAAGCGCACGCGGACACCGGGCGCCTCACGGTCGAGGATCCGGGTGAGCTCGGCCCCGAAGACGGCCACCGAGTAGTCGCTGACGCCCAGGGTGAATTCGCGGGACTCCGTCGCCGGATCGAAGGCGGCCTGGCTGGTGAAGAGGCGTTCCAGCTGGTCGCAGACGGTGGAGGTGCGGTCGAGCAGTACTTGCCCGAGGGCCGTCAGTTCGTAGTGGCCTCCCACGCGGGCGAGCAGGTCGTCGTCGAAGTGCCGGCGCAGCCGGGCGAGCGCGCCGCTCATCGCGGGCTGGCTCAGACCGACGCGTCGGCCGGCCCTGGTGACGTTGCGCTCCTCCAGCAGGGCGCGCAGGGCGACGACCAGATTGAGATCAAGGCTTGCCAGGTTCACGGCGGCACTCCAGCGTGCGATGGCGTCGACAGATAAGTCCGACGGATGACGGTCACGATAAGTCGCACGGATGACTGTCATCCGGATAATCGATTTCCCTTATCCCAAAGGCTGCGGCCAGATTAGTCCCATCGCAATCAGGAGGACACGTTCGTGAAACCCGCAGCCACGTCCGTCCCTTTCGCCGGACCTTTTGCCCTCGGTACTCTCTCCGCCCCTGGCGGGGTCCCGTTCCCCGCTCTCGTCACGCCGGACGGCCGCGCCCTCGACCTGCGCGCCGCCCTCGGTGAGCGGGAGCTGACCACCCGCACGCTCCTGGAGAGCTGGGCCGAGGTCACGCCCCGCCTGCATGCCCTCGCCAGGGACGACAAGGCCGCCTGGCAGCCTCTCGGGGACCTGCGGGCGCACGCTCCGGTGGAGCCCCGGCAGGTCTTCCAGTCCGGTGCGAACTACCGGCAGCACGTGATCGACCTTGAGGTCGCCCACCGTGCGCCCGATGATCCGCGTACGGTCGAGGAGGCGAGGGCGGAGATCGCCGCGCTCATGGACCGGCGGGCGGCCGAGGGCCTGCCGTACGTCTTCATCGGCCTGCCCAGCGCGATCACCGGGCCGTACGACGACGTACACCTTCCCGACTGGGCCCAAAAGCCGGACTGGGAACTGGAGTTGGCGGCCGTCATCGGCAAACCCGGCTACCGGCTCTCCACGGACGAGGCGCTTGAGTACGTCGCCGGCTACACCATCGCCAACGACCTCACCGACCGTGCCACCGTCTTCCGCCGGGACATGCCCGCTATCGGCACCGATTGGCTGCGCAGCAAGAACGCCCCCGGTTTCACCCCGCTCGGCCCGTGGATCGTCCCCGCCGAGTCGATCGCCGACCCCGGCGACCTGCGGGTCACGCTCAAGCTCAACGGCGACACCATGCAGGACGAGTCCACCAAGGACATGCTCTTCGGGATCGCCAGGCTGGTGTCGTACATCTCCCGGACTTCCCAACTGCTGCCCGGTGACCTCGTGTTGACCGGCAGCCCGGCCGGCAACGGCATCCACTGGGGGCGGCTGCTGCGCGACGGCGACGTCATGGAGGGGTCCATCACCGGTCTTGGCGTGCAGCGCACCCGATGCGTGGCCGAGGAGACGGGTTCATGAACCGGAATGACCCCGAGGGCGCGATCGCCGAGGCCGCCAGGAAGTACTCCAACTGGGGCCGCTGGGGCGAGGACGACGTGCTCGGCACCCTCAACTTCCTCGACGAGGGCAAGCGGCGCGAGGGCGCCGCGCTCGTCCGGCGGGGCGTGAGTTTCTCGCTGTCGCAGCGGTTCGACATGGACGGCCCGCAGAAGGGCTGGCGGCGCCGCACCAACCCGGTGCACACCATGCTCGACACCGGCACCGACGCCGCCCTCGGCAACCAGGGCTTCCCGCACGGCATCGGCGGCGCCGACGACGTGATCGCGATGCCGCTCCAGTGCTCCACCCAGTGGGACGGCCTGGGGCACATCTTCGACCACGGCAAGGCGTGGAACGGCCGGGCGGCCGAGAAGGTCGTCACCTCCGACGGCGACCTGGTCACCGGCATCGAGCACATGGCGCCGCACGTCGCCGGGCGCGGTGTGCTGCTGGACGTCGGCCGCGTGATCGGCGACGACGGGGAGCTGCCCGACGGGTTCGCCGTCACCGAGGAGCACCTCACCCGGACCGCCGCCGCCCACGGGGTGCGGATCGGCCGCGGGGACATCGTCGTCGTACGCACCGGACAGCTCAGCCGGGTCCGCCGCGACGGCTGGGGCGACTACGCGGGCGGCGCGGCACCCGGCCTGTCGTTCACCACGGCCGGCTGGCTGCACCGCACGGAAATCGCCGCGATCGCCACCGACACCTGGGGTTTCGAGGTCCGGCCCAACGAGTTCGAGCACGCCTTCCAGCCGCTGCACCAGGTCGTCATCCCCAACATGGGTCTGCTGATCGGCGAGATGTGGGACCTCGACACGCTCGCCGCGGACTGCGCGGCCGACGGCGTGCACGAGTTCTGGCTCACCGCCGGTCCCCTCCCGATCACCGGCGCCGTCGGCTCACCGGTCAACCCGATCGCCGTCAAGTAGCGCCTCGCATCGAGCGCCCAGAGGAACGAAGGAGTTCCCCGCATGAAAAACCCCCGCACCGTCCTGGTCGTCGGCGGCGGATCGGCCGGCAACGCCGTCACGATCCTGCTGCGCCGGGCCGGACTGACCGTGGACCTCATCGAGGCCAGGGAGGACTGGAACGCCACCGCGGGTTCCGGCATCACCGTGCAGGGCAACGCCCTGCGGGTCCTGCGTGAACTGGGCGTGTGGGAGCAGGTGCGGGCCTCCGGGTTCGGCTTCGGATCGCTCGGCATCACCGGCCCGGACGGCACCGTCCTGCATGTCATCGAGGACATCCGCACCGGCGGTGACGACCTGCCCGCCACCGTCGGCATGCAGCGCCCGCGGTTGCAGCGCATCCTCATCGACGCCGTCCGGGCGAGCGGCGCCTCGGTGCGGCTCGGCACCCGCGCCGAGACCTTCGACCAGGACGCCGACGGCGTGCGGGTGCGTTTCACCGACGGCAGCGAGGGCCGCTACGACCTGGTGATCGCCGCGGACGGCATGGGATCGAGCACCCGAGCCGCGATCGGCATCGCCGACCGTCCCGTGCCGACCGGCATGGCCATCTGGCGCATCGCCGCTCCCCGCCCCGACGGCCTGGAGCGCACCGACCTCGCCTACGGCGGCCCCGCGTACATCGCCGGCTACTGCCCCACCAGCCAGGACACCATCTACGCCTACGCGGTCGAGGCCAACCGCGATCGCGCGTCCATACCCCCCGAGAGCTACGCCGACGAGATGCGCAACCTCGTGCAGGGGTACGGCGGCCACTGGACCGAGATCGTCAAGCACATCGACGATCCGGCGAAGGTCAACTACACGTGGTACCACCGGCTGCTGGTGGAGGGCTCCTGGCACCGCGGACGGGTCGTACTGATCGGTGACGCGACCCACAGTTGCCCGCCCACCCTGGCCCAGGGCGCCGCGATGTCCCTGGAGGACGCGCTGGTCCTCGCCGAGCTGCTCACCGGCACCGACGACTGGGACGACCAGCTGTTCCAGACGTACTACGAGCGCCGCATCTCGCGGGTGCGCCCGGTGGTGGACGCCTCCGTGCAGATCGGGCAGTGGCAGCTCGACGGGGTGCGCGACGCCGATGTGCCCGGCCTGGTCAACCGTATGTCGACCATGCTCAGGGACCTGCCGTGACCTCCCACCCGGCACCCGGCCACCAGGCCACGACGAGTACTGACCCGTACCCCTGGCCAACGGTCGATGTGCACGCCCACGTCCTGCTGCCCGCGATCGAGGCACTGGTGGACGGCTCGCCGGGCCTCGCCGAGGCGAGGGCGCTCGACGCCCGCCGCAACGGACCCGCCGCGCTCACCGTCAACGGGCCCATGGTGCGCGAGCGGATACCACGGCTCACCGACGCCGGTGTGCGGCTGGCCGCGATGGACGCCCAGGGCGTCGATGTGCAGCTGGTCAGCCCGTCCCCGTCGCACTACCACCACTGGACGGACGAGGCGACCGCCGACAAGGTGTGCCGACTGGCCAACGAGGGCACGGCAGCGCACTGTTCGGCCGCGCCGGACCGGTTGAAAGGGCTCGGCCTGGTCCCGTTGCATCAGCCCGACCTGGCCGTCCCGGCGCTCGAACACGCCCTGGAACTTGGTCTGTTGGGCGTGGAGATCTCCAGCCACGCCCCGGGCCGCGAGCTGTCCGACCCGGCCTACGAGCCCTTCTGGCGGCGGGCCCAGGAAACCGGCGCGGTGCTCTTCCTGCACCCGTTCGGCTGCACCCTCGACGAGCGGCTGGACCGGTGGTACCTGTCCAACACCGTCGGCCAGCCCACCGAGAACGCCGTCGCGCTGTCCCACCTCATCTTCTCCGGTGTCCTGGACCGCCATCCGGGACTGAAACTGATCGCGGCGCACGGCGGCGGCTACCTCCCCACCCACATCGGTCGCGCCGACCACGCCTGGTCCGTCCGCTCGGACGCGGGCGCGGACTGCGCCCACCTGCCGAGCAGTTACCTCAAGCGGCTCCACTTCGACTCCCTCGTCCACGACCCCCACGTCCTGCGCGCGCTCATCGCCGCCGCGGGCGCGGACCGGGTCCTGCTCGGCTCCGACTTCCCCTTCGACATGGGCGCCGAGGACCCCGTCGGGGCACTGCGCGCCGCCCACCTGTCCGAAGCCGACTTCCACGCCGTACGCGGGGGCAACGCGGCAGCGCTGCTGCGGCTCGCCTGACCCCCACGCTCACCTGCCCCCACAGGAGGAAACCCATCATGAGTGCACGTCTGCTGACCCACCTCCGTCATGTCGACCTCGCCGTACCCGACTACGACAAGCAGCTCGACTTCTATGCCGGCGTCTGGGGCCTGACCAAGGTCGCCGAGGACTCCGGCATCTCCTTCCTGGCCGCCGAGGGCAGCCCGGAGCAGTACGTCGTCCGGCTGCGCAAGGCCGAGGAGAAGCGCCTCGACCTTGTGTCCTACGGCGCCGCGAACCCGGCCGACGTGGACGCCCTTGCCGAGCAACTCCTCGCGGGCGGTGTGCAGTTGATTTCCCAGCCGGGCAAGGTCGACACCCCCGGAGGCGGCTACGGCTTCCGCTTCTTCGACGTCGACGGCCGCACCATCGAGGTCTCCGCGGATGTCGAGGCCCGGCAGCACCGCAGGATCGAGGAGAAGGAGTCGATCCCGGTCAGGCTGAGCCACGTCGTCCTCAACTCCCCTGATCTGAACAGGACTCGGGAGTGGTACGAGCGCCACCTCGGCTTCCGCCTGACCGACACGCTCAGCTCGCCGCACATGGGCGAGGTCATGCACTTCATGCGGATCTCCAACCAGCACCACTCGATGGCCGTCGCGCAGGGCCCGCACGCCTCCGTGCACCATGTCTCCTTCGAGATGCGTGGCGTCGACGAGTACCTGCGCGGCACCGGACGCCTGCTCCGGGCCGGAGTTCACAAGGTCTGGGGCCCCGGCCGGCACACGGCGGGCGACAACACCTTCACCTACTTCCTCGACCCGCACGGCAACACCGTCGAGTACACGACCGAGCTGGAGCTCGTCGACGAGGACACCTGGCACCCGCATGTCTACGACTTCTCCCAGCCCGAGATCGCCGACCAGTGGGGCACGGCCAACCCGATGAACGAACTCGTCGCCAAGGAGTCGTTCAACGACGTCGACCCCGGCGTTTTCGTCGCCCCGCCGGTCTGATCCCCCTTCATGTCCGGGGGCGCGGCACGTCCTGTCCTGCGCTGACTGCCCGCCGCGCCCCCGGGTCTTCCCGCCCCTGAGAACCCCGTAGCAACAGAGCCTGGAGCCGCACATGCGTTTCGCCGCGTACGAGCACCGACACCAGCGCCAGGTCGCCGTCGTCGGCGAGGACGGCCGCCTCCACCCGGTTCCCGGCGAGCGCACGCTCACCGAACTGATCACAGAAGGCGCCCTCTTCGAGGCGGGGGCCACGGCTCTCGACGCCCCGGCCGGACCGCACGTCTCCGAGGTGCGACTGCTGCCCCCGCTGCGACCGGCCTCCGTACGGGACTTCGTCACCTTCGAGGAGCATGTCGAGGCCGTACGACGCTCGGTCGACGGTGCGAGTGGCGTGCCGGACGCCTGGTACACCGCGCCGACCTTCTACTTCACCAACCCCCACGCCGTGTTCGGGCCGTACGACGACATTCCCATGCCCCCGGGGTCCCAGGTACTGGACTTCGAACTCGAAGTCGCCGCCGTCATCGGCCGCGAGGGCCGCGACCTCACTCCCGAGCAGGCAGGTGACCACATTGTCGGCTACACGGTCTTCAACGACTGGTCCGCGCGCGATCTCCAGTCCGCCGAGATGAAGGTCGGCCTCGGCCCCTGCAAGGGCAAGGACACCGCCACCACCCTCGGTCCGTACCTGGTCACGGCCGACGAACTGGCGCCGTACCGGGACGCCGAGGGCTTTCTGCGGCTGGCCCTGACCGCCGAGGTCAACGGGCAGGTGGTCGGCGAGGACCTGCTGTCCAACATGAGCTGGACCTTCGGGGAGATGGTCGCCTACGCCTCGCGCGGCACCCGGGTCGTGCCGGGTGACGTCCTGGGCTCGGGCACGTGCGGGAACGGCGGCTGCCTCGCCGAGCTGTGGGGGCTGCGGGGCGAGCGGACTCCGCCGCCGCTGGGTCCCGGCGACACCGTCAAGCTCACCGTCGAGGGCATCGGCACGCTCACCAACACCGTCGTCCCCGGCGTCGCCCCCGTGCCCCTGCCGGCCGGCCGGCGCCGCAGCCGGGAGCGGCCATGACGGACCTGAACCCCAAGAGGCTGCTGGGCAAGGTGGTCGTGGTCACCGGCGCGGCTCGCGGCCAGGGTGCCGCTGAAGCCGAGGCACTGACCCGCGAGGGCGCCCGGGTGATCGCCACCGATGTGACAGAGGCACCCGGCTGCCGCCGTCTCGACGTCACCAGCGAGCAGGACTGGGCCGATCTCGCCGCCGAGTTGAAAGAGGCGTACGGGCAGGTCCACGGCCTGGTCAACAACGCGGGCATCACCTGGCGGGCCCGGCTCGGCGACGTACGCCCCGAGGACTTCGACCACGTCCACGCCGTCAACGTCACCGGCCCGCTGCTCGGCATCCAGCACCTCGCCCCGCTGATGCCGTCCGGCGCCTCGATCGTCAACGTCGGCTCCTCCGCCGCGCTCACCGGCCACTACCCGGTGGCGTACACCGCCAGCAAGTGGGGCCTGCGCGGGCTGTCCAAGGCGGCCGCGCTGGAACTCGGACCGCGCGGAATCCGCGTCAACACGATCCACCCCGGCTACATCGAGACCGAGATGACCGCCTCCGCCGCCCCCGCCTTCCGCGAGGCCAACATCCGCGAGACGCCGCTCGGCCGCACCGGCACCGTCGACGAGGTCGCCCCGCTGATCGTCTTCCTGCTGTCGGACGAGTCCTCGTTCATCACCGGCGCGGAGATCCCCGTCGACGGCGGCCTCACCGCGCACGGCGGAGTCAAGTCCGTCTCGGACGCCCTGCGACCGGAGACGCCATGACCGACACCCTGGCCCGTGCCGCCACCAGAAAGGACCGTCGCAAGTGAACAAGGTCAGCACCGGCGCCGCGGAGGCGGTCGCCGACATTCCGGACGGCGCCTCGCTGGCCGTCGGGGGCTTCGGCCTCAGCGGCGTACCCGAGGTCCTCGTCCGTGCCCTGTACGCACACGGCGCGGACGGTCTGAAGGTCGTCTCCAACAACTGCGGAGTCGACGGCCGCGGCCTCGGCGTTCTCCTGGCCGCGGGCCGCATCGCCCGGGTGACCGGCTCCTACGTCGGCGAGAACAAGGAGTTCGCCCGCCAGTACCTGTCCGGCGAGCTGGAGGTGGAACTGGTCCCGCAGGGCACGCTCGCCGAGCGGCTGCGTGCGGGCGGCGCGGGCATCCCCGCCTTCTACACCCCGGCCGGCGTCGGCACACAGGTGGAACGGGGCGGACTGCCCTGGCGCCATGCGGCCGACGGCTCGGTCGCCGTGGCCTCGCCGCCCAAGGAGACCCGCGACTTCGACGGCCGTATCTACGTCCTGGAGCACGGCATCACCACCGACTTCGCCCTCGTACGAGCCTGGCGCGGCGACCGGCACGGCAACCTCGTCTTCCGTAGGTCCGCCGCCAACTTCAACCCGCTCGCCGCGATGGCCGGCCGCATCACCGTCGCCGAGGTGGAGGAGCTCGTGGAGCCCGGTGAGCTGCGTCCCGACGAGGTGCACCTGCCCGGCATCTTCGTCCAGCGGGTCGTGGCCCTCACCGCTGAAGAGGCAGCCGACAAGCCGGTCGAGCGCCTTTCGATTTCCGCGTCTGCGACACGAGGAACGGTACGTACCTGATGGCCTGGACCCGCGACCAGATGGCCGCCCGAGCCGCCGCAGAACTCACCGACGGCTCCTACGTCAACCTCGGCATCGGCCTGCCGACCCTGATCCCCGGGCATCTGCCGGCCGGCGTTCATGTCGTGCTGCACTCCGAGAACGGCATCCTCGGCACCGGGCCCTATCCCACCGAGGACGAGGTCGACCCCGACCTGATCAACGCCGGCAAGGAGACCGTCACGGTGCTGCCCGGCGCCTGCTTCTTCGACTCCGCGCTGTCCTTCGGGATGATCCGCGGCGGGCACATCGACACCGCCGTCCTGGGCGCCATGCAGGTGTCGGCTGCGGGCGACCTGGCCAACTGGATGATTCCCGGAAAGATGGTCAAGGGCATGGGCGGCGCCATGGACCTGGTCCACGGTGCCCGGCGCGTCATCGTCCTGACGGAACACACCGCCAAGGACGGCACCCCAAAGATCGTCGGGGAATGCTCCCTGCCGTTGACCGGCGAGCGGTGCGTCCACCGCATCATCACCGACCTCGGCGTCCTGGACGTCACGCCTGCGGGCCTCGCGCTCGTCGAGACGGCACCGGGTGTCACCGTCGAGGACATCCGCGCCCGCACCGGCGCGCCGCTGCACACCGACGCCCTGTCAGCGGCCTGCTGATCCCCCACACGCCTTCATCCCTCAGGGAGCCCCCACGATGACCCTCTTTCTCACCGACACCGACGTCAGAGCCGCCTTCGACTGGGCCGACGCCATCGCGGCCCTGCGCAGCGCCTACGCCGCACCGCCGGACGAGTCGCGCTTCCCGGCCCGCACGATGGCTCGCGGAGACGGCCTGTGGCTGCGCACCCTCAGCGGTGTGCCCGGCGACGGCGGCCCCATGGGGGCCAAGCTGATCGCCGCCTCACCCCGGCACCGGCGCGCCTCGTATCTGATCCCGTTGTTCGACCAGGAGAGCATGGAGCTGACGGCGCTCCTGGACGGCCACTCCATCACCGGTTTCCGTACCGCCGCCACTTCAGCACTCGCCGCCGACCTCCTCGCCCCCGCCGGCCCCCTGCGCGTAGCGGTGATCGGATCCGGCTTCGAGGCGCAGAACCACGTCCGTGCCCTGGCGGCTACGCGCACGCTCGCGTCCGTCACGGTGTTCAGCCCCAACCCGGCCAGCCGCACCCGCTTCACCCGGGAACTCGCCGGCCTCGGGCTGCCGCTCGCCACCGCGGAGAGCGCCGAGGCGGCCGTCGCCGGTGCCGATCTGGTGATCTGCGCGGCCCGCTCCCGCGACGAGCAGCCGACCCTGCGTGAGGCCGCCGCCGGCGTCACCGTCGTGTCGATCGGGTCCACCCTTCCCGAGCAGCGCGAACTGGCGACCGAGGTGATCGCCCGCGCAGAGGTGATCGTTGCCGACATGGTCGAGGAGGTCACCGAGGACACGGGAGACCTGATCGCGGCGAGGAAGGCGGGCGTCGACCTCGCCGGAAAAGTGGTCCCGCTCGCCGACGTCGTCTCCGGTCGCGCGTCCGGCCGACCGGCAAACGACCCGGACGCGGTCGTGATCTACAAGTCCGTCGGCTCGGCGGCGCAGGACCTCGCCGTCGCCGCGATGTGCGTCCGGCGGGCCGCCGGACTGTCCCTGGGCACTGAACTGCCCGTCACCATCTCCCCGGTCTCGAAGTGAGCGACCCCGTGAGCGACACCATGAGCAACGCCGTGCACAGAGAACTCGACGACCCGTCGCTGCTGAAGAGCGCCGCGTATGTCGACGGCACCTGGATCACCACCGACGCCGGCCTCGCCGTACACAACCCGTCCACCGGCGACCTGCTGGCCGAAGTGCCGCTCCTCGACCGGGCGTGGACCACCGCGGCGATCGACGCGGCGCACCGCGCGCTGCCGGCCTGGCGAGCACGTCCGGCCAAGGAGCGGTCCCGGCTCCTGCGGCGCTGGTTCGACCTGGTCACCGAGCACGCGGAAGACCTCGCCCGGCTGATCGTCCTGGAGGAGGGCAAGCCGTACCCGGAGGCCGTCGGCGAGGTCGCGTACGCGGCGTCGTTCCTGGAGTGGTTCGCCGAGGAGGCCAAGCGCATCCGCGGTGACGTCATGGAGGCGCCGGAAGCCTCGCGCAGGATCGTCGTCCTGAAGGAGCCGGTCGGTGTGTGCGCGGCGATCACCCCGTGGAACTTCCCCGCCGCGATGATCACCCGCAAGGCGGGGCCCGCGCTGGCCGCGGGCTGCACCATGGTCCTCAAGCCCGCCGAGCAGACCCCGCTGACCGCCCTGGCGCTCGCCGAACTCGCCGACCGGGCGGGCATCCCGGCGGGCGTGTTCAACGTGGTCACCGGTGACCCGCGCGAGATCGGCCCCGAGCTGACGGGCAACCCATTGGTCCGCAAGATCACCTTCACGGGCTCCACCGAGGTCGGCAGGCTCCTGCTGGCCCAGGCGGCGCTGACCGTGAAGAAGACGTCGATGGAGCTGGGCGGCAACGCGCCCGTCCTCGTCTTCGACGACGCCGACCTCGACGAGGCGGTCGAGGGCCTGATCGCCACCAAGTACCGCAACACCGGCCAGGCGTGCATCAGCGCCAACCGCGTCTACGTACAGGACGGGATCCACGACGCGTTCGCCAAGAGACTCGCCGAACGGGTCGGCGCCCTCGCCGTCGGCGACGGCTTCGACGAAGGTGTCCAGCAGGGCCCGCTCATCGACGAGGACGCGGTGGCGAAGGTGGAGTCCCACGTCGCCGACGCCGTCGCCCATGGGGCCGTGGTCCTGCACGGCGGCAGGCGCCACGCACGCGGCGGCCTCTTCTACGAGCCGACCGTGCTGACCGGCGTCACCGCCGAGATGGCCGTCACCCGCGAGGAGACCTTCGGCCCGGTGACCCCGTTGCTGCGGTTCACCGACGAGAGCGACGCGGTCCGCATGGCCAACGACACCGAATTCGGCCTCGCCGCCTACCTGTTCGCCAAGGACGCCGAGCGCGTCTGGCGCGTCGCCGCCGCCCTGGAGGCCGGCATGGTCGGCATCAACACCGGCCTGATCTCCAACGAGACCGCCCCCTTCGGCGGGGTCAAGCAGTCCGGCGTCGGCCGTGAGGGCTCGGTCTACGGCCTCGACGAGTTCCTGGAGCTCAAGTACCTCGCCTGGGAAGGCGCGAAGACCCCCACCTCCGCCCCCGAACCCAGCTGATCACACCACTAGGAGCACACCACCATGGCCCGCTACACCCGCGCCGAAGCCCGCGACTGGGCACGCGAGAACCTCGTCGGCGTCGTCAACTGCACCATCCCGTCCTTCACGGCCGACCTGACGGCGATCAACGAGACGGCGATCCGCCACGACACCCGCCTCGCCATCGAACACGGCTTCATGGGCACCCTCGGCGTCTCGGAAGTCTCCATCCAGCTCCCCGAGTACCTGGACTTCCTGCGCGTCATCAAGGACGAGGCCGGCGACCGGCTGCTGCTCACCCACCACGCCAGCTGGAACAACCTGGAACAGAACATCGAGGCCGTGAAGGGCGCGGAGGAGGCGGGCGCCGAACTGGTGCTGCTGTCGTACCCGCCGAACTTCTACCCCGAGTCCGAGCAGGAGATCTACGACTACACCAAGGCCGTCTGCGACGCGACGAACCTCGGCGTCATGCTCTTCCCGATGTACCTGTGGGGCTTCAGCCCGCGCATCCACCCCTCCGACATCCCCGTACGCCTGATCCGGCGCCTGCTCGACGACTGCCCCAACATCGTCGCCATCAAGGCCGAGGGCGGCTTCCCCAGCATCCAGAGCGTCATCGAGTGCCACCGTCACTTCGGTGACGAGGTCGTCATCTCGATGCCCATCGAGGGGGAGTTGATCCCGCTGTCGCAGATCATGCCGCTCCAGTTCTCCGCCACCAGCGACCACGAGTACTACGGCCCGATGATCCCGCGCGTCTTCCAGCTCCTGCGGGAGGGCAAGTACGACGCCGCCGCCGACATCTACTGGCAGCTCCACCCGGCCCGCAAGATCAAGGGTGGGCTCGCCCCGGCCCTGCACGGCGGCGCGTTCATCAACCGCCAGGCGTGGAAGTTCCAGGGCTGGCTCCAGGGCTACAACGGCGGCCCGCTGCGCATGCCCACCCAGCGCATCCACGACGCCCAGATGAACGCCCTGCGCAAGGGCCTCGTCGACGCCGGCCTCGAACCGAGCATGGACCCGTTCCGCGAGTTCTTCATCGGCCGCAACCCGGCCTGAGCCCGCCCGAGGCCGCCGTGCCCGCGCCGCGAGCCGTCTGCGGCGGACGCCGCCTGCGGTACGGGGAGTGATCGCCACACCCCTGCGTGAGCATGAGCCCTACCTGACGGTCGCCCTGTCGACTGTTTCCGGGGGCGTGTGGCTGTCTCCCGGAGGCCAGACATCACTGGCCGCGTCCCCAGGATGGCCCTCGTCACATCGGTGGGGAGGATGGAGCGACGCGACGGGTCCGGTTTCCTCGTGCGCGCACGGGAGCCGGACCTCGGTGATGAAGGAGACAGCGGATGGACTGGGACTCGGCACACCCACTCCTCGTCGCCGCAGCGGCCCGGCCCACAGTCCAACGTCGTCTCTCCGGTACGGATCCGCGGGCGGGAGCAGACGCCCGCTCCCGCCCGCGGATCCGTACCGGCCGGGGTATCGGTCAGGGGATCAGGACGATCTTTCCGCGGGTGTGCCGCTGCTCCAGCTCGGCGAAGGCGTCGGCGACGCGGTCGAGCGGGTACGTAGCGGCGATCGGGATCTCGACGGTCCCCGAGGCGACCAGATCGACCAGCTCCACCAGGATCTCCCGTGCGGTCGCGTTGTGGCGGCCGTCGGTCCGGGCGCCGATTTCCACGGCGCGTTCCATGGCGACGGTGGTCTGGATGCGGTCCGGCTTGATGCCGAGAGCGACCGCGAGGTCGAGGTACTCGGGTCCGTAGAGGTCGATGAACGCGTCGATTCCGCGCGCTCCCGCCGCCTGTTCGAGCCGTTCGCGAAGGCCGTCCCCGTACGGCACCGGGATGACGCCGTGCTGGTCCAGCCACTCGGCGTTGGCCGGCGAGGCGATGCCGAGCACGCGCACGCCCCGGCCGGTGAGCAGTTGCACGAGGAACGAACCGACCCCGCCCGCGGCGGCGGAGACCGCGACGGTCTCGCCGGGCTGGACGGCGACGGCGCGGGCGGCGGCGTAGGCCGTGGCGCCGACCATGTGCAGGGAGCCCGCGACCTCCCAGCTGATCTGCGGCGGTTTGGCCACCAGCCGGTCCGCCGGGACAGCAAGGTGTGTCGCGTGAGCGCCCGCCGTCGGCGTCCAGCCCAGTACCTCGTCGCCGACGGCGAGTGAGTCGACCTCGACACCGACGGCCGTGACGACGCCGGCGAGGTCGCTGCCCTGGCCGGAGGGGAAGTCCGTCGGGAACAGATGGCGGGCCACGCCCGAGCGGAGCACTCCGTCGAAAGGATTGATGGCGGCGGCCCGCACTTCGACGACGACTTCCCCGAGCCCCGGCTCGGGCATCGGAACATCGGTGACGTAGAGCACGTCACGATCGCCGTACCGCTCGAAGCGCACTGCGCGTGCCGTTCGGGACATGTTTTCTCCATGAGGTGTTGGGCGGCCCGCGGCGGGCCGGGTGGGGCTGGTGGCTTCGTGCACTGATGTGGGGGAGCACCAGGGGCATGCACTTGTCGCTGGCGGCGGCGCCGTCAAGGGACGATGACCGGCTTCCCGGTGGCGTGGCCGGCGCGGCCCTTGGCGACGATGGCCGGGGCGTCGGCGAGCGGAACTTCTGTGTCGACACGGACGCGCAGTTCCCCGATGGCGGCGAGTTCGGCGAGGGTGGTCAGCGTCTCGGCGGTGGGGCTGTTGGAGAGGTTGACGCCGTGGATGCCGCGGGCGGCCAGGGCCTCGGGATCCGTGGCGTGGTTGGTGCTGACCAGCGTGGCACCGGGGCGGAGCCGGCCGGCCATGGGGCCGATGTCACCGCCGGCCGGGGTGACGAGATCGATGACGGCGTCGATGCCTCGGGGTGCGCGGCGGCCACCTGTTCATGGGTGGGGGCCAGAGTGAAGTCGATGACGGTGCGGGCGCCGAGGTCGCGCAGGTGGTCGAGGGCGCCGTCCGTGACCTTCCAGTCGACGGGGGTTCACTCCGGCGGCATGGATGCGCACCAGGATTTCGCCGGAGCCGGGCTCGGGCACGGGCAGGTCGACGAACTCGGGCCGGGCTGCGAAATCCGTGACGACGACGGCCTTCATGCCGATGCCTCAATGTGCTGGTGGGTGACCGTTCCGCGCGTCAGACGGCCAGGCTCGCCATCGGTGCGAGGGTGATGGTGTGGTGGGTGTGCTGGACCTTGGCGTGCAGGTAGCGCAGGTTGCTTGCAGTGGTGTGCACGCCGGTGGGGACGGTCCGGGCGACCGGGAGGCCGAAGTCGCGCAACTGCCGTGTCTTGTCAGGGTTGTTGGTGAGCAGGTTCAGATCGGTGATGCCGAGGGCGGTGAGCATCTGGACGGCGGCGGTGTAGTCGCGGGCGTCCTCGGGCAGTCCGAGGGCGAGGTTGGCCTCGTAGGTGTCCAGGCCCGCGTCCTGCAGGGCGTAGGCGTCGAGCTTGTTGTAGAGGCCGATGCCGCGGCCTTCCTGGCGGAGGTAGAGCAGGATGCCTCCAGTGGCGGCGATGCGTTCCACCGCCTCGCGCAGCTGGGGACCGCAGTCACAGCGCGCGGAGCCGAAGACGTCACCGGTGAGGCATTCGGAGTGCAGACGCACCAACGGAGTGGCAGCGGCGGCCGGGTCCCCCAGGACCAGGGCGACATGTTCGGCGCCGTCGGCCAGGCCGTGGAACGTGATCACCTCGGCCGTCACCTGGTAGCCGTCCGAGAATTTCAGCGGAACGCGGACCCGGGTGCGGACGGTGGCTGCGGCGGTGCTGGTGGTCATGGCCTCTCCCGTGGTGTGTCGTATCGTTCAAATTGGAACGCGCCACTCACGATAGAGTGACGTTCGAATTTGAACAACATGGAGAGGTGTGACGTGGGTCATACGCGTTGGCTGAATGACGAGGAGAAACGCGCGTGGACGGCCTTCACCACGGCGCACGCGCTGCTGTACCGGCGAATCGAGCAGCGGGCCAAGCGAAAATTCGGGCTGTCCGGCCTGCAGTACGAGATCCTCGCCCGGCTCAGCGATGCCCCGAACCGGGAGCTACGGATGGCGGAGCTGGCCGGCGCCCTGGTCAACTCCAAGAGCGGACTGACCTATCAGATCGGGCAGATGGAGAAGGCGGGGCTGGTGCGCCGGCGCTCCTGTCCCAGTGACGATCGCGCGGTCTTCGCCGTACTCACCGACGAGGGCATGGCTCTGCTGGAGCGGGCGGCGCCCGACCACGTGGAGCTGGTCCGGGAGCTGCTCTTCGATGTGCTCACGCCCGACCAGGTGCGAGCGCTCGCCGACGGCCTCGGCGAAGTGAGCCGCCGTATGGCCGCAGGACCCGGCGGAACTCGTGCCGCGGCCGACAGGACCGCAGGATCAGGTGCCGGTGCCGGTGCCGGTGCCGGTGCCGAGGTCACTGCCGACCTCGGCACCTGACGGGAGCCTCACCTTGCGCGAGTGACCCTTCACTGCCGGTGGCTCGGTGTGCGTTGGGTGTCCGGCGTGCTCGCGGATGAGGGGGACGAGCTCCGTCGCGTGGGCGACGATCTCGGCGTTCGGGGTCGATGCGTCGGCGAACGGGGCAAGCGATGACTGTGTTGTCACGGTGAGACCTCCGTCGGTCACGGGGTCAACGAACATCGGCGTTGGTGTTGCTGACCCCGCCAGCTTGGAGAGTCCCGGGAGAGGATGGCAGTGAGCAGGAACCTCGCTCCGACCGTGCGCCCCGTGTACCAATGTAGGGACATGTGACATAGTACTGCCGTGACCAAGCCACTGACCTGCGATGTCGTGGTCGTCGGGGCCGGAATGGTGGGCGCGGCCTGCGCCCTGTACGCGGCGCGAGCGGGTCTGGACGTCGTGGTGGTGGACCGCGGCCCGGTGGCCGGTGGCACGACCGGTGCCGGTGAGGGCAACCTCCTCGTCTCCGACAAGGAGCCCGGGCCCGAACTGGACCTCGCGCTGCTGTCGGGCCGCCTGTGGGGCGAACTCGCCCAGGAATTCGGTACGTTCGTCGAGTACGAGGCCAAGGGCGGAGTCGTCGTGGCCTCCTCGCCCGGCTCACTCGCCGAGCTGGAGACCTTCGCCGCCGGGCAGCGCGCCGCCGGAGTCGTCGCCGAACCGGTCGCCGGCGACACGCTGTACGCCCTCGAACCGCACCTCGCCCCCGGCCTGCCGGGCGCCGTCCACTACCCGCAGGACAGCCAGGTGATGCCCGCCCTGGCCGCCGCCCACCTCGTCCGCGCCTCCCGCGCCCGCCTGTTCACCGGCCCGTCCGTGACCGACGTCCTGCGCACGCCGGACGGAGCGGTGCGCGGAGTGCGCACCGACGGGGGCGACATCCACGCCCCGGCGGTCGTCAACGCGGCCGGCACCTGGGGCGGCGAACTGGCCGCCCTCGCCGGCACTTCCCTGCCCGTTCTCCCGCGCCGCGGATTCGTCCTGGTCACCGAACCGCTCCCAAGCATGGTCCGCCACAAGGTGTACGCCGCCGACTACGTGGCCGACGTGGCCAGCGACTCGGCCGCGCTGCAGACCTCGCCGGTCGTCGAGGGCACGGCGGCCGGACCGGTCCTGATCGGCGCGAGCCGTGAACGCGTCGGCTTCGACCGGACCTTCTCGTTGCCCGCCGTCAGGGCCCTGGCCGCCGGCGCCACCCGGCTGTTCCCCTTCCTCGCCGAGGCCCACGCGATGCGCGCCTACCTCGGCTTCCGCCCGTACATGCCCGACCATCTGCCCGCCATCGGGCCCGATCCGCGGGTCCCCGGCCTCCACCACGCCTGCGGCCACGAGGGCGCGGGCATCGGACTCGCCACCGGCACCGGGCACCTCATCGCCCAGGCCCTGACCGCGAAGACCCCCGATTTGGACCTGGCCCCGTTCCGCCCGGACCGCTTCACCGAGGAGGCCGCGTGAACTCCCCCCTCGACCTGGCCCGTGCCCGGCCCGGTCCCGCCTTCACGGTCACCCTGGACGGCCGTGAGATCGAGGCGCTGCCCGGCCAGACCGTCGCCGCCGCGCTCTGGGCGGCCGGGATCACCTCCTGGCGCACCACCCGGGGCGAGGGCCGTCCGCGCGGGATCTTCTGCGGGATCGGCGTCTGCTTCGACTGCCTGGTGACCGTCAACGACCGTCCCAACCAGCGCGCCTGCCTGGTGCCCCTGCAGCCGGGCGACGCGATCCGCACACAGGAGGGGACCGGACACGATGACTGAACGACCGCATCTCGCGGTGATCGGCGCGGGCCCGGCGGGACTCGCCGCGACCCTCGCGGCGGCGGCCCTCGGGGTACGCGTCACGCTCCTCGACTCGGCGACGGAAGCGGGCGGGCAGTTCTACCGGCAGCCCGCCGCCGAACTGCGCGCCGCGCGCCCGCAGGCCCTGCATCATCAGTGGCGCACCTGGGAGCACCTGCGGGACGGCCTGCGGACCCACGTCCGGACAGGCGCCGTACGCCACCTGACGGACCATCATGTCTGGTTCGTCGAGCGGAGACCGGCGGAGGAACCCGAGCCGCGACCGGCAAAGGGCGCCGAACGCTTCACCGTGCACGCCCTCCTCGGCCCCGAGCAGGAGGAGCCCGTCGAGGTGCCCGCCGACGCCATGCTCCTGGCGACCGGCGGCTACGAGAAGGTCCTGCCCTTCCCCGGCTGGACCCTCCCCGGCGTCGTCACCGCGGGCGGCGCCCAGGCCATGCTCAAGGGCGCCCTCGCGGTGTCCGGCCGCAGGGCGGTGGTCGCCGGGACCGGGCCGCTGCTGCTGCCCGTGGCGACCGGGCTCGCCGCGGCCGGCGTCGAGGTGGCCGCACTCGTCGAGTCCGCCGACCCGAAGGCGTTCGTACGACGGTCCCGCGCACTGGCGGCGCAGCCCGGCAAGGTCGCCGAAGGCGCGCGGTACACGGCCCGGCTGCTCCGGCACCGGGTGCGCACCCTGGTCCACCACACCGTCGTCGAGGCGCACGGCACCGACCGGGTGGAGGCGGTGACGGTCGCCGCGCTCGACGCCACAGGGAGGGTCGAGCCCGGCACCGAGCGCCGTATCCGCTGCGACACCCTCGCCGTCGGTCACGGCATGCTCCCGCACACCGACCTCGCCGAGACCCTCGGCTGCCGCCTCGACGGGCTGCGCGTCCACGTCGACGACGAACAGCGCACCGACGTCCCCGGCGTCTGGGCCGCCGGCGAGACCACCGGCATCGGCGGCGCGGCCCTCTCCCTCGCCGAGGGGCACATCGCCGGCCACTGTGCCGCGGCCCGCCTGCACGGCACCGCACCCGACCCGCGCGCGTGGGCGGCGGCCGCGCGGACCCGTACCCGGCTGCGGGAGTTCTCCGCCGCGCTGGACGGCGCGTACGCACCGCCCGCCCACTGGGCCGAGCAGGTCACCGACGACACCGTCGTCTGCCGCTGCGAGGAGGTCACCGGCGGCGCGATCCGGGCGGCCGTGACGGAACTCGGCGCCGGCGACCCGCGGACCGTGAAGCTGCTGACACGGGCCGGGATGGGCTGGTGCCAGGGGCGGATGTGCGGGCCCGCGGTCGCCGGGCTCGCCGGGTGCGACCTCACACCGTCGCGGCGGCCGTTCGCCCGGCCGGTACCGCTGGGGGTGCTGGCACACGCGGGGGAGTCCGAGGACGACTGACATCCCCACCCACCCACCCACCTACTGCTTCTTTCCCTCTGTCCTCAGTCGTCCAGTGAAATGTCACACCCTATCGAGATGGGACCCGAGATGACCGCCACCGAGACCCGCTCCTGGCGCGGCGTGCTCGTCGCCACCGCGCTCCCGCTGCGCGAGGACCTCTCCGTCGACTACGACAGGTACGCCGAGCACTGCGCCTGGCTGGTCGAGAACGGCTGCGACGGCGTCGTCCCGAACGGCTCGCTCGGCGAGTACCAGGTGCTCACCCCCGAGGAGCGGGCCAGGGTCGTCGAGACGGCCGTGGCCGCCGTCGGCGGCGCCCGGGTGATGCCCGGCGTCGCCGCCTACGGCTCCGCCGAGGCCCGCCGCTGGGCCGAGCAGGCACGAGACGCGGGCTGCCAGGCCGTGATGCTGCTGCCCCCCAACGCCTACCGTGCCGACGAACGGTCCGTCCTCGCCCACTACGCGGAGGTGGCGAAGGCGGGCGTGCCGATCGTCGCGTACAACAACCCCATCGACACCAAGGTCGACCTCGTGCCGGAGATGCTCGCCAAGCTGCACGGCGAGGGCTTCGTCCACGCGGTCAAGGAGTTCTCCGGCGATGTCCGCCGCGCCTACCGGCTGGCCGAACTCGCCCCGGAACTGGACCTGTTGATCGGCGCCGACGACGTCCTGCTGGAGCTCGCCATCGCGGGCGCCAAGGGCTGGGTGGCCGGCTACCCGAACGCTCTGCCCGCCGCGAACGTCGCCCTGTACCGCGCGGCGGTCGACGGCGACCTGGGCACGGCCAAGAAGCTGTACGAGCAGCTGCACCCCCTCCTGCGCTGGGACTCCCAGGTCGAGTTCGTGCAGGCCATCAAGATGTCCATGGACCTCGTGGGCCGGTACGGCGGACCGGTGCGCCCGCCGCGGGTCCCGCTGCTGCCGGAGCAGGAGGCGGTCGTCCGGGCCGCCACCGAGAGGGCCCTCGCCGCCGGACTCGGGTAGGTCTCCGGGCACCACGGCACCCGGCTTCCAGCGTCCCCGTAGCGAATCACCAGGAGTGTCATGCGCAGCAAGCTCGTCCTGCACGCCGTCGACTCGCACACCGAGGGCATGCCCACCCGGGTGATCACCGGCGGTATCGGCACGATCCCCGGCGCGACCATGAACGAGCGGCGTCTGTACTTCCGTGAGCACCGCGACGACATCAAGCAGCTCCTGATGAACGAGCCGCGCGGTCACTCGGCGATGAGCGGTGCCCTCCTCCAGCCGCCCACCCGGCCCGACTGTGACTGGGGTGTCGTCTACATCGAGGTCTCCGGCTATCTGCCGATGTGCGGGCACGGCACCATCGGGGTGGCGACCGTGCTGGTGGAGACCGGGATGGTCGAGGTCGTCGAGCCGGTCACCACGATCCGGCTCGACACCCCGGCCGGGGTGGTGGTCGCCGAGGTCGCGGTGGAGAACGGCGCCGCGAAGGCCGTCACCCTCGCCAACGTCCCGTCCTTCTCCGTCGCCCTGGACCGCGAGATCGCACTGGCCGACGGGCGGACGGTGACCTATGACATGGCCTACGGCGGCAACTTCTACGCCATCCTGCCGCTGGAGCAGTTCGGCCTGCCCTTCGACCGCGCCCGCAAGGACGACATCCTGAAGGCCGGTCTGTCCCTCATGGAGGCGATCAACGCCGAGGAGGAGCCCGTCCACCCCGAGGACCCCACCATCCGTGGCTGCCACCACGTCCACCTGCTCGCCCCCGGCTCCACGGCCCGCCACTCACGGCACGCCATGGCGATCCACCCCGGCTGGTTCGACCGCTCACCCTGCGGCACCGGTACCAGCGCGCGCATGGCGCAACTGCACGCCCGCGGTGAACTGCCCCTGCACACCGAGTTCCTGAACGAGTCCTTCATCGGCACGCACTTCACCGGCCGTCTCCTCGGCACCACCGAGGTGGCCGGCCGCCCCGCGGTCCTGCCCAGCTTCACCGGGCGTGCCTGGATCACCGGCACCGCCCAGTACCTGCTGGACCCGGCCGACCCGTTCCCGGCGGGATTCGTCCTGTAGACGCCGACGACAATGACGGGACCACGCCACCATGACGGGTACCGCATGACACCGCACAGCTAGGAGACGTCCCATGGCCGCCCAGCGCACCAGCGCCCCCGTCGCGGTTGCCCCGGCCCTGCCCGTGCTGGGCGGTAAGAAGAGCAGCTACCGGGAGCGGGTCGCCGACGCCCTGCGGGCCGCGCTGATCGCCGGCGAACTGCGCCCGGGGGAGATCTACTCGGCGCCGACGCTCGCCGCCCGCTTCGGCGTCTCGGCGACGCCGGTGCGCGAGGCCATGCTGGACCTCGTCAAGGAGGGCCTGGTCGACACGGTCCCCAACAAGGGCTTCCGGGTCACCGCGGTCTCCGAGAAACAGCTCGACGAGTACACCCACATCCGCGCCCTCGTCGAGATCCCCACGGTGGTGGGCCTGGCCACGACGGCCGACCCGGTGTCGCTGGAGGCGCTGCGGCCGGTCGCCCGGGAGATCGTGCGGGCCGCCGCGGCCGGCGACCTCATCGCGTACGTCGAGGCCGACACCCGCTTCCACCTCGGACTGCTCGCCCTCGCCGGCAACGCGCACCTGGTGGAGGTCGTCGGCGACCTCCGGGGGCGCTCCCGTCTCTACGGGCTCACCGCCCTCCTGGAAGCGGGCCGTCTGACGGCCTCCGCCGAGGAACACCTCGAACTCCTCGACGCGCTGACGGCCCGGGACAAGGACGCGGTCCGCGAGGTGATGACCCGCCACCTCGGACACGTACGGGGACTGTGGGCCGCCAAGTAGCCCGTACGGCGGCGGCCGGTTCCGGCGGCCGGTTCCGCCGCCCGGCTCACAGCGGCTGAGGCGCATCCGACTTGGTCGTCCCGCCCCCGCGCTTCGCCGCCTGGATCTGTTCGTACACATGGGTCCGCAGCTCTGCGAAGCGCGGGGCCACGCGCGTGTGCAACTGGTCCCGCTCGTCCGGCAGATCGACCTTGAGCTGTTCCTGCACGACGGTGGGGGAGGCGGACAGCACGACCACCCGTTCCCCGAGGTAGACGGCCTCGTCGATGTCGTGGGTGACGAACAGGATGGTGATTGCGCGCTCCCGCCACAGCCGCCGTACCAGGTCCTCCAGGTCGGCCCGGGTCTGGGCGTCCACCGCCGCGAACGGTTCGTCCATCAGCAGCACCCGGGGCTCGTACGCCAGCGCCCGGGCGATGGCCACCCGCTGCTGCATGCCCCCGGACAGCTGCCAGGGGTACGCCCCGGCCGCGTCCGCGAGGTCCACCGACCGCAGCGCGTCAGCCACCAGCTCCCGACGCCGGTCCTTGGCCAGGTTCTTCTGCTTCAGCGGGAGTTCGACGTTCTCCCGGACCCGCATCCAGGGGAACAGGCTGCGGCCGTACTCCTGGAAGACGAAGGCCATGGCGGGCGGCGGCCCGGTCACCTGCCGCCCCTCCAGGAGCACTTCGCCCGCCGTCGGCGCGAGCAGCCCGCCGACGCACTTCAGCAGGGTCGTCTTGCCGCAGCCCGACGGGCCGACGAGACAGACCAGTTCGCCCGCGCCGACGGTGAAGGTGAGGTCGCGCACCGCCTCCACCCGCCGCCCGGAGCCCTCGTAGACCTTCTTCAGGCCGCGTACGTCGAGCATGCCCTGCCCTTTCTCGGACGTCACCTGGACCGCCGGGTGGAGGCGCGCAGACCGTGGTACCAGCCGAGCACCCGCCGCTCGACCAGTTGGAACAGCACCGACAACAGGAAGCCCAGCAGACCCAGCACGAGGATTCCGGTCCACATGTCGGGGATCGCGAAACCGCGCTGGAACTGCACGACGGTGAAGCCGAGGCCGCTGCTGGCCGCGAACATCTCGCTGATGACCATGAGGATGATGCCGATGGACAGCCCCTGGCGCAGCCCCGCGAAGATCTGCGGGCTCGCCGAGCGCAGCACCACGTGCCTGAGGCGGGCGGCGCCCGTGATGCCGTAGGAACGGGCCGTGTCCGCCATCACCGAGTCCACCGCCCGTACGCCCTCGACGGTGTTCAGCAGGATCGGCCACACGCAGCCGCTCGCGATCACGACCACCTTCATCGTGTCGCCGATGCCCGCGAACAGCATGATGACGGGGATCAGCACGGGCGGCGGCACCGCCCGCAGGAACTCCATGACCGGCTCGCACACCGCCCGCACCCGCCGGTGGGAACCGATCACCGTGCCGAGGGCCACGCCGGTCACGGCCGCGGTGGCGTAACCGGCCGCCAGTCTGAGCACGCTGGGGAAGGCGTCCGTGCGCAGCCGCTCGGCCGTCCAGACGTCCGGGAAGGTCTTCAGGATGGTGCGCAGGGGCGGCCAGTACACGTCGGTGCTGTCGTCGGAGGCCAGCCACCACACGGCGAGCAGGACGACGGGCAACGCGACCACGAACACCAGCCGCAGCAGAAAGCGCCTCACACCGTCACCTCCCCGCGCACCGACTGGTGCCAGGCCAGCGCCCGGCGCTCCACCGACCTCGCGCCGACATTGATCAACAGGCCCAGGAGACCGGTCACGACGATCAGCGCGTACATGTCCGGCACGGCCTGCGAGTTCTGCGCGATCCCGATGCGCGCGCCCAACCCCGGGGACCCGATGACGAGTTCGGCGGTGACGGTGAGGATCAGGGCGACGGCCGCCGCCAGCCTGAGGCCCGTCATGACGTACGGCAGCGCCGTCGGCCACAGGACGTACCGGACCCGCGCCCAGGTGCCCAGACCGTACGAGCGTGCGGTCTCCTCGGCGACCGGGTCGACGTCCCGGACGCCGTACAGCGTCTGGATCAGCACCTGCCAGAACGAGGCGTACACCACCAGCAGGAGCACCGAGCGCAGTTCGTTGCCGTACAGCAGGACCGCCAGCGGGATCAGCGCGACCGAGGGGATCGGGCGCAGGAACTCGATCGTCGAGGCGGTCGCCTCCCGCAGATACGGCACGACGGAGATGACCACCCCCGCGACGATCCCCGCGCAGGCCGCCACCGCCAGGCCCACCGCCCAGCCGGTGAGCGTGTCGCCGAGCGCCGTCCAGAAGGCGGAGTCGGTGAGTTCGCCGGCGAAGGCGTCGGCGATCTTGCTGGTGGGAGGGAAGTACGCCTCCTTGACCAGGCCGAGCCGCGGCACCGCCTCGCCCAGGGCGAGGAAGACGGCGAGCCCGGCCGCACCGAGTGCGAGGTTCGCGCCCTTCACGGCAGCAGCTTGTCCAGGTCGGGCTCCGTCTTGAACAGGCCGTCGTCCTGGCCCAGCTTCCGCAGCGCCTCGATGGAGGCGCGGTTCGCCTCGGCCGGCCACTTCGGCAGCGTCACCTGCTCCAGCACCGCGGCCGGGATCTTCGTGTACGACGTGACGATGGCGCGGACCTCGTCCGGGTGGGAGTCGGCGTACGCGAGGGACTCCGCGGTGGCCTCCCGGAACTTCTTCACCACGTCCGGGTGCTGCTGTTCGTACTGCCGGGAGGTGAAGTACATCGCGACGGTGAGGTCCGGGGCGACGTCGATCAAAGGGGAGGCGATCTCCACGCCGCCCTGGCTCCTGACGGTGGCCCGCGCCGGCTCGACCACACTCACGGCGTCGACCTGTCCCTGGTCGAGAGCCGCGGGCATCTGGTCGAAGGCGAGCTCGACGAACCTCACCTTGTCCGGGTCACCGCCGGCGGTGCGTACCGCCGCGCGCACGGCGGTCTCGTTGATGTTCTTGAGCGTGTTGATGGCGACCTTCTTGCCCTCAAGCTCCCCGGGTGACTTGAGGGCACTGCCCTTCTTCACCATGAGGGCGTTGAAGTCCTTGCCCCGTACGCCGGTTGAGGCGATGCCGTTGACGACGGCCTTGACGGGCACGTTGTTGGACTGGGCCACCATCAACGACGTCACATTGCTGAACCCGAACTGGAACTGACCACTCACGACACCCGGCACGATCGCCGCGCCGCCCTGTGCGGTCGTGAGGGTCAGCTTCAGTCCGTGCTTCTCGTAGAAGCCCTTTTTCTGGCCGAGATAGACGGGCGCCACGTCGACGATGGGGATGAGCCCCAGCTTGACGGTGGTGATGCCCCCGGACGAGGCGGCCTTGCCCGACGTACCGGAGTCGTCGGAAGAGCCACAGGCCGCCGTGGCGAGAAGAATGGCACCGGCCGTGAGGCCGGATAAAAGACGACGCATGGCTCCTCCTGTGCAGACAACGGTGTTCCGACAGGTTGTGCGCACCCCGCACAGTAGTGCTCAGCCGGTGTGCGGGGGAACGTGAAGGGAGCCATCCGTCACTGTCAAAGGGTGTGACCGGCAAGGCGGTTGACAGCCGGGAGGGGCGGGCAGGAGGGCAGGACGTGATGCCCCCCGGGGATCACAGGTCCAGCACGAGCCGCTTCCCCCGGCACCGGGACACACAGATGAGCATGGTCTCGCCGGCCTCGCGTTCCTCGTCGGAGAGAACCGAGTCCCTGTGATCAGGGTCGCCCTCCAGCACGTCCGTCTCGCAGGTGCCGCACGTTCCCTCGGTGCAGGAGAACAGCACCTCCACGCCGGCGCCCCGCACGGCGTCCAGCACCGACACGTCCGCGGGCACGGTGAGCGTACGACCGCTGCGGGCCAGCTCGACCTCGAACTCGGTGTCGGCCCCCGTCTCCTGGACCTTCGGTTCGAACCGCTCGACGTGCAACGCCCCGGCCGGGCAGCGCGCCTCCACCGCGTCCAGCAGCGGCCCGGGACCGCAGCAGTAGACGAGGGTGCCCTCGGGCAGGTCGTCCAGCACCGAGGCGAGGTCCAGCAGTCCGGTCTCGTCCTGGGGGGCGATCGTGACGCGGTCGCCGTACCCGCTCAACTCCTCGCAGAACGCCATGGATCCGCGGCTGCGCCCGCCGTACAGCAGGCTCCACTCGGCGCCCGCCGCCTCGGCCGCGGCCAGCATCGGCAGGATGGGCGTGATGCCGATGCCGCCCGCGACGAACCGATAGCGCGGCGCGGGCCGCAGTGCGAAGTGGTTGCGCGGACCGCGCACCCGCACCTTGCCGCCCTGCCCCAACTGCTCGTGCACGTACGCGGATCCGCCGCGCCCGTCCGGCTCGCGCAGCACGGCGATCCGCCAGGCCGTCCGGTCCGCCGGATCCCCGCACAGCGAATACTGCCGCTCCAGGTCCGGCCCGAGGACCACGTCGACATGGGCGCCCGGCTCCCAGGCCGGCAGTTCCTCGCCCAGCGGATGCCGCAGGGTCAGGGCGAGCACGCCGTCGGCGGCGAACTCCTTTTTCTCGACGACGAGTTCGGATTCGTACACAGTCATGAGTCGCTTCCTCGCGGCTGATGGCCCTCCGGGTGCCCGAGCATCCACTCCCACATCTCGACCGGGTCCTGGGCGGAGTTTTCGGCACCGCAGTGGCAGGTGCCGTGCAGTACGTCGGTCCCAGGCAGCCAGTCGATGCGGTAGATCTCTCGCGGCCCTGCCGAGGACGGACTCGTCACTGGACCTTCTCCACGGGCTTGTCGCCCTCCTCGACCAGCCGGGCGAGGATACGGCGGGCGGCCAGGCCGCCGGTGTCGATGTTGATGCTCAGCTCCTGGTAGCCGGTCCGCTCGGTGCCGAGCGTCTTCTGCAGCAGGTTGAGCGCATCGACGTCCTGCATGACGACCGTGTGGTTGTTGCCCCGCAGGAACTCGGTGACCTCGTCGTCCTCGGTCGCCCAGTCCCGCGAGACCATCCAGAAGTCGTACACCTTGCCGTCGGCGGACGGCGTGATGGCGTACGTGATCTCGGTGTGGAACCCGTTCGGGTCACTGCCGTCGGCCTCGGGCAGCACACCGACCGGCGCGATCCGGCTGTGCAGCAGATACAGACAGGGCGCGTGGTACTCGATGTCCTGCCAGCGGGTGATCCGGCCCTCGATGCCGGTGGACTTGGCATAGAACGGCGGGCACGCCGCGTCGTCCATGTGCCGGCTCACCCGGACGATCCCGGCGCCCTCGTCCACCTCGGTGGTGATCGGCGTCTCGGCGACCTCGGGAGTGCCGATGTAGCCGCCGTGCAGGTACGTCTCGTGGGAGAGGTCGAGGAGGTTGTCGACGAGGAGGCCGTAGTCGGCGTCGATCGGCTCCATGCCGCGGACGGTCGTCCAGCCGGGGGAGTCCAGGTGCCGGGCCCGCGGAATGGTCTGCGGGTCGGCGAGGGCCGGGTCACCGATCCACACCCACACCAGGGAGTCCTGCTCGACCACCGGGTACGAGGTGACGCGGGCGGTGCGCGGTACGCGCTTCTGCCCCGGCACGTACACGCAGGTGCCGGTCGTGTCGTAGGTGAACCCGTGGTACCCGCACACGATCCGGTCGCCGTCGAGCCGGCTCTCGGAGAGCGGATAACGGCGGTGCACACAGCGGTCGTGGAGGACGACGGGCGTGCCCTCCTCCTCGGTCCGGTAGAACACGAGCGGCTCACCGAGGATCGTCCGGCCCAGCAGTTCCTCGCGGCCGACCTCGTGGCTGTAGGCGGCGACGTACCACTGGTTCCTGGCGAAGGCGGTCATGTGAGGCATGGGGGTTCCCGTCCCTGTCGGCGGGGCTTCGTCGCCCCGCGTGCCGTGGTTGGACTCAGGATCGTGACGCTTGCGGTGGCTCGGCAAGGCGGCTTCTGCCACACGGAAGGCTTCCTGCGGAGAGGCTGGTCAGAGCGCCGGTCCGCACCAACCTCCGTGGCGTGCGGGGGTGGTTCCGGCCTGACTGGTGATCGTTCTGCCGGTGAGTGACTGGCTCGACGGGCCGCGAGGTGTACGCGCCGAGTTTTATGGCTGTCCGCTGCCCGCGCTGTCCTCAGGGTGCTCGAGCTCGGCACGAGGTGCTCACAGACGCATGGCTCGCGGCGGACAGGGCGGCCCTGTGGTGTCGCTCGTCGCGTGATGTCGCTGCCCCGGAACCTCCGCTCGGCGTCGTACGCGTCGACAACCGGCACAGAACGCGGTCTGTGCCGGCGAACGGGTACGGCTCCGTTGCCACCGGTGGCGGATCAGTGAGCGCTGGAGACCCGCGACAGATCGATGTGCAGGCGCCTCGTCAAGTCGTTCCAGGGCATTCCCACCGGTCCCGCCTCCGGGGCTCGCGCAGGGCGAGACCACGCTTGCCCCGCCGCACCGGCGGAACCCGGTCGTCACCCGGGGCACCCCGTCGCGGTGGAAGGGTTGCCTGTCAGCGGGCCGGGGCCGATGACCACATGAGCGGGGCGAACCCGCGCCGTGGGCGCTGACAATCGTGACCGTCCACGTCAGTTTCGGGCCGCTCCATGACGCCGTCAAGAAGGCCGAGTGGGCGGTCTCACCTGGTGGTCACTCGCGTTGACATTATTTTCGGGACATGCCTAACTTGCGGCGAAGAGCGAGATGCCCCAGGGCCGGACAAGTGATGGTGACAGCGATGTACGCAGCTGACGGGACGGCCGCATGGCGGCGCCTCGGTCGCGTCCTGCTGTGCGCGGACCGCTCCGTCGACCTGCTGCGCGTCAACAGCGCCCTCTGTACGGCCGCTTGTCGCGCCCGTTGTCAGGGCTGACGGCTTTCTGAGTCTCTGACGACCACCGCTGTGCGGTGTGTCCCCTCCCCGCCCAGCCCCCGTTCCGCGTGTACCCGTCTCGCGCCTCGTGCCTCGGGCCGAGCCGTTCCCGCGGCATGGTGCTGCCGCTTTCCGCGGTCCTGGGTGTTCGAATCCCTGGAGCCTTCCATGAGTGAATCTCCCGGCATCGCTGTGTCCTCCGGAGCAGCGCCGCCCACTGAGGCGATCCTCCGCCCCGACACCCCCGCCGCGCCGAAGCCCCTGGCGGCGCAGCGAGTTCTTCCGCTCCGGCATCCCGGCCGCTGGACCATCACGGCAGTCGTACTCGTGCTGGTCGCCCAGATCGTCCACGGGCTGGCGACCAACCCCTTCTTCCAATGGGACCGGTTCCAGTACTGGTTCCTGCGGCCGACGATTCTCGACGGCCTGCTCATCACCCTCGAAGTCACCGTCTACAGCGCCGCGTTGGGCCTGCTCGGCGGCGTCCTGCTGGCACTGGCCCGGCTCTCCCCGAGCCCGGTGCTGCGCACGGTCAGCTGGATCTACACCTGGCTGTTCCGGTCGGTGCCGCTGATCGTGGTCCTGCTGTTCCTCTACAACTTCAGTGCGCTCTACAGGACGTTGAGTGTGGGAGTGCCGTTCGGCCCGGCCTTCTTCACCTTCGACGAGTCCCGGCTCGCCACCGACATGGTCGTCGCGGTGGTCGGACTGAGCCTCAACGAGGCGGCGTACGCCTCCGAGGTGGTGCGCGGCGGCATCCTCTCCGTCGACCAGGGCCAGCACGAGGCGGCCTCCGCCCTCGGCCTGCCGAAGCGGTACCAGTTCGCGAAGATCGTCTTCCCTCAGGCGCTGCGCTCCATCACGCCCAACTACGTCAACCAGCTGATCGGCCTGATCAAGGGCACCTCACTGGTCTTCTACGTCTCGTTGCTCGACCTTTTCGGCTCCGTACAGAGCATGGGCAGCACCTACCCCGGCGACATCGTGCCGCTGCTGCTGGTCGCCACCGCCTGGTACCTGATCCTCACCAGCGTCGTGTCCGTCATCCAGTTCTACGTCGAGCGGTACTACTCGCGGGGCGCGCTGCGCACCCTGCCGCCGACCCCGCTGCAGAAGGTGCGGACCGCTCTGCGTGACCTGCGGGCCCGGGTCCGGAGGGAGACGGCGACATGACCGCCAAGGCGACTGAGACAGCGCAGACGGCCGAGACGGCGCAGACGCCCGAGACGGCGCAGACGGCATCGGCGGCCGAGACGGCCAGGACGGCATCGGCGGCCGAGACCGGCGCGACGCACGAGATACGTCCCGCCGCGGTCGAGGTGCACGACGTGCACAAGTGGTACGGCACCCATCACGTCCTGGACGGTGTGGAGTTGACCGTGCGGCCCGGAGAGGTCACGGTCATCCTCGGACCCTCCGGCTCCGGCAAGTCCACGCTCCTGAGGGTGATCAACCACCTGGAGAAGCCCGAGATCGGCCATGTCAGCCTGAACGGCGAGCTGATCGGCGTACGCAGGCACGGCGAACGCCTGAAGGAACTGAGCGAACGGGTCATCCTGGCCCAGCGCGGCCGGATCGGGTTCGTGTTCCAGAACTTCAACCTCTTCCCGCACCTGACCGTGCTGGACAACGTGGCGGCGGCTCCGGTGGCGACCGGCAGGCTGACCAAGCCCGAGGCCCAGAAGCTGGCCCGCGACCTGCTCGCCCGCGTAGGGCTCGCCGACAAGGCCGCCGCCTACCCCCGGCAGTTGTCCGGCGGCCAGCAGCAGCGGGTGGCCATCGCCCGCGCCCTCGCCCTGCGGCCCGGGGTCATCCTCTTCGACGAACCCACCTCCGCCCTCGACCCCGAGCTGGTCGGCGAGGTGCTGGCCGTCATCAAGGATCTGGCCGGCAGCGGCACCACTCTCGTCATCGTGACCCACGAGATCGGCTTCGCCCGTGAGATCGCCGATCGGGTGGTCTTCATGGACGAAGGCCGGATCGTCGAACAGGGCCCACCCGCCCAGGTGTTGGACCACCCGGACAACGAGCGCACCAGGGACTTTCTGAGCAAGGTCCTCTGACCCCGACGACCGCGTCCAGCGGGCCCGCACATCTGCGCCCGCTGTGCACAACGGCTCCGCGGCACTCCGCCCCGAGCCCGCGCTCCGCCGGACCGCTCTGCCCACACATCTCACCGCACACCCGACAAGGACACCCATGCGCACCCTCAGCCTCCGCAGCAGACTCCTCCGCGGCGTCACCGCGTCCGCAGCCGTCGCCTCCCTCGCCGCAGGGCTCGCCGCCTGCGGGGGCGACAGCGACGCCGCCACCAAGACCGGCAGCGCGTCGGCCGGGACGGTCACCGTCGGCGCACTCTCCAACGGCGCCGCCGAGGAGACCGAGCTGAAGGTGTCCGAGGTGAAGTCGATCAGCGCCGAACTGCCCAAGGCGGTCGCCAGGAGCGGCAAGTTGGTCGTCGGTGTCGGCGCGCTGCCCGCCGGGTTCCCGCCGCTGGCGTACGTGGGCCAGGACCAGAAGACCCTCACCGGCGCCGAACCCGACCTCGGCCGGCTGGTCGCCGCGGTTCTCGGACTGAAGCCGGAGTTGAAGAACTCGACCTGGGAGAACCTGTTCGTCGGCATCGACAGCGGCAAGGTCGACGTGGCCTTCTCGAACGTCACCGACACCGAGGAGCGCAAGAAGAAGTACGAGTTCGCCTCCTACCGGCAGGACAACCTCGCCTTCGAGGTGCCGAAGAAGAGCACCTGGAACTTCGACGGCGACTACGAGAACCTGGCCGGCAAGACCGTCTCCGTCGGGGCCGGCACCAACCAGGAGAAGCTCCTGCTGGAGTGGAAGGCGAAGCTGGCCAAGGAGGGCAAGAAGCTCACCGTCAAGTACTTCCAGGACAACAACAGCGTCTACCTGGCGCTGTCCAGCGGGAAGATCGACGCCTACTTCGGTCCCAACCCCGGCATCGCCTACCACATCACCCAGGTCGCCAGGACGCCCAACCCGACGCGCAACGCGGGCGAGTTCTCCGGCGCGGGAGCGACGCTCCAGGGCATCATCGCGGCCACCGCGAAGAAGGACAGCGGCCTGGCCAAGCCGCTCGCGGACGCGGTCAACTACCTGATCAAGAACGGTCAGTACGCCAAGTGGCTCGCCGCCTGGCACCTCTCCAACGAGGCCGTCGGCAAGTCCGAGATCAACCCGCCCGGGCTGCCGCTCGACAACTCCTGATCCGCCGCCCGTCCCTGGAGACTCCGCCGTGTCCACGGCGGAGTTCCGGGCGCGCCCTGCCGCGTTCCAGCTACGGAGACTCCGCAACGCCATGTCCACCAGCGTCGATCATGCACCGCCCCCTAGCCCGACCGAACCGCACATCCTGGACAACGCCGCCTGGGCCGCCCTGGCGGGCCCGCACTCCCATCTCGCCGAGCGCGTCGGCCGGGCCGCCCGCTACCCCGCGGACGTCTCCCCGTTCACCGCCCTGGAAGACCCCACCGATCCCCGCGCCTGGGAGGACCTGGCAACACTGGTCGGACCCGGCGCCGTCACCCCGGTCACCGCGGTCCAAACCGTGCCCGTCGGCTGGCAGGTCGAGCAGAGCGGCGAGGGAGTCCAGATGATCGCCACGGCGCTGTACGCCGAACCCGCACCCGAAGCGGTACGGCTCGGACCCGCCGACGTACCCGAGATCCTCGAGCTGATCGCCCTCACCAGGCCGGGCCCCTTCCTGCCCCGTACCGTCGAACTCGGCACCTACCTCGGCATCCGGGACCACGGGCGGCTGATCGCCCTGGCCGGCGAACGCCTCCGCCCGCCGGGCTGGACCGAGATCAGTGCCGTCTGCAGCCACCCGGACCACCGCGGCCGCGGCCTGGCCACCCGGCTGGTCCGCGCGATCGCGGCGGGGATCAGGGAACGTGGCGACACCCCTTTCCTCCACGCCGCAGCGAGCAACACCCACGCGATCCGGCTCTACGAGTCCATCGGGTTCACCCTGCGCCGCCGCACGCGGTTCGCGCTCGTCCGCGCGCCGGGCGGACAGCTGGAGACGCAAGGCCGGGACGGACAAGAAGCCGGACAGCCGGAAGAAGAGGCATAGCCGTGCTGTTGTGCTTGCTGACGAGCGGATGGCGCCCCTTCGGGGAGCCGCTGGAGCGAGGCCGACCCAGACCCCGGGGTCGCCGGGCCGGAAGGGCGGAGGTGCGGCACATGCGTCCCGTGTCCCCGCACCGCGCCATGAAACCCGCCCCGCCCCGCCGCCTGCACCTGTACTCCCGGCAGCACATCGACCTGCTGCGGGTGGCCGGCGCGCTCTGTCGCCCCTGACCCGTTGTCCTCGCGGCCGCACCCTTCGTACGGGGCCGGCTTCCTCATACGGCTGATCAGGAAGGCACCTACTCGTGTCCCCCTCTCCCTCTTCCCCGCTGCGTCTCGCCGTCGCTCTGGACGGCGCCGGCTGGCATCCGGCCGCCTGGCGTGAGCCGGTGGCCCGTCCCCGTGAGCTGTTCACCGCCGGATACTGGGCCGACCTGGTCGCCGAGGCCGAGGTCGGTCTGCTCGACTTCGTGACCATCGAGGACGGCCTCGGCCCGCAGTCCTCCCACTTCCTCGAACCGGACGAGCGCACCGACCAGGTCCGCGGCCGCCT